>CAWAND010000010.1:0-1864348 GCA_963783335.1 uncultured Chloroflexia bacterium
TGTCTTGGTCCTGGAGGGATTCATCCCGATGCGTGCCATATGTGCTCCTGCTTGCCTCTACAGCGAAGACGGCACCATTGTAGACTATCAACCGCCGTTCAGCTGAAGTCCCTCCGCCCTTGTTGCAGGCACGATCCTCCTATCCATGACGCCCGCGTCCTATAGATGTCGTACTACAATCGGCGCGTCCGTTGAAACCGGACCAAACACGCTCTCACGGGAACCTGAGCAAGTGCCTGTCTCCTGGAGACATGAAAGGGAGTCACCGTACGTGCAAGCCGAGTCACAAGCTCAGAGCAGCTCTCTCTCAAGTGATCGGCCATTGCGCTGGATCATCACCTTGTTGCTCGCCATTCTCGCACTAATCGGCAGCTTCTTTGTTTGGTACGGCACGTTCTGGGGACCCTGGGCCTTCAGCGACGGCGTGGGCTACATCGTGAATGCCCGCAACATGCTCTTGGGTCGGGGCCTGGGCATCTACCGAGCATCAGGCGATTTCATCTTGCTGGTCACCCACCCACCTCTCTACCCCTGGGTACTCGCCGGATTAGGCACGACCGGAATGAACCTCGTCACTGCCGCGCGCTGGATAGATATCGCTCTGTTCGGCGGCTTTCTTTTCACCAGCGGATGGGGATTCTGGCGCTTGACGCGATCGACCTGGCTGGCCCTTGGTCTCACCACCGTCCTGTTGGTCCACCCTGCACTCCTTTTGGCCTATCTGTCCGCCATGTCCGAACCATTGTTTCTCTTCTGCATCACAACTTGCCTGCTATTGATGGCGGGATTTCTTCTTACTCAGAATCGCAGTCAGCTTATCCTTTCGGCTTCGGCGGGCGCTGGTGCGCTGTTCACACGCTACCCTGGAGCCGCCGCGATCATCGCTTGTGTGGCCAGCATGTGGCTCCTGATCGATGGCGATTGGCGTCGCAAGATTCGGGAGAGCCTAATCTACTTGGTCATTAGCCTTACCCCAACTCTGGCATTCGTGGTTTGGACACGTTTCGTCCTGGGAGCACGCAACCCGCGTGGCGTCAAGACGAGCTTCGACCTTCCATCGCTTGTGACGAATTTCACAAAGCGTGGTTTCGATGCCATCTGGAATTGGAAACCGGTGCCGCCGAATGTGATCCCTAACCAGCTCATCACGACGGCGCTCACTCGCCTCTTGGCAGGGGTCCTGGCAACGCTCCTCCTTCTTGGCTTGGCCTGGGCAATTATCTCCGCCTTCCGCGCACGGCGAAGGATGGAGGGAGCAAGCCGTCCCGTCATAGAATGGCGCCCGACGGCCCTGTTCGGCCTGTTCCTGCTCAGCTACCTTGGCTTCTTTGGCGCGGCGTACCTGGTCACATCCCCAACCCCGGATGTCGATGCACGCACATTGCTCCCGCTGCTCCCGGGAGGATTCCTCCTTGCTTTCGGCACAGTTGACATCCTTCGGCACGCCATCCCGCGAACTCGCCTTCTCAACATACTGCTGGCAGCAACCATTTTGGCGAGTCTGGCCGGTTGGTCCATCATCAGCCAGGATATCGTCATCGGATTGCACCGTACAGGGCTAGGCTATACGTCACGCGCCTGGCGTCACTCTGAAACTCTGCAAGCCGTCGAGGAGCTTCCCTTGAACCTCACGTTAGTGAGCAACGAGACGGCGGCAATTCTGCTCTACACTGATCGTTCAGCGTATGAGATTCCGGGCCTGAAGGGAGGTGACCCGGGCCCTGTTCTCGGTACCATTCGGTTCAGGAGCTTCGGAAGCTGAGGAAGCTTACCGGGAAGGAACAGCCGCCTTGGTGCTGTTTGACACAGTGAAAGAGCAGCTCAAGACTGCCCCAGGTACCGCCAAAGATGTAACACCAAGCGATCTGACGTCAGGATTGACCCCTGTTTTCACCGGCAACGATGGAACGGTCTACTGCCAGTGCGTAGCCACGCCAGAATTCAGTTTCAAGTCACATTTCCCTTGATCTGGAAAGTGGCTGTCTTTCGCTCGCGATACGCCATCCAACCCAGGAAACCCAAGCTCAGCACCGTGACAAGCGCGCCGGCAATGAGAGCTGCGGTGTAGAGGGGATCAGGGTGATTGGCGACATATGCGAGACTCAGATTGACATCCCGCGCGTTGAACATATCCGGGAGGTGCGCCACGCGCCACAGCTTCTCGTGCTGCCAGATGTCGTTGACCAAGATGGCGAGCATCCCAATCATTGATATGCGAAACGGCACCGAATCCTTGTGCTCGTCCAGGAACCGCTGCAGCTGGATCGCGGCCAAAATCGTAAGTACGACCAATGCCAAGATGAAGAAACGGGTGGACACGCGCTGCGACGATATCATCGGAATGGCAAGAGCGCTGATGGGTTTGAAAAGACGACCTACAGAGAAGACAACCATCACGATCACGGGCACCATCATCTCAAGGTAGTTTGGGTTCTGCTGTTTGCCCGGATCCACAGTCCGACCCCAAAGATTGCCAGGAACAATAGACCAACTAGGCCCACAAAGTGATCTATCTCCCACCAGCCAAGGGGATTGACGGGAGTGTTTCGGAACACCTCGCTTCGAATTGGCAGCTTGAGATCAACCAGTGAAGTCACCATTTGAAGTCCAGAATCGAATCCCGATAAGAACTCCACATCGAAACTGCCTGCGACAATGGCAGGGGGCAGGATGCGTACCATGCTCACCAATAGTGCCGAGATCCCCGTTCGTACAAGGGGGAAGAACAGATCTCGGCGAGTTCAAAGCCAAAATCCCCATGAATATCAGAGAGATCAGATACAGATGAAATGAGCCCTGGAGAAACACCGTGAACAGCAGCAGAGAGACCTTCAGGGTCCAACGCCAGCCGCCAGGCGATTCGACGGCTTCCATAAGATAATAGACGAGCCAGGGAAGAAGGAAATACCCAACCCAGTGAACATCGCCCACGACGATCAGATCAGTGATCCGTCCATTGAAAGCGAATACCAGGAACATGGCCGTCAGTGGAACCGGAGAGATCCGATGTCGATTAGCGATCTTTGCCATACCCACGACACCCGAGGCATACAACAAGATCGTGTTGAAGACTACGAAATCCCCGGGGTTCAGAAACTTCAGGGCAAGCACCTGAGGAGAGAAGATTGTATCGGCAATTGAGAGGTAGCGGTCAGTGACATTTCGCAGGGCAAACGCACCCGGCATATGGAGCGGAAGCTGCCCCGTTCGGACTGCATTCTGAAGAAATGCAATCCGGTGCCCGATGCCTTCTGCCCAATCGTGGTAAAGGAAATTGATATGCCCCCAATTCAAAATGTATGCCCACAAAAAGCTACCTACAACAAGCAAGAGCAATATCCAAGCCCGTTGGGTCCAAAGCTTCCATCCCCCTTCGGCATAGACACAGGACACGTCCAGAATCGAGCCTAGTAACCAGGACCCCAGATCGGCCACCTTGTCCAACTTGCTTTCTGTCATGTCGGGATTCGAGTTTGGCACGCCTGCCATCGATTCAAAGCCTCCTCTGGACTGGAAACACGTATCTCGAGATGCTAGTCTTCCTCATCCTTGGGAAGCCTATACACAATCATGTCTCCAAATTGGCCGACAAAACCATGATGCAGCGAGGTCTTGTCAATAGCAGCCAACGCAGATGGCGAGATAGCGGTCATGTCGACCAAGACATAGCGTACCTCCAACGCCTTCAACTCACTCAGGCTGGCCTCGTCCGGGAAGCCTTCCATCACCGGCCGAATGCGCAGATATTGGCTGGGCGGGTAGGCGTTGAAGAACCCCCCCACAAACGGCTTGTTGTTGATGAGGCTGTAGTAGACCAGAATCTGATCTTCCTCGCGATCGAACGGGAAGACGGCCACGGCGCCCTCACCAGGCTGGGAGGCCAACCACACATCCACCGGCCGTGGCTGAACCCTCACCAATGCAAAGGGCCCGGGATAGAAATCGAGCACGATTAAGCCCAGCAGGCCGATGGCCAACCCCACCCGCCATCGGCGTTCGACCCGGCCCAGAAGGTCGTGCGCCCCCAATCCCGCCAGGGCGCAAACGGCCAACAACGCCAGGATCCCCGTCCGTTTGAATGTACGCATCTTGGCATAGAAAGGAAAGACTTTGAACATCAGATACCCCGGCATGGGGATCGAGGTCACGCTTCGCCCGAGCAGGCCCTGCAGCGGCCCGGGGATGGCTACGTGTACCATCGACTCGTTCCAAAACAGGTGCGTTCCCAAGGTGAGTGTGAAAGCGACAGCGAAGGTCAATACGAGCAGCAGGGTTATCCGCTTGTGCGATGATGACCTGAACCCCCGTATCGTCCCCCACACGGCCAGCGGCAGACCGACGGCCCCCATGTACAGACTGCCTTCGATCCAATGGTCGCGGGCGAAATGATCGGCCACCCACGCACCGAGAAGGAAATGATCCGTCGAGGGGAGGAAGAAGTCCGTCAGGCTGGCGGATCCGTTGACCACATCCGCAATCGACCGATCGGGCAGCTTGCTGCCGGCCACCAGACTCAAGAAGGGGTACTCGCCGATAGCCACAAGAGGCAGGGACCACAGCACGGCCACCCCGACCCTCCGCCAGAACTCTGTCTGTCTCAGCCGGTTCCTGTCCCAGATCAACAGGTAGGCGCCGGCGACGAAGAGCGTGACCACCACGGTCATGTAGAACGTGTACTGCGAGGTCATGCTCACCAATCCCAACGAGATGCCCGTCAACGGCGCCGCCCAGCGCAGCTTGGGCTTCTCCGCCAGGAGGCTGATGATTCCCATGAAGTACAGCGGGAACCACATCGTCCCAGCCACGTTGAGATGGCCGGCTCGGAAATGCGCCACACGGAAGGGCAGGAAGCCGAACAGCGTGCCTGCGATCAAGGCGGCCCACACATCACCCGTCACGCGCTTCACCCAGAAGTACGCTGTCAGCCCCGAAAGCAGGAACGTGCCCATGATCACCAGGTTGTAGCCCAGAACCGGCCCTGAAATCATGCTAAACGGCAGGCCCATCAGGATCTGGATCGGTGTGATCTCCGTCCGGGCCAGGTTCCAACCTTGCGGATAGTTGAGCTGAGGCACATCCAGGGGCAGTCGGTGGAGCTGGAAGATCGCCTTCTGGAACCAGCCGATCAACCACACGAACTGCATGTTGTCGCCAAACCGGTCAACGACATAGCCGGCAGCGTGCAGGCTGAGGGGCCACGTGAAGAGGATCGTCAGCCCGGCAAACCAGCCCAGCACCAAAGCGCTGCCGCCCCATGCCGGAACCTGGCGCCGATTCGAAGCTGCTGTCGTTGGGCTAGCCATGTCGAAATCGGAGGAAAGGGGAGAATCTAGTCTTCATCTGAGGTGGAAGATGTGTCGAGGAAGAGGAGAGACTCGTCACCCTGGTAGTGAATCTTGGTGCCGGCGATCTGGTCGGAAACCAGCCCCAGCAGCCATGTCATCAGGGCCGCCGAAAACAGGAAGATCGTCGAGTTGGGGACCACCAACCTGCCAGCGGCCCACAAGCCCGCCGCCCACGCCAGGATCCCCAAACCGGCCAGAACCGCTCCGGTCGGCAGGAAAATTCGCAGCGGATCGTAGAGCATAATCATGCGCAAGATGACGCGCACGAACCGGGCGCCATCCTGAAACGGCTGAATCTTGCTCTTCCCCGATTGGCGAGGCTGGACATCGATAGGGACGAAGGCGACGTTGTACCCAGCCTTCAAGAAAGCCAGCGTCGTGGTCGTGGGCGCCGAAAAGCCCTCTGGGAACAGCGGCAGGAAGTGCAGCACGGCGTCGCGGCGCATGGCGCGCAGCCCAGATGTCAAGTCTTCGATGCGTCTCGACACCAGCCAACTGGAAAAAGCATTGTAGAAACGGTTGGCCCACGACCGGGCAATCGGGCCGCGATAGCCCAGCGTCCGCGCCCCGATCACCAGATCATTCGGCGGGATAAGCGCCAGAAGGTTGGGCAGGTGCTCCGGACGATGCTGACCATCGGCATCCATGGTCACGACGATCTCCCCACGCGCCGCTCGGATGCCGGTGCGCAGCGATGCGCCGTTGCCTCGATTCACCAGATGGCGCACGACACTCAGCTGTCGATGTCGAACGGCAGCCGCCTTCAGGGCCTGAAGGGTTCCATCCGATGAGCCGTCGTCTACGGCGACGATCTCGAATGACTCGCCCTGGCCTTCCAAATACCCCACCAGATCGTCGATGAGTCCGCCGATGTATTCGGCTTCTTCGAACACGGGCAGGACCACGGAAAGCCCGATCCGCACGGGGTCGGCTGATCCCGAAGGCTTGCTGGGGGTGGGATTCGTGTTGGCCATCAATTTCCTTCCTACACCGCCTTGGGACACGTCCCGCCCGAATGCGTGCCTATGGCCCTCCCGCAAGCGCGTAGAAGCGCGCATTGGGCGTCCTGTCAATCTGGACCAAACCCGCGAACTCGATAAGGCGGGTATCGTCGGCTTCGGGTTGGTCAAAAACGACAAACACAGATCCGTGATCCAAGACTCCCTTAGTGAACTCGAGCTGCTGTCGATAGTCATCCCGGGGTTGTTCCTGGTATTGATCATAGGAGATTGGTCGCACGTAGGCCGGCTTCCCGGTCAGAATATAGACCATCTCCGGGTTATTGGATACAACCGGCCCACGCTCTTCATAGTCATCGATGGCTGTCACTGTGGGCGCCCAAGTCACCCGCCGGGCAGTATAGCCCAGGTGCGGCAAGGGATCGGCCATAAGACCGGACAGGTCCCAGATGTTGTATCCGAGCAGAATCACGAGATAGACCCCGACAGCGGACACCGCAATTCGTCGCCACCCCGAGCTCGCCAGGAGATCAAATACAGCACACACGCTGAGGACAACCGCTGCCACATAGGCCGGCGCCAGGTAGCGCGGCGGCGCGGTGGCCGTGGTGCTCGCATCGAGCAGCAACGAGTTGGCCACCAAGACCGCCGCGTAGGCAGCCCAAATAGAAGATCAATGTCCATGGCAAGGAACCCGCCAGTCCGGGCCGGGTGATCGCCACGGATTGGCGTTCTCGGCGCCAGACAGCCCACCTGCGGCCAGCAACCCAGACGAATAGCCCCAGGCTTCCGACGGCGATCCCAAAGGCCAGGGCGGCCCGGACCACCGTCGGCAGCGGAACTTCATGGGGAACAAACCACGAGCTGATGTCGGCCATAAACAGTCGGACAAGTTCTGAATCGATGGCATGAAATGCCAGTTGTCGATCCACCCGCGTTCCAGCCAGGGCGGCATTGCGCTGGGTCCAGAGCAGAAAAGGCGCCAGGCTGATGACGCCAAACAGCGCAGCGTCTCTGATGCGCTTTCCAAGCGATAGCCCCCCAAACACCAGCTACGGCCAAGCCTCCCGCGGCGACCATCGAGAGGCCGGCATAGCGTGTGAGGATGCCAATCGCAGCAGCCGCGCCTCCCAGAGCCAAGCACGACAAGGGAACGGCCCTCCAGGTAGACGGTCAGGCAGACGAAGAAGACCAGGCTGGCGGTGATGTAGAGCGGCTCCGACATCACCCAAGCGTGGAGATTGACCTGGGTGGTGGAAAGCAGGATCAACGCTTCGCCAAGCGACGCCGCCAGCCAAGACCCCGTATAGCGATGGATCAGCCAAGCCGTCAAGATAAGGTTGATTCCCATCAGGACGGCGTTCAAGATGCGAGAGGCGGTATAGAGATCTTGAAACAGAAAGCCAAATCCAGCCAGGAAGACGGAGAATCCCGGCGGGAATCCGGTGATCGGCTTGAGATTCGTAGCCGCCCGAGAACCTGTAGAAACCATGGCCGGCCATCAGGTTTTGGGCACCCATCAGGTAGGAAGATGAGTCCCCGGATGCCCCCGGTCCGTAGCGTGTCTGAATCAGCACAACCGCGACACCCAGCACCGCCAACACGACAGGCAGCCAGACTGGCCATCGCTGCCTGCTCATATTCGTGGCTGATTCTGATGCGGTCACAACTGGTTAACCTTGTCCGGTCCGATCCAGGTACAGGCCAAAGGCACCGTAGCGGTACACCAACGGCAGCCCATCCAGGATTTGGGGAACTCACCATCCGCCTCGCGGATCACGGCACACGGCACGAATCCAGGCTCCTCCAGTGCCGCCGACGGCGTTCCAGCCACGATCCATTCTATATCCAGCGCGGCGTCGGGTGCCCCCAGGAGCGGCCAAAGTGGGTATTCGGCCTGGGCCCCAGAAAGCATCAATCCCACCCGCTGGCAGCCGGCCGCCTTCACCTGGTCAGCCATCTCGGTGTACGGCTTTTCAAGGTAGGGTCCATTGGCAAAGTACAGGTCGGTTCTGCTGGCGGAGAGGATACTCGAAACGCCTCCTGCCGTGTCTCGGGCGACAAGCGGCCGGGTCGTGATCCCCAGCAGCCACGGCAGGCAGCTCAGGGCCAGGATCATCGCCAGGCCGAGAAGGCCCCTGCGACCGAGAATCCGCTCGGCCAAGACGCCGACGATGGGGGCAGCCAGGGCGAAGAAGGGCAGCAGATACCGGCTGCCGAAGACCTGCCACTTGTACAACAGGCTGAACCCCAAGAATGTTCCCATCACAACCAACGTATAGCCCACCAGGTCTCGCTGGGTGCGACGCCAGCCAAAGATGACCAATGCGCCCGCCACCAGCAGCAAAAGCATCTGGAGCGGATTCTGGGCCAGGTCCTCATGGGTCGTGGGCAAACTCACTTTGTAGCGCCCGGCGGCGGTGGTGCGCTGATCGCTGGGATCGAGGCCCATCCAGTCGTGCACCGTGATCACGGAAAGGGCGATGGCTTTGTTGACGTACGGCGACGGCGTGGCCAGCTGGTAGGTGGTGTTCCGAAGAAGGTTGGATACCCATGCCCGCCCCCCCAACCAAGGGCTGGCATGCTCACTGATCCGGTTGGCGGGCGCGACGGGGTTTCCGTACAGGCGGAAGTTGCCGGAGAAGTAGCCCGCGTTGATGGAGAGCACAACGATGACGCCTAAAGCCGCCACAGCCAGTTGGCGGCCGAGGGGGCGTGCGGCGGAGCAGGGAAACGACTGCCCACACTGCCAGCGGCAGCAGGTAGGCAAAAGCGGTCGGTTTGGTGACGATCGCCAGCCCGGCCCCTATCGCCATGAACAAGAAGGGCACCGGCGCGTCATCCCCCTCGCCTGCCGACGGCCAGCAGCTCAGCGGTCACTCCGAGAAGCCATACCGCAAGCACAATATCGGTCATGGTGCTGCTGGCCTGGACGATGGTCATTGGCGTCGCCGCCATGAAGACGGCCGCCAGGAGCTGGCCCCGGCGACCCGCGCCCAGCTGCTTGGCGAGCAAGCTCACACCCAACACGGCGATCCAGGCCGCGGTCCAATCGACGAAGTTGACCCAGGTATCACCAGACGCAAGGACATAGGGCTGGAGGAAGAGCATCTCCGCTCCGGGCGGCATGCTGTTCTGGATCTCAATGCCGGTGGCGTAGGGTCGCACCGACGCCATTTGCGCCCAGTGGGCGACGCGCGCCATGTGGTAGTTCAGCGTGTCCCAGGTTTGGGGCGGCGCCCAGCGGGCCACGATGGCCGTGCCAAGCATGATGATGGCAATCGATGCGGAAGCCGCCCAATCAAACCCACCCCAATCGGACGGCAGATGAAGCCCAAGGCCGGTCCAACGTGAGCGCCGCCAGGCGCGCGAAGCAACAAGGGGCGCCAGGCCGACGAACGACCATCCCAGCCCCAATCCCCACGCGTTGACAAGCGAAAACCAGCTGAGAAATTGGGTGAGCCAAAGGGCGATGGCGCCCCAAAGCAGGGCGGCCCGCAGCAGATCGCGCCGCCCGTCCGCCGAAGGCCAGCCCAAACGCAGGCTGACGAAAAGGCTGATGAGAGCCAGAATGGGAAGGAGTGCCAACATGTGGACCTTGTCTCAGGATCGGCTGGAGCCGGGGTTGCAGCCAGGCATCAGGTGAGCCGCGGGTTATTCCGTGCTCAATCTTGCCGTGGCGCCGCCATCCACCACCAATGCCTGGCCCGTGATGAACGAGGATTGGGTTGGGTCCGCCAGGAACAGGATGGCGCGCCCGATTTCCTCCGGCTGCCCCACGCGGCCCAGGGCCGTGCGCACCGCCAAGGCTGCCAGGCGCTGGTCCACCGAGCCCTCGCCGGCCTGATCTCGCTGAAGGCCATCGCGCAGCATGGGCGTATCGACCGCACCGGGCAGCACGGCATTCACGCGTATCCCGTCATGCGAGAACTCCAACGCCATCGCCCGGGTCAGCGCCAAGATGCCGCCTTTGCTGGCGGCGTACGAGGCGATGTCATTGGATGTCGCCAGGGCGTGGACCGAGCTGATGTTGACAATCGCCCCCTTGGCTGGCTTGAGCAGCGGATAGGCCGCCTTCGCCGTGAGGAAGATCGAGCGCAGATTGGCATTCAGCACCGCATCCCACTCTTCGACCCGCGTTTCGATCAGCGGCTTGCAAATCTGGATGGCGGCATTGTTGACCAAGGCTTCGAGCTGGAGGCCATCGCTTTCCAATCCTGAGAAGAGTTCCGAGATCGCGTCGGGTTGGGAAATATCCACCTGTTCGAAGCGAGCTGCCCCGGCGATCGGCTCAGAAGGATTTCGGTCCACGGCGATGACGTCCCAACCGGCATCGATGAAGACCTTGGCCGTCGCCCGGCCGATCCCCCCGGCCGCTCCCGTGATCAGTGCTGTCGACTTCATCGGTTTACCTCGCTTCTCAAGCCTGGTTTCGGACCCTTCGCGGATCAAAGGTTTGGATAGTCATCCCACGACACCGGCGGGAGCTGCAGGGCATCAAAAAGATTGTCAATGGTGCTGCGGTGCACTCGTGCCCATGCCTCAGGGCTGCTGTTGGCGTTGTGCGGCGCCAGCAGCACATTGTCCATGCGACGCAGCGGGCTGTCCAACGGCAGCGGCTCCTCCTCGAAAACGTCCAATCCCGCCCCCGCCAGCTGACCCTTCTTGAGTGCCGTCTACCAATGATTCTTCATCCACCACCGGGCCGCGTGAGGTGTTGATAAGTACCGCCTCCGGGCGCATCAGGGCCAGCGTTTCCGCGTTGATCAGGTGGCGCGAGGTCGGGTTGAGATCGCAGTTCAGGCTGACAAAGTCCGATTCCGCAAGCAGCGCTTCGAGCGAGACCATCGTTACCCCCAGCGACTGAACGGTCGCCGGAGCGATCTCCCGAATGTCATTGCCCAACAGCCGTGCCCCGAATCCTCCAGCCCGCCGCAATACGGCCTGGCCGATGCGGCCAACCCCGATCACGCCCAGGGTCGATTCCTTCAGGGTCCGTCCTGGGCGCTTGTCCCAGCCCCCGGATTTGAGTTCCTGATCCATCCAGGACGTCCCCCGTGCAAAGCTGAGGGCATAGGCCATCACGCTGTCGGCTACGGCGTCGGTAAAGGCATCCGGCGTGTTCCGGACCTGGATTCCCAGCTCGCGGGCTGCTTCTTGGTCGATGGAATCGATCCCGGTGCCCCACTTGGAGATCACCTTGAGCCGGGGCTGAAAGGCTTCCAGGACCGATGCGGTGAAGCGGTCATCGCCGCTGATCACACCGTCGACCTTGCCCGCATAGGGCAGCAGCTCCTGCTCAGACAGCCGCTCCTTCACCCCGGCTCGGATCAGGCCCACGCCGGCTGCCTCGAAAACTGGCTCGAACTCCTCGAGCACCGGCAGCATATATGGCGCCGAAACAAGGACGGACAACTGGTCTGTCATCGGCGCGCTCCGGCGATCACGACTTGTCTGGTGCATGCGTCCTTCCAACGGCGTCTTTGCTGCGTGCCTGGTTTCATGCGTGGGCTTCCATCAGATATAGGCTCCGCCCAGAACTCCGCCAGCGCCTGCTTGCGCAGCGTTCGAAAATAGGGGGCGAAGGCGGCTTCGAATCCAGCTTCATCATAGTGGTCGAAGATGTCGTCGCGGCTGCTGAGCAGCCGCTGGACCTGAGAATCGGACTTGGGGACGAACTCGATGATCAGGCGGCGCCCCAGCCGCTGCAGGTACGCCGCCACCCGCTCCAAGGGGAGATTGTTGCCGATAGCCAGGTGGTGGACAAGCGCCAGGGCCATCAACAGATCGGCCGGACCTCTCTCGGCCAGCGACTGGCGTTCCTGATGTGCCCAACCCAGTGACGGGCTCGGGTTTGTGAAATCCATCACAAGCGGGAGGAGCTGCGTCTCGCCGTCTTCGATCACCTGCCGGTAACTGCGCTCCACGGCGGCCGGGTCGATGTCGAACGCCAGGGTCGGGATGCCCATGTCGCTGGCGATGCGGCTGAACTCGCCCGTGTTGGCACCCAGGTCCCACACCGACGCCGGCCGTGAGTTCCTCCAGCATCGAGCGCACGGCATCACGTTTGGCTTGCATGGCCGCATCCGAGTAGTTGTGAAACGTGTAGTAGTCCCCCCAGGCGGTGCCTTCCGGACGCCAGGTCAGCTTCGAAATCATCCCCTGAAGACTGTCGACCAACCCAACGAGCGCGTTTGCCCCCATCGTGCGCTGGGCCGATGCCTGGCGCACATCCTGGCCGGCGAAGCGGGATTGGGCACGGGCGTGAAGGTGAACATGGATCAGGGTCCCCGGACTCAGGTACGTTCGAGTCGGCAGCAGGCGGCTGGCCAGATCCAAGGGGATTCCGTCGATATGGGTACGCAGCAGCCCCTGCAGCCGTATGTCCACCCGGCTCATCAGCAGCAAGGGTGCCAGAAAATGCTGGCAGAATTGACGATAGGCCGTCCACGGCCTTCCCTCAGGGAGTCGTTCAAAGGAAAGGCTGTCAATGAGAACGGGGCGGCCGCCAGCGAATTGCACATTGTAGGCGCTGGCATCTTTGAGGCTCATCTCGTGCTTCAGGGCGATTCTCTGGACTTTGAGCGTGAGCAAGGCGGCGTCTTTGAGCTGACTGAAACACCACTCGTAGGGATACGATATGAAGCCAATCCGCTCCGGGCGGATGACCCGATAGGCTTGGGAGGGATCGAGTGGGGGCTCGTCGACCTCCTCGTGGGAAACGAGCATACGGTCCCCGACAAGCCTGTCGTAGAGACCAGAACCCATCAACTGCTCATAGTCAGGCTGGAAGGACCGATTGATCTGGCGGAACAGTCCACCGTTGCGCTGGAAGAGAAACCCGCTCGGGTCTCGGAAGGAGCTGGGGAGTGCCCCTGAATCAGGCGTCGTCATCCGGCGGTGTCTTCCCGAAGATCCGTCGGATAAACGCCGTCACGCGCGACCAGTACATGCGCAGCACGACCAGACCGCCCAGGGCGCTGGCGATCAGGAGTTGAAGCAAGTAGCTCCCTGAACCAGGATCGAGATAAGCATAGGGCGAGGCAAGCCCGGAGGCCCAAGCCTGGCCAAAAATGCCGATGAACACGTGCAATCCGTATGAGAAGTCCATACCCACTCCTTCTCAGCCGCACCTGCCGGCTGAATGAGGGATTCTAACGCCAAATGGCCCTGTGCGATGGCTCGATTTGATCATAGAGGGCGCCACGCATTCCTCATAAATCGTTCGAACGCGACCTGAGCAGATTCTCAACGATCTGGAAATCTATCGGATCATCGATATCCCAGGCTTCGTCGGCTCCAATTTCGAAGAGCAGCGGCCTAGCGCCGATGCGGTTGTGACGGGCCAGCATGCCCTGGCGCGAGAAGACATACAAGCAGGAGTTCTCCTCCATGATGGCCGGGAGATTCTGGGTCTGAATGAGTTCGCCCGGGTCGTGGTTCAGGGGCTCCCCCTCCGGCGTCCACAACCGTTTTTGCCAGCGGGTGACGCTGAAGAGCGAATCGTGTGAGTCCGAGTGAATCGAAGTACTGATCCAATCCACGTGCTATGGTCTCGGCCGTGAGCAAGGGATTGGTGCTGTGAGTCTGCACGTAGTGCTCAGCCGGAACCTGTTGAATGTCCCACAGAATGACATCGTTCATGGGGACGTCAGGCGCTCGGAGTGACTCCGGCCGGTCGAGGACGATCACACTGGGGAAATCCGCCGCCAGGCCGGCCTTGATCACCGGGCTGTCGGTGTCCACCACCACCGCTTCGACGGCCTCCACCTGCAGCAGCGTCTCCAGAATGTAGCTGTACAGGGGGCGGCCGGCGAGAGGGCGAAAGTTCTTCTCGGGAACACGCTCGGAATGGTGCCGCATCGGCACCAAAGCTGCCATTCGTGTCATCGGTCGTCAATCCTGCCCTTTGCGAGGGCCGTGCTGCTCCATCGCCTGAGCATAATCAATCGGCTGCAAGCTGCGTTCCGGCATGGCGCCTTGCGCGCGATGCAAACCGCGCGGGTAGTAGAAGGCCTGCTTCAGCTGTCGGCTCAGGCCGCCCTGATGGGCGAAACCGCGGTAGGTTCCCCAGAGTTGAGCAAAACGGAACCAGATGATCTCTCCCATCACCTTCAGCAAACGCCGTTCCATGAGGGCATGCGCCATGTCGCTGACCACATTTGACACAATCAGCCGCAAGAAGTCCACCAGCCGAAAGGTTTCGTCCGGGCGGATGCGCTTGAGCCCAATCGCCTCCCGCCGGTAGCGATTGTAGACCTGGCGGAAGGATTCATTGTGCAGGTGGACGATCTCAGCTTCGGCCACATAGGCCACCTTCTTGCCCTGCCCGATCGCCCACATCGCCCATTCCAGATCTTCCAGTCCGGGGAGATCTTCGTCATAGGGATGCTCCTCCCAAAGCGAACGTCGCACGGCGGCATTGGCGTTGTTGCAGAAAGGATGTTCTTGGCTCGGGTTGGAGATCGGAGGATAGAGCTTGGCGAAGATCTGATGTTCGCTGAAGCGAGTGTTCCCATCGCCGCGCTGGCGGCCGTAGGCGACGGCGATCTCGGGATCCTTGAAGGCCGAAAGCAGCCGTTCAAGCCAGTCGGGATAGACGGGAAAGACGTGAGCGCTGACGATGACCAAGATATCGGCGGTGGCTTGCCGGCAGCCAACATTGAGCGAGCGCCCAAAGGTGAATTCCTCGGGCTGGATCGAGAGCACGGTCGTCGGGAAGCGGGAGGCGATCGCCAGGGTGGCGTCGGTGGAACCCGAATCCACGAGCACGATCTCCTCGGGCTGCACCGTCTGCTCCATGACGCCCGCCAGCAGCTTGCCGATATGCTCCTCTTCGTTGTAGGCGCGCACGATCAGACAACAGCTCGGCAAGGCGGTATCAGGCATCTGGCGCCTCCGCCAATTCCGGGCCGGCCCCTGGTGAAGGGCCATCCGTTGTAAAGAGAGGAGGAACGGCGTCGCCAACGCGCTGCCAAAGCCACCAAACCATATCCGGCCATCAACGCCAAGAAGGGCTCGGCCGGCACTCGAAATCTGGCTTGACCGGCGGCCATGGGCACCAGAATCAATGTCGCCGAAGTGATGATGGCCAGGACGAAGACACTGCGGACAGCAGCCTGGTCGCGCCATGCCCACAGCACACCCAACAGACTGAATAGCATCAGCGCCAGGCTGAACACCAGGCTGTAGACCAGCAGGCTCCCAGCGGACGATGCCTTCCTGAGCCGTCTGGGGCGCCTGGCTGAAGTCGCCGGCCGGGGTGCGGCCAAGAAGGCCAGTGAGCAATCCGAGCCCCGACCACCGGTCCCAATCGAGCACGTTGCCCCACGTGCCGATATCCGTGCCGGCCGCAGTTCGGGCGAGGCCGAGGATTTGGGCGCGCACGAAAGGGCCCGGGTAGGCGGAGGCGACGGACAACGTTTGCTGGACCACGGCGCCACCTCGGAGCTGCTCCGCTGCCTGGCTGCGGGTGATCCCCTCCCCACGCGCCACCACATCCGCCAGGTCGAATCCGATCACAGTCCTGGCGCTGACATTGGTGAAGGTCCAACTGCCGTGGACGATTTGGTTGCGCGTCATCCAACCCAAGATGACCAGGCCCCCCAGAGCCAGGAGCATGGTTTCCATTGCCAGCGCCTCGTGGGAGGCCACCCTGCGGCGCAGAACCCAGTAGGTCACCACCGCCCATACCGGAATCAGGAGCATGCCAATCGGGCGCACCAGAGCGGCGCCGCCGAGGGCCAACCCCACCCAAGCGTAGTCCCGCAAGCGCCCCGCCTGCAAGGCACGCACCCAGAGGTAGACGCTCAGCGCAAGCAGGGCCGCGAACAGCGTCTCGCTCATGACCGTGAGCGACCACAGGGCCAGGTTGGGGCTGAGCGCCAAGATCCACGCCGACACCAAGCCAAGGGTTGGCCGCCCGAGCCGTTCACCGATGCCAAGGAGCATCAGGGCGGCGGCCCCGGAAAGCAGGAGCTGGGCCAGCGTCACCGCCCACGTGGCGCCGCCGGCGATGGCGCCCAGGCCGGCCAGCAAGACCGGGTAGCCTGGGGGACGGGTGAGATCCGCCAGGTGGCCCTTGCGGATCCTGATAGCGTCCAGTCTCGAGCACGCTTTGCCCCAGCTGCATGTAGTCCGCCGAATCGACCAGCACGCCTCCGCGTGGGATCGCGCAGCGTCAAGGCGACCAGCGCCAGCCTGAGTGACGAGGAAGGCCAACAGCGCCAGCCTTGCCGCTCGGCGGGGAGACGATGTGCTGGAAGCGGCAGACATCAGGTCAGCTCACCGGCGCCGGCCGGGACGTTGAGCAGGAATGGCGCCTGCGCGTCCACCCCGCGCTGGATGACATCCAGCGTCGGGTGTGTCGCCAGCAGTTTCGGTTCAAATTCGCTCAGGAGCACCATGCCAGGGGCCTCCGGATAGGGCCGAAGGAAGTCGGAGAAATCCAGCGAGGCTTCGAACAATTCCGTGAACAAAAAGGCGCGCGCCGTTTGAACGAAGCTTGCGGGCCAGGAGATGTCCTCGGTGGACAGCAGATGGTCCAACGCCTCCAGGTAGTCCACGCGTGAGCCAGGCAGGATCACCGTCGGGTCCTGCGTGTAGCGCGCCCTTCCAGCGCAAAGGACCGGCGTGCCCTGGATCGAGGCCTCCAGGCCGATCGAAGAACTGTACACGAGCACCAGGCGCGAGCGCTTGACCAGCTCGTATGAGCTGACATAGTCCGAAGGTGAAAAGAAGGTCACGTTGGGCAGATCGAGCCATCCGGCAGCCTGGATCCAGTCCGCCACGCTTTCGCGGCTGGCCTTGCCCGGCCGATCTTCATCCGGGTGGGCGCGGATCACAAACTGCGTTTCCGGATGCCGGCTGATCTGGTGAGACAAGGCCCCCAGCCAATCGAACATGTCGTCGAACAGAGTGTTGGCATGCACCTGGCTGGTGTCGAAGATGACGTTTGTGAAAACTGTCACAAGCCGTCCGTTTTCGCCACCGGCGTCGGCGACCGCCCGCGGCAGCTCTTGAATGTCGGGCCAGAACTCAACCCCGGCCATGCTGAACCGGCCCCGTCGACGCTGGTCAAGATAGGCGTCAAGCAAGGCGTCCTGATCAGCCGAAAGTCTTGCGCCGTCCTCGAGCGGGACCTGGCGGAAGGTGGCCTCATCGTGGGAAAAGAAAGCCGAGAACGGACGCAGGCCGACCTCATGCGTTACGACCGGGATGCCGCGCGCTTCGGCGACCGCCCGGGCCACCGCCTCCGGATAGGTCAGCCCGTTGAAGATCACCAGCGCCCGCGGCGCCTCGGCCTCGAAGAGCGATTGAAATCGCCCCACCAGGCTGACGGCTGAGGCGAGATAGCGTCGATACAGCCCGCGGGTGGTCTCATCATCCGCCAGATGGTGGCGCCGCAACACCCAGCGCACGGATGGCAGGCACAGTTCTCCAAGCGGCAGGTGATCGGACTCCCACGCCTGGAGCGCCTCAAGCGGGAGATCGGACAGGTCTCTTTCGACGGCCTGGGCGACATCGGCGTCCAAAGTCAGGGGAACCACGCTGTCTGAGGCAAACAGTTTCTGGCTGTAGGCGATGCACTGCCCACACGGAGGCGGAGTCGACGGCTGGTTCCAGAGCGCCCCCAAGACACACTGAACCATCCCCTGCTGGCACACCACGGTCTTGACGCTGGCGCCGCGGGCGCGCAATCCCCATGACGCCAACAATGAAAAAGCGCCATTGAGACTCAGACGATGGATGCGGGTCGAGGCGTTGAAGAACAAGACCGGCTGGGCCTGATCCTGCGGCGACGGCAGGCTCTCCAGATACGCGCCCACCCGCTCGAGTTGGGAGCCCAACTGGCGCTCGGCGGCCACATGGCGCAATCGGCGTCGAACCTTGGCCCACGTTTCAGACACGTCCGTCCTCAGGATTGGATCCGCCGCAGCTTGTTGAGCGAAGGCAGCTCGCTGTCATACACCTGCTTCACACCGTCACCCAGAGCCTGCTCGGTCACCCGCAGGTATTTCACCAACTTCATGAATCCACCCGGCTCGACCGAGGCGGCCTGGTCGCTGCCCCACATGGCCCTGTCGAGCGTGATGTGGCGCTCAACCAGGCAGGCCCCGAGCGAAACCGCCACGGCCGACGGGACCAGGCCGACCTCATGCCCCGAATAGCCGATCGGGCAGGGAAAGCGTTCGCGCAGGGTGTGAATCATCTTCAGGTTCAACTCACCCGGAGGGCAGGGATAGGAACTGGTGGCATGGGTGATCAGCAGGTCATCCGTGCCAATGACCTCCACGGCGGCCTCGATCTGCGCCATGGTCGACATGCCGGTCGAAAGGATCATTGGCCGCCCGGTTTGCCGGACATGTTTGAGCAGGGCATGGTCCGTGAGAGAGGCGGAGGGAATCTTGTAGCAAATGGGCTCGTAAGCTTCCATGAAATCCACGGACGGCTCATCCCAAACCGAGACGAACCAATCGATCTCGCCCTGGGAGGCGTAGCGGTCGATCTCGGAGTACTCGTCCTGGCCAAATTCGACTCGATAGCGATAGTCGAGGTAGGTGATGTAGCCCCACGGGGTCTCGCGCATCTTGTCCTGCTGGTCCTCAGGCACGCACAGTTCCGGCGTGCGCTTTTGGAACTTGACGGCATCCACACCGGCCAAACGAGCAGCGTCAATGAGCTTCTTGGCGATCGCCAGATCGCCGTTGTGGTTGATCCCGACTTCTGCCACGACATAGGTCGGGTGCCCGTCACCAACTTTGCGATTCCCCAGACTGATTTCTCTAGGCATGGGTCTCCTTGTCGTCTGAGCGTTCGAGTATCCAATCGGTCAGCTCCCGAACGGCGCCGTGGCCGCCGGGTGTTCGCAAGATGTGGTCCGCCTGCAGGCGGACCTGAGGGTGGGCGTCCGCCACGACACATGCGAAACCCACCAGGCCGAAGCACGGCAGATCGTTGACGTCATTGCCCACATACACACTGGACTCCGGGTCGACATTGTTGGTCCCCAACCAGTTCCGCAGGGCATCGGCCTTGTCGGTTGAACCTTGAATCACCGGCACGCCGAGCTTTTCGGCTCTGGCCGAGACCACCGGATTGGATTCGGTTGAAAGGATCAGCACCTGCACCCCGGCTCGTCTCAGATCCGAGATCCCCCAGCCATCGCCGCGATGGGCCGCCACCGATTCGATGCCCTCCTGATCGACCCAGACGCGGTTATCCGTAAGCACGCCGTCGAAGTCCAAAATCACGGCCTGCACTTTGGCCGGCAGGCGCCGAGGCCGCCGGCCAGGCCAGACCGCTTCCAGGGTGCCCGAGAGCATCAACGCTTCTGCCCGAGCCCAATCGCGCTGGGTGTCGATATCCACCGTGTAGCTGGCATCCAGCAGCAAGGGAAGGATGACGTCCCCGCTCATGGACCGCTTCTCGGTGAGGGTCTCACGCCGAATGGCATCGATATGGCCCGTCTGCCAGTACGTCGACGGGAGCGCCTGGCGCGGCTGGTTGTAGGCCTCCGGGAGCTCGGAATCGAGCAGCGGCTGCATGCGGCCGGCATCATCCAGGCGCCACATTTTGTACGGCGTTTGCCCGGAAGGCACCACGCCGCGCACCGAATCCGCCTCCGGGTGCTCGAGCAGGATTTCGACGGCGCGGGTCACCGTCCAGGGCGGCCGCACCGGCGTCGTCGGCCGGAGCTGGACCACGATGTCCGGCACATAGCCTTCATTCTGCTCGAGCCAGCGCAAGGCGTGCTCGAAGACCGGGAAGTCCGGCGTATCGTCCTGAGCCAGTTCCGCCGGGCGCATGAAAGGCACCTCGGCCCCGTAGTCCCTGGCCGCCTGGGCGATCTCAGCATCGTCGGTGGACACGATCAACCGATCGACGACGCCCGACTGCAGGCCGGCGGCGATGCTGTATGCGACCAGCGGATGCCCGGCGAACGGCTTGAGGTTCTTGTGTGGGATCGACTTCGACCCGCCCCGAGCCGGCACGAGCGCCAGAATCCTGTGATCGCCTACCATGCCGTCCAGCCCCCATCCACCACCAGGTTGGCTCCGGTCATGTAGGACGACGCGTCGGACGCCAGGAAGAGCAGCGCGGCGCTGATCTCCTCCCGATCGGCCATCCGTCCCAGCACGGTGCGCGCCGAATAGCGGGCCACGAATTCGTCATCGTGCCCGGCGAACACGCCTCCCGGCGTCAGGGCATTGGCTCGAATCTGCGTGCCGGCGAAATAGGTCGCCAGGTAGCGCGTCAGCCCGAGCGCGGCCGCCTTGGAGACCGAGTAGGTCACCGGCTTGTAGTTGGGCGGCTGGCCTTCCCGCTGGTAGAGCCGCTGATCGGGCCCGACCAAGTCCGTAGGTGGAGGCCACGTTGATGATCGAGCCGCGGCCGGCCCGGCGCATGGGCGTGGCCACAGCCCGGGCGCAGAGAAACATCCCGGTGATGTTGACATCGATCGCCTGACGCCAGGCCTCGACCGGGAAGTCCTCGAAGCGGTTGGTGTGCTCCCCCTGGTGTTGGCTGTCGAATTTCGGGTCGAGGGCCGCGTTGTTGACCAACACATCCACCGTTCCGAACGCCTCCAGCGTCGAATCGATCATCGCCTGCACCAATTCCGGCTGGGAGACATCTACCTCGACCGGCAGGACTTCGGCTCCGGAAGCCTGAGCCACCTCGTCAGCCGCGCGCCGGGCCTGTTCGCCGAGAATGTCGGCCAGGACCACGGACGCCCCGGCCGCCGCCAGCGCGTGGCCGTGGGATTTGCCCAGCAGCCCAGCACCGCCGGTGACGATGACCGTCCTCCCGCTGAGGTCGAACCTGCTTCTCACATCCCGTTCGCTCATCGCACGTTGATCCTCGTGGCAGCCTTCAATTCCATTCGACGCGCTGCCCGGTCTCGGCCGATTGACGCGCCGCCAATGCCACCCGCAGCGCCTGCGTCCCATCCGTTAGAGTGCAGGCCGGCTCGGCCCGCCCGTCGATCACATCCAGAAAGTGCCGCATCTCTTCGACGAACATGTCATTGCGCTCAAATCCAGGCGGCGCTGGGATTTCCTGCCAAGACGGAGGTCTCTTCCGACCACCAATGCACCCCACCCGTAGCGTTGTCCCAGCGAAGCGTCCCACGCGTTCCGACAACTGTCAAATGATGTTCGGCTGGCCGCTGATGATAGTCCAGATGCACACTCGCCGTCACACCCGAGCGGAAAGCCAGCAAGACGTCCGCCGAATCCTCGACGCCCACCTCGAGTGCTCCCGTCCGCTGCATCTCACCGGTCACCGAGTGGACGTCGCCAAAGAACCAGCGCAGGTAATCGAAGGGATGGCAAAGCGTCAACAGGACGCCGCCCCCCAGATCGGAGCGGGCGCTGTAGCTCTGCCGATAGTCCTCCCAAGGGTGCCAATCCGGCAAGTATTCGCCCCAAACAGCACGCGCGCTGATCGGGCGGCCAATCGCACCTGACTCCATCAGGTCACCGGCCGCTCTCAGCCCGGGATGGTAGCGAAACTGAAAGCCGACCAGGGCAGGACGATCGTGTGCCTCAAGCTCGGAAGCCAAATGATCCAGGCCGTCCAAGCTGTCGGCGACCGGCTTCTCCACGAAGAGGCTGCAGCCGGCTTCAGCGGCGGCCAGCGCCGTCGGTAAGATGGAGCGACGTCGGATTGGAAACGACGGCTGCCTGGGGCGCCCAGCGCTCGAGCGCCCGCTCCAGCGAGTCCTCCGTCGGCCAGGCGGCCACATCGTCGTCGGGCAGGGTCGCTTTCCCGGTACGGTACAGGACGATGTCGTCCTGGCCGAGTGCGACCAGGTTCTTCAGGTGGCGCCGGCCGATCGAACCCAGCCCGCAAATCAGGATGCGCATGGCCTGGCTTCGGTCACTGGGTTTTCTCCCCGGGGTCCGACCATCCGACGGATGAGTGTGGATTCATGGCCAGGTAGTTCCTAGGCCCCGAAGTCGGCCACGATGCGCAGGATATCAAAGCCCTCGGCGAAGGGACGCTCAGCCAGGGCGCCATGGCGCACGAGCGTGGATCGGATGATGTCGGGATCGAAATAGTACTTGTCGGCGTAGGTGGAGTATTCCTTCAGGGCGGCGATCTTCTTTTCCACGTCTTCCTGGCTGACCTCCACCAGAAAATGTGGGAAGAAACCGTAGGAGCTTCGCAGCACATCGAAACCGAGCACGGAGATGCCCCGGAAAGCGCGCAGCGCCTCCTGGGTCACGACACCGTGGTCCTGATGGATGTCGGCCGGGCTGTGGGCGAAGACCAGGTCGGGCTGATGTTCCCGATTGAGCTGGTAGAGATACTCAAGGATCTCCTGCCGATCGCGGGCGAAATTGCGCGTCTCGAACGTCCCCACGATCACCTGCTCGGGCTTCAGTCCGAGCACGGCCATGCTCCGCCGATGTTCGTCAGCCACATGCTGCAGTTCAGGGTTCTTCTTGTTGTCAGAAAGCGTCACACACAGCAAATCGGACTTTCCAGCCATGCGGGCGATCAGCGCCCCACAGCCGATCTCGATGTCGTCAGGGTGCGCCCCCAAGAAGAGGACCTTCTTTCCGAAGAAGTTCATCAATGGTCTCCCGCCTCTACTTGGTGGCGACGAAGCCCCCCACAACCTTGGTCATGGTCAGCGAGCCTTCGGCCGCCAGTCGCTTTTCGGCGACCCCTTGGATCTTGGTCATGACCGCATTGAAGTCGTCGCCGGATTCAAAGAATGAGCCCCACAGCTTGCGATCTTCGGAGAGCGAGGCGCGCGTGTAGTCGATGAACGGTTTGACGTCTTCGAACACCAGTGGATTGTCGAAACGGTGGACCTCCACCTTCGAGAAGGTGTCCCGGATGCTTCCCAAGATCTCGCTGGCATAGCGGGAGCTGCCCGGCATCGGGGGGATCGGCTTGCCGGTGGCTTCCTTGATGATGTCGTAGAACAGCTGCTTGTTCTCCGGCATGGGCCCGGTGGTGAAAAGGCGTCCCCCGTTGTCCAGCACCCGGTGCATTTCGCGGATCGTGAAGGGGATGTCCTCCGCATAGTAGATGGCAAAGCAGCAGGACACCAGGTCGTATTGGGCGTCGTCGAGCGGAAAGCGCGAGTTGAAATCGAGCTCGATGAACCGCATCGGATCTCCGAGCTCCGCATTGCGCGCCTCGGCCTGCGCCAGCAGTTCATCTGAGACGTCGCCGCCGGTGATCTCGGCCTCGCCGTCCAAGCGCGTTGTAAAAGGCCACGCACTGCTTCCCCGATCCGCACCCGACGTCCAGGATCCTGAGGCCCTTTTCCAGCTTCAGGGTGTCCAGCATCCAGGCGTCGATATCCCGGCTGCCAAACTGCTTGTGGATGTCGATGCGCGTCTGCAGATCTTCGGTGGTTTCTCGGTAGTCAAACTTCATTTTTCTCCGCTCCTGTGGCAAGTTTGCCATTCTACCATGGGGGTCATTTTGGCCTTCCGGACGCCGGATCAGCGGTGTTTGCGGATGACCTTTCCCGGCCGGCTGATCCCGAATCCCCCTTCAATCGGGCACGAACGTACTTGAGAGTCTCGATCGGATGGAAGCTCAGCCGCGTCAGGCGGGCCAGGCGCCCGCTCCCCCAGCGACTGATCAGCGCCGCCTCCAGCCCGCGAAACACGCCCGACTGGGCGATGCCCAATTTGTGAAGATTTTCACTAGTCAGTCGCCAGGTGGCGTCTCGGAGTGTGAAGATGGTCTCCCGGCCGCCGCCCAGCTCGACATTGTGCTCGCTCTCCGGCAGGCGGTAATGGATCTGGCCACCCGGGAGATGCGCGTAATCGTGGTCCTGGTGGATGACGGTGATCGCCTCCGAGGCGTCGACCACCGGCAGGCCGGCATGACGCGCGGCGTAGATCATCCAGTTGTCCCAGCCCGCCCGACCGACGGCGAACGCCGGCAGCGGCGGAAACCGATGCCGAGAGTAGACGAAGTAGTCACTGCCAGCCGGCGGATGGCGCCGGCCTTCCCGCTCGAGCTGGGTGCGAAGATCTTGCAGGCCACCGCTTTCGACGTCGATCAGTTCCTCGACGGCCAAATCCCAACGCTGGCCGACCATGAGATAGCTTGGAAAAGCGGCCGCCACCCGGTCAACGGCCGGCAGAAAATCGTCGATCAGGATGATGTCCGCGTTCAGGTAGGCCATACGATCGAAGCTGGCGGCTTCGGCGGCGCGAGCGAAGATGTCGTTCAACAGCGGGGTGCCATGCTCGTTGCGCGCCAGCCCGCCCAGGTGGCCGGCGCCCACCTCATCTGAAGCCGCCTCAGCGCCTTCCTCATCTCCCAGCACAAGGATTTCCACCCTCGGGCCCAGGGCCGCCCAAGATCGCAGTGCGTTGCGTTGAATGACGCCAATATGGCCCACAAACGGTTTGGGGGCCGTGAACAGGGTCACGCCTTCACTCATCGACGGGCTCATCCGGCGGCCGCCTGCATCGGGAAGGTGCTCGTCGGCCATTCGGCCGTCACGAGCCAGGGAAGCCAGAAACTCGGCCGTTCGTCGGCCGGCGCTCCCATCGGTGAAGGTGATCTCGCGCTGAACGAAAGCACGCCTGGCTTCGGCGTCCGCCAGGGGGTCTTCAAGGTAGGCGTCAACATGGGCTCTTCAGGCTCGGCCTCATCCAAAGCCACTCTGCCTGCCCCGGCCTGGCGGAAACGGGCGTGCGTCGGCCAGCCCCCGATTTCGGAGAGGGGCAGCGAGTATTTGCGCGGCCAATTCCAGCCGCCGGGTGTGTCCAGACAGACGCTGACAATCGGCCGGTCATGGACGGCGGCCTCGACCACCATCGTCGAATAGACCGTCAGGAAGACATCGGCGTGGGCCATCATGGACGCCTTCTCGGGCATATCCTCCCCGGAGTAGTAGCCCAGTCCTTCGCCCAGCGGTACCGGCTCGACCAGGTGGACGTGTGGGTGCTCAACCGCCAGGCGGCGAATCTGCTCACGCTCTCGCCGAAAGAGATGGACGTCCATAAAATGGTTCGGGTGCAGACGCACCAGGAGCTGCGCCGGTTGGGAAAGTCGATCCTCAGAGACCAACCTCGCCAGCGCCTCGACATTGGGCAGGTTGGGCGAAAAACTCACAAAGCTGCACGCGTAGGACAGAAGCTTGCGCCCAGGATCGAGCCCGTGTTGCTCGAAGTACCTATCCCGGGGCAGCACCCAGCGGCCATCCAGGTAGCCATCGTAGGTGGGCATGCCGCCGATGTTCACCCGCTCCGGCGGCCAGTCTGAACCGAGCACGAGTTCGTCCTTCTGAAGCTCAGACCAGCAGGTCACGTAAGTCCATCGGCGCCCCTGGCAGGCTGTAGCTGCTGGGGTTGTCCCAACCGATCATGGCCGCCGCAGTCGTCACGCCGCGCTGGGCGGCCTGGCGCAGCAGGAACCTATCCAAGCGCCAACCGGCCGTGCTGGCCACCACCAGGTCCGGCTGGTACTGGTCGAACAGGTCGCCGTAGAGATCGGGGCTGTACTTCGACTGCCATCCCACCAATCCCTGGCGCGCCCAGCGGGCACGGCGCAGGAGCGCAATCGACGCCCAAGCCAGCGGCATCAGCAGCCGCCGTCGATTGGCCTGCTCGGCCCCGACCTGGTCGACGTAGCTGTCCATGGCCTCGGTGTTGATGCGCCGCGAACCGCCCGACCCGCCGAAGAAAATGGAGCCACCACTGGCGCTCTGAGGCGACCTTCTCGACATAGGCTTTGGCTCGATCTAGGCGCAGCCCTTCGACTGCCAGCCCGGGCCGTCCGAAGCGCTCTTGGACGGTCGGCACCAGGCTGTCCTCGGTGAAGAGCACAACCTGCGCTCCCCCCTCGATGAGCTTGGGGACCACATCCGTTTGCAGGAAGTAAACGATCGCCAATCCGTGATCGGCGCTGACGAAGATGGTGGGACCGTCGTGTCCGGAAGCAGGAGTCATGGGCAAGATCAATCCACGAAATACCAGCGAAAGACGCGGTCATAGAGCCCGAGCAGCAGCCGACGCACGATCCCGATTTCGAGGACCCTGCGCCAGAGACCCCCGCCGCGTGCTGGCTTTTTGGCCTGGCCCTGTTTGGGGAGCGGGTTGAGGGTGTTGCTCATGTTCATGGCCAGCGGCCGGGCCGTCATCAAGCGCAAATAGCCTTCTGCATCCATGCGGCGGTCCAGATCACGCACCTGACCCATCGGGCGATCCATATCAAAGGGAACGAAACCCCTCAGGACGGAGGTGTGGGCCACAAACTGCCAGTGGGAAGCGCCCACGAAGGCCTGCGTGTCCCGATAGGTGAGGCGAATGTCCTCAGTCGAACTCGTAACGGGCGCGAATGTCGGCCTCATCCTGGCCCAGACTCAAATCGAAGTCCCGGAAGTCCTCCCACGGGATGTAGCTTCCGCGTTCGATCTGGACGTCCGGATGGGCCTCCGCCCAGGCGAGGGTGGCGCCGTAGAACTCGGGTGGCGTCCGAAACGGGCGGCTGGTAACCATGCCGACCTTGGGGTACGTCTCCAAGATCTTCAGCGAGTTCCTCCAGCCATCCCGGGCTGAATTCCGCGTCACTGTCCGTGTAGGCCAGGATTTCACCCGGCGCCGAGGTGAAGATCTGATTCCATGCGCCGCCCTTGCCCAGATTCTTCTCAGACAGGGTCAAATACTGAATACGCCCCGCCTGGTGTGCCTCCAGAAGGTAGGCCACGGTCTCCGGTCCGCTCCCGTTATCGAACACCATCAAGTCGTGGTCCGGCGAGGTGTGCGTCCACAGGCTGTCCAGGCAAGCCTTGAGCACATCCAGCGCCTGGGCGTGGAATCCTTTCAAGGCCGGGATGCAGGTCAGGACGGCCACGGTGACCCGTTGTGGTCGAGTCACCCCTTGGACGAATTTGGCCGGGTTTTGTCCCACACGCAAGGTCGCTGCTCCCATTCTCTCGTCTGCGGGTCTGACCAAGCTAACCGCTTGATCCGGGCACTACTTTTGGCGGGTATCGATGCTCTTCAAAGGCTTGTGCTTGACGCCGGCGTTTAAGGCCGCCAGATCCGGCCGGCTGCGCACCAGAGCCAGAATCTCCCGCCAATCGAACTTATCGTCGGGCGCAAAGTGCGCGAAGACGGCCCGGATGAATGCAAGGTCCTCCACAGTGTCCACCGTCCATCGGTAGCTGCCCAGGTCCTCATCGTTGCGAACGTGCAGCACACGAAACCTTCCAGGTGGATCGTAGAGGTAGGGCATCACGTGCTCGCGTTGGTAGGCCTGATCGGCTTCCTTCCAGGCGGTCTCAAGCGCCTCGAAGCTGCACACCTCGGTGTCCAAGCCGACGGGAAAGGTTCGGTCGTCGACAAATCGGTTGAGGGCCAGGTCCACGGGCGGTTCGGTTTCCAGGAAGGACCGAACCGTCAGATCGATGATTTGCGGGTCGATGACCGGGCAATCGCCGGTGATCCGAACGACCACATCCGCATCGTGGGCGGCGGCTGCGGAATGCACGCGGTCGAGCACGTCGACCGCGTCACCACGGAAGCAGGATAGTTCCTCGGCGAGGCACAGCGCTTCCACGGGATCATCCGATTCGGAGGTCGTCGTAGCCACGACCACCTGATCCACCGTCTGGGCTCGCTGGACCCGGCGCACCACGCGCAGCAGCATCGGCTGCCCTTGGATGTCGGCGAGCACTTTCCCTGGAAGGCGAGACGACTGCATGCGCGCCTGGATGACCGCCACCACGCGAGGATCTGATTCCGGCATCGTGGCTAGCCTTTCCCCGCCCGAGCCAGATCGTAGGCTTCAAGCAGATGCTGGAAATTCACCTGCCAGTTTGCCCGTTCGGCCGCACGCTGGCGGGCTCGTTCGCCCAACGAATCGAAATCGGATTCGCTTTCCACAGCCTGCTTGAGACGGTCCACCAAGGACTCCGGCTTCCCCGTCTCAAACCACCAGCCATGCTCACCATGGGCCACCCATTCGCGATTCCCCGGAATGTCGGAGACCAGCGCTGGCAGGCCTGAAGCCATGGCCTCCATCAGGGACACCGAGCTCCCATCGCTGTGGGAAGCGGACACATACAGGTCGGCGGCACGGTAGTACTCGGGCAGGTCGTCGTTCTCCACTTGGCCGCCGATGTGAACCCTGTCGGTCAACCCTGCGGTTTCGATCCGCCCCCGAATCTGTTCGGTCTGGGAGCCATCACCAAGCAGGATCAAGCGGAGCTGAGGCAAGATTTCCGAGCCACGAATGAACGCCTCAATGACTTGATCGACGCCGTACAGCGGCTCCCACGATCGGTTGGAGATCAACACCAGGTTGGATTGCCAACCCAGGTCCTGGCGCAGGTGCTCGGACTCTCCCGGCGAGAACTTGTCCAGATCGACACCCCACGGAAAGACCACAATTCGGTCAGATCGCATCCCGAGCTCTTCGGCTCTGGTACGTACGGCCTCACAATCACAGACCAAGACGTCGCTGCGTTTCAACACATGCTTCGCCACGGTTCGACCCCAAAAGCGATCCGCACCTACCAGCAAATCAGAGCCCCAGGACATCGTGACCAAGGGGTGATAGCCGACGGCCGCGATCAGCCCGGCCGGATTCTGCACCGGTCCGGCGTGAACCAGATCGGGCTTCAAGCGATCCAGCAACGAGCGAAGGAAGAAGAGCGACCACGGCAGATCCTGCCAGATGAATGGCCGACTGACAGACCACCAGTCTATTTCCTCAATGGCGCCAGGCAGCCGCCGCTGCTCCAGCTCGAGACCCTTGTCCTCCAGCCGCAGGTAGAAGACTTCATGGCTCGTTTCCGCCAGCGCGCTCAGGAAACGATAATCATGAGGCGTGTAGTCGCGTGAGAAGTACAGAACGCGCACTCAGTCCCCCAAACGCGTCCAGCGCAGGGCATCCCCGGCGGGGATGTCGACCTGGGCTGTCGTCCCAATCACAGCCGCCAGTTCGTAGGGCATGACGGCGCCTGGAGTAGCCGGGCGGAGCACCTTGATCATGTCACGCGTCAGGCGCTCTCCGGCCTGAATATCTCTGGCAGCCCGAAGACACCGACGCTGAATCACGACCGTCTCAGCCTCATTCCCCGCCACGAACTTCTCCGTCGAACCGAGTGCCCTTTCGAGCTCGCGCGTTCGATCGACCATCTCCTTCCAGGTTGTGGGATTCATGGCGAACGGGTGGTCCGGGCCCTCCCGGCTGTTGTCGTCGGTGAAGTGCTTCTCCACAACCCGGGCCCCCAGCGCCACAGCGCCGAGCACCGTCGCATGGCCCGGTGTGTGGTCGGAAAGCCCCAAGATGACGTCCGGATACATGGCCGCGTAGGTCTTGAGCACATTCAGGTGGATGTGATCAAAGTTGTCGGTGCTGCCTGTGTAGTTGGTGTTGCATTGAAGCAGAACCAATGCCTGGTTGACGGCCAAGACTGTGTCTACGGCACGCTGGACATCGCCAATAGCAGATGCGCCGGTGGCGAGCAGCACCGGCTTGCCCTTCGAGGCGATCCTTTCGATGATCTCGACCCAGGTGATGTCCCCTGATCCGATCTTGATGGCCGGGAAGTAGCGTTCGAGTTCATCCACGGCCGCGAAGTCATAGGGGGACGAAAAGTAGTGAATGCCGGCATCGTCACAGGTCTCGCCCAGTTCGGGCGTCCACTCGAAGGGAATCGACGCGCCCTGATAGACCTCGAAAACGGATTTCTTCCACTTCGCCTGGTGTGACACCTGCGAGTTCATATGGGTGAAGCCGTAGTCACTGACGATCTCCGGCGCCCGGAAATTCTGGAACTTGGCCGCGTCGGCCCCGGCCTCGGCCACCTGATAGATCAGGTCCTTGGCCCGCTCGAGATCCCCGTCATGGTTGGCACCGATGTCGGCGATGAAATACGTTGGATGGTCCTGGCCGATCTTGCGATCGGCGATCTGGATGTCTTTCATGTCACAGCTCCTCGCGCTTCGAACCGAAGGCAAAGGTTTGTTTGCATCCCCTGCGAAGCTAGGCGCTTCCGGCAGGAACCGACGCCATCGCCCAGAGTTCGGCCCGGCGGCCATCGAGATCCATGGCGCGCAAGACTTCGATCCCTTCATCAATCGAAGGTAGGGCGGCGCCTAGGTCACGCTCAATACGACTCGAATCCAGGCAAAGGCCCTTGGGCCTCACCGCAGCCAGGCTGGCCTGGGCGACGGATACGGGATGTACCAGTTCCGGGTCGAGATCGAATGCCTCCGCCAGCTTGACTCCAAATTCAAATTTGCTCAGGCAGGTTCCGCCACCAAGATGCCAGATCCCCTCCAATCCGGCATCTAGTACGCGCCACAGCCAATCGGCCATGCTGGCGGCCTGGATTGGGTTGAAGGTCACATCCGAAAAGCCGGGGCAGGGTTCTCCCTTGGCCAACCGACCGAGAAACCATTCTGCCAAGCCGGATTTCTGCTGCGCATTCCAACCGAACAGGTTCGTGCGCACCACGGCCGCGCCAGGGTGGGCCGCCAGCACAGCCTGCTCACCCTCCAGCTTGGTGCGGCCATAGACGTTGACGGGTGAGGCCGGCTCCTCTTCGGTGTGCGGCGCCAGTGTTCCATCGAAGACAGCATCCGTTGAAATATGGGCCATCCGAGCGCCAGCCTCGGCGGCCGCCCGAGCGACCCAGCCCGCCATGTCACGGTTGAGACGAGCCGCCCACTCCGGATCTCGATCGCATGCATCAACGTCGGTCGCCGCAGCGCAGTGGACCACCCAATCAGGCGCCATGTCTCCGATGATCGAGTCGGCCACGCCTGGCTGGGACAGGTCGGCGCTCAGACAGCGAACACCGCTCCGTTCAATCGGGTGCTGGTGATAAACCGCTACCACTTCATCCTGCGGGCGGGCCGCCAGCACAAGATTGGCACCCAGCAGCCCGCTGGCTCCCGTGATCAGCACACGCGCCATGGTCAGGCTTTCGTCCCTTTGGGATCCACGGACTCGGGTCCAATCAAATCCTGAAGTTCATCCAGGGATAACCAGACCTGGTTGGTATCGCTTGCATAGCGGAATCCTTCGTCGGGCCGGCGGCCTTCCTCTTCCCAACTGTGGCCGAACCAAAGCGCGCCCGGCGGCTCGACGACGAACATCTCGTCCAGCTCGAGTGTGTGCCGCGACTCATCTTCTGAGATCAACACCTCATGCAGCTTTTCGCCCGGCCGGATGCCAATGAATTCGAGCTCGGCTCCGGGGGCGATGGCCTTGGCCAGATCCACCACGCGCATGCTGGGAATCTTGGGGACAAAGACTTCGCCGCCCTGCATGCGTTCGATGGCAGCGATGGTGAACCGCACACCCTGCTCGATCGCCAACCAAAAACGAGTCATGCGTTCGTCGGTGATGGTGATCCGGCCGCCCTGGCGCTGCCGCCGGAAGACTGGCACCACGCTGCCTCGGCTGCCGAGCACGTTGCCGTACCGAACGCAAGCAAAGCGCGTCCCGGTGCCTCCGGCATAGGCGTTCGATTGCACAAAGAGCTTCTCGGCCGCCAGTTTTGTGGCACCGTACAGATTAATGGGGTTGACCGCTTTGTCGGTACTCAAGGCCATCACCCGCTCGACGCCCGTGTCCAAAGCGGCTTCCACCACGTTGCGAGCACCCATAATGTTGGTCATGATGGCTTCGATCGGGTTGTACTCGCAGGCGGGCACCTGCTTCAGCGCGGCGGCGTGGACCACGATGTCCACATCGTGCATGGCCCGGCGCAGGCGGAGGCGATCCCGGACATCGCCAATGAAATAGCGCAGCGTCGGATCTTCGAATCCCGCGGCCCGCATCTCGTGCTGCTTGAGCTCGTCTCGGCTGAACACGATGATCTTTGCCGGACGGTGGTCGGCGAGCATGACTTCGACGAACTTCCGCCCGAACGATCCGGTGCCCCCGGTGATAAGTACGGTCTTGTCCTTCCAGTCCATTTAGGCTGACCTCTCTCGAGTGGATGGAGCTTCCGGCCCGGCGTGGAAGAGCAGCATCGGATACTGTCCAATCCGGCCGAAAACATGCGGTGCAAGATTTTCCAGGGCGAACAGCAGACGGAGCAGTCGTTTCCCAAACAGCGGTCGGAAGATGAAAGCGCGCAGGAAAGACGTGCTCACGCTTCGCCAGACTCGAATGTCGAATCCCGGAAAGTCCTCCAAGTTGTCACGCATCCAGCGGTAGTTGTGCTTGAAGGTGAAGGTGCCGGCGGTGCGGATCAGTCGTTCAGCAGCCTCGGTGGGCCGTTCAATGGCCGCCGTGGGTGACACATGGTTGCGGGTCAGACGCCGGTAGATGCCAGCCAGCGCGTTCATGATTCTGATAAAGGGCTGGGCCGCCTTCATCAACGAACTCTGTGAGCCCCAACTGTAGACGATCACGGCCCGAGCGCCCGGCTTGAGACAGCGGAGGAATCCCTCGAAGGCCGGCCAAGTGCTCCTCGGCCGGAAGGTGATGGACGGTGTGCAGCGAGACCAGGCCATCCATTGAAGCGGCCTTCAGCGGAAGGTGCGCCACATCGGCGACGACGTACAGGCCATGGTCTCCGATCCTGTCTCTGGCTGCCACAAGCGCCGTGTGGGAGATGTCGACGCACACCCGCCGTTGGTAGCCTTGTGAATAGCTCAGATACTCTGGATACTGGATCGGGCCGGAACCGGCGTCCAGCAGAAAACGGCCTTCAGGCGCCAGATGATCCAACACCCGAAGGTGGCAGCGGTGTAGGTACTCCTGAGACACCGGCCGCAGATCCTCATAGCGCGCGTTCTGATACAAACCTTCGCCGATCTGCTGCCAACCGACCGAATCATAGAAGGCCCGTACTTCCTGCTTGACGTCCTCCGTCCGGCTCATGCCGCCTCCGATATCGGCGCCGTCTGCCGGGCGCCCCAATCGATGGGGACCCCGCTCAGGGCCGTCAGCGCTTCGTCGGTATCGCCGGCGGGTCTCGGGTTGAACCGCCTCCTCGAGCGGAAGATCTGCCATGTCGTCCCAAAAAGAGACGATATGCCATGGATAAGCGAATGGAAACTCAAAGAAGAAGCGGTACGCATAGCGGACGGCGGCGTCGATCTGGTCTTGCGGAAGGCGCCGATCCAAGGGTTCGGCCACCAGCCGGTCGATGGCCTCAAAATACGCCGTCAGCGACTCCGGATCGGTGGTGAAACCTTTGCCGCGATAGTGGGTATCGCCGGCAACAACCACCGGAACGCCGGCCATGGCCATTTCCATGCCAACCGTGGTCGTGTAGACCAGACCGACGTGTGCCAGATCGATCAGATCGTAGGTGTTGACGTCCGACTCGGGCGGCACCAGGACGACCTTTTCGGCCAATTCCGGAAGCGAATTGTGAAGAATTTCACGAGAAGGATGGCCGGCGCCAAGCAGCTCTCCCGGATGGACGCGAACCACGAGCAGACAGTCCTCTCGATCCGCCAAGTGGAGGGCAGTTTTCACCAGCCAGTCGGCCATGCCCTGGGTGAAGATCTGGCGATCAAGTGCCAGGCTGTCCCCCACGACGTTGGTGCACAGAAGCACCAGTTTCTTCCCTTCGGGAAGCCCAAGCTTCTGTCGAGCAGCCCGCGCACCTTGAGATTCTCCGGCCTGCCATTGGCGGGCGAACTGCGCCCAGGCCTGGCCGCCCCGCCGAGCCTGGTACAGGGTTTCCAAGGCGGCCATTTCGCTTGTCTCCAAAGCCGCCTGGCCACGCGCTTCCCACAGCGCCTGAGAACGCAGCCGCATCACTTCGTCGTTCTGGGCCAGCCACATACGGCCCCGCTGCTCGCCAAATTCATAGGTCACCGTTGTCTGGCCGGCCGCACGCGCCGTGCGGTACGCGGCGCCGAACTCCAGGATGCTCCCATTGGGGATCACGACAGAATCGTATGACGACTCGATGAAGCAGCCGCTTCACTGCGCGCCCCGCGGTGCGATTTCTTTCAAGGCGCAGCCGGAAGAGACGTTCCGCTTCTGGATCCCGATCGAAATCCATCGCCTCCCGCTGAAGCGTGTACTGCGTATCGAGATCAGCCTGACGGCGGATAGAAGCCTCCAGTTCGGCGTCAAGCGCCGCCCCTGGAGCGGCCGTTAGGTCTATCAGTCCCATTGTCCCCTGTAATGGCCGAAGTGCCTGCCGCAGGTAGGCTTGCTGACGACGCAGGTCGAAACGATCCACCGGATCGATCCAACGGCGGTAGGGCACATACGCCAGATCGACCCGATGGCCCTCGGCGGTCAGCATGAGTCCCATGGCCACCAAATGCTCGACCCACCACTGAAGACCCCCCACCAGAAGAATTCGGCGTGAGGCGGAAGCGCGTTTCCGCCGCTTGCCTTGCCGATCGGGCGGCTTTGATCCACCCCGGCAGATGGGACGCCAGGCGGTCGAGCTCGTAGCCCCCGGCCGGTGGCTTTCCGTCGCCCAGCCAGTGCTGGTAGGCTTCGGCTGTCCAAGGAAGACGCCCCAAGATCTGCTTGGGTATCAGCTTTGAACTCATGGCACCGCTTCCGTGATGGACCAGGCCAGCTGCGGGCGCAGGGGTCCTCGGCGCCTCTCCGCCCATTGGCTGCCGGGTGCGCCGGTGCCATCGACCGAGAAGCTCAAAGCATGCTCATCAGTGAAATAGGATCGGATCTTGAAGGTGCTGGCGTTCACGCCCAGCACAAATCGGCCCTCGTTGAGAAACAGGGCGGGAATCAGACATCGGCTCCGGTAGCGGCCCGCCGCCCGGACTTCGTGCTGCGCGTAGGCCTGGGGGTCGTCCGTGTCGAATGAGGTGAACACCGGCTCACCGCGGCTGGTGAAGAGATAGATCCCGATCCGCAGCCCCTTGACGGGTTCATCCAACTCGTATTCGAACTCGATCTTGAAATCGTCCGAGGCCAGGACGCGATCGGCGGGCTTGCCCTCAGGGTTGAGCACTCGCAAGGCCAAGGGACGGAAGGGCGCTGCGGCGGATACGCCCGGCGCATTCCGATCCCAGAGATGCTCGCCCACCTCGGACATCCCCGAAGTCATGTAGAAATCGACCGCCTCTTCGGACGGAGCGCGCAGCGCGATCCGCCCATCCTGGAGCACAATCGCTTCTTCGGTCAGCCGCAGGATGGCGGACATGTCGTGGCTGACGAAGAGCACCGTCCGCCCTTCGCGTGCGACGTCGTTCATCTTTCCCAAGCATTTGCGCTGGAATTCGGCGTCGCCCACGGCCAAGCACCTCATCCACCACCAGGATCTCCGGCTCGAGATGCGCCGCCACCGAAAACGCCAGGCGGAGATTCATGCCGCTCGAGTAGTGCTTGATCGGCGTGTCGATGAAGCGCTCCACCTCGGCAAAAGCCACGATCTCGTCGAATTTGGTGTCGATTTCGGCGCGCTTCATCCCAAGAATCGCCCCATTGAGATAGATGTTCTCCCGGCCGGTCAGCTCGGGATGAAAGCCGGTGCCGACCTCCAGCAGGGAGCCCACTCGCCCGGCGATGTGCGCTTCGCCCGTGCTGGGCTCGGTCACCCGTGCCAGAATTTTGAGCAGGGTGCTCTTCCCGGCGCCGTTCTTGCCGATGATCCCCAACACCCCTCCCTGGCGCACGTCGAAGGTCACATCACGCAGGGCCCAGATCATGTTTTGGCGATCGTCCTCGGCGCGACGGCCAAGGCGGCGAAGGCCGCCGGCGAGTGCATCACGCAGCGTCCGATAGCCGGACGGCCTGCCGCCGATGCGGTACTGCTTACCCAAATCTCGAACGCTGATCGCGTAGTCGCTCATACGATGTCGGCGAAGGTGCGTTCCATGCGCCGGAAATAGAGCACACCACTTATCAAGACCAAGAAAGCCACCAGGGTGGAGAGCCCCAACAATCCAACCGAAGGCTGCCCGACGCCCAGCACCGCCCACCGAAATCCCTGGATGACGCCGGCCATGGGATTGAGGCCGTAGGCCAATTGGCCCCAGCCCTGCGGGATCAACGTGGCCGAGTAAGCCACCGGCGAAGCGTACATCCACGCCTGCACGATGAATGGGGTGATGTACCCGATGTCCCGATAGGCGACGTTCAATGCCGACAACCAAAGTCCGACGCCCAGGCCGGTCACAAGCACCAAAAGCAAGAACAGCGGCAGAGTCCAAATGCTGGCCGAAGGCGGGACGCGGTAGAAGAGCATCATCCCCACCAGAACAACACTGGCCAACAGGAAATCCACCAGGCCAGCCAGGATCGAAGACAACGGCACCACCAGCCGCGGAAAGTAGACTTTGGTCACCAAGCTTCGGCCCGTCACCAGGCTGGAACTGGCCTTGGTGATGCCATCCTGAAACAGCACCCAAGGAAGGAGACCCGTGAAGTAGAACACAGCCGGAGGCACGCCGTCCGTGGGGATCCCGGCCAACCGGCCGAAGATGATAGTGAAGATAACCATGCTGAAGAAGGGCTTCAAGATCGCCCAGGCCGCACCAAGCAAGGTCTGCTTGTAGCGCACCTTGATATCGCGCCAGGTCAGGAAGTAGAGCAGCTCACGAAAATGCCACAGCTCGCCGAAGTCCAGACCGCCCCACCCGCGGGAGGGGCGTATCACCGTCACCGGAACGGGTTGGTCAGCCGCCGTCATGCACTCTTCTCCGCTTGCGAAGCCTCACGCCGGTTGGCCTGGTACCAGTCGATCGTCTGCCGCAGACCGTCATCAAGATGCGTATTGGCCTTGAAGCCAAACAGGTCTTCCGCTCGGGAGGTGTCCAGGGCGCGGCGCGGCTGGCCGTTGGGGCGCGACGTGTCCCACACAATTCGACCCTGGTAGCCCACCAGCTGCCTGATCTTTTCCGCCAGATCCTTGATCGAGATCTCATCCCCGGATCCCAGATTCACAGGTTGGCTCGACTGAAGTCGCTCCGCACCGAGCAGAATTCCTTCGGCGGCATCCGGCGCGAACAGGAACTCGCGCGTCGGGCTGCCATCTCCCCACAACGTGACGATTTCGGCTTTGGTCTCCTTCGCCTCCAAGAACTTGCGGATCAAGGCGGGGATGACATGCGATGTTTCAAGATCGAAATTGTCACGCGGCCCATACAGATTGACCGGGATCAGATTGACGACGTTGAATCCATACTGGGTCCGATAGGCCTGCGACTGGACGAGGAGCATTTTCTTGGCCAATCCGTAGGGTGCATTGGTTTCTTCAGGATAGCCTTTCCAGAGGTCTTCTTCCCTGAACGGAACCGGCGTGAATTTCGGGTAAGAACACACCGTCCCAATGGCGACGAACTTTTCGACGCCGGCCTCCCAAGAGGCGTGCATCAACTGCACGCCCATCATCAGGTTGTCATAGAAGAATTCCGCCGGCCGCGCCATGTTGGCGCCGATCCCTCCGGCCTTGGCCGCCAAGTGGATCACGATATCTGGGTGGGACTCGCCCAGCAAGCGGACGATCGCCTGCCGGTCCACCAAGTCATAGTCACGCTGGCGGGGAACGAAGATGTGCTCAGCGCCAATGGCCTGCAGCCTGTCCGTGACGTGCGACCCCAAAAAGCCACCGCCACCGGTTATCAGGACCCGCCGCGCTTGCCAGAACTCGGTGGATAGATCTTGTTCACTCATCAAACGTGCTCCCTTGAATGATGCCCTTCTTGTTTGGGCGGGGAGATGCAGCTGTCAGCTATCTCGAAGCCTCTGAGGCAGGCTCCACCAGCGTCAGATCCCGTCCTTCGACCTTCAACACCACGGTCTCATCCTGCAGCCCGTCTTCCGACAGCTGCAGCCCCTGCTCGAGGCAGGTGAGACGGCACACATCGGCGATGTCTCCGGCGCCTTCGATGCGTACGCTGGTGAACCCTTGGCGCTTGGCCTGGGCGAGCAGCGCCTGGGCTTCCTGACGCGTCTGTCGATACAGCTCCATCGAATTCTCGACATACTTTACGGTCAGCCGTGCCCGCAGCGCGAGGCCCTCAGGTGTGATGATGTAGCGCAGCTTGCGACGTTCAGCCCGCTTGACTTTGACGTAGCCCTTGGAGACCAAGCGCTTGAGATGCCAGTTCACGGTCCCCACCGCCACACCCAGGCGCGTGGCCATCGTCGCCTGCGTGGTGTCAGGGTCGCGTTCGATCTCTTCCAACAGAGACAGTTCTCGCAGTCCAGCCGTGCTTTCGTCCACAAGAGCTCCTTCAATATTCAACGACTGAATTTTACCCGCATTCCCGCTCGGGTCAAGGCGTTTGGAGCGGCTGCCAATCTAGATCGGCTTGCTTACGGTGAACAATCCGATGCCGTCCCTTTCGGCACCAACAGCTCCACCGGTGGGCTGCTTGCCTTATAGATGGGCCGGTAGGCGCACAGGATTGGCGCCGCCACCTCTTCGCTCCAGGCGTCATTCTCCTCACCAAACGCGTGTGAGCTGCCTTGGTGCTGGACCGCCAGAGGTTCGCTGACGATCAGGCCGTAGCGCTGGGTGCGTATCGCCTGATGAAAACGCGCCAGGTAAGGCTGATTGCGCGCCATGGCCATCTCCATCAATGTGACCTTCTCATCCTCCGGCTGCAGCGGGCCGGCTTGAACATCACCAAATGTGACCAGCTGGCGCTCGGTGAGGAACAGCACCGGCTTCCCTTCCGATTGCGCCCGATCAGCGGCCGCCTGGATGGCCGACAGCACCTGAGCCTCTTGACCCGGATCATGGGTCGGGATCGGACGGCCGCCGTTAAGCACAAACACCATCGGCATCCCAACCACGAGCACCCATTGCCACCATGGGCCAGCTGAATCAGACTCGGCCGAGGCTGCCACGTGGACAACCCGGCTGTCAAACAGAAGATAGGCGCCACATACGGCCAGCAGCACCAGGAAGGCGTCGAAATTGTGCAGATCCCCGCCCCCGCCGATTTTCACACTGACGATCAGCCCGCCGACAAAAAGCACGGCCAAGATCACGCCCAAGGAAGCCAGGCGCCAGCCACGGATTTGGACGTCGCCTCGGCGCACGGCCCGGGCCGCCACCAGAGTCAGCGGGAGCACCGCCAGGGAGATCGCAGGCAGCACCCCCAGCGGGAAGGTGGGATTGGGCAGCAGGCGATACCAGAGCAGCGCCGACGAAAAAGCGGTCCCGAAATCCGAAGCCGGGTTGCCGGACCAGGCGACGTAGCCGGCCTGGGCGACGAATCCGGCGGCCGCCCCACCCACGGACAAGACTGCCGGGCGCCACCAATAGCCCACAAAGCTCTCCCCGGCGGGTTGCTTGCGCTCCAGGGCATACAAAACCACAGCCAGCATGCCCGGCACCGGGATCCAGTTGACTCGGCTGACGCCGGACCATGCCGAGGCCAGCACCACGATCACCAGGCTGCGCCATGGCCGGCTTGGGTTGAACCCCACCAGGACCAAGATGACCGCCAGCATCAGGTGGTAGTAGACGGCCCCCTGAAAGAAGAACAGGCCCAACCACAAGACCGCCCACAGCATGAGATGCTTGTGTCGCCAGGCAATCCGCCTGGCGAGCGCCCACGCGCCGGAATAGGTCATGCCCAACCAGAGGATGGCCTGCCACAGCCGGTGGATCCAGATGGGGGTACCAGGTATGGCGAAGGGCACGGCCTGCAGCAGGTATCGAGTCGGATGGAGGATCGGAAGCGCCAACCACTCCCCGTAGATCCTGTGCGCAAAGAACAGGGACGCGTAGTAATACCGGCTGGCCTCGGACCAACCCAAGCTGAAACGGTCAGAGGAAATCTGCAGCAAGGTGCTGATCTCAAACGCCGTCCCGATGGCCAGGGCCGAGGCGGCCCATCTCGCCGTCCACCCGCGCCCCCGCCCGAACGGGATTGCGGCCGCGCCAACCAGCGTCAGCAGCCAGAACACGGCCAGGCGTGCCAGGATCCCTTGGGCTGGCTCGAGCGCTCCCGAGGCAATCCAGGCCGGCAGCACCAACAGGCAGAGGATCCAGACCGCCGCAGCCAGATTCCGGCGCCGCTCAACCCAGCCGGGGAGGGACTGCGCCATGCTTTCAAGCGCCGCCTCCACCCAGACCCGCCTCCGCACAAACCAGACCATCAGCGCCAACCCCACCAGCCCAACCAATCCAAGACCGGTCAAGAATGCCGGCTGCCTCAGGATGCCCGTGCCGCGCAGAGTCTCGAACGAAACCTGAGCGCCCGCCAATCCGATCAGGACCAGAGTGGCCAATGCGATCCACAGATGGGAGGGAGATGTCTTCGGTCGGCTCGTGTCTGTCATGGCATGCAGCTCGAGATACACTTTGTGAAAAATATCACAATTCGACGTCCGTGCCCACGCCTCGCCCCCGGGACCAGGCCAGGCTTTGGGGCAGCATCAACGCACCAGGAACGCTGACCAGTGTGTCCATCACCCGCACCAGAATCGCTGTGGGCAGGATGCTGGCCGTCGATACGCCGCCCAGGGCAACGTAGATGAAGGTCATGGAAAGTTCCTGCAGACCCAAACCGTTAATCGAAACCGGAACCAGCGTGACGAAATAGGTGAAGCTCCACAAGCCGGCGATGGTGCCCAGGCTGATGGATTGATCGAGGGCGTGGAGAAGAACCCATATGCTGCCAAAACGGCCCAACATGATCACCCATGTGCTGGCAAACGCGCAGAAGACGCTGGCGGGGTTCTGCCTCCATAGGTTCAACGACTCGAGCACGGCCTGGGCGACGCTCCGAAGCCGGGCCCGGATCCGGGAGAACCACGACCCGCCGACAGCCACGCCCGTCAAGGGGAGCAAGGTGCCCGCCGCTGTGCCGTGCGCATACGAGATGAGGGGACCGACACCGAAGGGCAGCGCCATGGCCATCCCGAACAACCCCACGATGCGATCAGCGAATACAGAAGTGACGTAGGCCGTCCGGCGGGAATTCAACCTGGGCGACGCCGGCGATGCGGATCACATCCCCTCCGACGGTGGTTGGCAGAAAATTGGATGCGAATAGGCTGGCAAAAGTCAGCACAAAGGCGCGACGCCATGGCACGACCACCTCGGCCGAGCGCAGCAAGAAGTACCAGCGGCTGACTCCGGCGATTCGTGACACGGACACCATCGCCAGAGCCAGCGCGAAGGCTGTCCAGGGAATCTGGGCCAGCGCATCCAGAAACTCACGCCACCCCAGTTGGGCCAAGAGATAGGCCAGCAGGCCCAACGCGACCAAAGTGCCCGCCAGACGCAACGCGGTCTGCCAGACCTCCGATCGTTTCGAGTCAGACGTCATTCGGCGGGAGGCTCGTTGAGGACTCGCCGGATGCTGTAGGTCGGTTTTGCCTGTGATTCATGGTAGGTGCGCACCAGCAGTTCGGCGATCAGTCCCATCAAGATCGACTGGAAGCCCAAGATGATGAACATGGTGCTCATCTGAAGCAGGGGCGATCCGAGCACGGAAACGCCCAGGAACACACGCCTCAACCCGAGGAAAAGGAGCACGGCCAGACTGGGCACAATCAGCAAGAAGCCAGCGCCGCCGAACAAGTAGATCGGCTTCAGGGCATAGCTGATCAGGAATTTGACCGTGAACAGGTCCAAGAGCACCTTAACGATCCGGTTGAGCCCGTACTTGGTCTTGCCATGCCGGCGGGGATGATGCCGGACTGGGACCTCGATGATTTTGGCGCCAACCGAATCGGCATACGCGGGGATGAAGCGGTGCATCTCTCCATACAGACGGAAACCTTTGAGCACCTCCCGGCGGTAGGCTTTGAGCGTGCAGCCGTAGTCGTGGAGATGGACACCGGTGACGACCGAGATCAGCCAATTGGCGACGCGGGAAGGGAGTGTGCGCGTGATGAAGGTGTCCTGGCGGTCAATTCGCCAACCAGAGACCACGTCATAGCCCTGATCGACTTTCTCCAGCAGGAGCGGGATATCGGCAGGGTCATTCTGCATGTCGGCGTCGATCAGCACGACAACTTCGCCGCTGGCGTGGTCGAGCCCGGCGGCGATGGCCGCCGTCTGGCCAAAATTCCGCCGCAGTTCGATCACCCGCGTATGAACGGGATCTTCTCCAGCCAGCTGTGCCAGAGTCTCCGTGGAACCGTCTTTTGATCCGTCGTCAACGTAGATGACCTCGTAGGTCAGCCCCTCCAGCGCCCCACCCAAAGCTTGATGGAGGATGGGCAGGTTCTCCACCTCGTTGTAGACCGGGACCACCACCGTCACCGAGTAGGATGGCCGAGACGCCTCGGTCAGCTCAGATTGGGCTTGCAGGTCCGTCTCCGTCATTGTCGGCTCCCATGCCTGCTAATCGAATCCGTTGCCGGCATTCTTCAGCACGGCCGTGACTCCGGTGTCCCAACTGTGCCAATCATCGAACTTGTCCTTCAGAACCTTGAGCCCTTCCCCGACTGGCTCCAAACCGGTGGCCTCGAGGTCGGCGTCGACCATAATGCGAACCAGATCCTCAAACGTCACTTTGGGCTCCCACCCAAGCTGCTTGTGGGCTTTGGAGGCATCAGCCTGGAGATAGTCGACCTCCGTCGGCCGGAAGTAGCGCGGATCGATTTCCACATAATCGTTCCAATCCAGGCCGGCATAGCCGAAGGCTTTCTCGACGAACTCCTTCACCTGGTGGGTCTCGCCGGTTCCGATAACGTAGTCCTCGGGTTGGCCCTCCTGGACGATGCGCCACATGAACTCGACGTACTCGGGCGCATAACCCCAGTCCCGGCGCGACTCCAGGTTGCCGAGATACAGCTTGTCCTGCAAGCCCGCCTTGATTCGTGCCACGGCCCGGGTGATCTTGCGGGTCACGAACGTCTCGCCCCGCCTGGGGCTTTCGTGGTTGAAGAGGATCCCGTTGACAGCGTGCATGCCGTATGCCTGCCGGTAGTTGACAGTGATCCAGTAGGCATAGGCTTTGGCGATGGCATATGGACTGCGCGGGCGAAACGGTGTCGTTTCGTTCTGCGGAGGCTTGGCATCCCCATAGAGCTCGCTCGAGGACGCCTGGTAGACCTTGGTTTCGATCCCGCTGCGGCGCACCGCTTCCAGAATGCGAGTCGTCCCCAGCCCAGTCACCGAGCCCGTGTACTCGGGCATCTCAAAGCTCACCATCACGTGCGACTGCGCACCCAGATGATAGATTTCATCCGGCCGCGAGTTGTAAATCAGATTGGTGAGCTGCTCCCCATTCGACAAGTCACCGTAGTGCAGGAAAAGCCTGGCGGATGGGTCGTGTGGGTCCTTGTAGATATGGTCGATCCGGTCCGTGTTGAACGTGCTGGCTTTCCGGATCAGACCGTGGACTTCGTAGCCTTTGGCGAGAAGCAACTCGGCAAGATAGGAACCATCTTGACCGGTAATGCCTGTAATCAAGGCCTTGGGCATAGCGCCCTCCTTGAGCGACGTGGGACAAGTCAAAATTCAGTCGCTGAATTATACTCCGAGAAATGCCCCCGTCAACCCACCGGTACACCGCTATCAGGCGGCCCACGGCGCCGGTCCAGGGCCAGAGTCAATCCCAAGTAGCCCACCACGAAGACCCCCTCCAGCGCCAAGGTCGGCAGCAGGCTCAGGCCGGGAGTCCCATAGTACCGGGCCATGTACCACTGCACGAAGATCAGGACAAATCCTCCCAGCAGGACGGCGAAACGCGTGAGCCAGGGGCTGCCCGTGCGGAGGGCGTGAGACCAACCCCAGCCTGCCAGGGCCGCTTGAAGTGCGATGAAAGCCGTTCTGTAGCGCGGATTGTCCCACTGGTCGCCGGCCACCCTGAACGACGCCGCCAGGACGACGATCACCGTGACAGCGACCAGAACCAGCGAGAAATGGCGCCAACGGCGTTGGCCAACCGAGGCCACAGCAGCGTAGGCGAGGAAGGGCATCAAGGCATACCAACCCAAAGCTCGAAAGACGGCGATGACGCGCCAGATGGCGGCACCCGGATCGGTGAGCGCTGCAGGGAGAAATGGCTGTGCCACGCCATAGGCTGTCGCCAAGGGCAGATGCGCCCACTTGGGTGTGAGTTTGAACATGTATTGAACGATGCCGGAGGCACCTTCGAGCAGGCGAAGTTGATACTCGGACCCTGCCGAGAACCACCCCGTCAACACAGCCACCAATCCGCTGCCGGGCAGACCGCCGATCGTGGACCAGGCGCGGAAGGTCAGCGCCAAGGCGGCCAGCACAAGCAAGGACAGGAGCGTGATCACCCACGGCCGGTTTCCGATTCCGCCCCGGTCCCAAAGCCAGGTGCCCGTCAGGAGCAGGACGCAGATCACGCCGAACGGCGGCGAGATCGCCAAACAGAGCAACGTGCCCCCGATCATCGGCGCCAAGGCGCCCCGGCCATCGCCGAGGTGGGCCCGCGCAAACCCGAAGAACGCCATTGCCAGGCCGGTGATGATAAAAGGCTCGCGCATCTGGGATGCGCCCAGCAGGACCGCTTCCGGGTAGAGCGCCACCACCCAGGCGGCGAAGACCCCGGCGCGGGCGCCGAAAAAGATCCCGCTGAACGCCCAGGTGAACACCACGGCCAAAGCACCGACGGTGGCCGCCAACTCGACGACCATCAAGGGCCGATGCACATGTTCGCCCAGGCCCCGGTACATCCCGGCGGTGACAAAGAGCAGCGTGCCGTATTGATCGCTGGTGTAGCGCGGGCTGAATGCCGCCGTCAGGGGTTTGTCGGACGCAGCCAGCGCCCAGGCATCGTTGTCGCGCTTGCTGGCGTCATAGAAGACGTAGCCGGCGCGTTGGATCGGCTGATCGTAGCCCCAGATGGGCAGCGCCACCTCGAGCCCCCATCCGAGGAGAATCCGGAGGCCGACCGCAATTCCCAACGCCAACGCCAGCCAGCGGGGCCGGTCGGCGCCGGCCACCCAGCGCCAGGTGCCGAACACCAGCCCGGCGCAGACCACGCTGATCACGAGCGTACCCGAACCAACCTGAGAAGGGCGGGCCAACCGGATCCAGACCCGAAAGAAGGGCCGTGGCGGCCACGACCCCGGCCGCCCACGGCCAGAAGGATGTCAGACGGCTCATGAACCCCTCGTTTGCGTTCGCCTGGCGATCAGCTCGCCACGGATCGCGATCAGGACCGTGATGACAACGAACATCTGCAAGGGTACCAAAAAGCGCGGGTTGTCTCCGTGATCGACCAGGGTTTGCACGATCGAACTGACCCAGACCGTCCCAGCCATCAGGACCAAGAACCGATCGATCCCCCATCGCCGGCGGAGTCTGGCACTGGCGGCCACAAGCAGGCTGATGACGAGGAAAGCCGCGTTGGCCATCAGGCTGATGCCGCGGCCCAGCCAACCCCAGGCGACGTACATCGACTTGAGGCCAGCCGGATGGACAGACCCCGGATCCCAATACACGGGCGCCTTCCAGAAAGCGATCCATCCCGTGACCACATCCCGCCCATAGCGCAAAGGGTGGGTCAGTATGAGCTGCAGTGAGAGCGTCTCCATCTTCTGCGACAAGGCGAAAAAGCTCAGCCCTGTCTTCTCCGTCAGTTCGGGGATGGCGTCCCAAATGGCGTTGGTCTGAACGCCGCGATCGGCCAACCGTTGGTCACGATACTTAATGTAGGTATCGCGTATGGCGGCTTCGCTGTCCGGCAGGTCGTCGAAATAGGAACCGGTGTGCTGGACCAGGTTGTAACCGCTCATCGTGCTGGGGGAAAGCATCCCGTAGTGGTTGTGGATCCAGGCGATCCAACCCCCCAGAATGAGAACGGCGGGCAAGCTCAAAGCAGCCACGGCCCCCAACCGCCGGCGCCAGTCGCCCCCGGCCGCCAACCAGACAAAGGGCATCAGGAAGACAGGAAGAAAGTAGAAGAGCGTGCGCACCATGCCGGCCAAGCTCGCCGCCAGCCCAAGGGCGGCGGAGAAAAGCAGCAGTCGGCGCAGACCGCGCTGTTGGCGTGATGGTCAAGAACAGTGCCAGGCTGCCCACCAGGAAGAATGTGGTCAGTGTCTCGGAGAGCAGGTTGGCCTCAAACAACACTTGGGCGGCGATCACATCGTACAGCACTCCGGCGGCGAAGGCCCAAGGTGCACTTTGGGTCGACCGAAGCACGACGTAGAAGAGCAGCAGGGAGATGGCCACGCCGATCGCCATCTGCGTCCCCCACACGGCCACCGGCTTGAGGCCGAGCAGCGCCAGGAAGGCCGGGTAGCCGGGAACGCGCGTCCCGTCATAGCCCTTGAGCCACGAGCGCGCCAGCACCTCCGCCAGCCGCATGTATGACGGCGAGTCGCCATACGAAACCGGGGCATAGGTCGACGCCAGGACAGCGCGCTCGATGATCCCGACCGCCGCCAACAGCCCGCCCCAACGCACCCAAGGCACCTCTCGACCCCGCGCCACTGCCCCATGGAGAGTCATGCTTCCACCCCCAACCCATCGAGCGCCCGTTCCGCCCTCGCCCGCCAAGAATGCCCCTCGGCCTGGCGGCGGGCGGCCTCGCCCAGCTCATGCCGGCGCCCGGGATCTGCCTGAAGGGCGCGGATCGCCTCCCGCCACGCCTGTCGATCCTCCGGCGGCAGCAGGATCGCCCAGTCTTTGTGAAGAATTTCACGAATGACGGGCAGGTCGCTGGCCAAGATGGCGCGGCCGGCGGCCAGGTACTCGTAGGCTTTCATGGGATTGGCGAAGGCAGCCGTGTCGCCACCGCTGCTGACAGAGATCCGGCGCTGGTACGGCATCAGCAGCAAGTCGCATGCTTCCTGGATCGGCGGCAGGATTTCCTGGGCGACAAAACCGGTCAGAGTCAGGTTGGCGACTCCTTCCTCCGCCGCCCGGCTGCGCCATCGCTCGACAGCGGCATCCTCTCCTCCGGCCCAGACGAAGCGGACATCCGGCATCTCCTGGGCCAGGTCGAACATCAGGTTGGCGCCGCGGCCCGCATACAGATGCCCCGTGTAGCCGACCGTGAACGCTTCCGGCCAACCGGCCTTGCGGCGCGCCGCAGCTGGCGTGGACTGGCTCTGGTAACGAGACAGATCCACCCCGTTCGGTGCGACAAGAGCAAACGGCGGTTCCATGGGATGGCCATAGGAATCCGCCAGGTACCGCCGGAGGGCCTCGGTCGTGACCAGCACTCTCCGTGCCCCTGGGCCGGCCAAAAAACGGCGGAAGAGCATCGGCCCGCCACGCCCAGGCGGACGGTCGTGCAGTTCCAGCAAGGTTGGCAGCCCCTGTCTTGCCGCCAAAGCTGCCGCCTGAAGAGGCCACACGTAGATGAGGTCAGCCCCCCAGCGCCTCGCCTGCCGCAGGGCGCGCCAGGCATAGTCGTAGCGTCGAAGCCCGGGCCAATCCCGCACCCAATGCAGGTCCAACGACACGTGTAAGCCGTAATGGGCCACAAGCTCGGGGGGCGACACGCTTGGATTCCGTCCCGGCACCCACACGGCGACCTCATGACCCAGGTCCGCCAGAGCCTGGCAGGCATGCATCAACTGCATCGAATTGGCGGTGCGTGACGGGATGGTCGACATCCCGATGCAGGCGATACGCATCGGTCAGCCCCCCGGTGCCAGGGCCGGTTCGGCCTCGGCGCGACGGATTTCGCGCAACGTCTTGACCACCAGCGTCCCGGCCGTGCCAACAAAGAAGGCGCTCAGCAGAGCAGCCATGCCAATCGCTCCAAAGACGGGCACCAGCCACAAGATACCGCCGATGCGCAGCACGGCACCCACCAGGTAGACCTTGGTCGGATACTCGGGCATACCCATCGGAAGCAGGACGTTGCGATTCCAGTAGAAAATGTTGACCACGGCCACCCCGATGATCAGCACCATCAGGCTGGCGTAGGCCGGCCCGAAGGTGGCCCCATAGGTGTGATCGATAATCCACGGGCCGAGGAAGACCAGCCCCAGTGAAGCCGGCACGGTCCAAATCGCCGAGAGCAGGCTCCCGCTGCGCAGCAGGTAGCGCACATTCTCCCAACGGCGTCCGCCGACCTCACGCGCCACCTCGCGATAGGTTGTGCTGATCAGCGGATCCACCGGGATCAAGAGGATGTTCATGAATGCCAAGGCGACTTTGTAGTAGCCCGCCTGCAGGGGGCTGGCCAGCGCGTTGAGCCAGAGCATCTCCGAATCGCGGGTGACGAGAGTCAGAGTGGCGGTGATGTTGGTGCTCAAAGCAAAGCGCACCATCTCACGGCGCCGAGGCGCGATCAAGCTGTATCGAGCCCGCCACCAGCCCGGCCCCCACTGGCGGCGCGCCTCCCACAGCGCGGCCCCCGAAATCCCCACCGCCCACACGACTTTGCCAACCAGGTACGCCAGTACGACGGCACGCAATCCCCCGCCCGTGACAAAGGCAGACACGATCAAGGCCAAGGTGATCAGGCTCTGGGCGATGGTGATCACGGCGATCAGCCGGTAGCGGTCGAAAATCTGCAGCAGGCCATTGGAACTCTCGGCCATCAGATTGGCGAGCACAGTCAGACCATACAGCGCAAACAGCCCATGCATGTCGTGGCCGGGGGTGAGGATTCGTTCTGCCAGCGGCGCCAGCGCCAGCACCAAAGCATAGGCCAAGAAGGACGTGGCCACCTCGGCCAGCCCGGCTGTCCGAAAGACAGCCGCCGCATGCTCGTCCTGGTCCTTGGCGGAGTACTCGCCCACATAGCTCATCACCAGATCGCCCATGCGGAAAGAGGTCAAGCGGTTGATCAAGCCGGCGAATTGGGTGATGGCGCCCAACAGGCCGAGCTGGACTACGCCGATCAACCGCGCCGCCAGGATGCTCTGAAAGAAGCTCAGCGCGGCCGAGCTGGTCTTGGCGCTAAACAGATAGCCGGTGTTGCGAACGACGCGTTGAAGGAGGGGATTGGCAACCAGGCGCTGCGCGGCCTGCCTCAGGGGCGTGGGGAGCCGATCGACCATGGTCTGTCAGTCGTCCGTCTCGACCTGCCGCGCCCAACTGCGCTCTTGGAGATACCAGGCGACGCAGGCCTCGAGACCCTCATCTAATGCCGTGCCGGGCTCCCAACCGAGCAGCCGGCCGGCCTTGTCGATTTTGGCCCAAGTGGCCGGCATATCGCCTGGCGCCGGGGGTAGCCGTTCGACGTCGGCGGTCTTTCCCAGTAGGGCTTCGATTTTGCCAATGACGTCGTTCATTGATGCCGGCCGGTCGCCGCCCAAGTTGATGATCTCGTACCCCAAGGGCGCCAGGGCCATAACCGTCCCGCGTGCGATGTCGTCCACAAAGGTGAAATCGCGTTTCTGGGTGCCGTCGCCATACAGTCTCAACCTGCGGCCCTCGGCGATCCACTGGATAAAACGAAAAATGCTCATATCCGGGCGACCTGCCGGGCCGTAGACGGTGAAGTAGCGCACCACAGTCACATCCAGTCCGTGAAGGTGATGATAGGTGTGGCACAGCAGTTCCGAGGCGCCCTTGGTGGCGGCATAGGGTGAGAGCGGCCGGGTGATGTCGGCCGTCTCCTGAAAGGGAGTCGGGTTCCCCAAGCCGTAAAGGCTGGAGGTCGAAGCTTGGACCAGTTTGGGGACACCCCGTTCGCGGCACCATTCGAGCACGTTGAGCCCGCCGAGGACATTGGTTTGAACATACGGGCGGGGATCCCGCACGCTCGGCCGCACGCCCGCCCGGGCAGCCAGATTGATGGCCCCGTCGGCCCGCTGTCCCTCAAGAGCAGTGAACAGCGCCTGACGATCCGAGATGTCGACCTGTTGGAAAGAGAATCCTGGATGCTGTTTGAGTTGCGCCAAGCGCCAGTCCTTCAAGCGCACATCGTAGGCGTGATTCATGTTGTCAACGCCAACCACAGTGTGCCCATCATCCAGCAGCAGCGAGGCCACCTTGGCTCCGATGAAACCTGCCGCGCCTGTGACCAGATAGTGAGACATCAGAGTTTGATCACCTTGGGGTCGTCTATGCCGGCCAAATCGAACGCATTGCGTGAGTCAAAGACCAGCGTTGCGGCCTCTTTGATGGCCGGGTAGTCCAGGTTGTGATGGTCGGTGACGACCACCACCAGGTCGGCCTCGCCCGCGGCGGCCACCGGGTCGTCCACCGAAGTGAGCGTCCAGTCCTCCTCGCTGAGCGAGTCAACAAACGGATCGTGATAGCTGACGTCGGCGCCCTTGTCTATGAGCATGCCGATCACGTCAATCGCCGGAGATTCGCGTGTGTCGGCCACATCCGGCTTGAAGGCCACGCCCAGCACCAGCACCTTCGAGCCCTTGAGTGAGCGCCCGCGATCGTTGAGCGCATCTTGAATTCGCCCCACCACATAGCGCGGCATATTGGTGTTGATCTCGCTGGCCAGTTCAATAAAGCGGGCGTTGTACTTGACGCTCTTGAGCTTCCAGGAGAGATACAACGGATCGATTGGGATGCAGTGGCCGCCCAGACCTGGACCGGGCGTGAACTTCATAAAACCGAAGGGCTTGCTGCCGGCGGCCTCGATCACCTCCCACACGTCAAGTCCCAGCCGCTCACACATCAGCGCCATCTCATTCACCAAGCCGATGTTGACCGCGCGGAAGGTGTTCTCGAGCAGCTTGGTCATTTCGGCTGCTTCGGTGGAGGACACCGGCACCACATTCTGAATGGCAAGACCGTAGAAGGCCGCCGCGACCTGCGTGCAGGCCGAGGTGATGCCTCCTATGACCTTGGGAGTGTTCTCGGTCGTCCAGTCTTTTCGGCCAGGATCGACCCGCTCCGGCGAAAATGCCAGGAAGAAGTCTATCCCCGCCTGCAGGCCGCCTGCCTCCAACTCTGGAAGGACCACCTCGCGGGTCGTGCCAGGGTAGGTCGTGGACTCGAGGATCACAACCATGCCGGTGTGCAGATGAGGTCGCAGGGCCTGGGATGCGGCGACAATGTAGGAAATGTCCGGATCGCCGGTCTTGCGCAAGGGTGTCGGTACCGAGATGCTCACCCCATCCACACCCGCCAGGGCATCATAGGAAGCGCTGGCCGTGAACTGACCGCTCTCCACGAGCACGCTAAGCCGGCTGTTGCGCACGTCCTCAACGTAGCTCTTGCCCTGGTTCAGCGCAGCCACCTTCTCGGGATCGAGATCGACGCCGACAACATTCAGGCCGGCTTCAGCCAGCGCCACGGCAAGAGGCAAGCCGACGTACCCCAGACCCACCACGCCGACTTTCGCCTGGCGGGTTTCGAATTTTTGGATGAGAGCCTGCGCGGCAGGTGGAAGAGTATGGGTGTCTTCGGTCACGGAAGGGTTTGTCTCCAGGTTGTTTTCAGCCGATCAGAACAGGCTGAGCTGTTGCGGGTCATCGGCGGCCGGCTCGTCGGCAGGCACCAAATCTCCCGCCTTGGTGATCCATTCGGGCAGTCGAAGAAAATCGGCCTCAATGGCTGAGCGGAGCGCCGGTTGATGAAGTGCTGCCGCCGGATGATACATTGGGACCACCAGGCGGCCGTTAATGGACTGGGCGCGGCCATGCACGCCGCTGATGCGCGCATTGGGGAAGTAGCGCGCCATGGAAAAGCGGCCCAAGGTTACGATCACTTTGGGGTTGATGGCTTCGATCTGACGCTCAAGGTAGCTGGATGTGCATGCCTCGAGTTCGTCTTCCTTCGGATCGCGATTCCCCGGCGGACGGCATTTGACGAGATTGGTGATGTAGACCTGGGTCCGGTCGAGCCCGATGGAGGTGAGGAGTTCTTCCAGGAATTTCCCGGCCGCCCCGACGAAAGGCCGCCCTTGCCGGTCTTCGTGAAATCCTGGGCCCTCACCGATAAACATGATGTCAGCTTGAGCCGGACCCTCCCCCGGCACGGCCTGGGTGCGGGACTGAGAAAGACGGCACAACTCACAGGCGCGGACCTGTTCAGCGATCTCCCCCAGAATGGTCTCAGCCGCCATCGCGCACCTCCATCCGCCTCAAGCTGCCAGGCAACTCGTTGAGCGTCATGATGTGAGCATCTTCCTGGTTATCCCGATAGTACCGCGGCCGACGGCCGCTGATTTCAAATCCGAGGTTCTCATACAATTCGATGGCGGCATAGTTCGAGGTGCGGACTTCGAGCGTGGCCAACTCAGCGCCACCTCGCGCGGCTTGGCCGAGCACCGACTTCAACAGCCTGCGCGCGATGCCGCGCTGGCGAAAGTCCGGATGGACAGCCAGGGTGCTGATATGCACTTCATCAACCAGCAGCCAACAACCAACATAACCCACCAAACGCCCATCGATCTCAGCCACCAGGAGAATGGAAGCCCGGTTGGCGGTCAACTCGAAGCGATAGCTGCTCTCGGGCCACGGTTGTGGAAACGAAAGCTGGTCGATCTCCAAGACGGAGTCCAAATCATCCATCGTCATGGTACGGATGACGACGTCGGTAACGGCCACCATCAGGCTGTCGATTCCACGTCACCGAGATAGGTGGGCGTCAACATGGCGGCTTCCGGGATTTTCCCGGCCTTCAACCGTTTGAAGGCGAGTTCGGCCAGGAATCCTGGCCGCCGCACGCTCATCGCCGGAGATGCCAGGGTCACCTGACTCATTTTGTGAAGCTTGGTTCGCTGGGACGCATCCAACTCACCACATACGACGCTGGGTTGGTCAAGATGCGAAACCAATTCGTCCCAACCCCAATTCTCGGGGTCGGAGTCGGCTTTCCACCTTTGAGCGCCCCATTTGTACCATACCGCCGCGAACCGTCCGCGGCCGGCGACGATCAGTGTCAGCAAGCGCGAAATCAGCCGCGGGCTGGGCTGCTGCCAGGATGTCGAGCGTAGGTACGCCAATCAGGGGAATGCGCTGCGCCAGGGCGATGCCCTTGGCCAGGGCCATGCCAATGCGCAGCCCGGTGTAGGAGCCTGGCCCGCTGGCCACGGCTACTGCCTCCAGATCGTTCAGATCGACATGATTGCGTTGGAGCAAGACGGCCACTTCGGGCGCCAGTTCGACCGTGTGGTAGCGCTCACTGTGCCAGATATGCTCTGCCAGAATCTGAGCGCCGTTCGCCAGGCACACTCCGGTTGCACGCGTGGCCGTATCAATCGCCAGCAGCATCGTCAGCCTCCGAACGCTGCCTGACGGAAGCGTCGCAGAAGGGATTCGTAGGCCGGCCCACGCGCGTCGAAACGCAGCCGGCGCCGTGACTCATCTTCCCAACTCATCTCGACCCACAATCCATCTCCTGGCAGAATGTCAGCGATTTTGTCGGCCCATTCGATCAAAACCGGACCCTCGCCATCCACCAATTCGAGCAGGCCCAAAGCCTGAGCCTCCGCCGGGCGCTCCAGGCGAAAGGCATCTACATGGTAAAGCACCGCCGAGTCGGCCCGGCGATACTGGTTGATGAGCACGAAAGTGGGACTGGTGACTGGATCGAGGGCGCCCCAGCCGCGTGCGACTCCCTGGGCGATCGTCGTCTTTCCCGCACCCAGATCGCCGACCAGGCACACCAGCGTCCCGGGCTCCAGCAGCTCCCCCAACCTCACACCTAACCGCTGCGTTTGCTCCGGGCTGTGGCTAATAAACTCGAGGTTGCGTTCGTCTAATATGGGCACGTCGCCGGATTATACGTCACGCTGAATAGGGCGCCAAGCTCTTTTACTTCGGGCCCCTCCGTGCTACCATGCTAGGCATGAGAATTCTTGTGATGTCCGATGTGCATGCCAACCTCACCGCCCTCGAGGCGGTTTTGAATGACACCGAGAGCGAATCGATTGACGCGGTATGGTGTCTTGGCGATTTGGTGGGCTATGGTCCCGACCCCAACGAATGTGTGGCCCGTGTCCGCACCCTTCCCGATCTGATCTGCTTGATCGGCAATCACGATCAAGCCGCTTTGGGAAAGATCCCTTTGGCACGCTTCAACGTCGACGCGCGACAGGCGGCAGACTGGACCCGGGCGGCCCTCACCGAAGAGAGCATGAACTACCTTCTTTCCCTCCCCAGCCACGTTACCACCGGGCAGTTCACGTTGGCCCATGGTAGTCCGCGGCAGCCGGTGTGGGAGTACATCCTGGATCCCCAGATAGCAGATGCCAACTTCGACGCCTTCCAGACCGACTTCTGCCTGGTGGGCCATTCGCACCTTCCCCTCATCTTCCACAAGCCCGACCAGGAAGCGCCCACCCTGCCCCAAGCGATTCCGTGGGACGGATCCTTCGCCATGACGCCGCGCTTGATCTTGAATCCGGGTTCGGTTGGGCAGCCGCGTGATCTCGATCCCCGCGCCGCCTATGCCCTGCTCGACACTGAGGCCCTGACCTGGTCACCGCGCCGGGTCTCCTATGCCATTTCCGATGTGCAGTCACGAATGCACACCGCTGGTCTGCCTGAACGGCAGGCTCTGCGTTTGGCCGCCGGTTGGTAGGGGAACTTTCCAGCACCCAACGACGTTCTTAGAATGACATCCCTCCGTTGAACCGAGGAGAAGACGCCATGAAGAGAACGGCCATTCCCGCCCTGTTGCTTCTGACAGCCCTGACCTTATCTGCTTGCGGCGGCGCCGCTCGTGCCGGCATTGAAACGCTCAATCGAGCACCCAGTTCGCTCGGGGACGCCGTTTCCGGGGAAAGCATGGCCCAGCCGCAGGAGGCGCCCCAGGTCGGCGCAGACGCCAGCAGCAAAGGCGCCTTCACCAGCACCGATGCGAGCACCGCCAGCGCCGACCGCCTGGTGATCCGAAATGCCACCTTGTCACTGGTGGTCGACGACCCGGCTGAGGCCATCGACAAGTTTTCGCGAATGGCCGAGGCGATGAACGGCTACGTCGTAACGTCGAATGTGTACCAAACATCCTACGGCGTCGACAGCGCCGGCCGGTCTCGCATGATCAACCAGGCCAACATCACCCTCCGCGTCCCCAGCGACCGGCTGGATGACGCCCTGGCGCAGATCAAGGTCGCCTCGCTGGACGTTCGCAGCGAAACCGTCACCGGTCAGGATGTCACAGAAGAGTACACCGACCTCCAGTCTCAGCTTCGCAACCTCGAATCGGCTGAGTCCCAGCTTCGGCAGATCATGCAAGATGCTCAAAAGACCGAGGATGTGCTGGCGGTCTTCGAACAGTTGAAGCAGGTTCGGCAGCAGATCGAGGTCACCAAGGGCCGGATCAATTACCTGGAGGGCTCGGCCCGGATGTCGGAAATCAGTCTCGATCTGATCCCGGACATCGCCGCCGAGCCAGTACAGGTCGGTCCATGGTCTCCGCTGGCGACAGCCAAGTCCGCCGTGCGGGCGCTCATCCAGGGACTGCAGTGGCTGGCGGATGTGGCCATTTGGGGCGCCATCTGCGTGCTCCCGATCGCCATCGTCATCGGAATTCCGGGGTTCGTGATCATCCGGCGCTGGGTCCGCAATCGACGAGAAGGCAAACAGGCTTCGCCCGCCTGATCACCACATTGCTTGATCGAAAGAAAACACCCGGCGCGCCCTTGGCGCGCCGGGATTGCTGACTCGAGATCTGTTTGTGAAAGTCATCACAATATGAGCCGCGTCACGCAGGAAGATCGGTGGCGTGGCGAACTTGCTCTTATTGAGCTGCGCCTGGGGGCGGCAGCCAACCGCCAGCCGTCACACATTCAGCTCCTGCATGTCCCCGGTCGTAATGAAGATAATCCGTTCGGAGATGTTCGTGACCCGATCTCCCATGCGTTCCAAGTTGTGGGCCGTCCACAGCAGGTAAGTCGCCCGGGTGGCTGCATTCGGGTCTTTGGCCATGATGGCCACCAGTTCGTCAAAGATGCTCTTATAGAGATGGTCCATCTCGTCATCGAGCATGGCCACGTCTCGGGCTTTCGCCGCGTCGCGCTGGATGTAGGCGTCAAGGTCGCCCCGCAGCATGCGGCGCGCCAGTTCAGCCATGCGCGGGATGTCGATCAACGGTTTGAGCAGCGGCTCATCCCCCATCCGAAGGACCGTCTTGGCGATGCCGGTGGCGTAATCCCCCATGCGTTCGATGTCAACCACGATGTTCATCGCTGCAACCACAGCCCGCAGATCGCTGGCGGCAGGCTGCTGGGTGGCAATCAGCACCAGACACGCCTCTTCGATTTTGAAGCGCAATTCGTTGATGGCATCATCGTCGCGGATGACTTCCTCGGCTTGAACTCGGTCGCGGTTCTGAAGGCTGCTGAGCGCATTGGCGATCGCCCGGTCGACCAGATCGCCCAGCCGCAGGATGTCCTCCTGAGCCTCACCGAACACTCTGTCAAAGGCGCTCCTCGTCCCCTCGGGCATGCTTTCCTCCTTCACGAGCGACGCCCGGTTTCCATGCACCTTCCAGGCTTTACAGGGTTCAAACCGCCCGGAGTGGCCCGAATTGTACATCACTCGCACCCCGCCGCGCCGCAATCCAGTGCCGAGACCAGCTTGGCGGCGATGGCACAGCTTACCTTGACGCCGACCGCCAATCCGCATAGACTTCAATCAACAGGCGCCCCCGTCGACCAGCGGCCATCCGCCGGTTGGCGGGTTTTCTTTTGACTATGAAGAGTTCTTCTCCCTCTGGTTTGCCTCTCCCTTTGGCTCTCCGCGTGCGCGGGGAACGCATCGCCGCCGACCACCATGGCGAGCCCGGCGCCGGCAACTTCGCCCGCCGTGTCAAACGCCGCACCCTCCTCCACCCCGGCCACGCCCGCACCCCAAGATCCGCCAACCCTTGAGCCTTCCCCATCCCCCACCCCCAACTGCTTCGAGAAAGGCGGACAGCTGGAATCGAGGGAGCTGAGCAACGATCGGCTCACTCGCAGCCTTCCCTTCATCGTCTACCTCCCCCCTTGCTACGATCAGAACCCCGCCATGCACTACCCGGTGCTGTACATGCTCCACGGCCTGGCCGAAAACGATCACGAATGGATTGACCTGGGGCTGACCAATTCTGCAGACAGGCTGATTCGCGCCGGGGCCATCCCCCCTTTCTTGATTGTCATGCCTTGGGAGCGCACAGGCCTGGACATGGAACTCGCCTTGACCGAGGTGCTTGTGCCCTACGTCGATGATCACTACCGGACCCAGCCTCGCCCCGGGAGCCGAGGCATCGGGGGCCTGTCGCGCGGGGGCGGTTGGGCACTCCACATCGGAATGCGGCATCTGGACCAATTCGGGGTCATCGGATTGCACAGTCCGGCGCCATTCGGGGTTGACCTGGCGATGGTGCCGCGTTGGGTCGAACGCCAACAGGGCGTGACGCCGCCGAAGGTCTGGATCGACATCGGCGACCGGGACACGCTGCTCCCGAGCACGCAGCGGCTCACCGACCTGCTGGACGGCATGGCGCAGCCATACACTTTTGTACTTGGCCGCGGCTGGCACAATTCTGATTACTGGTCGAAGAACGTGGGGACGTACTTGCGCTGGTACGGCTCGGCCTGGTGATACCTGCCTAGCTCATGCTCCGTCCGAGAGCTGCCTGGCTTATCGGCCCCTCTCGGACGATGGTCATCGGGTCCGTGGTCCCGTCCACGACTGTCGAGGGCTGACCGCCCGGAGAGGGTCCGTCGTCGAGGATCAGGTCGACCCTTCCCGCCAAGGCCATTTCGGCATCGTCGGCCGATCGGGCGGGCGGCTCGCCTGAAAGGTTGGCCGATGTCACGGCCATCGGCCCGGCGGCGGAGAGCAGGCGCTGCGCCAGCCGGTGTGCTGGCACCCGGACCCCAACCGTGTCTCCCGGGCCGATCGCCTGCGGAAGCGAAGGGCGTCGCGGCAGAATCAATGTAAGCGGCCCCGGCCAGAAAGTTTCCGCCAGACGGCGCATCGGCTGCGGCACCTCGATCGCCACACTGTCGAGTTCAACCGCGCTGCTCAAGAGCACCGGGATCGGCTTGTTTTCGGGCCGCCCTTTGACCAGGTACAGCCTGGCGACCGCCTCAGAATTGAAGGCCAGGCAACCCACGCCGTAGACGGTATCGGTCGGCATGACCACCAGTCCACCTGCGCTCAACACCGCGAGCGCACGTTCCATCGCGTGCTCCGCAGCGGTGGATATGCGCTCGGTGTTCATCGGTCGTCGTCCCAATCCACAACCAGCACCCGATCTCTGCCCGAGAGGTCAGCCAGCACGCTTGTGGTGACGCCGGGCAGCGCGGCGCGCATCAAGGCCGACGCTCGATCCATTTGTTCCGGGTCGAGCTCCAGCAGCACCCGCCCTCCGGGAGCGAGCCGAGACGCCAGCTGCAGTCCCAACCGCTCGATGCCTGCCAGACCATCCGGGCCCCCATCGAGCGCCAGGCTTGGCTCGCGCATGGCGACCTCCAGTTCCGCCAGCCGATCCGTCGGAATGTAGGGAAGATTGGCACATACCAAATCAAACCTGGAATCGAACGGCGTCAGCAGATCTCCCTCAACCAATGTCAGTTCGTCTTCAATATGGTACGCCTCGGCATTGCGCCGGGCGACGGCCAAGGCAGCTGGCGAGACATCGACCCCATAAATCATGTGGCCAGGCATGTCCAACGCCAGACTGATCGCGATGCAGCCCGAGCCGCAGCCCACATCCACCACCCGCTGTCCCTGCGGCCGTTCACTCAGCCACCGGAGCGCAGCCGTGACGAGGATCTCCGTCTCGGGCCGCGGGATGAGCACGTCTGGGGTGATGACAAATGGCCGGCCGAAGAATTCCCATGACCCAATGACATAAGGCAGAGCTGTACCCGAGACCACCCGGGATAAGTCAAATACGAATGCATCGCTCTGAACGGACGTCAGGTCTGCCTCAGCATGAGCCAACACCCAGGCTCGAGTGACGCCCAGGGTTTTCATCATCAACAGTTGAGAATCAAGGCTCGGGGTTTCGGAATGGGGGCTAAGAGCCCGCCTGGCCTCCGCCAGGTGGTCCCCGACGGTGCGCAAATGAGTCTCGCTCACGCGCCCGCCATCTGCAGACGCTCCGCCTCCTCCTGCGTGGCCAGCTCATCGATGAAGATATCCAGACCTCCGTCGAGGACACCCTGCAGGTTGTGAGACGAGACCCCTATGCGGTGGTCTGTCACGCGGGATTGAGGAAAATTGTATGTGCGTATCTTCTCGGAACGCTCACCGCTTCCAACTTGGGCGCGGCGGGCGGCATCTTCCTTCGCCTGTTGCTCCCCTATGGCTCGCTCATAGAGGCGGGCCTTGAGAATGCTCATGGCGCGAAGGCGATTTTGGAGCTGCGACCTTTCATCCTGGCACTGGACCACGATACCCGTCGGAAGGTGAGTCAAGCGGACAGCCGTGGAGTTCTTCTGGACGTTCTGACCACCTGCGCCTGCGGAGCGGTACACGTCCATGTGAATGTCATTTTCCGGAATGTCGATCTCGACATCCTCGGCTTCAGCCAGGACGGCAACTGTGGCGGTGGAGGTGTGAATACGCCCCTGGGATTCGGTGACGGGCACGCGCTGCACACGGTGCACTCCGGACTCGTACTTCAGGCGGGAAAAGGCGCCCTTCCCCTTAATAAGGAGGATGCCTTCCTTCAAGCCGCCGACCCCGGTTTCATTGATCGATAGGACTTCCGACTTCCAGTTCCTCTCTTCAGCATAGCGCACATACATGCGGAAGAGTTCGCCGGCGAACAAAGTGGCTTCATCGCCGCCCGTCCCAGCCCGTATCTCGACGATGACGTTACGTCCGTCACGAGGGTCGCGTGGGATAAGAAGCCGCTTGAGGCGGTCCTCCAAATCATCCTTTTGGTGTTCGAGATCCGCCAGCTCTGCTTGTGCGAGGGCCGCCATCTCGGCATCTTCAGAATTGGTCAGCAGCTCGGTCTCTTCCAGCTGCGCCAAGACATTTCTGTACTCTCGATAGGCGCTGACAATCGGCTCGAGCTCGGCGCGCTCTTGCGCCAGCTCGGCCACCTTTTGGTAGTCGTCGCTGGCGTCAGCCATCGCCTGATCGATGGTCTTGAATTTGTCCTCGATACCCGATAGTTTGTCAAACATGGCCTATGACACAATAAGCTCCCACAGCCGGCGTGGGAGTTCCTTGGAGCGATTATATCATCCCAGTGCGAGCCGGCATTAGGCGGTGAATGGACGACCTGTTGGGTTGAATCCCAACGCGGAAATCAGCCGAGAATGAAGGAAAGAACGATCAACAGCGTGATGAAAAAGGCAGCCAGAAAACCGATGCGCTTGAGATCTGAGACCACGTGGCTGTAGTCGGGGGCAAACTCTCCGCCTCGACGGATGCCGCTGACCGAAGTGGTCTCGCGCTCAGCGCCGAAGCGCTCCAATGTAACCTGAGGGATGTTCGGGCGGCGTCCGCCCTTCTTGCGACTGCGCTTGCTCAAAGTCTCTCTCCTCTTCGATCCGATCCCGAAGTATCCGGGCTGCTGCCTAGCCTTCGCTCAGCTCGCCGAACACGACGATCCGCTGATTGTCCACCAGATAAGGATAACAGGAGATCAGCGTAATGGTTGCCTTGGATGTCTCCGCCATCACATCCACATCGGTCGGCTGGACAATGCGCATGCCGGTCACCCGATAAGTGTAATCGCGGGTGGCCGTCGAAACCACAATCTCATCCCCGGGTTTGAGCTGGTCAAGGTCGCGGAACAGCTCGCCAAAGATGTCGTTGTGAGCCGAGAGCACCAGGTTCCCCGCCTGGCCGGGGTTGGCTGACCCCACATGCTGTCCCACCCCGCGCTTGAGCTGCTCCCATCCATCGCCCTGCACAACGGGTGCTGGGGCCTTCCAAATGGTCGGCAGGTTCATACTGCGCGCCTGCTCGGGCCCGACGGTCGGGATCGGGATCGACGCCAGAGATTGGACCATCGGGCGCAGGTTGGCGGGGATTTCCGCCTCGTTGGGCTGAGCGCCACCTGGCGATGACGGCGGCGTGTGGCCCGAAGGCAGCACCACGGCGGTGATCAAGGGCGTGGCCTGAGGGGTCGGCCCACCCAGGGCCTGAGCGACCTCTTGATTGAGATTGCGCAAGGCCCCGAAGCCGCTCAAGAGCACAAAGACCAAGCCGGCGACGGCTGCAATCTCAACCAGCAGCAGACCACGATTGAGAATACCCCCGCTGCCTTCGCGCTTTCGCCTCGGAGGCGGCTTGCCGTCTTCCACGGTCTCAATATCCGGCCCGAGATCATCTCCCGAAGCGAGGCCTCTTGACGCCTCATCGGACACCGACATCGCCCGGCCCGTCCGACGGTATTTGTCGATCCGTTCACGGCGGGCCTCGACGCGTTTTCTCGCCAGGAGCGCTTCCAGCTCCTCGACGCTCATGTCCTCGGCTCGTCTTCGGTCTCGCGCCATCTAACCTGCTCCGGTCTCGAGGTCAGAGGCCTGCAAGTTCAATGCCATCGAGCGCTGATTATACCCTTGCGCGAGTCAGGCCCGGTGGGTGGAACGGTATAATCATGCGCACAAGGTCCTCGTTCCTCCGGGAAGACACTTATGGACGAAAATCGCACATTTGAGTCGATCTACCGTCAGGCAAAAGCCGAGGCCCTGGCCCTTCGGCATCGACCGCCGGGCCTGATCTGGGCCGAGGGCAAGGACCGGCTGGACTTGCTCAACCGGATGTCCACCAACCAGCTCGAAAGCCTTCCCGACGGCAGGCAGCGCGCCACCGTGCTCACCAACCCGGTGGGACAGACCATCGACAAACTCCAGGTATTGGCGCTGCCGGACAAGCTGATCTTGATCACCAACCACGGCAAGGATCAAACCGTCCTGGGATGGCTTAACGGCTATATCTTCTTTCAGGATGACGTCAAACTCAGCCTGTTTGAGCCCGGTTGGAGCCGCTGGGGATTGTACGGTCCGGGCGCGGCCGCCCAGGCCGCCGACTTCTTGGAGAGCGACGTTAAGTTCGCAGACGGCGAACTCAAGACGCTCGAAATGGGTTACGCGTGGCCTGCCGAGCCTCGCTTGCGGCCGGGAATTGAGCTCCTGCTCGACCCAGATGGCACCGCGCGGGCCAAGGACGTCTGGCCCGATCGCCACGCCGACTTAGTCGACGGTCTTGTGTTCGATGTCCTTCGGATCGAGCGCGGCGTCCCCGCCGCAGGGCGCGAGATCCTGGAAGACACGATACCCCTGGAAGCGGACCTATGGGATGCGGTGAGTTTCAACAAGGGCTGCTACATCGGACAAGAGATAATCGCTCGCCTGGAGAGCCGCGGCCGCTTGGCTAAGCAGTTGACTGGAGTGCAACTCGACTCAGAAGTCAGCCCGCCGCTGGACCTGGTCCAGGCAGGTCACCGGGTCGGGCGCCTGACCAGCGTCGGTCACTCACCGGATCTGGGCTGGATCGGTCTGGCCCTGGCCAAACCATCCGCCCTGGAAACCGATTCCGGGCAGGTTCAAGTTGACGGCAGCCTGGCTTCCGGCCGCCTCGTCCCCCTCCCCTTCGAGGCCATTCCGGCCTAGTCCAGCCCCCCGATTCAACCATCTGCCACATGTACACAGCCTTGCTATAATCGGCGCATGCCCTCCACACGCAAGGTCCTTTTCGTCTGTTTGGGGAACATCGTCCGCAGTCCGCTGGCTGAAGCCCTCTTCCGCCAACGAGTGAAAGACCGTGGCCTGGATGGTCGCTACCATGTGGACTCCGCCGGGACCTCCAGTTTTCATATCGGACAAACGCCTGATAGCCGCATGCGGCAGACCGCCGCCGCTCGTGGTCTGGAGTACACACGGCGCGCCAGGCAGGTGTTCCCGCGCGATCTGGAGGAATTCGATTTGATCGTGGCGATGGACAATGAGAACTACGATGACTTGTGTTCTCTGGCGGATCGGGCTGGGATCGATGCCGACATCCGACGCATGCGGGAGTTTGATCCAGAGAGTGACGGGGTTATGGACGTTCCCGATCCCTACTACGGAGGGCAGGCAGGATTTGAGGCCACCTTCGACATCGTATCGCGGTCTGTAGACAACTTGCTGGAACACTTGGAGGGCGAAACAGGGTGAACGCCCCACAAGCCGTCGTCGATTGGTGCCGTGAGGCAGGTTATGGAGAGGTCGCCGGCCTGAAACCGGTCGGGGGAGGTTGCATCAACAGCGGGGCACGCCTGACAACATCCACGAGCGGATCCTTCTTTCTCAAACAGAACTCGTCAGCCCCGAAGGAAATGTTTGAGCGTGAGCAAGAGGGCCTCAGCGCCCTGGCCGAAGCGGGAACCCTGCGCGTCCCCGAAGTCTACCTTTCTGGGCCAGACTTCCTGCTCCTTGAGGATCTCGACCCTGGGCAACCGTCGAAATCATACTGGGAGGACTTCGGCCGGGGATTGGCCGCACTCCACGCCCGGACATCTGATCGCTTCGGCTTCGCACACGACAATTACCTGGGGAGCACGCCTCAGCCGAATCCATGGACCGATGACGGACACACTTTCTTCGGCGAGCACCGGCTCCGGTTTCAGGCCAGGTTGGCAAGGCACAAACGCTGGCTCGAAGATCGTGATGTGGCGAAGATAGATACCATTATTCGGCGTCTCCCCGAGCTTGTGCCCGAGCAGCCGGCATCACTGCTGCACGGGGATCTGTGGTCGGGGAATGCGACCAGTGGCGCCAGCGGCGAACCCGCCGTGATCGACCCGGCCGCGCACTATGGCTGGGCGGAAGCCGAACTGGGCATGACCGTCCTGTTTGGCGGCTTTCCGTCCGCTTTCTACAGCGCGTACGAAGAGGCTCGTCCCCTGGAGTCGGGCTGGCGAGACCGGCTCAATTTGTACAACCTCTATCATCTGCTTAACCATCTCAATCTGTTTGGGGCAACCTATCTGGATCAGGTGAAATTCGTCATCCAACGCTTCGCGTGACATTCACATTCGACCGGCGCGGACTTTGAGGCTGTCGTTGGGTCGAGGAGGCCATGAGCATGGGACATCACTACGCAGTTCTGGGAGCAGGGCGTCAAGGCACCGCCGCTGGGTTCGACATGGCTCGCTTTGGAGACGCTGATGGGGTCTGGATGGCCGATGTGGATGCCGACTTGGCCTCCGCTTCTGCGGCGCGAATCAACGGATTGACGGGGACCAACCTGGCGCACGCCGCAACATTGGACGCCTCCGACACGAAGGCGGTTGCGGACTTCCTGCGGGACACGCAGATCGATGCATTCCTGAGCGCCGTCCCTTACTTCTTCAACCTCGACCTGAGCCGAGCGGCGATCGATGCCGGTGCCGGCATGACCGACCTTGGCGGCAACAGCGACATTGTCCTTAGTCAGCTCGAACTCTCAGAAGAGGCGGTTCGGGCCGGCGTGTCGATTACCCCGGATTGTGGCCAGGTTCCCGGCATGGGGACCTCTCTCGTTCTGTATGCCATGGAGCAGCTCGACCAGGCACAGGACGTCTTCATGTGGGATTGCGGCTTGCCCCAAGAGCCGGAGCCTCCGTGGAACTACCGCCTGACTTTCAACATAGAAGGACTAACCAACGAGTACTTCGGTGACTGCCTGTTCCTCCGAGATGGGAAGCTCACCGGGATCCCCGCGCTCACTGAACTCGAAGTGCTGGACTTCCCCGAACCGATCGGTACTCTGGAGGGTTTCACCACGTCCGGAGGCTTCACCACCGCTGCGCGTACGTTTGAGGGAAAACTCAGGACCCTGCAGAACAAGACCTTGCGCTATCCCGGCAACTTTGACTACCTCAAGGTCATGGAGCGCCTGGGGCTGCTTGGATTGGAGCCGGTCACCGTCGACGGTCAATCGGTGGTGCCGCGGCATCTGCTGCACACCCTATGGGATCCACAGATTAGGGCCACTCCCGACACGCGCGATTTCATCTTGATCCGGATCCTGGCCACCGGCACAAAGGATGGGCGACCGCATGAAGTGCATGTCGATCTGGTCCATTCCTACGATGACCAGTTGGGATTCACAGCCATGGAACAGGCCACGGGATGGCATGCCGCCATCATGACCGAGGCCATTGCCATGGGGAGAGTCCCTGCCGGTGCCGTGCCGGTGGAAAGCGCTCTTTCGGGGGGTGACTTTGTGGCTGAGGCCGAGCGTCGCGGCTTCCATGTCGAGCTCAAGGTCCATCCCGCTTAGCCGGGGATTTGCCCAAGAAGAAGCACCCGATATACTCAGAGGGGGGCAGGTTCAGCAAGATGGGGCATTTCTAATCTGCCCCCGATGCTCCTGTTTCGCATCAGCCCTTCGCACTGCCAGATACCGAATGAGGAGGTTGACCTTTGCGGCTTCTTCTCTTGGGAGGCACGCGATTTCTTGGCCGCCACCTGGTTGAAGCGGCCCAGGCTCGCGGGCACGAGGTCACACTGTTCAACCGCGGCCAAACCAACCCAGATCTGTTTCCCGAACTCGCCCGGCTCCGCGGCGATCGCCTGGGAGACCTGACCGCCCTCAAGAAGGGCGCCTGGGATGCGGTCATCGACACCAGCGGCTACACACCTTCCGCCGTCGAGGCATCGGCCAAGATCCTCTCCGGCCGAGCGGATCACTACACCTTCATTTCCACGGTTTCCGCCTACCGCGAGCCGCTGGCCAGCGGCCTGGACGAAACTGCGCCGCTGCATGCCCCGCCAGAGGATGACTCACTACCGGTGGGACCGGAGACCTACGGACCTCTCAAGGCCGGCGCCGAAGAGGCTCTGCAACAAGCCTTTGACGGGGCCTCGCTCATTATCCGGCCCGGCCTGATCGTGGGCCCGCATGATCCAACCGATCGATTTACGTACTGGCCATCACGCCTTGCCCGCGGCGGCGAGGTGCTGGCTCCTGGCAGCCCGGATCGGCAGGTGCAGTTCATCGATGCGCGCGATCTTGCTGCCTGGTGCCTCGATCTGTTGGAGGCCGGGACGGGCGGGGTGTTCAACGCCTCAGGGCCGAAACGCCCGCTCACCATGGCTCAGATGCTGCAGGACATACTTGACGGAGTCGATGGTGACGCCCAACTCAGCTGGATTTCGGAAGATTATCTGCTCGATGCCGGAGTGCAGCCTTGGACCGGTATTCCCCTCTGGCTTCCTGAGTCGCTCAACACCATCATGGAAATCTCGATCCAAGCCGCCCTGGATCACGGGCTTCGGTTCCGCCCGGTGAAGAAGACCGCCGCCGACACCCTCGCCTGGGACCACTCACGCGGGTCATCGATTGTCAATGCGGGTGGGCTCAACCCGGCCCGCGAACTGGCCCTGCTGGAGGCCTGGCACGCCCAAAAGGAGGCCAAGCAGCCCTGACCGCACAGTGTTGAGCAGGTCCCGCGATTTGTGATCGCCCCGCGCCTGCTGTACACTCGGGACCTGCCATAGGAGTGGCGTCCTCACACTTGTTTGTGAGAAATTTCACAATCCGATCAGCCATTCGAACCGCGCACCGAGCCGTCCGTCGGCTCCGGCCGCCAAAAGCTTGCCAAACAGGAAGCCCTTGTCTCAGCCAGATTCGCACGCATCTTGGAAAGCCGATCCGATCAAGCTGTTCTTGCTGGCCTTGGCGTCGGTTGTCTTCTATTTGGCCTGGACGTCGCCCGCCGACGCCGCACCTTCCGACCCCGGACGGCATCAGGTGCTCACGGTGAACACCGTCGTGCATGTCTGGTGGGTGACTGAATGGCGGGGCAACCAGGTCAAATGTGAGGTGTATGTCGATCACGACGGCCTGCCCACTCGCGACGAAATCCTGGAGGCTTGTGGGAGGGAAACGTACGATCAATGGATCGAGACGGCACCATGCGCCTCTTCGGAATCGCAGACCGCTTCGAACTCGCTGCAAAGGCCTCTACCTACACGACGCCGGTAAAAATGTGGTGCAAAAAATGGTGAGCATCGACCTGCCCACCCCATATGTCAGCTTGTCATTGGAAGGCTGTAACCCACAACCGCCAGCCAACCAATGTGACGTCATCCCACGCGTGGTCTTAAAGGCCCATGAACCGCTGCCCAATGAACACATCATTCGCATTCGGGGCAGCCTCGACGGGGTTGGGTTCACCTGCGAGAGCGACAGCTGTGTTCTCGATGTCGGTCCCACGCGACCCGAGGGGGCCAGCCTGTATTTCTGGGCCGACTCAAGCTTTGGAGATTCCTCGGCCCACTATGAAGCTGCCATCCGAATCACCTCGCCTCAGCCCAATGGCTCAAGCGATCAGACCTGGTTTGTCGACGTGCTCAGCAGCCAGTGGGAGGGTGCGCCACCTCCTGCCTGTTCCACCATCTGGGGAGCATTTACGCCCGCCGGCGGGCCCCCAGCTTGGCTCTCAACGCCCCCCTCGGCTGACGGATTGAAATCGGACTTTCCATACGCCTACCTCACCGGAACGATGATCCGCGAGGGACTGATCGATGCCGGCAACTGCCCCGACGCCGGGCTGCTGCCCAACGGCGCCGCCAATGCCTGCGGTGTCTCCACGGGGAAGGAAGCCGTGACTGCCTGGCAGAATCGTTTCGATCAGCTGATTTTCGACGAGGCCAAGGCAACCGGTATCCCCGCACAGCTTATGAAGCGGCTGTTCGCCCGTGAAAGTCAATTCTGGCCGGGGACGTACGACGACAAGAAGGAAATCGGACTGGGACAGCTGACCGAATCTGGGGCAGACACGACACTGCTGTGGAACGGCTCCTTCTTCTCCCAATTCTGCCCTCTGGTTTTGGATAGCGGAGCATGCGCTCAAGGCTATGCAAGGCTCTTGCCCGGCGAGCAGGCACTCCTTCGCGGCGCGCTGACCGAGCAGGTCAATGCCGCCTGCAAAGACTGCAGCTCGGGGGTCGATCTCAAGAGGGCCAAACGAAGCGTGGAGGTTTTCGGGGCCACACTGCTCGCCAACTGCCAGCAGGTGGGCTGGATGGTCAGCAGCACGGCAGAGGTCAAGCCGGGTGGGGTCAGCAGCTATGAGGATTTGTGGCGCATGTCGCTCGCCAACTACAACGCCGGCCCCGGCTGTCTAAGTCAGGCGATGAAACAGGCCTGGCGACGCGAAGGGCGCCTCGATTGGGCGACCGTTTCGAGCTATCTTGACCCCGCCTGCCAGGGATCGATCGGGTATGTAGAGTCCATCACCGGTGACTGATCTCGAGCCCTAGCCCGGCACGGGCAGGTAAGACTCAATCGTCATCTGGAGACGGTCGAATGAGAACGGCTTCTCAAGGAATCCATCCGCCCCGGCATCAGCCGCCGCGGCATGGTCGGCCTCCATCACCCGGGCGCTCACGACAATGGTAGGAATTGTCGCCCAACACGGAACTTCGCGCAGTCGCCTGACAAAGCTCAATCCATCGATATCGGGCATCATCACATCGGTGAGCACCAGATCCGGCCGCCGGTAGGTGACCTCACTCAGGGCATCTTCTACATGGTAGGCAACTCGCACTTGAAAGCCTGCGCGCTTGAGAAGCTCACTCATGATGTCACAGAACACCGGATCATCATCCACAACCAGGATCGAACGTCGCGCTAGTTTGATGGCAGACATGGGCACCTCACCCCTTGGACCGGGCCACGGGGTACAGATTGCAGAAAACATGCCAGCAGCCGGCTCTCGGGGAAGTCTTTCCCCTTGTCAAAGGCCACCGAAGGGGCTACGCTTACCAAGAGGCCGCAAAGCCTGTGTTTGCCGAAAGGGAAGTCATGACCACTCGCCAAGCCGAATTGGTCCGTGTGCTGGAGCAGCTGGCCAACGAACTGCCAGACCCTGACTGGGTCGCGCTCGTGGACGATCAAGGCTTCGTGATGGCATGCGTCCCAGAAGACATGGACGTGGAAGAGGATCGCGTATCCGCCATGACTGCCGCCTTGGTGAGCATGGGTGAACGGGTTCTGCAAGAGGTCGAAGGCGGTTCTCTACGCTTCGCCAACGTCTCCGGATCAAAGCGCCAGTATTTGGCCGTCGTCCTCACCTCAGATCGGCTGCTCTCAATCGGCTTGCGACCGGGCCTGGCCGCCCAGGTGACCTTCAAGCCTCTCAGCCGATGGGTGCCCGAGCTGTTGAAAGCCCTTCAGCGCCGCTATAAGTGAGCGAAGAGGGGTGAAGCCCATCTGACCTCAAGCCCATCCCGGGAACAGTGAGCAACCGATCTTTCTCTGTGGTTCGCCACGTGGTACCCTTCCTTTCTGTCCGGCTGACGGCCGCCAAATGCATCCAGAAGGCCGCAGCCGTCCAACTATTCTCTCTGAGAGGCCAAGCACATGCCTGAAGATGCCCGTCCCGATGCCGAACCCCAGCCTGAGGCATCTGCCACGCTCGATCCTGCGCAGGTTGCCGAGAAACTGAGGGACTTCGAATCCCGAGTACGGGCGGGCGACTATGACCACGGGGGCTTCCACAGGGCCGTTCAACAGGATCTCTTCCCGTTGCTCGGCGAAGGTGCTCTGCAGCCAGAAGCCTTCAAACAACTGGTGACCCTGTGGGCTCTGCGCAACCACCCCTTTGATTGGCCACTAAAACCCTTTGGCCGCCTGAACTAGTTTCCCCGAGACAACCGTCTGCGCTGCTCCCAGACATATCCCGGTATCACTCCAAAACGGGCACTGGCATGCCTCAATTTGTGATTTTTGTCACAAGTTGGAGGGACAAAGGGCTCGACCCGGGTCCGGCGAGGATTCAAAGGACAGTTCCGCAGATACAATCGAAACGACGTCTGAACAATCGACGGAGGCTGCGCATGTCCCGCTGGTTACAGGTTGGTTTGGCCCTGACTCTGGCTGTGTTTGGAACGGCCCTGCAGTCGTCGAACGCTGTCGTCCGGGCGCTGCTGTTCTACAGCCCCACCTGCCCCCACTGCCATGCTGTGATGACCGAGTCCTTGCCACCGATCATGGCTCACTACCAGGATCAACTTCAGATCGTGGCCATCGATACCACAACCGAAGTCGGACAACAGCTCTACCAGGCAGCCATCCAGGCGATGGGTATCCCTGAAGAACGACGTGGTGTACCCACGATGATCGTGGGTTCCACGGTGATGGTGGGATCGTACGAAATCCCTGCCATGCTCCCCAATCTGGTGGAGACGGGGCTGGCCCAGGGAGGTGTGAGCTGGCCGCTCATCCCGGGCCTTGATCGGGTCCTATCGTCTGAGGCGACGGCCGGGGGGACGCCGGTCACAGCCGCGCCGAGCGGCTGGGGGGGGCGGTTCTCACAAGACATCCCGGGCAACAGTCTGGCTGCCCTTGTGTTGCTTGGGATCCTGGCAACGACAGCCTGGGCGCTGGTCCGGGTTCGAGGGCGCCGCACCGCTGGGCGAGGATCTGGCAAGGGGATGTTTTGGAATCAGTGGGGGATTCCGTTGGTGGCGGCCGCCGGAGCGGGCATTTCTCTCTATCTGGCCTACGTTGAGTCAACCGGCGCCCCGGCGATCTGCGGGCCGATCGGTGACTGCAATGCGGTGCAGCAGAGTGAGTATGCCCGGTTGTTTGGCGTGGTCCCCATCGGTGTGTTGGGCGTGGTCGGATACGGGCTCATTCTGGCAATCCATTTCTACCGCCGGGATCTCAGTGGATCGGCGGCTAACCGCGCGTCACTTGCAATCTATGCCCTCGGCTTGGGCGGCACGGCTTTCTCCGCCTACCTAACATTCCTGGAGATCTTTGTCATCGGCGCCGTGTGCGCATGGTGTTTGTCGTCGGCCGTTGTGATGGCCGCGCTTCTGGCCCTCTCCGTGCCCGATGCCCACCGTTCCCTGGCCAGGGGCCGACCTCGCCGATCATCCGCCTGAGCGCGTCACCTTCTCACCTGAACTCGGCCCACCTTAGGTGGGCCGAAGGTTCCTGATGATCTTGTCATCCGACAGTTCCGGGTTTATAATTCGACGTTGATCAAAATAAGAACAGTCCGGCAACTCCGGCCAGACGAGGCTTGAAATGACTGAGACCAATCCATCAATCGTAGATTCGACAACCAACGATCGACGCCTTTCCTGGAAGGTGTTCGGCGTGTTAATGGTCGGCGGCATCATAGGCGCGATCGCCATCATGCCCTATGCCCTGGCCTCCAGCCCCAAGGCACTTGAGGGGCTCCAGATACCGATCCCCCTGGCACTCTCCATTTCCGTCCTCCAGACCGTCATCTTGGTCGCCATCACCACCGGATTGGGGTTGTGGTTGGGGCCAAGAGTCAATCTTGGCGCACCGCGCTTGCGTCAGTGGCTTGCGGGCGACCGCGAAGCCGCCATCGCCCTGTTGAAACCAGCCGCTATCCGGGCCGCCGTGGCTGGGGCCGTGGTTTCGATCGTCATCGTGGGGCTCGACGTGTTCGCCTTTCCGGGCACGCTCCAGGCTCAGAGCGCAGGATCAGCCGGGTCCCCATCCTACTGGCAAGGGCTGCTGGCTTCCCTTTACGGCGGCATCAACGAAGAGCTGTTGCTCCGCCTCGGCGTGATGACCGTCATCATCTGGCTGGGCGCCGTGCTGATCAGAAAGCGCACACCACCCGACGCACTGTATTGGTTTGGGATTGTGGTCAGTGCGGTCGCCTTTGGATTGGGACACCTGCCGGCCACATCGCAGGCCTTCACCGTGACCGCCATGGTGGTCCTGCGAGCGGTGGTGCTCAACGGGCTGGGCGGCATCGTCTTCGGATGGTTCTATTGGCGACACGGTCTGCTGTCGGCGATGGCTTCCCACTTCTCGGCAGATCTTGTGATCCACGTTATCGTGCCGCTGATAGGGGGCTGATTGGCTGTTGAGAGAATGGCCGTGAACGAGGTCTTCAAGGCGCTGTCAGATCCAACACGTCGCGAGATCCTGCGCCTGCTCAGGACGGACGACCTGCCGGCAGGCGAGATCGCATCCAAATTCGATGCCAGCTGGCCGACCATCTCACACCACTTGGGCGTGCTCAAGGATGCCAATCTGGTCCTGGTGGAGCGCCAGGCCCAGAGCCTTATCTACTCCTTGAACGCCACCGTGCTCCAAGAAGCTCTGGCAGAACTGATGGGTTGGTTCGGAAAGAAGCAAGATCATGCGGACTGAATGGCGCAAAGAATGGCTCCCCCTGGCAGCGATCGCAATCACCTTTGTTGTGGCCGCCATCGTCTACTCGCGGGTCCCCGATCCGATGCCCACCCACTGGAACGCAGCCGGTGTGCCCGATGACTACGGGTCACGCTTCGTAGGCGTCCTGCTCATCCCGTTGATGTCCGTGGGCATTTACCTTCTGTTCTTGGTGCTGCCTCGTATCGACCCACGCGGGGCAAATTATGCTCGCTTCTCGGACACCTATCGATTCTTCCGTACCTTGATCATCTTGTTTCTGCTGTTCGTGTACGCCGTCACGTTGGTGGCCGCCTTTCAACCCGGCTACCGGCTGAACAGCGCCTGGATGTTCGGCGGGGTCGGTTTTCTCCTGGCCGCCCTGGGCAACTACCTGCCCCGGGTACGGTCGAACTGGTTCGTAGGAATCCGAACCCCGTGGACGTTGTCCAGCGAAAGAGTGTGGCGCGAGACGCATCGATTGGGGGGTCGAGTCTTCGTCATCGGTGGAATCGCGATCGCCGTGGCCGGGCTGCTCAAGCCCGAGTGGAGCGCATCGATTGTGCTGATCGGCAGCTTATCGGCTGCCCTCATCCCTGTCGTCTTTTCCTATGTGGTGTATCGGCGGGTCAGGCGCGAAGAGCGCGGCGATACGGCCCAAGATCCTCCTCCCAACCATCCCCAGAGTTAGGGCGCGGCGCAGCGAAAGCCCAGATCAACTCGAAAAGACCCGGGCTCCAGCCATCCGCGATTGGCGGTTCGATCGGGCAGCACCGAACCCTGCCAGGATGGTTCCAGCCAAGAACCGCCGCGCATCACTTTCCACATTCCCGACGCTGGTCCCTGAGGATCGGGCACACTGGTCGCCTGGTAGGCATCCGATTGGTACCAGTCCGCGACCCACTCCCACACATTACCCGCCATGTCCATCGCCCCGTAGGGACTGGCGCCTTCCGGGAATTGGCCGACGGGGGCGGCTTCGGCGAAACCATCATTTATGGACGAGTCACGGTAGGCAAAGGGGCAACTGGCATCACAGAAGTTGAGACGCAGCGAAGAGCCCGACTTGGGGGCGCCGACCCAACCCCATGGATACAATCGGCCGTCCGTCCCCCGGGCCGCCTTTTCCCATTCGGCTTCCGTCGGCAACCGGCGGCCCGCCCAGGCACAGTACGCGGCAGCCTGCGGCCAGGACACTCCCGTCACGGGAAGTGTCGGATCGTGGGGCAGGGCTGCAGCCAGATCCTCCGAAATCGGTGTGCAGCCCCCACCGCCGATGCACTCCTGATACATCGCTTGCGTGACCTCGGTCTCATCGATCCAGAAGGCCGACAGGGTCACCTTGTGCTGCGGGACCTCGTCCGGCTGGCTGCCCACAAACGTCTTCTCGGTGCCCATCAGGAAGTCGCCGGCCGGAACAGCATGCAGGACCATGCCATCTGCCGGCGAGGTCCACGGTTGGACGCCGCGTTCGGCGGCGGGGGGCGTCGGCCGATCCCAGGGCGTTGCCATCGGCAGCATGGGGGTGGCCGTCGGCGTTGGCGGGACCGCCGTCGATGTCGCCGTGCGAGTGGGCGTCACAACCACAGGCCGCGGCGAGCTCAGCGCTGATGTGGGCGGCGGTGGCGTGGGCTGCGCTACCGGGCTCGGTTTGCAGCCTGCCAACAGAAGGCCGACAGCCACGAGCGCCAGGCCCTTGGGCCTGGCGATTGGATCGTGCTTTGAGACTACGTCCACGGTGATTCTCACAGGGCCCATCTTAGCACCGCTCGGGAGGCTGTGACCCACGGGCATCCTGTTGTGTGCACGGCGACCATGGGGTTCAGGCGGGTTGTCGGATGCACCAGCCGACCTTTATAATGCCGGCTGCTTTACGCTCTCCCATCCGTCCGGAGAAACAGCCTGTGTCCAGAGGTCAGAACCTCCAACCGATACTGATGGCGCTGACGCTGTCCATCATCCTGATGCTGGCCGGCTGCGGTCAGGTCAACTTGCCGTTCACGAGCACTCAGACACCGCTCCCGACGTTTACGTCAGCACCGACAGCCACCTCGCTACCGACCTCCACCCCCAGCTCGACTTCGACACCGCTGCCCGGATCCAGCCCGGGGCCAGCCGCCTCGACCCCGGCGATCATCGGCCCTACCGGAGTTGAAGTCGACTGCGGCACAGGTGAGCCAACCGGAGCTGCTCTGGGCGATGATCTGGCCGTCACCTCCGCCTCGGCCAGCGTGCTCCAACCCATGATGGACTACGTTTTCACGGCTGAGTTTGGGGGCGTCAGCAGCATCCAGTCGCCCATCTACAGCGCGCTCGTTCTCTACGACCCCTCTTCTCCACTTCTGGATCCCCCCGCCGAGAATTGGTATTTCGACAACATCGGCAACGTGGTCTACGGCCTTGTCTTCCAACCCGGACTTCCGGACACCACCTTCCGAGCCGTCGTATCCGACACCGGCTGGCAGGAAAGTAAGGCGACTCAGTTCCTTGCCAGCGTGGATGGCAACCAACTGAGAATGCGTGTGCCGGCCTTCGAGATGCCTCCCGGCGCCCGTTGGGCCATGGCGTTCTCCGACGGTGGCTTGACCACCTGTGAAACCGTGGGTATCGCGGAAGACAACCTGCCTGCCCTCGAGCTCCCCCCGGTCCGCTGAGCCCAACCGGCCGACAAGCCAAAGCCCAGCCGCAGCCTGCACTTGACCTCGCCGACGGTTCGGTCTTGACTGGAACCGTGCTCGCAAAGGTCCACTCTTGTGCCGTCATTGGCCTTGAGGGGGCGATCGTCGAGGTCGAAATGGACACAGCACGCGGGCTGCCCTCTTTCACCACATACGGAACAACAGACCGCACCCATTCCCTTCTCCTTGCACGTCACCAGCCTGCGAAGGAAGGCCTGAATTACCCTTCAGGAAGATGCGCAAATCAAGGCCATCATCGAGGAGCTGCGCCCGGACAACCCTGGCCTGACGGAACAGGAGCTCGAGGACGCAGCCGAGTCGGTGCTGCGTTTCAGGACTCCTGACATTTTCGAGGTAGACGATGATGATTGTGATGATAGGGGCTACGATTGAATACGTAAATGTTTTTAGTAGTGTATTGACAATGCGGATTTGCCTAGTATATTCATTGTAGATACAGGAGGTGCGGAATGAGGTCAAAGATAGTAACGTGGGGCAATAGCCTTGCTTTGAGAATCCCCAAGCCTTATGCCCTCGAAATGGGGTTCGAGAAGGACACACCCATCGAGTTGGGTATCAGCGATGGCAGGCTTGTCGTCGCAAAGCATGATGCAGAGACACCAACTCTCGATGAGCTCATCGCCGGTATCACGCCTGAAAATCTCCACGGTGAGATGGATTTCGGCGAACCAGTTGGGAATGAGGTTTGGTAGCAGCAGCCGAGTACGTCCCTGACCAGGGACACATCGTCAACCTTTCACTTGACCCTCAGGCCGGGCACAAGCAAGCTGGTCGTCGCCCGGTTCTGATTCTTTCAGTCAAACGCTACAACAAGGTCAGCAGCCTTTGCCTCATTTGTCCCATCACTCACCAGGCAAAGGGCTACCCTTTTGAGATTGAACTGCCCAAGGGCCTGAAAACTACAGGCGTTCTAATGTCTGACCAGATTAAGAGCCTAGATTGGCGTGCCCGCCAAGCAGAGTTCGTTGACGACATCCCCCTCAGCATAGTTGAGGATGTCATAAAGCGGGTAAATCTCCTGTTTTCCTGACCCGTGTGCATTGCCCGCATCACTCCATTCGCAAAACACGTGAGGGCCGCACAAGCCCCATCGTGATGGCACCCAATACGCCTCCCACTACGATGCTCACCACGACGACCACCATCGTGACGACCACCATCGTGACGACCACCACCATGACGACCATCACCACGACAACGACCACCACACTGCTGGAGACTTTTGCCTGCTCATCGATTTACAAAGAAGCCCCACTCGGTTTGCACTCTCTCGCGGGCCCGCGCATGAGCGGCTAGGATTGGAAACAACAAGGGCCGAGCAGGTAGCAGCCCCTGGGCGTTGGCCACAGCGGAGTCGGCGCAGCAGCTCCAGCTTTCGGCCCGCGCCTTCCATCGCATCCTCGAGCTGGCCCGCACCATCGCCGACCTGGCCGGCGATCCCAATCTCAAGCCACCCCATCTGGCCGAAGCGCTGCAGTACCGGCCACGGGTGTGGCGCTGACTGCCCGACGCCTGTCAGCCTCTTGTCGGCCCCCTTTCCTGAATCAGCTCGTTTCTGACCTAGACTTGAAGTACGTTGCGCTTCAGGTTGAGAGGAGACAAGATGCCAACCGAGACCATTCGCCCTGATGGACGTTGGGTGCCGAAGACATGGGGCGCCCTGACTTCTTTGTTGATCCTGATCCTGCTGTCATCTGGGCTGTTCGGCTTCTTCATCGGCAGCGACGCCGGCGGCGCTCGAGGGGCTCTAATTGCACTATGGATTGTTGCCGGGATCAACGCCCTTTGGTTCATTCCTGCCCTGGTGGTCATCCCGTTCTACTACCGCACCTTGCGCTACGAGATCCAGGACGACGAAGTGATCGTGCGCGCCGGCCTGATCACGCGTTCGGTGAAACATGTGCCCTATCGGACCGTCACAAACCTCAAAGTGACCCGCGGCCCCTTTGATCGCATGTTCGGCCTGGGCACGCTGGCCATCCAGACCGCTGGGATGAGCGGTCAGACCGGAGCTGAGGAGAGTTTGATCGGCCTGAATGATGTCCAAGCCATCTACGACACCGTCGCCACCGCGCTCCGCCGCTACCGCAGCGCCATGTCACCCACCGCCGCCGACGAAGACGTCGGATTGAGAGCCGACGCCGACCTGGGTGCCCTTTTGGCCGAGGTCAAAGCTATCCGCCTGGCTGTCGAAGGGCGCAGCTGACGCTCGGCACAGCCACAAGAATGAGAGCCGGCCCATCGGGCCGGCTCTTTGGACTCAAGAACATCCGGGGCGGATCAAATGGCGCTTCCCTAGTGCAGATGATATGGGCTGCAGGCGAGGCTCAGCGCGATTTCCCCCTACCAGGCGCAGAGATCGAGCTGAGATTTCCCCCGCGGGTCGTCAGTGCTTTGCCGTATCCTCGGCCAAGGCCATCGCCTCTTCCAGACTCAAGGTCCTGCCCGCCTGGTAGGCAGCAGCATAGGCCTCGTCAGACATGCCTTTGATTACCGCTCATCGATAAGCGTCGATGACCGGCACGTCCGCAGGCTGAAGGGTCAGACCGTAGCGCTCCAGCAGTTGATCGGATGCACCGAGCAATCTGCCTGCTCGATCGAACTCCCCAAGCGCCGCCGCTGCCCCTGCCCGACGTGGGCGCGGGATCACGAATCGCTGCCGCAGCTTGCGGCTATGTCGCCGATGAGGCAGAACAATTCGTCTCCGGCGCTCTCACCAGGCCCAGGTCCGCCTCAGCCCTCATCCCCCTCGCTTTCCGGCCCAATCGCCGCGTTGAACAGACCTGTGGTTTTTGCGCCAAGTACCTAACTGGGTTTTCGACCCTGGCGCAAACTCCTCCTGGAAGCTCCAGTCCTCGGCGAACCGGAGCTTCCTATGTTCAGGGCCTGGCCGGAGACATTTGACCCTCAGGGCACATAGGCTACAATCGCTCATCAGAATGAACCTACAGCCCTTCTACCGACGCCCTGGCTTTCAGACTGCCTTCGGCGTGGCCGCCTGGATCGCTTCCTACGTTGTTGCAGTTCGTCTGTCGGGGGGAGTTGCGCAGACCACCTACCTGCTCGACGCAGGCCTGGCCCTGCTGACTCTGGTGGTTGTGATTGCCCTGACTGCCCAATTCGTGCTGCCCGTGCGAAAACTGGACGAGCGCAGTGCGGTGATCCAACGCTTGTTCGACCATTTGATGGGTGCTCGCGGGCCGGTGATGTTCATCCGCAGCGGACGCACTGTGGAAGCCAATGCCGAACGCGAGCGACGCGGCGCCGGCGTGCTGCTGGTCGACTATGCCAGCGGCGGGGTCCTGCGCACCGACACCAAATTCACCCGCGCCGTTGGGCCGGGGGTTGCTTTCACTCAACCTGGCGAATGGCTGGCCGAGCCCCTGGACTTGCGCATGCAGAGCCGCCGGGTCCTCGCTGGCCGGCCCGACGCGAAAGACCCCAGCGACTTACCGGAAACCCTGGCACTCACCGAAGATGGCATACCGGTGTCAGCCGAGTTGACGATCTGGTTCATGCTCGACCCGGGGCACACTTCCACTCCCCGCCAAGGTCAGTTCCCCCACCTGCCCCCTTACGAATTCAATCCACGCGCGGCCGAGCGCGCCGTCTTTGGGCACGCCTACCGCGACGGCACCGATGTCCCCTGGACCGACCTTCCCACACTGCTGCTTGTCGATATGTGGCGGGAGGAGGTCAAGCAGTGGCCGCTGGAGGCCCTGCTCGGCGAAGGCAGCACCGCTTCCGACAGCTTGGACGCAATTTGTGAAAACATTCACAAGCGGCTTGTGCCCGGTCCTGAGGCGAGCGATGGAACATCCCAGCCGGGGCGGGAGCAGGAGCTGCTCAAAGCCCGCGGCATCCGTGTTCTGGATATCCGCGTCGATGGGCTCCAGGTACCCCAGGCGGTCTTGGTCGAACACCTTCGGCGTTGGCGTGAGCGCTGGTCTTCCGGCGTCGACGACAGCCTCAGCCAGGGGCGGCAGCAAGCCTTGCAGCTGCGGATGGAAGGAGAACGGCGCGCCTTCGCCTCCCTGCTCGAGGCGCTGACCGGCTCGCTGCGCGAGATGCTTGCAAGAGGTGAAACTCCGGCGGCCCGCGACACACTGACTGGCCTGCTCCGAGATGCGCTCGAGCTCAGCCAGCAGCCGGAGCTGATGCCGGCTTCAACCGAGATGGCGACCCAGCTGCGCGATGTGATCCGGCAGCTTTCGGAGATGGATGACGACTGCCGCCCGGAGTCGGGCCGATGACCACCCACCTTATGACGGGGCCGGAGCGCGCGCTCAAGGACACGCTGACAGCCGTCGCCGACATTTTCCTGCGTCGCGATCACGCCGGCGCCCGGGTGCGTCTGGCGCTGGTGGGGACCAGCCTGGCGATCTACTGGCTGTTCCTGGCCCTGACATTCGATTTCCCCCGCGTCCTGCCCTCGGCGTGGGTTCAGACGTTGGTGTTTCCGCTCAATGTCATCCTCGATCTCGCCACCTCGTTGGTCGCCCCGGTCATCCTGGTTCATCTCCTTCCGGTGGCGGCCGCACTCTGGCTCGGAATGCGGCTGGGAGCCCACTACCTGGCCGATCTCTTTGAACTGGAGTCTCCGTCGATCGCTAGCCGTTACCTGCGGGCGGCCATATTCGGACTAGGGTACGACAGCCTGAAAATCGCGCAGGGCGACCTCTCGAAGCTCAACCGGAACAGCCCTTTGTTCCGTATCGGTGGCCCCGGCTATCTTCAGGTGCACCTTGGCTTTGCCGCCGTGCTGGAAACCGCCGAAGGCGCCCCGCGCGTTTACGCCCCGGAAGGCCGCCGTTTCATCGAGGGTTTCGAACGCCTGCGGGACGTGGTGGACCTGCGCGATCAAGTCCGGCATTTGGACGAAGTCGAAGCGGTGACCGCCGACGGGATGACGGTGCGGGCCCGCGACGTCCAGATGGTCTTTCGCACCTTTGGCGGCGGCCAAGCTCGCAACCTTCAGACTCCCTACCCCTATGCCGAAGAAGCCATCCGGCGCTTGGTTTACGGGCGCGCCGTGGATTCCGAGGGCGCCGACCGTTGGACGGACGCGCTGGGAGACCTGGCCCGTGACGAGATTCAGGCCTTCATCCGCAGCTTGAGCCTCGACTCGTTCCTTGCCCTGCAGCCCAACGGGCCGATCGGCAGCGCTGGCGAGCCTGAAAGATCTTCCAACGAGACATTCCATATTCCGCGGCGCCATTTGACTGAGCGCTTCCACACTGCAGAAGCGCGCGACAGGCTGCGCCGCAAAGGGCTTGAGCTCGATTGGGTCGGTGTGGGCACATGGGAGATTCGCGAACCGTCCACGGCGGACGGCGGGCTGGCCCTGGGCGCAACCATCATCGACGCCTGGCGCGATCGCCAACGCGCCCAACGCTTGAACATGCCCGATTACCTGGCGCGGCAGTCTGCCCTCGGCTATCGGGAACGCACCCTTTCCGAGATCCGGCTTATGGTCGAGACCTGGATGGAGGGCGACCTCGACGGCCCGCCCCGCTGTTGGAGCACCCTCCGCAAAGCGCTCGAGCGCCTGGAGGTGATGGCCGACGAGCTCCAGCTGGAGGCCGACTCAGACCTGCGAGATATTCGCCCCGCGCTCGCCTACCTCAAAGACCTGACAGAACCACGCGAGCTCGGGGGACGACCCAGATGACCGACACGCCAAACCCTGAGGGTCCGATCCTGGTCATCGGTGCATCCGGCATCGATATCGTCGGTCGCTCCCTGGCGGCGGTCCAACCAGGAGTCTCCAACCCGGGAAGGCTGCGAATCTCCCACGGTGGGGTGGCGCGCAACCTGGCTGAGAACCTGCAGCGGTTGGGGGCCCAGACGATTCTAATCACCGCCACCGGCGATGACTTTGAAGGCCGGGAGCTGGTCTCCCAGGCCGCCGAGCTCGGCGTGGACATCGAGCATGTGCTGACCATCCCAGGCAGGCAAACCGGGGCCTATCTGGCCGTCTTGGACGCCGACGGAACTCTGGGCCTGGGCCTGGACGACATGCAGGTGACCGAAGCCCTCACCCCCGATCACTTGAAGACCTGTGAACCACTTTTTACATCGGCGGCAGCCGTGGTCGTCGACGCCAATCTTCCCCCCAAGAGTCTCACGGCCGTGATCCGCATGGCGCGAGGCGCGGGCATTCCGGTGGCGGCTGACCCCACCTCTCGCTCACTGGCGCCCAAATTCCTGCCGCACCTCAAAGACCTGTGGTTGGTATCGCCCAACGAGGCCGAAGCCGCCATGTTGTGCGCTGACACATGGAAGGGAGACAACCCCCCCGGGGCGCTTGAATCCGCCCGCCATCTCGTTTCCCTGGGCGTCCAGATCGCCATGGTCTCCAGAGCCGAATTCGGCGTCAGCTACGCCTCGGCCTCAGGCAGCGGCAACGTGCCTGCGCTCAAGACCGAGGTACTCGATCCGACAGGCGCCGGCGATGCGCTGCTGGCAACGGTGGTTTTCGCGCAGTTGAACGACATCCCTCTCGACGAAGCCGTTCGTCTGGGAGTGACCGCTGCCGCCCTCACCCTGCGCACCCAAGACACGGTCTCACCCAATCTGTCGCTGGAACGCCTGTACGACGAGTTGATCTGACCGGCTTCAATCATTCAGATGAGAAAGAGAACATGAAACCAACCCCTCAGTGGCTCACCATCGACGATGAGGTGGTTGAAGCGCTGCGTGACGGCCAAGCCGTTGTGGCGCTTGAATCAACCGTCATCACCCACGGACTGCCACGGCCGGTCAACTTTGAACTGGCCTGCGAGATGGAGTCCATCGTGCGCCAGGGCGGGGCGGTGCCTGCCACGGTGGCGGTGACCGAAGGCCGGGCGCGGCTGGGGTTGAAACGCGCCGAGCTGGAGCGGCTGGCGCTCTCAGCCGAACCCATGAAAGTCAGCCGCCGCGAGCTGGCCGTGACCATCGCCCAAGCTGCCGACGGCGGCACCACCGTGGCCGCCACGGCGTATGTCGCCTGGCAGGCGGGCGTCAGGGTTTTCGCTACCGGCGGCATCGGCGGGGTCCATCGGGGCGACAGTGGAGACATATCCGCCGATCTCCCGGCGCTGGCCGAGACCCCCATCGGCGTGGTCTGCTCCGGTGCCAAAGCCATTCTCGATCTGCCCAAGACCCTGGAATGGCTGGAAACGGGAGGCGTGCCGGTTCTGGGTTGGAAGACCGACCAACTCCCCGCATTTGTCAGCCGCTCCAGCGGGCTGAAGGTTCCACTGCGGGTCGACGAAATTGAGACAGCGGCTGCTGTGGCGCGGGCCCATTGGGCGGTGGGGTTACAGAGCGCCGTCCTGTTGACCGTACCCTGCCCGGAAGAGGCGGCTGTCTCCGACGATTTGATGGAAAACGCACTTCAAACCGCCGAGAAACGGGCCAAAGCGGACAACATTTCAGGGGGAGCGTTGACCCCCTACCTCTTGTCCGCCGTGAGCGAGCTGACCTCAGGCGCCAGCCTTGAGGCCAACCTGGCCCTGCTCAGGAACAACGCGCGCGTGGCCGCGGCGTGGGCCGCCGCGCTCGCCGCCCCGCGCTGATCCCCGATCAGCCGTCCTGAGCCCTTCGGCTTCGCTCAAGACAGGCTCCGACTGTCCCGCCACTTGGGTTGCACGGGGCCTCGCTGCAGCGCAGTCGAAGGGCAAGCGGGATCGGGGAGCCCCTTCGACTGCGGCGGGACGACGGCATGATCGCCGGCCCCGGCGCGCACCCACCTCCGCTCAGGGCGACTGAGGAGGGAGCTGCTGTCAGGACTTGCGCCGATTCCCGCCAGCCATCCTGACCCCTGAGCCCAGAACTCTGAACGCCGTCCCCCGGCCAGCCATCCTGAGCGGAGACTGCCCAGATGCTGGGGGTGGACAGGACGTCGCTGCAGCGCAGTCGAAGGACGAGCGGGCGCGGAAGGCCCCTTCGACTGCGGCGGGACGACCGGGCGAACGCCTGCCCCCGGCGCGTGCCCGCCTCCTCCCAGGGCGACTGAGCGGCGCAGCACCGCCTTCGCCGATGGACCGAGCTTGGTGCGCGGTCCCGGCCTGTGTTAGAATGCCGACACCGCCAGCAAATGCGGTTGGAGGCCCCGGTATGGTCGAGGTTGAAATAGACAGCATTCGGGTCAGTCTGATGTCCCAACATCGGATTGTGATCCTGAAGGACAGCCGATCCGAACGCTTTCTTCCCATCTGGATCGGTCCCTATGAAGCCGAAGCCATCACGGTCAGCCTGCAGCAAATGGAAGTCGCCCGCCCGCTGACCCACGATCTGCTTCGCAATGTCCTGCAAACCCTCGGGGCTGAAGTCCAGCGCGTCAATATCACTGAATTGAAAGAAGACGTCTTCTACGCCCGGATCATCATCACCGTCAACGGCGAAGAGATGGAAATCGACTCTCGCCCCTCAGACGCCCTGGCACTGGCCGTGCGCGTCCATGTCCCCATCTACGTCGACGAATCGGTGATGCAAGAAGCGTCCGCCGAACCCGAGGCGCCAGTTGAGGGCGAAGAGCAGGTCGAAGAGATGGACGAGGAACGACTCGAGGTCTTCAAAGATTTCGTGGACTCGCTTGACCTGGACGACATGGACACCGAGGGCGACTCGGACGAATGATCGGCCCCTTCAGGGACCTTTAGCGCTTCAACAATCAACACGCAACCTGTACTCGCAAGCCGGGGCTTCCCCTGGCGCCGTGCAATGGACTCCGGATGAGCGACGCATCCTTTCCCCCAGCGACTCCCCCAGCCAGCAGTGACGGCGGCCGTCCCGAAGGCGGCATGCCGCATCACCGCGAGGCGGAAGAAGCCGTGCTCGGCTCGGTGATGGTCAATCCCGAAGTCTTCTACGACGTCGCCCAATTCCTCACCGGGGACGACTTTTTCCTGCACCGTAATCGCTGGGTTTGGGAAGCTTTTAACAGCTTGCACGATCAACGCCGCCCGGTTGATTTCCTGACCGTCTCTGAAGAACTCGACCGGCTGGGCCATCTTGACGACGTCGGGGGGGCGGCCTACCTCACCTCCTTGATCAACAACGTCCCAACCTCTCTGCACGCCGAAGCCTACGGCCAACTCGTGGCGGAAACCGCCACGCGGCGGCGCCTGTTGGAGGCTGCCAACCAGATCGCCCGGCTGGCTTACCAATCGGAGACGCTCATCGACGAGGTCGTCAACGACGCCGAGAAAGCCGTTTTCGGCGTCAGCGAACGGCGTCTCACCCACCAACTGCAACCGATCAAGCAGGTGCTGAGCGAGTACTACGACCGGGTCGACTACCTTGCTCGCCACCGGGATGAGACCATCGGGGTTCCCACCGGCTTCATCGATTTGGACCGCCTGCTGGGCGGCTTGCAGCCGAGCGACCTCTTGATCATCGCCGGCCGTCCGGGCCAGGGCAAGTCCGGCTTCTGCATATCGGCCGCCAAGAATGCCAGCCAGCTCCACAAGAAGAATGTGGCCGTGTTCTCCCTGGAGATGTCCAACGAACAGCTCGTCCAGCGCCTGGTGGCCCAGGAGACAGGCATCGACTCGCAGCGCCTGCGCCTGGCCGATATTCAGGACCAGGAATGGCCGCTGTTCACCCAAGCGGTCAGCACTTTGAGCGACACGCACATCTTCCTGGATGACACGCCGGCCATCACCCCGCTCCAGCTGCGCACCAAGTGCCGCCGGCTCCACATGGAGTATGGCCTGGACCTGATCATCATCGATTATCTTCAGCTCATGACCGGCGACTCGCGCATGGACAACCGCGTGCAGGAGGTTTCCTACATCTCGCGCAACCTGAAGGTTCTGGCGCGCGAGCTGAACGTGCCCGTCCTGGCCGCCGCGCAGCTGTCTCGCGCCGTCGAGCAGAGGGCCGACAAACGGCCGGTGCTCTCAGACCTTCGGGAATCTGGGAGCCTTGAGCAGGACGCGGACGTGGTGATGTTTATCTACCGGCCCGACCAATATGAAGCCGACACCCTCAAGGAAAACGTGGCCGAGATCATTGTCTCCAAACACCGCAATGGCCCAGTGGGGAGCGTTGAGCTGGTCTTCCGCAAGTCGCTGGCCAAGTTCGAGAACGCCGCCACCCGCCACCTCAACTTTGCTCCCGCAGAGTAACGCCCTCTCACCGCCCACGCCGCAACGGATCGACGGGGGATGCGCGTTGTCCTCAACTCAGGTAGACTTTGATCGATGAGCGCTCGGCGCGGTTTCGAAGGCTTTCCAGAAGGGCCCACCCGGTTGACACCGGTCCCGTCGGCATTCTTCACCGAACTCCTGCCGGCTATCGACCATCTGGGGGAAATGAAGGTCAGCCTGTACGCCATCTGGCTCCTGGCTCGCCAGTCTGGTGACCAGCGCTACTTCGAGCGGCACCACCTGGCTGAAGACGAGCGGCTGATGAACGCGCTGGAGCAGCCAGGCCTGGCGGCTGATGATGCCCTGGACGAGGCGCTCGAGCGAGCCGTGATGCGGGGAACCCTGCTGCGGGCTGCCGGGGTCGACGGGGCACAGATCTTCGTCTTGAACACGGCCAAGGGGCGAGCGGCGATGGAGGCACTTGAACGCGGCGAGTGGACTCCCGATGACAGGCTGCGTGAGGGGCTCGAGGTTGACAGGCCCACGATCTACAGTCTGTATGAGCAGAACATCGGGCCATTAACGCCGATGATCGCCGAGAGCCTCAAAGACGCTGGGGCATCCTACCCCATGGCCTGGATCGAGGACGCCATCCGCCTGGCGGTGGAAAACAACGCGCGCAAGTGGCGCTATGTGGAAGCCATCCTTAAGGACTGGAACACCAAGGGAAGAGATGAACGAAAAGATCGAGGAGACTCTCAAGAGGCTCGTCGACGCTACGTCGAAGGGGAATTCGCCGACTACATCGAACACTGAGTCGGGAGCTTCTCAAGCCAACCAGTCGTCCAGCCTGGGCGACCCCAACTGCCCCGTCTGCGGCGGGGCCGGCTACCTGCGCGTCGACGTCCCCGTCGGCCACCCCGAGTTCGGCAAGCTGGAAATCTGCGCCTGCCGCCAGGATGAACTGCTCTCCCGGGTGCGTGATCGGCTTTTCCGCCTGAGCCAACTCGACGAACTCAAGCTCATGACCTTCGACACTTTCGTGCCTCAAGGCAGAGTGGGCATCGCCGAGCGCGAAAGCGCATCACTTGAGCAGGCGTTCAACCATGCGCGCCTGTTTGCCGAGCGGCCCGATGGATGGCTCCTGCTGCAGGGCGGCTACGGCTGTGGCAAGACCCATCTGGCAGCCGCAATCGCCAACGCCTGCGTCGATCAAGGCGTCCCGGCCCTCTTCCTGACCGTGCCCGACCTGCTCGACAGCCTGCGCTTCACTTTTAACAACGCCGAGGACAGTTTCGAAGAGCGCTTTGAGCACATTCGCCACGCGCCGCTGCTTATCCTGGATGACTTCGGCACCCAGAACGCCACCGAATGGGCGCGCGAGAAGCTGTTCCAGATTTTGAATTATCGCTACACCAACCGCCTTCCGATGGTCATCACCACCAACCTGGCCCTGCGCGAAATCGAGGGGCGGATGCGCTCGCGACTTTCCGACCCGGAGATGGTGGCTCAGGTCTTGATCTATGCGCCGGACTACCGCCGGCCCAAGGAAGACAGCCGGCAGGATGAGCTGTCGTCGCTCGATCTGCACGCCGGTCAGACCTTCGGCACGTTCAGCTTGCGCAAGAATGAGAAGCTTTCAGCCGACGAACTGCGCAGCCTGGACAAGGCATTCGAGGCGGCCAGGCAGTTTTCGGAGGACCCAGAAGGATGGCTGGTGCTCACCGGTCCCTACGGCTCGGGCAAGACCCATCTGGCGGCGGCCATTGCCAATTTCCGAGCCCTTCAAGGACACCCAGTGACCTTCGTGGTGGTGCCCGACTTGCTGGACCACCTGCGGGCGACCTTCAGCCCCAGCAGCGACACATCCTATGACCGCCGATTCGAGCAGATCCGTGGCGCGCAAGTGCTGGTCCTGGACGACCTGGGTACCCAGGCGATGACCCCTTGGGTCCGTGAAAAGCTCTATCAACTCTTCAACCACCGCTACAACGCCGGCCTGCCGACGGTCATCACCACCGCCGACACCCTGGACGACATTGACCCTCGCCTCAGGACTCGCATGCTGGATGCCCGCCTGTGCGTGATTCACGCCATCACGGCGCCCGCCTTTCACGGCGCCCGCCGCAGGAAGAGGAGCTAGGTCGCCCTTCCCTCAATTGACGGCGCGCAACCCATGGGAGGGCAATGCATCGGCCCGCGCCCTTGCCTTCGGATGGCGCCACCCACCACCCAGTCCCTCCGGCGCGTTGACCCCCCCACGCCAGCCATGATAGAATGCGTCCTCGCCGCCCCCATCGTCTAGGGGACCAGGACGTGGCCCTTTCAAGGCCAAGACCGGGGTTCGAATCCCCGTGGGGGCACCATTCTATAGACAAGAAACCGCCCGGAGATGATCCGGGCGGTTCCAACCTGGCGCACACGGCATGGTTGCCGCCGAATTGGTCGTGGTCGTTAGACCCCCAACACCCGTCCGACCAGGCTCGGATCGTCCCGAAAAACACCCTTCAGGGATTGGGTACGCATCATGCCGGTGGGCTGCGAAACCCCCCGCATCACCGCGCACAGATGGACGCCTTCCAGAACCACCGCCACACCTTCAGGCTGGAGCTTGTCATCCAGGAAGTCGGCAATCTGGGTGGTCAGCCGCTCCTGAACCTGGAGCCGGCGCGAAAAGGCTTCGACCACGCGCGGGATCTTGCTCAGGCCGACGACGCGGCCATTGGGAATGTAGGCGACATGGGCCTTACCGTAGAAGGGGAGCATGTGATGCTCGCACATGCTGTAGAAGGTCATATCCTTCACAGTGATCGGCTCGTCATAGGCTTCCTCGAACATCGCCCCATTGATGATCGCCTCGAGATCGACCACGTAGCCGCTGGTCACTTCACGCAGCATGTTGGCCACCCGCTTGGGCGTGTCCAGCAAGCCCTCTCGGTCCGGATCCTCTCCCACGCCCACGATCAGGCTCCGGGCGCCATCGAGCATGGCCTGAGACGGCCCTTCGGCGCTCCGTTGAGCGATCACGTTTTCCATCTTTCCCAGGCCAGAGAACACACCGGTGGTAATCATCGGCTCTAGAACATGTGCGTCTTTGGTCATCAGTTGCTTGTCCATCTGATTCTGTCCTTTCACCACTAAGCGTTTGACGAGCTGCGAGGTACCCGGTCACCGAGCAGGCCACGATCTTCGGCCCGCCGAGACATGTTTTCAATTGCTGGTTGACCCGTCTTGTCCTGCGTTGAACGCCAAAGTGAAGCCGGCGTGAGCACCCGACTCAGGCGGCGGATTTTTTCCCATCGGTTGAGATGCGCCCGATGGCGGAAGACGTCATAATCAAGTGACTCGATGGCATCCAAGATGCCTCGATAGAGCTCAGCCGCAGCCCCCACAGAGCGACGCCCCTGCGGCGAAAGCAGCTCAAGGCCCGGCCATGCCTGTTCATAGAGCTGGCGGTTGCGTTCGATGGCAAAGCGCATGTAGCGTCGCCAAGCCGGAGTGAGACGCCCGTTCTCGATATCCGGCTCACCGATCCCAAAAGCCTCCAGCTCATCCTGAGGCAGATATAGGCGCCCCATTTGCCAGTCCTCACCGACATCCCGCAGGATGTTGGTAAGCTGCAGCGCAACACCCATTTTGACAGCGTAGGGGACCGCATCGGTGCTTTGAAAACCGAGGATGTGCATGCTCATCAAGCCCACGGTCGAGGCCACCCTATAGGAATAGGCCGCCAAATCGTCGAACGTCTGATAGCGAGCATGGGTGATGTCCATGCGCACGCCGGCGATCAACTGGTCGGCATAACCTTGCGGAATGTCATATCTGACCTGTGTATCTCGCCAGGCGGCCATGATCTGGACAGCCGGCTCGCCAAGGTCATCCAAATTTCCAGCCTGCCAGGCGTCGAGCGCCTCGGACGCCCCCCGGTCCCCAGCGTTGTCCACGATGTCATCTGTGAAACGGCAGAACGCATACAAAGAACGGATGGCGCGACGCGCCGGACGCGGCAGCAATCCCGACGCCACATGAAACGAGCGGCTGTGTTGGCGGGTGATTTGATCCGCCAGATCGAAGGCGACGTCGAGGTCGGCCTGATCCTGGGAGAGGCTTCCGTTTGAACGGCTTCGATCCGTCCCGTTTCCAACCATGGCCATCTCCCACAGTCTCGGTTCCCAACTCCATGCCCCTGTTGCCATCACACCCTCCAAATCTGCACAAGTCTCACGAGCTTGTAGTGATTTTGTCTAGCTTATGGGTCGCAGTGTACAGTATTTATTTGCATTTGTCAAGACATTTCCCGCTATATCTTGACAATAGCTTGATTTTGGGGTAACATATCTCTTGATTGTGGATTGCCCGTCTGGGGCGCCATACAAAGGAGAATCGCAGTGGGCGAAAAGAAGCATGTCATCGTGATTGGGGCGGGTCTGGGTGGAATCGTCACCGCCGGCCGCCTGGGACGAGCCGGGTTTTCGGTAACCGTCCTAGAACAGAACAGCCATCCGGGGGGAAGAGCCGATCAGCTAACGATCGACGGGCATCGCTTCGACACGGGGCCCACGCTCCTGCTGATGCCGGAGATCTTCAGGCAGGCCTACGCCGCCATGGATGCCGAGATGGATGATCATCTGGATTTGGTCAGGATCGATCCGACCTACCAGATTCACTTCGCCAACGGGCGCAAGCTTTCGCTCAGCTCCGACATGAATGCCCTTCAGTCTCAACTCGAGGCCATTGAGCGCGGCAGTTTCGCACGCCTTCTCAGCTACCTGGCGGAGGGTCGAAAGCACTATGCCGTCTCGCTGGAGAAGTTCGTGAGCCGCCAGTTCAACAGCCTGACCGAGTACTTCAGCCTTCGTCAGCTGCCTCTGCTCTTCCAGCTGAAGGCGCTCGTCAAGCACTATCGGCGCACGGGCGATTTCTTCGAATCGCCGGAGCTGCGGGCCGCGTTCACTTTCCAGAATATGTACCTGGGGCTCAGTCCGTTCGATGCACCGGCGACATACTCCCTGCTCCAATCCACCGAACTCGTGGATGGCGTCTGGTATCCGATGGGCGGCATGTACGAGGTGGTTAGGAGTCTCACGTCGTTGGCTGAAGCCCAGGGCGTGCAGTTCATCTACAATGCCCCTGTCCGCCAAATCGAGATTGAAGGTGGGCGGGCCACCGGCGTCGAACTAGAGAATGGCCAACGGATTGCGGGCGACGTCGTCATCGCCAACGCCGACCTTCCCTACGTGTACAAGGAACTGCTCGATGACGCTTCAGAGTCCAAGAAACTGGACAAGAAAATTTACACCAGCTCGGCCATCATGTTCTATTGGGGCGTCGGGCGGCGCTATCCTCAGCTGGGGCACCACAATGTCTTTCTGGCAGATGACTACGAAGGCAGCTTCAAGCAGATCTTCGACGAGCACGGCCTACCCGCCAATCCGAGCTTCTACATTAATGCCACCACGCGCACCGATCCAACCGCCGCGCCGGAAGGCGAGGACAGCTTGATGGTGCTGGTGCCGGTCGGCCACCTGGATCCAAATGCCGACCAAGACTGGGACGCGATGCGGGATCGGGCTCGGGAGACCGTGCTCCGCCGCCTGGAGGCCATCGGTGTCCACGAACTGGAGCAGCATATCAAGTTCGAGACCTGCTACACGCCCGAAGATTGGGCGTCGTTGTACAATCTGGCCAAAGGCGCCGCCTTCGGCTTGAGCCACAACTTCACCCAGGTCGGGTATCTCCGGCCTCAGAACCGCCACCGAATTTACAAGAACCTGTACTTCGTGGGCGCCAGCACGCACCCTGGAACCGGCCTGCCGATGGTCCTGCTGTCCGGCGAGCTGACCAGCAAGCGGGTGATCTCGGAGCAAGCCGAACGCTCGATGGAGCCGTCCGAAGGACGCGCCACACCCGAGAGAAGCCCGGCCCGCCAATCTACCGCCTTGGGCAACTAGATCCGACGAACTCCCTTGAGGGATGAAAGCATGACCGAAGCACAATCTCGTCCGACCCTGAACATGGGAGCCGTAGTCCAGGCCACGGGTGTCCAACCAGACACCCTGCGTGCCTGGGAAAGACGCTACGGCCTGCCCCAGCCCGGCCGATCCGAAGGGGGTCATCGCCTTTACTCTCAGCGCGATGTCGAAATCGTCAAATGGCTCCAGGCACGGCAAGATGAAGGCCAGCGAATCAGCCAGGCAGTGGAGCTGTGGCAGTCGCTGGAAAGCGAGGGTCGCGACCCACTGCACATGCCGCGCTTCGCCAACGAGGAAACGTCGCTTGTCGAGGTCGATGTGGCCCCTACCATGGCTATCTCGCGGCTGAAGGACGCCTGGGTTACAGCCTGCCTCGCTTTCGATGAGGGCCGGGCCGACAACATCCTGGCGCAGGCCTTCGCTATCTATCCCCCGGATGCCGTCTGCGCACATCTGCTTCTGCCCGCTCTGGGCGAGATCGGCGACGGCTGGTATCACAACTCTATAACCGTTCAGCAGGAGCATTTCGCTTCCGAACTCGCCGTCCGCCGAGTTGAATCCCTTCTCGTGGGCACCCCACCGCCAACCCGGTCTGGGCGAATACTGATCGCTGATCCCCCCCACGAACAGCACCGATTTCCAGCGTTGATGCTCAACTACCTGCTGCGTCGATCGGGTTGGGAGACACTCTACCTGGGGGAAAATGTGCCGCTGGACCACCTGGAGGCCGTGGTCGCCTCGACTCGGCCCACACTTGCCATACTGGTCGCCCAGACGTTGCCGACCGCTGCCGACCTGCTGGACATGGCACTGTTCCTCAGCGACCGAGGCCTGCGAGTGGCCTACGGTGGATTGATCTTCAATCGGGTGCCGTCCTTGAGGCAGCGCATTCCGGGTTTCCACCTGGGTGAGCGACTCGAGCATGTGCCCCACAGGGTGGAGGAGGCGCTCAATTCACCCAACGCTTCCAACGGATACCGGCCTGCCTCAGAAGACATGCTGACTGCAGCGCGTCTCTTCAATACGAATCGATCAGCCATCGATTCTCAGATCCAACGCGACCTGGGCGCCAGTGGGATCGATCCCACTCACCTGGCTCAGGCCCAAGAAGGGTTGGGTGATTCCTTGTTTGCATGCCTCAAACTGGGCGATCCTGATCCCCTTAAGACTGATCTGGATTGGTTGGTGGGATTGTTGCAGTACCACGGCGTCGACCGAGGTCAGTTGAAGGTCTTCCTGGACATCTACGCCGAGATCGTGAAGTCTATCCTTTCCCAAGAAGGGGAAACGGCCTGGCGCTGGCTCAACGATCTCTCGAAAGCTGAGGCCGCGTCGTGACGCCGTTAGGTATCATTTGTGAAATATTTCACATAATCTCCGACCTATCCTACTTTCGGAGCCAGCCATGAAAGTGTTGATCACGGGCGGCACTGGCGCCATCGGCCGCCAGCTCGTCGGCCACCTGACGAAGTCCGGCCACGAGGTCGTCGTCCTGAGCCGCCACCCCGATCGCAAGAGCGCCGGCTTTCCGGAGTCGGTGCGGGTGGTGGGCTGGGACGCCGAGACAGCGGAAGGCTGGGGGGACGAGGTGAACTCCTCCCAGGCCATCGTCAACTTCGCCGGCGCCCCACTGCCGGGGGATGGATTCCTGCCCGCTCGCTGGACCGAGGCCAAGCGCAGCTTGATCATCGACAGCCGCGTCTCGGCCGGCCGGGCGGTCGTACAGGCGATCAGCCAGGCCACGCAGCGACCACAGCTCGTGCTGCAGGCATCCGCCGTGGGCTACTACGGCCCCAACCCGCCGGGCGACGTCGATGAGGAATCGCCGCCCGGGGATGACTTTCTCAGCCGGGTGACCATCGCCTGGGAAAAGTCCACCAGACCGGTAGAAGCGCTGGGCGTGCGCCAGGTCGTGGCGCGCACGGGGATCGTGCTCGACCCGAAGGCGGGCGCGCTGCTCCGGCTGCTCCTGCCATTCAAGCTCTTCGTCGGGGGACCCATGGGGACCGGCCGACAGGTGATGTCCTGGATCCACCCGGACGACGAAATTGCTGCCCTGGCCTTCCTGCTGGAGCAGCCTGGGGCGAGCGGCGCCTACAATCTGACGGCTCCCCAACCTGTCACCAACCGCCAGTTTTCCGACACCCTGGGCAAGGTCCTCCGCCGGCCATCCTGGTTCCCTGTGCCGGGCTGGGCGCTTAAATTGGCTTTCGGCGACGTGGCCACAACCGTGTTGGACGGCCAACGCGCCGTTCCGACGCGCCTTTCCCAGCTCGGATTCTCATTCCGCTTCCCGGCCCTGGAACCCGCCCTTCGGGATCTCCTCGACTGAACCCGCGTCAAGGGGGATCCCCAACGAGATGACCATGACCTATCTGGCCTTTTTGATCGCCTTCCTGCTGCCGCCAATCCTGCTCGTCTACGCGCTGCTCTGGCGGGATCAGCGACGCGGGGGCAGGCCGCTTGAAATTCGACCTGTCCTGGCCCTGGCGCTGGTGGCCTTGGTGTACACGACGCCCTGGGACAATTACCTGGTCGCCAACCGCGTCTGGTGGTACCGGCCGGACTGGGTGCTTGGCCCTACCCTGGCCTGGGTGCCGCTGGAGGAGTACGCCTTCTTCATTCTTCAGACTCTGCTCACCGGCGGCTGGACCCTGCTGGTCGTTCGCCAGCTCGGTGGCGGCGGTCAAAAGGAAAGAGCCGGCGGGTTGGGCCTGAGATGGACGGCATCTCTGGCGGCGATTGCTGCCTGGCTGGTATCGACAGCTGCCCTGCTGGCCGGGCCGCCCCAACTCACCTACCTGGCCCTGATCCTGACCTGGGCCCTGCCGCCGCTGGCCCTCCAGGCGGCCTTCGGCGCTGATTTGCTCTGGAAACGTGCCGGGACGGTGCTGATCAGCCTTGGCGCGCCGACAATCTACCTGATCCTGGCCGATGCCCTCGCCATTCGCACGGGCACCTGGGTCATCAACCCGGATCTCAGCTTGAGCACGCGTGTGGCCGGCTTTCCGCTTGAAGAAGCCCTGTTCTTCTTCGTCACCAACACCCTGGTCGTCACCGGATTGATCCTATGGGCTTCCCATCCCGGGCGGGCGCGTGCCCTGGCCTGGCTGGGTCGGCTTGGCTTCGGGCGGGACAGACAGGACTCCCCTTCGAGCGGGTCCCTGCCCGCTGCCTCTGCCGGAGGCACGCATGAGCGCGCCTGATCCCGGCGGCGGATGCCCTCATCCCGAACTCGGGTCCTCGGCCGACCGGCGTTGGCAGGAATCTCGTCTTGCGCGGATTTGAATATCTTCACGCCTCGCGCGGGGATGTCTTCCAGCTTCCGCTTCCCGGGTTCAAGCCGACAGTGTTCGTCGGCCCGCAAGCCGTTCGGCAGGTGCTGGTGGAATCACGCGACAGTCTCATCTGGCGGACATCGCCGGACCCGGTCACCCAACTTCTCGGGCACGGTGTGCTGGTCGTCGACGGCGATGAGCACGCGCACCATCGCGGGCTGATTACCCCCTGGTTGCACAAGCGCAATTTCGCCGGCTACGTGAGCACGATGGTGGATTGGACCGATCGCGTCATGATGGATTGGCCCGACGAGAGCGTGGTTGATATGGTCGACGAGATGCGTCGGATCAGCCTGCTGATTCTCTTTCAGACCCTGTTCGGCGCCGACGTTTGGGCCGATCTTCCCCGTCTGTGGCGCCCGATCCTGGAAGCTATCTCCGCCATTTCGCCCGGCGCGTGGCTCGTCTGGCCGGGCGCTCCGCGCCTCAGGGCCAATCGTCACCTGAAGATGCTGGATGACTATCTTTACCGCCTGATTGCGGAACGTCGCCGCTTGACAACGCCGCCGGACGATCTGCTCACCCACCTGCTGAACTCGGGCATGGACGACAACACGGCGCGGGACCAGATGTTGACTCTGCTCATCGCCGGCCACGACACGAATACCGCCCTCATGTCTTGGACGTTGGCGCTGCTGGGTGGTCATCCCGAATGGATGGACACCGTTCGGCGGGAGATCGACGAGCACCTCGAAGGCCGCCCTCCTGCGCTTGGCGACTTGCAGCATTTGACCCAGCTCGACCTGGTCATTCAGGAGAGCCTCAGGTTGTTCCCGCCCATTCACCTCGGCAATCGGTTGGCCGCTGAGGATTTTGAGACGCCGACCTGCCCCGTTAAATCTGGAAGCCGGGTCGTGTATTCGATCTACCTCACCCACCGGGACGCGTCGGAGTGGGAGGCTCCGCATCAATTCTGGCCGGCCCGGTTTGCCGAGCGCCGGCCGGCGGTGCCCTATGCCTATGTGCCGTTCGGAGGCGGCCCGCGCAACTGTGTGGGCGCTGCTTTCGGCAAGGTCGAAGCTGTCACCGTGCTCGCCCGGGTGCTTCAACGCAAGCAGCTTCGCCTCGAGCCGGGGACCATCCGCCCGCATATGGGCGCCACCCTGATGCCGAACCCTGGCGTTCGCATGCGCACAAGCGCCCGTCCCGATGTAGCCGGGAAGGCATCCTGACCCTTGCTGCCAGTATGTTTCAGCACTTGTCCGCACCACACGCACCGCTTGTGAAGCATTTCACAAGCCAACAAGGAGGAGACCACAATGAATCTCACGCGTAGCAAAGACATCCTGCTCTTGGTCGGCTGCATCGTGGTGCCGTTCGTGATCGGGGGACTCGGTGGCTGGATCACAACCGGATCCTTGACCGATTGGTACTCCGGTTTGCAGAAACCCAGCTGGAACCCGCCCAGCGCCGTGTTTGGCCCCGTCTGGTCATTTTTGTACCTGCTGATGGGCATTGCCTTGTGGCGAATCATGCGCATGGGCTGGGGAACGGAGGGCGTCCAACCGGCGGTAATCTGGTTTGCCGTCCAATTGGTGCTCAACTTCGGCTGGTCCCTGATCTTCTTCGGCCTGCGTGCGCCCGGACCGGCACTGATTGAAATCCTGGTCTTGCTGGCCGCCGTACTGATCACCACCCGGCGATTCTACGTACTCGAGCCGGCCGCCGGCTGGCTGCTTGTGCCCTACATCCTATGGGCCGCCTTCGCTACGGTGCTGAATGGCACGATCTGGCGACTCAACAGCTGATTGCGCCCATCGCACCGTATCTGATCACCGCATGCGGGGGTTTGATAGTTTTTGCCAGACCTCCCCTCCTATGATTGGGCCTTGATTTGGCCATGGCAAATGATTCACACACACCAGAAGAGTTCAGCTCTCAACTCCCCGGCTTTCACAAGCTGGACCAGGCCGCGCGCCTGCGCAAGGTAGCCGAACTCTCCCAACTCGACGATCAGGACCTGGCTGCCATCTCCGGCACGTCCGGCCTCAGCCCAGCCCTGGCCGATCACATGGTCGAAAACGCACTGGGTGTATATGGCCTGCCCCTGGGGCTGGCGACCAACTTCGTCATCAACGGCCGCCAGCGCCTGATCCCGATGGTGATCGAAGAGCCGTCGGTGGTGGCTGGAGCCTCCTACATGGCCAAGCTGGCCCGGGCAGGAGGCGGGTTTCACGCCACTGCCGATCCGGCCCTGATGATCGGCCAGATTCAGCTGCTCGACGTGCCTGACAATCAGGCTGCCCAGACCCAAATCCTGGCCAACCGGGAGCGGTTGCTGGCCCAGATCGACGACCTCAATCCCAGCCTGGTAGCGCACGGCGGCGGAGCACGTGACGTCGAGATTCGCACCTTCTCGGAGTTCCCTATCGGGCCGATGATGGTCGTCCACTTGATCATCGACACGCAGGATGCGATGGGCGCCAACACCGTTAACACCGCCGCTGAAGCGCTGGCACCTGAGTTGGAGCGATTGAGCGGCGGGCGTGCCCGCCTGCGCATCTTGAGCAATCTGGCCGACCGCCGGCTGGCACGCGCCTGGTGCGAGGTGCCCGCCTCCGCCTTGGCTTCGGCCGGGATGCAAGGTGAAGACGTGCGGGATGGGATCATCGAAGCTTGGGCGCTGGCAGCTGTGGACCCCTATCGCGCTGCCACCCACAACAAAGGCATCATGAACGGCATCGATGCCGTCGCCATCGCCACCGGCAATGACTGGCGCTCGATCGAGGCCGGAGCCCACGCCTACGCAGCCCGGAGCGGCAGCTACACCTCGCTCAGCCTTTGGTCGGCTACCAAAGAAGGAAGCCTTCGCGGCGAGCTTGAGCTGCCGTTGGCGGTGGGCGCGGTTGGCGGAACAACCCGGGCCCACCCTACCGCCAGAGCTAATCTCAGACTCTTGGGCGTCACTCGCGGCTCGGAGCTGGCCGAGATCATGGTCTCGGTGGGCCTGGCCCAAAATCTGGCCGCCCTGCGCGCCCTGGCGGCTGAGGGCATCCAGCACGGCCACATGGCCCTGCACGCACGCCAGGTGGCGATGGCTGCCGGAGCCAAAGGCTCGCAAGTGGACCGGGTTGCCGACCAACTGGTGAAGGAGGGCGATATCCGCCTCGAGCGCGCCCAGGCCCTTCTCGAGGCGGAGGCTGTGTCCGACAATGCGTAGAAACGACAGGTCCGCTGCACAGAACCACAACCCTGAAGCAACAAGAGGAAGTGCAACATGACAGAAGCTTCTCCGATCCCCATGCTTCGACCGAATCTCGAGGTCGGGATCGTTGGCTATGGTGCCTATGTACCGCGCTACCGTCTGCCTGCCCGCGAAGTCTCCCGGGTATGGAAAGGCGGCACGGGCGGGACGCCAATTGAAGAAAAGGCCGTTCCTGGGCTGGACGAAGACGTCATCACCATGTCCATTGAAGCCGCCCGAAGCGCCCTTGCCCGCGCCGGGATCGATCCAAGCCAGATCAGGGCGGTGTGGGTGGGATCCGAATCGCACCCCTACGCTGTGAAACCAACCTCGACCGTAGTGGCCGAGGCCATCGGCGCCACGCCTCATACCCAGGCGGCCGATTGGGAGTTCGCCTGCAAGGCCGGCACGGAAGCCGTCCAGGCGGCGATCGGCTTTGTCGGTTCGGGGATGGCCCGCTATGCCCTTTCCATCGGTATGGACACCGCTCAGGGCCGACCCGGCGATGCGCTGGAGTACACGGCCGGCGCCGGCGGCGCGGCGGTCATACTTGGCCCGGCCGAAGAGAGCCTGGCCATATTTGAGTCGTCCTATTCCTACAGCACGGATACGCCAGATTTCTGGCGGCGGGCAAATGAATCCTATCCGGAGCATGGCGAGCGCTTCACCGGAGAGCCCGCCTATTTCGAGCACATCTCCGCCGCCGGCAGCGCCTTGATGAAGTCACTTGGAGCTGAGGCACAAGACTTCACCTACGCCGTGTTTCACCAACCCAACACCAAGTTCCCCGAGCGCGCCGCTCGCGCGCTGGGGTTCACCCCGGAACAGACCAAGCCCGGCTTGCTGGTTCGCCGGATCGGCAATACCTATGCTGGATCGTCCATGATCGGGCTGGCGGCCGTGCTCGACGTGGCCAGCCCAGGCGACAGGATCCTGCTCGTTTCGTACGGATCGGGCGCCGGCTCGGATGCTTTCAGCCTGAAAGTCACCGAACACATCACCAGCCGACGCGACAAGGCCCCCTCGGTCGAGGCCTACATCGCCCGCCGCACAGAGATTGACTACGCCACGTATGCACGCTATCGAGGGAAGCTGACACTCAAATGACCCCACCATCTCGCAACCCCACCAACGCAGACATCGTCATCGCCGGTCTCGGCATGACGCCGGTAGGCGAGCACTGGAATCTTTCCCTGCGAGAGCTTGCCCTGCAAGCCATTACGGCTACCCTGGAAGACGCCGCCGGCTTGCGCCCCAACATCCTGTATGTGGCCAACATGCTCTCGCCGATGTTGTCCGGCCAGACACAGTTGGGCGCCCTGATCGCCGATTTTTCCGGGATGCGTGGGGTCGAAGCCGTCACGGTCGAGGCCGCCGGGGCCTCCGGGGGTGCAGCTATGCGCCAGGCAGAACTGGCCATCGCCTCCGGCTCGGCCGATCTGGCGCTGGTGGTCGGGGTGGAGAAGATGACCGATCGTGTCAGTTCAGATGTCGAATTCGGCCCTTTCGACGGCCTCCGATGTGGACTATGAAGCCGTGCAAGGGTCCACCCGAACCGCGCAGGCCGCCTTGCTGATGCGGCGCTATCTGCACGAGCATGGGGCCCCGACCGACGCCCTGGCTGGCTTCGGCCTCATCGCCCACGCCAATGCCGTGGCCAACCCTTTGGCGATGTTTCGCAAGGCGATCAGCCCAGAGGCCTATGCCAAGGCGCCCATGCTGAGCGAGCCGGTGACCATATTCGACGCCGCCCCCAACGCTGACGGGGCGGCTGCCGTCCTGCTGGCTCGGCGGGGGGTGTTCCCAGAGAATCCGGATCGCCCGACCGTCGGCATTCTGGGCTCCGCAGTGGCTACGGCCGCACCCGCCCTCCACGATCATGATGATCCTCTGACATTGACCGCCGCTGCCCGCGCGGCCGAAACAGCCTTCAAACGCTCCGGTTTGACGACCAAAGACGTCGACTTCTTCGAGCTGCATGACTTCTTCTCGGTCTATGCTGCTATGGCCTTGGAGGCCAGCGGCTTCGCCAGCCGGGGCACCGGCTGGAAGCTTGCCCAAGACGGAGAAGGGAGCCGAGACTCCAAGCTGCCAATTCTGACATTCGGCGGATCCAAGGCGCGCTGGCGACGCAGGCGGCGCCACAGGCGTGTATCAGATCGCCGAGGCGGCCCTTCAGCTACAGGGGCGCGCCGGGGAAGCCCAGGTAGCCGGAGCTCGAATTGGGATGACCCAATGCGTGGGAGGCAGCGGGGGCACATGCGCCACGCACCTTCTGGGGGTTCTGGAGGCCGATTAGGCCATCCTGATAGTTCTTGAGAGTCCAGAGAACCTAAACTAGGTCTCGCGATAGGCGGAATACTCAAACGCAGGAGAGATGGTTGATCATGGAAGTCGCACGACATTGGCGTCTCAAGAAACAGCGCTACGCGATGACGGGTGAGGTTTGCCCGCACTGCCAGTCCAAGATCTTCCCACCCAGGGATATCTGCCCAGATTGCGGCGAAGACGCGCGCGATCTGTATCAGTTCTCGGGCCACGGGGAAGTTTATTCCTTCACCACCGTGTACGATGCCCCGGCCGGGTTTGAAGCTGGTGCGCCATACACGCTGGCCCTGATCAAGTTGGATGAGGGGCCGATGGTGACGGCTCAGCTTACCGATCTGGATTCGCGGGGCATTGAGATTGGGATGCCGGTCGAGATGGTGACGCGAAAGCTGCGCTCCGACGGTGAGCGCGGCATGCTCGTCTACGGCTACAAGTTCCGCCCGCTTCTGGCCGCTGCCGCCTGATTTTCAACCTGCACCTTGAGCCCCGGGACATGTGTGATCCCGGGGCTTTTTCGTTGCCCTTTTCGCCGGTTCAGGCTTATCCAGGGGTCGCCGGGGGCCACAAACTCGCTTGACGCGCCCAAACGCCTGTGCTAGTATCCGCGGCTAAGCAACGGCAGGGCGTTCCGCCGGCCCGCACATTCTAGGAGGAGCCCATGCGAACCCAGCACCTGCACAAAGCGGTGCTCGCCCTTACGATAGGCATCGCCCTTACCCTCGGAGCGTGCACACGCTCCGCATCAACCCCACCATCGGCCACGGGTGAGGCGGCAGCAGGCACCACGCCGAGCGGTCTGAACGCCCAGCAGTCGACCATGGAGGCCGTCCGCTCCTCCCTGCTCACCCAAACCGCCCAAGCGCAAGAAGCATCTGGGACCACTCCGACGGCGGAGGGCTCGACCGACTCGGGGCAGGCGACGTCCGTCATGAGCGAGACTTCGGTCGTCCCAACGGCGACGTCCGCAGTGGTGGCCACCCCCACGCCCGGCCACCCGACGACCTACACGCTGCATGAAGGCGAACATCCTTACTGCATTGCTCGTCGCTTTAATATCGATCCCAGCACGCTCCTGAGCGCCAACGGACTTTCAGCTTCCACGGTCAGCTACCCGGGACTGACACTGACAATTCCGGATTCTTCGACTGGTTTCCCGCCGCCGCGCGCGCTCAAATCCCACCCCACCACATACACTGTTCAGCCTGGGGATACGATTTACTCTATCGCCTGCATTTTCGGTGACGTCGATCCTAATGCCATCGCTCAGGCCAACGGCCTTTCCGAGCCTTATAGCCTTTCGGCCGGTACAGTGCTCAATATCCCCTAGGCCACCCGTTCACCAGCCAACTTCGGGGCGGCCCCATGGGGCCGCCCCTTTCTATTAGAAGGAGACGGCCATGACCCATGACGTGATCTCGACCCGAAAGGTCTTTCAGGGCAAGGTCTTCTCGGTCCGCTCGGACCAGGTGCGCGACGACTCGGGCAGCGTTTTCCAGGTGGACATCGTGGAGCACGGCGGCGCGGTCACGCTTGTTCCGGTAACAGCCGAAGGCACAATCCTGTTCGTCCTTCAGTACCGGCATCCGGCGGGTCAGGAGCTCCTCGAGCTGCCTGCCGGCACACTCGCACCTGGCGAGGATCCACGCGCCTGCGCCGAGCGGGAATGTCGGGAGGAGATTGGGTTGCGTCCCGGGCGCATCCAGCATCTGGGTCAGGTCTTCCTTGCGCCCGGCTACTCAAGCGAGCTCAATCACATCTTCCTGGCGGCTGATTTCACATCCGATCCGCTGCCTCAGGATGAAGACGAATTGATACAAGTGGTCCCCCTCAAGGCCAGCGACATCACCTCACGTATCGCCAGAGGTGATCTGAGGGACGCCAAATCCCTGGCGGGCCTCTACCTGGCTTTGCCGCACATAGGCCACGATTTCATTCCCAATTAGCCCCCTCGCAGAGCATGCTCCGCCAGGCTGCGTCGACCTGCGATTTTTCATGAGACTTCGTTAAGAAATCACGCCTAGGCAATTGACTTGGATCAGGCGAATCTGTAGTATCGATTTAGATCGTCATTTCCGGTGCGGCCCGATCCCCAAGCAAGATTTTGGGAAGCTGTCGGTGGACCTTTCGCCTGCACTCCCCCGCCCAATACGGGATGCCATCCGGCCGCATGTGGGAACAATCCACATCCAGCCCGCCCGACTCGACACGTACCAGGCGGCGGGGCAGCGGTACGGGGTTGACGAGCAACAATGCCGGAGGACTTCCTCGGACGAGCGGCGGCAGCACAGGGCGGCGCAATCCTCGATCGAGCCGGACGACATCGCGAGACTTGCAGCAGCTGGGCGTTCTGCCCTCGCTCCATCCAGAATGGGATCATAAGGACGAGACAAAAATGAGCGAACTAGTGGAAGAAAGCGAGCGACAGATACAATTCTTGGACTCCGCTCCAGAAACCGTAGATTTGTATCTTAAAGAAGCCGGGCTGGTTCCACTGCTCAGCAGGGACGAGGAAATCGAGCTGGCCAAGAAGATTGAAAAGGGCCGCCAGGCCAGCCAGGCCATCGCCAAGGGAAAGGTGCCGTCCAACAAGGTGCCCGAATACCGCCGCAGGGTGGAGGAGGGCTGGCAGGCACGAGACCATCTGGTGCAAGCCAACCTCAGACTCGTGATCAGCGTTGCCAAACGCTATGCTCGCCGTGGGCTTTCCTTCCTTGATCTCATTCAAGAGGGCAATGTGGGCTTGATCCGGGCCACCAAGAAATTCGACTACCACCGCGGTTTCAAGTTCAGCACCTATGCGACATGGTGGATCCGGCAAGCCATCACCCGCGCCATAGCTGACAAGGGCCGCACAATTCGAGTTCCGGTCCATGTCATCGAGCAGTTGACTCATTTGCGGCGGTCCCATCAGCGCCTTTCCCAGCAACTCGGGCGTGAGCCCACGGCTGAAGAAATGGCGTATGACATGGACATCGAAGTCGACCGAGTCGAACAATTGATGCGGATCGCTCAGCGCCCGACCCCCTTGGACACCATGATCGACAGCGAGGACGAAACCAGCCTGGCCGATCTCATCCCGGACGAAACAGCCATTCCGCCTGATCAGACCTTCGCCGAGCGAGAACTACGGCGTCAACTTGACGGGGTGCTGGACAAGCTGACCCCGCGTGAGGCCCTCGTTATCCGCCTCCGTTTTGGCTTGATGGACGGTCGCAAACACACACTGGCCGAAGTCGGACGCAAGCTGGAACTGACCCGGGAGCGGGTGCGGCAGATTGAAGGCGATGCCCTGAGCCAGCTTCGAAATCCACAGCTTCAGGAAGAGCTCAGGCAGTTCCTGCGGGGCTGATCCGCACTGTAGGGAATTCAAAAGCGCCGGCCTCTGGCCGGCGCTTTGCTTTGGGTCCCTTGTTGATTTGGTGAACTACACGTCCAGATTGCGAACTTCGTGCGCATGGGTTTGAATAAAGCGCCGACGCGGTGGGACCGAGGCACCCATCAGCATATCGAACGTCCGATCGGCGGCGGCGGCATCCTCGACGGTGACCTGGAGCAGAGTCCTGTTCTCCGGGTCCATTGTGGTGTCCCACAATTGGACCGGGTTCATTTCACCCAAACCCTTGTAGCGCGAGATGGACAAGCCCTTCTCAGTTGTCGTCTTTCCCATTTCTTTGACCAGGCGCTCCCGTTCGGCTTCTGTGTAGGCATACTCGACCGCCGACTTGTATGAGATTCGGTAAAGAGGCGGCTGGGCGATGAACAAATGTCCCTGCTCAATGAGCTCGGGAAGGTAGCGGAAAAAGAAGGTTAGCAGAAGGGTTCGAATGTGGCTGCCATCCACGTCGGCGTCGGTCATAATGATCACGCGACCGTAGCGCAGGCCGGCAAGATCGAAAGTCTCGCCCACGCTCGTCCCCAAGGCCGAGATGAGCGCTTTGACCTCGTTGTTGGACAGGATCTTGTCCAGCCGAGCTCGCTCAGTGTTGAGAATCTTGCCGCGCAGCGGCAGGATGGCCTGGAAGTGGCGATCTCGTCCCTGCTTGGCAGAGCCGCCAGCCGAGTCGCCCTCGACGATGTACAGCTCGCACTTGTTCGGGTCGCGCTCAGAACAGTCCGCCAACTTGCCGGGCAAGGTCAAGCTTTCCAGAGCGCTCTTGCGGATGACCAGATCCCTGGCCTTTCGAGCAGCCTCCCTGGCCCGAGCCGAAGTCAGACATTTCTCGGCGATGGCGCGCGCCGCCCGCGGATTCTCTTCGAGGAAGGCGCCCAACGCCTCGCCGAGCACCTGCTGAACCTGGGTCTGAACCTCGGGGTTCATCAACTTGACTTTGGTCTGGCTTTCAAATTGGGGATCGCGATGCTTCACGCTGACGATGGCCGTCAGGCCCTCACGCGTGTCGTCACCCGAGAAATTGGGGTCCGAGTCCTTGAGCAGGTTGTTCTTGCGGGCATGGTCGTTGATGGTGCGCGTGATGGCTGCCCGTACTCCCGTGAGGTGGGTGCCGCCATCCACAGTGTTGATCGTGTTGGCAAAGGAGTAAACCGACTCGGCGTAGGCGTCCGTGTATTGCAGCGCGACTTCGATACCCGTGCCGTCGATTTCCTTCTCGATGTAGCAAATGGGGTGCAGAGTCTCTCGATTGCGATTCAGATAGCGAACGAAGGAAATGATGCCGCCTTCGAAATAGAAGGTCATTTCGCGCCCGTCGCGCTCATCCAGCAGGTGGATATTGACCCCGCGTGTGACGAAAGCCATCTCGCGAAACCGCTGAACAAGGGTCTCAAATCGGTAATCGATTTCGCCCTGGAAAATGGTCGGATCGTAGCGGAAGGTGGTGCGGGTGCCGGTCACGTTCTTGGGCACCTTGCCCTTCACCTTGACCGGGCCTTCCGGGATGCCCTGTTGGTAGCGTTGGGTGTGGATCTTGCCATCTCGCCGAACCTCGACCTCACACCACTCTGACAGCGCGTTCACGGCTGAAACGCCCACGCCATGCAAGCCGCCCGATACCTTGTAGCCTTCGCCGCCGAATTTCGCCCCGGCGTGCAGAATGGTCATGACAATTTCGAGGGCGGGCCGCTTCTTTTCCGGATGCATGTCCACCGGAATGCCACGCCCGTCGTCTTCCACGGTGACGCTGCTGTCGGGGTGGATGGTGACGTCGATTTTGGTGCACACGCCTGCCAAGGCCTCGTCAATTGAGTTGTCCACCACTTCATAGACGAGATGGTGCAGAGCCTTGATGTCCGTGCCACCGACGTACATGCCGGGGCGCCGTCGAACTGCCTCCAAGCCTTCAAGAACTTGGATGTCCTTTGCCCCGTAGGAGCTGATCTTCTCTGCCTTCTTCTTGGCCGTCTTCTGTGCCTTTTTGGCCACTTAAGTATCTCCTTCTTCCCTACCCAAATCCGAGTCGGGCTCCATCCTGGCCGCCTGTTGAAGTTTCTTGAGCTGAACTTCAAGCGCCTGGCGAGTCCGCATCAACCATTCCCGCCGGCCCTGATAGAACACGTAGCTGCTCACCAAGAGCATCGTGCTGACAAACGCATGCCCCAAGATGCTCAGGCTGCTGATCCAAGACGCTGACCTGGGCAACGACCACACCAACCCAGTCAACCACGAAATCAAGACTGCCAGTGTCAGGAACCCAACCGTGGGCAGGAAATTCCAGCGGACCAGCAGCATGCTTTCCGTCATGGCTGAGAACAACCCCATGCGGTAGCGAACGATCCCGTGAGGCGTGAAAACCAAGTAGACCACCAGCCAAAAGAACAAGCTGAACGCAATGAAACTCACACCCACACCCAACAAAGGCAGGATCCAGGCCGCCGCCCATCCCAAAATCAGGATGGCCACCGTTCCCAGGATCAGCCCAAGATAGCCCAGGACGGCCGCCAGAACCATACGCAGCCACCCCGTCGCCAAAGGTGTCAACTCCGAATTCAGGCGCCACGCTGGCGGCTATCGTCCGGTGATACCAGGTCCCCAATCCCAGACCTATCAGGGTGAGCATGAGCCAAAGGCCAAAGATCGCCAGGGGATCCGCCAGCTCAACCTGGGGCCCGATCTGCATCGGCGCGCTGCTGGGCATCTGGCCAGCCATCACGCTGGGAATGCCCGCCGGCAGGCTGCTCAAACTCCTCAGCAGATTGAGCCGCACGGCCAGTTCTTTGAAGATCTCTTGGATCGATGAGATCTGCTGCTGAACCATGGCATCCGCGCCGGGAGGGGCGGTCAGCCCCTGTGCCGTGCTGCGTACAAACGGCGCGATCCCCAAGCGCGGCCCCAGCCACAATAGGAGGTCTAGGACGAGCGGCGGAAGGATGAGTACAGGTCGGGCTGCGACGCGATCGAAGCCCTTGGCAAGCGAGGCCAGGACCCCGATGGGCCCTTGAGCGGGCCCTTCATTGATTATTCCCACGGGATATGATTCTACCATGAAGGGCCATTCCCCACAGGCGGCTCAGAACGGTTGTTCCGGGTCCCAGATGCCCCCATGGCATGGCAAACGGTACCCGCCCAGGCGCCCTCCGTTGACCCTTCACCAACCCTCCGATACAATCCAGCCTCAGGAGGCCACATGCCCCACGCACCCATTGCATTGATGACCGACTTCGGCACCGACGACACCTATGTGGGCGTGATGAAGGGCGTGATCAGCGGCATCGCCCCCGACTCCCCCATCATCGACGTTAATCACGCCATCCCTCCGGGCGATATTCGACAAGCCGCTTTTCAATTGTGGCAGGCTGTCCGCTACTTTCCGAAGGGGGCGGTCTTCGTGTTGGTTATCGACCCAGGCGTCGGCACCGCTCGGCGGCCGGTGGCCTTCCGTTGGGCTGATCGCTGGTTGGTGGGCCCAGACAACGGCTTGTTCACCTACCTCCTGCTGACCCGACCTGCTGGTCCGGCGGTGATCCTGGACAACCCTGCCTACCAATTGAAGAGGGTCAGCACCACTTTTCACGGCCGGGATGTCTTCGCACCGGCGGGCGCCCATTTGGCAGCCGGGGTGGCATTGGACCAGCTCGGCTCGCCCGCGCCCGAGCTGATCCGTTTCGAGCCCCCCTCACTCAACATTGAAACCGACGAAATCCAAGGCGAGATCATCCACGCCGACCACTTCGGCAATCTGGTCTCCAACATCGGCTACCTGGCCGCTGATCGTGAAAAGATTCACATATCACCCTGGCTCCCCGGCGATGCGGCTGCTGAGTACCCGGCAGCCGACGTGGGTGTGGAATTGCCCGGTGGGGAACGCCTTCCGCTGAGCGGCACCTTTGGGGATGTCTCGCCCGGCAACCTGGTGGCCTACATCGGCAGCGAATCGCTGCTCGAGATCGGCATCAATCAAGGGAGTGCCGCCGAAGCGTTGGGCCTTTCGGCCGGTAACTCCATCCGAATCAGTTTTTCAAGCTGAGCGAGGGAACATGTACAGCTTCCTGATCGAAGGCGGATTCCCGCTCAAAGGCGACGTCATCCCCGGCGGCAACAAAAACGCCGCGCTGCCCCTGCTGGCGGCCTGCATCCTGACCGATGAGGCGGTGACGCTCCACAACATCCCCGACATCGGTGATGCGCGCGCCATGCGGCGCTTGTTGGAGAGCCTGGGGGTTACCGTGGAGGACCTGGGACCGAGCAGCTGGCGGATACAGGCGCGTGAGGTTCGTCAGGGCAATCTCGATCCTGACCTCTGCCGGCAAATCCGGGCCTCGATCCTGCTGGCCGGGCCGATGCTGGGCCGTTCGGGGGGCATCCATCTCCCCCCACCCGGAGGCGACGTAATCGGGCGCCGACGCGTGGATACCCATCTCCTGGCGCTGAGTAAGCTAGGGGCCGAGGCAGACTATCAAGGACGCGAGCTCGATCTGCGCGTCACCGGCGGACTAAAAGGGGCCGACATTCTGCTGGATGAAGCCAGCGTGACGGCCACCGAAAACGCCATTATGGCCGCCGTTCTGGCCAAAGGCAGCACCGTCATAAGAAACGCCGCCTCTGAGCCTCACATCCAGGACCTGTGCCACTTCCTCAACAGCCTCGGTTCCCATATTGAAAACATCGGCTCCAACACACTCCACATTCAGGGCGTGGATCGCCTCCACGGCGGAGAGTACACCATCGGTCCGGACTATCTGGAGGTGGTCAGCTTCATCGGCGCAGCCGCCGTCACCGGAGGGAGCATTCGCATCCGCAACGCCGGTCCCCAGCACCTGGACATGATCCACCTTGTCTTCCAGCGGTTGGGGGTCACTTGGACGGTTGACGGGGAAGATGTGATCGTCGAAAGCGACCAGGCCCTGGAGGTCATCCCCGACCACGGCGGGGCAATTCCCGAAATCTCGGTCATGCCCTGGCCATCCTTCCCCACCGATTTGATGAGCATCGCCATCGTCGTCGCCACCCAATCTCAGGGGTCGGTGCTGTTTCACGATTGGATGTACGAGACCCGCATGTTCTTCATCGACAAGCTGGTCTCGATGGGTGCCCGGGTGATCCTGTGTGATCCCCACCGGTGCATTGTCGAGGGCCCAACCCAGCTGTTGGGCGAAACACTGGAAAGCCCCGACATACGCGCCGGCATGGCCTTGGTTCTGGCCGCGCTCGCCGCCAAAGGCAGCTCACAGATTCGCAATATCGGCCAGATTGAACGCGGCTATGAACGCATCGACGAAAAGCTTCGAGGGCTCGGTGCTCATGTCCACCGGCTTGAAGGCTGACTTCAACCGCCAGGATGTTCAACGGCCCGCTTCCGCGGGCCGTTTTCATTGTCGGTCAATGGACGCGCCGACGCTGAGGCTACTGCGGCTTGGTGCGCATGATCTCGTCGGCGAGGCGGCGATACGCCTCGGCCGAAGGACTATCGGGGCGGTAGGCGAGAACCGTCTGCCGTGCCGCCGGCGCCTCCGCCAACGCGTCATCCATCGGAATGACGGTCTCGAACACGCGCTTCTTGAATACGGCCCGCAGATCGTTAACCACCTGATGGCAGTGAGCTGAGTTTTTCTGATACAGCGTGGGCAGCAGACCAAGCACCCTCAGATTCGGCTGCAGTCGGTCATGGATCAGCCAGATTGTCTCCAACAGAGCCCGCACGCCGCGCATCGCCAGGTAGTGGCATTCGACGGGAATCAGGACTTCGCCGGCGGCCGTCAACCCGTTGACCGTCAACAGGCCCAGACTGGGTGGGGTGTCGATCAGGACAAAATCCACCGCATCCAAGTCTTCGGCCAGTCCGTGGTCGAGGCGCAGGGCGCGGTTGGCCTGGCGAGCCAAGGCGTAGTCCGCCGAAGCCAGATCGACGCTGGCTGGAGCCAGCATCAGGTTGCCGTGAACCGGGCGGAGGATATTGGCGAACCGAACACCGTCGGTCATCAGCAGATCGTAGGTTGTATCGTGAAGCTTGTATGGATCGAGGCCGGCTCCCGCCGTCAAGGCCGCCTGGGGATCAAGGTCGACCAGCACCACCCGCAAACCCTTTTCAGCCAGGGCGGCGCCCAGGCTGATCACGGTGGTGGTCTTGCCAACCCCACCCTTCTGGTTGGCGACGGCGATGACCCGGCTCATGGCGTCGAGTATAGTCCAGCGGGCGCGCCGCGGCAACGCGCCACAGCACGAGCCCCAGGGAACTCGAGGCCTTTGGCAACAGTGGTTGGTGGACAGCCCAGATTGACCGACCCAGACCGTTACGGTATAATTCTCGTTCGAGTTTCACCATCCGAAGTCCAACGACGCTAGAGAGGTCGATTAGTTCATGCCCAAGAGAACCTACCAGCCCAAGAAGCGGCGGCGCCTCCGCGTCCACGGGTTCCGTGCCCGGATGAAGACTCGCGGCGGCCGCGAAGTACTCAAGCGGCGCCGTGCCAAGGGGCGCAAGAAACTTTCGCCGCGAATGAACAATCACGTCAAGAAGATCAACTGGAAGAGCTGATAACCAGAATCGGTCAGGTGGGCAAGTGCAGCCTGGGTGAGACGCCGGACTGGGTCCGAAGGCCAATGAACCGCAGATTCCGGCTGACAAGCTCGACAGAATTCAAGCGGGTGCGGCGTAGCGGCAAGTCATATGCCCACCCGCTCGTCATTCTGATCGTCGATCGCAATCATCTCGACCGCTCTCGTTTCGGGGTGACGACCACCCGATCCATCAGTTCAGCCGTGGCCCGCAACAAAGCCAAGCGACGGCTCAGAGAGAGCCTGCGACCCGAATTGGCTCAGATTGAAGCGGGATGGGATTGTGTTTGGGTCGCGCGACCGAACCTTGTAGATGCGCCTTGGACCGAAATCAGATCGGCGGTCGAGGGCTTGTTGGATCGATCAGGAGTTAAAACGAGTTGAACTCTGCACCTGAAATGGCATCGGTCCACGTCCATACGGAACCCGCGCTGCGCGAGATTCCTGTGCGTTGGGGCACGTTGGCCCGCTGGCCCGTTCTGGCTGTCATCCGGCTCTATCAATTGACCATTTCGCGGGCTCTGCCCGCCGGGACCTGTCGTTTTACCCCCACATGTTCCCATTATGGCTACGAAGCTATCGCCAAATATGGGCTCATCAAGGGGGGCTGGCTGGCCACGTGGCGCGTTCTGCGCTGTCAGCCGTTCAACCCCGGCGGATACGACCCGGTTCCGTAGGAGACCCATGCCAAGTTTCTCAAACCCCAAACAACTCTTGCGCCGCGGACGCTGGCTGCTTCTTGTTCTCGCCGCCGCAGTGCTCTCGGCTTGTTCGGGCAGCCGCGTAGGCTCCTCGAGCTGGCCTGGACTGACCGTGTCTGACACGACAGCCTACGTCGCCTTCGACCAATCTGTCTACGCCGTGGACTTGGCCTCCGGCCAAGAGCGGTGGCAGTTCACGCCGCCGGAGCAGGACAAAGGCGCCACCTTCTATGCGCCCCCGGCCCTGACTGATTCAGGAACACTGATCGTCAGCAGCTACACCGGCGTCGTCTACGCCGTGAAGGCCAACACGGGAGACATGATCTGGCGTCGACAGCTCTCCAGCTCTCGCCTGGTGGGGGGCCCGGCCGTGGCCGGGGATCTGGCGCTGGTTCCCTCGGCAGACCACAACCTGTATGCCTTGAAGCTCGAATTCAGGCGCCGACGTGTGGAGCTTCACAACCGACGAGCCGCTGTGGTCGGAACCTCTGGTCAAGGGCGACAAGGTCTACCTGTCCGGCCTGGATCACAAGGTCTATGCCTTGGATTTGACCAGCGGAAGCCAGCTGTGGAGCACCGAGTTGAAAGGCGCCATGGCGGACAAGCCGAGCAGCTTGGACGGTCTGATCCTGACCGGGACGTTCGCCAATCAACTTGTCGCCATGAACGCCGATAATGGGCGTGTCGCTTGGACGCTTCAGACCGATGGGTGGGTATGGGGTGATCCCGCAGTACAGGACGGCGTCGCGTATTTCGGCGATGTCGATGGGACTTTCTACGCCGTTGACGCCAATGGGCATGTGGTTTGGCAGAGCCATTTGGACGGCGATGTCACGGCCAGTCCGGCGGCCGAGAACGGCATTGTCTACTTTGCGACCGCCGACGGCCAGGTCTTCGCCCGACAAGCTGCCGACAATACCCCAGCCTGGCAGCAGCCGCTCGATGGGCAGCTGTTGACGGATCCGGTGGTTACCGGCGACTCCTTGCTGGTGGCCTCACTCGATGGAAAGAACCTGTTGACCGCCTTTGACGCCACATCCGGGGCCGTCCGCTGGTCCTACCAGCCGGCGGGGAAGTAGAGAGACTATGGGCGCTATTTGGGACACCGCAGTCCTCAACCCGATGATCAATGCGTTGCTGTACATCTACAGCTTGCTGGGGAACAACTTCGGCCTGGCGATCATCGTCTTTACGGCATTGATCCGGCTGATCACCTTTCCTCTGACCTATCAGCAGCAGAAGAGCACGCAGAAAATGCAGGAACTTCAAGGGTCAAAGAAGTTCCAGGAGATTCAAAAGAAATACAAGAAAGACAAGGCGAAGCTGCAAGAAGAGCAGATGAAGCTCTACCGCGAGATGGGGATCAATCCCTTCGGCGGATGCCTTCCGCTTCTGATACAGTTCCCGATCATCATCGGCCTCTATCAAGCGATCATCCAGTCGCTGGCCGATGCACCGCTCCAGCTGTTTCAGCTGGCCCAGCACATCTACCCGGCCATTCCCAGCGCTTTAATCCCGCTCAAGAGTCATTTCCTGTGGATGGACCTGGGCACACCGGAGCGTTTGGTGATACCCGGCATTCCGATTGGCATCCCGGTCTTGACGATCCTGGTCGTGATCACGACCTGGATGTCCACTAAGCTCACCACACCTCCCACGCCGGACTCTCAAGGGTCCCAAATGACTCAGATGATGGCACTCTATATGCCGCTCTTGCTGGGCTATTTCGCATACACGTTCGCCGCCGGCCTGGCGCTCTATTTCGTTGTATCCAATATCCTTCAGGTCGTTCAGTATGCTGCAACGGGCAAGGTCGACTGGCGCAGTATGATTCCGGGACTGCCATCGGGCGGACCCAAATCCTAATTCTGAGAAGAGGGGCGCACCATGCCAGATACACAACCTAATTTGGAAATCATCGCACCCTCCGTCGAAGAGGCGATTGCCCGAGGCGCGGCCGAGCTCGGCCTTCCTGAAGAACAGCTCGAGGTGGAGGTGCTTGACGAGGGCAGTCGAGGCGTGTTGGGTGTCGGCGCCAGGCAGGCTCGGGTCCGACTGACCATACGCGGCGCGCGGCCGCAGCCAACGCAAACCGAGCCTCAGACGATACTGCGAACAGACATCTCTTCCTCCGCCCCGGACACCCCGGAGAGTTCACTCTCCGACGACCTCGACGTCGATGACCAGGAGGTCCCCGAGATCACCAAGGCCATCGTCGAAGAACTGCTCACCCGGATGGGCGTGGATGGTGTCGTCAAGGGCCACTGGGGTGAGCCGGATGCCCCAGGCAAAGTCCGTCCCTTGCTGGTCGACGTCCATGGAGAAGATCTCAGTCTGCTGATCGGCCGCCGCGGGGAAACCCTTTCGGCGCTCCAGTACGTGACGCGCCTTATCGTTGGCAAGGAACTGCACCGGCCAGTGGCGATCGTGATCGACGTCGAAGGCTACCGTGCCCGCCGGGAAGAAACCCTGCGGCGCCTGGCCCGCCGGATGGCCGAACAGGCCATCGACCGCCACCGAACCATGTCCCTCGAGCCGATGCCCGCCAATGAACGGCGCATTATCCACATCGAGCTCAAGGACAACCCCAAAGTAACCACCGAGAGCGTCGGCGAAGGCAACCACCGCAAAGTCACCATCATCCCGCAGGACTAGGCAGTTCGAGAAGAACGGATGACGCGCGCTTCGACCGCCTCAGCTTTCCCCCACGGTCACCAGGGTGCCATCGACTACTTGATCATCGGTCATGTCACCGTTGATCTCATGCCGGACGGCCATCGACTGGGGGGCACAGCTGCCTACGCCAGCCTGACAGCCCTCACGTTGGGTCTGCGTGTTGGGCTGGTGACCGCCTGCCGACCCGATCTGGATCTCACTCCTTTAAGGGACATTGCCATCCATCGGAAGCCTTCCTCTCAGAACACGACGTTTAGAAACCTCACCACACCGCACGGTCGCTCGCAAGTTCTGAGTGGGCGAGCTGATTGCCTGACCATTGACGACGTGCCTCCAGCTTGGCGGACAGCGCCCATCGCGCATTTGGCGCCCGTCGCCGATGAGGTCCCGGCCGAGGTCGCATCTGACCTCAGCGTGACATTTGTTGGGGCGACGCCCCAAGGATGGTGGCGAAGATGGGATGATGACGGGCATGTCAAATGCCTGGCACCCGCTGAAGCGCTTGGTTGCCTGCCATCGAACATTCAGGCGGCCGTGTTCAGTCGGGACGACGTCTCTGCCGACTCCGGCGACCTCGATCGCCTGGCTCATGCCTTCCCGATCACTGTCATCACCGACGGCGCCCGCGGCGCCGATGTCAGATGGGAAAGTGAGCAGCTTCACGTTCCGGCCCCGGTCTTGACGCCTGTTGACGACACCGGCGCCGGGGACACCTTCGCAGCTGTGTTCTTCGTCCAACTGGCGGGCGGGGAAAAACCGGCCGAGGCGGCCCTCGAAGCGACGCGGTGGGCCTCACTTTCCGTCTTACATGCCGGCCCAGATTGGATCCGATCGGCCGCGATCGACGAGATCCCGGCTGGAGCGAACCTGTGACCAAGGTCTACGCACTCGTCAACCAGAAGGGCGGCGTGGGGAAGACCACCACAACCATCAACCTGGGCGCCTACCTGGCAGAGGCCGGGCTGCGTGTCCTGCTGGTGGATATCGACCCTCAGAGCAACGCTACGGCGTGCCTGGGCGTTCGCCAGGCCGACATCACCAGCGGTTCGTATGAGGCTTTGATCGAAAGCAAGTCGGCGGCAGAAAGCATCCTGAGGAACACGCAATTCAAACTCTCCCTGCTTCCCTCGACACCCTCGCTCGCCGGCGCCCAGGTGGAGCTGGTAGATCAACCGGGTCGCGAGCGGTTGCTGCGCCGAGCGCTGGCGCCCGTGATCGATCGCTATGACTACGTTCTCATCGACTGCCCTCCGTCGCTGGGCATCCTGACCGTCAACGGCTTGCTGGCTGCTCAGGACGGGGTTATCATCCCCGTCCAATGCGAATATCTGGCGCTGGAGGGTCTTTCTCAGCTCATCCGCACGCTCCAGCGTGTGCGCCAAGGTCTCTTCCCTGAACTGGATATGCGTGGCATGTTGATGACGATGTTTGACACTCGCACCAACCTTTCGCAGGATGTGGTCGACGAGGTCCGCACCCATTTTGCCGGCCAGGTGTTCGAGACCATCATCCCGCGCAGCGTGCGGTTGGCCGAAGCCCCTTCGCATGGGATGCCCATTTCCGCATACGATCCACGTTCTGCCGGGGCGGTTGCCTACCAGGCGTTGGCGGCCGAGATCCTGCGTTCCGATGGTCTGGGGCAGCACCTGCCCGAGGCCCAAGGAGCCGCCTGACATGAGCCGAAGGCGAAGTCTGGGCAAAGGGCTCGACGCCCTGATCCCTTCCACGGAAGGTGGAACGACGCCTTCCGGCGAACAGGGTCCACGAGTTGGCAGTTGATCGGATCCAGCCCAATCCGAGACAGCCTCGCAAGTCGTTCGACAAGGAAGAGCTGCAAGGACTTTCCGACTCCATCGCCGAACACGGGGTGCTGCAGCCTCTGGTCGTGGCCCAGCCCGAGGGCGAAGACATCTACGTCTTGATCGCCGGCCAACGCAGATTGGAAGCCGCCCGGCTGGCCGGCCTGACCGAGGTCCCCGCCATCCTGCGGCAGGCCACCGAACAACAGCTCCTCGAATGGGCGTTGATTGAGAACCTTCAGCGGGAAGATCTCAATCCGATCGAAGCCGCCCAGGGCTATCAACAACTGGTCGACGATTTCGGATTGTCCCACGACGCCATCGCCGAGAAGGTGGGCAAGAGCCGTTCGGCCGTGTCGAACACACTCCGGCTTCTCAAGCTCACCGAAGCGGTGGCCAAGGCCATCGTCCAGGGCGAAGTCTCGGAAGGCCACGGGCGTGCGCTGTTGGGCCTCGACAGCCCCAAGGCCCAGGATGCCGCGCTGGGGACGGTGATCACGCGCGGTCTCAATGTCAGACAGACCGAAGAATTGGTGCGAAAGCTCAGCGGCCAACGCAGGCCCCGAAAGAAGGAATCCGCTCGGTCCCCCGAAGAGACGGCAGTGGAAGAAGATTTGCGCCAGGCGTTGGGAACCAAGGTCAGCCTGCGCCGAGGTCGAAGCGGCGGCACCATCACGCTGCACTTCTACTCCGACGAGGAACTTGAGGCGCTCATCGAGCGCCTGACCGGCAGCGCATAAGCCGCGCCTGCCCGTTCCATCTGCTCAGTCCCACATACCAATCCCCAGCCCGATCCAATCTACCCGACAGTATCGAGTCCATCCTTGGGTTGTCGGGTACCGGCCAGCGACCGGCCCCGGCAGCGCTTCAGCCCGCCCCAGGTTCAGGGGTATAATGCCCACGCTTGATCGGCGGCAGCTTTGGAGAGAAGCGCGATGGGATTTGGCGACAAGGTGGCGATTGTGACAGGGGCCTCGAGGGGCATCGGCCGGGCCATTGCGCTTGAGCTCGGGAGCCGGGGCGCCAAGGTCGTCGTCAACTACCATCGGAACCAAGAGGCGGCCGACGACGTGGCCCAGGCCATCGCTTCCGCCAACGGAGAAGCCGCCGTCTATCAGGCCGATGTGGGTGACTACGAAGCCGCCGAGGGATTGGTCAAATTCGCCGTCGAACAGTTCGGCGGGCTGCACATTCTGGTTAACAACGCCGGAATCACACGCGACGGGCTGATCATGACCATGTCCGAAAAGGACTGGGACGACGTCATCGCGACCAATCTCAAGTCGACTTTCAACTGCGCCAAGGCGGCTGTGCGCCACATGATGCGCAAACGCTACGGCCGCATCGTCAACATCACTTCCGTCGCCGGGCAAATGGGCAACGCCGGTCAAACGAACTATTCCGCTTCCAAGGCGGGGCAGATTGGCTTCACCAAATCGCTGGCCCGCGAGGTCGCCTCGCGCAACGTGACCGTCAATGCCGTCGCGGCAGGGTATATTGATACCGAAATCTGGTCGACTGTTCCGGAAAGCGCCCAGGAGGGGATGCTCGGAATGATCCCGCTCGGGCGCAAGGGACAACCCGAGGAAATCGCCAAAGCCGTCGCCTACTTGGCGTCGGACGATGCAGCCTACATCACCGGCCACATTCTGACCGTGGACGGCGGAATGGCCATGTTCTAGAGGCTGCCGAGATCTGGGGAGCATGATGGAAGACGCAGGACAGGAGCACAACGACCATACGGGGGCCACGACCATCGCCCCTGGTGTGCTCGTGACCATCGCCCAGCTCACCGCCCTGGGTGTGCCGGGCGTAGTGCGCCTGACCCAGCCGCCCACGAGCCTCAACCGCTGGTTTCGGCGCACGGTCGGAGACGGGGTCATTCTCGGAATCGATGATGACAGCGTATCCGTCGAGCTGCATCTCATCCTGACCCACGATGTCAACGTCCGCGAAGTCAGCCGCAAAGTTCAGCAAGAAGTCGCCCGAGCCATCCAGGAGATGGTGGGGATGAAAGTCGATCGAATCGATGTCCACATTGAAGACATCGACTTCGAGGACACACCGTCTGCAGACGAAGCGTGAGCGCGTTGACCTTCCAGACTGACATCCGCCCAGGACGGCCCCGAGCATGAAGCGTGAACGACGGCGAATCCGGCAGCTGGCGCTGCAAGCACTATACGAGATCGACTGCGTCGGCCACCGGCCGGAAGATGTTCTGGCGCGCCAGATAGAACTCCCATCCAGATCTCAGCCAGGAAAGCTTGGACTTCCTGCGCCAGATGGTGATGGGCACGTTGGAATTCGCCGATGCGCTCGACCGCTTTATCGCCGAGTTGGCCCCCGAATGGCCGGTGGATCAACTGGCAATTGTGGATCGGACCATACTGCGCCTGGCTCTGTGGGAATTCGCCGTCTCGAGCGAGACGCCCCTCAAAGTCGCCATCAACGAAGCCGTAGAAATCGCCAAGCGTTTCGGATCTGAAAGCAGCCCGCGCTTCGTCAACGGCGTGCTGGGCTCGCTGGCCGACCACCACGGGGACATTCGGCGACAGCTTCAACCCACAAGTTAGCCCTGGTCCTCGATGGAATTTCTCGGCGTAGGCCCCCCCGAACTGCTCGTTATCATCGTCATCGCCCTGCTGGTTCTCGGTCCGCGTGACCTGGCAAAAACAGCTCGCTCGGCAGGCAAATTCCTCAACAGAATGTACCGTTCGGACGCGTGGAAAACGGTGACTCAAGCCTCGCGCGATTTGCGGGACCTGCCCAACAGATTGGCGCGCGAAGCGGCGTTGGAGGAACTTGACGAAGCCATCAAGAATGGCACGTCGTCCTCTCAGGCCCAGCCGAAGGACGTTAACCCTGAGCTTGAAGCCGGGCTCGAGGCCTGGCGCCCCTCCCCAAAGGGAGAGCCCAGCCAACCGCGATCCGATCAATCCCTCGGGCCTACGCCGGGTGGCCTGCCCCGTACGGCAGACGACGAGGTCGCGGAAGAGCCATCCGAGGAGGAAGGGTCCGACACACCCGCTGGCCCTGACCCACAGGCCGACGACCAGCCATGATCAAGCGCTTTTTTCGTCGAGTATGGTCGTGGATTACCTTGCCCTTCCGCGGGCTAGCCTGGCCCTTCCGCCGGATGCGGGCCTGGATCAGACAGGAGCCAGAAGACACCTCCACAGCGGATGTGCTCTCGCGCAGCTTCGAACAACCTTCGCTGCTGCTTGACCACCTGGACGCGCTGCGCCACCATCTTTTGCGATCGGTGATCTTTGTGGTTCTGACCACGGGCTTGAGCTTTGTCTTTGTCAACCAGATCCTCGCCTGGCTTGCGGCCCCTATCGGCGGCGTTGGGGCCCTGCAGTCGATCGAAGTCACCGAGTCAGTTGGCGCCGTGATGCGCGTTTCCTTCATCAGCGGCGTGGCCCTGGCATTGCCTTATGTCACCTTCGAACTGTTCTTGTTTATCAATCCTGGCCTGAAGCCAAGGGAGCGGATAATGATCCTTACCCTGCTCCCGGGGGCCGCCCTCTTCTTTGTCGTGGGACTCCTCTTCGCTTACAAGATCATGCTCCCGGCGGCCGTCCCCTTCCTGGTGCACTTCATGGGGATCCCTAGCCAGATCAGGCCCATGAGCTACATCCGCTTTGTGACCGGCGTGATGTTCTGGATCGGGTTGTCATTCGAGTTTCCGCTGGCGGTATACGCATTGGCCATGCTTGGGCTGGTCAAAGCCCGGTCGCTGTGGAACGCCTGGCGATTCGCCATGGTGGCCATCGCCGTGCTGGCAGCTGTGATTACGCCCACCGTCGATCCGGTGAACATGGGCTTGGTGATGGCCCCCATGATCGTGCTCTATTTCCTCAGCATCGGCCTGGCGGCAATCGCCCAACGTGGTCGGGCACGATCCGCCCGGCGAGAAGAGCGCGCCCGCTCCGCCTGACCGCACCTCCCCACCAACCACCCTTATCACCAGCCGATCAGGCTGGGTATAATCCCCGCCAGCCAACCCGCCCCACGGAGACCGTCGATGAGTGCACTAACGCAACCCGAAGTCTGGATCGCGCTGCTTACGCTCACAGCCCTCGAGATCGTCTTGGGAATCGACAACATCGTCTTCATTTCGATTCTGTCTGGCAAGCTGCCGCCAGGGCAGCGGGATAAGGGCAGGCTGGTCGGCCTCGGCCGCCGCCATGTTCACCCGCATCCTGCTTCTGTTTTCGTTGGCCTGGGTGATCGGGCTTACGCAGCCTTTCCTGACCGTGTTTGGTTTCGAGTTCGCTGGGCGGGACATCATCCTGATCGGCGGTGGCCTGTTTCTGCTCGCCAAGAGCACGGATGAGATTCACGACAAGCTGGAGGGAGAAGAGGGCCACCGAGACACGGCCGCCGCGCCTTCCTTCGCTGGTGTGATCACCCAGATCGCCCTGCTCGACATCGTCTTCTCGCTGGACTCGGTGATCACTGCCGTGGGCATGGCGCGCGATCTGTGGGTCATGGTGACGGCGATCGTCGTGGCCGTGGGCATCATGATGGTCGCTTCGGGGCCAATCAGCCGCTTTGTGGAAGACCACCCCACCGTGAAAATGCTGGCGCTCAGCTTCCTGCTGTTGATCGGGATGTCGCTGATCGCCGAAGGCATGGGCCTGCATATCCCGAAGGGCTACATCTACTTCGCCATGGGATTCTCGGTCTTCGTGGAAGTCCTCAACCTTCGGCTGCGCTCGCGGGGGGAAAAGCCAGTACGGCTGCGGGAGCCGTTTGCACGCGACGAAGCCTAGCTGCGTCAATTTGTGAAATTATTCACGTACTGCGTGAACTCAATGCCTTGATCCAGGCACGCGTGGTGGTTCTCGACGGACGCGAAGCTCGGCCACACGGAATCCATCCATCCGCAGAACCACGAAACTTAGATCCGACCAGCGGAAGGAGTCACCCACCTTGGGGATGTCCCCAAAGCGCGTCAGAGCCAGGCCGCCGACAGTTTCATACAAGCCACGTCCCTCTTGCGGCAGCTTTTCGAGACCGACCACGGCTTTGAAGTCCTCCACGGAGAGCATCCCGTCCACTCGCCAAACGCCGGGGCCCTCTTGCTTGACTTCTTCTTGATTGAGCTCATCACCTTCCGGCAAATCCCCCACAAGTGCATCCAACAAGTCGTTGGTGGTGACCAGGCCCTGCACGCCGCCGTATTCGTCCATCACCAGCGCGATCGGCCGCCGAGTCCTGCGAAAGGTTTCCATCGCTTCGAAGGCACGTGCGCTCTCCGGGATGAAATCGACCTTCCTGGCGTGGCTTCGCAAGTCGATAGGCCTACCCCCCATACAGTCGGAAAGCAGGTCTCGGACTTCCAGCACGCCGACGACATGGTCCAGGCCGCCTTCGCACACAGGCAGACGAGCACGATCACTCAAAATGATCTTGTGGACGCTTTCCTCGACGGGGTCAGCCAGATCCAACCACGTGATCTCCGTGCGAGGCGTCGCCAGAGACGCCAGCGACCTGTCGGCTGTCCTGAAGATGCGGCCCACCAGTTCCCGCTCGACCTCGGCAAAGGTACCAGCGTTGGCGCCCTCCTGCAGCAGCGCCTTGATTTCGCCTTCTGTGACAGGACGCTGTTCTCGGGACTGGCTTCCGATGAGGCCCAGCACAACGTTGGTGCTCGTGTTGAGCAAACCGACCGCAGGGGAAACCAGCCTGGCCAAACCCGAAAGCGGGCGGGCGACGGCGCCCAATATTGCCTCAGGCTGGACCAACGCCAACCGCTTGGGGACCAATTCTCCAAGGATCAGCATCGTGTAGGTGATGATGATGACCACCAGCGCCAGGCCGAGCTTGTCGGCGTAGGCACCGATCATCGGCACCGGGGCCAGCCAAGCCTCAAGACGGCCCGCAAGGGTGGCACCGCCGAACGCACCGTTTAGTACGCTGATCAGCGTGATCCCAACCTGGATGGCGGCCAAGGACCGCCCCGGCGATTCCGTCATCTCCAGGGCGCGCTCGAACCCCGCCCCATCCTCTTTAGCGCGCTCACGCAGGCTTGACCTTCGGGCCGACACGAGTGCGATTTCAGACATTGCCAACCAGCCATTGAACAGAATCAAGATCAAAATGACCGAGGCTTCAAGCAGCGGCGAATCCATGCTGGGCTTTTCCTCTCGCGGTACAGGTTGGAGTCTCAGTATAGTGGACAGCCGATGCGCCAACGCTGGCGTCGGGGCACCGCCGGGGTACAATCAAGACGTTGCCTGCTCCGTTTGGAGGCTTGCGAAGGGAGATCGCATATGCGGCCCGTTTATGCGTTAGCCGGCGGCGTTTCCAAGTTCGCCAAGGCGCGACCGGACAAGACGTTCCAGGCGATCATCAAAGAGGCCTACGACGACGCCATCGATGATCTGGGCCTCGATTTCCCCACGTTTACGGCCGCAGTTGATGGCTCGGTGGCCTCCTACTTCTCAGATCATTTCTCACGACAACTCATGGCCGGGATCATGGCCCAGGACTACCTCGGCCTCTGCCCCAAACCAAGTCACCGTGTTGAAGGCGGTGGGGCAACGGGCGGGCTTTGCTTCCAGGAAGCGTGGAAATCGATCGCATCCGGACATATGGATGTGTGCGTCGCCTACGGCTTTGAGACCATGAGCCACGTCGAAACGTGGAAGGGCAACGAGTTCATCGCCCTGGCATCCGATATCTCCTGGGATTATCCCGTGGGCGGCTTCTACTCCGGTTACTACGCCATGATGGTCACGCGTCATATGAAAGAGTTCGGTACCACGGTCGAACAGATGGCGCACGTCTCGGTCAAAAACCACATTAACGCCTTTCACAATCCGTACTCCCAGAAACGCCACCGCTACACCATCGGGGACGTACGCCAGGCACCGATGGTTGCCTGGCCGCTGACCCGGCTGGACATCTGCGTGATGTCCGACGGCGCGGCGGCGGTCGTACTGGCATCGGAAGAAGGCCTTAAGCGGTTGGAGGCGGCCGGGGCAACCATCACCCGACCGCTGGTGCGGGTGGCTGGCATCGGGCGCGGCACGGACGCCATGCGCATGTCCGACCGACCCCATGTCGACTATGACACCTTCATGCGCGATTACGCCACGGAAAAGGAACGCGGCTCGGACGATACCCGAGCCTATTATCGGGATCTATGGGACCACGGGACGCGCTATCCAGGCGTCCACTCTTTCCGCGGGGGCCGCGTGGCGGGCAACATGGCTTACAAGCACGCTGGCGTTGACGACCCATTGCAGGAACTGGACTTCGTTGAACTTCACGATGCATACACATCGAGCGAAATCCAGACCTATGAAGACCTCGGGCTGTGCCGCTACGGGGAAGGCGGTCCTTTCGCTGCCTCAGGCAAGGCCTTTGCACCGGGCCTGGACTACGGCCTAGACCTTCCGGAAGATCCTGTCTGTCCGGTCAATCCGTCCGGCGGCCTGATCGCCTGCGGCCATCCGGTTGGCGCCACCGGTCTAATGCAAGCCGTTTTCGCAACCTGGCAGCTGCAAGGAAGCATTGAATCCCACTTCGGGGACCCGGCGCTCCAGATTAAAGACGCCCAACGCGGAGCGATCCATTCTCACGCCGGAACCGGCACCTACATTTCCGTCACCGTGCTGGAAAGGGAGGCCTGAGCCATGGCCAAGCTGCCCAAGAAACGCCCTGAGACCCTTGGAGGCTACGTCGTCCACGGCATACCTTTCCCCGTCGAGACCGATCCGGAAGCGCTCGCCTTCCTTAAGAAACTGGCGCCGATCCAGATCGAACAACCCTACAGCATCACCTATTTGCATTCCTACGGCCAGGACAGCCCCTGGTTCGCTGGCGCGGCCAACAAGCGCCTGCTTGCCAGCCAGGATCCGACAAGCGGCTATACGTACGCTACGCCGCGCGGACACGACATGATGTCCGGAGATGAAACACGGTGGATCGACATCACCGACCGCCCGGCCCACGTGCACGCGTTCACCGTTTGCCACTTTGGGTCGGAGGAGTTCCTGCCGGAAACGCCTTACGTACTGGCGATGATCGAATTCGAGGACGTCAACACGCTTTTTCTGACGCGCCTGATGGGGGTCGATCCGTCGGAAGCCAATCTGGATTGGATCGGAATGGCCGTCGAGCCGCGTTTCTTGCGCAACAGCAAACTCAAACCGACCGACGTCTATTTCGTGCCCAGCGACTAGCCTCGATCCAGCATGACTCAAGCCCCATCGAAGACCGCCCCGACACTCGGGCAGTTGATCAATGTCTACCGCACAAGCCGCCGCCGACGGCTTGCGCTGTGGATCCTTTTGGCGGCTGGCCTGGCCGCAACCTTGATTTCGGCGCTCGCCGGCGGCTACCGCTGGTATCTCGCCACCACCCAGTACGGTCCGGCGGTGGTCTCCAAGTGGTCCACCCCATGGTTCATCGCCGCCGCGGCATTCGCCGGACTCAGCCTGGTGATCAGCGTCTTCGTTTTGCGCGGACGCCAGATCGAGGTCAGCCTGCATGGCGCCGGGATCGTCTACCAGCACGGCCGGGACCGCATCAGCGTACCCTGGCAGGATATCCAGCGGCTGCATGCGTCCGCCGTGAGATATGGTATCTTTGGGCTCATCTGGGGCGGAGAGATGGAGGTTCGTCTCGACATCCGTGGCGGACAGCAAATTCGACTTACCCGGGCCATCGCCCACTTGCCCGACCTGGTGGAGAAGATCAAACGAAACATCTATCCGCACCTCTTGGCCGGCTACACGCGCGCCTTCAATCAGGGCCAAGCTCTGGAGTTCGGCCCATTGACGCTTAACGGCGAGGGAGTTATGCGGGATGGCCGATTGCTGCCTTGGACGCAACTGGCATCAGCCGAACTCGAGCGGGGCGTCCTGAAGCTTACCCCGATCAAGGGTGGGCCTGGTCGCCGGATGAAGCTGCCCGCCTATCAAATTCCTAATCTCGACGTATGCCTTCAACTCATCCAGAATTTGGGGCAAAGAGCATGAAAAAGCGCATCACCCAACTTTCCCTGCCGCTGCTCGTCATCTTCCTGCTTGCAGGCTGTTCATTGCCTGGCCTTGGCGGGTCCGGAACGGACCAGGGTGGGGAGACTGCCAGCGCCCTGCCTCAGGCAGACGTGATCTTCAAGCTCACCCCACCCGCCGGAACGGCGACCGATGCCGGCATCTCACTCGAGATTATCGACTCCGTCACCGGTGTGGCATACAACACCGCGCCCCACCCCATGCGGCGCACTGACGACGGGAGCTGGCAGACACAAGTAAGTCTGCCGGTGGGCACCCTGCTTGACTATCGCTACGCTCGGACGTCACCTGACTCTGCATTCGAAGCCACTGTTGATGGCCGCCAGATTCGTTATCGGGTCGCCCTGATCCCGGGACCGATTGAGATCGACGACTTGGCGGCCACGTGGACGGACGCGCCCTATGCCGGCCAGTCCGGGCGAATCCTGGGCAAAATCACGGATTCGGCCACCGGCAACCCGCTGAGCCAGATCCGGGTAACCGCTGGCGGCCTAACCACATTCACCGATGGACAGGGAAAGTACAGGCTCGAGGGTCTGCCCCCCGGCTTGCACTCGCTGGTGGCTTCGGCTACGGATGGGAGCTTTCTGCCCAGCTCGCAAGGCGCCGTCGTTGCCGCCGACAGCAGCACACCCGCCGATTTGTCTCTCCAGCCGGCCACGGCGGTTCGAGCCACATTTGAAGTCACCGTCCCCGCCGACACAGCCCAGGGTACACCGATCCGGTTGGCGGGAAATCTGCGCCAATTCGGAGACGTCTTCAGCGAAATCCCCGGCGGTCTGGACCTCACCAGTGCCCGCATGCCTACGCTGGTGCCAGTCGACGCCACCCACTATCTGCTTCTGGCCCAGGTGTACAGCGGGACCTACCTGGAGTACAAGTACACGCTGGGGGATGGATTGTGGAACGCCGAGCGCGACGCACAGGGCGCCTTCAAGGTGCGCCAACTGATCGTCCCCGACCAGGACTTCACGGTTCAGGACACGGTCCAAAGCTGGCACGGTGGCGGTCGTTCAGCGGTCGCTTTTCAGGTGAGTGTTCCGTCTGACACGCCAGCCAGCGACGAGGTCACTATCCAGATCAATCCGTTCACCTGGTTCGAACCACTCCCGATGTGGCGTTCAGGCGATCATCAGTGGTTGTTCGTGCTGGAAGGGCCGCTCGATTTCAGCGGACAAGTCGGCTACCGCTACTGCCGCAACTTCCAGTGTGGCGGCGCCGACGACGCTGAAACGCCCGGAAAGCAATCCACGGGCAGGCCGCTTGATCCTTCCAACACCCAGGGCACCATCGACGATCAAGTCGCGGGTTGGCAGTGGCTGGGATCGTCATCGGCCGCGTCTGTGGCTGCGCCCGAAATCACCCCCCGAGCAGATTACAAGGTCGGAGTGGACTTCGCACCCAACTACCAGCCGAATTGGACGGCCTTCCAAAACCAATCGGTGACCGATGTCAAAGCGATGGGAGCCAACAGCCTTACCCTCACCCCGACCTGGGTGCTCACGTCAAACAACCCGCTTCCCATCATGGGCTTCGACCCAGCTCACGGCCCATTTGACGATGATCTTCAGGCTTGGGCCGCCGAAGCCAAGCGCCAGGGGTTGGAGATTGCTCTTCGGCCGACCCTGATCGCACCCAACGCATCAACGGCCAGCTGGTGGTCGACCGCCAATCGCAATTCGGCCTGGTGGTCGGTCTGGTTCGAAAGCTACCGAAACTTCATCCTGACCTACGCCCGTCAGGCCCAGACCATGGGCGCAGACAGCCTGATCTTGGGCGGTCCGGAAGCCGCTCCCGCCCTGCCCGGCGGCCTCTTGCCCGACGGCTCACCTTCCGGCGCCCCGGGAGAGGCTGAGGCCAAATGGCGGTCACTGATCGATGACGTACGCGCTGTCTATTCGGGGAAGATCGCCTTCGAGATCGAAGACGGTGCGCAGCTCCAGGCCGCGCCCCCATTCATGGATGCCGTGGACGTCGCCCGTGTGTATTGGCATGTCCCCCTAGCTGATTCGAACACCACGGACCTGGCCGGGATGCAGACCGCTGCCGCAGCCTCGCTCGACAGCCTGGTGGCGACCCCCGCGCTGGCGGGAAAACCGATCCAGCTCAGTGTGGAATACCTCTCGATCGACGGAGGTGCCACAGCCTGCGTCCCGAGGCCGGACGGGTCCTGCCGGTCCAGTTCGGAGTTCGATTCTGGCGCCATAGTGGACCCTGATTTGAAGGTCGACCTTGGCGAGCAGGCCCAGGCGATGAACGCCGTCTTGATGGAAGCCACCCAACGGCCCGGCATTCAAGGTTTCACCGCCCGCCGCTACAATCCGGTGGTGGCCCTGCAAGACAAATCCGCTTCGGTACACGGGAAGCCCGCCAGCGACGTGTTATGGTACTGGTATCAACGCCTCACAGGTCAATCGACGGGGAATTGACCAGCCCGCCTCACAAAGCGCATGAGTCTGGGAGGACGCGTGGGATTGGATGATGCCGGTCTTGAAGGGTCGTTCGTCTGGGAGCCCACGCCTGAAATCATCGAGCGCGCCAACGTAACCCATTTCATGCGCCAGAACGACATCCCTGACTTCGAGACGCTCATCGAGCGCGCCGGCAGCGATGTCGGCTGGTTCACCGACGCGCTGCTCCGCTTCCTCGACATCCGTTTTCGCAAACCCTACGACAAGATCCTCGATCTCAGCCAAGGGATCGCCTGGCCGAAATGGTGCGTCGGTGGCGAGATGAACATCGTCGACAACTGCCTGGACAAACGCATCGGCACACCCTTCGAACACGAGACGGCATTGATTTGGGAAAGCGAAGAGGGGGCTTCACGCAGCATGACCTATGCCGAGCTGACCCGCCAGGTCAATCGCGCCGCCAATGCCTTCAGGGGGCTTGGCTTGGGCCACGGCGACGCCGTCGGCTTGTACATGCCGCTGACGCCAGAAGAGGTGATCGCCTGCCTGGCGGTGGTCAAGATCGGCGGGATCATTCTGCCGCTGTTCTCCGGCTATGGTTCAGGCGCCGTCGCCAGTCGGCTGGCTGATGGCAACGCCAAAGCGCTGGTCACAGCCGATGGTGCCATGCGGCGGGGCCGGGTGGTCCCCATGAAACCTCAGGCCGACGAGGCCGCCGCCCAAGTACCTGGCCTGCAGCACATGCTCGTTGTACAGCGGGCCGGCAATTCCGTCGTGATGCAGCCCGGACGAGACCACTGGTGGCACGAACTGATCCCGGCCCAGTCCGACCAGGCCGAAACCGAACCCACCGGGGCCGATGACCCGCTGATGATCATCTACACCTCCGGCACCACCGGCCGGCCCAAAGGCGCCGTGCATACACACTGTGGCTTCCCCATCAAAGCCACCCAGGACATGGCCTTCGGGATGGATGTCCATCCCGGCGACAGGATCTTCTGGATGACCGATATGGGCTGGATGATGGGCCCCTGGCTGATCTTCGGCACGTTGTTGTTGGGCGCCACCATGTTCCTATTCGACGGTGCCCCCGACTATCCGGGACCGGACCGGGTATGGGAAATGATCGAACGCCACGCCATTACCCAGCTTGGCCTTTCTCCGACCTTCATCCGCGCCCTCATCCCCGAAGGCAAAGAACCGGTCCTGTCTCACGACCTGTCCAGTCTTCGAACCATCGGCTCCACCGGTGAGACCTGGAACCCCGATCCCTGGATGTGGCTCTTCGAGGTGGTCGGGAAACGACAGCTTCCGATCATCAACTATTCTGGAGGAACGGAGCTTTCGGGTGGAATCATCATGGGCAACCCCACGCGACCCATTAAGCCTTGCGCGCTCTCGGCCGTTTGCCCTGGGATGGCGGCGGACGTTTTCGACGAGGACGGCCATTCGGTGATCGGCCAGGTCGGCGAACTGGTGATCAAGGCCCCCTGGATTGGCATTACCCGCGGCTTCTGGAGAGACCCCGAACGCTATCTGGCGGCATACTGGTCGAAGTTCCCGAACACTTGGGTTCACGGCGACTGGGCCATGGTCGACGAGGATGGGCAGTGGTATATCCTGGGCCGCTCCGACGACACATTGATGATCGCTGGCAAGCGCCTCGGCCCGGCCGAAGTGGAATCGATCCTGCTCTCTCACCCTCATGTCGTCTCGGCGGCGGCCATCGGCGTCCCAGATCCGATCAAGGGGAGCGTGGTGGTGTGCTTCTGCGTGCTGCATGGCGAAGGCGATCCCGAACGAGTACGCGCCGAGCTGACAGATCGTATGATCAAGGACCTGGGCAAGCCGCTGGCACCCAAGGCGATCCTTTTCGTCCCCGACCTGCCGCGCACTCGCAACGCCAAGCTGATGCGGCGCATGCTGCGCTCCGCCTACCTCGGCGAAGATCCGGGCGACACATCGGCCCTCGTCAACCCAGAGTCACTCGAGGCCATCCGAGAAGCTGCGTCCTAAGATTCGCTATGTGAATTCCTTCACAATCGCCCCTGAGAGCATGGTCCCCGGAATTCAAGGGACCCACCGAGGCCAACATGGATTTCTCACTAAACGACGAACAACGCCTCTGGCAGCAATCCGTCCACGATTTCTGTGAAAAGGAAATACGACCCCACGCTGCCGAACTTGACCTTGAGGCCCGATTCCGCCAGGAAGCCATTCCGGCTATGGCGGCGCTGGGCTTGCTTGCGCTCAATATCGATGAATCCTACGGTGGCACAGGCATTGACGCCCTGAGCGCCGCGCTGGCGCTGGAGGAATTGGGCTGGGCCTGTGCAGGCACCGCGCTTTCCGTGGCGGCGCACAACGGCCTGTGCTGCGCCACCATCAGTGCCTTCGGATCCGAGGCTCAGAAACACCGCTGGCTGCCAGGTCTGGCGACGGGCGAAGATGGGCTTGGTGCCCTGGCTCTAACCGAACCAGGGGCCGGGTCGGACCTCAGCGGGGGCATTACCACGCGCGCCACACCCGACAAAGACGGCTGGGTGATTTCCGGATCCAAGGCATGGATCACCAACGCCAGCTTGGCGCCCCTGTTCGTCGTCTTGTGCCGTACTGACCAGGGCCAGGACGCGTATGCTTTGAGCATGATCGTTGTGCCGGCCGACGCGGAGGGGGTACACATTCACCCCCCTGAGAAGAAAATGGGGATGCGCGCCTCACCGACCCACGCGATCGGGTTCGATCACGTGCGTGTGCCGGCCGATAACCTGTTGGGAGTTCAAGGGAAGGGACTCCAGCAAACCCTGAGGATTTTGGATGGCGGCCGCGTGGGAATTGGCGCATTGTCCCTTGGCTTGGCCCGCGCTGCGCTCGAGGAGGCCGTCCGCTATGCCGGTGAGCGGCAGACCTTCGGCCGGCAGTTGAAACATCATCAGGCGATCCAGTTCATGCTCGCCGACGCGGAGACCAGGCTCGAGGCGTCCCGCTGGCTGGTCTATCGCTCAGCCTGGCTGAAGGAGCAGGGGCTGCCCTTCACACGCGAAGCCGCCATGGCCAAGCTCACGGCCAGTGAGACGGCGGAAAGCGTATGTCGGGATGCCATTCAGATTCTGGGCGGCTACGGATACAGCCGCGAGGTCCCCGTCGAACGTTTCTATCGGGATGCCCGCTTGTTGACCATCGGGGAGGGGACCAGCGAGGTGCAGCGGATGGTCATCGCCAAACGTCTCCTGGGGCTGGAATAAGAGCCGACCGACAACCCCCTACTGAACGGCGGCCGTAAAGGCTGATGTGAGCTGGTCCTCTGTCACATAGCCAACCCACTGCTGGATGATGTTTCCATCGGCGTCCAACAGAAACAGATGCGGCTGGTATTGATAGCCCAGCGCCCGCTTGAAGTCTTGGGTCTGGGGGTCATCGATATCCAGATAGGCGAAGTGAATTTGGTCTTTCCAGTCTCGCTCGAGCCCGTGCACGACGGGCGCCAATGCCTGGCAGGTCGGTCACCAGAAGGCGAAGAATTCAACCAGCGTGGGTTGATCGCCGCTGGCGAGTTTCACATTCTGGGGGTTGGTCGCGTGCAGACGGGGGTTGATGGTTATCGTGGGTCGTGGCTCAGCTGCGGTCTGGTTACCGTCAGAACCAGGCGTGGCCGTGGAAGCCTCCATCATTGGCGTCCCAGTGGGAGCCATGGCAGCCGGCTGGCTGGCCAGCGGGACTGGGGTCGACGGGCTCGGCGGCGGGGCGCCGGCGCAGGCTGCGACCACCAGGGCCAAGAAAGCCCCCATCGCCAGGCTGGGAAACTTCATGCTTGTCGCTCCTCAAGTAAGGCGGTCTCGCCCCATTCCTAGACAACTTGTCATCATGCTAAGGAGCAAATCTTACCAGCAGCTTAACACCGCCTTGTCCGCCAGCATGCGGGCTGCCAGGCGGCGCCGGGGGGCATAGTATACTCACGTCCAGATCCGCCCGTTTCCGAGGTGCCCATGCCAAACCAGCTTGTCGAGTGCATCCCGAATTTCTCCGAAGGCCGCCGGCAGGAAGTTGTGGATGCCATCCATCATGCTATCCAGGCGGTCCCCAACATCCACGTCCTCGATCAGCACAGCGACCATGACCACAACCGCACCGTGATCACCTTTGTTGGTCCCGCCAAGGCCGTAGCTGACGCCGCCTTCGCTGGAATGGCCAAAGCCGCAGAGTTGATCGATCTGGACCATCATCAAGGGGAACACCCTCGCATCGGCGCCACCGACGTGGTCCCTTTCGTGCCCATCAGCGGGATCACGCAGGATGACTGCATCGCGCTCGGCGCGCAGCGTGGCCGAGCGGGCAGCCGATGAGCTCGGCCTTCCAATCTATCTGTATGAGGCGGCCGCCACGCGCCCCGATCGTGTCAACCTGGAGAACATCCGCCGCGGCGAGTACGAAGGATTAATAGATGCCATCCAGACCGATGCCGAGCGCGCCCCAGATTTCGGCCCGGCCGAGCTGGGGCCCGCCGGAGCCACCGTCATCGGCGTTCGGGCTCCGTTGATCGCATACAACGTCTACCTGAGCACCGAAGACGTCGGAATAGCCAAAAAGATCGCCAGGGCCATCCGCCATTCGTCGGGCGGTCTGCGTTTCGTCAAGTCGATTGGCCTTCTGGTGGACGGGCGCGCCCAGGTGTCGATGAATCTGACCGATTTCACCAAGACCCCGATCGCCCGCGTGGTCGAGACCATCCGGCGCGAGGCAGAGCGCTACGGGGTCGGCATTCACCACTCCGAGCTGGTCGGCCTGGCGCCGCAGGCGTCGTTGATCGATGCCGCCCGCTGGTACCTCCAGATGGATCAATTTGAGCCGGATCAGATCCTGGAGACGCGGCTCTTCGATGCGCGAGGAGGCCGGCGACTCCTCAGAGACCTTCCTCGATCGGCTGGCTTCCGGCAATCCCACGCCCGGGGGCGGTTCGGCGGCTGCCCACGTCGGAGCGACGGCGGCAGCGCTGGTGGCGATGGTCGGGCGGGTGACGGCCGGGAAGAAAAAGTACGCCGAGGTCGAAGAACGAATGAAGCAGGTTGTCGAGCGGGCCGAAGCGCTCCGCGCCGACCTGAGTCTGGCGGTCGAACGCGATGCGGCCGCCTTCGACGCTTTCATGGCGGCCCTGAAGCTGCCCAAAGGGACCGAAGAAGAGAAAGCCTCCCGGGCGGCCGCCATCGAGACCGCCACCCACGGCGCGGCATCCGTACCTTTGGATGTGGCCCGTATGGCCATTGAAGTGCTCAAGTTGGCGGCCGAAATGGCTGAGACAGGCAACACCAACGCCGCCAGCGACGCCGGAGCCGGGGCCGCCATGGCCACCGCTGCCTTTGAAGCCGCCGGACTCAATGTGCGTATCAACGCCCTGGGCGCCAAGGACCAGTCGGCTGTAACTATGTGGCTAAATGATCTCGAAGGGTTGGAAACGGAGCAGGCCGAACTCAACCAGCGTGTGCAAGCCGCCCTGAAGAAACGAGCTGGCCTCTAAAAAGAGCCCCCAGCCTACCAGCCGCTGGCTTTGAAAAGGGTCGACAACATGTCGGCCCTTTCGTCTTGCGTCATCGGCCGTGGTTGGGCGTAGTCCTCCAACTCAGCCGTGAACAACTGGGTGCTGATGTATCGGCCTTGATAGAACACGTGCCGGTCGATGAACTCCTTGCGTGTATCGTCGGACCACATCTGATCGAAGAACAGGTTCCCCAGCCCATAGTGAATCATGCTGCCGTTGTAGAACTCGAAGCCCATCGGCTGGTGCGCCTGGCTGCCGCTGACGATCACCGCCCCGGCATCAGCCGGCTCATGAAATCCTTCAACCTGCCTGGGCAGAGGCGAATCACGATAGGCCTCCTCCCACTGAAACGTGAAGATCACCTGATAACCTTGCGCTCGAAGATCACGGATCTTCGCCGTCAGGGCGGGCATATCACACGGCAGTGAGCCGGGACTGGAGTCGGTCGCCCAGTCATAAGACGGCCCGGCGGGATTGCATCCCAGGAATGCGATCTTGTTGCCGTGGACTTCGAACAGCGCCGGCTCCTGCGCGTCGGTCAGATTCCGCCCTCCCCCGAAGTACTGCCAGCCCTTTTGATCGTACTGATCCAGTGTGTACAGCATCGGATTGGTGCCGTAATCCAACTCATGATTGCCGGTCAGCTCGATCACATCCACCCCAATGGCATCCAGCAGCGCCATCTGTTTGGGTTGGGTGCAGAAGCGCATGATGGCACGCGAGGGGTCCCCAGGCGGGCAATCCGGGCTGAACGACACTTCGTTGCTTACATGCGTGATGTCGGCATCCCGGAGCCAATCCCCGATCAGATCCGCTGGCCAAGTCGGCGTGTGCAGATCCATCTGCCAGGCGGTGGCCCGAGTGAGCGCCGTCACGCCGCTGACGACGACCGTCGCCAGCTGGTTGGGGTCTCGATTTGAACTCGGGAACTGAGACCGACGCATTGGCGGCGGCGACCAGGTCGGGGGCGCCGGCCCAACCCAGGCTAACCGTGAGCGGATACACAGCGGGGTCGAACTGGCTGTCGAGGGGTGAGATACCATCTACGGACAGGACCTTCCAGCGAGGTTCGAGCGCTTCAAATGGCACAATGGCCAGTGACGGCCGGCTCGCCCAAGCCCGATCCATTAGTTCGGCTGGGGCCAGAATTTGGACGCCGTTGGCGGGCCCAAGACTTGGCTCAAGGGCGTCCACGGTCGCCTGGCTGGCGAAGACCAATTCCCCGCCCTGCCCCGACCATGCCGACTTGAGCTCATCCAAGGTCAAGCCGTCGCTGACCGTGGGGAAAGGCGCCACCAGGGCGAAGACCCACTGAGAGACCGGTGCGTCGGCGTGCGGTCCAAAGCTAAGGTCGGCCCCCTCGGCGGAGCTTGAGAATGCCACCGGCCGGCCAGCCAGATGGGCTAGTTGGGAGATGGGTTGCTTGAGATCGGCCGGAGCAGATGGCGCCACCCACACCCGAACGGGTTGATAGGTGGCCGTCGGCGTGACGCTCTGGAATGGCGTGGGCGTGATGGTCGAGGGGATGGGTGTCGGCAGCTCAGCTGCCCCACCTGACAGTCCACATCCCCCGGCAGCCAGTGCCGCGATCGGGAGCAGGATTTTGAGGCGGAGGGACAAGGTAGCCTGGGGCATAGACAAGGCCGAATTATCCCACCACGCCACGGCCGCGACAAGGGATGGGTCCGAGGCTACCCCTCGGCCAGCGCCAGGAAGACATCCTCAAGCGTGGCCTCGGCGGCCGCCACGCTGACCCCCTGTAATCCGCGTTCCTTGAGCGCCGCCTCCAGATCTGCGCCGTCGACGTCGTTGGCAGTGATGGCGCGCAAGTGATCGGCGGAAAGCCCCGAGCGAACCACCTGAGGCAAGGACCCAAGCGCGTCCAAGGCCTCGAGCATCGGCTGGCCGTAGACATCCCATGCCTTCCCCGGCAGGCTGGAGCGCTTCAACCGCGTGGGGGTGTCCATGGCCAGCAGGCGGCCGCGGCGCATCACCCCAACCCGGTTGCAGTATTCCGCCTCGTCCATGTAGTGGGTGGTAACGAAGGCGGTGATTCCGCGCTCCGCCAGATCGTAGATAAGGTCCCAGAATGCCCGCCGTGCCGCGGGGTCAACTCCGCTGGTGGGTTCATCGAGGATGACCAGTTCTGGATGATGGACAACCGCCGTGGCCAGGGCCAGCCGCTGCCGCCAGCCGAGGGGCAGATCCCCAGCCGGCGATTTGCCGAAAGGACTCAGCCCAAGCTCATCCATCAAAGTCCTGGCCGGCGACAAGTCACGCACCCCGTAGATCCCGGCGTAGAAGACGAGGTTCTCCCAGGCGGTCAGCTCGTCGTAGAGAGCGAACTTCTGAGACATATAGCCGACCCGGCTGCGCACCGACTCGGCTTCGGCCACGACGTCGTGCCCGAGGACGGTCGCTCCGCCTTCGGTTGGCAGGAGCAATCCAAGCAGCATCCGAATGGTGGTCGTCTTTCCAGAGCCGTTGGGGCCGAGGTAGCCAACCACTTCCCCTTTATGGACCTCCATCGACACATGGTCAACGGCCGTGAAGTCGCCGAAACGTTTGGTCAAACCGTCGGCTTTGATGACAACATCATTCGCCGCCATCTTCAGCCTCCGCCGCCAAGGCCGCCTGCTGGGCGTCGATCTGGGCGATGAACACATCCTCCAGCGTCGGCGGGATGGCCTCCAGCCGCTCGATCTTCCCACCCCGGTCCTTGACCTGTTTCTTCATGCGGGCCTGAACCTGCTTCAGACGGCCGCTGGCCACCCTCAAGTGGAATCGATCGCCATAGGTTTGGACCCCTTCCACGTCGGGGTCGTCGCGCCCGACCTCTTCGATCAACCGCCTGGGACCGCCAACCAACTCCAGGATGCGCTCGTTCAGACGCTGGCTGACCGAACCGGGCGTGCCTTCCAGCAGCAGCTTCCCGCTCTCCATGAACCCGATGCGTGAGCAGCGCGCGGCTTCGTCCATGTACGGGGTGGTGATGAGCACCGCCACGCCCTGGCGGAGCAGACGGACCAGCAGCTGCCAGAAACTCTGACGCGTGACAGGATCCACGCCTCCTGTCGGCTCATCCAGCAGCAGGATTTGGGGGCGGTGCACAAGAGCCGTCGCCAGCCCGAGCTTCTGTTTCATGCCCCCCGATAGCGCGTCGGCTCGTCGGTCAGCGAAATCATCCAGCTCGACGAAGGCCAGGATCTCCTCGGAGCGTGACTCCCATTCCGAACGAGGCAGGCCGCGCACCTCAGCGAAAAAGTGAAGATTTTCACGAACCGTCAGATCGCCGTAGAGACTGAAGCGCTGAGCCAAGTAGCCAATCTGGGCGCGAGCTTGTTCTGTTTGGGTTGCCATGTCGTATCCGCCCAGGCTGATCGTCCCGGCCTCGGGCTCCAACGCCCCACAGAGAAGTCGAATCGTGGTCGTCTTGCCGGCACCATCCGGACCCAGCAGCCCGTAGATCTCACCACCGGCGATGTGCAGCGACATCCCGTCGACGGCTCGCAGATCGCCGAAGCTTCGTACAAGCCCTTCTGCCTCGATCAACAATGGCATGGCGCTGGCCTAGTTCAGCTCGAACAACACGTCGGCTGGCATGCCCGGCTTAAGCCGGTTTTGCGTGTCAGAGACCTGCAGCTGCACGGCGAAGACCGTCGTCTTCCGTCCCTCTTCGGTTTGCACGTTGCGCGGGGTGAATTCCGCCTGGTCGGCAATTTGAGACACCGTGCCAGAGAATGCCACCCCGGGGAAGGAGTCAACCGTGATTTGCGCCTCGTCCCCCAGGTGAACCTGGCCATAGCGATCCTCCGGCAGGTAGACGGTCAGCGTGAGGGCATCCAGCTGGCCGATGGTCATCACCACCGAGCCGGGAGTCACCGTCTCACCCGGTTCGACGCTCCGGTTGAGCACCACGCCATCGCTGGCCGCCTTGACGACCAGTTTGTCGAGCTGCAGATCGATGGCCTTGAGCTGGGCCGCCGTCTGTGCCCTGGCAGCTGCCAACTGCGACTGAGCGGCGGCGACCTTGTCCTGCGCCAGGCGCAGCTTGTCAGGGTCCGGACCATTCCGGACCTTGTTGTAGTCCGTCTGCGCCTGGTCGACCTGGGCCTGCGCCACCGCCACATTGGCGTCCAGGATCGATTGGTCGATGTCGGTCGGCGAGCCCTTGTACCAGTTCAGCAGCCGCACGATATCGTCCCGATTCTGGCGGGCGGCGAGCAGGTTGGCCTCGGCTTGGGCGCGCACCGGATCCTCCGGATCCTTGTCATCCACGTGGTTCAGGGCGGCTTGTGCCTTGTCGACGGCGTCTTTGGCGAGCACGAGCCGGGCCTCTGTGGCATCAATTGTGTCGCGCGAGGCGCGGTTGCCGGTCTGCTGCCATGTATTGCGTTTTTGTGCGTCGTCCAGCGCCTTGCGGGCGTTGGCCAGCGTCTGCATCGCCTTCGCCGTCACCACGGGCGCCGTCTCGCGCAAATCCGACAGGGATTGCTTGGCAGCGTCAAGCTCGGCTTGGGCACCGTCCTCCGCCGCCTGGCCTGCAGCCTGGACGCTGGCCCGCTGGGCCATCAGGCCCTGGTCGTCGAGCCGAAGCAGCACATCACCAGATTTCACGCTGTCGCCCTCGTCGACGGCCACCTCGGCCACGCGGCCGGCCATCTCGGGCCCGATCAGTATCTGGGTCGCCTCGACGGTCCCCGATGCGGACAATGCGCCGGGGACCGGGCTGGATTGTGCCTGCCAATAGTAGGCGCCAGCAGCCACCAGAGAAAGAATGACCACCACCGGAACGATGCGAAGCGCGCGATTGTGGGACATAGTAAGACCTCCAGGACACTCAGTCCAGCCGCTTCCTGAAGCGGAGGGCGGCCAGCGTCATGACCACCACGGCGAACACAGCCAGGGCTGTGATTTCCGAGGTGAGGCTGGACGCACCCACGCCCTTAAGAAGGACCGATCGAATGATGATCAGAAAGTAGCGAAGTGGGATGACATATGAAACCAGTCGGAGAACCAGGGGCATCGCCGCCAACGGGAACAGGAAGCCGGACAGGAACACCGTCGGCAGCAGGGTGAACCAGGAGAGCATCATCGCCTCTTGCTGCGTGCGCGCCATTGTCGATATGAAGAGACCGATCCCCAGCGACCCGATCAGAAACAGGCCAGAAAGCGCCATCAGGAGTGTCAGGCTGCCGCGTATGGGCACGCCGAACCACAACGTTCCCACGACCAGGATTTCGACCGTGTCGAACGTGGCCAGCAGCGTGTAGGGCACCATCTTGCCCACGATCAGCTCCCAACTACGAATGGGAGTGACGATCAACTGTTCGATGGTCCCGCGCTCCTCTCGCGCACGATCGCCGTGGCGGTCAGCATGGTCGTCAGAAGCTGAAGGATCATCCCAATCAAGGCCGGCACCATGAACACGGCGCTGATGAGGTCGGGGTTGTACCAGACGCGGGTTCGGACCTGGACGGCGGGATGGAACGCGCTGGCCAGCCCCTTGCGCTGCAGGGTCTGCAGGGTCAGTTGGGTGCTGTGCGACTGGCCGATGAGCTCGGCCGCCGCCAGGGAGGTAGAGGCCACGTTGGGATCGGAGCCATCCAATATGAATGCCACCGTCGCCGTCTGGCCGGAGGACACCAAGTCGCCATACTCCGGAGGGATGATCAAACCGGCCTGGGCTCTGCCATCATCAATCAGCTTTTGCAGCTCGGATTGGGATGAGACATCAAAGCTCAGTTTGAAGTAGTCGGCCGCCCGGTAGGCGTCCAGCAGGGCCCGAGCCTGGGGGCTGCGGTCCTGATCGAAGACCGCCATGGGGACATCCCGCACATCGGTCGTGGCCGTGTACCCTAGCAGGAACATTTGGACCACGGGGATGACGAAAGTGATCACCAGCGTGCGCGGATCGCGGATGATCTGAATGAACTCCTTGCGAATGACCGCCAGCAAGCGGCTGCCTGCCATCATGGGCTACGCCCCTTCCTCGAGGACGCCGAACAAGAAGATTTCACCCAGCTGAGTAACATCCTCCTGAGACACATCGAACCCTGCGACATCGCGCAAGAGAGCCGCCGTAAGCACGTAAGAAAAGAAGAGACCAAAGAAAGCCCGGGCCAGAAGCACGGGGCGCATCGGCCGCAAACGACCATCGGCCTTCTTCAGACGTTCGATAAATGCCATCAGCTGCGGCAGAAAGAGCTGACCGATGGTACCGGCGTGCCGAGCCTGGAATTCGATCAATTCGATGAACATGAGGCGGAAGTTGTCGAATTGGTCGGCGGCGGCGTCCACCATGCGCACGAGCGAATCCTGAATGATGGCCTCCACCGTGTCCCCCTCCGCATGCGACAGTGCTCCGATGATGGCCCGGTGGGGAACCCGCTCCGAGAGCAGGGCCACAAACAAGGCTTCCTTGCTATCAAAGTGGTTGTAGATCGTGCCGGGGGTGATCCCGGCACGACCGGCCACCTGGCGCATCGAGGTCCCGTGATAGCCCTGGGTCAGGAACAGCTCAAACGCCGCATCAAGCAGCCTCACTTCGGTGGGTTCGTCGGGAGGAGATGAAACGTTGTCGGCCACGGGTTTTGCTCCCTGAACGTACGTTTGTTCAGAGCCCAGCATACGACCGATGCCGGTCGGTGTCAAGAATCAAAAAGCCCCGGCATTCAGCCGGGGCCTCACGCGCTGGAAGCCGTCTTATTCTTCGTCAGGCGATGCCAGATCGGCCACCTGGCGCAGCATCCCCAACACGAGCAATCCCAAGCGCAAGCCCTCGCCGGGGCTAAGGCTGACCTCGCCTCCCTGTCGCTCGGCCCGCTGGGCGATCAGGTAGGCCACGCCCATGCCGGTCACGGCACCGATCAGGCTCCCGATGAGAAGCGTGCGGCCCGTCTTGCCGTTGGCCCGAACATCCAGGGGTGCGTCATCGCTCATGGTCAGGATCCCTTTCGGCGGCGGAAGATTGACAACAAGATATCGATGCCTGTGCGCCCGGCGGCGCGCGCCGAATCACCCATCAGCCAGGGCTGCACGGCGGCGTCAGCGCCTCGTCGTACCGACCACTGCACACGGTAGACAAGGCTCTGCAGGCGTCTGGAAACCTCGGGCAGACGACGGATCAGCAGGATGATTCCCACACTGATCGCAGCGAACAGGATGAGCGGAATCAAACTGGCGACCAACACCGGCAGGATCAGAAAGATGGTGGAGGCGTCGGCCCAGGCGCGGGTTGTGGCCATGCCCGTGCCCCACAGCCCCCAGGCGGCGCCGACAACGGCCGCCAATCCAAGGGCCAGAGGCAGATAGATTTCGAGCCACACCTGCCGGCGAAAAGCCGACCGAGTGACGGGATTGACTTCCGGGGCGCGCCACTTCTTTCGATCACTCATATTACGCCTATTCTAGCATGACCTTCCCCGCGGATCGTCTGCTTGTGCCGTCTTCGGCTACAATCCCCACGCAATGCAACGTGCCAAACGCAGCCTCCTCCTCGGTTTCTTGCTCGGCGCCCTGGTACTGGGACTCACGGCCCTGGCCGGCGACCTGCGCCAGGTGGCAGGTCACATCGGTGCCTTCGATTGGCAGCTGGCTCCGTGGATCCTGGGGGCGGCCTGCTTCAGCTACACGGTCCGTTTCATCAAGTGGCACTACCTGGTTCGTCGTTCCGGCGCAGTCCATCTGGGGCGCGGGGAGGACGCACGCATCTTCTTGTCCGGCTTTCCTCTTTCGGTAACCCCCGGGAAAGTCGGCGAGGCCCTCAAGGCAGTCTGGCTCAACCAGGCCTCCGGACTGCCGGTGAGCAGCGGCCTTTCCGTGGTTCTGGCCGACCGCCTTAGCGACGGACTGGCCATGGTCCTCCTGTCGACGGCAGGCGTGCTGGCGCTGCCTGGCGCCTGGCCGGCCTTCGGCTTGGCCGCCGGCGCCCTCCTGCTGGTGGTCATCCTGAGTCAATTCCGGCAGCTGACCGTGCGCCTGCTCGGGCTCGGGAGCCGGCTGCCGCTGGTGGGCGACCTGGTGCCCGCCGCCATCCGATTCTACGAAGCCGCCCACAGCTTGCTTCGCCCCATGACGACCCTGGTGGCGGTTCTCCTGGGCGGGGCGGCATGGTTCGGGGAGGGTGCCGCCACTTTCGGCGTGCTGGTGGGGCTGGGACTGACCCCCTCAACCAGCCTCTTGTCCTTGGCCGTGTTCGCCTTCGCTTTCTCGACCATCATCGGCGCCTTGTCCGCTCTCCCCGGCGGCCTGGGCGCCACCGAAGCCAGCCTGGCCGGCCTATTGGTGCTGTTGGTGCCTTTGCCCACCGCCACCGCCGCTGCGGCCACCTTACTCCTCCGCCTGGCCACCCTGTGGTTTGCGGTCCTCATCGGCCTGGTCGCTTGGGCGCTGTCGCCGAATCTTGTGCTTGCCAGGCGCCGCACCCCATCGGCCGACTTTGTGAAGGATGGCACAATCGATCCTGGGCTGACAGGCCAGGACAACCAGGGGCAGCGGGTATGACCATGGACCCGGATCCCCGGTGGACGATCGAGCTCCACTGCCACACCTATCATTCGCCCGACAGCCTGGTGCTCCCGCGGCAGCTGCTTGCCACCTGCCGGCAGCGAGGCATCGATCGCGTGGCGATCACCGATCACAATCGACTGGCCGGCGCAAGGGAGGCGGCCGCCCTCCACCCTGAGATGGTCATCCTGGGCGAGGAGATCATGACCACGCAGGGTGAGCTGTTGGCGTTCTTCGTGCGGGAGGAGATACCTGCAGGTTTGACGCCCGAGGAATCCATCCGCCGCCTGCGCCAGCAGGACGCTTTCATCAGCGTGTCTCATCCATTCGACGCTGCACGCCATGGGTCTTGGGAGCTCGCCGATCTGGAGCGGATCCTGCCCTTGGTCGACGCCCTGGAGATCTTCAACGCGCGGACCCTGACAAACGGTCCCAACCAGCGAGCGGACGCCTTGGCCAGGAAAGCCGCCCTGCTGGGGACCAGTGGATCCGACGCGCATACCTGCGCTGAGCTGGGCCGAGCGGCAATGGAGCTGCACCCGTTTGATGACGCCGCAAGCCTTCGCCTGTCCCTGGCGCAGGCTCGCATAAGAAGGCGTCGGTCGTCCCCGTTGGTGCATTTGGCCTCGCGCTACGCGGTGTGGCGCAAGCGGCTGGGGTGGCAGCCACCCGGTTAGGCAGGCCGACGGTCTGTCGGAGGACCGAGGGCAGGCTGCAAATCGCTCAGCGCTGCGCCGGTCGCCGGCGGATCTCAGGCACTGGTCCTGCCCCAACCTCGTCGCCCCGCTCTACCTTATAATCCGCCCCATGCCACAACACATCTACCTTTCCGCCCACCTTGACGACGCCGTCTACTCATGTGGGGGTCTGATCCACCACCAGGTCCAGTCGGGGGATGCCTGCACGGTCCTGACCGTCTTCGCCGGCGAACCTTCCCCGGGCGCTCTGTCAGCTTTCGCCCAGGAGCTCCACCGCCGGTGGGAGACCCCTGATGGACCTGTGGCGCGCCGCCGGGAGGAGGACCTGGCGGCCTGCGGCCAGCTGGGAGCAGCCGCGCTGCATTTTGGGCTGCCCGAGGCGGTGTACCGAAAGGGAGAAGCCGGGAGCCACCTCTACCCCAGCGAAGAAGCCATCTTCGGCCAGGTTCACCCCGATGATCGGCCCCTGGTGAACGCACTGACGGATGCGCTGGCCGAAGTGGGCCTCGCCGGCGCCCACATCTACGCTCCGTTGGCGATCGGGGGGCACATCGACCACCGCATCCTGCATGCGGCCGCCAAAGGTTTGGGCCAGCCGCTCTGGTACTATCGCGATTTGCCCTACGCCATGCGCGGCGCCGAACTTCCCGAAGGCGCAAGGCGACCCAAAGGTGTGGAATTTATCCGCCCCATAGACCCCGAGGATTTGACGGCCTGGGTCGAGGCCGCAGCCAGCTACCAATCCCAAGTATCGACCTTCTGGGACAGTGTCGAATCGATGGCTCAGGAGTTCAGCGCCTACCTCCACCAACAAGGCGGCATGCATATTCTGGCACCGGCGAGTGATGTTTGAGGCCGATTCTGGGGCGAATCCGACCAATCTATGGTACGATCTGGGTGCGGCACGGGAACATATGTTCCCATAACCCGGGGCGACTAGACAGCCAAGCGCAGTTGTGCTATGATCTTTGCCGGATTGAGACCGGACAAGGCTGAGAGCGGACTCTCAGTTCTTTTTTAACTCACATCTACGAATTTCCAGCATACGCCCGACACACATCGGGCGATGGGGAGTGCAATGGGGTATCAGACGGTATATCTGACCGCTGAAGGACTCAAGAAGCTCGAAGACGAACTCGAGAATCTGCGCACCGTCCGCCGTTCGGAGGTCGCCAAGCGACTTCACGAAGCGATGGAAGGTGGCGAGTTGATCGAGAATGCCGAGTACGAAGCGGCCAAGAACGAGCAGGCGTTCGTGGAAGGGCGCATCCTGGAACTGGAGGATATGCTCTCGAGGGCGAGCCTGATCGAAAGCGGAAAATCGGATGGCAAGGTCCGCATCGGAAGCACGGTGACGGTCAAAGAGGGGCGCGGCAAAGAGGAAACCTACACCATTGTCGGCGCCGCCGAAGCCAGCCCGAAAGAGGGTTTGATCTCCAACGAATCACCTCTCGGCCAGGCGCTGCTGGATGCGGAGGTCGGCCAGAACGTGGAAGTGAAAGCGCCCTCCGGCATGCTGCGCTTCAAAGTCATCAAGGTGAGGTGAGACAGGGCACCTGTCAGTCAGGGCCCCGCGCTCTTTCACCGGCGCGGGGCTTTTTTTGTGGCAAGCCTCGGCGGCTGCGGTGCCGCGCATCGGTCGTCGAGAAGGCAGCAGGAGGCCGTCGTCCATGGCAGATCTGAGCGATCTCGAGCGAGTCCGGCGGGAGAAGCTGGCCCGGCTGACCGAGGCCGGCATGGCTCCCTATCCCCTGCGCGCCGAGAGGACCCATAGCGCCGCCGAAGCCATCGCCGCCTTCGAGGCGGCCGACGCCGATACCGAGATCCAGGCCACCGTCACCGGGCGCATCCGATCCATCCGCAATCTGGGCAAGATCATCTTCAGCCACATCGAGGACGGCAGCGGCCAACTCCAGCTCTACCTGCGCCAGGATGACCTTGGTGACGATGCCTTGACTCTGTTTAAGGACGCCTTCGATCTGGGGGATTTCATCCAGGCCCGCGGCAGCCTCTTCAAGACCCGTGCCGGTGAGATCAGCCTGCATGTGAAGGATTTCACAATGTTGGCCAAGGCAATCACGCCGCTCCCGACCCCCAAGGTTGAAGAGGTTGACGGCGATCAGGTGGTTCACGATGCCTTTTCCGATCCTGAAGCGCGCTTCCGCCAGCGCTATGTGGACCTGGCCGTCAACCCGGAGGTGCGCCAGATCTTCGCCACGCGGGCCCGCATCGTGAGCGCCTTGCGGACTTTCCTTGACGAGCGTGGCTTTCTTGAAGTCGAGACGCCGATCCTGCAGCCCATCTACGGCGGCGCCGCCGCCCGCCCATTCATCACCCATCACAACCAGCTGCACCAGGACCTCTACCTGCGCATTTCCTTCGAGCTTTATCTCAAGCGTTTGCTGGTAGGCAACCTGGAGCGCGTCTACGAAATCGGTCGGGATTTCCGCAACGAGGGCGTGGACCGGACCCACAACCCGGAGTTCACGCAGCTCGAGTTCTACATGGCCTACGCCAACTACCAGAGGGTGATGGACCTGGCCGAGTCCATGATCGCCTTCGCCGCCTCGGCCGCCACCGGGTCCACCCAGGTCGTTTATCAGGGTCAAAAGATCGAGCTGGCGCCTCCCTGGCCCAGAATTCGCCTGCGCGATGCCATCGCCGAGCACGCTGGAATTCGCCTCGAGGATTTTCCCGACGCCGAACGCCTCCGCCAGGCGATGAAAGACAAGGGGCATCAGCCCAAGCCGGGTGCGACGCGCGGCAAGCTGATCGAGTCGCTGCTCTCGAACTATGTGGAGCCGAACTTGATGCAGCCAGCCTTTCTCTACGATTATCCGCGCGACATTTCGCCCTTGGCCAAATCACTTCCCGGTGATGCGCACACGGTCGAACGCTTCGAGGGTTTCGCAGGGGGCATGGAGCTGTGCAACGCCTTCACCGAGCTCAACGACCCCGACGATCAAGAGCAGCGATTCCTCGAAATGGGCCGAGATTATGCGGCCGAAGACGAGGAACGCCACCCCATGGACGAGGACTACCTGCGCGCCATGCGCTACGGCATGCCGCCGGCGGGCGGATTCGGCATGGGTGTTGACCGCCTGACCATGCTGCTGACGGATCAGGCATCGATCCGAGAAGTGATTCTCTTTCCCCATCTGAGACAGCGAGAAGACAAGAGCGAGTAGCAGTTCGCCGCCGGCAAGCCCTGCCTGGTAGGTCGGATCACCGAAGAAGCCAGCTCAGGCCTCTTGGCGCACCTCAACCGCCCTCAACGCCACTCCATTTCTGCCGCCTGGGTCAACCAGTACCCTGAGCGACTCCCCCGGCCAGCCCCGTTCGTTCGACCTGGCCCCGATCCCGATCAATCCCGATAATGCTCCCCCGTCTCCTTCCGGGACATGGATCGGCACCAACCCGACGAACTCATCGCTGCCATATTGCCGGGCTGCTGCCTGCCACCCGACGCGAAGAGACCCCGGTCCTACGACCGGGGTCTCGATTGGTGCCAAATGGGCGTCTCGCGCTTACTTCTTGGCCTTGACCGTGATCTGTCGCGGCTTGGCCTCTTCGGCCTTGGGGATCGTCAGGGTCAAGATCCCGTTTTCGATCTCGGCTTCGGCATTGTTGGCGTCCACCATGGAAGGCAGAGTCAACGAGCGGGCGAAGCGGCTGTAGCGCCGTTCGCGCACGTGATACTGCCGGCCTTCGCCGTTATCGGTGCTCTTCACTTCGCGGACTTCACCGCGGATCGTCAAGGTGTCACCGGTCACCGAAATATCGACATCTTCCGGCTTCACTCCCGGCATAGCGGCTTCAACCACGATAGCGTCGTCGGTCTGATAGACATCGACCGGCGCCAAGCCTTCGTACAGGCTGAGGCCATCATTGACATTGCCGATTAAGCCCTCTTCGAAGGCTCGGTCGAGCATGTCGTGCACTCGGCGCATCTCACGAAACGGTTCCCAACGTGTCAGGGCAGGCATTGCTACACCTCCTCCTATGAAGATAAAAGTCTTTGTCCTACACGTTTGTTATAGGCGCCGACCGTTAATGGATCATATGTCTCCCATCAAAAATCTGTTAACAAACTTACTCGCCTGATAAATGGCTTGGCAATCAGCGTGCAAATGACATACAATGCAACCGTCGCTGACGAAAGCTCTTCCCCGACGGGCACTTCTTTCACCGCAATCACACAATGCAGGTTGGGCGATCAGATCAGGGCAAGTCGACGTTGCAACCCGGGCCAGGTCTTTTTGGGGCCGATCGGACTTTGTTCCCTCGGCTTCCCAGCAGCCGTGGCCCTTTGCCCTCTCAAGAGGTTGGGTATGGCAAAAAAGAAGTCATCGGCCAAGAGAGCCAAGCCAACTGCTCGTTCGACCCGTTCCTCAGCCAAGGCTCCGCGCCTCGACCACGAACTCGAAAGCCTTATCAAACGCGCCGATAGGGCCTACAACGCTTTCCGCCACGAGGAAGCTCTTGAGGCCTACTCTGAAGCGCTGGCCTGGAAGCCGGCCAAGGCGCTCCCCCTTGAGGAACGCTTTCGGTTGCTCGTCCGGCGTGCAGACACCTTCCAGGCGTTGGGGAATTTCGAAGAGCGGGCGGCCGACGTGGTCAGTTTGGAGGCGCTGGCCGTCAAGTCCGGACGGGCTGACCTTTTGGCCGAGGCGGCTTTCCGCAGGGCGGACGCTGCCTCCGGGCTGGAAGATCCCCAACGGACCGTCCGCCTGGCCAAAAAAGCGCTCAAAATGGCCCGATCGGCCGGTGAAAGGATCCTGGAGGCCAGAGCGCTTGATGCGCTTGGCACAGCCTATCTGTTTGGCTTGGAGCAGGCTGATCAGGCCCGCGAGCATCTCCAGCGAGCATTGGAGCTCTTTGGCGACAATAGCGAAGCCTACCTGTCCCATGCCCACGCCTGGGTCGCGCTTGCGTTTCTCCCAGGGCAGGAGGGCGCCGGGAGTTCCGAACGCTATGCACTTAAGGGACTGGATCTGGTGCGCCAGGCGGGTGACCAACGCATCGAAGCCCGTATCCTGAATCTGTTATCTATCTTCGCCAACGACGCCGCAGACAAACGTCGCTACGCTGAGCAAGCTTTAGCTCTAGCACAAGAACTGGACCTTCGCGAAACGACCGGCCAATCGTTCAATCATTTGAGCCTTCTCTACCTTCACATGGGCCTGTACGAAACCGCCCTTGACTTCATCGGGCGCGGAGTGCAGATCGCCCGTCAAGGGCTCGGCCGGATGACGGTCTCAGCCTTTCTGGAGTCCTACGCACGCATCGCCATGGCGTTGGGTGACTACGCTTCGGGCGAGGCGGCTTTTCTTGAGGCGCTCAAGATCGCCGAAGAAGGCAACCAGCGCAGTTTCATCGCCTACAACTCGCTCGGCCTGGGTCGTCTCAAACTGGCCTCAGGCGATTTGAAGGCGGCTGCGCGGCTGATGAAGAGGGCGGCTGACCATTTCCGGGAGCTCGGGCAGGTTTCTGAGCTGCCGACCGCTCTGATTGCGTTGGCCGAAGTCCGGTTGGCCCAAAACAAGTGGACGTCAGCCCTGGACCTGGCATTAGAAGCCGTCGGCACCCTCCAATCTGTCAGAGAGGTGAACCAGGATTTCCCACCTCAAGACGTTTGGTGGACCTACTTCCAGGTCCTGAGGGCCCATCCCAAGAACCGCAAGTACCTGGACACCAAGGACCATTCGAAAGGAACGCTTGACGACGAAGCCGAGCGCGCCTTGGATCGCGCCTTCGAGCTGGCCAAGTCCAATGTCGCCGAGGTGACAGACACCGGGCTCAAACGGAGTTATTGGAATAGGGTGGAGACCAATCGCAGCATCCTGCTCGAAATCGCTCGCCAGCATGCCGAGGAAGGCTGGACGTCTGATGTCCTGTCCGGTAATGAACCGGGCAATCTTCAGGAACAGTTGCAGCGCATGTTGGACATCGGCGTTCGCATGAACGAAATGCGCGACCCGGATGAGTTGAGCGACTTTGTAATGTCCCAACTCGTCGAGCTCACCGGTGCGGAAGATGTCGCCTTGATCTTCGAGGATGAGAAGTCCCAGCGAACGTGCCTTGCGCAGAAGGGCTTCGCCTCCGGCGTCGATCCGGTTGCTTTCGCACGCCCCCTGTTGGACGAGGCTGGGCGCCTATCCCATGCTGTGATTCACCAGGACGTCGCCGACTTTGACTCATCAAAGAAGGCCAGAGATGTTTTCGCCAGCCAGTCTATGATCGCCGTGCCGCTTCAGACCCTTGGCGAATTGAAGAGCTACTTGTACGCCGCCAATCACACCCTTTTCGGTCCCTTCTCCCAGGCGGACCTGACGCTGATCTCGGCCTTCGCGAATCAGGCCGCCGCCGCCCTCGACAACGCCACGCTCTACAGCGACCTCGAACGTCGAGTCGAAGAGCGCACTCAGGCGCTGAAAGACCGGGCAGCTGAGTTGAGCTTCATCAACAGCATCCAGCGTGCGTTGGCAAGCAACCTGGACATGTCCAAGATCTACCAAATCGTGGGGGATCAGCTCCGAAAGATCTTCGGGACTCAAGTTGTGACGATCACATCATCGGATATCAAACGGGGACGGACGCATTTTGTCTACGGCTATGAGAAAGGGGAGATGTACGAATCCCTCGACGTCCCCCTGAACTCTCTGTACCGATGGCTGCTGGAGAGAAACGAGACTTTCGTTCGCAACGGCGATCTCCCCGAGTTTGTCTCCGAGTTCAGGGACTTCGAGATACCGGCGGGGGAGATGCCGAAGTCGCTCGTTTGGGTTCCCATCCCCCACCGTTCCGGCGATCCGTCGATTGAGTCCATCACCATCGAGGATATCGACGGTGAGAGGGTATTCGGCGATTCGGATGTGCGCCTTCTGGAAACGCTGGCCGGAGGCATGGCGGTGGCCTTGGAGAACGCGCGCTTGCTGGACGAGACCCGCCAGCGCAACGCCGAGCTGTCGGTCATCAACAGCATCCAGGAAGGGCTGGCATCTGAGCTCGATATCCAGGACATCTTCAACCTGGTCGGCGACAAGATCCAGGAGGTCTTTGACGCACAAATCGTCGGGATCCTCACCTACGATCCCGAAGACGACAAGGTCAATTTCCGATATGCCGTCGAGAGGGGCCAGCATTTCAAGATTCCGACCCAAGCGCCCTCAGGCTTCTCGCGTCACATTATCCGCACCGGCCAATCGTTGGTCATCAACGAGGACATGGAAGCCGCTTCGAAGAAGTACAACGCCCCGGTCATCGCCGGCGAGGAGATCAAGTCTTTGATCGGCGTGCCATTGGTCGTTGGCGACAGGGTCCGAGGCGTCATCTCACTCCAGAACATCGACCGCGAACACGCCTTCAGCGAGGCCGATATCCGTTTGCTGACCACCTTGGCGTCTTCAATGAGCGTCGCCATCGAAAACGCCCGCCTGTTCGACCAGACCAACCGGCTGCTGGACGAAACAAGCCAGCGCGCCGCTGAGTTGAGCCTGATCAACAGCATCCAGCGCGCCCTTTCGGCGCAACTCGAAATGGCCAGCATCTACACGACCGTGATCGAACGGCTCCAATCGATCTTCGAATCCCAGGTCGTGGTCATTTATTCCGCCGATCTGGCGCGCCACCAAATGTCGCTCGTCGCCGGGTTCGAGAAGGGACACAAGGTCGAGCCGACCATCGTCCCCCTTAACTCGCTCTATGAGCGGCTCATCAGTATGGATGGCACCTTCGTTTTCAACTCGGACTTCCCCGAATTTGCATCCCAATTCGATGACTACAAGGTTCCCGGGGGCGAGCTGCCACGATCCATCGTCGGGGTGCCCATACCCCGCTCTTCCGATCCCCAGACGGTCGAGATCATCGGGATTCAGGACATCGATGGTGAAAGGACGTTCACCGAGTCCGATGTGCGTCTTCTCGAGACGCTGGCCAACAGCGTGGGGGTGGCGCTGGAGAACGCCAGACTCCTGGACGAGACGAAAGAGCGCGCCGCCGAGCTTTCGATCATCAACAGTGTGCAGCAAGGTCTGGCTTCCAAGCTCGACATGCAGGCCATCTACGACCTCGTCGGCGACCGCATTCGTGACATTTTCGACGCGCAGGTCGTGCACATCCGCATCTACGATCCCGAAACCGACATTATGACCTACCCCTATGTCCTGGACCGAGATGAGCGGCTCGATGTGCCCCCCACGAAGATCGAGGGGGTTGGTTTTTCCGGGGAGATCATCCGGACTCGGCAGCCAATCATGATCAACCGGGATTACAAGCAGCGTGCAAAGGAGCTGGGATCCTACCTCTTGGAGGGTCAGAAGGAATGGCCCAAGTCGGTTGTCTGGTGCCCCATTCTTTCCGGTGATGAGGTGACGGGCATTGTCTTGGTCGAGAACTTCGACCGCGAGGATGTCTTCAGTCAGAGAGATGTGGACCTGCTGACGACCCTCGCCTCGTCGATGAGCGTGGCGCTGGAGAACGCCCGCCTATTCGACGAGACCAACCGCCTGCTGGAGGAAACTCGCCAGCGAGCGGCCGAGCTGGGGATTATCAACAATGTCGGTCAGGCGTTGGTCAAGAAGCTCGAATTCGACGCCATCTTGGAACTGGTCGGTGAGCGGCTGAGAGATCTGTTTGAGGCAGATACAGCCTACATCATGCTCTACGATCCCGAAACTCGCTGGTCCCACACCGCCTACTACATTGACCGCGGTGAGCGGATCCACCTGCAGCCTGGCACACTCAAGACCGGACTGAATGTGACGATCGTCGACACCAAAGAGCCTCTGCTGCTAGGAACAGCCAAGGAAAGTGAAGCCTTGGGTGCGGTCTGGATCGCCGCCAAAGGCAAACAGGACTCAAACCAGTCTTTCTTGGGGGTCCCCTTCTTCAACGGAGACGAGGTCGCCGGGGTGATCAGCGTCCAGAGCTACCAGCAGCACGCTTACGACCAGGAGGACGTCAGGCTGCTCACCACACTGGCCTCCAGCATGAGCGTCGCCCTCGAAAATGCCCGCCTGTTCGAAGAAACCAACCGGCTGCTCGACGAAACCCGGCAGCGGAACGCCGAGCTGGCAGTGATCAACAACATCCAGGAAGGGCTGGCGTCCAAGCTTGACATTCAAGGGATCTTCGACCTGGTCGGGGACACGATCCAAGAGATCTTTGACGCCCAGGTTGTCTCCATCTCGACGTATGACCGGAAGACGAATATCGAGGCCCCTCTGTACATCATCGAACGCGGCGATCGTCTGCAAGCAGACCCCGGGGCGGCCTTTGGTTTCTCAGCGCGAATTCTGGACACCTTGGAGCCGATGCTCATCAACGAAGGCGTTGACGAACTCTACCCGAAGCTGCTGGAGAAGTATGGTTCGGGGGTCAATGTTGGGGAACACGTCAAGTCCTACTTGGGAGTCCCCTTGGTGATCCGCCAAGATCCCAAGGGCGTAATCTCGCTGCAGAACATCGACCGGGAGCATGCCTTCAGCGAGCCCGACCTGCGCCTCCTGACGACCATAGCTTCGTCGATGAGCGTAGCCCTCGAAAACGCCCGCCTGTTCGAGGAGACCAGCCGGTTGCTGGGCGAGACCCGCCAGCGCAATGCCGAACTGGCCGCCGTCAATACCATTAGCCATGCCTTGGTGGCGGAGACCGAAATCGGCAATCTGATCCAGTTGGTCGGTGAACAGGTCCGCACGACCTTTGAGGCGGACATCGCGTACGTGGCGATGTTGGATCCCCGCTCAGACTCGATCGAGTTCCCCTACCATCATGGAGAAGACATGGCGCCAATTCGGCGGGGGGAGGGGCTCGCCAGCCAGATTCTCGATTCGGGCAAGCCGCTGCTCCTCAACCGGGACATCGACAGCGCCGCCAAGGAGTTGAACACCCAGCGCATCGGCCTCCGGGCGGCCTCCTACCTTGGGGTTCCCATCGTCAGCGGACGACAAGCCATCGGGGTCATTTCCGTTCAGAGCACACACGACGAGGACCGTTTTGACGAAGGCGATGTCAACCTCCTGACGACCATCGCTGCCAATGCCGGGGCCGCCATCGCCAACGCGCGCTTGTACGAGGAAACCAGGCAACGCGCCTCCGAGCTGGCAGCCATCAATGTCATCGGTCGAGGCCTGCTTTCCCAGATGGATCTTGAGAAGGTGATTGAGCTGGTCGGCCAGAGCATCACAGAGATATTCGGCTCTGATGACTTTGGGATCGCCATCCTGAGCGAAGAGACGAACAAGATCACGGTCCCTTACGTCACGTCCGACGGAAAGCGTCTCGCACCCCTCGAATTGGCGGCTGGCGAGGGCCTGGTTTCGGTTGTGTCCCGGACCCAGCGTCCCCTGCGACTGGAAAGTTGGGATGAGATTGAGGAGTACGGGACCCAGAAGATACATCCCGAAAAGCAGGATGAACTGCCACCCGAGTACTCCTGGCTCGGGGTCCCGATTATGAGCGGTGGAGAGGTCAGTGGCGTGATATTCGCCAGCCGCCATCGAAACAGCGCCTTTAGCGATGGCGATGAACGGCTCCTGTCGACCATCGCCGCCAACATGGGCGTGGCCATCCGCAATGCGCAGCTCTATGCAGAAACGGAGCGGCGTGCGGAAGAGCTCTCTACGCTGAATGAGATCGGGCGGGAGGCGGTTGCCAGCCTGGACCTACCGTCGATTCTCGACCGGATGACCCTCCGGGCCCGGGAGATGCTGCGGGCGGAAACGTCGGCCGTCATCTTGCTTGACGATGACGGCACGACCCTCCGCCCCATCGCCGCTGCCGGCGCCGCCGCCGACCAGGTCATGAATTTCGCCTGGCAGCTCGGTGAGGGAATCATCGGGGACATCGTTGAGAACGGGCGCGCCGAGCGGGTGTCCGACGCCGCCGGTGACCCGCGCGCCGTACATATCGAGGGGACGGAAGACGCCGCCCCAGACGAGAAGATCATGGTGGCCCCGCTCTTTGCGCGCGAGACGGTCATCGGCGCCATGGCCGTCTGGCGCGGCGCCGGGCAGGATGTGTTTGACGGCAATGACCTCAGCTTTCTGACGGGCCTCTCCCATCAGGCCGGCGCTTCGATCTACAATGCTCGCCTTTTCGACGAGGTGCAGCGGGAGAAGCTCTACTCGGAGGCCATCGTCGAGAACAACCCCGTGGCGATCATCACCACCGATCTCGACGCAGTGATCGTGTCTTGGAATCCGGCCGCGGAGACCCTGTTCGGATTCACCGCGGACGAGGCCGTCGGCCGCGGGCTGGACGATCTCATCGCCAACGAAACCTTGCGCCCCGAGGCCGAAGCCTACACCCGGCAGACCCTCGAAACCGGGCGCTTCAGCGCTGTGATGCGCCGCACCCGCAAAGACGGCAGCCTGGTTGACCTAGAGGCGGTGGTGCTGCCGGTCATCATCGGTGGCCAGACGGTCGGCTTCATCGCCATTTATCACGACATCACCGAGCTCAAGCGGGCCGAGGCGGCCCTGCTCCAGCAAAAGGAGTATCTGGAGGCAGTGGTTCTCAACAGCCCCGTCGCCATCGTCACCGCTGATCAGGACGCCATCATCGTCTCCTGGAACCCGGCCGCCGAAAAGCTCTTTGGGTACACCGCGGCCGAGGCAATCGGGGAAGACATCGACAGGCTGATCGCGGATTCAAACTCGACGATGCACGCTGAGGCGGTGGATTTCAGCCAGGAGGCTCGCGAAGGCCGCCTGCACGTCAACACTCAGAGGGTGCGCAAGGACGGCACGATGGTCGATGTGGAGCTGCTCGGCGTGCCAGTGACGGTGGATGGGCAACAAGCCGGGATCATCGCTATCTACCACGACATCACCGAGCTCAAGCGGGCCACCGAAGAAGCGGAGGCGGCCAACGAGGCCAAGAGCGCCTTCCTGGCCACCATGAGCCACGAGATCCGAACCCCGATGAACGCTGTCATCGGCATGAGCGGCCTGCTTCTCGACACCGAGCTGAGCGACGAGCAGCACGAATTCGCCGAGATCATCCGCAGCAGCAGCGACGCCCTGCTGGCGATCATCAATGACATCCTGGACTTCTCCAAGATCGAAGCCGGAAAGATGGATCTTGAGTATCAACCCTTCGATTTGCGGGAGTGCGTGGAAGGCACCCTCGACCTGGTCGCTGGGCGGACCTTTGAGAAGGATCTCGACCTGGCCTACGTAATCGAGGATGGCACACCGACACGCATCATCGGCGACGTGACCCGCTTCCGCCAGATCCTGCTCAATCTCTTGACCAATGCGGTGAAATTCACCGATCGCGGCGAGGTCGTGGTGACCATCCAAGCTGAATCATCTCCCCCGGCCGAAGCGGATACCAAAGGGCAGGAGGCAAGGAAGCTCCACGTTGCCGTCCGGGATACTGGCATCGGGATTCCGAAGGACCGCATGGATCGGCTGTTCCAATCCTTCAGCCAAGTGGACGCCTCGACGGCGCGCAAGTATGGCGGCACCGGCCTTGGTCTGGCCATAAGCCGGCGGCTGACGGAGATGATGGGCGGCACGATGTGGGCTGAAAGCAATCCCGGCGAAGGGGCCACATTCCACTTCACCCTGATGGCGCAGCTGGCCGAGGATTCTGCCGAGGCGCCCGCCGGATTGCTGAACGCAGATCCACACCTGAAGGGCCGGCGGGTACTGGTGGTGGACGACAACGACACCAACCGGCGGATCCTCAGCCTGCAGGTTAAGAGTTGGGGCATGCTGCCGCGAGACACGCACTCGCCGTATCAGGCGCTGGAATGGGTCGAAGCCGGCGAAGCTTTCGACGTGGCCATCCTGGACATGCACATGCCCGAATTCGACGGGCTGTCGCTGGCGCGCGAGATCCGAAAGCATCGCGATCGAGAGACCTTGCCCATGATCTTGTTCACATCACTTGGCCGGCGCGAGGTGGGCGGCGACGACATCGACTTTTCGGCCTACCTGACCAAGCCGATCAAGCCCTCGCAGCTGCTGGATGCCCTGTCCATGGTTTTCGCCGAGCGGCCCACCCGTGTCGAACGACGGGCCGACCTGGCCCCAGCCCTCGACACCGAGCTGGGGCATAAACATCCGCTCCGCGTTCTTCTCGCCGAAGACAACGCCGTCAACCAGAAGCTTGCCTTGCGTCTTCTGGCCCAGATGGGCTACCGGGCCGATGTGGCCGCCAACGGCCAGGAAGCGCTCGACTCGCTCGGCCGCCAAACCTACGACGTGGTGCTGATGGACGTCCAGATGCCGGAGATGGACGGCCTGGAGGCGTCTCGCCAGATCAACCGCCGCTGGACTCAGTCGGAGCGGCCCCGGATTGTGGCCATGACCGCCAACGCCATGCAGGGCGACCGCGAACGCTGTCTGGAAGCGGGCATGGACGACTACATCACCAAACCCATTCGGGTCCATGAGTTGATGGAAGCCCTCACCCGCGTGCCCGCCCGCGGCGGCGCCGACCGATGACAGGAAGGCCAGCGTGATCAATTCCGACGTGCTTCGAAGCCTACAGGACACCACCGACAGCGCCTTCGTTGTCGAGCTGATCGACACGTATCTTGACGACTGTCCGGCCCTCTTGGACGGCATGCGCCAGGCGATGACCGACGGCGACGCGGAATCCTTCCGCCGGGCCGCCCACTCCCTCAAATCCAACAGTGCCACCTTGGGGGCTGAGGCGCTGGCTGAGACAGCCAGGACCCTCGAGATGAAAGCCAGGCAGGGGCAGCTGGACGACGTCGAAAAGGATCTGGAATCCGCCGCCGGCAAGTTCGCCGGCGTACGGGATGAATTGGAGGCCCACAAACATGCCCTCCAGCTCTAGACCCGAACCTGGGCACCTGCTTGTCGTCGATGACAACAAAGTCAACCGGCTGCTGATGGCGCGCGGCCTTCAGGAGCAGGGGCATGATGTCACCTTCGCTGAGAACGGCCGGCAGGCGCTTGACCTGCTGCATAAGGACACCTTCGACCTCGTGCTTCTGGACATCGAAATGCCCGAGATGGACGGCTTCCAGGTCCTCAAATCGGTGACCTCCGATCCGGCGCTCCGCCACATTCCCGTCGTCGTAGCTTCGGCGATGGATGAGGTCGACAGCGTGGTCAGGTGCATCGAGATGGGTGCCGAGGACTACCTATCCAAGCCCATCAACCTGGTGCTCCTCAAGGCCCGCGTTAACGCCAGTCTGGAGAAGAAGCGCCTGAGGGATCAGCAGCGCGAGCTCATCAGCCGTTTCGCCACATCTGAGGTGGCCGAAGATCTGCTCACCTCCGGATTCAGCTTGGGGGGCAAACTGGTCGAGGCGAGTGTCATGTTCTCAGATATCCGATCCTTCACCAGCATCGTTGAGTTGCATACACCGGAAGAGGTCATCGACCTGCTCAACACCTACTACACGCTGATGTTCGACGCCATCACCAGCCATGGTGGCATAGTCAACCAGATGGAAGGCGATGGTTTGATGGCGATCTTCGGCGCCCCAATCCCCCATCCCGATCACCGGCAGCGGGCGGTGCAGGCGGCGCTGGAGATGGTCGAAATGATCGAGCTGCTGAACCAAGAACAGGCGGTGCAAAGCCAAACCCATCTTCACATCGGCGTGGGCATCGCCTCGGGCAAGGTGATTGCCGGATTCACAGGCACCGTGGCCCGTGCCACTTACACGTGTGTCGGCGACACGGTCAACCTGGCGGCGCGCCTCGAAGAGCACACCAAAGCCATCGACAAGCCGATCCTGATCGACAAGGCCACTCGCGAGGGTTTGCCCGCCATTGTGGCGCTGGCCGATTGCGGCCCGGTGGACATTCGCGGTCTTTCGTCCCCGGTGGAAGTGTTCTGCGTGACCGCCCGCCAATCGACCCACACCGATGCCTGAAACCGGCCCGCTCAGCCGGACGCTGCGCGGCGTCCCGCTCTTCGCCACCCTCCCGCCCGGCGAGCTCCAAGGCTTGGTGAGCAGTTCCAAGACCCGTCGGGTGCCACCGGGCGAGGTCATCATTCGTGAAGGATTTCACAAGGACGGCTTCTTTGTCTTGCTGCGCGGTGAGGCCGAGGTGGTCAAAGCCATGGACACGCCCGACGAGCGGTCGCTCGGGATCAGCCGCCAGGGCGACTTGATCGGCGAGATGGCGCTGTTCAAGCCGGATGGGTCGCACAGCGCGAGCGTGGTGGCCCGAACCGGAGTGACGCTGCTCGAGCTGACCAAGGCCGACCTGGATGATCTCCTGCTGCGCCATCCAGCGATGGCCCAGTCGGTGATCCGCATGCTGACCGAGCGGCTGAGTCATTCCGAAGATCAGACCGTTGAAGACCTACGCGAAAAGAACCGCCAGCTCAGCCAGGCCTATGAGGAACTCAAGGCAGCCCAGGCCCAGATCATCGAGAAGGGAAAACTGGAGCGGGAGCTGGAGGTGGCGCGCGGCATCCAGACCAGCCTGCTCCCGACGGGTGTGCCCCAGGTGCCGGGGTACAATTTCGCCGGTTACATTGCCCCAGCCAGCGCGGTGGGCGGGGATTTCTATGATTTCATCCCCCGGGCAGACGGCCGGCTGGGGATCGCCGTGGGGGACGTCTCCGACCATGGCGTGCCGTCGGCTTTGATGATGGCCCAATCCGTGGCCCTTCTGCGTTCCGAGGCCCGGCGGGGGGTATCACCAGAGGAGACCCTGACGGCGATCAACCACGAGATGCTGGCGCGCGACCACATGGGGATGTTCCTGACCGCACTGTACGGCATCCTCGACCCCAAGACAGGTCGCTTCGCCTACGCCCGCGCCGGCCACAACCTGCCCCTGCTGATGGATGCAGAAGGTCTGGTCAGCGAGCTTCCGCATGGCCCCGGCCAACCGCTGGGGCTGGTTGAATCCCCGGCCATCGATCTGGGCAGCGTCGAGATCGCCCCGGGGAGACTGTTGCTGCTGTACACTGACGGCGTCACCGAGAGTGTCGATGAGTCCGGCGACCTGTTTGGCATCGAGCGGACCCAACAGGTGTTAGCCGACTTCGGTCCGTCAGCGTCTGCCGAAGACGTTTGTCAGGGGCTGCATGCCGTCCTGCGCAAGTTTCGGGGGGCTGCCCCTCAGGCCGACGACGTCACCTCGCTGGCGATCAAGGCCGTACTCGCCTGACTGGCCTTCACCGACGTCCACCTTCGTTGACGCACGTCCTCGCTGGATGATACAATCCACCCCGCGCGCCGTTAGCTCAATTGGCAGAGCAGGGGCCTTTTAAGCCCAAGGTTGTGGGTTCGATTCCCTCACGGCGCACTTCCCGTTGACCCCCCAGCCCCGCCACCCGGCGGGGCCGTCTTTGACGCCTCCTTTTGAGCTTGTGAAGAAATTCTCTAACTTGACCTGGGCCGTTCCAGGGTGGACAATAGCATATGGACCATTAAGTCCCCCGCCTTCGGCCGCCAATTCGCCGCCTCAAGGCGAGCCGAACCCACCGCCCCTATTGCCAACCTCGGCCCAGGGGCGGTTTGGCGCCTGCACGGTCCACCGTCACGTCCTGATATATTCCCTGGCCTGTTCCGGACTTTCCAAATCGACCCGCACCTGCTATCTTTGCAGTCTTCCCCGTGACTCCTCGAACGGTAGAAGGATGCCAACTTGCTAGAGCGTTGGATGGACACCGCGCGCAGGAACAAACTGGCAGCGATCGAACTGGGGCTGCTCTTGGCCACCGCCATCACCCTGCGATTCATCAACCTTGGCTACTCCGATTTCCAAGGCGACGAAATCAGCGCCATTTGCCACCCTTCCCACTTCAGCTCCCTTATCAAGTTTCTCGGCTACCTGCTTGGACAGCAGAAGGGCCCAGTCCAGTATCTCATCACCTGCGCCATATGGCCTGGTCGATCCTGCCTTCTCCAGCGAACTCCTACTCAGACTGCCCTTCGCAGCTGGCCAATGTCCTCTCCATAGTTTGCCTGTTCTTCATGCATCGAAGCTTGTTCGACTTCAACAGTGCCATCTTCGGCACGTTTCTGGTGGCCGCAAACGGAATGTTCGTCGCCTTTGGCCGAATCGTCCAGTACCAGTCATTCGTCATTCTGGGTGTTTCGGCATCGCTTCTATTCTTGGTGCTCGCCATCAAGCGAGATCGATGGAGGCTGCCCGGCCTCTACCTCGGCTATGCCACGGCAGCCGGTGCCTTGCTGGCCCACTTCGACGCCGTTTTCATCATCCCACCGCTTGCCGTGCTGACGGTCTACTGGTGGCAAACGCTCGGCAGCACCCCGGAGCGCGAAGAATGGCACTGGCATCTCCTGACGGCAATTGCCGTTGCTGCGCTCCCACTATTGCTTTTCTACACCGAGTATGCCCACCGCATAAGCCAATCTTCGCTGCAATACTGGGCCAATCGTATCACTGGATCGCCAACTAACTCGCTCACAACCGCCTCATATTACGCTCCGGGCGTGTTCGTGTGGGTTAGCCTTGGCAGCGGCCATTGGCGCTGCTCCGGGTCAGATGGAATCTGGGCTGGCAGATGATGTTGTCCTGGCTCATTCCACCCCTTGCCTTCTTTGAGCTCTTTTTCGGGGACTCAAGGACTCACATCTATGCATATGTCCTGCCACTCACTCTAGTTGCGGGCCTCGGCCTTGCGGGGGTGGCGGCCTGGATCAAACGTCATTGGGGAACCCTAGCTGGCCAAGCAGCACGAGCAGGAATTCTGATCTTCCTGGTCCTCGACGGCTACGCCAGCTACGATTTGTTGATCGATCATTCGGTCGAGTATCCTTGGCAACCAAAGACGGTCCTAGGGATCAACATGCCTGGGGGCAATCTTGGCGGCCACTTTTGGCTTTCCCATACGACCGCCAATGGCGTGACATCGGCGCATGGTTTGCGGCACAACCCGGCCAAGAGCAAGTGTTGACCACCAATGAAAAACTCTCTATCGCCGGGTTCTATCTGCCCGATACCGTCCATTTCAAGTACATCTGGCGCGACGCCCCGAAGCGGCTCCCAGAGGGCGATCGCATCTACTTCCTGCTTATACGTCATCCTCAGAGCTGGGTCGACCAGCTTTGGGGAAGAACCTTTGATCAGTGGCACATGAAATTCGAGCCGGCAGCCGATTTTACCAACGACAGCGGCGAAGTCGTCGCATCGGTATATCTGATCAGCATGGAACAGTATCGATCAGCGGCCGAGAAATAGCGCGGCGCGGAAGTCGCACATCAGTCTTGTAATAGGGTAGTCCGTTGCCGACAGAACATGAGACGTTGCCTTTGGGACACTCAATGCCGGGTAGACAACCGAACCGAAAAGGTCCTAACGGAGCGGCACCCGCTGTTTCCACAAGACCCCTCGAACGGTAGAAGGATGCCAACTTGCTAGAGCGTTGGATGGACACCGCGCGCAGGAACAAACTGGCAGCGATCGAACTGGGTCTGCTCTTGGCGGCCGCCATCACCCTGCGCTTCGCCAACCTCGGTTATTCCAACCTCCAGGGCGATGAAATCAAGGCCTTGTGCTACCCGGGCCACTTCACATCGGTGGTCAAACTCATCGCGTTCTTGTTGACTCAGCGTCGAGGGCCGGTCGAGTTCATCGTAACCTGCGCCGTGGGCCTGATTGATCCGTCCTTCTCCAGCGAACTCCTGCTGAGGCTGCCGTTTGCATTCGCCAACTTGCTCGGGATCGCCTGCCTGTTTGGGCTGGCCTGGATCCTCTTCAACCGCCAGACCGCCGTTTACGCCGGGTTTCTGCTGGCTGCCAACGGTCTTTTCGTGGCCTTTGGCCGGATCGTCCAATACCAGTCATTCGTCATCCTGGGGGTCTCGGCTGCGCTTCTGGGCATGACACTGGCCGTGGAACGTGACCGGTGGAGGGTTCCCGGCCTCTACCTGGGTTTCGTGGCCGCCGCGTGCGCCCTGTTGGTCCACTTCGACGCCGGCTTCGTATTGCCGCCGCTGGCGCTGCTGACGGTCCATTGGTGGCTCCGTGCGCGCCATCGCCCTGATTCCCGGCGGCTGGCATGGCACCTCGCCGGGGCATCGGCGCTGGCTGTGGTCCTGGTCGGCGGTTTCTACCTCGAGTATGCCGCTCACCTGGGATCGTTTCAGGTCGGCTACTGGGAAGACCGCTTGTCCGGCCCCGCCACCGACACGCTTCGCGTTGCAAGCTACTACAATCCAGCCCCCTTTGTCTGGTTCACCCTGGCCGCTGCCGGCCTGGGCCTGACTGGAATCCGCCGGAACCTTGGCTGGCAGGTGCTCGCGGTGTGGCTGATCCCCCCATTGCTGTTCATGGAGGTTCTTTTCAGCGATTCGGGAACCCATGCCTATACCTACTTCCTTCCTCTGCTCCTGATCGCCGGCATCGGACTGACCAGGGCGGTACGGTGGATCCAAGGCCGGTTTGGTCCGTGGGGATTCAGAACTGCTCGCACGATCGTCCTTACCGTGCTGCTCCTGAACGTGTATGCCAGCTACATGCTATTTGTTGACCATACCCCCGAGTACCCCTGGTGGCCGAAGACAGTGCTCGGCACGACTCTGCCCGGCGGCCACCCTATGAACATCTTTGGCTTCCCCTACAACAGGGCGTGGCGCGCCGTGGAGAATTGGTTCGCGCCCCTCTCAGGTGAGAACAAGGTGGTGGTCACCAACGAGAAACCAGTGATCGCTTCCTTCTATCTGCCGAGCAGCATACGCTACGACTTCCGGTGGAGCCGCCCACCTGAGAGGTTGCCCAAGGCCAAGGGTCTCTACTTCGTGGTCGTCGATCACCCACAAAGCGGGATGGATCAATTGTGGGGCTGGACGGCGGCCGAATGGCGGGCCAACCTCACGCCGATTCAGACCTTCTCCGATGGCCAAGAGCGGCCGGTAGCTTGGATTTACTTCTTGACCGAAGAACAGCGCGCCGAAATCTTTCGCTGACCCTTCCGGTCGGACTTGTCGATTTCTTCATCTCCCGTTCGTTAACCCCCTGTAACTCATTCTCGACTGGGAGGGAACCGATGGAACCCGTCATCCACCACCACGTCCGTCTCGCCTGCAGTCCGCATTCAGCCTTCGAACACTTCACTCGAAACGACTTGCTTGTGAAGTTCTTCACAAACGAAGCAGAGGTCGAAGCCCGCCTCGGCGGCAAATATGAGCTGGCCTGGGATCCTGAGAACAAACCCCAAGACAGTACCGTCGGATGCCGCATCACGGCGCTGGAAGCAGATCAACTGCTCGCATTCGATTGGAGGGGGCCGACAAAATTCGACGCGATCATGAACCACGCCCTTCCGTTGACGCATGTTGTGATCAGTTTCCACCGGCTGACGAACCACCCCGCCCCGGCATGCGATGTCAACCTTGTCCATTCCGGCTGGCGGCCCGGACCGGAGTGGGCCGAACCCAGGGCCTATTTCGAACGCGCCTGGGGCCAGGTGCTCGCGGCGCTCGTCGATTTGCTCGGCGCGCCCGCAGTCCACCCCCATGCTTGAATCAGAGAAGATCCAGAAGGGAGAAACCATGCTCTACGCCATGTTGATCTACCAGGATGAAACCGCCGCCAAGGCAGCCACTGAGGCAGACATGCAAGAATTCGGTGGCCTTGTTCGAGGCCTTCCAAGACAAGATGGACGCCGCCGGTCACGTTCAGGGCGGGCAGCGCCTGCGGCACAGTGACACCGCCACCAGCGTCAGGGTTCGAGATGGGAAAACCCTGGTCACCGACGGTCCTTACGCCGAGACCAAGGAACAGCTGGGCGGTTTCTACCTGATGGAATGCGCTGATCTGGACCAGGCGATTGAGGTGGCCGCCCAGATTCCGACAGCGGTTTCGGGCGTCATCGAAGTCCGGCCCGTCTTCACCGATCCCTTCGGCCCTCAGGAGCAGGCGGGCTGACATGGCTCCAACGGTGACCGCCATCCCTTGGCCGGCGGACCCTTCGGCGGCCAGGCAGCCCCGGCCGCCCTGCTCGGACCACAGAGTACAATCGCCTGAGATGGACACCATCCAGACCGCTTTGGAGGACGTGGCACGCCAGGATGGCGGGCGTCTGCTGGCGGCATTGATCTCTCGCTTCGGCGATTTCGAGCTGGCGGAGGATTGCCTTCAGGATGCCTACGCGGCAGCATTGGATGCCTGGTCCCGCCGCGGTTTGCCCGTCAATCCAGCCGGATGGCTGATGACCACCGCCCGCAATCGAGCCATCGACCGCCTGCGGCGAGCCGGGACGCTGCGGGGAAAACTCACGCAGGTGGCGCTCAACCCCAGCCAAAGTCCCATCAACCGGGATCCGCCCCTGCCAGATTCCATTCCCGATGAGCGGCTCAAACTCATCTTCACCTGCTGCCATCCGGCACTTGGCATTGACTCTCAAGTGGCTTTGACGCTGAGAACCCTGGGCGGACTGACAACAGAAGAAATCGCCCGCGCTTTTCTGGTTCCGACCGCCACCCTCGCGCAGCGGGTGGTGCGGGCCAAGCGCAAGATCAGTCGAGCTGGCATTCCATTCCGCGTGCCCGATCCGCATCAGCTTCCCGATCGACTGGACGCCGTCATGGCGGTGGTCTATCTGATCTTCAACGAGGGCTACAGCGCAGGATCAGGCGAAAGCCTCGTACGGGCCGACCTGAGCCGAGAGGCCATTCGCTTGGGGGAGGTGCTGGTGGACCTGCTTGATGCCGAAGGCTTGGAAGCCCATCTACCAGAAGCGATTGGGCTGCTGGCCTTGATGCGACTGCATGATTCCCGGCGGCCGGCACGACTCGACATGGATGGCGAGCTGGTCCTTCTCGAAAACCAGGACCGCACGCGCTGGGATATCCAAGAGCAGCGCCGTGGACTTGAGGACCTCGATCGCGCTCTTGCGATGAACCAGATTGGACCCTACCAGGTTCAGGCGGCGATAAGCGCGGTCCATGTCCGAGCCAACAGCTACCGCGACACGGACTGGCCCGAGATCGTAGCCCTGTACACGGCCCTGGACGCCATGTCTCCTTCACCTGTCGTCAAACTGAATCGGGCGGTTGCCATCGGTATGGCGCATGGTCCCGCAGATGGGTTGAAGACCCTGGAAACCCTTGCAGACGACCCCAATCTGGCAGGGTACGCTCCCCTATACGCCGCCCGAGCCGATTTGCTCAGGCGGGCAGGCCAGACGGATGATGCGATTTCCGCCTACCGGCGCGCGCTCGAGCTGACCGAGAACGAGATCGAAGCCCGGTTCTTCCGCCGCCGATTGGAAGAGCTTGCGACCAACAAGGCCTCCGGACGCTCCGAGAAAGGAGGCCCATCGGCATGAACCCGCCAGGCCCGATCCATCCAGGACCAGACGACGGCTACCCAATGCAGATGCGCCGATTGATCCTGGCCTTCATGGTGAAGGGGCCAAACTGGGCCCCAAGTTCCACTCCAGAGGGCAAGCGAAACCAGGCCGACCACCTGGCCCTACTCCGGCGCCTACACCAATCGGGTGAGCTACTGATGTCTGGGCCGATTCCTGACGGCGACCCCGAACGCGGGGTGCTTGTGTTTGATCTGCACCAAGAAGAAGATGTCCTTGCGCTGCTGGCCGACGACGCCCATCTGCGTTCAGGTCAGCTGGCAATCGAGATGTATCCGTGGCTGGTGCCGGCAGAAACCCTCGAGCAGCCCTTTCGATCCGCCGATAGCGGCGGCTGAGCGAAAGGATTCCGATTTTCGACCGCGACAGACCTTGGGAAGGAGAGCATCATGGGAAGACCAGTTCATTTCGAGTTAGGGGTTCAAGACCCACAGCGAGCGGCGGATTTCTACGCCAAGACATTCGGCTGGAAGACTGAGAAATGGGAAGGGCCGGTCGAGTACTGGCTGATCACCACCGGCGAGCAAGGGACGCCGGGGATTGATGGCGCCTTCGAAGTCCGTGAGGACGGCCTGCCAGCCACAGTCAACGTCCTAGACGTTCAGGACATCGATGACGCCTTAATGAAGATCGAGGCCAACGGTGGCTCGATCGAGTCGGGCAAGAGCCCGGTGCCGGGTGTGGGTTGGGTCGCCTACGCAAAGGACACCGAAGGCAATCACTTTGGGATGATGCAGTCGGATCCGTCCGTCAGTTGAGGTTCGGCGAAGGCTGTTCAGCCGGTGCATCCACCGGGGCCGGAGCAGAAGCTCCGGCCTTTGGCTGTGTCTGAGGTCTCGGGCGGGCTTGGGCAGCCGGCCGCGGCTGGGCTCGCTTTTCCGGCAGTAGCCCGGTCAGCGTCCGGTAGACAGTCAGAAACAGCACGCTGCCGCCGGCAAACCAATACAGCGCTTGCGCCCATGCGGCGCCGCTGTCCGTTCCGCTCCACACCCCGTGGGCCAGCGCCCCCACGAACCCGACAAAGCTGAGCACGTGGATAAGCCGCCAAAGGCGGGCGCCAAGTGATTTGCGCAGGTAGAAGCTGGCGCTGACGATAATCAAAGCATAGAAGGCAATCTGACCGAGGCCAACCCAAACCGGCTTGTAGTTGACACTGGCGAAGGGCATCAAGACCTGGGCCAGGCTGTAGTCGATGTAGCGATCCCCCGTCAGGATCAGGGCGTGGAAGAGGGCCACGGCCAACCCCAGCAGACTGGTGAACTGATGCAGATCAAAGGCTGTGGGCCCGCCAGGCCAGAGACGCGCCATGCGATTGGTGATGATGGCCCCGAGCGCCGTTGACGCCCACAGCAACCCAAAGGCGACAAATGCGCTGGTCCGTGACAGGTACCAGTAAGCTTTGGGAGCCTCGCCAAACAAAGACTGGCTGAGCCCAGGCGCCCACGTCGGCAAGACGGTGACAGCTACAAATGCCCCCAATGCGACCGAAAGAAACAGGGTCACCATGGTGCTTATGGGCAGCACGTCACCGTACTCATCCATCTCGTTGCGAACCACATCAGGGCGCGGCATATGTCAGCTCCACAGATGAGAGTCGAGGTTCAGGCTGACCGACATGCTCCCATCCTCCGCCACAAGCAGGCCAGCCAGCTGCGGCCGGCTTTCCAGCCACGCCATACCTCGCCGACCGCCCTGGATCAGCACCGCCTTGGCTGCCGCCTCCGCCTCCAAGGCCGAGGGCGCGATCACCGTCGCCGCCAGCACATCGGTTTCCGCCGGCTGCCGTGTTTGCGGATCGAGTATATGGTGTTGGGGAACCCCATCGCGAGTCCAGCGGCGAAAGTCACGGCCTGACGTCGCCACACCCCCCTGCACGATCTTGAGAATTGCCAGGGGCTCTCCATCGGGATTCCTGGGATCGGTGACGGCGATCGGCCATCCCTGAGAACGGTGCGGGGGCTCATTGACAGCAATATCGCCGCCTGCGTCGACGAGGGCCGGCCCCTGAACTCTGAGCCGCTCGACGGCCCGATCGGCCGCCCAGCCTTTGCCTATCCCCCCCAGGTCCAGATGCACACCCGCTGGGAGGTGGACAAGGCCGAGCTCCGGGTCGCAGCGAATATCCCACCAGCCGGCACCATTGTTGGTTATCGCATGTTCAGGGCCTGAGCTTATGTCGCTTGACCCCGAGCTTAGCTTCTCGAATGACCGATCGTAGCCAATGGCCAGCATGGCATCTTTCAGGGTCGGGTCCACCAGGCCCTCCGTGGCTTTGGCAGCTTCCAGGCTGGCCATGATCACATCCATGAGGTCCTGGCTCACTGGCACCGGCATTCCCGCCTGGGCGTTGAGCTGGTTGAGCTCACTGTCGGCGCGGAAGCGACTCATGCACTGCTCCCATGTTTCAAACCAGGTCGGCAGCTGGATCAACGCTTCGCACGCTGGTTTCCACGGCGCATCCAGCACGCCTCGCATATCCGAACCCATCGCCCGAAAGTCGACTTGTTCCATGGGAGCCTTAGCGAGAAGAATGTGTAGAGGCGACCGAGTGAGAACCGCCGCCACCACCCCCACCGCCGCCGCTGCCGGGTGGAGGCGCGGAGACATGCCGCAGCGTCGGTGGCGCCGGCGCCTGGGACGGGTCTGCCGTCGGTATCACGAAAGTAGAGAAGTCCGGAGCAGGGATCAAGGTCGGCAAGGGCGCCAAATCCAGACTGACGTCGGCCGACGGAGGCGCTGTCTGCGGGGTTACAGGGTTGTCCATGGTCAGCTTGCTCCAACCCACCAACGTCGATGCCAGGGCACCCACGGCGATAAAGGCTTTGGTTGCCGTCAAGGAGGCCGCGCCTGCGCTGCGTCTTTTAGGTCCAGCCATCTTCACACCTCTCCCACACTTTTCATCTCAGACCTGCCCAAAATGCATTTCCCGTCAATCATCATTGTGTTCGTGCTCGCCACCCTCGTGCTCGCCACCGCCGCCACCTCCCCCGCCGCCGCTGCTGGTGTTGAAAGACGAAGTGCCGTTGTAGAGAAGGATCGCATTGGTCGCGTCAAGATACATCGTCCCCTTGTCGAGTATGACTTCCCAGGCCACCGTCCCCTGGAAATCGACCAATTCCGGCCATTTCTTCAGCTTGGCGCCGGGAGACAAGTTGAGCGCCAGGCCAACCGCTAACTCCGCTGATATCGGATAGGAATCCTCGATAGAGCCGGAGGTTTCTGTGGCTGTCGGGGCCACTTGTGCCTGCAGTGTGGCGATCTCCTGGTAGGCCTGCTCCAGCTGCTGGTTGGCCTGATCAATTGTCTTTTGATATGCGGCATCCCGCTGGTCAAGCTGAGCCTGGATGGAAGGGTCAATCGCCGTCGGCTCCTGGATAGGATTCGCACCTTGGGCGGCAGCCCGTCCGGCGACCGCACCGACCACAACCAACACAAAGGCAGTCAGACCGCCAGCGAAGAGCAATGTCCATTTGGGGTTCATTCGCATTCTCCTTTCGACACCCAACTCTACGGCACTGGGATTGAAAGGAGCTTGGAACAACCAGCACCTTTTCCAATCGTTTTCCAAGAAATGGCGCATAATCTGGGGGACGGAGGTCCCATGAAGATCCTGCTTATTGAAGACGACATTCGTCTCACTGCTCTGGTAGCCCGCGTGTTAACCGAAGAAGGTTTGGCGGTAGACCGGGTCCACGATGGAGAGTTGGGCCTCGATCTGGCGCTGCATGGGCAGTATGATGTGGCTGTGATTGATTGGATGCTGCCCGGAAGAGACGGTCCTGCCATTTGCCGCGCCATCCGGGCTGCCGGCCTGCCCACGGCGCTGCTGCTCCTGACGGCCCGTGGCCAGATTGAGGACCGTGTGGCCGGACTCGACAGCGGGGCCGACGACTACCTTGTCAAGCCGTTCGCCATGGACGAACTGTTGGCGCGCATACGCGCCCTGGGCCGGCGGCACGTACCGGCCGGTTCGGATACCTACGAACTGCGACTCGGAGACCTTGTCCTGGATGTCCGAGCTCACACCGCACGCCGCGGAGAGGCTGCGCTCGATCTGACCAAAACTGAGTGGGGGCTGCTAGAGTTCCTGGTACGCCATCCGGGCCAAGCGCTCTCCCGAGAACAAATCCTGGACTACGTTTGGTCGTATGAGCGCGATGTGCAGCCATCGCTGGTGGATGTCTATGTTTCCTATCTGCGCCGGAAGTTGAATCAGCCCGGCCGCCCCGATCCCATTCAGACCGTGCGGGGCGTGGGTTACCGGCTGGATGCGGACAGTGTTTAAACCCCTGCGTGTTCGGCTCACGGCCTTGTACGTGATCGCCGGGATCATGCTTATCACGTTGGTGGGCGCCGGAACGTATGCCTTGATCGGCTACTTCTTCCAGAGCACCACCGACCTTGCACTGCAGCACGTCATGGCCCAACAGTTCACTTCGCTGGATGTACCGTTGCCCGTCGAACTGGCGGACGCCGATCGCGCCTGGTCCGAATCCCAACCAGGTGCGGCCCTCAATCCTGTGATGCGCTTCATTCCAAAGGCTGTCTCCACCCACAACTCCAATGAAGAGGGGTCCGAGCGCGAAGCTCCGGGCCACGAAGAAGCAGAAGGGCATGCCGAAGAAGGCCTGAATGCCGAACTGGCAGCCGTCTTCGTGATGGCACTCAACCGTGATGGCCAGCTGCTGCCCGGATTCAACATTGCCCCCGCCCCCTTGACTCCCGATCAGGCAGCGGTGACCTCGGCCCTCCATCAGGGGTCCGACCTGCGTACGGTCACTTCACCCAACGGAAACCGGGTGCGGCTCCTGACCTACAGCGTGCCCGACGTAACCCAGCCGGCAGTGATTCAGGTTGGCCGTTCGCTGTCCGATCAGGATACGATCCGGGGTGGCCTGGTGCTGGGCTTGCTTTTGCTGGGCGGCATCAGCCTGGCTTTCCTGGCCACGGCCAGCTGGTGGCTGGCGGGACAATCTCTGCTCCCCGCTCAGCGTGCCTGGGAGCGCCAGCAGGCTTTCGTGGCCAACGCCAGCCACGAACTGCGCACGCCACTCACGTTGATCCGGGCGACAGCCGACGTCGCCAGGCGTGGGCTGGATGCGGAAGATCCCCAACGCAAAATGCTGGAACAGGTTCTGAGCGAGAGCGACCACATGAGCCGCCTGATCGAAGACCAGCTTCTCCTGTCGCGATTGGATTCGGCTGATTTGCCCATCACCCAGCAGCGGGTCCGTCTCGAGACTCTCTTCCCACAGATCCGCGAAACGGTGGCCAGGCTGGCCGAAACGCGAAGTATCCGACTTGAAATCCCCGCCGCCGAGGGCAGCGTTTGGGCAGACCCGACACGCCTGCGCCAGGTGCTTCTGGTCCTGTTGGACAATGCTATCCGTCACACGCCGGCCGGAGGCACAATTCGAGTGGAAGCTGAGCGTAAGGGACAGGAACTTGAGATTCGGGTGGCAGATACCGGCGCCGGGATCCCGGCCCAAGACCTGCCGCATGTGTTCGAGCGCTTCTACCGCGGCGATCCCGCCCACAGTTCCGAAGGGAGCGGCCTGGGGCTGTCGATTGCCAAAGCGCTTATTGAGGCCCAGGGAGGCAGCATCGCTCTGGAGAGCCACGTCGGGCGGGGTACCACTGTCTATCTAAGGCTCAAGGCGCCTCTGGCGTGACGAGGGGCGGCAGGCATTAGAATTCCCCAGAACTCGTCCAGTGGCTTGGAGCCCCCTTGTACCAACAAGACTTCATCAAGCGGTTGATCCGTCAATTCACCCAGGCCGTGCTTCAGATCCTCGGACTCACCCAGTCCGGGCAACTCACCGAAGCCGCCCAATTGCTGGAGCAAACCTACGGCGACCTTTTTGGTCTGAGCTCGACGGTTGTCTTCTATACACCGGTTGAGGAACTCATCCAGCTCATCAGTCGCGGCGATGATGATGACCCGCAGCGGATCTTCATCCTGGCCGAACTGCTTCGCTCAGAATCGCGTATCAGCCAGGCCAGGGGGCAGGATTTCGATGCGCACCAACGGCGCCTGAAGAGCCTGGCACTCCATCTAGAATCGGCTCGTCGGGCGCCCAGCCTCGACCCACAAGCCGCCCTTGAAGCCATCCTTGACCTGCAGAGCGACATTCAGGAGGACGGGATGCCGGCCGAAACACAAGCCGACTTGTTCTTCTTTTTCGAGGACACAGGGTACTATCTCCACGCCCTGGATGCTATCAAGTCCTACCTGCGGTACTCCGAACGACCCCAAGAGGTACGGCCTTATCTGGAGGCGTTCTGCCGACGCATGCTCGAGTTGCCCCCGGAGCAACTGGCAAGCGGCGGGCTTTCGCCGGCCGAAGTCAAAACGGCTTTGAAAGAAGCGACCAAGAACTGATCCCAGCATGCCCTTCGACTTCGCCGCGGAGCCGAGATGGATAACCTGGGATAGCGGGCAATCACCGCTCGGACCGGCCAAGGTGGAGACGCAAGCCAGGCAATTGCTGGTATGACATGTCCCATCCTCCAACCCGCCGGCTCCCATCGACACCCCCCTTTCTTCTCGGTCGCCCTGATCGGAGGCGGCGATTCAGGCTGCTCAGCGAGGGCCTCGGCCTACCGCCCCAGCCGAAGGGGTCTCCTTGTGCCCCGGCGCACGAAAGGACCTGGGCCAATCGGTCGGCAGCATCCACTTGTGCATTTCTTCACAAATGCCCTTAAGATCGCATATCTCGAGGGGGCTTTTCAAGCGCTCTCGGTGGTATCCTTCGATGACCTCTTCCGGCCCGTACGACGCACGGGAGCGATGCGTGAACCGAGCTAGACAGTCGATTTGGATCCTGGCCACGCTGATGCTGCTCGCCGCACAGGCGCAGCCTGGGCCCGCACGTGACTGGCGGGACGTGGCCGACGGTATCAGCTACCAGATGTTCAATCTGGTCGGGCCGAATCGCGCCTACGTCGTACGCATGGACCGGGACAATCCTAATGTCACCCTCGACACCAGCCTGGCCAACAGCCGCTTGATAGATGGAAAAGAGACCGTCAGCCAGATGGCAAGTCGTTATGACGGAGCACTTGGATCCTGGGAGCCCACCTGGGGTGGGCGCAATGGGGTTGTGGCCGTCATCAACGGATCGTTTCACGACACGGAGAGCGGCCGGCCTGAGAGTGGGATGGTTCAATCCGGCTGGTACATCAAACGCTACAACGACCTCGGTGGAGGCAGCGGCTTCGGCTGGCGCCTAGACCGGAGTGCCTTTATCGGGGGATGTGTCAGCCACCCCGAGGACAAGCAGCTGGTCACCTACCTCAACACCGGCGTTCAACAGCAGATTGCCGAGATCGATGAGAAGCGCCGGGACGGCCTGGCCGTGTACACGCCCCTTTATGACACCTATACGCATACCGCCAGCCGCGGCGTGGAGGTTGTGGTTGAGCTCGACCAGCCCTTCACGATCCTCGCGTATCCGAAGATGGTCCGAGGCACGGTACGAGCTATCCACTACGACGAAGGGGACACACCCATCCCATTCGACTCGGTCGTCCTCTCAGCCGAGGGGAATGCAGCCAAGACGCTGGCAGACAACGTCGAGATCGGAAGCCGCGTCGGGCTTTCGACGTACATCCAGCATTTCAAGAGTGACTGCCGAACCCCCGATGGGGACAACTGGAATGAAACCTACGCCAGCCTCTCCGGCAGCTTCCCGTTTCTGCTCGACGGCGAGATTCAGACCTTCAGCGCCTCCGGCGCTATGACGCGTTCGCCCCGCACAGCGATCTGCTTCAACGATGACTACGTCGATTTCGTGGTTGTCGACGGGCGCAACCCAGGCGTTTCCGAGGGCATGACCATCAACGAGCTGGCCCACTTCTGCCACGACCGGTTGGATGCCAAATGGGGGATCAACCAGGACGGCGGCGGATCAACCGCCCTGTGGCTGGACGGGAAAGTCGTCAACCGCCCGTCGGACGGTCACGAACGCGCCGTCGCCAATGGCGTGATGATGGTCGAGGTCAAGACGCCCGAATTCTCTGCCGCCTATCACGCCGGGGACGTTGTTCAAACCGACCAGCTGCTCGATTTCCGGCTCGGCCCCGGGGACAACTACCGCGGCCGGTCCGATCTTCCGAAAGGCGCGGAAGTCACTGTCGTCCATCATCTCAACGGCCTTGACGGCGTGCGGGCGACCGGCGACAACTGGTGGCAGGTGTCATACGACGGCGAGCTGGGCTGGGTGCCGGAAAGCGCGATCAGCCTGGTGGCGGCGGCACCCCCCACGCCGACCGGCGATGGCCAGATCCAGCCCCTCCCTCCGCAGGATCCCATCAATTCACTCTTCGCCGATCCGGCGTGGCTCCTCAAACAGGGGTGGCCAGCCCCTTTGCCGTGGGTCCCCTAAGCAGGATCGTCTCTCACTGCAATCCAAATCGGCCGCAGTACTCAGATTCCTCCCCCACGGTTACCGTAAAGGCAGTCGTGCCTTCGATTTCTTCCAGCGGATAGCTGGCCAGATCACCGGAGACTGACTCAAGCCGCGTCAAGGCTTCCGCTTGGACCCAGCGGTAGGACGGCCAGCCGACTCGCTGCTGTCGATCGCGCAGAGCCTGCAAGCCGCACGCCATCCCCGGAAGGAGATCGTCGCGGGCATCCGGCGGGAGCTGGTCCAACCTGGAAACCAAGGCAGGTACGGCGTCAGCCGAGAGGGTGGCCAGGTAGCCGGCATCCAATTCCCCGGCCCGGGACGGGTTGGCGAAATTCTGACGCACGATGAACGCGTCCACATTGAGCAGGTTCAGGGTCAGGCAGAATCCGATGGCCCCGACAGCACAGGCCACGGCGAACGCGCGCAGCCGACCCGCCAGCAGCAGGCCGAGGAAAGCCAGGAAGAGCACACCCATCCATAGGATGGCCACATGCGTGTACGTTCGTAGCCGGCTGAAACCGTAGGCTTCTTCATACAACAGCAAGCGCATGAAGGCTGATGTCAGGATCACCCCCGTCAGCAGAACGAGCAGCCCGCTCAGACCGTTGAAACTCTGCACGTGACTGCGCCGCTCGCGCCGGGTCCAGGCGCCGAGGGCGAAAATCATCCCCAACGTGAGCAGCGCCAGGAAGACCAACTCGGCGAACCCCCTGCGAGCGTATTCAGCGTAAGTGTACCCGGCGGCCGTGATGTTGGCCTCACCGCCAAAGAAATAGCGCAGCTGCACGACCACGAACAGGCCAAACAGCAAATCTACTGCGCCGAGGACCACAGCCGCTTCGGTGAAACCCAGAAAGGGCGGCAGGAGCGGCTTGTCCTCTCCGATCAACCTGTAGCCATCGGATCGACGCAGGGCGACCACCAGAGCCCCCAGACTGAACAATCCAATCAGCAAATGACCGCCAGCCGGCCGAGATAGTCGAAGAAACGAGCCAGGTCGAGCCAGGCCAGCGTCTGCCTGACGTAGTCGCCAAAAATCAGGTCGGCCGAGCTCAGCAGCACCAGGAAGGCGACCACGATTGGGAACGCGAGCAGCAGGCCACGACCCACTCCGGCAAGGGCCGACTGCGTCTGCCGTCCTTGAAACACCTGCGCCTGAGTTTCCGATAGCACCGACCACGGCCGGAACCACGCCTCAACCGGTGGAAGCACCAGGCCCAAGCCAAAGTCGAAGAAGCCGAACGAAAGCAGATCCCCCTGCTGGTAGACGCGCACCAGGAGCGCCAGACCGGCCAAAGCAAGGACCACGTCAAGGAAGACCGTCAGCGGTTCCGCCCGGAAGACGGGCAAGATGGAGAGCAGGAGCACGACGCCCGCCAAAGCCCATGCCACCGGCGCAGGAGACACGCCCTCTCTCCGACCAAGAAAGAAGAGGGCGACGAGGCAAAGACCAACCCAGACGGCGAAAGAGACCCCCAGCGGGCGTTTGAAGAAGAGGACCTCGAAGGCCACGCCCAAGACCAAGCCGGCCGCAGCCAGGGCCACAGGTTGGTGGAAACCGGAGCCCTTCGGCTGGGCTTTCTCATCGGGATGTTCAGGCTCGGCAGATGGTTTGGGCATACGCTGCGCTCCTGGAGAGTCGGGTGGGAATCAGTGGGCGGCTGCCTACAGAATGCTGCCGCCCGCTCCCCCACTATGGCCTTCAACGCCTGTCAAAAGACGGCAGATGACTCTCAAATCCTTTCAGATAGGCTAGGATAGGAACGTTTTGGGGTCCACTTTCCCCAAAATGAGGCCCGCCGCTCGAGCATAGGAGTTCGGCATGAAGCGACCTGCCTGGATCGACATCATCTCGGAAGACCAAGCCGAAGGCGAGCTGGCAGCGCTCTACGAGCGCTGGCAGGATCGGCGCCACAATAAGGTGGACAACATCCTGCGGGTGCACTCGCTGCACCCAAGGACCTTGGGCGAACACGCCGAACTCTACGACACGACCATGCATGGGCCTTCGGGACTCAGCCTGGCCGAACGCGAGATGATGGCGGTGGTGGTGTCGTCCATCAACCGCTGCCACTATTGAATGACCCACCACGCGCTCGGTCTGAGCCGCCTGATTCGCAGAAGGCCCGATGCTGAAGCCCTGATCGAGGGATTGAAAGTGGACCACACGTCGCTGGAGTTGACGCCCCGGGAGCGAGCCTTGCTGGATTACGCGGCCAAGCTCACCCGGACCCCATGGGACATGGCGGCCTCCGACCTGGATCCGCTGCGCGAGGCCGGCCTGACGGACGTCGACATCCTCGACGCCAACCTGACGGTGAGCTACTTCGCCTACGTCAACCGGCTGGCGCAGGGGCTGGGGGTTGAAGTGGAGCCGTACATGGATCCGTAGCCAGCCGGCTCACGGTGTGAGTCGCCGCTTTCCATTCTTATTGTGATGGATTTCGCAACTTGCTGGCTGATGGGTCCCAGGATATTGAATAGGGTGCGGCTCATGAGCCGCACCCTATGACTTACTTCCTGCTAAGACTGCCGCCGGCCTACTTGGAGAAGGTGATCGTTGTCCCGTTGCTGTCACCGTCTGGATCATGGTTATCGGCCGGATTGTAGGCCAGGCCGGCAGCAACCACATCGGTGACGGTGAAGGTTACCGAGCTGATGTTTTTCCGAAGGTCGGCGCCGGTGATCAGGCATGTCCCCGAGGAGTTCGTGGTGCAGGCGCCGGATCCTGTCTCCCCATTCGCCCACGAGCCATACACTGTCGCCCCAGACACAGCCTGTTCGTGGTCGGCATGCACCAAGACCGTCACCACCGGCTGCCAAGTTCGGCCGTTGTTCACACTCGAGCCGTCCAAATCGCCAATGTGCACACCAGGAGCGAGGGTGGCTGTTGGTGTCGGCGGCACGGGGGTGTAGGTGGGCGTTGGCGGCACGCCGGTGTCGGTCGGCGTAGGGGGCAACGGGGTATCGGTTGGCGTCGGCGACGGGCCCACCTCGGTCGGGGTCGGTGTCGGGGCGGCAACGCAGTCTGCCAGCTTGAAGGACCCGACATACGTTTGCCACGGCGCCGAGCCGGTGGTCGCGTAGTACTCCTGCGTGTACCAGAAGGTGCAGTCATCCACCGGATCGACGGATAGGCTGCTGTAGTCGCCCCAGCGGCCGGACGAGTGCGTCTGAGAGCCGCTGCCGTTGACAATCGTGCCTTCACCTTGTGTCATCTGCCCCTTGGGATCGCCCGCCAAACGCCCGGTGAAGCGAATCGAAGGGTAGGTCGAAGCGCTCGACACCGAGTACCCCAGGGCGATGTCGCCGGCGCCGTTCATGGCGGCGCTGCCCATCCAGCGGTTCTCCGAGTCGGGCGCAAACGTCCCCTGCTGGTTGATTTTCCAGCCGCTCCCTTCATTTCTCAACTCGTACCAGCGCACGCCGGCGTGATCGCTGCCATTGGTATCCACAGTGTGGTTGACGACCAGCGACTGATGATCCCCGAAGTTGCGGTACTGCAACCGGTACATCAAGCGATCGGAAATCGCATCGACGTTTGTCCCACCCGGCTGCGGGATGCAGTTGCGGGCGTAGCCGCACATGTTTGAATCAAAGGCATCCGTTTGCAGAGAGGTCTGATGCGTGAAGGTTGACGAACCGGGATTGGCCCAATCGACGTGGAAAGCCCACAACTGGAGCTGGTCCGGGGAGTAGCCGTACGAGTCGTCATCCATCTGAGCGAAGAGGTTGGGCGCGCCGGCAGGCGGCGCCGGGCCGTCTAAGTCCGAAGGCAGCATGCCGCCCAGGTTCAAATCGACGCTGTTGAGGTCAAAGTACACCATCCGCGCCGGCGCCCCGCTAAGCATGGCGTTTCGATCAAAGGCAACCGCCCCCGCGCCGCCCCAGCGGCCGGCAGGCATCTTGAACTGGTTGATGCTCATGTAGTAGGCATCCGGCCAAACGCCGAACTTGGGATAGTCGTTGAGCTTGTTGCTGCTGATGTCGAATTCGTAGCGGTAGAAGGCGCCCGTCGGATCCGACGTCTGCGAGACGGCAATGCACTGGTAGAAGTCGCCGAAGGGGTAGTTGGGCAGGGCGAACTGGCTGATCATCCAGCGATTAGCCAGATGGTCGTATTGAACGATAGGATCGCCGTCATTGCTGGTCTCACACACGCTGCCGTTGAAGCCAGACCAAAGCGTGTTGATGGTCAAAGGTTGCGGCAGCTCGGGGTTCCCGTTCTTGTCCCATACGTCATAGTGGAGATTGACCGTCTGCACATAATCGTGCGGACCGACGTCGCCGTTCGTATCGGGCGGCAAGACGCCGTCAAGGTTGCCGATGCCCTCGAAGCCCACGCCCAACGTTGCGGTGGTGGACGACACCGGGCCGTCTTGGAGCGCAGCATCGCCCGGCATTCCGCCAACGCGATTCGGCAGTTCGTCCTCTTGCTGGTTGATCTCGATCAGCTGCCCCGCCCGCGGTGGCACGGGGCGGATATCCCGTAGGCGCGGGGAAAGATCATAGTGCGTGGCGTAGCGGACTATCGGATGCGCGGCTCCGGCCGGTCCGCTGCTTGGCGCGGCAGCCGGCTGGCCGGTTGCACCCGCAGCGGAGACAATCGGAACCAGCAGCATCAACAACAATATCGGCCCCACGATCAGCTTGCGCTTCATCATTCCTTCCCTCTCCAAGTCGATTGTTCCGAGCCGGGTGGTCTCATGCCGCTGGCCAGACCCAACATGTCCCATGCCACCAATCCCCAAACGGCCAGCAGGTAGGCGGGCGAGAAGGGTGGCTGGCACGGAATTGATCATCCCGGCCAGGTGGGTGAGGTCTGTTAGATTGTGAGTAGGTTGAGAGGACGAAAGTCCTCCGGCAGAGACGCCGAGTGCAAACTCGGCCAAACACCCGGCGCCGACGGTCTAGACTATAGACCCGGGAGAGCAAACCGGCAACAGGACTTTTGTGCCCCAGCCGGCGAGAATCAAACTCACCCGGTGGGCCATCCGGCGTGTTTGTCAGCCCCCATGGAAGACCGGCAGCGCCGTCTCGGCCAGCGAAGCGATCCCGTCCAGATCGTCGAGTTCGAGCCACTGCAGCATGATGCGCTGGACCCCGGCCTGTTGGTAGGCTCGAAGCTGCGGGATGATTTCGTCGCCGGCGCCGACGATGATCGGCCGGGTCCGTTGTTCATCCAGGCTGGATCCCCGGGCCCGGACTTTGCTTTCTAAGTCGGCCTGATCCCGTCCGTAGAGGATGTTGGTCATCACCGACCGGCGCACACTGGCGGGGTCCCGCCTCTCGGCTTCGATCAGGCCGTCGAGGGTAGCGGTTGAGGTCCCGGTAGGCTTCAGGCGACTGGAAAGCGCAGTTCCACTCATCCGCCAAGCGCGCCGCCAGAGGCAGCGTGCGCCGTCGGCCGTGGCCGCCGATGAGGAGCGGCGGGCGCCCCGGCGCCATCGGCGGCGGAAGCAGCTGCGCCTCGCGCAGCTGATAGTACTCGCCATCGTATGTCACCGGCCCGGGCTCTCGCAGCAGGCGGTAGACGACTTCCGCCCCCTCCTGGAAGCGATCAAAGCGGCCCTTGCCCTTGCAGACAGGGGGAAGCCGAACATCTCATGCTCGAGATCCTGCCAGCCTCCGCCGACCCCAAGCGTCAGTCGGCCGCCGGAAAGCGTATCGATGTCCTTGCCCGTGCGGGCGATGAAGACCGGATGGCGGAAGGAGACCGGCGCCACCAGCGGGCCGAACTCGATGCGCTCGGTGTGGCTGGCCAGCCAGGTCAGAGATGCCCACAGTTCGAGCGAGTCATCGTTGGGATGATGGGGAATGGTGAAATGGTCGGATCGGAAGAGGCCAGCGTATCCCAGGTCTTCGGCGGCGCGGCGCGATGCGCTTCCAACGCTCCCAGGTAAGCCCTCTTGACCCTCGATCATCAGGCAGAGTTCCATGCTGGCCCTTCGTCCTCCCTGGCTGGCGCACTGTGTTCCCTTCGACCCTCATCATAGCGGGTCAGCCCCCATGTCGCCAAGATCATAGGATGGCGAGGCTGAGACGGAATCCACACCGGGCGCCCGATGGGGCGCCCGGTGGGCCATGCACAGGATACTTACTGTTCGACTGATCTACGGCGTAGACAAAATGTGAGCCACGACGACATCCGAGTTGCCAAACCCGGCCGGGCAGGCATCGTAGATGTTGGGTTTCGGCCCGCCTGCCCGGAAAGCATCCACCGCGGCGCAGGTGGCGCCATCACGCGTGTCGGTCCACGAGAACCAGAAGCTCCCGTCAGGGCCAGCGGCGGCGCCGTTGTAGTCACCGATGAACTGGGACGTCAGGCCATTGGCCGAGGCCACATCAGGATCAGAGGGGTTCGCGCTGATCTTCACCGGCGCACCAAATGCGCCTCCGCCGTCGGTGGAGAGCACATAGTAGGCATCGTAGCTGACCACGTTTGCGCCGGGTGCCGTTCCTGTCGGCACGTCATCGATGGCATTGAAGCCAATGAAGACGTGCGTCCCGGAGACCGCCACGGCGGGATAGAACGCGCTGCGGCCGGACACGTTGGCCACAGTCTGGGCATCCCAGCTTTGACCGCCGTCGGTCGAGCGGGCCAGTTTGACCACGCTGTGGCCGTTGGTGTCGTCCGCCCAGGTCACATACAAGTTGCCCTGCGCATCGGTGTCCACCAGCGGGAAGCTGTCCGTGCGGAAGCTGGCGCCGGGGAAGGGCGACGGCACGTCGTTCTTCAGGCTCACCAGGAACGGCCGCCCGAAGTGCGCCCCGCCGTCGGTCGACCTGACGGCCAGGATGGCGCTCTGCTTTTTCCAGGCGCCGTCGTAGAAGACGTAGACGTCGCCGTTGGGGGTAGTGCGGATGGCCGATCCCTGCCGTCCACCCACCGAGCCGTTGTTGTGCGATGGGGTGAGCTGGACCGGCTTGGAGAAGGTCTTACCGCCGTCGGTCGAACGCGAGATCATGATCGGCTCAGGAAGGTAGGAGTTGCCTTCGCGGCCGTAGGATGGCCCGGGGAAGTTGCCGGTGAACAGCGTCCAGGCGACGTAGACCGTGCCGAAGTGTGGGCTGTCGGGGTTGTTGTCCACCCACAGCGAGATTTTGTCGTTGAAGTTGACCGGGTTCTGGCGCGTGGTGGCCACCACCGGGTCACTCCACGAGGTGCCCTTGTCGTCGGATGACGAGACCGCCAGCAGCTCCTGGTTGGGGCCGAAGTCGCGGCGAACCGGCCAGCGAGCCGAAGTAGGCGCGGGCGCCGTTGTCGTAGCTGAAGCCGCCCTTGCCGTCCGGCTTGGGGCCGAAGGCGACCACCGGATCACCGTCCGAGGTCAGGTTGGCGCTGCTCCAGTCGAGGATCTGCTGCGACCAGGTGCTCCCGCCGTCCTGCGTGACGTACACGCCAGACGTGTTGACACCGGGCGCGAAGGGGCAGGAGGACGACCCGCCTTGGCCAGCGGCTGGGGTACAGTCCGGCTCGAGCTTTTCATCGTTGGCCCCGCTGATGGCGTTGGTAGGATCCAAAGGATTTACCGCCATTGGGGACTCGTTCTGCTTGTTCTGTGGAAAGTGGTCTGCCGTCGGGCTGACCACCGTTTCGGTGGGCCCGTACGACTGAAGCGGGTTGGCAGCCGCCGTCAGGAACATGGAAAGGCCAGCTGCGGCCGAAAAGACGATTCTCAAAATCTGACTACGCATTTGGTATCTACCTCCGTGAGACAGCTTTCGAACTTCGTCGAGTTTCCTGGGGTGCTGAAACGGTCCGGGCATCACCTCCTTGCATCCAAAGAGACGCGAAGACACAACAGCCGGCGCTGGATAGACGGCGCCGGCCAGGCTTAGGCGAACTTCAGTTGGCTGAATGGGTGGATGGGATAACTCGAGAGGTAGAAGCGCATGTTGACCACCTGACCCATACCGACACAGAATACCGTCACAAGTCGAACGGTTCGATGCTATGCCCTGTTTTGGGGCATGTCAACCACTTTGACCCGATCCTTAGCCGACTTTTACCCTACGCTGAGCGGGGATTAACGTTTCCAAGAATTCGGGCGCGTCACGCCCGAGTCGTCTACACACTCATCGTCAAAGAGTTCTATCACGGGCCGATTTGTGAATTCTTTCACAAGTAACACGAAGAGGGTCAACCCAAAGGGGAGAGACAACTCACCGGATGCCGCTGTCGAAGCTCAGGGTGACCTGGGTGAAGCGGCCGGGCTGGACGGTGATTGCCTGCGTCGGTGCTACGAGGAAGATTGCCGCTGGAAACTCCCTGGAGACGATACGTTCCCCGGCGGAAGGACGATACTGGAAAGATCCCGTCGGCCTGCCGTCTGGAATTCGGGTCACCAGGCCGCCGTTGGACCGTCCAGGACGTCGACCGTCGCCTGGTAGGGGCTGGTCCGGGCAGGGATCCTCTGCCCGAGCCACCGGGCATGTCGGGCCCAGCGTGGCCCGGCCCTCGATCCCCTGGCTACCGGCGGGGGTGGGCTCAGCATTGGCGGGCGCCGTCAGGTTGGAAGCCCATTGGCCGATCGTCATGACGATCATCGATTGTACGGCTTCCGGCGCTGGAGCGGATCCCGTCCCTTGGAATCGCAGGGTGACGCTGAACATGTCAGCCGAGCCGGGTTGGTTCGGCGTGCTCCACGTGAAGGACTGATAGGCCGTCAACCACGCCTGGAGCTGGTCACTTTCATCCTGAGGGAGTTGGCCCGATTGCGGCGCGGCTGATCGGCAGCTGTCCCCAAAGACGTAGCTGCCATCGGCCTGAAGTGTCAGCTCCTGGCACAGGCCGGCGATGCCGCCCGAGCGCTCCCAGATGACCGAACCCGGTGCGGGTGCCAGCAGGCTGTAGGGCGTGGTCGAAGGCTCCATGGGCGGACCCTTCGGAGTTGAGCTTTGCACGCTTCCGCCGCACCCCACAATGACGAGCGCCAATCCCCCTGAGAGCAGACCAATGACCTTCTTCATGGGACACACCTCTCTGATACCAGCACGTACTCCTCACCACAATCAGACGAATTCTTGGCTCTCGAGAGTTCCCGAGTTAGTTGAAGAAGGAAAGAGCCGGGCCCTTCCGGGCCCGGCTCAACCAGCTCGTATGCCTGTGGTTTACGGACTGAGTTTACTCACACGAGTTGCCCAGTTTGCCAGCGACGTGCGTGTACCTCCACATGTGCCAAATCCGGTCAGATTTGGCGGATCGGGATAGTACTCGCCATAGCTGCAGGTCTGCGCGATGTACTCGGAGGCAAGCCAGATGTTGCTCCCATCCGTCACGGCCGCTCCGTAGTCGCCCCAACGTGTTCGCGGCGGATCGCCCACAAATGCCTTGTAGCTGGTGAACCCATCATCCGGCCCCTGCCCGACGGCCGCGATGTGGATTGGCCCGACATTGCCGTCGCTGTCGATGGTGGCGTATCCAGCACTCGGGTAGTAGTCCGGCCCAATCACAGTAAACGCGATCGCACCTTTGCCGCTGCTGGTCATCGCCAGGGCGGGCATGGTCAGGTTGTTGTTCGCCAGGGCGAGGTAGCCCTGCTTCTTAACCTGGCCCTCGACCTTGCCAGCGCCATTGATCTTGGGCTGCACGGCGAACCAGGCGATACCTGCTTTGACCTGACCGTCGGCGTTCACGGCTGTGCCAGAGGCGCCCCAGAGCATGCCGTCCACATACCAGACCTGCTGCATGCGAGTGTCTAGGGAATCCGGTGACGAAAGGCTCTCGTCATGTGCGGGCTCATCCACGAAGAACAGCTGCCAACAGCCATCGCCGAATATGGTCGGCGAATTGGTGTTGTTGACGCAGTCGGCCAATGGGATGTCGCCCGCTTTCTGATCCGACGTCGGCGGGAAGACATAGGCCTGGCTGTTGACAAGCCGGCTGGTGACGTGCAGATCCGGCGTACCCGAATCGAGCGAGTCGGTGTTGGTCAGCGCCCACAACCCGATGCGGCGGGCCGTGCCGGTGGGATTGCCTGTTTCCGAGCCATCCCCGGCGATGGTGCTGAGGAAGTACTCCACGCCGTGGCCATTCTTGTCGGTGGCGTACTCTGTACCCGCAGACGTCGCCGGCCAGACGGTGAAGCCAGGTGAGCCGTCGACGTTCAGGTTCTCGACCAGCGTGACGTGGATATTCGTCGGGTGGGACGCCAGTTCAGACTTGGAAAATGCGAAGATCTGGGCCGCGTTGTAGTTAGGTCCGAACAGATCGTACTCATTGGTCGTGATGTAGACGCCGTACTTGTCCGCCCCGATGTGAGGGTAGTCTTGGAAGCACGGGCCCGGCGCAGTTCCGTCCAGCGTACAGCCATGATTCGGTGTCCCGTCGGTGCCATCGTTCTGGGCCGGGATGTAGTAGACGGTCCAATCCCCGGTGGGGTCGTTGGTATTGCTGACGGCCACGTCGATGGAGTTCTTGCCGTTGAAGTTACCATTCGAATCAACATGCAAGGTGGTGATGTCGACGATGAATCGGCCGTTATCAGCATCATAGATGCACTGCGGGTCGATGACCTCGTCGCCAATCGAATCTGGCGCTGGGTAGGTAGCACGGTTGATTGCCGCCGGATATCCGAAGAAAGTGTTCAAGTCCTCGGGCCCGGTCAACTGGTTACCACTCGTATCCCAGACCTGAATGACGCTGTTGACCGTTTCGACGACGAACTCATTGCCGACGCACAAGCCTTGATCGGGGGGCTCAAGCGAGAATTGGTTCCCGCCGTTGGCAGTGCGCTGGTCAAAATGATTGAGCCCATCGAAACTGCTGGCGAGCTCTGGATTGGATTCAGCCACCACGCTCGAATTCACCGTGGGCGCATCCAGGGCCTTGGGCGGGAACTTGCCGTTCTTATAGCCGGGTCGCGGGCGGTTGAAACTCCCGGCGCCCTGATCCTGATCTGCGCCCTTGCGGATCTCGGGCTGCTGAGGTGAGGTTGCATCCCCCGGCGCAGCCGCGCGGATGCTCGTCGACCCGCCCGATGAAATCTCGCGAGTGTTTCCACCCCCGGGATTCTTGGGGGCGGCGCCGGCAGCGCTCACCAATCCCAACTGTCCCAAGGCGAACACTCCGGCAAAAACCCATCGTAACAAGTTGCCTCTCATAACTTCCTCCAAGTTAACAACAAATCGCAACCTGCGTGGAATCAAACATGGACCGATGTGACCGGCAGGACCACCTCCCTCCCAACGATGTTCTAGATCGACAGTACGGGGCCGGCAGGGCCCGAGGACCGAAGACAGGCGGACAAAGCCGCCTGTTTGCACCCCATTTGTACCGCGCAGGAGTCAACTCACGCTCAACCCTGAGCGCCAGCCCAGAGACTACCCCCCTGCCCCGATTGACGCGGGCGGGACGGCCCTGGGGCCGTCCCGCCGCGTCTCTCGCCTTGTCTTCAGGGTGACTAAGGTCAGAGCCTCAGCCTCCCAGTTGACCTGCTTATGTAGATCTGCAGGGTCCGTAGGTCACTCTCCCAGCAGAGCGGCTGCCTCGGCCGAAAGCGCGTCGGCCGCCGCCTGAGTGACGAACTTGGGCGCCTTGCCCTGCACCTGGTTGATGAAGGCCTGGAGCTGGGCCCGGTAGGCGGCATCCTGGCCGTTGGCCTTGAACCGCGCCGCCTTGTCGAGATGGTCCATCAGCGCCTTGGCCGTGTTGTTGCCGGTGATCATGCCGTTGTCGACGTAGTAGTTCACCAAGGCTTCCAGACGATCCACCGTTGGCACATCCGAGAACGTGGCCACCTGCGGATCATGATCGCTCGTGCCGCGCGCCACATCGCCGGGATAATCTGCCGGGAAATCACTGTTGATGTGGGCGCTGTTGATTTCTTGGAGATCGGCAAGCATCGGCTGATTGACGAACATCTGGTCCAGCGTCTGCGCCATGCCGACATAGACATAGCTGTAGGCTGTCTCGGGCGCCCGACTGAGCAGGACGTCCCACAGATTAGTCAAGCCGAGGCCGGGATCGTAGAGCGAACCCAACTGGTCGCTCGAACCGGGTTGGCCGATAGGCGCAAATGGATCGTCGGGGCGCGGGTAGACGTTCAGGTCACCGCCGAGGGCAATGTTCGCGTTCGGGTTGGCAGCCTGCAGGAACGCCACGATGGCCGCGTTGTACTTGGCCTGCTCCGTGCGGTGATCGACACAACTATCAGGTCCGCTCTTGAAGTGGTTGTTGATCACATAGACGTCGGTGAAGACGCTGGTACCGATGCCATCATGCCAGATGCGGAAGAGACCGATAGCGGGAGCGCGCGGGAAGACCCAGGAGGTCTCGCAGGCGCTTACGCCACTCGGCAAGACCGCATTCAAAGTCTTCGGGTTTGAGACGTCGCCATCATAAGGTACGGCCGTATAGCCGGAAATAGCCGGGCTGCCGCCCAGGATGGGATCACCAGCCGCCGGCAGAAGCTGCACCCGGTCGGTCCGGTACAGGAAGGCGGGAGCGATGCCGCGCAAGTCCGAACTGTCACGGTCGAAGGCAGCATCGTAGGCTGGACCGCCATTAGCAGCGATCTTGAGCGCCAGTTCTTGCAGCACGTCCGGCTTGCCGTCCGCATTGTCGATTGTGCCACAGCCAAGCACGCCGCTGGTTACCGTGCAAATATCCTGGTTCTCAACTTCCTGAACCATCAGGACATCCGGGCTGTGCAGGTCGTTGATGATCTGAAGAGCAATATCATTCAAACGAGCCTGATAAGCGGCATCACCGTCAGGAACATAATCGTAAGGTGGGGAGATAGCAGCCAGGAAGGGAGCTACCTTGGGACAACCCGAGTCACCCGCAAAATCACAACCGGAGAAAGGATTGTCACGAAAATCGTACAGGTTTTCCAGGTTGAAATCAGCAATGCTATAACCCAGGCTGCGGTCGAAGCTCTGCGGCGGGAAATTCAATGACGGATCGACGCCATCGTTCAATCCAATCTGCTGGTCGGGTTGGATCGAGTACTTGCTATAGCTGTAATATACACCACCAATCGTTGCATTCGCCAAGGTATCGAAGGTGCGCGCGGGCGCGATCATGGCGGTGTTGTCATCTGCCGCCGCCTTGATGCCCAGGCTGCCCAGCAGGATGCGATAACCGTTGCCGTCCCAAGTATTGGGATCATAGTTGTCATCAAGGGGATGGGCATCCCGGAAGGCGCGGCGAGCATAGGGATCGGATCGTTGGGCGATTACGCTGTCAGGATTTGCCACCCAGACCTCAGCGTCGGCTGTGCTGGCGAAGACGTTGCGGCCGTTCAAGACAATGCTGTCAGCCGGGACCTGGCCGCGCATGCCCTCGTGCCGCTCCCAATAGCGATTGGCGTCCGCAAGATCAGAGGGCGGGTTGACGTCAAAGGCCGGTACTTCAGCATTTAAATCAACCCCCGAGCGGACTACGCTCAGTAGATAAGGGTTGCCAATCTCGGTCAGGTTGTAATATTCAGAGATTGGCCCGCGCAGGACGACTTCATCACCGATTTGCGGGGTATAGTAGCCGCCTCCCTGAATTCGCAGGGTCGAGTAGTAGCCAATGTAGACGTAAATACCATCGGAACTATTCGGGTCTCCATCGGCAGTGGCAGCCGTGTTTTGCACAAAGAAGGCATAGCTGGAACTTCCAGAACTTGTCCTGGAGATGACCGTCTCGTAGATCACGCCCTGAATGACCACTGTCTGTCCAGCATAAGGCGAGGCAAAGGTAGCGCCGTCGTCGCTGTTGGCGACGGAGCCTTGCACGGTTCCAATTGGCAGGATGACGTAGATATTAAGCGCGACCGAGGTACTGCCGCTGCGTGCTTCCGCATCGCTGATCGTACAATCTAGAGTCTTGTCGCCGTCAGATGTGGAGGGGTCAACGGTTGCCAGATAGGAGAAGATGCTGTCGCCTGCAGTTGTGTCGCCGTTGCTGCCATCATCGAAGAAGGTCTGTGTAGTGGACCCACCGATAGCACTCAAATCACAACTAACCTCCAGGTCGGTACTGGTCGGGTTTTCGCCCGGCGTGACCGCAACCGTCAGCAAACTGGTGTGACCAGCCGCGACAGAGTCGGGATCGGCCAAACCTGTGCCAGTGGGATTTGTCGTGACCGGCCCCGTGCCAAAATGCTGGCCGCTGTTGACCGCGCCAAACGTGTTAGGAGATGAACCTGCCCAGGTGAAATCATCGTATGCAGTTCCATTGCCCACCAATTGCAGGGAGTCTCCTATTGCTGAATCTGAGGCTTCGGCTACACCAATATCGGTGCAGGTCATCCCTGCGGCCGGTCCGGAAGCGGCTGTGAACGTCCCTTCGTAACACAGGAATTGGACCACTGCACTGCTTCCATCCACAAGAGCCAATCCATCGGGGGAGCCGTTTTGTATACCGGCCCGTGGAAATGCCAGGGTGCCGTAGCCGTTATCTTGATCGGGAATTACCCCGCTCAATGGAATCGTGTCATAAACACTCAGCTGGCTGCTGCTGCCATTGTAAAGAGCAATGCTCCAGCCAGCCAGATCGGTGCCCGCCGGACCAGCCACTTCAACGGCTTCGCCGGTGTCCCCGCCTGAATTATCGTAGTGGATCTCGTTGATGAAGGGTGCCGAAGGCGGGCTGAAAGTCTGGCCGCTGTTGACCGCGCCAAACGTGTTAGGAGATGAACCTGCCCAGGTGAAATCATCGTATGCAGTTCCATTGCCCACCAATTGCAGGGAGTCTCCTATTGCTGAATCTGAGGCTTCGGCTACACCAATATCGGTGCAGGTCATCCCTGCGGCCGGTCCGGAAGCGGCTGTGAACGTCCCTTCGTAACACAGGAATTGGACCACTGCACTGCTTCCATCCACAAGAGCCAATCCATCGGGGGAGCCGTTTTGTATACCGGCCCGTGGAAATGCCAGGGTGCCGTAGCCGTTATCTTGATCGGGAATTACCCCGCTCAATGGAATCGTGTCATAAACACTCAGCTGGCTGCTGCTGCCATTGTAAAGAGCAATGCTCCAGCCAGCCAGATCGGTGCCCGCCGGACCAGCCACTTCAACGGCTTCGCCGGTGTCGCCGCCCGAATTATCGTAGTGAATTTCATTGATGAACACGCTGGGTGAGGCTGCGTGGGCTGTGCCGCCCGACGGGGAGAGCCCCGGCGAACCCACAGCGGCTATCAACATCGCCGCAACGGCGACGATCGAACCAAAACGATACAGGCGGTTCTGTACATTCATCGATCAAGCTCCTTTGGGAAATGGTTGGGAAGAACAGATGTGTCGCCACGCGACAACGCTCGAACGTCGCGCAGACATCCGAGCGAAAGGACCTTGGGGCAAGACTACAGGTGAGAAACAGGGATGCGTGATGCCCCTCCGGCAAAAGCATCGGTCGGCGCCCAGTTGGTTCTGGCGCCGACCCCCTCAGTACACTGCGACTATCGCGCCTTTTGCCCACCGGGGCAACCAATTCCGCGAAACTTTAAGCTTGGCGTGGCGAAGACGGCGGATTGAGGCGAAACAGATCTTGGTGGGCGGTCTGTTCGGGGAACTTCTCCGCAGGTAGAATTGTCATAAGGGTGCCATGACAACACCACGGTCGATCCCAATTCTGTTTGTGCTCTTTGTCACAAGCTGCGCGCCGTCAACAGCGGGCGTCACAGGTACCGTCACGCCTGCGCTTCCAGCGACAGAGACGCGCATCCCGGCCACGGCAACCGCGCCCCTTGATGGGCCCGTCACTCTGCCTGCCGTCACCCCGTTGCCGATGGACATGCTCCCGCCCGAGGCGGCTGCCATGGTCGCGCGAGTGAAACAAGATCTGGCCCAACGACTTTCGGCGCCACCGGACGCCACCATGACCCTGCTGTCGGCCGAAGCCGTCACCTGGCCGGACGCCAGCCTGGGCTGCCCGCGGCCGAACACCGGCTACATCCAGGTGGAGACTCCCGGCTTCATCATCACGCTGCTGGCCAACGGGGGACGCTACACGTATCACACTGACTTGGCGGACAACTACCTGCTGTGTATGAAGGGAGTGCCAGGGGATCCCACGGACGAAGACGGCAACGTGCAGGACGGCTGGCCAAACCAGACCGCGACAAGGACGTCGTCACACCTCCGACACTAACTCCCCACCGCTAGATTTCAGCTTGCCAGTGCAGCAGAATCAATCGGGGCGGCCTTCCGGCCGCCCCGATTTGATCGTTCATACGGGCAACGTCACCTGACGTCGAGCAAGTAGCCCGAGTTCAAGATATGGCCAGCGTGGTTGGTGACCACCATGAACTTGACCCGCCCAGAATTGACCGGCGTGGACGAAACCTTGTCGGTCCCGACCTGGGTTTCTGAGTTAACCGAGAGTGAACTGATGCTGTGAAGAGTCATGGCGCTGTTCGGTGCCGGCTCCGGATAGCGAGCCGTGGCCACGCCCTTGGTGTCGACCGTCTCGGCCGCAAAGTTGTTGGCGAAGCGACCATCGCTGATTAACCAACCGTCAGCCGTCCACCCATCCTCGCCTGAACTCGACATCATCAGAGAAGCCAATTTCAAGGATGCTGATGTCATCCACATACATCATCTGCAGGGTGAAGGCGCCATCCTGCCAGGTGCGGAAGTACAGGTCGATGGTGTCACCTGCGAAGGGGGTCAGGTCCATGCTGACCGGCATCCAGCCTCCGCTGCTGCCGGTGAAGGCGTGCCAGCGGCCGGCGGCCTCGTAGGCCGTGGGTTCACGATCGGCTGGAACGTTGGGGTTGTCCTGCCCGTGGGCCACGTAGTCCACGGTACCTGAGGCATCGAGCGTGTACCACTCGCCGGTGTCCTGGTCGTAGACTTCGACGTAGCCATAGTCCCAGTCTTCCTCGATGTCGAAGAAGGTCATGAAGTTCAGGGTTGCCCCCCGGCGGGGATGTCGAAAGTCTGATGGAAATCTCGCCAGGCCCACGCGTTGGCGCCCGAATACCACTCGTACATCCCGGAATTCGGCAGTGTGCCGGCGAAGTCTTCGCCATCAAGCGAGACCGTAGCGGCCTTGCTGTTGTTGTAACTGTAGTACTGCGCCGTGTATGGCTGCGGGTCACCATAGTAGTCGGACCCAATGGAGAACGCCCCATCTACTGGCGGCCCCCACCAGTAGTTTTCAAGTGCATAGGGAATTGAATAGCCCCAAGTATCCTCACTCCCGACATCCAGCGATCGTAGCCATACTTGCCGCCTGATTTCTCGGTGTCATCGATCAGATTGGCAACGGTCCAGTCATCGAAGATCTGATCGAAGTTCTCTTTGGCACCGAACGTGTCGAGCGTGTTCTGGATGCCTTCAATCCCGTTGGCCTGCTCTTGCACGAGGGCGGATACGAACGCTGTGCCGCCATAGTGTTCGTAGAGATAGAGCTGGAACAAGTAGCTGGCCCCATAGTCTTCCAAACCGCTGCCCCAGAACGTGAGGGCAGTAAAGGGATGGTAAACCATATAGTTGGCGATGTGACCGGAAGAATGGCCGTAGCCGCAAAGGAAGCCAGCCAGGTCCGCCAGCCCTTCGTCTACCCAAGACTCCTCATCGGCATCTTGATCAAAGTGGATTAGGTGTTCGAACTCGTGGGCAAAAGTCCCCTCATACAGGAAGGGACGTTCAGCATCCGGGCCCCGTTCGATTAGCCCAATCGTAAGTGTCGATGTGCATGATGTTCTTGTTGTTCTCGGCGCTCTCACTGGCCGAGAAGTAGCCAGCGATATAGCTCGTCGTGTCTGGATCGTAGTAGGCCTCATCCCGTATGTTGAAGATCAATATCCAGGTCTTCTGCCCCTCGGCACCTCGCGCCAGAGGCTCGCCGAAGATCGACGTGTCGGTTGGATAGATGTTGTTGTCGAACTCGTCCAACAGGTAGGCAAGTTGACCGGGCGTCAACAGATCCTCGGTCCGCAGCCAAGATTTGAGAATTATCGCCGACCGGGATTGGCAAAGTGGTAGTAGGTGCCATCGAAGCTGTCATAGGCGTCCTTCGTGAGCAAGAATGATCCCATGCGCACCATCAAGCAACGACGACGAAATCTTCATCGTAGTCAACGCCCAAGTCCATTATCGGAGACCGTTACGGTGATCTGATCTCCCACGCTAGCTGGCTGCCCCGACGGCGAGACGTTCGAAGCCACCGCTGAGCCAACTTGCGCGGCCTTCTTGCGCAGAGCAATCTCTTTGTCGCCCAACATTCCACCGAATGGTCCATCGGATCAAGCCCATCCGGCGCATGGCGTTAGCGGAAACGCATCAGGCGGGTTGACCGACCCATCCGCCATTGCCGGCGCAGCCGGCCCCATCATCCCTCAGTCATCGCCACGGCCCCCACGAATGAAAGTAACTTGTGTCTCATTGTCTCCCTCCGGTTTGATTGGAAACCGCGGGCTGATATTGCATCTGGTCGAATGGCTGATGTCGTGGTCACCTCCTGACATTGACACGGCTGATGTGCCTCGACTGTTCAACTCCGGAGGGCTACCCGATAACCGAACGCCCATGATGGGGGAACCAGCAAGCTGCACCGGACTCAGGCATGCACGGCGTAATTGTGCAGGATTGTGAGGAAATGGTGCCCCTCCGGCAGGTCGGGCCCGGCCAGTGCTGGTGAAACCGAGCCCTTTGAGGCCCCCCGACTATAGCGCCTTTTTGTAGACGGGACAACACGTTGGCGGAAATTTTAAGCTTGGCGTGGACAAAGCACTGGCCAAGATTCCCTCGCGGTTAGGGCGGTGAGGCGGGGCAATTGCTTGGGCGTGGGAGAGGAGGCTCTTGCACGAGTGGGCTCTGATCGGTAGAAACGATTGCCGCGGCGCCTTCGGCGCCTCGCAATGACATGGGGAGGAGGCGGGCTGCGTGCTATGACACAGGGGATGAGGCGGGCCGCTCGCTATGACACGGGGGAGGAGCCGTGCCGCTCGCCATGAGATGGGGGAGGAGGCGGGCCGCTCGCCATGACACGGAAGAAGAGAGAGCTCGCTCACCATAATGCCTAGAATCTGGCCTGCGCTCCAGCCGGATCAGCGTTCGCTCTTCGCTTTGCGCCATTTGTGAAATCCCTCACAACCCTTCCGGGAAGACTCGCGCCCCAAAACGAAAGCGGCAGGCGAATGTCGCCTGCCGCTGCGGGTACGGTTAAAGAGATGAGAGAGGCGATGATTCTGCTACTTCATCACCGTCCTGGCCGCCTCTCCCGAGCCGGCATCGCCCGCCGAGCTTCGCCCGCGCATGCCCCAAATCAGCAGCGCCAAGCCGGCGCCCAGGCCGAAACCGCCCAGCGTCCCGGCGCCCGAGATCCAGTGGCCGATCAAGGCGAAGGTGCCCAACAGGCCCAGGTAGGCCGCCACGGCAAACTGCCAATGGCCCTTGTTCCACTCGGAAGCCTGCAGGGTGAACCAGCCCACCCCGATCCCAAACACCAGCGCCCCCAACGCACGTACGATAACGCCCAACAGCTGAAGTATCGTCCAGATATCCATGATGCTCCAACACCCTCCAGTCTTGTGGTTGTGGTCCTGCCGAACCTCAGGCCGTCTCGACGGAGACCGGCCCGCGTGGTACTATCCTGAATTGAAGAGGAGGTGACCCCCTATGGCCCGTCGGCCTTCTTCCGGCCGCAAGTCCCGCAAGCGCTCAGCCAGACCCAACTTGTCGCAGATCATCTTTTCCCTGATCGCTTTGATCGTGATCGCCTCGTTCGTGCTCAGCCTGATCGCTAAGTAAGAACCTCGAGCGCGCCTCCTGGTTCCGAGCTTCCAATCAGGCCAGCGAGAAGAACATCGACACCAACGCCAGCAGACCGGCGACAAGATAACCCACCATCGCCGTCCGGTGCTGCGAGCGCATTATGGCGGTGGTCGAATCGATGTACTGATTGAAGTCGTGGACGAAGTCGGCGATCACCTCGTTCCCCTCAACCTCTCGCAATCGAAATGACCTTGCCTGGCTCTGTGCCATGCGCCAGTGCTGGTAGGCAAAGGCGAAAAACATGGCCGCCAGCAAGATCCATATGGGATAGAGAATCATTGCACATCTCCTTTGCAGTGAGGACGTTGTGCTGCATGCCCACAACTTCGCTCAGGATACATTAGAAGGAAACCTACGGCAATGACCCCCCATTCCCCCCAATGCGTTCCCCGCCGTCTCCTTTCCGCCAGCCAGCCTCGAGGCTCAATCCTGGCCCGGACCTTGCATACTTAGCTCGAGTGGGAGGACCAGTGTCCTACGCGTTGAGCGTAACAGTAACCCGACAGGCCCGTTCTCTCATCCACATGCCTAGCATTCCGGGGTTTCAGCGGTTATGCTTCCCGGTCAAGCATCCGGGGCCATCTGAAAGGGCCCTGTAAGGTCCAGCAAGACAAAGGCATGCTACGCTTGACCTGTAGGATAAGAAACACCTCGGGCCGGACCGCCCGAAAAATCCAATGCGAAAGGAGGTGAGATCTATGCTATACGCGCCGAAAGAAAAAGGTCAGGGTTTGGTAGAGTACGCGTTGATTCTTGTTTTGGTCGCTGTTGTCGTGATCGTTATTTTGGCTCTGCTCGGCCCGGCGATCGGTAACGTGTTCAGCAACATTGTCAACAACATCTAATCTGGACGCGTCACTCCGCGGGAGGTCTCACCTCCCACCTGACAAGAAGTAAGCCCTATCGCTGCGATAGGGCTCTTCTTCTTTAACCCTACTCTTGCCCGCCAATCAAACGGGGCGGCCGCCAGGGCCGCCCCGTCACACGATCAGAAATCAGCCTTCTTACTTGGGAAACCGGGTCAGGACAGTGGCCGGCGTGGGCACCTGCACCCGATCCCCAACGTCCACCGATTCCCCGTCTCGGGACACCACACCGCCCTGGAAGATGGCCAGTGGCGTGCCTGGCTCGGCAACGGACAAATCGACATAGGCCTGGCCCAGGAGGTAGCCCTCCGAATCGACGGCGCAGGATGTGACCTTGCCCACCACTTTGCCCCGGTGGTCGACGACCGGATCTCCAGAGTGCGCCATGCGCACGCCCTTGTCGTCGAAGCGGAAACGGACCACCTCGGCCGAGCGTTTGGCTTCCTGAGTCAAGAACGCGCTGCGGCCGATGAACCAGGGCTTGTAGGTCTTGACATAGGCGCCAAATCCAGCGTCGCCCACGCCCAGGTCCAGATCTCCGGCCATCTCGTGCCCATACAGCGGCAGGCCGGCCTCCGTGCGCAGTGAGTCGCGGGCGCCCAGCCCAGCCGGCTTGAGCCCCATCGGCTCCCCGGCTTTCAGAAGCGCTTCCCACAGCGCGGGACTCTTGTCGGGGTGGACGAACAGCTCGAAGGCCACCCGCTCGCCCGTGTAGCCCGTGCGGCTGACCACAAGGTCGAAGGCACCGAAGCGGCCTTCCATCAGCCCAGCCCACTTAAGTCCTTTGAGCTTGGCGGCTGAGGCGTCGTCCGTTCCCAGGGCCAGCAGGATGTCACGGCTGTTCGGCCCCTGCAGCGCGATGTCCACCCGCATGTCCGCCCCAGCTTCCGGGTCGCGCAGGTTGCGCAGGCGGCAGTCGCGGCCGAAAGCCATGGACCAGGGGCGATTCTCGTCGATCCGAACCGTCCCGGACTTGACCGCCTGGAGCCAGGCCCAGTCCTTGTCGTCATTGGCGGCGTTGACCACCATCAGATAGGTCTCAGGGCCGCGTCGGTAGATCATCAGGTCATCGATGACGTGTCCGTCGTGCCTGAGGAACTGCGTGTAATGCGATTGGCCAACCTCGAGCTTGGCCACGTCATTTCCAACCACGCTGTCCAGGAAAGCCGCCGCGCCCTCGCCCTCTGCCTGGTAGACACCCATGTGGCTGACATCGAACAGGCCAGCCGAGTGCCGCACGGCCAGATGCTCCTCGATCACCGACGTGTACCAAACCGGCATATCCCAGCCGGCGAAGGGCACCATCTTGGCGCCCAGGGCGCGGTGGGCCTCATTCAACGCCGTCTTGCGGGGCTCTTCGGGCTCGGCCTCATCCCATGCGAATGCCGGGAGGGGGTCGCCTTCATCTTTCGGGCTGACGCCGACGTACCAAGGCTTGTCATGGCCGTCGGCTTCTATCGCCGGAATCTTGCCGCCCTCGGCACCATCCGCCTGGCGAACGATGACCGGACCAGGCAGCTTGCGGTCTGGGTCCGCCGGATCGACCAGGATGTAGCCATCGGAGAGGTCGCGCAGCCAGGTCAGGACCAACGAAGCTGAGCTGGCAGGGACAGTCAGGGTCCACACCCCGCCTTCCTTCGGCCGGGACACCCCAGCTTCGATGGTCTTGCCACCGGCTGTGATCTGAACGCCGCTCAACTCGCCCGGCGCCATGGCCTCGGTGCGGGCTGTGGTCGCCCACGCCAAGAATGCCTCGGCGTCGTCACCATCAATTTCGATCGCCACCGGGTCGCCATCCGGGGCCGGGTCGTCGAGGAAGTAGAACTGGGGATAGCCATGCTTCTCGGGCGAGGTGTCGATCCCTGCCGCTTCGGCCATGTCGCGCACCGCGATTCGGACCTCGTTGAGGGTCTCGAAATCGACCTTGGCGCGCTGCACCTTCCCCTTGCGCCCCGTGACGCTGTACGGCACGCAAGCCTTGAGCAGCCGGGCGATCAGCTTGCCCAACTTGCGGCTGTCGTCTTCCTTGAACCCGCGCTGGGTGATCCAGGGCGTGCCCAGCCGGATGCCGGATGGGTTGAATGCCGACTTATCGCCAGGGATAGTCTGCCGGTTGACCACGATGCCCGCCACATCCAAGATGCGCGCCGCCAGGTCGCCGGAGAGGGTGGTGCCGTCCTCACCCACCACCGATTTGCAGTCGACGTTGGTCAGGTGGGTGTCGGTGCCGCCAAATGGAATGCGCAAGCCTTCCGCCTCGATGGCCTCCGTCATGGCCCGGCAGTTGGCCACAATCTGATGCTGAAGCTGCTTGAACTGGTCGCTGGCCGCCAACTTGAAGGCCAGGGCTTGAGCGGCGATGGTGTTGATATGGGGGCCGCCCTGTTCGCCGGGAAAGACCGCCCGGTCGATCTTGCTCGACAGCTTTCGCGAGGCGGTCATGATCACCGCCCCTCTCGGCCCGCACATCGACTTGTGCGTGGTGAAAGTGATCACATCGGCGTAGCCCACCGGTGAGGGAAAAGCGCCTGCCGCCACCAGCCCCGCAACGTGGGCGATATCGGCCAGCAGGTAGGCGCCGACCTCATCGGCGATGGCGCGGAACTTGGCCCAATCCACCGCCCACGAATAGGAAGAGTAGCCGGCGATGATCATCTTCGGCATATGCTCACGCGCGATGGCCGCGATCTGCTCGTAGTCAAGGCGTTCCGTCTCGGGATCGACCGTGTAGTGGACGGCGTGGTAGTACTGGCCGGAGCGGTTGACGGGCGATCCATGGGTCAGATGCCCGCCGTGCAGGAGATTCATCCCCAGCACCGTCTCACCCGGCTCCATCAAAGCATGGTATACGGCGTTGTTGGCCGGGGCGCCTGACAGCGCCTGAACGTTGACGTACAGGTCATCGGCGGTCAGCCCGTTGGTGGCGAAGGCCTCGGCACAGCGGCGTCGAGCCAATGATTCGACGATGTCGACGTACTCGACCCCTTTGTAGTAACGCGGGTCGGAGTAGCGTCGATAGTGGGCCAGGCGAGCCGGCACGTCGAGCAGCTCGGCTTCGGGCATCCGGCGTGTGTCTTCATCCGGATAGCCCTCGGCATACACGTTGTTAAACGGCGTGCTCAAGAGCTCCAGAACCGCCTGAGGGGCGGTGCTCTCGGAGGGGATCAGAATGAGCTTGCGATACTGCCGTTCCGTCTCGAATTCGACCACATCGGACAGGTCTGGGTCGAGATCGCCCAGGCCCCCGCGGAAAAGAAGATCAGGCATTTGGGTCTCCATTGGGTGATGACGAGTCGCTGGGGAAACCGCGCCTCGAGCTAGGGTGGATCTACGTTTGGATTGTATTCCCCCGCCGGAGGTCGGTCAAGGAATCGCGCGCCGGCGCGGGCGGAAGGACTCGGCCGATCTGATTGTGAAAGATTTCACATATGGCGGGTCAGCCACGACGCACGCCACCTGCACGTCATTCTGGGCGAGGCCCTGCCGAACCTCCTCTTGTGTCATTTCGAGTGAGGCGCAGTCGATCCCCCTATGGCACCGGCATCGGGCCGCCATCGTAGACCCACAGGTTGAACAGGTCCTGGAGCTGGCAGCTGCAAGTGGCTTCAGCTGAGGCTTGGAAATCCTTCGAGCTGGCGAAGCCGTACTCGTAGGATTTGAAATACGCCTTGAGGAAGGCGAAGAACGTGTCGTCGCCAAGCCGCTGCCGGAGGGCGTCGAAGAAGAGCGCCCCCTTCCAGTACACGATCAGGGCGTAGACATTGTAGCGTTCGTCGCCCTTGGGGTAGTCGCTAACCCCCTTGCCGATCGGCAGCTCCGCGTACGGACTGGCGGCAACCACCGAACGGTAGTGGCTCAATTCACCCGTGGCGCGCCCCGTGCCCTGATCGTGTTCCAAGAAGAGCACCGAAGCATAAGTTGCCGCCGCCTCGTCCAGCCACGGCTGCTCCAATTGGTCATCCCCGATCAAGCCGTAGAACCACTGGTGGGCCACCTCGTGGACGACCGGGATTTCGAGGTTGGACGTGCCGACGGTGCCGATCGACACCAGGCTGGGGTATTCGATCCCACCGAAGGCCCCGGGCACGTCAACCACATCCAACTCCGTGTACGGATAGGGGCCAACATCCTGCGTCATCAGATCCATTTGCCCGGCTGCCAGGCGCAGCATGCGCTTCAAATCACCCCTGTGCTCCTCAAGAACCCATCCCTTGATTGTCACACCGTCGACCTGCACCGAATCGTTCACGAACGGCCCGTAAGCGAAGGCAAAATCGCGTACCGGACCGGTCACGAAAGACACCGTCGTCGTGCCGTCGGCGTTCTCCTGCCGATCGACCTCTGCCCCCGACGCTGCCAGGCCGAGATCGGTGGGGCCGGTCAACTGCACGGCGTAGATAGCAATATTCGAGTTGGTGGTGTCTCCGCCGTACGGCGCCTGCTTCTCTTCCCACCTGCCGTCGATCAAACGCGGAACCAGCGGGTAGAAGGTGGGAGCGAAAAGCACCCCCTGGCTGATGCCAAACCTCCCCGGTTTTGGGCCGCCAATGTCACCGCTGGCCTGGACCTCAAACGGGATACTTAGATCAACTTTGTCCCCCCGGTGCAGAGCCGTCGGGAGGTTGAATCGGAGGGCTAGGCCGCCCAACTCAACCTCCGGCACCACCTGCTGGCCATCGATCAGCGCCGGGCCGGCCCGCATGGAAGACCGGTACTGTTCATCGTTCGGCCAAAGCATCAACACCATGTCCTGGATGGGCTCCGGCGCACGGTGCGTGTACTGGATCCGCGCCACCCCGCTGATCTTGGCCTGCTCGGTGGCGGAATCCAGGCTGACGCGGGCTTGAATATCGTAGCGAGTTCCAGCCGGGATCGTGGCCGAGCACATCCTGGAATCCAGCTCTCAACGCCGGCCGCTGGGCGGTGGCTGTATCATCGGCCGCCCCAGGCGTGGGCGCCAAGGTGGGCAAGAAGGTCGGACTGGGTGTGGGGGTGAATTGAGGCGGCAGATCGCGCGGCGTGCTCGTGCCCGCCACCCCTCCCGCAGAGGGCGTGGACGGGGCGGGCGCGACGGTCGGCCCGCAGGCCACGATGAGCAGCACAACGGCCATGAAGGCTAGGCTACGGCGCATGACAACCTCCTGCCAAGGAAAAAGGCGTCCGCCAGGACGCCCTGTGGGCGGAACAGGACTTCGAACCTGCGACCCCTTCTGTGTAAGAGAAGTGCTCTAACCAACTGAGCTATCCGCCCGACCGGATTATATCGACGCCGACCGCCGGGGTCAACGAGACGCCGATCTTTGCCTCTGGAGGCTGGAAATGCTATAGTTGCCAGCCACCCATCTCTTTGATGCAAGCACGTTGGAGCCGCAGTATGTCGTCTTTCGAGACTCGAATTCGAGAGGCCAAGCCGGACTTGACGCCGAGCTTTCAAGTCTTGGCGGACTTCCTGCTCGACTCCTTCGACCAGGCCGCCTTCCTCTCCGGCACCGAATTGGCCCATCGGCTCGATCTTGACCCGGCGACAGTCGTGCGCTTTGCGCAACGCCTTGGCTATCCTGGATACCGTGAACTGCAACGCGAGGTTCAAGCGCGCGTCCAGCAGCTGCTTGTCCCGCCCGAACCTGGTCCAGCCAATTCTCCGGAAGACGCCGCCATGGGAGCGCTCGACCAGGCCAGCTCCTACATCGACCAGGTGCGTCGTGACTTCCCGCTTGAGGCGGCCAATCGCTTCGTCAAGCTGCTGGATGAGGCCGCTCGCGTCGTGATCCTGGCGGAGGGCCTGACCCTGCCAGCCGCCCGCACACTGGGCGCCTGGCTTGAGCTCGGCGGCCACACAGTGCACTACAGCGCCGGTTCGGCGGCCGACGTCGCCCGCGCCCTTTCTGGTATTCGCCGTGGCGATCTGGTGATCGCTCTCGAAAGCGACGGGGAGACGCCAATTCTCGGCCGTGCCTTAGACGAAGCCCACAAGCACGGCGCCGCCACAGTGGCCCTGGTGGCGGCTCCTTCCAGCGAGGTGACATCCCACGCCGACCTTGTGTTGGCCACGCGCGCCAACCACGATCCGGTCATGGCCCAACTGATGCTCGACGCGCTCAGCTTCGCCCTGATGCGCATGCTGATGAAGGCCCGCCCTGGCCGCTTCAAGGCCGATGGTCGGCGGCTGCGTGAACTGACCAGGACCTTAGCCGGGCGAGACGGCTCGGATCCCCGTGCCTGAGCCAATCTTCGTGCGGTCCCTGCGCCGGGTCTGATCACCCTTTCAGCATCCATGTGGATCTACCTGACCCTCGCTGCCATCCTCATCCTCCTGGCCGTCTGGGAACTTTACTTCTGCGAAGGCGCCCATCTCGGCCGGCGATCGGTCATCTGGACCTATGACCTCGCCGCCCGGCGCTACGACGGCATCAAGCGCTTTGATCCGGATTGGGAACGTCGGACCGTGGGAGAACCGGTGGCGACGGTTTTTGGCGACCTTCAGGGCGTTCGCCTCCTGGATGTGGGCGCCGGCACCGGCCGTTTGGCACGCGCCGTGGGCGCTGCCGGCGGTCTGAGGGGGACGCTGTGGGCCCTTGAGCCGTCCCGCAGCATGCTCGATCTGGGCCGTTCTTTCAGCCTGCCTTACCCCGCCCATTGGGTTCAGGGATGGTCGCAGCCGCTTCCGTTTGCCGCAGAGTCATTCGACCTGGTGGCTTCTCTGGAGATGCTTGAGTTCACGCCGAAGCCAACCCGCACGCTCCGAGAAATGGTCCGGGTCCTGCGCCCCGACGGCTGGCTGCTCGTATCGAATCGAATCGGCTGGCAGGCACGCCTTATTCTCGGCCACCACTTCAGCCAACGGGCACTCCGCCAAATTCTTGAGAACGAAGGTCTGGTGGACATCCAGTTCTTCGCCTGGCAAATGGATTACGATTTGGTTTGGGGATACAAACCCGCCCGCGATCCATAGACATCGGAGGCAGGCACAACACTATGCGCTTGATTCGCTATCGGAAGGGCGCCAACTCGCCCGTGCTTTGGGGTTGGTTGTCGGAGGGCAAGGTCGGCCTGGTGGACGGTTCGCCCTACGGCGAGTTTCGCCGCAAGCAGGTCAGGCTGGCCGTCGACTCGGTCGAACTGCTGCCACCGGTCACACCCGGCAAAATCATCTGCGTGGGTCGCAACTACGCCGCCCATGCTGCCGAACACGACTCCGAGGTGCCCGAGCTGCCGCTTCTCTTCCTCAAACCCCCTACTGCCGTGATAGGAGACGGAGACTGCATTTATCTTCCGCCGCAGTCTCAGCAAGTCGAGCATGAAGCCGAGTTGGCGGTCGTCATCGGTCAACGCTGCCGGTGGGTCGAACCGCGCCTTGCCATGGACATGCTGCTCGGGTTCACCATCGCCAACGATGTCACGGCCCGCGATCTCCAACGCCAAGATGGCCAGTGGACGAGGGGCAAGGGCTTCGACACGTTTTGTCCGATTGGCCCATGGATCGAAACCGAATTCAATCCGGCCGACGCCCTGGTGACCTGCACCGTCAACGGCCAGCTGCGGCAGATGGCCTCCACGCGTGACATGATCTTCCCGGTGCGCCAAATCGTGGCCTTTGTCTCATCGGTGATGACGTTGGAACCCGGTGACGTCATTCTGACCGGGACACCCTCGGGTGTCGGTCCACTGGTGGATGGAGACGAGGTGGCGGTTGAGATTGAGGGAATTGGAATCCTAACCAATCGAGTTCGTAATGATCCCGGCGCGCCGGCCAACGACCGTTAGGAAAGAGGAGACACAGGATGGGTTTGAAACCAGATCATTGGATTGCCAAGATGGCTCGCGAACAGCAGATGATCGAACCCTTCGTCGAGAGCCAGGTTCGGGAGGGAGTCATCTCATACGGTGTGTCTTCCTACGGCTACGACATCCGCGTGGCGGATGAATTCAAGATCTTCACCAATGTCTTCTCGGCCGTGGTCGATCCCAAGGGATTCGATCCGGCCTCAATGGTGGACTACAAGGGCGAGGTGTGCACCATCCCGCCCAATTCATTCGCCTTGGCGCGGACCGTGGAGTACTTCCGCATCCCGCGCTCCGTCCTGACCATCTGCTTGGGGAAGTCCACCTATGCCCGCTGCGGGATCATCGTCAACGTGACACCGTTTGAACCCGAGTGGGAAGGCTACGTCACGCTCGAAATCTCCAACACCACGCCTCTGCCAGCGCGCATTTACGCCAACGAGGGCATCGCTCAGGTCCTCTTCTTTGAAGCCGACGAGGCCTGCACCATCTCCTACGCCGACAAGAAGGGAAAGTACCAAAACCAAAGGACGATCGAACTGCCGCGCCTCTGATGCTTTGAAACGCTAGGTCGAACTCGACCGCGGTTGCGCCTGTGCTAGAATCCACTGATCGACATATGATCCAAGTTTGAGGTGATCGTGGAAAGGCTTTTTCTGGGTTTGGGCGCCGTGGGCGCTTTTTTGGCAGTCGGGACAGGGGCTTTCGGAGCCCACGCCCTGAGCGCGCATTTTGAGGCTCATCCCGATCTCGAGAGCATCTACCACACTGCCGTCCAATACCTGTTCTTTCATGCCCTCGGCCTGTTTGTGGTCGCCTGGGCCAGCACACGCTTCCAGTGGCCGGGTGTTGCCTGGGCTGGATATCTGTTTCTGGCCGGCATCCTGCTCTTTTCCGGAAGTCTGTTTGTCCTCAGCCTGACCGGTGTCCGTTGGTGGGGCGCCGTAACGCCATTCGGTGGGCTCGCATTCTTGGCCGGATGGGCTCTGCTTGCCATCACCGCCTGGCGCGGATGACGCCGCGCCTTTCCTGCCTGGCCCTTCTCCTTCAATCATCTCCGCCAGCCCGAACTTGTCGACCACCCTGGACAATTGTCTCGAGGCATGCGTATGACCATCCCATCACCTGAAGATCTCGGCCAGAGCCTTCACGACCAACAGTACATCGCCAGTGCCGACATCACCACCGTGCTCTACCTCGCCCAGGGGTTGGGCAAACCCGTCCTGGCCGAAGGACCAGCCGGCGTCGGAAAGACTGAGCTGGCCAAGGCATGGGCCGGCGCCACAGGGCGCGAGCTCATCCGCCTGCAGTGCTATGAGGGTCTGGATGAGACCAAGGCGCTGTATGAGTGGGAGTACGCCAAGCAGATGCTCTACTCCCAGCTTCTGCGGGACAAGCTCAACTCACTCTTGGCCGACACCAAATCCCTGGCCGAGGCGGCGGACAGAATTGCCAGCGAGGAAGACGCGTTCTTCTCGATGCGCTTTTTGCTCGCCCGGCCACTGCTCAAGGCCATCCTATCCGACGAACCGGCCCTGCTGCTCATCGACGAGATCGATCGCGCCGACGCCGAGTTCGAGGCCTTTCTGCTGGAGGTGCTGAGCGACTTCCAGGTCACCGTCCCTGAAATCGGCACACTCGCAGCCAAGCATCACCCATTGGTGGTGCTCACCAGCAACAACACGCGCGAGCTTTCGGAGGCGCTCAAACGCCGCTGCTTGTATCTGTTCATCGACTACCCAAGCTTGGAGACCGAGTTGGCCGTCGTCCGTCTCCGCGTGCCCGATCTCGATCAAGTCATGGCCAGGCAGGCGGTCGAGCTCGTGCATCGCCTGCGGCAGCTGGACCTGAGGAAGAGCCCCGGAATCAGCGAGACCCTGGACTGGGCGCGCGCCCTGGTCCATCTGAACGCTGACTCCATCGATCGCGAGACCCTCCAGCACACCCTGACGGTGCTTCTGAAGTATGACCGGGATGTCCAACTGGCACGCCGGGCACTTCAGCGGGATGCCGACCGCCGCCGCCAGATGGAGGCCGAACGGCGCACACGAGCCATGCAGCCCGATGACGAGGGGCTGGATATCGATCCCGATGGATGATCGGATGGTGAAGTTCGTCGCCGCTTTGCGGGCCGCGGGGGTGCGGATCTCCCTGGCGGAGAGCCAGGACGCGTTCGCAGCCACCCAGGCTGTGGGAGTCTTGGATCGCCGCCGATTCCGGACGGCGCTGCAAACGACTCTCGTCAAGGACCACACCGATCGCCCAACCTTCGACAAGCTTTTCCCGGTCTATTTCGGATCCGGCCCCAGAAGCATGCCCAATCCAGATGATCAGCTCACACCGGAGCAGATCGAGCAAATCCGTCAGGCACTTTCGATGCTGGCCGGTGAGCTGCGCGAGATGCTGGAACGGATGCTGGAAGGGCGTAACTTCACTCGGGAAGAGCTGGAGCAAGCCGCCCAGCGCGCCGGCCTCGATCGCGCCCGAACCATGGCCGACCAAGGTTGGCTCTCGCGGCGCATGGCCCAGCAGCTCGGCCTGGCCCAGGTCATGAACGAGATCCAGAGCCTGTTGAACGAAATGGCGAAGGCCGGCGCCAACCCGAGGGATCAGGCGGAAGCTCAGGCGTTCTTAGAGGGGAGTCTCGCCAATCTGCAGCAGCAGGTGCGGGACTTCGCCGGTATCAGCCTGGCGGAGCGCATGCGCGAGACCGTCCCCCAACACCTCGATGACCGTCCATTGATGGACATCCCATTTCAGAACCTCTCGGCCGACGAGATCGACCGCCTCAAACACGAGGTCAGCAGATTGGCGGCCAGGCTCCGCACACGGGCAGCCCTGCGTCAGAAGCGCGGCAAGGGCCGTCGCCTCGATCCCAAGAGCACGCTTCGGGCCAACTTGCGTCATGGCAATGTCCCCTTCGTTCTCGTCCATCGCGTTCGTCGGCACAAGGCACGTTTCACATTGATCTGCGATGTGTCCACCTCGATGAGGCCCGTGGTTTCCTTCCTGCTGCTCCTCATGTACCAGGTCCAGGCCCAGGTCGGCCGAACGCGCAGCTTCGCTTTCATCGACCACATGGAGGACATCAGCCAGGCGTTCGAGGGGCAGCGGCCAGAGCATGCCGTCCCGGAGGTGCTCCATCGCCTGCCGCCGGGTCACTACAACACTGATCTTGGGAGAAGCTTGGAGGGGTTTTTCAGGGATCAACTAGGGGCGGTTGACAATCGTACGACGGTCATCATCTGCGGCGACGGGCGGAACAACTACAACCCACCCCGAGACGATCTGATCGACCAACTGGCGCGAAAGGCGCGCAAGCTGGTCTGGTTCAACCCGGAGCCCCCCGCCCTTTGGGGCACAGGCGACAGCGATATGCCCGCCTACGCGCCCTTAGCGGATGCCGTGTTCCAGGTGGCCAACCTGCGCCAACTCTCCCAGGCGGTCGATCAGCTCTTCACCTGATCCGGGGCCCCGTTCGGAGCCCCTGCAGCGCCGGACACCTCGATCGGCTGGTTGCGGGCCAGCCAGAGCCCTACCACACCGAGCGCGGTGAAGACGGCTGCGGTTGGGAAGACCGCCAGCAGGCTGAAGCGTGTCAGAACGGCCCCGATGGCCGGCCCGATCAGAAGGCCCAAGTTGACCGGAAGGTACGCGAACGACATCACACGACCCCTGACGTCGTCGCTGGTTGAGCTGGCCAGCACGCTGAACGAAATGGCGAACACACTGGACGAGACGGCACTGATCAGCGCCCAGGTCACGGCCAGGCTCCAAAGATTGTGCGCCAGGGCTGGCAGCGGCCAAAGGACGATCCCCACCAGCCCGGCGGCAATGAGAACCCGCCATTGCCCCCATCGATCGGCCAAGGCACCCAAAATGGGACTTCCGATGAGAGCCGTCAACCCGCCTGCTCCGATCACCAGGCCCACAATCTTGCCCGTTTCCGATCCGGTATAGATCGACGTCGTCACCAACGGGATATATGTCAACGCCAGCAGCCAGGCTGCGAACAGGGCGAAGAGCGCTGGGAACAGGATCCTAAGGCGGGGCGTGCGTAGGACAATTCGCACCGAGTTCGGCCGCCATACTGAGCAGCGGTCCCCGGTCCGTACCCACAAAGCGGTCCTTGTAGCCAAACGCCATCCCCAAGATGACCAGCCCCATGACCACCACGTTGACGGCAACCAGGGTGCGAAAACCGTACGCGTCAAACAGCGCGCCACCGATCAATGGCCCCACGAACACGCCCACCGGCGCGCCGCTGTTCATAATCGAGAAAGTCAATCCTTGCCGCAGCCGGGGTGACCGCTCGGAAAGCGTGGTCATCATCAGGCCGCTGTTCCCGAGAGCGAAGCTTGTTATCGACCTTGCCAGGAGAAAGACCCAGATGCTCCCGGACAGGACCATGCCCAGGCCGGCCAAGAAATGGGCAACGAATGAGCGGACGATGATCGGCTGCCGAGCATACCGATCCGCCAGCGCGCCCCAGAACGGGAGCAGCGGCAGCCCAATGGCGCTGGTGATCGCCACGACCGCACCCGTCCAGGCTGCGACCTGATCTTGGGGGACGCCCAGTTTGGGGAGGTAGAGGGGGGTGAAGGCATTGATCTGGCTGTAGAACGCACCCTCCACAAAGCTGGCAAGCGTGAAGAGCGCCAGCAGCCAGATCCAGGAACCTGAGGGATCGGCGGGTGACCGATCCGCCGTCTCGTCAATCGTGCGGCGTTGTGACAAAATGCCCCTTCCATTTCCTGGCGTGGACGTCGGACTATTCTAAACGAGCCTGGGAGCGTTCCGCCCGCCCTCGATCTCAACCCAGCAGGTCAGAATCCTCTCGAATGGAGGTTGGCCAACACTGAACGGTACAATGAGGCCGGGCTCCCGTTCTGATGTCATCGGGCTGTGGGGCGGAGAAGGCGATGGGTGAAGATCTGCCGAAAGACATGATCATGGCGTGGTCGCAAGATGTCTTCCTGGCGCCGCGCCTGCAGGACGTTGCTCGGGCCCTAGGCTACGAGATCCTCCTGGTCGAGTCACCTGCGCAGCTTGACGCCGAAGGCGCCACAACCAGGCGGCCGATCCCGCTGACCGAGCCGCTTCAAGGGCCCGATGCCCACATGGTCGCATACCTGACCGTGCATCGACCGGCCCTGATTCTGGTGGACACCACAGCAGGGGACATCCCCTGGGCACGATGGATACAGGTGCTCAAGACCTCGGCCGCCACGCGTCGCATTCCCATCCTGGCCTTCGGACCGCACGTGGATGAAGCTAATCTTGACCTGGCCCGGTCGTCGGGTGCCGACAAAGTTGTCACCCGCGGTCAATTCCAATCGGGCCTTCCCAGATTGGTGCAGACATGGGCTCAGGCAAACGTGGCGGAAGATCTGGCCTCAGCCTGCCAAGGGCAGTTGTCTCCTGCGGCCGAACAGGGCGTCGAGTACCATCAAGCCGGAGAATACTTCGAGGCCCACGAGGCGCTGGAGAAAGCCTGGAAGGAAGCGCCTGAAGCCGAAGGCTACTTGTACCGCGCCCTGCTCCAAGTATCGGTCGCCTGCTACCACATTCAGCAGCACAATCATCGCGGCGCCAGCAAGATGATGCTGCGAGTCCGCCAGTGGTTGGACCCTCTGCCAGATGCCTGCCGCGGAATTGACGTAGCCAGATTGCGCCAGCAGGTCGACGAGATGCGCACCGCCCTGGGTCAGCTTTCCCCGGAGACCATAGATAAAATTGACCCGGGGTTGCTCCGCCCTTTTCCGCGTCTGGAGTCTTGAGTTCAGCTCAGCCCTCCATGTGGCGGGCTTCCTCGTGGGCCACATCCCCTTTCGGGCGCCACCCGAAGCGTGCGCGGGCCAGGTTCTCTATCCCCTCGACGGCGTCAGCGATCACATCCCCTAGGACAGGCGCGAACTTGAAACCGTGGCCGCTGCCACCCGAGGCCACGATCAGCCCCGGCCGCTCGGGATCCCGGTCCAGGTAGAAATCGCCATCCCACGTGTCCGCATACAGGCACAGACGGGTGGCGAGCACAGGCGCCTCCGCCAGCGCCGGCAGTGACTGCCTCAGGAATCTCCGGAAGGTCGCCTCTGCCTCTGGATCGACCTGACGCGGCGCGTCCGGATCCACCCGTCTACCAGGTCCGTGGTTGGCGATCTTGAGCGTGCCATCCTGCAGGGCCGCAAACCCATACCAACCCGTGCTGGAAATGTCAGCCGCCCAGGGCACAAATTGCGGCGGCCGGTAGGAGGACACGGGGTCGGCCCGGAAATGGAACACGGGCTGGCCGACCGGGTGAATGCGGTCGGCCAGCCATGGGAGCAGCTTGGCCGTCCACGCGCCAGCAGCTACGACAACTGCGTCCGCTCCAAGCTTCACCCCGTCAGCGGTCTTGACTCCGTCGATGCGACCATTGTGGGTCGTCAGGCCGGTCACGCGGGCCCGCTCTCGGATCGTGATCCCAAGTCGCAGGGCCGTCCTCTGCAGTTGACGGACCACTTCACCGCTTTCGGCCCAACCGGCTTCGGGATTGAAGTAGCCGTCCGTATAGCCGCCCTTCGCCCAGGCCGGAAATCGCTCTGCCAGGCTCGTGGACGTCATCCGCTCCGGGCGGTGCCCACGCTTTTGCAGCAGACGGAAGCTTTCGTATTCGAAGTCACCCGGCGCCATGGGATCGCGGGTGAGGAGCAGAAAGCCGGTCTCGTGAAACAGCGGCTTGTCCCATTCGGCATTCCACGCCCGCCAGCCGTCCATGGCCCTCTCCATCAAGGCCATGTAGAAGCCATCTGCCCCATAGTCCATACGGATAACCTTGCTGATGTCCGTTGACGACGCATCCGAATGCGGGAGAGGTCCTGGATCCAGCATCTCGACGTTGTGCCCACGCCGGGCCAACGCCAATGCCCCCGTGGTGCCAAAGATCCCGCCGCCAACCACGAGCACGCGCGAAGTGGCTGAGTTTGCCATTGAAACCTCCTGGACCCCGTCAGATTCTGGCGGAGAGAGCGGCAGCCAACCTGCCGTCGCCCCAAGCTTGATGATAGCTAGCTGCCCTGGCCAGTCCGGTCTCTTTCAGGCGCCGAGCCAGGCCCTCGTCGTCCACCAACAACGAAAGGCTGGCGGCGCCTAGGGCGCGGGCATCGCCAGGTGGCACGAGGAACCCCGCCTCGCCCAAAATGGCCTGCGCCGCGTCGCTGGACACGCCGGCCACCGGCAGGCCGCAGGCGAGCGACCAGCGCAGCACCTGCCAGCTGGCTGGACTTTCCCCCACGAGCAGACATGACGCCCCTCTGAGAACCGCCGGCAGGCCATCCCAGGGTAAGCGCTCGAACACGATGACCGACGCCTCCTGACCCAGATCGCGTGCCGCAGCGGCGGCCGTGGCAGCCTCCGGACCAAGGGGGCCGATGGCGAGCCTGACCTCCTCGCCCAGGCTGGGCGCCATCCAGGACCAGGCCGCCAGCAAATGCCGCACATCTCGCATCGAAGCCCCCAAGGCCAGGACGTAGGAGGGCGGCATGCCGCAATCCCGCCTGCGTGCGGCGTCATCGTCGGCGGGCGCGGGGCGAAAGGTCGTGGGGACTGCCGGCGAAACCCGTGCCAGGTCGCCCGATCCAGCCGCTTGAGACGGCGCGTCAGCCAACTGCAGCAACCGCCAGGCGCCTGACAATCCGGCCTTGGCGGCGGCCGCCCGCAGACGGTCCAGCCCTCTCGCCCTGACGGGAGGGTGAGATTCGATCGTGGCGGCGATCGGAGACTGCGACGCCAGAGGGGCCGAGGCGTAGGGGACCAAAACCGCCTCCGGCCGCAAGCGCGCGGCAGCCCGGGGCAGGCCCACCTGTTCGAACAGAAGCCGGCCCCAGGAGTCGGTTCCCCCCGCTGTTGGAATGGTCGGAAGATCGGCCTCCAACCGGGTGGACGCCCGGCGCGGCCAGGCCACGATCACAGCACGCTGCCCAAGCTCCGCCCCCAAGCGGGTGAGAAGCTCGATCTGGGCCCGTGCCTCCACATCCCACGGGCGAGCCGCCATCCACCAACCGCTGACAAGCACTTTGAAGGCTGTGTTTGTGAATTCTTTCACAAGTTGACCCGTCTCCATTATGATGGCGCCAGTGTAGAGCTTCTGCCAGGGTCCGGTCAAACTCCGCCATCCCTTCACGCTCCCGCCAGAATCCGGCAGGGATTACAATGCGCGTATGGAAAACGAACAGGAGCATCTCGATCCCCAAAGGCAGGCCGAAGCGCGTGAGTACGCTGCCATCCGACGGCGCTGGATGGTGGCCGAACTTGCCCTGGGTGTGGTGTATCTCGCAGCCTGGTTGGGCACCGGCTGGAGCGTGGCCGTGCGATCTTGGCTTCAATCAGCGCTATCCAGCGCGTGGCCAGGCGGAGAAACCTGGTGGCTGGTGGTCTTGGGCCAGGCAGTTGCTCTCGGTGTTCCCTGGTCCATTCTGACCTTACCGATCAGCTTTCACACGGGTTTCCGGCTGCCGCACCGCTATGGCCAATCGACCCAAACCCTGCGAGACTGGATGGCGGATGGCATTAAGGGTCTGGCTGTGGCCGGCGCGCTGGGCGCACCGCTGCTGGTCGGCTTCTTCGGCCTCATTCAGTGGGCGCCGGGGACATGGTGGATTTGGACCACGGCGCTCTACACTCTGGTCACGGCCGTCATGGCCGCACTCGCCCCCGTCGTCATTCTGCCGCTTTTCTACCACCAAACCCCGCTGGAGGCCGAGCATGCCGATCTGCGCCGTCGGCTGATTGAACTGGCCGGCCGGGTCGGTGCCGAGGTGGAAGGCGTTTACCGTATCGATATGAGCCGGCGGACGCGTGCCGCCAACGCCGCCCTTACGGGCCTGGGACGGACGCGCAGGATCCTGCTCGGCGACACACTGCTGGAATCATTCAGCGGCGATGAGATTGAAACCGTGCTGGCTCATGAATTGGGGCATCACGTCCATCACGACATCCCGTACTCACTGGCCGTGGATACCGCGCTCAACGCCCTGGGGTTCTTGATTGTCTTCGGCGGGGTAAACCTCGGGGTCGCTTGGTTCGGCCTGGCCGGCGCAGCCGATCCAGCCGCTCTGCCATGGATTGGCATTCTGCTGGGTGCCTTTGGTTTGATCACCATGCCCCTGTCGAATGCCTACTCACGCTGGCGCGAGTCCCTGGCGGACGATTTCTCGCTTGCGGTGACCGCCAAGCCCGCCGCTTTCGCCAGTGCGATGACTCGTTTGGCCAATCAGAATCTTGCCGAAGCCGAACCGTCGCGTTGGGTCGTGTTTCTCCTATACTCCCATCCACCATTGCAGGCGCGGATTGACAAGGCACGGGGGCTGACCACACCCAGCACGTAGCTGCTAGTATCTCGCTCGGAGCTTCGAAGACTTTCCATAGACACAACCCATACAGGCGAACACGCGCCTGCCATTTCCCCTCGCCCAGCGACGAACACCCAGCGGTCAACGCCCGTGATGGGGAAAAGTCTCAGGAGCTCCGGCAGGACAGATGCGCCGGCAACCCGGATGAACCTATCGCCGAGGCCTTGCTCGGCTCCGGAGGTCGATGGCGACAAAACCTCGGATCAAATCGTGAACGCCCCCAACTCATAGAACAATTCGCCGTCGGCGGTGATCCGGCCGCCATCCCGCATATCCGTGACCAGGTCCCAATGCAGGGCGCTCTTGTTCATGCCGCCAGCTTGCTCAAAGCCGTGGCCCATGGCCACGTGAATCGTTCCGCCGATCTTCTCGTCAAACAGCGCATCGCCACTGAAGCGCGTGATCTCCTGGTTGGTGCCGATAGCGAACTCCCCCATCACCCCGGCACCTGCGTCCATCGCCAGCTGGCTTCTCAGGAAGGCCTCTCCCTTGGAAGCCGTTGCCTTCACCACGTTTCCCTTCGAAAAAGTGAGCTCAGCGCCTTCGACGACCTGGCCTGTCCACACCAGCGGATACGTGAAACGCACCCAACCTTCGGCGCTGTCTTCCACCGGCGACGTGAATACCTCGCCATCCGGCATGTTGTTCCGCCCGTCCCCGCTCACCCACTTGCGGCCCGCCACGGACAGTCGCAGATTGCAGTTGGGTCCTGTCAGTCTTATCTCTTGCTTCCCCCTTAACCAGTCGATGATGCTCTGTTGACTGCGAGACAACCGTTCCCACTCAGCGATCGGATCCGGCCGGTTGAGCTTGCACGCCTGGTAGATGAACGTCTCATATTCGCTCAGGCTCATCTCCGCTTCCTGGGCGCTCGCCTGAGTTGGAAAGCGGGTTGTGACCCAGCGCAGATCACCACTGGCGCTCCGTCGAAGGTATGCCTCGAACATCTCGCGTTTTGCCAGATGCCGTTTGGCCTGCCGTGTCGGATCCACGCGTGTCAGAGCCCGCGTGTTCTGCGCCCCCGAAACATTGATGAAGACATCGGCGCGCTCGAACATCTCACGTTCGCCCGGCGCCACCCAGTCAAGCTGCTCGTCGGTAGCCAATTGGAGCAGCGTGAGGGATATGTGCTCATCTGTGATCAGGATTTGGGGGTGGCCGCCGGCCATGAGAACCGACCGATGCACCTCTCGGATCAAAGGAAGCGCCGAGATGTCGCCCGCGATGAGAGTCCAATCCCCCCCGCCGACGCGGACTGAGTAGTTGACCAACAGATCGGCCATGCGCGATATTCTGGGGTCGCCCAATATCACTTCCGCACGATGGGTGGGAGGCACTGAGACGTCACCCATTCTACATTGCCTTGTTTCAGACTCCAACGAGCTGCTCGGACGCCTCGCGACCTAAACAGGACAAACTCATTGACGGGACAACTCTCCACCCAGCTTGACACGCTTCCCTGTTTCCCCTAGGATACGGACATCCAGCACACAAGTACGCCGCAATAAGCACCAAATCAACGCCCAACCTCGGTCCAGCTCCTGGGAAGTCGGAGCTTTCGCCGCTCCCTACCAGTGCGCAGGATCAACCGTCTCTTTTGGGAGGAAGGAGGCGATCGACCCTCACACCGTTTGGCGATCTTCCGATTCGGCACCAACGGCACAACCCTTTAAGGAGGGGAAACCATGTTGCGAAGAATTACCCTGGTGGTCTCAATCCTCATTGTGGCCTCACTTGCCCTTACAGCGTGTGGTCCCGCGGCCACACCCGCGCCAGCCAGCAGTGACGGCGGCGCAAGCGCCGAGCAGCCTACCTCGCCCCCAGCCAGCGACAGCGGCGGAGACGAAGCGATGCCCGCCCAATCCTCCGGGCAGGGCGAGATTATGAAGCGCGTTCTCGAGCGCGGAAGCGTCGTCTGTGGCGGACGCACAGACCTGGCCGGCTTTGGGTTCCTGGACGACAATGGCAACAACAAGGGCTTCGATATCGACATCTGCAAGGCGGTCGCAGCAGCTGTTCTGGGCGACCCAGAAGCCGTCGAAATCGTCCCCCTGACCGCCGCCGAGCGTGGACCAGCCCTGCAGACCGGCGAAGTCGACCTGCTCTCACGTAATGTGACCTGGACATCTTCCCGAGACGCTCAGTGGGGTAACTTCACCTGGATCATGTTCTACGACGGCCAGGGCTTCATGGTCCCGACCGACAGCGGCATCACCACCATCGAGCAGCTCGATGGCGCCACCATCTGCGTCACCAGCGGCACCACAACGGAACTCAACCTGGCAGATGCGTTTCGCCAGCGCGGGCTGAACTACACGGCCCTGTCGTTCGAAGACACCGCCACGGTCTACGGGACCTATGAAGACGGTCGATGCGACGCAACCACCAGCGACAAGTCTCAGCTGGCCTCCGTCCGCACCGGCTTCCAGGACCCCAGCGCGCATTCGATTCTTGACATCACCATCTCCAAGGAACCCCTGACCCCGGCCGTCCCTGCGGGCGACGATCAGTGGTTTGACACGGTCAAGATGGTGCTCTTTGGTTTGGTCAACGCCGAGGAACTGGGCGTCACTCAGGCCAACGTCGAGGATATGAAGACCAGCGACAACGTAAGCGTGCGCCGCTTGCTCGGCTCCGAAGGCGAATGGGGCCAGGCTGACCTGGGCCTCGAAGCTGATGCGGTTGCCAAGGCGGTTGCCGCAGTTGGCAACTACGGCGAAATCTATGATCGGTACCTCGGCCCGGACGCGCTGAACATCCCGCGCGGCCCGAACCGACTGTGGACCGATGGCGGGCTTCTCTACGCACCGCCGATGCGTTAGCATCATCTGACGCTGACTTTCGGGGGTGCGAGCCGTGCTCGCACCCCCGATCATGACTCTCGGGCAAATCGCATTGGCTGCCTCCCGACCTCCAACTCACATTCCTCGGGCCACAGGTCAGATTCCGCTCTGGCGGGATGAGCGCGTCCTGCGCGGGACCGCACAGGCGGCCTCGGCCATCGTCGTACTTTTCATCCTTTACCTCGGCTTATCGAATGTTCTCACGGCTGCAAGCCAGCGTGGGCTCAGCCTGGGCTTTGGATTCCTGGATCAATCGGCAGGCTTCCCAATCGCCGAGACCCCAATCCCCTACACGCCATCTGACACTTTCCGAACAGCTTTTGTGGCTGGCGTGCTGAACACACTAAAGGTCGCCGGCCTGGGCGTCGTGCTGGCGACCATCCTAGGGACTCTGGTGGGCCTGGCCAGACTGTCATCCAACTGGTTGGTCAACCGGTTGGCCCTGGTGTACATCGAAGCCCACCGCAACATTCCACTGCTGGTGCTGCTCTTTCTCTGGTATCGAGGCGTGTGGACGACCCAGCTCCCTGGGGTGAAGGATGCCGTTCGCTGGCCCGGCCCGACCTACCTTACCCAGCGCGGCGTGTTCATGGTTTGGCCTCACCTCACACCGAGCGGCACGCCATTTGCGGTCATGCTCGGCCTGGGGATTGTGAGCGCCTTGGCGGCGTGGTTCATCCTGCGCCGGATACGGGAGCGCACTGGGCGGGCGACGTACTTCGGCGGCGTGAGCGCCGGCCTGTTGATTCTGCTCCCGCTGGTCGGGTGGTTTATCTCCGGCGGCCAGCCGCTCGCCTGGGAGGCCCCCCAACTCCAGACGTTCAACTTTGTGGGCGGCGTGCATCTGACCCCCGAGTTTGTGGCCCTGTTGGTCTCCCTGGTCATGTACACGGCTGCCTTCATCGCCGAGGTGGTACGCGCCGGGATCCAGGCCGTCGACCAAGGCCAAACTGAAGCTGCCAGGGCCCTTGGGCTCAGTGCCGCCCATGTACTCGGCTTGGTGATCCTGCCCCAGGCTCTGCGAGTCATCATTCCGCCTCTCATCAGCCAGTATCTGAACCTGACCAAGAACTCGAGCCTGGCCTTCTTCATCGGCTTCCCCGAGGTGTTTACTGTCAGCCGGATCATGATCAACCAAGCTGGACGCGCCGTGCCCGTGTTCCTGATGATGATGGGCGCGTACTTGGCGATGAGCCTGCTGACATCCTTCATCCTCAATATCTACAATCGCCGCATCCAGCTCGTTGAGAGGTGACTTTGACCGCCCGACCGGATGAGATCCAACCGCCCCAACCGCCGCCTCTCTTGCAGTGGATGCGGGAGAATCTGTTCAGCACCTGGTACAACGCTGTCCTGACCTTGGCGTCCCTGGCGGTGATCTACCTGGCGGTCTCCGCCCTGGCCAAGTGGGTCATCTTTGCGGATTGGCGTCCGGTCACGCAAAACTTCCTGCTGTTCATGGTCGGGCAGTATCCGCGGGACCAGCTTTGGCGGATCGGCGCCAGCATCGTCATCCTGTCCGCACTTCTGGGCAGCAGCTGGGCCATCTGGGGCGCCACCCTGCGGACTTTCGGGATCACGCTGGCCTCGATGTATGTGCTGGTTGCCATCCTCCCATTCAAATCCGTCACCCCGGCCATGCGCGGCTTCATGCTGGCCAACCCGGTTTTGATCTATCTGACCTATTGGCTCGCCAAGCGATTCCATTGGTCGAGTCGTCCTCTGCTAATCGGCTGGATCATCTCGGCGGTGATGATCTGGTTTCTCCTGCGTGGACTGGGTATCGGGGGCTTCTTGCCGCCCGTTCCGATCGGCAACTGGGGTGGCCTGCTGGTCACGGTGCTGCTGGCGGTCGCCGGCATCCTGCTTTCCTTCCCGATTGGCGTTCTCCTGGCCCTCGCCCGGCGATCTTCCCTGCCGGTCCTCAGCCTGTTCAGCACAGTCTTCATCGAGCTGATCAGGGGCGTGCCCTTGATCAGCATCTTGTTCCTGTTCTCACTCATCGTGCCGCTCTTTTTGCCCCCAGATGTCAGATTCGACCGCCTGCTGCGCGCCCTGGTGGCCATGACCGTCTTCAGCGCAGCCTACATGGCAGAAAACGTGCGCGGCGGCCTGCAGTCCATTCCGTCCGGTCAGATACAAGCCGCCCGAGCCGTGGGATTGAGCAATTTCCACACGACCATGCTGATCGTCCTTCCGCAGGCTCTGCGTAAGGTCATCCCGGTCATCGTCGGACAGTTCATTACACTTTTCAAAGACACGACCCTGGCTTCCGGCGTGGCGGTGCTCGAAATCCTGAGCATTGCCCGCTCCGTCCTGCAGGGAAATCCCGAATACCTTCGCCTGCAAGCCGAGGTCTACGTCTTTATCGCTGCCATCTTCTGGATTTTCAGTTATTCTATGTCTGTCGCCAGCCGTCGTATCGAAACCCAGCTCGGCGTCGGCCAACGCTAGGTAGGAAGGAAACACTTATGTCCGACAGCGCAGCTCCCATGTCCGGGGACGGACTCATCATCCAGTGTCGGGGGGTTCACAAATGGTTTGGATCCTTCCACGCGCTGCGTGGTATCGATATGGATGTCCAAAAGGGCGAGGTGATCGTCATCTTCGGCCCTTCAGGGTCAGGCAAATCTACCTTCATCCGCACCATCAACCGCCTGGAAGAACACCAGCAGGGCCAGATCATCGTTGACGGGATTGAACTCACGCACGATGTGCGGAACATCGCCGCCATCCGGAGTGAAATCGGCATGGTCTTCCAGCAGTTCAACCTGTTCCCCCACCTCACCGTAATTCAGAATGTGAGCCTGGCCCCGATCTGGGTCCGCAAGTGGCCCAAGGACAAGGCCGAGAGCGTGGCCCGGGAGCTGTTGGAGCGAGTGGGCATTCCAGAACAGGCCGATAAGTTTCCCGGCCAGCTGTCTGGCGGTCAGCAGCAGCGCGTCGCCATTGCGCGTGCCCTGGCGATGCAGCCCAAGATCATGCTCTTCGATGAACCGACGTCGGCCTTGGACCCCGAGATGATCAAAGAGGTGCTCGACGTGATGATCTCGCTGGCCGAATCGGGCATGACCATGCTCGTGGTCACCCACGAGATGGGATTTGCGCGCGCCGTGGCGGACCGAATGTACTTCTTCGACGAAGGCCTGGTGGTCGAGACGGGGACGCCCGACGACATCTTCCACAATCCGCAGCAGGATCGGACCAAGCTCTTTCTCTCCCAGATTCTTTCCCACTAGAACCTGCAGCAAGGCACTGCAAGCAAGCTGTTCGTGATAGTCACCCCCTGATCCAAACTCAAGGAGGCGATATCGTCATGCATGCCAAGAGCAACGTGTGGTTGTTCACAATCATTGCCTTCGGCTTCGCTTGGCTCTTTTGGGTGCCAGAAGCTCTGATCGCACAAAACATCTGGGCAGCACCTGAAGGGATTAGGAGTTACCTCTCTGGGCCCTTCAACCTGGCCGCATGGGGACCGCTGCTAGCCGCTCTCGTGGCCACCTATCTCTACCAAGGAAAGGACGGCCTCACAACTCTGCTCAAGCGCGGAATCATCGTCCGCTTGGGGCGCTGATGGTGGATCATCTTGCTCACGTTCCCGGTCTTGATCGGTGGGTCACTCGGCCTATCGATCCTGCTTGGGGATCATGCGCCGGCACTCCCCGCCCTGGCCCAGCCCCTTGCACTTCCCATCGCGTTGGTGTGGATACTCTTCCTCGGAGGTCCGTTGCAGGAGGAATTCGGATGGCGGGGGTACGTCTTTGAGAATTTGCGGGGCAAGATGTCTGCTATCTATGCCACCATCTTGGCCGGTGCGCTGTGGGGATTGTGGCACCTGCCATTGTTCTTTGTTCCTCGGGAGGAGTTCTACTACAATCGCCCGGTCTGGGGTCTCTTGCTCACCACCATCCTTGTGGGGATCATCCTTGCCTGGTTCTATGCCAACACGAATGGCAGTGTGTTTGCTGCCATGCTCGGTCACGCGATGTTCAATTGGTCCAATTACGTCTTCCCAGCGCTGGGGAGCGATTCGGCGGCACTGATTCTGTTTGTAGGCTATTTTCTGCTCGCAGCATTCATCATCTGGCAATTTGGGCCCAAGACTCTGACCAAGGGGCGAGGCGCCAGCCAATCGTAGCTCGAACATGGGAGCCAGGTCGCCTTTGGCTGGTTTTCTTGCCGCGATTCCAAAGATGTCGCGGGGAGGCCTTGCGACGGGTCAACCCGGGAACGAGAAATCCCCGACCTTCTCGCCATTCAGCCAAACAACATAGCTGCCGTCCTTGAAACTTCCGATAGGGATACGCAGTGTCATCGGCTGCAGGACTTGAATGCAGTCCTGGCCAAGCGGGGCCTCCGAGTGCAGTTCGACATCGATCCGGCCCTCGGAGTTCTGGATCGGAGACGACCCATGCCGCCTTATGGCACACGTCGGGAAGCTGACCGACGACCTCCAGCATCACCTGGACTGGGAAGCTTTCGAGCTGCAAGATCTGTGTGCTCTCGATGTATACGGGATCATGAGGCTCGGTCCCTCCAGGAAGGTCGGGCACAGGGGCCTTCCCGGCGCACGCGGTCGACCCCAACCCCACGCCAACGATCAGCACCCATTTGACCAGGTTCATGTCACGCTCCTTCGACCCTGCTGGTGGTCATCCTCTGAAGTGTAGACGCTCGGACGGCATTTGAGGTTCCCTGAGACTCGCCGCTCGGGGCAGGGGATGCCAGCGATGGCCACCCCGAGTATCATTGGGCGCACACCCTCACGAAAGGACCACACCTTGCCGGCACATCCGATCGATACCCAGCATCTCCAGGACCAGCTAGTCGCCTTGCTCCAGACCCCCAGCCCGACGGGCTTTGCCGGACCGGCCCTGGACGTCACCCAAGAAGCCTTGAAGAAGCTTGGCCTGGAACCGCGGCGAACGAAGAAGGGTATCCTGGTGGCCGACTGGGCCGGGAACTCGTCTGACCGACCCAGGGCCCTGACGGCGCATGTCGACACCCTGGGGGCGATGGTCAAGGAGATTAAGACCTCAGGCAGGCTAAGGCTCTCCGCACTAGGGGGGTTCGACTGGCACAGCGTTGAAGGCGAAACGTGCCAAATATTCAGCCGCCAAGGCAAGCAATTCACGGGCACGATCCTGCCAGTTCAGGCCAGCCGGCACGTTCACGGCCGCGAAATGGATGATCTCCCCCGTTCGAGTGAGACGATGGAGGTTCGCCTCGATGAACGTGTGTCCTCAGATTCGGAGACTCGCGAGCTGGGAATCGAGGTCGGCGACGCCATCGCCTTTGATCCGCGGGTCCACGCAACCCAATCCGGATTCATCCGCTCCCGCCACCTCGACGACAAGGCGGGGGTGACCTGCATCTTGGCGGCCATCGCATCTCTGCAGACGCAAGGCCTTCAGCCGAGCCAGTCAACCCGCATCCATATCAGCCACTACGAAGAGGTCGGGCACGGCGCGGCCGCCGGCCTTCCCGACAATCTGGAGGACCTGGTGGCGGTGGACATGGCTGCCGTCGGGGAAGGGCAAGCCTCCGACGAGTACCACGTGACGATTTGCGCCAAGGACTCCCAGGGACCTTACCATGCCGCCCTGACCGACGAACTGATCCGTCTGGCGACGGCCGAGTCCATCCCTCACAAGGTCGATATCTATCCTTACTATGGATCGGATGGAGAGGCCTACTGGCGAGCCGGCGGCGACGCGAGAGTGGCGCTGATCGGACCGGGCGTGGACGCATCGCACCACTATGAGCGGACCCACATCGATGCCCTGACAGCCACGGCGCAACTCATCGCCGCCTACCTCGTCTCCTAAAGATGTCCGAGGACCATTTGGCAGGGCCGACTCGAAAAGGCGCCTTGGCTGAAGGTGTGCGCGATCAGCTTCCCATTCTCCTTGGTGTAATCCCCTTTGGGCTGATCTTCGGCGCGCTGGCTGTGTCCCAAGGGATTCCCGGTTGGGCCGCCCAGGGACTGTCCTTGTTCGTCTTCGCCGGCAGCGCTCAGTTTGTGGCCGCCGAGTTGGTGGGCGCCGGCGCCCCAGCACTGGTGATTGTGTTTACGATCCTGGTCGTCAACTTGCGCCACTTGCTGTACAGCGCCAGCCTGGCGCCCAGTTTGCGCCACTTGCCCGGTCGGTGGCGGGTGCCCCTGGCCTGGCTCCTGACCGACGAAGCCTTTGCCACCACATCAGCCAGGTTGAACCGGGGGGTTCAGATCCACGCGGAGTGGTACATGCTCGGTACCGGCCTGGCCCTGTGGAGTTCCTGGCAAGTGAGCACGGCTGTCGGCGTTCTGCTGGGCGCCCAAGTGCCGGCCGGATGGTCGCTTGACTTCGCCCTTCCCCTGACGTTTATGGCGCTTGTCGCACCCAGCCTGGTCGACCGGCCCGCCCTTGGCGCGGCGGCTTCGGCTGGGGTTTGCGCCGTCGTGCTCGCTTGGCTGCCCTTCAAACTGGGCCTGGTGTTGGCCAGCCTGATTGGGATCGCGGTTGGGGTTGGATTGGAACGTTTCCGAAACACAGCCGCCGGGGTGCCCTCATGAGGTTCGGTTTCTGGGCCATCGTCCTGCTGGGCGGAATGGCCGTGACCTACACCACCCGCCTGTCGTTCCTGGTCTTGATCGGGCACGATCGTCTGCCGCCGCAACTTCGGCGTAGCTTACGTTTTGTGGCGCCTTCTGTGCTGGCCGGGCTGATCGTCCCGGAACTATTCCTTGCCGACGGCCATGTGCCGGCGACGCTCCTTCAACCCCGCTTCATAGCTGGTCTGCTGGCGGCCGCCGTCACCTGGCGCTTTCGCAACACATGGTTGACGATCGCCGTCGGCATGGTCAGCCTGTGGGTCCTCGGCGCCTTGCTGCCAGCCTAGTCATACTATTGTGAACTTCTTCACAATCCTGGACGACCTCCAACGTAAGGCGTTGCCGCGGTGATAGAATGTCGCCCATGATCCACCGACCCCGCCTGACGCCGTTCGCCTGGTTGTCCATCGCCGCCGCCCTGGCCACGATGGCCCTCAAATCAACCGCCTACCTGCTCACCGGGTCGGTGGGGTTGCTGTCGGACGCGCTCGAATCAGGCGTGAATCTGGCGGCGGCCATCCTGGCCCTCGTCGTGCTCACGGTGGTTGCCCGCCCCCCGGATGAAGAGCATGCCTACGGCCACGAAAAAGCCGAGTACTTCTCAAGCGGGGCCGAGGGCGCTTTCATCCTGATCGCTGCCAGCGCCATCGCGTACAAGGCCGTCGAACGCCTTATCAGCCCGGTGCCCCTGCAGCAGCTCGACCTGGGCCTTGTGATATCCGTAGTGGCTTCGATCATCAACTTTGTCGTGGCCCAGGTGCTGCTCCGGGTCGGGCGAAGCGCCCGCTCGATCGCCCTGGAAGCCGATGCCCGGCATCTGATGACCGACGTGTGGACCTCGGGCGCCGTTTTGGTGGGCGTCGGGCTGGTCGCACTGACCCACTGGGAGCCGCTTGACTCCCTCGTAGCGCTGGGCGCCGCCATTGGGATCGCGTGGGCCGGTGTGGGCCTGATCCGGCGCTCGATTTTCGGGCTGATGGACACGGCCCTGCCCGATCAAGAGGTGGAAGCCGTTCGGGGCATCCTGGCTGGCTACCAGCAAGATGGCGTTCGGTTCCACGCGCTGCGCACGCGCCAATCAGGGGCGCGGTCGTTTGTCTCCATGCACATCCAGGTGCCCGGCAGCTGGAGCGTTCAGCGCGGCCATGATCTTTTGGAGACGATCGAGGATCGGGTGCGCCAGGCGGTGCCCTCGGCCACCGTCTTCACCCACATCGAGCCGATCGAAGATCCCACCTCGTGGCAGGATCAGAGGCTTGATCGAGCTTCCCCAGACGATCCCAAACAATAGCCCTGGGTAGACAGACTTTCGAAATTTCGATCCGTTGGAGAGAAAACCAGGATGCCCGATGCTCTGATCGGAATCAGGGTTCGGGCGTGCAGTAGTTCGGATTGCCTGGATCGCTCTTGCAGGCATGATCATTCACAGGCTTGTCAGTCGCGGTGGGCTGCGGTGGGGGATTGGTGGGTTGCGGGACAGGTGTGTTGCTCGGCTGCGGGACGGGTGTGTTGCTCGGCTGCGGGACAGGTGTGTTGCTCGGCTGGGGAACCGGCGTGTTTGTCGGCTGCGGGACCGACGTGGAGGTGGGGGCTGTCGTCCCACCCGATGACGTCGGGCTCGGGGTGCGCGTGGCCGTGGCCCCTGACCCCCCGGTCCCGCCGCCGCCATCGCCTCCCGAGGTGTTCCCGCCCTGCGTCGGACTGGGATTCGATCCGAACCTGCTGCCCACCGGAATCGTCCCGGTTGGCGTGGCGGTGGGCGAACCCGTCGGCAGGACCAATTCCACCGGCTGGTCACTCTGGTCACTCATGGAAGGCGCCATGGCCTGCATCGTGGCTTGAACGATAAGGGCAATCTCGCTCGGGCTCAGGCCGGAACCCGAACCACCGGACACCTGGGTGTTGAGCGCGCGAATCGTGGCTTGATAGTCAATCGAGGTGGCATTCGCCTGCCGCCCCCCAGTTTCGGCTCCTGTCTGGAAAGCGGCCATGGCCAGGCCTGCTGACGGCAGCAAGAGAAGCAGCACGGTTGCCAACGCGGCCGTCCGGTAGCGAGAACGCCAGATCTTGGTGACCATCCCAATTGGGCCAGAGATTGGCGAGCGCTCCAATATCCAAGTGGAAACATCAAAACGATCCGGCTGGGGAATGAAGTTGCCGGCCTCGTCCAGACTGGCCCCGACGGCCTCTTTAAATGCCAGGGCCAAATCCGACACCGAGTCAAACCGATCCGATGGTCGCTTGCTCAGGGCTTTGTTCAGCACGCGCTCGACGTCCCGCGGGATGCGCGGGTTGACCGCTCGCGGCCTCGGCAGGGGCTCATTGATATGCTGCACGGCGATTGCCATCGGCGTATCGCCTGAGAAGGGGAGCTGCCCCGTACAGAGCTGATAGAGCATGATGCCCATCGAATACTGATCTGATCTGGCGGTCAGCGTGTCTCCCTGGCACTGCTCGGGGGACATGTATGACGGGGTCCCGATAAGCGCCGAGCCAGTCAGACTGAGCGACACGTCGATGACGTGCGCGAATCCGAAATCCGACAGAAGGGCCCGGCCGTCATCCGACAGCAGAACATTCGATGGTTTCACATCGCGGTGGACGATGCCATGTTCATGGGCGAATTGGAGGGCGGAAGAGATGTCGTTTACGATCTCCACGCCTTCTTGTGGGGTGAGCGGACCACCTTGGAGCCGATTGTAGAGGGTACCCCGGGGCATGAACGGCATCACAATGTATGCAAAGCCATCCTGTTTCCCATAGTCCAACACAGGTACGATATTAGGGTGCTTCAGTTCAAGCAGAAGCTCAATTTCACGGTTGAAACGGGTCTCGAACTTGGGGTCTTGCGCAATGTAGGGGGAGAGGACTTTGACGGCAACGGTCTCGTTGCGCACCATGTCGAGGGCTTTGAATACCGAGGTCATCCCACCCTGGCCGATTTGCTCCAGGATGTGATAGTTACCGAGCTTCAACCCCTCGAGACGATCCATACAGAATCACCGCTCCCATCACACCGCCACAGTTTGCCGGCCCAGCCATCTTGGGCCCAGTCGAAACCGAAACAAGGCGGCGTGCTTCCCTCCGGCATCATCCGCCGTTTCAATTGTCCCCCGAAGCCGACTAGGAATCAAGTACTAGATATGGGAAGATTTTCCTCAAAACCGCCACTTGTAGGGGGTCACCCAGCATCATCAGCATACATGAGGGTCACCAAGCCCTCGGCGAAGGTGTTGAGGTTGTCGCCGGCGGCCTGCATCTCTGGGCTCCGCATGGCGGTTTTGAGCGCCGCCTCGTCCTCAAAATGCATCACGGCCAGCATGTAGCAGCCGTCTCCCATCAGTGTGCGCTGGACGCGTTTCAGGTCTACCTGCTGAAGCCCAGGAACCTTGCGGATGAGGGGCATGTGCGTCTCAAAGTAAGCCTTGTCGAAGGCTTGGGGGTCGTCTGGTTGTGCGTAGAGTGCGACAAGATCCATGGCGTGACTCTCCTCGGCAGCTTCTTGGCGAGCTAGAGGGGCTTGAAGGCTTCAAACGGCTGGTGACAGTTGTTGCAGAAATGGATCGATCGGCAAGCCGTCGAGCCAAAATCGTTCTTGACTTCCGTGTCCTCCGACCCACAGTATGGGCAGGCCGCTGGCTGCTCGAGCACCAGCCGGACATTGCCGCCGTGCTTCGCAGGCGGCGAAAGTCCAAACTGCCTGAGTTGAGCCAGGGTTTCCTGGGACAGATCATCGGTGGTCCAAGGCGGATCGAACTTGAGAGACACCTCTGCCGTCTCGAATCCGAGATCAAGCAGCGTTCGCCGGATCTCATCCCGCATGGCCGACAGCGCCGGGCAGCCGGCAAAGGTGGGGGTGATGGTCACCCGCACATGGCTGCCCTCCACTTCGACCTGGCGAGCGACGTTCAGCTCCACCACGGACACAACGGGGATCTCGGGATCCTTAACGCCCTCCAACGCCTCCCAGATCTGCGGGATGGTCGGCAGCCCAGTCGCTTCGTGCCTCACCACGAAACCCCCGGGTAGGCGCGCGCTACCGACTGCATTTCCGTCAGCAAGCCCACCAGATGCTCGCTGTGGGCGCGTCGATCTGTCGTGGGCGGCTCGCCGCCCTCCGGCAGCGCCAGATCCGCGGCTTTGAAATCCGCCTCGACCTTGGCCAGCCACGCCTCCCGACCGGCCGACCTCAACGGCACCAAGCCCTCTGCCGCCAGGTCGTCGTCCGTCGGCTGGGTGACAAACAACTGCAGGGCATAGGGCCAGATTTCGTCCAGCGCCTGGGAGAGGCGACGGTGGGACTCCGGGGTGCCTCGCCCGAGACGCCGGATCCAAGCCTGCGTGTGGCGCAGATGGTACATCTCCTCCCGGGCGATCTTGGAAGCCGCCTCGGCCAGTGGCTGGTAGCTCGAGTCGGCCAAACCTGGGAGCCAAACGGACTCCGCCACGTCGAACAGGTACTGTCTCAGCATGCTGAACGCCCAGTCGCCGCGCGGTAGTTCTACCATCTGGACATTTCGAAAGAAGGGCGCTTCGCGGAAGAACACCAGTCGGTCCGGATAGGTTTCGGGGTCTTCATCCACCAACTCGGCGTGCAGCCGATACCACAAGCCGGCGTGGCCCATTTCATCCACGGCCAGGTTGGTGAAGGCAATGTCTTCTTCCAAGATCGGCGCGTGGCCGGTCCATTCCGAGTTGCGATGGGCCAGAATCATCTCGTCGTCGGCCATGGCCAACAGATAGGTGGCGAGCTGGGGTTTGAGATCGGTCTTCATCACTCATCACCCGGCGGGTCGTGTTGGCCGGCCTTGATTTCTCGGATCAAGCGCTCTGTGCGATAGAAGGATTGATGGCGGAAAGGTTTGTCGCGCGCTGCCTCGAACCAGGCTGGCCCCTCATCTTCCGGGCTGGCAACGATGGTCGACGTTGGGACGACCATCCAAACCCAGCTATCGCCGTTGAAGGCTTCTGATGCCTTGCGAAGGGCATCGGCCGGTGACCTGGCGACGACCTGGCCGACGCGCGCGTGCTGCCCTTTGGAGGCCGATTTGGTGAACACCTCGTAGGCCTGTTCCTGTCCGCTGGTGCCCGGCGATTCAAGCGCCTCCAGCCCTTCGACCGTGACCTCCTTTACGTGGGACGCCGGAGCCACCCACAAGCTGACACAGTCCGGTCGCCGGACGAACACATCGCGCGCATTCAGCAGCGCCATCTCGCCATCCGAGGCGTGAACGCTTCCACAGTTCAAATACGGCGAATCAGCCGTGTCTTGCTTGAAGACATAGAACCGCGGCCACTGCGTGTCGGTCAACTCGCTTCCGCCGTTTCTGCGCGCTCCGCATAGGCTGCCAGCGCTTCGCGCACCCAGCGACCGTCCTCGTGGGCCTGACGCCGGGCATCCAGCCGTTCCATGTTGCACGGTCCGTCCCCATGGATCACTCGGTAGAACTCATCCCAGTCGATCTCACCGATGGTCCAATGGCCCGCATCTTCATCGAACGACAAGTCGGGGTCGGGCACGGTCAAACCTAAAGCCTGCAGCTCTGGGATCAGGTTGTCTATGAACGTTTGGCGCAGCTCATCGTTGGTGCGGGTCTTGATCCCCCACCGGATGAGCTGAGGCGAATTGGGGGAGTTGGAGTCGTGGGGACCGAACATCATCAGCGTCGGCCACCACCAACGGTTGATAGCATCTTGAACCATCTGTTTCTGCTCGGGGGTTCCGCGCGCCATGCGGATGACCATCTCTTTCCCTTGCTTCATATGGAAGCTTTCCTCGGCGCATATGCGGATGTTGGCCCGTGAGTAGGGGCCGAATGAGCAGCGGGCAAGCATAGTTTGGTTGAGTATGGCGGCGCCATCGACAAAATAGCCGATGATCCCAATGTCTGCCCAACTCAGGGTCGGGTAGTTGAATATGTTGGAATACTTGGCTTTCTCTGTGAGCAGCGCTTCGAGGAGTTCCTGACGGTCGACACCCAGAGTCTCAGCCGCGTGGTAGAGGTACTGGCCGTGGCCGGCTTCATCCTGGACTTTGGCCAGCAAGACCAGCTTGCGCCGCAGATTCGGGGCACGCGTAATCCAGCCCCCCTCCGGCAGCATCCCGACCACCTCACTGTGGGCGTGTTGGGAGATCATGCGGACCAGCTGCTTCCGATAAGCCTCGGGCATCCAATCGCCGGGTTCGATCTTCTCGCCGCGAGCTATGCGGTCTTCGAAGGCGGCCAGCTTGTCCTGATCACCTTGCTCACCAACCATTGCCTGCGTCTCCTCAAAGGTCATTGGGCTCATACAGACCCAACAAGCGCCCCAATCTGAGCCACGGAATCATTATAAGCGGTGGTGACAATTCACCCTGGCGGCGACGTCGTCAACCCTGTGGAGGGTGCCCCTCGGGCCATTCTGGCGCGTCGTCTTCCATCCAGCGGCGGCGTATTTCGCTGTAGTCCGGAGGCCTCTTTTCGAGGAACGAGCGCACACCTTCGCGAGTTTCCGGGCTGGTGTTGTGAATCGCCAACCAATCCCGTCCGTGGCCGATGGTCAGGTGCCAGCTGAAATCGCGCCAGAAGTTGAGCTGCTGCTTGGTATAGCGTGTCTTCTCGGGAAACTTGTCGATCAACTTAGCCACCAGGCCGTCCACCGTTTTGTCCAAATCAGCCCGCGGCACGACGTAGTTCACCAGACCCCACTCGGCCGCTTTTGCCGCCGGGATCTCTTCGTTCAAGAACAGGATCTCGCGCGCCCGCCTGTCACCAACTATGAGCGGCAGGAACTGTGTCGCTCCAGCCAGGGCCACGCTACCGTGAACTCGTGCCAACTTGCCGAATGTAAATGTCATCCGCCGCCACCGCCAGATCGCAGCTCATATTGAATTCGTTGCCACCGCCGACAACGATGCCGTTGAGCCGTGCGACGGTCGGCTTGCCGATGTTCCTCAGCCTCTCATGGCATTCAACAAATCGTCCCATCCACTTCCAGTAGTCCCGTGGGCGTTCCAGGAAGGCCTCCTGCTCCTGGAGATCGGCCCCGGTACAGAAGGCGCGTTCTCCCGACCCAGTGAGAACCAGGACCGCCACTTCATCGTCCCAGCTGGCGTCCAAGAAGGCCTCATTCAACTCTTCCAGCATCAGACCATTGACGGCGTTTAAGACCTTCGGCCGGTTGAAGGTGACCGTCGCTCGACCGCCGCCCTTTGTGTATTGGATCAGTTTGAAGTTGAAAAACTCGGCTGGCCGTCCGATATATGTGCGATTTTTCACAATCCGTCCTCCCAAAAGGCAAATCGGCTTCGATCATCCGCCCTTGGCTTGCGACCCATGCGTTCTGACTTGACGTCGCACCCATGGGGCTGGGCGATAGCGGTCTTCGCCAAACTCCCGCTGCAGATGTTCCAACACGGTCAGTATGCGGTGGAAGCCGAGGGCGCGGCCCCATGTGATCGGGCCGTGCGGGTAGTTGGCACCCAGCTCCATCGCTTCGTCCAGGGTCGCCTCCGGGGCCACACCTTCCCCCAAGGCGAAGGCGGCTTCATTCACCAGCATGGCCACGATGCGCGGCGAGACCATCCCCGGCGGATCATCCACCCACAGCGGAAGCTTGCCCAAGGCGCGCATCAGCTCTTCCGCCCGGTGGCTCGCTTCCGGCGTCGTATGCGGCCCCTTGGTGAGCACCGCAACCTGCCCAGATGCCAGGAAGAGGCCGTCAACACCGACCAACCGGTCGGGGTGCCCCACCCACTGGCTGGCTTCGTGCATCGTCACATCGGCTGCCTGGCAGAACAACGGAACGGTTGCCGGGAGATCCCGATCCATCTCGCGCAGGACCTCGATCGACGCTTCCTGCCGGCCTGCCGCGACCCACCCCGCTTGGGCCGTTTGAGCCGATCCGGCCATCGCGCCGACGGCCTGCAGCAGATCCTCCAGCCCGGGAGTCCAAGATCCCCTGGACAAGAGGACCGGCCCAACGGCCCGGCTCGCCTCCGGAAATGGGGGAGCCTCGGCCTGGCGCCCCTCACCGTAGTCATAGAATCCGCTGCCGGTCTTGCGGCCAAGGCTGCCTTGAAGGACCTTCTGCTGTTGGATGGGATGAGGTCGATAGCGCGGCTCCCCGAAAGTCTGCGCGTACATGGAGGCCATGGCGGCCAGGTTGACATCGATGCCGATCAGGTCCATCAGGCGGAATGGCCCCATGCGGAAGCCTGCGCCATGCTCAAGAATCCAATCCAATGTCTGCGCATCGGCTGCCCCCTCCCCGAGCAGCTTGAGAGCTTCTCCGTAGAATGGGCGCGCAATCCGATTGACAATGAACCCGGGTGAATCGGCGACGACCACCGGCGATTTCCCGAGCCGTCGGGCAAGGTCGACGGTGCGCTCGATGGTTGAGTTCTGAGGTCTGTCCGGTGCGGATGATTTCGACGAGCGGCATCACCGCCGCCGGATTGAAGAAATGCATCCCCACGGCCCGCCGGGGCTCATCCAATGCCACGCCTATGGCCGTCACCGAAAGCGTGCTGGTGTTGGTGGCCAACACGCAATCCGCCCGGCAGTTTGCCTGCAGATCGCCGAACACCCGCCGCTTGAGCTCCAGGTCCTCCGGCACCGCTTCGATGATCACGTCACACGCGCTCAAGGCATCCAAGGTCGAAGCGGTCCGCAAATCACCCAACGCTTCGAGCTGGCCTTTCCGCTCCAGGTGGTGCCGCAGATAACCGAGGCCGCGATCGAGCACCGCAACTGACACGTCGACCATCACCACCGGCAGGTGGGCGTACAAGGCGGCCAGGGCGATCCCAGACCCCATCGTTCCCGCCCCGACAATGCCAAGTCTGGTCCTCGAGTCCGAGGAATCTGTACTCATGTCAGCTCCAACAGAAGGGATGTGCTTAGATCAGATCGTGCTGGGCGGCTGCCAGGGTCGGAAGTCTCTCAGGATAGAGCCGCCGATGAATTCGCGCAGGATCGAATTGTCCGGGATCATCTGCGTGTCCATGGGAAGGAACCACTCCAAGAAGGCCAGCAAGCGCTTGGCTTCGACGTGGGCTGGCGTGCCGTAGGGTACCTGGCGCAGCAGGGGCTCGGCCAGGGGCCCGAGCGCAGCGCCTTCGTAGACCAGGGCGGAGTTGAACATGACGTCGGCGTTTTCCTGGAAGGGGAAAATGTAGCGCTTCTCGCCACGACGCACGGATTCCCAGCGCCCGATCGTGTCCGCCGCCGAGTAGCCGCGATGGGATGCATCGCGCACAATGCGACGGATGAGCCGTGTGTCGGTGGTGGACACCCGGTTGTAGCGATCGAGGTTGAGCTGCGTCAAGGCGGAGGCATAGATGCGAAACGTCAACTCGGCAGGAATGTCCGGAACCAGCTCAGGGTTAAGCCCGTGAATGCCCTCCAGGATCAAGAGATGCCCCTGTGAAAGTTGGAGGTCCTCGCCCTCAGTTTGCTTGCCACTTTGGAAGTCATACTTCGGCAGCCGGACCTTCTTGCCCTGGGTGAGTTCGCGCAGGTCGTGGTTGAGACGCACCAGGTCGAGCGCGTGAATGGACTCGTAATCGAGATCACCGTTCTCGTCCTTGGGGGTCTTCTCGCGATCGACGAAGAAATTGTCGAGTTCGATGGGATAGGGCGAGAGACCCAGGGCAAGCAGCTGGATAGACAACCGCCGCGAGAACGTTGTCTTGCCTGAAGATGAAGGACCAGCGATCAGGACCACCTGGACGTGATCGCTGGCGTTGGCAATCTGAGCCGCGATCTCCGAGATACGCCGCTCATGCAGCGCTTCAGCCACCAGCACGATTTCACGGCCGCGATCCTTCACCATGGCATCGTTGAGGGCACCCACGCTGGGCACACCCAGATTCTCCAGCCACTCCCCATAGCGGCGGAAGGTCGCCAGCAGCTTGGGGTACTCAGGCGGAGGCAGCAGATCAGTCGGCTTGTGCCTGCGGGGGAACTGCAGCGTGAACCCATCCCCGGCCTCGACCAGGGCAAACCACTTGAGGTAGCCGGTGCTGGGAACCATGTAGCCGTGATGATAATCCCGGTGATCGCCCAGCTTGTAAAAGACCATGTGCGGTTTGCGCCGGTGGGCCAAAAGCCGCACTTTGTCCTCATACCCCTTGGCATGGAAGAAGCTCATCGCCTCCGTCACGCTGAGCTCCATCTTGGCGAAGGGCAGATCCTGCGCCACAAGGGCTTTCATCCGACCCTCTAGCCGTGCCAGCTCTTCAACCGAAAGCGGCCGCCTGCCGCTGACCTGGCAAAAATACCCCCCGGACGCCACCGAATGGTCGACATTTAACCGTGCTTCGGGGAACATTCCTTCAAAGGCAGTCGCCAGGAGAAAGGTCAATGAACGACGGTAGATACGCATTCCGTCGGCGTCATCCATCGTCAACGGCTGCACTTTGGCTTCCATCTCGATCGGGATGGTGAGCTCCCGCAGCAGGCCGTTGACGATGGCGCCCACGATCGGGGCGCCTTCGGAGTGCCCCCCACCTAGGAAGGCCTCCAGCTGCATGCCACGCCGGCCCTCGAGGACCCGCCCGTCAGGCAGATGGATTTCGACAGTCGAGCTGGGTTCGATTTCGCGGACCACCCCGTCCGAGGGGGCGCGCTGTGTTTGGTCTAGGGTCATTGGATCATTGATTCTACTCTAATTCCGCTGGCCGACCCCTAGACAGGAATTCCTATTCGCCCCAGGATGATTCGAGCCACGCGGGGTGCCCATCAGATGTCAAACCAATCTCTAGATTGAGATGTTCAGAATTTGTTGAGCATGACTTGTTACGGTTGGGGTGCCAAACGAAAAAGCTAGGCCCTGGATCAGAGGGGTCCCGGGGCGGATGGTCGGCCTATTGACTGATCATCCTGAGTAATCGGGAGCGCCGTCATCTTGACCGGCGCTCCCATTATTTGTGTCCGAAATCTGGATCCGGCCCGGCCGGAGGATGTCTAGGCCATACTAGTTTGCGGTCGGGGCTCCGGCCGACAGCACAGCACCAACTCTTTGGCAGCTTGGACTTCGTCCAGACGACCGAACGGCGTCGAGTGCGGTGCAGACAGCAAAGTCTCGGGTTCGGTGTGCGCCTCTTGCGCGATCTTGAGCAGCGCTTCGGCGAACGCATCCAGCGTTTCCTTGGCTTCCGTCTCGGTTGGCTCGATCATCAAAGCCTCATGCACGATGAGAGGGAAGTAGTACGTCGGCGGATGGAACCCGTAGTCCATTAGACGCTTGGCGATGTCGAAGGCCCGAATATCAGGCGCATCCTCCCACCGTCCTTCAACCACGAATTCGTGCATGCAGGTTCGGTCAAAGGGCGCATGATAGGTGCCAGCCAGCCGGGCTTTGAGGTAGTTGGCGTTGAGTACGGCGTGGTCGGCGATATCGCGCACGCCCTGGCGTCCGTAGATCCTCAGGTAGGTCAGAGCCCGCACCAACATGCCGAAGTGGCCATGAAAAGCTTTGACGCGCCCGATGGTCTTGGCCGGCGTGACCAGGCTGAATCTGCTTGAACCGTCGGGGGTTGTGACCTTCTCGACGATGGGGGCGGGCAGGAAATCCTTCAACGCTTCGGACACCCCCACCGCTCCCGAGCCCGGGCCACCTCCGCCGTGCGGCGTGGAGAACGTCTTGTGCAGGTTGAAGTGAAGCACGTCGAAACCGAGGTCTCCAGGACGAACCACACCCAGCAGCGCGTTCATGTTGGCACCGTCGCCGTAGACCAGCCCGCCGCAACCGTGAACGGCCGAGACGACCTGCTCCACATGTTCCTCAAACAACCCGAGCGTGTTCGGGTTGGTCAGCATCAGCCCGGCAACAGTCTCATCGCATTCCGCCTTGAGCGCTTCCAGATCCACGTTGCCGCGCGCGTCAGAGGGAATTTGGACCACCTTCAACCCGCTCATGGCGGTGGTGGCCGGATTGGTCCCGTGGGCCGAATCGGGGATCAGAATCTTCACCCGAGCCGTGTCGCCGCGATCGCGATGGTAGGCCTTGATGAGCAGGATCCCGGTCAATTCGCCGTGGGCACCAGCCGCCGGCTGGAGAGTCATCCCGGCAAAACCACCGATTTCCTTGAGCCAGTTCTGAAGCTCATACATCAACGCCAGATTGCCCTGGACGGTGGTCTCCGGCTGGAGGGGATGGCTGAAGGCGAATCCCGGCAACCGGGCGACATCCTCGTTGACCTTGGGGTTGTACTTCATTGTGCACGAGCCCAGCGGGTAGAAACCGGTGTCGATTGAGTAGTTCAACTGGGACAAGCGGACGAAATGGCGGACGGCCTGCAGCTCGGAGACTTCCGGCAATGGAAGTTCCTCGCGCAGCATACCCTGGGGCAGTTCAGCCTCGGGGACGTCCAAATCGGGCAGATCGATCGCTCGACGACCAGGGGATGAAATCTCGTAGATCAGGGGCTCACTCATGGTTGGCCGCCTCCAAAGTCTGGACCAGCTGATCGATCTGATGACGCGTGATGCGTTCCGTGACTGCCAAGAGCATGTGGCCCTCGAGAGACGGATACCATGGGCCAAGGTCCAACCCACCAATGATCTTCTGCGCCAGGAGACTTTCATTCAATTTCGCCACCGGTTTGGGGACCTTCACCACAAATTCATTGAAGAATGGACCCTCGTTCCAGAGTTCAAAACCGGGGAGTTTGTCGATTTGTGCTGCAGCGTAGTGGGCTTTGTGATAACTGAGCTCGGCGGCCTGGCGCATCCCCTGTTTTCCCATCACGGTCATGTAGACAGTGGCTGCCAGTGCAATCAAGCCTTGATTGGTGCAGATGTTGGAGGTCGCCTTCTCGCGCCGAATGTGCTGCTCTCGAGGCGTCAACGTCAAGACAAAACCCCGTTGACCGCGGGTGTCGGTCGTTTCCCCAACCAATCTGCCGGGCATCTTGCGCACGTAGGCATTACGCGTGGCGAAGATGCCCAGGTAGGGCCCCCCGAAACTCATCGGGACGCCAAGCGGCTGGCCCTCGCCGACGACGACATCGGCGCCGAAGGTTGACGGCGGCTTGAGCATGCCAAGCGCCATCGGATTGACGACCACGCAGAACAAAGCGCCGACCTCGCGGGCCCGTTCCCCAAGCGCGCTGTAATCCATGATCCTGCCGAAGACATCCGGATACTGGACGGCCACCAGCGCCGTCTGGTCATCGACAGCACCCGTGAAGGATTCCAGATCCACATCCAAGGTGCCTTCGTCCAGCAAGGTCACCTCTTCTCCGCGCATATAGGTGTGCACGGTCTCACGGAAGTGAGGATGGATCGACGGAGAAAGAACGACCTTCTTCCGCTTGCCGTGATGGTGGCTGAGCGCCATGCTGACCGCCTCGGCCAAAGCAGTGGCGCCGTCATACAACGAGGCATTGGCCACGTCCATCCCGGTTAGTTGGCAGATCAGACTTTGATATTCGAAGACAGCCTGGAGTGTCCCTTGGGAGATTTCCGGTTGGTAGGGCGTGTAGGCCGTGTAGAACTCACTCCGTCTCAGGATGTGGTCCACGACGGAGGGAATATAGTGATCGTAGGCCCCAGCACCCAAGAAACAGGCATAGGATCGCGAGTCGGCGTTGGCCCCTGCCATGGCCTCCATGTCCCGGACGATATCCATCTCATTGGAGGCTTCCGGAAGGTCGAGTTTCGGAAAACGCACGCTCTCGGGAATGGCGTCATACAGATCTTCGACGCGCTCGACCCCAATCTCGGCCAACATGGCCCGGCGATCTTGCTCGGTGTGCGGTATGTAGGACATCAGTGCTCGCGCCCCTCACAATGCTTGATATAGGCGGCGGCATCCATCAGGTCATCCAGCTGACCAGCGTCCGTCAGCTTGACCTTCGCCATCCAAGCCTTGTCGTATGGATCGGCGTTGACCCACTCCGGATTGTCCGCCAGAGCTTCGTTGGCTTCGATCATTTCGCCGGAGACTGGCATGTAGACGTCCGATGCAGCCTTGACCAACTCGACCACGGCAAAGACCTCGCCCTTGTTCACTTGGGCGCCCGCGTCTGCCGTCACTTCGAAGTAGACGACGTCGGAGAGCTGATCCTGGGCGTAGTCGCTGATCCCCACCGTGGCCGTATCACCCTCGACTCTGATCCATTCGTCGTTTTCCGTGTACTTGAGATCCTCCGGGACATTCATTATTTGCTCCTTGGCTGCTCCCAGACTATCCAACGGGACAAAAAAAGAAGACGCACATCAAATTGGTGTGCGTCCTCTGTCGGGAACCTGAGAGATTCACCGCCCTCAGGCGGCTTGCCCCGTCGGTGTCAAACGACTTTCCAGAGGCTCTGCCAGATCGGGTCCTTCTACCTGAGAGTTTCACCTCCGTCGCCACACGCGCTTAGGAGGCTTGCCCCTTCGGTGCCCGGATCGAACCGGGTCTCTCCCCGATCTGTGCTCAATTGGTACCAGCATTCTACGGACGGGGTCGATTAAAGTCAAGCTAACGGACGTCGCGCGTCGCAGAACCCCGCGTTCGTCACACCGCCCGAGCGACAGATGTCATGCTCAATGTTCGTAGAGACGGGGAACGCGGGCGCTCAACCCGCAGACCACCTCATACCCGACCGTGCCCCACACCTCGGCCAGGTCCCCTGGTCGAATGCCTTCTTCACCCTGGCGCCCGACGATCACCACCTCGTCTCCGGTCGCCGCTTGCGGGACCCCGTCCAAGTTGACGATCGTCTGGTCCATACACACCCGGCCCACTACCGGCGCCCAGCGTCCGTGGATCAAGACCTTGGCCCCGGATTCGCGCCGGAACCCATCACCATATCCCACCGGGATGACCCCCAGGCGCTCATCCTTCTGAGTCACATAGCGGTGTCCATAGGAGACGCCCGTCCCGGCGGGAACATCGCGGACAGTCGTCAAACGCGCTTTCCACGCCAGCGAAGGGCGAAACTCCTCCGGCACGCGCACCTCCGCAGACGGGTTCAAACCATAGATGGCGATCCCCGGGCGAACCATGTCAAATCGCGCCGAAGGTCGTGTGAGGGCGGCCGCCGAATTGGCGGCGTGGACCAAAGGCGGCCTCAGCCCCGCTGACGTGACCTCGCCCAACAGGTCGGCGAACAGGGCGGCCTGCTTATCCGTGCTCTGGGCCGATGGCTCGTCGGCGCGGGCGAAGTGCGTAAACAGACCTTCCACCTGGACGCCGGCCAAGCCTTGCAGGGCCTGCAGCAGGCCGAAAGCCTCGTTGGGCGCCGCACCCAAACGCGTCATCCCCGTGTCCACTTTGACATGGACTCGCACGGGTTCCCCGGCTGTCCGAGCCGCCGCCGCCAGCGGGTCCAATTGCGCCTGGTCATACACGGTGACCGAGACATGTCGGGCGATGGCATCCGCCATCCTCGAGTTGGGTGTTTCACCCAAGACGAGCACCGGGGCCTCCACCCCTCCGTCCCGGATCTCGATGGCCTCGTCGATTCTTGCCACACCACAGTAGGCCGCACCAGCCCCAGCCGCCGTGTTTGCCGCCGCGACCAGGCCATGGCCGTAGCCGTTGGCCTTGACCACCGCCATCACGCGCGTATCGGTCAACTTGCCCATCGCCTGCACATTGTGCGCGATGGCGCTCAGGTCGATTTCTAGCCAGGTGGACAATCCATCATGAGATGTCATGGGTTTGGGCAGTATAAACGCGAGACGAACGCCTGACAATGAAACCGCCCGAAGGTATAATCCCGCACCGATGACCGCACCCGCTGTCGCCACCCTCCACCCAACTTGTGAATTCCTTCACAATGTTCACCTTTGACCTTCAAGCCGTCGACGGCCAGGCGCGGGCCGGGGTCTTCCACACGCCGCATGGCGATCTCGAAACGCCCCTGTTTGCCCCGGTGGGCACCCAGGCAACGGTCAAAGCCCTAACCCCGGCCCAGCTCGACGACCTCGGTGCCAGCCTGATCCTGGCCAATACCTACCATCTGTATCTGAGGCCGGGCCACGAACTCATTCAACGCCAGGGCGGGCTGCACGAGTTCATGCGCTGGCCGCATCCGATTTTGACGGACTCAGGAGGCTTTCAGGTCTTTTCCCTGAGTGATCGGCGCACCGTCGACGACGATGGCGTGACCTTTCGCTCGCACCTGGATGGATCCCAACACCGGTTCACCCCCGAGAGGGCCATTCAAATTCAAGAAGCCTTGGGCGCCGACATCATCATGGCTTTCGACGAATGCCCCGAGCCCTACGATCGTGACTACAACCTAGCCGCCTTGGAGCGAACCCATCGTTGGGCCGAGCGCTGTTTGGCGGCCAAGAGCCGCACGGACCAAGCCCTGTTCGGCATCCTTCAAGGGGGTGTCTTCCCGGATCTAAGAAGGCGCTCGGCAGAATTCATTTCCGGGCTCGACTTCCCGGGCGTGGCCATTGGCGGGCTGTCGGTGGGGGAGTCCAAGCCGGAAATGCTCGAGATGCTGGACCTGCTTGGCGGCCTGCTGCCCAAAGACAAGCCGCGCTATCTGATGGGCGTCGGCTCGCCAGAGGATCTGGTGGCCGGCGTGCAGCGTGGCGTGGACCTGTTTGACTGTGTCCTGCCGACGCGGATGGCTCGCAACCATGCCGCCTTGACACGGCTCGGACGCCTCAACCTGCGCAACGCGACCTTCGCCGAGGACGATCGCCCGATCGACCCGGACTGCCGGTGCTACACTTGCCTCACCTTCACCCGAAGCTACCTCCGCCACCTGATTGTGGCCGGGGAAATGCTGGCATCGACGCTGGTTTCCATTCACAACCTTCACATGTTGATCGATTTGGCGGCCGACCTGCGATCGGCTGTCCTGGCCGGCAGCCTCGAAGCCTTTGTCAAGAACTTCGAAGCCGGCTACCAAAAACACCGACCGGAGGCGCTTTAGCTATGACCGCATTTCAGGCCCTGATCCTGGGCATCGTGCAAGGAGCGACCGAGTTTCTCCCCGTCTCATCGTCAGGCCACCTGGTGCTGGTGCCCTGGCTGCTCGGCTGGCAGCTCGATCCCCAAGCGGCCTTCGTCTTCGACGTGCTGGTGCAGTGGGGCACCTTGCTGGCAGTGATCGCCTACTTTTGGCGGGAATTGGTTGACCTGGTCCGGGCGGCCGTCCTGGGGCTGATTCACGGCCATCCCTTGGAAAGCCCCTCGGCCCGCCTCGCCTGGCTGCTGGTTTTGGCCAGCCTGCCGGCGGCCGTGCTCGGCCTGGCGTTCAAAGACACCGTCGAAGCCACCTTCGGACAGCCATCCATGGTGTTCGGCTTTTTGCTGGTGACGTCTGCCATCTTGGCCGTCAGCGAGTGGCTGGGCCACCGCAGCCGGTCGATGGACAGCTTGCGCTGGACCGATGCGCTGTGGATCGGTTTCGCCCAGGTCCTGGCCCTGTTTCCCGGCGTCTCGCGTTCCGGCTCGACGATCGCCGGCGGGATGACCCGCAATCTGCGCCGACCCGATGCGGCCCGATTCGCCTTCCTCATGTCGGTTCCCATCATGATCGGCGCCGGTCTGGTGGCCCTGCGCGACCTGCTGGGTCTGCCGGATGTCGGTGCCCAGCTGGGGAATCTGGCCATCGGGTTCCTGGCGGCGGCCGTGGTTGGCTACTTGGCGATCCGCTGGCTGCTTCGGTATCTCTCACACCGGCCATTGACCGTGTTCATCGCATACACGGCGGTCGTGGGGCTGATCGGATTGGTGCTGAGCATCTGGCGTGGCTAGTCGACGGCTGCTCTTGCTCCTGCTGTTTGCGGCGCTGGTTGGCTGCTCCGGCCCGGCCACGGCCACGCCCACACCGAGCCCCCCAGCCGTCCTGGTCACCAGCCCAGCGCTGGAACCGCTGGTCACGGGCTGGCTCAAAGCATATGCCGCCGCCACCGGCCCGCTGGCATTTGACCTCGACATCCGCGCCCCCTCTGCCGACCTGGGGGCAAGCGAGACCCGCATCCAGGGCACCCCGCCCAAAGGCGCCTCCTTCGCCACACCCATGGGGCGAGAGGCGGTGGCGGTCATCGTGCACCCGAGCGTCACGAAGCGCAATTTCACACTCGCCGAACTGGCCGACCTCTTCTCAGGACGGACGGCAGGGTGGGATGCCATGCAAGGGGGCTCGGAGAGCGTGCAGCCGGTCATTCCGCTCCCGGGGGACAGCCTCAGGCTGGCTTTTCAAGCGGCTGTCATGGGGACGTCACACTTTGCATCGGGCGCCCGACTGGCCCCAACCCCGGCGGGCATGGTTGCCCTGGTGGCGCAAACCCCGGGCGCCATCGGTCTGGCGCCGCTCAGCCAGCCGGCCGATGGGGTGAAGCTTGCTCGCGTCGACGGCCAGCTTGCCGACCCCGATCGTCTCAGTTCAACGGCCTACCCTCTCACGTTCGAGGTGATCGCGGCCGGCACCGGCGTCCCCGAAGGGCCCATTTATGATTTCTTGCTCTGGCGGCAAGCGCAGGAACCTACGGCCCAACCCTGATTAAACCGACTGGAGGAAGGGGTTCTCCCGCCGCTCCCGCCCCACGCTGGTTTCTGGCCCGTGACCAGGGAGCAGGCGCACCCCATCGGCCAGGCTCAGAACTTCCCGCGTGATGCTCTGCAGCAGCACATCACCGTCCCCACCTGGCAAATCGAACCGCCCCACGCTTCCCTGGAAGATGAGATCGCCGCACAGCATCAAGCCTTGATCGCGGCAAAGCAGCACCACGTGTCCTGGCGTGTGCCCGGGCGTATGCTTGACTTCGAAGTTGTGCGGGCCGAGATGCAGGTGCATGCCGTGCAGCAGAGGAATCTCCGGCTCCGGCCCGGGGTCGAACTCGGTCACGCCAAAGAAGCCCGCGCCGCCGTTCATTCGCCACAGCGGCTGATCCTCGGGATGCAGCGCCACGGGAACACGGTTGGGATTGGCGGCATCGATCCCGGCCGCCCCTCCAAAGTGGTCGAAGTGGGCGTGAGTCAGCCAGATGTTGGTGATCCGCCAGCCGCGCTCCTGCGCCGCCTCGACGATCTGCTCTCCGTCCCAAGCCGGGTCCACCACGACGGCTGTGCCTCCGGCCTCGCCCATCAGATAGGCGTTGGTCTGCGCCGGACCCTGAGTGAAGCGCACGATCTCAAGCGAGGAAGTCAATCCTGCCTCCTGGTTTGCCATGGTCTGGCCCCATCTTATCGTCTTTTTTGGCCGGTATCCCAGTCACGGTGCTCGTGCTAAACTGGGCCATCTCGGGTCAAGGAGCCCTGTTATGACAAACTACCCCCCCGAGCCGTTTCGCATCAAGGCTGTCGAGCCGATACGGCGCATCAGCCGCTCCGAACGTGAAGCGGCAATCAAGCAAGCTCACTACAACGTTTTCAGTCTCTCGTCCGAGGACGTCTACATCGACTTGATGACCAATTCGGGCACCGGGGCGATGAGCGACCAGCAGTGGGCGGCGTTGATGGCGGGTGACGAGGCTTACGCCGGCTCGCGTTCATTTCTGCGCCTGAAGGCGGTCATCGAGCAGATCTTCGGCTTCGCCCACTTCGTCCCCACCCACCAGGGCCGGGCGGCCGAGAACATTCTCTGCGCCGTTCGCGTGCAGCCGGGGCATGTCATCCCCAACAATGCGCATTTCGATACCACCCAGGGCAACATCCTAGCGCGCGGCGGCCGTCCCGTCGATCTACCGGCCGCTGAGGCCGCCAACCCGGCGTCCGATTTCCCATTCAAGGGCGACATGGACACCCAGGCCTTGGAAGCGCTGATCAGCGAAGTAGGTGCCCAGGCAATTCCCTTCGGGATGATGACCATCACCAACAATGCCGGCGGCGGACAGCCCGTGTCGATGGCCAACCTGCAGGCAGTTAGTGAAATCCTTCACAATCACAACATTCCGCTGTTCATCGACGCCTGCCGTTTTGCCGAGAACGCCTATTTCATTCAGCAGCGCGAGGCGGGCTGGAGCGACAAGGGCCTGCCCGAGATCGCCCGTGCCATGTTTGCGCTGGCCGACGGGGCGACGATGAGCGCCAAGAAGGACGGCCTGGTCAACATCGGCGGGTTCCTGGCGATGAATGACGATGAGCTGTTTCAGGATGTCGGGAATGAACTTATCCTGCGCGAGGGCTTCTTGACCTACGGCGGCCTGGCCGGACGGGATCTGGACGCCATGGCCGTCGGCCTGCAGGAAGCGCTGCAGTCGGACTATCAAGAATACCGCACCGGCCAGGTGGCCTATCTGGCCGACCGGGTTCGGCAGGCGGGGATCCCCATGATTGAACCCCCCGGCGGCCACGCCATCTATATCGATGCCGGGCAATTCCTGCCCCAAATTCCGCGCGATGAGTTTCCCGGGTTGAGTGTCGTAGCCGAGCTCTTTGTCCAGGGCGGCATCCGGACCTGCGAGCTGGGTTCCATCGCGTTCGCACACCCCGATCTGGAAACCGGCCAGATGATCTACCCACCCTTCGAATTGGTGCGGCTGGCCCTGCCCAGGCGCGTCTACACCCAGGCACATCTGGACTATGTCGGAGATACACTTGCCGGTATCGCCCGCTACGCCGACAGTCTGCGCGGTTTTCGCATCACCTATCAACCCAAGCTGATGCGCCACTTCACCGCTCACTTCGAACCGGTTTGAACCCGCGCCGGCTGGCGGCTCCCTGCCCCGTGATTTCGCCAGGATTCTGGCCGGCGACCAGCAGGATTTGACTCTTCTAGGTCGGCCCGTCGGCGCTGCCCCCCGCTGTGGTATCCTGTTCCTTCGTCACGCCACGGCGCGCCCAACCTATGACATCTAACGCACTCGCCTCCGCAGAATTCGTTCTCCCCGACGCACGAACCTTCAGTCACCGGTCACCCGCCCGGTGGCTTGTTTCACATCTGCGCTTCCACTGGTGGCTCATGCTGGTGATGCTCGCAGGCGCGTTTGGAAACGCCCTCTTGGCAGCTGCTGTGCCGATCCTTGTCGGCCAAGCCTTCAACCTGATCCTCAATGATGCGTCGAAGATCCAGCAGCTGCTGCGCCTGGCAATCCTGCTCGGCGCTTCTCAGGTTGCCCGCGGCGTGCTCCAGCTGGGTCGCAACTTCAGCGCCGAGGTCGTCGCCCAGCGAATGGAACGCGATATCCGCGACGAACTCTACGTCAGCCTGCTCGGCAAGAGCATGACCTTTCACAATCTTCTGCCCGTCGGCGACACCATGGCTCGGGCCACCAACGACGTGCGCGAAGTCAACCTGATGTTCAGCCCAGGCATCAACCTGGTGGTCGGCTCGGGGAACTTCTTGATCATGCCCATCCTAGTCGCGCCCAGCATCCATCCGGCGCTGATGCTGACCCCGGCCCTGTTCATGATCGCCTACGTCCTCGCCCTTTGGCAGTACCTGCACGAGCTGGCACCGATCTCGGATTCGGTCCGACAGACGTTCGGAGATCTCAACGCCCGTCTGGCCGAATCGCTGGACGGAATCGAGATCGTCAAGGGCCACGCCCAAGAGCCGCAGGAGATGGCCCGCTTCTCCGCCAACGCCCGCGCCTACCGAGACGCCTTCGTTCGCCAGGGGGACGTCGAAGCCCGCTTTATCCCGCTGCTCTTGTTGGGGCTGGCCACCGGCGGGGCCCTGCTGCATGCGCTGATCCTGTACAACCAGGGAGCCATCAACGTCGGGCAGGTCATCTCTTACATCGGCCTGATTGAGCTGTACGGATTCCCGACCTTTGTCTCTCTGCGTGCCTACTCACAAGTCTCCCTCGGCCTGGCCGGTTCCCGCCGAATCTTGGACCTGATCACGCGCCGCACCGAACTCGATCGGAATCCCTCCGGCCACCGAGGCGAGATGCGCGGCGAAATCGAATTCCGGCACGTGACCTATGCCTACGCTGACGACGACCCAAGCCTCAAGGACGTCTCATTTCACGTCAAGCCAGGACAGACGGTGGCCATCGTCGGTCAAACCGGCAGCGGCAAGACGACTCTGGCCAAGTTGATCAACCGGACCTACGATGTCACCGACGGCGCCGTGCTTGTCGACGGAATCGACGTTCGAGATTGGGATCTGGAGTCGCTGCGCCAAGGGATTTCGATGATCGAGCAGGACGTCTTCTTGTTCACTCGCACCATAGCCGGCAACATCGCCTTCGGCGCGCCCGGCGCCTCGTCGGCGGCAGTCGAAGCCGCCGCCCAGGCCGCCCAGGCCGATGACTTCATCCGCAGCTTCCAACACGGCTATGAAACAGAGGTCGGCGAGCGCGGCGTCACCCTTTCTGGCGGCCAGCGCCAGCGCATTGCGCTGGCCCGCGCCTTCCTGACCGAACCCCGCGTGCTCATCCTGGATGACGCCACGAGCTCCATCGACAGCGCCACCGAGGATGAAATTCAGCGCGCCATCTTCCGCGCTGCCGAGGGCCGTACGACGCTGCTGATTACCCACCGTCTTTCCCAGATCCGCTGGGCGGACCTGATTTTGGTGATGCGAAAGGGCCGGCTGGCCGCGGCCGGCACCCACGCCGAGCTGATGCAGAGCTCGGAACCGTACCGGCGCATTTTCACCCGGGAAGGGAACACCTAGCTTTGGGCTTTTTCTCTGGCCTCGACGCTGAGGCCTACGACCGCAGCTACTCCGACCGTCAGCTCGTTGAGCGCATGGCGGACTATTTCCGCCCGCACGGGCGGCGAATAGCGGGCATCGTGGCCGGCCTGCTCCTCGTCGCCGCGGCGGGGGCGGCCACCCCGATCGTCGTGGCCAACGGCGTTGACATGATGGCCAGCCGGGGTTCGCCAGCCGTCATCACGATTCTGGGAACCATCGTCCTCTTGCTGGGCGTGCTGGTGTGGGCGGGCAATTGGTTCGGTCGCCGTCTGACCACGCGGACCGTGAACGATGTGATGCTGAGGCTGCGCGAGGACGCGTTCAACGCGGCTGCCGAGCACGATCTGTCCTTCTACGACGAGTTCACTTCCGGGCGAGTCGTGAGCCGCATTACGGCCGATACGCAAGACTTTTCCCAGGTGGTGGTGTTGGTCACCGATCTGTCCAGCCAGATTGTGGAGTCGGCCATCCTGCTTGTGGTGCTGGCGCGCATCGAACTGCGCCTGATCCCCTGGCTGCTGGCGGTCATGCCGCTGGTCTTCCTCTTCTCCTACGGCTTCCGGCACCTGGCTCGAATCGTCACCCGCCAGGGCATGCGCGCCATGGCCAATGTCAACGCCGCCATCAAGGAAGCCGTGACCGGGATTGGCGTGGCCAAGAATTTTCGTCAAGAAGCCACCATCTATGGCGAGTTCGACCAGGTCAACTGGGTGTCTTACCGGACCAACGTGCGCCGCGGCTTCGTGCTGTCCCTGGTCTTCCCGACCCTCAACGCGCTGGCGGGCATCGCCACCGCCATCCTGGTCTACGTGGGCGGCCTGAATGTCGCCCAGGCGATCATCACGTTTGGCGCCTGGTACCTGTTCATCAACAGCCTGGACCGCTTCTGGTCACCGATGCTCAGTCTGTCCGCTTTTTGGAGCCAGGTTCAGCAGGGTCTTTCAGCCGCCGAGCGCGTTTTCGCCCTGATCGACGCTGAGTCGGCGGTCATCCAGAATGACCACTTGAGCGTGCCGACTCTGCATGGCGAAATCGTCTTCGATCACCTGGACTTCAACTACCTGCCCGACGAACCCGTCCTGGATGATTTCAACCTTCACGTTCGAGCGGGAGAGAACCTGGCGCTCGTAGGGCATACCGGCGCCGGCAAATCGTCGATTGCCAAACTCATCGCCCGCTTCTACGAGTTTCAAGGTGGGCAGCTGTTGGTGGACGGCATGGACATCCGGAGTCTCGACTTGCGCGCCTATCGCCGCCAACTGGGCATCGTTTCGCAGGTTCCTTTCCTTTTTTCTGGGACGGTGTTGGACAACATCCGCTATGCACGCCCCGAGACAACGCAGGTCGAGATCGAAGACCTGGCCGCCAAGATCGGGGGAGGCGATTGGGTGGAGACCCTCCCCGAAGGATTGGAAACGGAAGTCGGCGAGCGCGGTGGCCGACTCTCGATGGGGCAGCGCCAACTCGTATCGCTGATGCGCGTCCTGGTGCAGAAGCCGGCCATCTTCATCCTGGATGAGGCCACGGCCAACATCGACCCCTTCACGGAAACCCAGATTCAGGAGGCGCTTCAGCTGGTGCTGTCGGAAGCGACCTCGATCTTGATCGCCCACCGCCTGTCGACCGTCAAGGCCTCCGATCGGATCATCGTGCTCCGCTTGGGCCACATCATCGAAGAGGGCGACCACGACGGCCTGCTGGCGCAGGGGGGACATTACGCCGAGCTGTACAATACCTACTTCAGGCACCAATCCCTCGAGTACGTGGAGCGCGCCCGCCAGGCGGCCCTGGGGGACTAAACCCGCCGTTTCCCCTCACCTACCCGGCTCTTGCCATGACATCTCACTTTCCCAGCCAACTCGGCTGTAACCTTTCGGCTTTTCTTGCGTCTAAAGGAATGCAATCAACCATAAACTGATAGGAGAGTTCAAAATGGGATTCGGAAAGTTCATGTCCAGTACGGCAGGTCGTTTGCTGCGTATCGTGGTCGGTGCGGCGCTGGTGGTGGCCGGCTGGCTGTGGATCGGCGGAATCTGGGGCATCGTCGTGGCCGTGGTCGGCCTGGTGCCTCTCTTGGCGGGGCTGTTTGACGTGTGCTTGATCAGCGCCATCTTCATGGGCACCCCGCTCAAAGGCGCGGACCTGCGCGCCCAGTTGAATAAGGAGTAAGCCCACCCAAGGGGTGATGTCCATCCTCCAATCAAAGCACGGGCACGGCGACGCCGTGCCCGTGTGATTCCAGGCGGAGCGGCGCATCCCCAGGAAAGCCATCGCTCTGCAGGCTCCCCCTCACGCCCTTCTTTGACCGCCCGCCGGCCGGTGCTATGATGGATGCGCCAAAGGTGTCAGCTCGTCGACGCCCCCATCATCAAAACGCAGGCCGGCGTCGGGAAAGATTCCCCGGGGCCGGCAGGAGCGCCGCATGCTTGAGTCCTTGTTTGCACCGCGCGGCGTGGCGGTCATCGGAGCCTCGCAGACCCCATCCAAGCTGGGTTATGGTGTCGCACGCAACCTGGTGATGTCCGGCTACAAAGGCGCACTCCACTTCGTCAACCCGTCGGGCGGTGAGCTCTTCGGCCGGCCGATGGTGCGCTCCGTGGCTGAGATCCCCGACCCCGTCGATCTAGCAATGATCATCATCCCGGCGCGGGCCGTGCCGGGGGCACTCGAGGATTGTGGAAAGCGCGGCATTCCCTCGGTCATCATCGGCTCAGGAGGATTCCGTGAAACCGGCGAAGAGGGCGCCGAACTGGAAAGAGTCTGCCTGGATATCGCCGCACGGTATGGGATCCGCATCATCGGCCCCAACTGCATTGGCTACCTCGATACTCATCTGCCCATCGATACCTCTTTTCTACCCCTGCCCGGCCCTATCCCAGGCGACATCGCCTTCATTTCGCATTCCGGTGCCATCTGCGAAGCTGTCATCGACTGGGCCCGCGGTCAGGGATTTGGCCTGTCGCGCCTGCTGAGTTTGGGCAACCAGATGGACCTTACCGAGTCCGACGTCCTTGCGCCCACGGCCGCCGATCCAGAGACCCGCGTCGTGGCCCTCTACCTCGAGGGAGTTGGTGATGGCCCGACCTTTGTCAGCCAGGCGACGGCGGTATCCAAGAAGATACCGATCGTGGCCATCAAAGTCGGACGATCGGCGCGTGGCCGCGCGGCAGTAGCCTCGCACACAGGGGCGCTGGCCGGCGAAGAGGCGGCCTTCGAGGCCGCGATGCGCAAATCCGGCGTTCTGCGCGCCACGACCAGTGAGGCGCTTTTCGATTGGGCAAGGGCCCTGGCTTGGTGCCCACTACCTCCTGGCCGCAAGGTGGCCGTACTCACCAACGCCGGCGGGCCGGGGGCCATCGCTGCCGATGCCCTTGACGCTCAAGGGCTCGAGCTCTCCGATCTCGGCCAGGCCACGCAAACGGCACTGGCCGAGCTGCTGCCGGCGGCGGCCAGCCTGCGCAATCCGGTCGACATGCTTGCCTCGGCCGGCCCGCACGAATATGCGCACGGGCTGCGCTTGCTTCTTGAGGACAGCCAGGTCGATGCCGTGATGGTGATCCTGCCACCGCCTCCGGTCAGCACGGCCGCCGACATCGCCGCCGCGCTCATCCCCGAGATCCAAACCGCCGACAAGCCGGTCGTGGTGGCTCTGATGGGTGAAGATCTCATCCTTCAGGCCGCCCGCCTCTTCCGCCAGGCACGCGTCCCTGACTACCGCTTCCCGGAACGCGCCGCTTCCGCCCTCAGGGTCCTCGTTGAACGCGCCGAGCGCCTTGCCCAGCCAGACGAGCCCCCGCTCAAGCCGGCGGTTGCGCACACCGAGGCGGCACGCCGAACGCTTGAAACCTGCCCCGTGAAAGACGGCTTCTTGCCGCCGAATATCTGCCTCGAGCTTGCCCAAGCCTACGGCTTGTCGGTCCCCAAGTCACGCCTGGTCCATTCCGCTGACGAAGCGGCTGAGACGTCGGAGGAGATCGGCTTTCCCGTGGCGCTGAAAATCGTCGCCAGCCAGCTGACCCACAAGTCGGATGTCGGCGGTGTGGCGCTCGATCTGATCGATCCGGCCCAGGTCCGTGCCGCATACGAACGGGTGACAGAGCAGCCCAAGCAATCGGCACCGGATGCAGAAATCACCGGCGTACTGGTCCAAGAAATGCTGCCCCCCGGCCAAGAGGTGATCCTGGGCATGGTGCGCGACCCGCAGTTTGGGCCGCTCCTGATGTTCGGTTCCGGCGGAGTCGAAGTGGAGGGCCTGCGCGACACAGCTTTCGCGCTGCCGCCGCTTACCCCTCATGAGCTCGACCAGATGCTGGGCAGCACTTGGGCGGGGCGCCGCTTGGAGGGTTACCGGCATCTGCCCGCCGGAGATCGACAGGCGGTTGCCGACGGTTTGACGGCTCTGGGTCAGATGGCCATCGATCTGCCGACCTTGATGGAGGTCGAGATCAACCCGCTGCTTGTGTTCGCTCGCGGGAAAGGCGCATCGGCGCTGGACATCCGGATCCGGGTCGGGCCGAGCTTGTGAGAGCATTCACAATCTGACTGGCCAGGCAGCGCGCAAGGGCATATGGGAATCAGGTCAAATTGCCCTTGTGAGTGGGTTGTGTTAGATTCTTGACCACATCACCCGATTGGAGACCATGGCGCAGCCTTCATGAACCCCAAAGTTCGCTCCACTCTCACGGATGATCTCACCCAAGACCGGGCGTGTTCGATTTGCGGTCAAAAGACGCTGCAGGTCGTCCACCTCGACGCCTATCCCGACTATGTCAACTGCGACAATTGCGGATCCGCCTTCGTTGTAGAAGACGACGGCGAGCGGGTGATGTATGGCAAGATCCCGGCGCAATACCCCGAGACACGCCATTTCGCCCTTCAGCAGTGGGTTTGGCCCGAGGCCATCGACCGCAAAGCCAGTCGGGAGCGACCTTCGGGGCCTCCGAGTTCTTGGACCCCCCCGCCGCCACCGCCCGCAGAACCTGCACCGCCGGCAGAACCCGAGTCCCTGCCCACGGCCCAGGTCCCTGTCGAGGCAGGCGTGCAGGCGCTGCGGTCTGAGCTTGAAGCAGCCGACGATGCACCCTTGGGCGAACCGCCTCTCGACGATGATATGGGAGCCGAGGCGGGCCTGGCCGAGGAAGGCACACTCACTGAGCCGCCTCCCGCTGAGGCGGCTGAATCAGAGCCGTCCGAAACCCCTTCCTGGCCGCCACCTCCGGTCGAAGCCAGCGAACCGGCGCTGCCCGAAAGCCCCTCGTGGCCGCCGCCGGTCGAAGAGCCCCAAACCGGGGACACCATGCCGGACCAACAGACCCCGGTCGATGAGCCTCCGACCTCTGAGCCATTGGAGGGGCCAGCCGATATCTTTGCGTCCTCCGACCAGCCATCGTTGACGGAAGAAATCACTGAAGACGAAAGCTCGGACGCGGTCTGGGAACCCGAGGTCAGCCCGGAGGCGCCCATCGGCGATGATGAGGGGCCATCCGAAGCTGAAGTCGGCCTGGGAGACGAAGAGGACCTGCTCGACAGCCTTTGGGGTGATGAACCCTATCCAACCGCGGAGGTCTCGACCGCCAAGCTGCCTGAGCCTCCCGCTTGGGCCGCCGAAATCCAACCCGAGGATGAAGAGACCTCCCCGGCCGATGAGGCAGGCACGCCAGACTCCGTTAGCGAAGCAACTCCCCCCGCCGAATCCGACCAGGACACTGCGGACCGGCTTCACACTTGGGGGGCTCCGCCCCCTGAAGAACCCGTCCAGGCAGAGCGCCAGGACGAAGACCAGGGTGAGGCACCGGATTTCCCCTGGGATCCGCCCTCAGATGACACACAAGATAGTCAGCCGCCATCCGTTGCCCCCTTCGAGGACGGCGGTTGGCCAGACGATGAGTTCGTCCTGCCGGACGAGACCACGTCTGAACCATCGGAAACCGCACAAGCTGAAGTGCCACCCCCCGAACCGACGGAGCCCCCAAGCTTGGAGACTCCGTCGGTTGAAGAGCTCCCCGCCATGTCGACAGCGGACCCCGATGAGGAAGCCAGTGACCATGCGAATGGTACGCCAGAGGTAACGCAAGATCGGGCGGCGGACGAGTCTTCGGAGCCTGAACCCGAGGATGAACTCATGGAGGGGATGGCCCAGACATATTGGGGTGGTGCCGATGGACCGCCTCCGCCAAAGGAAGAACCTTCCGCTGAAGAGCTGAAACAGGCCGAGCCAGTCCATCATGAGCCGCCCCCTGGCGATCGCTACCGAGTGGTCGTCAAGGGCGCCAACGTCCGTTATCCAGAAAACATCTGCTCCCACTGCCTCTATGCTCCGGCGACAGCACGGCTCCCGATTCTGGCATCCATCAGCCGAACGGGAGTCGGCGACCGACAAATCGAAACACTCCGCATCCCGGTCTGCGCCGATTGTAAGGAGCGCGCCTCCGCACGGTCGGAGGAGCAGCGCACGGCCCAACTTCAGGCCCACCTGATCGGGGTTCTGGTAGCGCTGGTCCTGATTGTCTGCGGCCTGGGTGTTGGTTTCATCAATTTGCGCGAGAACCTCGTCCCTGCGCTGATAGGTTTGATTGTGATGGCTGGGCTGGGATACGTGGTGCCCGCCGTTCCGCTGCTCTTGCGGGCCAGCCGGTTGCCCAAGCCCCCGGATTCGGAATACGTGCAATCAACCCTTCGGGTGCCTGGCGATACGGAAGGCACTGAGACAGCTTTCGAGTGGCGCAACCGAGATTACGCCCGGCGTTTCCTCCAGGCCAACACCAAGGTCGCCGTAAGTGAAGTCACCCGAGTCCGTGAAGAGGGCACCTAGGCCTTCAACGGCAATCAAGACCTGTCCAATCTTCTAGGCCCTTTGTGAAAAGGACCGAGCCCGTGTCGAGCCCCGGCAGCAACCCATCGGCCGAATCTCCACCTGGCGTTTGCCCGGTATGCGGCAGCGCGCTAAGCCGGCTGCCAATGGTCAACGGCAGCGGCTATCTCGAGATTTGCAGCAAGTGTGACTATCAGCACAAGATCGAGACCGCCGGGCCGCCGCCTGTTGAAAATCCCTCACCGGCGACAACTGAAGATTCGCAGCGGTTCCGGCGCCTCCTGGCCGAGGGTGAGCAGCCAGTCGGTCCCGATGAGTGGCCCGACGAGCTTCTGGAGGATCTGCCGCCTGAAGCCCGCCGTGCCTTGAAGGGAAAGCCGCCCTCCACCGACACGTCGCCCCCGACGGACGAGATTCCCGACCACGTGAAGAGAACTCTCATGGATTACGGCTTTGCCATCGATGAGGATTCCCGGGGCCTTCGCCTGTCATCTCCCGGAGGCCTGCGCCGGCCGGGAACGGGTGACCTATCCGCCACCGATGTGGTCCGCCTGGCATCTCAGCTCGGCGGCGCGCCACCTCCGCCCGAAGAACGCCGCACCTGCCCTTCATGCCAGGCAGTTCTCCCCAGGACGGCGACGCGCTGTTCTTGGTGCGACGCCGACTTGCCTCCCCTAGATACCGAAAGTTAATCCCCAAAATCACCCCAAGGTGCGATTGATGGCCCGGGCCGCTTCAGGGAATATGGGGCCGTCGGTTATAATCAGCGTTTGCTTCGCGTTCGACCCAGAGTGGATCCATCAAGCCCATGCCCCAAGAAAACATCGTCGTTGTAGGTGCCCGAGAGCACAACCTGAAAGACGTCAGCATCAGCATCCCTCGGGACAAACTGGTGGTGATTTCCGGGCTTTCCGGCTCCGGAAAGTCCTCTCTCGCCTTTGATACCATCTTTGCCGAAGGACAGCGGCGCTATGTCGAATCGCTGTCCGCGTATGCACGGCAGTTCCTGGGCCAGCTGGACAAGCCGGATGTCGACTACATCGAAGGCCTGTCCCCCTCTATCTCGATCGACCAGCGCGGCGTTTCACACAATCCCCGCTCAACCGTCGGCACCGTGACCGAAGTCTACGACTACTTGCGGCTGTTGTTCGCCCGTGTGGGCGTCCCTCACTGCCCCATCTGCGGTCGCGAGGTCAAGCAGCAGTCCGCGCAAGAAGTCGTGGAAGCCGTGATGGCTTTTGAGCCCGGCCACAAGCTGATCATCCTGGCCCCGCTGGTCCGTGGCCGCAAAGGGACTCACACAGGCGTGCTCGACGAAATCCGGCGGTCTGGCTTCGTCCGCGTGCGAGTCGACGGTGAGATCCGATCCGTCGAAGACGACATCGAGCTCGACCGCTACAAGAACCACACCATCGAAGTCGCCGTCGATCGCCTGGTTGTTCTGGATACGAAAGCAGCCGACAAAGAAGAAACCGAAGCCTTCCAGAGCCGGCTGACCAACTCGGTCGAGACAGCTCTGCGCTGGGGCAATGGGACTCTGATCGTGTCTGACTTGAGCCAGGATTCGGGAACGGATATCCCGTTTTCGGAAGATCTGGCGTGTCCCGAGCACGGTACCACGCTCTCTGAAATCGAGCCCCGCACTTTTTCTTTCAATACACCCCATGGCGCATGTCCGGACTGCCAGGGGCTGGGTACGCGGCTTGAGATTGACCCTGACCGGATCATCCCAGACAAACAGATGTCCCTGGCCGAAGGCGCTGTCGTCGCACTTGAGTGGTCCAGCAAGAGCGCTGACCGTCGCAGCTACTACTGGCAGCTGGTTGAGGCGGTGGCCGAGGCCTTTGACATCAATCTCGAAGCCCCAGTAGCAGAGCTTCCCAAGCCGAAATTGGAAATGGTGCTCTACGGCACTGACGGCAAGGAAGTCCCCGTTCAGTACGTGGGACGCAACGGTCGGAAGTCCAGCTACAAGACCGCATTTGAGGGCATCGTCGGCAACCTCGAACGCCGCTACCAGGAAACGCAATCCAACTATGTCAGAAGCAAGATCCAAGAGTTCATGTCGGAACGCCCTTGCCCGACCTGCCATGGTCAGCGCCTTCGACCGGAGGCCCTGTCGGTCACCATCGACGACACCAACATTGTCGAGGTCACCCGCTGGCCGGTCGTCCGCAGCCGAGCCTGGGTCGAATCACTCCAGGCAGCCCGCGGCCCGCTGGACAAGCGCGGCCGTAAGATTGCCGAACGCGTGCTCAAGGAGATACGCGATCGTTTGACATTCCTTGTGGACGTCGGTCTGGACTACCTCACGCTCGACCGCTCGGCCGGAAGCCTTTCCGGCGGGGAAGCCCAGAGGATCCGCCTGGCCACCCAGATTGGGTCGCGGCTGATGGGCGTGCTCTATGTCCTCGACGAGCCATCGATCGGCCTGCACCCTCGGGACAACACACGTTTGATCCATACCCTGGAAGGCATGCGCGACTTGGGGAACACGGTCTTGGTGGTCGAGCATGATGAGGCGACGATCCGGGCCGCCGATTGGGTCATCGATCTTGGACCGGGCGCCGGCGAGTTGGGAGGGCGTGTGGTGGCCGCCGGGACCGTGGAAGAGGTCACCAAAGTCAAGGACTCTGTCACCGGGCAGTTCCTGTCCGGCGAGCTGGAAATCGGGTTGCCCGAAACGCGGCGGCCGGGCAACGGCAACAAGCTGACCATCGTCGGGGCACAAGAGAACAATCTCAAAGACTTGACGGTCGCCATTCCTCTGGGCACGTTCACGTGCATCACGGGTGTCTCAGGCTCCGGCAAGTCGACCCTGATGGTGGAGGTCCTGTACAAAGCATTGGCCAATCACTTGCACGGGTCCCACCAGATGGCCGGAAAGCACGAACGGCTGGATGGGGCCGAATTCATCGACAATGTGATCAACATCGACCAAAGCCCGATCGGGCGAACACCGCGCTCCAACCCTGGCACGTACACGGGAGTCTTCGATCACATCCGCAGCCTGTTCGCAGAACTGCCCGAGTCGAAGGTGCGCGGCTACAAACCCGGCCGATTCTCGTTCAATGTCCGCGGTGGCCGCTGTGAAGCCTGCCAGGGTCAGGGTCAACTGAAGATTGAGATGCAATTTCTCCCGGACGTGTATGTGCCGTGTGAGGTCTGCCACGGAGCGAGGTACAACCGCGAGACGCTCCAGGTGCGGTTCAAAGACAAGACCATCGCCGACGTTCTGGACACCACGATCGACGAGGCGGTGGGCTTCTTCAGCGCTTTCTCACCCATAGAACGACGCCTTCAAACTCTGCAGGCCGTCGGGCTTGGCTACCTCACGCTCGGCCAGCCTGCCCCTACCCTTTCCGGGGGTGAGGCCCAGCGGGTCAAGCTCTCGCGCGAGCTGTCCAAGATGAACACTGGCAACACGCTCTACGTGCTCGATGAGCCTTCGGTTGGATTACACGCAGCCGATGTACACAAGTTGATCGATGTCCTGCAGCAGTTGGTTGACCAGGGGAACACGGTCCTCATCATCGAGCATCACCCGGACATCATCAAGGTCTCCGACTGGGTTCTTGACCTCGGCCCTGAGGGCGGCGACCGGGGAGGCGAATTGGTGGCCGAGGGCACGCCCGAGGCGATCGCTCGCAACAAGAGCTCCTACACCGGGGAGTTTCTGCGCCCCCATTTGGGGATGTAGCCCTCGGTTCGCCCACCCAAGGCGCATGCGCAGGGGTCGGGCGTGCGTAGCAAAGGGCCCTTGAGAAAGGCCGGCCGGCCGTTGAAGCCTCAACCAGATCCCGCTCTTTCTGCTTATGTAAAGCACGAGCTGCGCTCCGCCGGCTTCGACTTGGTGGGTATCACCGACGCTGCCCCTCCCCCTCATCTGGATGTCTACCAACACTGGTTGGACAGCGACCGCCACGGTCACATGGCCTACATGGCCAACCAGCGGGCCCGCGCTGCCCGCGCTGATCCGCGCCTTCTCCTGCCGGAGGCCCGCTCGATCGTGGTTGTGGCCGCCAACTATCATCGATCCGATAGCCCCTCCCGGCCGGAGGGCGCCCCACGCGTGGCAGCCTATGCACAGGGAGATGACTACCACGAGACGCTCAAGGACAGGCTGCAGGAGGTTGTTGACCGCCTTGCAGAGCACGTTGGGAGAACTTTTCCCTACCGGATCTATGTCGACACAGGACCAGTGCTCGAGCGCGAGCTGGCACAGCGCGCCGGCTTGGGCTGGATCGGCAAGAACACCTGCTTGATACATCCCGAGATGGGTTCATACTTCTTGCTGGCAGAAGTTCTGCTGGGCCTGGATTTGCAGCCTGATGAGCCGTTCTCGGCCGATCGCTGTGGCAGCTGCACGCGCTGTATCGACGCCTGTCCTACCGGATGCATTCTCTCCGACCGGACGATTGATGCCCGTCGCTGCATCTCTTACCTGACAATCGAACTACGCGGGGCTGTCCCCGAGACATTGCGAACCGAAACCGGCGAGTGGGTCTTCGGCTGCGATGTATGCCAACAAGTGTGTCCTTGGAATCAAAGATTTGCCCAACCGACGACCGATCCAGCTTTCCAGACCCGCCCTTTCCTGGAGCAGGCCACGCTCGACTCGCTCTTGACTCTCGATCGCGACGGCTATGTCGAAGGCCTGCGTCACAGCCCACTCAAACGCGCAAAGCTGGCTGGCTTGAAACGCAACGCCAGCCTGGCCGCCGCCAACCAGGGATCCCTAAGTCACGTGCCAGCGCTGGCGGTCGCGTTGAATGATCCGGATCGTCAAGTCAGGCTTCACGCCGCCTGGGCATTGGGCCAGATCGGGGGCCGTCCGGCGGAACGGGGGCTGTCTGACCGTGCCACAAAAGAAGAGGAACCGGATGTTCAGCAGGCCATCGCCGAGGCGCTGGCAAGAATCTCTAGGGACTGACACCACGTATACGCCAGGAAACAAACCGCCCGCACCGATTGGTGCGGGCGGTGCCTTTTCAACTTGGGGATTCCCAGCCTAGGGCGCTGTGGTCCCGGTTGCGCTGGGCACGGGGGTGCCAGTCCCGGGACCCGGTGTGGGCGAATTCGTCCAGGTCGGAGTCGGCGTGGCGATATTCACCGGCACAATCAACTTCTGTCCCGCCTGAATGTCGTTCGGGTTGGTGATGCTGTTCTCTTTGGCGATGGCCTCGGCGGTGCTGTTGAACTTGGAGGCAATAGTCTGGAGATTCTCGCCCTGTCGCACCACGTACTCGATCTTGCTGCCCGGGATCAACGTTGAGGATAGCGGGGTTTCAGTGGGGACCTCCGCCGACGGCGGGGGAATGGTGATTTCTTCACCCACGAAGATCGTGCCGGCGTCTTGAAGATCCGGATTGTACGCCAGCAGGACATCTAAATCGATCGAGAACTGCTGAGCGATCGAGAATAGGGTGTCTCCGTCGACGACTTTGTAGGTGATTGGGCCCGACGGGGTGGGGGTATCGGTGATGGTCGGCGTCAGGCTGGCCGTCGGCGTGTTGGTCGGGGGCAAGGGCGTGGCAGTATCAGTGGGTGTCGGTGTTTTGCTGGCCAGGAATCCGGGCATTTGAGGTGGATGGTCTCCGGTGATCCACATCACCACCAAGAAGACTCCCGCCACCAAAAGCAGAACGGCGGCGCCACCCATGATGAGCGGTACTGTCCGGGTTCGGCGCCTGCGATAGCTCGCAATGACGTCGGCTGGCCTTTGTTCGCTGTCAGGCATGGCTTTGCCTCCCTCCGGCGCGCCCATTGTAACCGAATTCAGAGCTGCGATGATGCCCCTCTTCGGTCATGGGGTGGTACCGCTGGGAGCAAGCCAACGGTCTGCGAAGGCCAGGACCTGGGGAATGAGGGCCTCCCAGGTGGCCGCTGCGTGCGCGCCAGGCACCCAGGCCGAGTCCGGCTGAGCTCCGCGCGCTGTAAGTTGCTGAAGCAGCTTTTGGGTCTCCGGTTTGGCCCAGTCGTCGTCGCCGGCGGCGAGGAAGATGTGCGGAGGCAAGCTGTCGGTCGACGTGACGATCCTGAACGGATCATATGCCGGGCGGGGGTGATTCACTGCCAGGGCCGGGCTGAGCGCGATCACGGTCCCAAACAGCTCTGGATGCCGCAAGCCGATTTCCAAGGACCACACGCCGCCGCGTGAAATCCCGGCGATGGCCCTGCCGCCAGGATCCTTCCGCACGCGATATGTCGAACTCAATGTACGGCATCAGCCATCGCGTGAATTCATCCTCGTACGACCCCGGCCCGCCGTCTGAGCTGCTGAAAAGCGGTTCAGGCACGCGCGGCATCACCAGAATCCAATGGGCCGCATTGGTCGTCGCCGGCCTTGCCTGCTCTGCCCCAACCACACCCAGATCCACCCAGTGCTTCTCGGTGAAAGGTTTGCCGTGCAGCAGATACAAGACCGGCAGCGGTCCAGGCATCGTCGCATAGCAGGGCGGCAGGTAAACCAGAACGGGCACATCCTGCTGGACGTTGTGGCCCCGGTATTGGTCTTCAACAACAGTTCCCTGGGAGACGTTACATGCCGGCGTGGGGGTGCTGGGAGGCAGCGGCGATGGTGTCGGGCTTGATACGACGGGAAGCGCCTGCGTCGGGAATTCGAGTGTGCGCGACTCGGGTGTCGAGGAGGGGACCGCCGCAGACCGATCGGCCCCAGGCATCCAACCGCAGCCAGCCAAGGCCGTTACGAGAAGTATCTGCAGCGCATGGTGACCACTGCCCCACGAGTTGTGCACAGCCACGCCTCGGCTTCGCGCTTCCGCCAATTGCCTGCCTCCGATTTGAAACCAGGGGCGAATCATACCGCGTTCGCCGTCCGGCCTGCACGTGGTCGGGCCGGGTTCCCCCGCGGGGTTCCATACAAGATGGCATCCACACCATCCCATTTGTGAGATTCTTCACAAGCGTCAGGAGATGCCTGCTCGACGCGACATGGTAAAATCGCCCCCTCAACGGGAGCGGGAAGGCCAGACCATGAAGTACCACATTTGGACAGCTGGATGTCAAATGAATGTGGCCAACTCACAACGGGTAGCCTCGGAGTTGGAAAAGCTCGGCTACACCTCGACCCGCCGCGCCGATGATGCCGATGTGATTGTCCTCAACACCTGCGTCGTCCGCCAAAGCGCCGAGGATCGAGCCTATGGCCGCCTAAGCTCTCTGAAACCGCTCAAGGCCAGCCGCCCGGACCTGGTCATCAACCTTATGGGATGTATGGTCGGCGTCAAGGGCAGCTCAGAGCTTGAGGCCGCCTTCCCCTATGTCGACGTGTTCTCCCCGCCGTCAGACCCTGTCCCGCTTATCCAGCACATTCTCGGCGTGCAAGGCCGCACGGTCGAAATGCAGGAGACGCAACTCAGGCACGAGTTGATGGATGGCGACCTGGTCCTCCCTATGCACGAGCGGGGAAAACTGGTGTCCGCCCATGTGCCAATCGTCTACGGGTGCTCACACGCCTGTTCGTTCTGCATCATCCCCTTCCGGCGGGGCGTCGAGCGCAGCCGTTCGGTGGGCGAAATTGTGTCCGAGGTCAGGGCCCTTGCCGATCAGGGGGTGCGCGAGGTGACTCTGCTGGGTCAAATCGTCGACCGTTACGGCAAAGACATCGTCGACGGGCCCAACCTGGCTGATCTTCTCCGCGTGATCCACCAGGTGGAGGGAATCGAGCGCATCCGCTTCTTAACCTCCCACCCGAATTGGATGACCGACGAGCTGCTGGACACGGTGGCTGAGCTGCCCAAGGTATGTGAGCACATTGAGGTGCCGGTTCAAGCCGGGGACGACGGTATCCTGACGGCCATGAAGCGGGGCTACGCTTCCGACGATTATCGGCGCCTGATCGCCCGGATTCGTGAACGCCTGCCGGGCGTGTCCATCGCCACCGATATCATCGTCGGGTTCCCGGGCGAAACCGATGAGGCCTTCCAGCACACGTACGACCTGCTGGCCGAGCTGCGCCTGGATGTGGCCCACCTCGCTCGCTACTCACCTCGACCCAACACCGTCTCCGCCCGCCGAATGGAGGATGACGTCCCAGAAGACGTCAAGATGCGCCGCTTCAGAGCATTGGAAGACCTTCAGGCCGGGATTTCGGAGGCTATTCATGACTCCTACATCGGTCGAACGGTCGACGTTCTGGTGGAGACCAAGTATCAGGGCCGTTGGAAGGGCCGCACCCGGACCAACAAGCTTGTGTTTTTTGAATCGGAGGCGCAGCTTCGCGGTCAGATTGTGCCGGTCAAGATTGAGCTTGCCGGCGCGTGGAGTATGAACGGCCGATTGTCCTCCGAGAAACTCGCCTCGGCGGCCTGAAACACCCCAACCCGCTCGTCCTTTCCCCCCCAGCCAATCCACCTGCGTGCGGCGCAGTTCTTGCACCTCCAACAAGTACCCTTGACGCCAATCGCGCCGGGTCGTAGCATCCTGGGGATTCGGCGCAACGGGTCTCACAAGCCAAGCATCCGGCCTAACAAGCCATCTAGCGAGGAGTTGACCGATGCAGACATTCAATCGAAACCGAATCTCTTGGCTGGGCATCTTGCTGGCCGCTTCGATGGTCCTGGGCGCCTGCAACTATCCTGGCATCCAGGCGACCGAGCCGGCGGGGGATACCATGGCCACAGCCGCCGCACAGACCGTGGCAGCTGAGTTGACCTCGGTGGCAGGCGAGGCGACGACCGCCCCTCCGCCCACCGATACACCGGTGCCGCCGACCAACACTTCCGTTCCCGCCGACACCCAGCCGGCGCCCACCGCCACCGCTGGCGCTTCAGGTTGCACCGACAAAGCCACCTTTGTGACGGACGTCACTGTCCCCGACAACACCAACATGAGCCCCGGTCAAACTTTCACCAAGACCTGGCGCTTGAAGAATGTCGGGACCTGCACCTGGACCACCGACTACGATCTCGTGTTCGACAGCGGCAATGCGATGAACGGATCGCCAACTGTGGGTCTTGGGGCCAGCGTCCCTCCGAACGGGACAATCGATATCTCCATCGGCCTTACCGCCCCTTCGAGCAACGGCACCTACAAGGGCAACTACAAACTGCGCAATGACAAGGGGATCATTTTTGGGATCGGCGCCAACGCCGATGTCGCCTTCTGGGTTCAAATCGTTGTCGGCCCGACGGCCACGCCTGAAGCCAGTGTCTACGACAGCGGCAAGATCAACCTGCAGCAAACGTACAATGCGGACTTTGACAAACAGAAGGTAGCCCCGTCGACAGGCTCAGATCTGTGGTTTAGAGCCGTCAGTCCTTCCGAGATGTACCTTACACCTCAGAACGGTGCCAAGTTCAAGCTGATCACTTCCGGCGCGCCTAGCTATGAGAAGTGTTCGACGGCGTCGCTTAGTTCGAGCAAGATTTCGATGGACGATGTGTCGGTTCACGACTGGCTGTGCTTCAAGACCGACGAGGGACGCTACGGCCGTGCGGAAATTGAGGACATTTCCGGCAGCCCCAAGGTCATGCGCATCGACATCGTGACCTGGAAGAAGTAGTCTGAAGCCTGCATACCCTCAAGACACTCGAGGTGCCCGGCTATCACCGGGCACCTCTTCTTTTTGTCCTGGCCGGGACCGAAACGCGCGGATCAAGCCTCGGATGGCGGCGGAGTAGGGTAGAATCGAGCCGCTTTGCGTATGAGAACATTTCTGAATTCTCCCGTCATCTCCCGGTTTCTGATGCTGGCCACCAGCGGGCTGCTCGCTGCCTGCAACCTGCAAGCAGCCCCTTCGCCCACTTCGGCCCAACCCGCCACATCAGCCGCTTCCACCGTTCAGGCTATTCTGACCGAGGCCTCGCGTGGCACAGTGCCTCCCGAGTTCGCCACCAGTACACCTCAACCCACGGCCAGTCCCACCCCGCAGCCGACGGTGCCCAGCCCGACCCCGGCCTCCTGCACTGACAAAGCTGCCTTTGTAGACGACGTCACAATCCGTGACAATACCGAGCTGGATGGCGGCGAGTCGTTCGTCAAGACCTGGCGCCTTCAGAATGTTGGGACGTGCGTCTGGAGCACTGCCTACAATCTGGTGTTCATCGGCGGCACCCGGATGGGTGCGCCCTCGCTTGTACCATTGCCCACACACGTCAATCCACAAGGCACTGTCGATCTGGCGGTGGACATGATCGCGCCTTCGACCTCGGGCACCTATCAGGGTTTCTGGAAGCTGACCAACGCCAAGGGGGATTACTTTGGGATCGGGCCGGCAGGAGACCAATCCTTCTGGGTGAAGATCGTGGTACCTAGCCCCGACGCCGGCACAGCCACGGCCACGAAATCGGCGACAAGCTCGATTTCACCCACCCCCTCATCGACCTCGGAGGCATCGTCCACGCCCACGGCTTCGGCTACCCCAAGCGCCACCCCGAGCGCCACCGACAGTCCCACGCCCTCCGCCACTCCCACCGAAGCCTCAACGCCCTAGACCAACCCAGCCGCAAGCAACATAGCCCCGCGGGACCATGGCAGTATTGCCGTCCTATCGGGCCCATGCTACATTCAGCCTATGCCAATCCCCATCCTGATCGCCGATTCGAATCGGGAGTTCGGAATCCTCATCAGGCAGGCGCTTGAGGAAAGCGGCCGCTTTGAGGTCTCGCTGGCATCCAGCGCGGACGAGGCCGTCAGCCTGGCCCAAGACCTCGACTTCCGCCTGGCCATTATCGACTTCGCTCTGCCGGACATCGAAGGGGAGAAGATTGTCGAGCGCCTGCGTGCTTTGCAGCCGGGCCTGGCGGTGATCGGCATTCCTGTGGACGCAGGGGACTCCTCCGAGAAGAGCCGGCCAGCTGGCGTGGACGGGATTCTGACCAAGCCTTTCTACCTCCCCAACTTACCTGACATTGTGGAGGAGGCACTCGGTCGCCGGCTTGATTTCCATCGCCCGGCGCGACCATCCTGGCCACAGAAGACCCCACCTGCCCCCCAGGAGTCCAGCCGGGCCGAACCACCCGACGAGCCCGACTCGGCCGGGGGGCAGGATGTCCCGCCGAGCTTCGACGCGCCACCTCCCTGGCTCACCGACGTGGATCGCGCCGCGCAGTATCTGGCCCGCCTGACGCTGGAGACGTCGGCTGAGGCCGCGCTTCTCGTTCGACACCGGGAACTGATCGCGTTCGCCGGTCGGATTCCCCGCAGCCAGCTTCAAGAGCTCACGGCCCAAATCGCTGACAGCTGGGCAGAAGAAGGCCGCACCGGGGCAGTTGCCCGCTTTGTCCACCTGCCCGGGACAGTTGAAGACTTCATGCTGTATGCCACCGGTGTGGTGGCGGAGATTGTGCTCTCACTCGTGTTTAGCGCCGAGGTCCCCTTCGGAATGATCCGGCGGCAGGCAGAATCTCTGGCCCACGCGCTTTCCCAGGTCGATCCGGCCCAGCACGCCTCAGACCACATCGGGGAGACTCCTGAGACCGACAGCCCCGAGCAGCCCAAATCACAGGTTGAAAAGGCGGAGATTCACGAACCCGCTATACCAGCTCAGGAAAAAGCTCCCTCCGTAGTGGAAGCCAAAACCTCGCCGGACCAACTTGTCGGCGAGTCTGCTCTGCCCGAGGACTGGATCCCTCGACCCAGCCAGGAGTCACCCAGTGCCAGGCTGCTTGACGAATTAGATGCGCTCCAGCTCCCAGACCCCGACCCCGAAGAGGACGTCCAGGAGGCTGACACTTCGAGGATCGAAAAGACTATGCCTCAAACGCCAGCCCTGCCGCTGGATTGGCTGCCTATGATTACTCATTCCCAAAGGCATCTTCCTTTCCTGACCGATCCCGAGCCGCCGGAGACGGAACCCTGCACGCCAAAGCCGGCTGCCTCCGAGCCCAACGGACCTTCGGCTGTCGAAATCGAACGCGGCGGGCTCGCCACCGTTCAAGCCGGAGTGGTCGAAGCCCCGACACACGAACCCGACCCAGCGGAAGCTTCCCCCATCAAGCCGGTCGAGGCGCCCCAAGAGCCACCGATTGCCGTCACAGACCCTGCGCCGTCGCCGTCCGCAACTGAGAGCACGGATCCCCGGCTGCGATACACGGTTGTATTCGTGCCCAGGTTTCCCGAACACCGCCTGGCGGGCGCCCTGGTGGACAATCTAAGCCAATGGACCAAGCGACTCTGCCTAGCCTGGGACTGGAAAGCAGAGCGAGTGCACGTTTCCGAGGATGCACTCCATGTGGAGATCATGCTGCCCCCGGATGTGGCCCCCGCCGCCGCTGCCCAGGAGCTTTCGGAGCACCTTTCAGCCCGCATCTTCGAGACCTTTCCCCATCTTGAACCGGGCTTTTCTACCGGTGGTTTCTGGGCCAGCGCGCATATGCTCGTTTCAGGCAGGACAGTCACCCAGAGCGAGATAGACGACTTCGTGACCCACCTGCGCCTGACCCAAGGGCTCGGTGACTGAAGTCCCTCCCGAAGCCGGCCGATGCTAGAATGATCTTTTGACCCAGCCGTCGTCTAGGAGTACCGCGCATGTCCACCCAGCCCAGGCTCTTCATGATCGATGGACACGCCTTGGCCTACCGCACCTATTTCGCACTGACTGGCGTTGGCGGCGGAACCCGCTGGATCACGAAGTCGGGCGAGCCGACCGCCGGCACGTATGGGTTCACTTCGGTCCTATTGAAGCTCCTGGAAGACGAAAGGCCGGAGTATCTGGCGGTTTCCTTCGACACGGGCAAGACGTTCCGTGATGAACTCTACCCGGAATACAAGGCCACCCGCGAGAAGATGCCGGATGACCTGCGCCTGCAAATCGAGAGAATCCGAGAACTGGTGGGGGCATTCGGGATCCCGATCCTCGAAGCCGATGGATTCGAAGCCGATGACGTACTGGGCACCGTAGCCCGGATGGCCGCTGAGCAGGGCGTCAAGGTCATCATCCTGACCGGCGATCGAGACCTGCTTCAGTTGGCCGACGACAACGTGATCATCCGTCTGGCAGGGCAGAAACTCTCGGAGGCCATCGACTACGGCCCAAAGGAAGTCCACGAGAAACTCGGCGTTGATCCGCGGCAGGTTGTTGACTACAAGGCGTTGGTAGGAGACAGCAGCGACAACATCCCGGGGGTTTCCGGCGTCGGCGAGAAGACGGCTGTCTCCTTGATCGCTGAGTACGAGAACCTGGACGAGATCTTCAACCACCTGGACGTCATAAAGACCCGATTCCGCAACAAGCTCGAGCAGGGCCGAGATCAAGCCTACCTCAGCCAGAAGCTGGCGGCGATCAACACACAAGTTCCGATCACGTTTGACTTGGAGTCGTGTCGGGCGCAGGCGTACAACCGGGACAAAGTGATGGATCTCTTCCGCGAGCTTGAGTTCAGGACATTGATGGACAGGATTCCTTCCGGGTCAAGCGGTGCCCAGCAGATGGATCTGTTTGTGTCGGAGTTTGCCCCCCCAGTGGCGACCACCGATCAAACCGTCATCGTCGATGACACACACAAGCTCGAGGCGCTCGTCAAGACCTTGAACTCCGCCGAATACATCGCATTCGACGTCGAAACCACGAGTACCGACGCTATCCAGGCCAACTTGGTGGGGATCTCCCTGGCCGTTGATGAGGAAACAGGCTATTACATTCCCGTCGGCCACAGCACCCAGACGGCCAAAGGCGCCCAGCTTAGCATTGACCAGGTCCTCGATGCGCTTCGTGCACCCCTGACCGATCCCGATATTCCCAAGCTTGGGCACAACATCAAGTACGACGCCATCATGCTGACGCGCTACGGGTTGGCACCCCGACCGCTCGCATTCGATACCATGGTGGCCGAATGGCTCTGTGATCCAGGATCGCGCAACCTTGGGTTAAAGAGTTTGGCGTGGGTAAGACTTGGCCTTGAAATGACCGAGATTTCGAGCCTTATCGGCAGCGGTCGCAATCAGCGAACAATGGCCGAAGTCCCCATTGCCGACGCTGCCCCGTATGCCGGGGCAGATGCTGCCGTGTGCGTGCGCTTGATGCCCCAACTTCGGGCGGAAATGAAGGAAAAGCAGCAATCCGACTTGTTCGACAGCCTTGAGATGCCGCTGGTGCCCGTGCTCGCCGACATGGAAATGGAAGGCATCGGTCTGGACTCATCCTTCCTGTCGCAGTTATCACACAAACTGGCCGCCCGGTTGGACGAGATTCAAGCCCAAATCTTTGAGATTGTCGGGCATGACTTCAATCTGAATTCGCCCCAACAGCTCTCAGAAGTTCTCTTCGACGAACTCCAGATCGATCCCCCGGATCGCACCCGTAAGACGTCGTCCGGCTACTACTCCACGGCGGCCTCCGTCCTGGATGAGCTCAGCCAGGCGAATCCCGTCGTGGAGCTGGTGCTCGAACACCGCGAGGTGTCCAAGCTCAAGTCCACCTACGCCGACGCGCTTCAGGCTCAGCTCAATCCGGCAACGGGCCGGGTCCACACGTCCTACAACCAGACAGGCTCGGTGACCGGACGCCTGGCGTCTTCCGAACCCAACTTGCAGAATATCCCCATCCGCACCGAACTGGGGCGGCAGATTCGCCGCGCCTTCGTGGCCGGCGATGGACAAGCCCTGCTGGCCGTGGACTACTCTCAAATTGAGCTGCGTATTGTCGCCCACATGGCAGAAGACAAAGCCATGATCGAAGCCTTTCTCCAGGACCAGGACATCCATGCCACGACGGCGTCGGCTGTGTTCTCGGTTGACCAAGCCGACGTCACCGACGAAATGAGGCGGCGAGCCAAAGCCGTGAACTTCGGCTTGATCTACGGCATGAGCGCGTTCGGATTGTCCCGATCAACCGACCTCACCCTGGCTGAGGCGGAAGACTTCGTCAAAGCCTACTTTGACCGCTTCCCGGGGGTCAAACGCTACCTGGACGAAACACGCCAGCGAGCCGTCGAGCAAGGGTATGTCGAGACGCTGCTCGGGCGCAGGCGCTACTTTCCCCAGTTGGAGGAAGGCGGACCGGCGGTGTCAGAGGTCGCCAGATCAAGAGCCCTGAGAGAGGCCGTCAACGCCCCGATCCAAGGGACAGCAGCCGATATCATCAAACTGGCAATGGTTCGCATGCCGGCCGCCCTGAACGAGCATGCCTTGGCGGCACGAATGTTGCTGCAAGTTCATGATGAGCTGTTGTTTGAGTGCCCTATCTCTGAGCAGGAAGAAACAATTGACCTGGTCAAGCGCGTGATGTCTGGAGCCTACGAATTGAAGGTGCCCTTGAAAACCGACGCCAAAGCGGGACCCAATTGGTATGATCTCAAACCGGTTTGAGCCTTGGCCCAGGACTTCTGAAGTGGTCCGGGAACACCCGATGGTGCCCCCCGCTCGAAGGTGCCCTGCATGCGCAGGCATGAACCTATGCTATACTCACGTGTCAACCTCATCCTTTAAGATTCTGCCATGACGGGACGCCAAGACCTTTTCGAAGAATCCATGCAACTCGGCCACTCCGCAGCCTGGGACCAGGACTGGGATCGTGCGCTTGAGTTCTACCGCAAAGCTCTTGCAGAGTTTCCCGACAACCACGACGGGCTGGTCAGCCTTGGCTTGGCCATGGTGGAGACTGGACGTGGCAAGGAGGCGCTGGCGATTTACAACCGGGCCTCCAAAATCAACCCTAATGATCCAATTCCGGCCGAGAAGTGCGCCGAGATCTTCGAGAATCTGGGCCAGACGAAAGAAGCTATCCAGTCACGCGAAACCGCCGCCGAACTCTCCTTGCGGCGTCGCGATGTTGAGAAGGCCATAGAAAACTGGAATCACATCGGCCGGCTCTCGCCGACCAACTTGTCCGCCCGCACCCGTCTGGCGTTGACCAGCGAACGACTTGGGCGCCGGCGACAAGCGGTTCACGAATACCTGGCTGTGGCCGCCATCCTCCAGAAAGCAGGCAAGATCGACCGGGCGACGGAGGCCGTGCAGCGCGCCCTCAGCCTTGTGCCCGGCGATGCTGAAGCCACCAAGTCCATGCGCCTCCTTCGGAGCGGCGACCCACTTCCCGAACCGGTTGCCCCCATTGGATCAACCCGACCGCTGCGCATGTCGCAGGTCAAATCCTATCTGGAACCCTCGGAGGAAGAGCATGCCGAGGCACCTGCTTCACAGATAGACGAGCTCAATCAACCCGGGGTCGAATTGGCCGACCCAGAAGAAGCTGCAGAAACCCAAGCCTTGAGTATTCTGGCTGGTTTGTTGTTCGAGGAATCGGACGACGAACCGGAAGAGCCGGATGAGCCCTCCGCACTTGGCTCACTCGCGCGTGGGATCAGCAAGGCACGTGGCAGCAATGCTGCTCATGCATCCATGCTTCGATACTTGGGGCAGGCGATCGACATGCAGACTCATGCCAAGCAGCCTCAAGCGATCAAAGAATATTTGAGGGCACTGGATTCGGGTTTGACTCATCCAGCCGCCCACTACGCCTTGGCCCGGCTGTACAAAGAAACTGGTGATTTCGAAGAGGCCAAGAAGCATTACATGGAAGCCATCGGACATCCCGAACTCGCCCTGGGCGCAAACCTGGCCCTCGGTCGCATGTTGAAGGCTTCCGGAGATATGCCCGAAGCGGCGCGCTACCTGGTGCAAGCAATGCGAATCGCCAACTCATATTCCGTTGGCAGCGATCAGTCATCGGAGTTGGGCCAAATCTACAACTCGATGCTGGCGACACAGTCCGAAGGAGAAGAAGAAGACCTTTCCGAGATTGTCGACAACGCCCTTGCCTTCCTCACCGGGCCTGAATGGCTGTCACGCGTCCGCAACGCCCGTCAGCAGCTCCGAGGCACCGGAGACGGCGTCGAAGTGGTCCCCATTGCCCAGATGCTGGCCGGCGGCGGTTCGGATCGGGTCCTGCGAGCGCTGCAGCGGGTGGATGAACTGGCTCGACTGGATAAATTCTCGTCGGCGATGGAAGAGGCCATGCTGGCTCTCGAGTATGCCCCATCCTATCTTCCGCTGCATCGGCGCATCGCCCAGATAATGATCAGAACTGGGCGAAGTGAAACCGGCCTGGGCAAATTGGCCACCATCGCCGAAACACACCGGATTCGCGGCGAAATCACTGAAGCCGCCGACATGTACGCCACCGTTCTCAAGTACTCGCCGGTTGACATCCCATCGCGACGTATGTTGATCGAACTGCTCGTCCAGCAGGACAAGCATCAGGAGGTTCTCGACCAGTTCCTTGAGCTCTCCGACCTCTACCGGCAGCTGGCCCAGATCGATGCCGCACGCAAGACCCTTGCCGAAGCCTTGAAGCACGTGCAGCAAGATGGCGCCGATCGTGAATCAGAACTGAAGATTTTGACCAAGATGGGCGACATCGACATCTCGCGACTGGATTGGCGCCAGGGTCTCGAGGTCTTCCAACGCATTCGCCAACTCGATTCTGACAACGAGGAGGCCAGCGCAAAGATCATCGACCTCAATCTCAGGCTCGGCCAAGAGCAGCAGGCGGCCAAGGAGCTCGATCACTATCTGGAGGTGCTCGTCCAGAAAGGACGAGGAGGCGAGGCGCTGGAGCTGTTGGAGGACCTGGCACGTGAGCATCCAGGAAAACAAACCCTTCACGTGCGATTGGCTGAGGCTTATCGAGGCGCAGGCCGCACGGCTGATGCCATCGCCCAATACGATGCGCTTGGAGAAATCCAACTCGACAGCGGGGATGCTCAAGCCGCTATCAAGACCATTCAGACCATCATTGAGATGGGCCCTCCAGATCTGGAAGGCTATGAGGAGCTCCTTCGAAACCTGGAGTCGCAGAAGTGATCCTGTACCTGCCGATGACGTCTCGCCGTGAATGAGCTTCTCAGCGAGCTATTCTTCCTTTTCCAGCGCCTTGGTTGGCTGGATGTCCTCGACATCCTGCTGGTCACGGTCATCTTCTTTTTCCTTCTAACCCTCGTCCGAGGCACTCAGGCTGTCGTTCTGCTGAGGGGCATGATCCTGTTGATTATCGGGATCACGATCCTCACCAGCCTTCTCAATCTTCCCGCGTTCTCGTGGCTTCTCCGGACCACATTGCCTGCCCTGCTGGTGGCGATACCGGTCATCTTCGCCCCCGAAATCAGGCGCGCTCTTGAGCGCCTGGGCCGAGCGGGTGTGATCTTCACCGCCACGTCGACGACCGGCGAAATCGAACAGCGAATCGACGCCATTTGCAGCGCAGCCCAGCGCCTCATCGACCACCGCCACGGGGCCATCATCGTCATTGAACGCGAAGTTCAGCTCGAGGAGTACATCGAAACCGGTGTCGCTCTGGACGCCAAGCTGTCGGCCGAACTGCTTCTGCAGATCTTCTATATCAACACACCTCTTCATGACGGAGCGGCCATCATCAGAGACAGCCGCGTTGCGGCAGCCGCCTGTGTGCTTCCGCTCTCGTCAAGTGGTACCCTGTCCAGATCTCCCGAACGCCAGATGGGCCTCCGCCACAGAGCCGCGCTGGGTATCAGCGAGGTGAGCGACGCCGTGGCGGTGGTCGTCTCGGAGGAGCGCGGCATCATTTCGGTGGCCCACAACGGCCGGATGATCAGGCGGCTGGACCAGAGCCGGCTGCGCAATATTCTGATTGCCTTCTACCGACCGCGGCCGCCGAGGATGCTGCCGGGCTGGCTGGAAAACATTCTCAGCCGATTTGCCCGTTTTGGCACTCGCGCCGCATGACCCAGGAACATCGCCACGATGCGTTGGCTGCTTGAAAACCTGAGTTCCCTCCTGCTTGCCCTCATCCTTGCCCTCACCGTGTGGGTAGCAGCCGTTTCGTCGTCGGACCCGATTGAGCTGCACACGGTTTCCAATCCCCTGGCGATTGACTTCAGGAATCTGGGCGATGGACTGGTTCTGGTCAATGCACAAAGCCGGCAGACGTCGGTCAGCGTTCGTGCTCCGCGATCGGTCTGGAACCAGCTTTCGGCCGGCGATTTTTCAGTTTGGGTTGATCTCAAGAACCTGTCCGAAGGCACCCACCAAGTGCCTATCCGTGCCAGTGTTGACCAGCGCCTGGTTCAGATCAGCAACCTCGACCCGTCCACCGACACAGTCAAACTCGAGGCTGCCATCTCGAAGGAACTCAACATCAACGTCGTGCGCCATGGGGAACCGGCGATTGGTTTTCGGTCGGATACCCCACGGATCACGCCATCCAAAGCTCAAGTTGTGGGACCGAGATCGGCTGTCGATCTCGTCAACCATCTGCAGGTCGATGTCGATCTCACCGGGAGGAGCCAGACCTTCACTCAGGATCTCAGCCTCCAAGCACTTGATGCCGAGGGCCAACCGGTCGCCGGCGTCAACGTGACTCCGGCCATGACCCAGGTCAGTGTCGGGATCGAGGAGCTGGGCGGCTATCGATCCGTCGTCGTCTTGCCCAAGATTGACGGCGAAGTCGAGCCCGGCTATCAACTGACCGGGATTACGGTTCAGCCGACGCTTGTGACCGTCTTCTCGTCGGACCCAAGCCTGGTGGACCAGCTGGGAGGATTCGTCGAAACCGAGCCGGTCACCTTGGCCGGTGTCACAGGCGATATTCAAAAGTCGGTTGGGCTCAGCCTGCCTGAAGGCGTTTCGATTGTGGGTGAAAAGACGGTCACGGTCAGGGTCAGCATCTCACCAATCGAAAATTCGATCACGATCACACGGCCGGTTGAGATCACCAGTTTGCGGCAAGGCCTGTTCGCACAGGCCTCCCCCGAAACTGTAAACATCATCCTGAATGGCCCCGTGCCCATTTTGGACAACCTCAAGCCCGACGATGTGCGCGTGGTGCTGGATTTGAACGGCAAGACGGTGGGCACCTACCAACTCACCCCACAAGTGCTCACGTCTTCAAGTGACATCAACGTGCAAAGCGTTCTCCCAGATACCATCGAAATCACCATCAGCGCGACGCCGCCGCCAACTGCCCAACCGACCGCTGTACCCTGATCCCATGGCAAAACCGGTCGTCGCGCTGGTCGGGCGCCCCAATGTCGGCAAGTCGACCCTTTTCAATCGGTTGATTGGAGAGCGTCTGGCGGTCGTCGCCGACCGCCCAGGTACCACACGGGACCGACTGGTGGCTGAGGCGGAGTGGCGCGGCCGCACTTTCGATGTGGTTGACACGGGCGGTATCGATCCCACCAAACCCGGGCTTTCCGAGCCGCTTTCTCTAAATTCGGCCGACTACATCCCTCAGATTCGCGCCCAAGCTGAAATGGCTGCTGCGAGTGCTGACGTCATCCTGATGCTCGTCGACGGAGAGACGGGGCCGATCCCGGCCGATCGTGAGGTTGCAGATCTCCTGCGCCGACGGGTCCGCTCCGTATCAGCTCCACCCGTTCTTCTGGTGGTCAACAAATGCGACAACGCCGACCGGCGGAAGCAGGCCATGGAGTTCTTCGAGTTTGGCCTGGGCGACCCGATACCGATCTCAGCCCTGCATGGGACCGGAACCGGAGATATGTTGGACCGCTTGGTGGAGGCTTTGCCTCCGGCCGCCGCCATGGAGGAAGAGCACGACCGGGTAGGAATAGCCATCATTGGTCGGCCAAACGTCGGCAAGTCAAGCCTGTTGAACAGGTTGTTGGGCGAAGAGCGCGTCCTTGTATCCCCGATCCCAGGAACCACGCGCGATGCAGTCGATACACACATCGACTTTGGCGATGTTCCGATCACGCTAATCGATACGGCTGGGATCCGGCGGCGTGGCAAGGTTGAGCCCGGTGTTGAGAAGTACTCCGTCCTGCGCGCTTTGAAGGCTGTCGAGCGGGCAGACGTGGTCTTCATGCTGGTCGATGCCAGCCAGGGCGTGACAGCCCAAGACGCGCACGTTGCGGGGATGGCCATTGAAAAGCACAAGAGCGCGGTCGTCTTGGTGAACAAGTGGGATCTGATTCCAACGGCTCAGGCAGACAAAGCAGACTTCACGCTTCACATCCGACAAGAACTGAAGTTCCTCGACTACGTCCCAGTGCTCTTCATCTCCGCTCTAACTGGCAAGGGCGTAGAGGAAATCCTGCCGCTTGCTTTGGAGGTTCATGAGGAGCGTCTTCGAAGGATCCCGACCGCCGAGGTCAACCGGCTGCTCCGGGATGCGATTGAGCGCCACGCTCCCCCCACGCAATCCGGTCGCCGGTTGAAGCTGTTCTATGCCAGCCAGGTTCGATCGGATCCACCGACGTTCGTCTTCCACGTGAATGACCCAAAACTTGTGCATTTCACCTATGCGCGGTTCCTCGAAAATCAGATTCGAGAGCGCTACGGATTCTTGGGCACTCCCCTTCGCCTCTCCTTCCGAGCACGTCGCGAGTCATCTCGCTCCTAGACCGACGTCCTGGTCTTGCTCTGACCTAGTCGGAGCCTTATAATCCCCTCGTGTCTGAACCAAGAAGGATCGATCCAGCGCCCCATGATTGGGGCGCAGCCGCCTCCCCCAGCCTAGGTCGACGGATTCTGCATGCGTTGAGCGAGCTCATCCAGACTCTGCTCATCGCCGCCATCCTTTTCCTAGGGATCAACTTCGTCTCAGCTCGAATTCGGGTTGAGGGCAGCAGCATGGAGCCCAGCCTGCACGACGGGGAGTTTGTGGTCGTTAACCGTCTTGCCTACCGATGGTCCGAACCTCAGCGCGGCGACATCATCGTCTTCTACTATCCCAATGACCCAAGTCGGCGCTTCATCAAGCGCATCATCGGTCTGCCCGGTGACGCGGTGTCTATCCAAGGTGGCCATGTGGTGGTCAATGGCGCCAGGCTGAACGAACCCTACATCCTGGCGCCGCCTCGCTATCATGGAAACTGGCAAGTCGGCCCTGACGAACTCTTCGTTCTTGGCGACAACCGCAACAATTCACTGGACTCCGAGAGATGGGGCATGCTCCCCTTCAGCGACATCATCGGAAAGGCAACCCTCGTCTATTGGCCGCTCCCTGATGTGGGTATGATTCCCCACTACAACCTCGCTTCTGCGGCTTCAAATTGAACGCTGGGCGGAAGCCGGGCACCCGGAGGGAGCTATGCTACAATCGCCGCACGAATCAGGGCCTGCTCGGCAAAGCCAAAATTGAAACCGGGCGCAGGACGAGAGGCAAACCTTGAGCCCAGAAATCGACGACCAATCACTCCACAACCTGGTCGAGAGCGTCGTCCGCAACGCTCTGGGAAAGTCTCCGCAATCATCCAACATTGACGCAGTCGGCCAAAGGCTGGTCGCGATCGGGTCAGATCACCGCGGTGTCGAACTGAAGCAAGACATCATGGCGATGCTCGCCGAGCTCGGCTATGCCTGCGTGGATTGCGCCGCAGACTTGTCCGAGCCGGCTGACTACCCGGATATCGCCGAGGCGGTCGGCCTGCATGTGGTCTCAGGCAAGGCTTGGCGTGGGATCGTGATCGATGGGGCTGGAATTGGCAGCTGCATCGCCGCCAACAAGGTGCCGGGGGTGCGTGCAGCGCTATGCTACAATCAGGCCTCCGCTTCGAATGCGCGCGAGCACAACGATTCCAACGTGCTCAGTTTGGGCTCGGGTCTGATTGGCACGGCGCTTGCTCTCAAGATTGTACAGACCTGGCTGGAAACGCCCTTTGCCGGCGGGCGACATGCGAGGCGCGTGGACAAAATTCGCGATCTGGAAAAACGCTACGGAGCGCACTGAACCAAACTATGCCTAGCACGACATCTCCCCTTAACCCCGAACTGGTCCAGCGTGTTGTAGAGACGGTCACACGCGAGGTGCTTCTTGCCCTGAGCGAGACCGAATCCCGGCAACAGCAGGGCGAGTTCTGCAAGCAAGAATGCGCCGAAGGCCTGTGTGTGCAAACCTGCATAGACGACGTTGGCCAAGTCGTCCGCGCCGGCGCTTCGCGTGTTTCGGCTGCGCTGGGTGCAGTTCCAGCCGACCGAAGTATCGCTGGCAAGATCGACCACACCCTTCTAAAGCCTGATGCCACACCCGATCAAATCGCCCAACTCTGCTACGAGGCCCGGAAATACGGCTTCGCGTCCGTCTGCCTCAACCCAACCCACGTCAAGATGGCAGCCGATCTGCTCAAGGGTTCCGACGTCAAGGTGTGCACAGTGATTGGGTTCCCGTTGGGAGCCACACTGCCCGAGGTCAAGGCGTTCGAGGCGTTGGATGCCATCAAGGACGGTGCCACCGAGATCGACATGGTCGTCAACATCGGGGCCCTTAAAGCCCGCGACTACACGCTGGTGGCCCGAGATATTCAGGGCGTCGTGGCCGTCTGTCATGCACGCGGCGCCCTGGTCAAGGTGATCCTTGAGATGGCCCTGCTCGAGGATGAAGAGAAGATTGCCGGCTGCCTGCTCTCCAAAGAAGCCGGCGCAGACTTTGTGAAGACCTCGACCGGGTTTGGTCCAGGCGGTGCTACGGTCGAGGATGTCGCCCTGATGCGCCGCGTGGTGGGCCCCGAAATGGGGGTCAAGGCCGCCGGAGGCATCCACAGCTATGCCGAAGCCCAGGGCATGGTCCAAGCCGGCGCCACCCGCATCGGCGCCAGCGCTGGCGTGCGAATTGTACGCGAGGCAAAGGGTGACGGGCAGTCCGCACCCGAGAAGGGCGGCAGCTACTGATGCCAGGCCAAGCCTCTGCCCGCTGCCCCAAGTGCATGGTCGGGGCTATGACGCGCACCAAGGCCTTCTACTGCCAATGGTCTGATGGGCATTTCATCACCGTGCCGGACTTCCCCGCCTGGGTGTGTGACGTCTGCGGAGCTCGGGAATACGAGCCTCAAGCCGTGCTTGAGCTTCAAACTCTGATTGAAATGAGCCATCCAGCCCTGTCGCGGGCACCCCGGCGTCCTGCCCAGGGGATCGACGACTCGACCGAATTGGGTCCTGCCCCCCATCGCCGCCATCCTTGATGGAGATTCGCTGAATGCGCATTGCCAAAGTCGTCGGCGTCACCGTATCAACAATCAAAGATGAGAAGCTGCGCGGCCGCAAACTCCTGGTGGTCCGGGAGACCGATGAGACCGGCGAACTGTACGGCAAGCCGATGGTGGCTGTGGACACGCTCGACGCCGGAGTTGGGGATTTGGTGCTCGTCGCACAGGGCAGCGCCGCCAGGCAGACTTCGATGACCGACAAGTCGCCGGTCGATACCGTGATCATGGCCATTATCAACTCTCTCGAGGTCGACGGTCGTGTAACCTTTCGCAAAGCGTAAGTCAAGGACCGGTAGCCCATGGCCGAACAACTCGACAAGGATCTGGCCTCTATTCAAGAAGCACGGCGGGCGGCCGAATCAGCCTACGAGGCGCATCTCGCATTCTTTGACTATTCACAAGAGCAGGTCGACCAGATTTGTGCTGCGATGGCCGATGCCGCCGAGGCAGCCTCTGAGCGTCTGGGCCAGATGGCACATGACGAGACCGGCTACGGCGTCCCATCGCACAAAACCCTCAAGAACAAGTTCAGCTCTCGCAATGTCTGGGAGTCGATTCGAGACGTCAAAACCGTGGGCGTGATCCAGCGGGATGACGCCCGCGGCCTGATCGAAATCGCTTGGCCAGTAGGCGTGGTCGCCGCGCTAAGCCCAAGCACCAATCCAACCTCAACAGTGATCTTCAAGACGCTCATCGCCGTCAAGGCTCGCAATGCCATCGTGCATGCGCCCCACCCTTCGGCCGTCAACGCCTGCCGCGAAGCGGCGCGTATCATGGCCGAGGCGGCAGAAGCCAATGGGGCGCCCGCCAACCTGGTCCAATGCCTGGGAACGATTAGTTTGCCCGGAACGCAAGAACTCATGCGCCACAAGCGCACCAGTCTCATCTTGGCCACTGGCGGCTCAGAGATGGTGCGCGCCGCCCACTCCGTCGGAAAGCCCGCCTATGGTGTGGGCCCCGGCAACGTGCCATGTTACGTAGATCGCAGCGCGGACCTGCAGCGGGCAGCTCGCTACATCGTGAGCAGCAAGTCTTTCGACAACTCGGTGATCTGTTCCACAGAGCAAGCTGTGGTGGCCGACGCCCCGATTGCTGCCGAACTCATGCAGTTGATGAAAGCCCAAGGAGCCTACTTTGTAGATCCGGCGGAAGCAAATGCCCTGCGGCAGACGCTGTTCTATCCCAACGGCGCCATCAACGTGAAGACGGTAGGGCAAACGCCACAGACTCTGGCAAGGATGGCAGGCTTCAGCGTACCGGAATGGGCGCGCATTCTGGTTGCCCCGCTCGATCACGTCGGTCCCGAAGAACCGCTTTCCCGGGAAAAACTGACCACGGTGCTTGGTTGGTATGAGGCCCACGGCTGGCGGGACGGCTGCGAGCGATGCATCGAGCTGATTCATTTTGGCGGTCGCGGGCACAGCTTGGTCATTCACGCGGAAGACGAAGATGTCATCATGGCGTTTGGCCTTGAGAAGCCCGTCTTCCGGATTATCGTGAATTCTTTGAGCTCCTTGGGGGCCATCGGATTGACAACCAACGTCATGCCTTCCATGACGCTCGGCCCGGGCGGTGCTGGACGGGCCATCACAGGCGACAACATCACTGTCTATCACATGTACAACGTTAAGCGACTGGCATATGAACGGCACACACCGCCCCAGGAGGCGATGGCGCCGGGAGTCGGTGCGTCTTCGTCCCCATCGCCCACACGGGCGAGGCAGGACATCGACATCGAACGGATCGAAAATATGGTCCTGGACATTTTGGGAGATATCCAGCAGCAGCGCCGGTAAGCGCTCAGCCTAGACCTGCTGGTCCATCCCGTCACATTCAAGTGGAGGAAAGATTATGCCTCAAGACATCGCTATGATCGCCCTTGGAATGGTCGAGACGCGTGGCCTGGTGGGTTCCATTGAAGCCGCCGATGCCATGGTCAAGGCGGCCAACGTGACACTCATCGGCTCCGAATACACAGGGGGCGGATTTGTCACGGTGATGGTGCGCGGGGATGTTGGCGCCGTCAAGGCTGCCACCGACGCCGGCGCAGCCGCCGCCAAGCGCGTCGGCGAGCTCGTCTCGGCCCACGTGATCCCTCGACCCCACGAAGAGGTTGAGATGATCCTGCCGCAGCGCACCAAGGGCAGCTTCGGCGGTCGGTCTGAGTCCTCAGCCAAGAAGTAATCGCAGACGCCGGTGAAGCCTCAGGCTGAACGCCTGCTCGATCAGGCTGCTGCATCGATTGAAAGCCGTCCTGCGCGCCTGGCATCCGCTTCCGACCTGCGAGTTGGCGTGGATCTGGGCACGGCCACGATGGTGATGCTCGTGCTGGATGGCGAGGGTCAGCCATTGGCCGGACGGATGGCAGCTGCCAGCGTCGTCCGTGATGGGCTGGTGGTGGATTTCATCGGCGCGGTCGATCAGCTCCGCTCAATGAAAGCCGAGCTGGAGAGGGAATTGGGCGTCGAGTTGACTCGAGCGGCATCCGCCTTCCCGCCGGGCGTGGGGCAAGCCGACGCACAGGCCGCGGGCTACGTGCTCGGCAACGCCGGCCTCACGTGCAGCGGGCTCATCGACGAACCCAGCGCTGCCAACCAGGTCCTTGGCTTGACCAACGGTGTGCTGGTGGACATCGGCGGCGGCACGACAGGCCTGGCGATCTTGCAGGATGGGAAGGTGGTTTATACGGCCGACGAAGCTACGGGCGGTACCCACTTCAATCTCGTCATCGCTGGCGCCATGGGCCTGAGCGTCGAAGACGCCCAGCTTCTGAAGGAAACGCCCGCCGAGCAGCCGAGATTGATGGCCATCGTCCGTCCAGTGATCGAGAAAGTGGGCGCCATCGTCGGTCGCCATATCCAAGACTGGAACGTCGACCATGTCATGCTTGTCGGCGGCGCAAGCGCCTTCTTGGGGCTTTGCGATGTCTTGCAAGACTACCTGGGGCTCCGCGTGACCGTTGCCCCTCACCCTCAGCTTGTCACCCCACTCGGTATCGCGCTGGCCGACGCATTTGAAGCGGCCAACTCGACAGCCGAATCTGCACTTGACTGGAGTCGCGCATGAGCGATCAATTTCAACTCCGATGCTATGTCTACCTCGACCGGATGCAGCCGCAGTTCTCGGCCTTTATCGGCACCATTACGCAGGGCGACCTCTCAACCGAGGGTATGGCATCGCTCTACATCGAGATGGCCCCGAGCAACGAGGTCTTCCGCGTGGTCGATATCGCCGTCAAAGCCACCCGGGCCAGGCCCGGCGTTCAGTTCGTCGAACGCGAATTCGGAACGTTCGAGGTGCATCACGACGAACAGGCCGAGGTGCTGGAAGCCGGCCGGATCGTACTTGATCGCTTCGGCCTCAAGCGCGAAGACCGGGTCAAACCAGAAGTCGTGTCGACCCAGGTGATCACCAACGTCGACCCGTACCAGGCTCAGCTCCTCAATCGGTTCCGCAAGGGCGCTATGCTGATCCCGGGCCAGACACTTTTGGTCATGGAAACCGCCCCTGCAGCCTACATCACGTATGCCTGCAACGAAGCTGAGAAGGCGACTTCTGTCAATCTCGTCCACTTCTCCGGAATCGGACGGTTTGGGCGCATGTGGCTGGCCGGGACAGAATCCGAGATCGTCACAGCCCGTGACGCTGCCGTCCAGGCCATCGAAGGGCTTGAAGGTCGAGTCAGCGTCTGAAAGGGACGGATATGCGGCGCGGCGAGTTCTACACCGAAATCGACATCATTGACATGGTGAGAGCCGGGAAGCGATCACTGGTGTTGAACCAAGACGATCGCATCACCGACGTGGCGCGCGAGCGCGCGTTGAAAGAAGGCATCAACATCGCCCGCCCGCCCTCGGAAGCGGCCAAACGCCCTGAGTATCAGGCCCCTGCGATGTCATCCAAAAGCCGTCCTGGCACGGCCAGCACCACTGACCGGCGAGACGACATCCAACGACGTGTACAGAAGGCCGTCCGGGCCAAATTGGGCGAAAGTGTCGATGCGCAGATGATCGACGATGTCATCCGGCGTGTGCTCGATCAATTGGGGATCCATTAGCATGCTGCTGGGCAGGGTGCTTGGTCGGGCTGTGTGCACAATCAAGATCGACGGCATTCAAGGCGTCCAGCTGTCGTTGGTGCAGCCCCTGGACAAAAAGCTCACCCCGGTCGATACCGTTCAGGTTGCGGCTGACGTCGTGGAAGCCGGCCCGGGAGACTTGTGTCTTCTGACGCGATCACGTGAAGCCGCTTTGGCAATGCGCGACGAAACCTTCGTGCCTGTCGACCTGGCAATCGTAGGTGTTGTTGACGAGTTGGAGGTTCGGGAAGGTATCGACATCGAGCTTGCTCCCGGCTACAACACCTTCACCTAGGCAACTTCATGGTCATTGGAAAAGTCGTAGGCACAGTCGTCACGACGATCAGCCATCCACACTTTAAGAATCGGCGTCTACTCGTGGTTCAGCCCCTGGATCTAGAAGGGGAGGAACGAGGGGATTTCGTGGCGCTGGACAATTCCCACGCTGGCATCGGGGACACGGTGTTGGTCAACCGGGAGGGCAATGGCGCTCGCCAAGCCTTAAATATCCCGGGGGGCTGTGTGATCTCCGTTATCGTCGGGATCGTCAATTCCGTCCAAATCTATGACCAGCAGTGAAAGCACATCCGCTGCCCCCAATGTCGTCGTCATCGCTGATATCCGCAGCAACGCTCAAGGCATTATCGATCGCATTCTGAGTCCGGCCGGTATTCATGCGTGGCAGGATGGCGAGGACGCGCCGCCCCCGGATGTCCTCGTGGTGGACGTCTCCCAGCTGCGCGGCGATCCGCTGGCAGGCTTGCGCGCCCGACGCGCAAAAGGTGACGAGGCGCCTGCGATTGTGCTGGCGGCGCACTTTCCGGCCGCCCGCCTGCGCGACCTGTTTCGTACCGGCGTTGCTGATGTGCTGCTTAAGCCCTACAAGGGCGTCGATCTCTGCCGAGCAATCTTCGAATTGCGGGAAGCCCGCGCCACCGAAGTCAGCACGCAGATGCTGGCTCGACGCCTTCAGTCAACCCGTGAACAGGCACGTCAACGTACCGAGGAAATCCGTTGGTTGAGCGAAATCGGACGCGTGGTCGCCAGCCTGGACGACCTTGATGAGATTCTGCGCCGCCTGGTGGAAGCGGCCGCATTTCTGACCGACGCCGAAGAGGCCAATATCTACCTGGCCGAACCAGACACCGACGAGGTGGTTCTGAGAGCCAGCAAGCAGGTGGGAGAACGCCACGGCACCCTGCAACGGCTGCGGACCACGGACACCCTGGCCGGCCAGGTCTATCGCACCGGCCAACCCTTGCTTCGCAAACCCCAGTGGGAGGGGGGACCTGTCAAGGTCCAAACTGGCTTCCTCGTCCAATCTCTGATCAAGGTCCCCATCCGCGTTGGCAAGGATGTTGTGGGGGTCCTGGGCGTTTACAATCGCATGGCCCCAAGATCATTTAATGAGCATCATCTGGGGGTGCTCATGGCTTTGGCCGACTGGGCCGGCGTGGCGCTCGAACACGCCGCGCAACCTTCTGCCCCGGCCACCGCCAAGGCGGCTGCGGCAAGCGCGGCCGAAACGCCTGAGAAGCGGGATGAGGTTTCGGCTGTGCCGGCCGGGATGCTCAAAGGGCTGAAGTCAGCCCGACAGCTTGTGCATCGGTTGGCCAACGACCCAGCCGGGGGGAATCTGACCAAAGAACAACGCCAGCTGCTCGCCGCCCTATCCAGGGTGATCTCCGAGTTGGAGCGAATGCCCTTGACGGTGATCGACGATCAACATGCCAAGGGCCTGGTCAACCTATCTCAGATCAGCCGCAAAGTGGCTGAGGAGCTGCAGTTGGCGGCATCCCAGCGGGGTCTTCAGCTCGTCGTGGAGCCTGGCCAGGGGCTGCCCTTGGTGAACATCGACCAGGATCAGACCCAGCGCGTGGTGCAGGCCTTGACGGCGGCTGCCATACGACGAACACGGCGGGGGCGGGTTGTTCTTGGAGTGCATAGCTTCCAGGTCACTGCCGGCCGGAGCGACACCTTCCCGCTTCCGGATCGCTCCATCCTGAAGGATGGCCTTTGGTTGGCCATACGAGTGGCCGACACGAGCGGCGGACTATCGCCAGATACGGTTCGGGCCTTCGAGGAGCCAGTACCTGACCCAGGCGCGGGCCGGCTTGGGCCCGGATTATCGATGGGTGAAATCCGCATGATCGTTGAGAGTATGGGCGGACATCTGTGGCATGAACAGACGCCTGCCAGCACCGCCATTGTCTTCGCCATTCCGTCCCAGTGAAAGCAGGCAAGCCATGTCATCCAACAGGCCCGTTTCGGTTGAGGTCTACACGGCCAACCATCGCATTCTCGGCCGCGTGTTGCCTGGATCAGGCGGGCTGTACAGCTACCTGAATATTCCGACGCGCTCCTCAATGGAGATTGACGGTGCACACTTAAGCCGGCTGCATCAGCCGGGACGCCTTGTGGCGCGCTATCCACGCATCTGGCTGGCCAAGGAGCGCATCATGGCAGTGCTGCTGAGCAGCCGTTCTGAAATTGGCCCGGTCTCCATTGCACGTGGCGGCTATTCTACGCTCGTTACTCATTACGTCCACATATTGTTGGAAGGGTACGAGATCAAGGGGGGAATGGAGACACCGGGCAAGGTCGATTTCGCTTCCATCCTTGCCGAGAAGGAGACCGGGTTCTCGCCGCTGCTCTCGGCTCACCTGGAGGCAGTCTTGTTCTCCGACATCCGAGCCGAAGCCCCGGCAATGCTCTTCAATCACACCCTCGTGAGCGGGATGACGCTGCTGCCCAAAGAGGATTTCGAGGGCGGCTAGCCCGCTTCCTGTCACAACAATCGATCATTGGGAGAGCGAATGGCCAAGAAGTACGTTCAGGATTACATGCCCGACAATGTCTGCTTTGGTTGTGGGACACAGAACCCAGACGGACTGCATATCAAGAGCTTCATCGAGGGGGATGAATGCGTGTGTGTGTGGGAGTCCCAATCCAGATACCATGGCTGGGAGACCGTGATCAACGGTGGGATTTTGGCCACCTTGATTGATTGTCACTCCATGGCCACAGCCCTATCGGCCGCCTACGATGCCGAGGGCCGGCCATGGGGCTCTGAGCCGGTCTACCGCTATGCGACGGGCACGATCACGGTGCGGTACCTCAAGCCAACCTCCAATGAACACCCCATCACCCTTCGTGCACGGTTGGTGAGCATGACCGGTCGCAAGAGCCAAGTTCATTGCGACGTCTTTGTTGAGAATGAAAAGACCGCCGAAGCGGACACTGTCGCCATCCGCGTCATGGAGGGCCGACCCGAAAGCGAAGAGACACCCTTTCATTAGTCGGTTCGCTGGGCCTCGTCTGCCCCAAGGGGCGTAACTACATCAGGCGCCCGTATTCTACGCGGATGCACCGATCCTGGATCATCGGAACACCAGCCCTCTCGGCCACCTTGGCCGCCTCCTCACTGCGAATCCCAAGTTGAGCCCAAATGACTCGAAGGCTGGGGAGATTGTTGACGGCCGCTTCAACAATCGGCGGTAGAGCTTCAGACGGCCGGAAGATATCGACGATGTCGATGATCTCGGCCACATCCGGCGGCAAGTCGGCCAAGGATGGATAGGCGTCTTCTCCCATCAGACTGTCCGCCAGTGGATTGATGGGCACGATATGGTAACCCTTGCTCATCATGTACGAGGTCACGCTTCGGCTGGTCTTGGCCGGGTTTCTTGAGAGACCGACCACGGCGATCACTTTGCTATCCCGAAATATGTTTCGAATCTCAATATCGTCTTCCATTCGCACCTGCTCTTGAAATCTGTACGTTGGCAACCCCTGACTTCATCATAAGTGATTTGGGGATTGGGGCATCCCTGGCTGCCTTCTATTCCAACCCAGCATGACCAACTTGTCGATCGGTGCGCCCTGGACCGACCTATCCAAGGGGCTGGACAGAGCCTCTGTAATGGAATCACGCGTCGTTGGCTGAGGGGGGATGCATGACGCTCTTCTGGCTCAGCCTGGTGTGGATGGCTGGCATCGCCATCTCACTTCCGGCTGACCTCACCAGCCCACAATGGGCGAGCCTGGTTGGCCTGAGCCTGACAGCTTCGCTCCTGTTCCGAAAACGTAAGCTCCAGCGCTGGACATTTGTGATTTTCTTTCACAATATGCCTGGGTGCGTGGCGCGCACACGTCACCAAGCCAGTGATTGATGAAACCCATGTCAGCCGCTTCAACGATTTCACACGACCGGTGCAGCTCACGGTCTACTACTTTCACCGGCTGTCGGTAGCATCGGTACTTGCCAATCGTGCCATTCTGCCAGTGCAGCCCGCAGTCATGGTCCTGGCGGGTCTGGCCACGATGGTCGGGTCAATCTGGCTGGCAGCCGGCCAAATCCTAGCCTTGATCGCCTGGCCTTTCGCCGCATACACCATCCGCGCCGTCACCTGGTTCGCCGCACTCCCGATGGCCAATCTAGGCCTCGGATGGATCGATCCCCTTTGGGTGGCGGGGTTCTACGTCCTACTCTTCGGAATCACGTCTGCCGGGCACCTTCCAAATCTGCCCAAGCCGCGCTGGCCGTCGATTCCCCTACTGGCCAGCCTGGCAGCCTTGGCCGTGGGCGTTTTTGTCACATGGGACAATGTCGGCCGTCGCCCCGATGGACGCCTTCATCTTTCAATCTTCGATACGCGCGGGGGCCAAGCTGCGCTAATACGAACGGCTTCCGGCCGGGCGGTGTTGATCGACGGTGGGCGGAGTCCGATTGCACTGGAGCACCAACTGGCGGCGCGCCTGCCTCCTTTCAACCGAAGCATCGACTGGCTTGTCCTTGCCAGCTCCCAGGAGCAGGATCTGCTCGGCCTGAGTGACCTTACCGATCGCTTCGCGGTGAGAGGCGTACTCGCCGACGAAAGCGCCGGCGATGGTCCCGCCTGGGCATTGACCAGGACACTGCATGAAGATGGCACCCCTTTCGCTCGCTTCCATCCCGGCACGGCACTTGACCTGGGCAGCGGAGCTCAGCTTTCGATTATGGGTGCCGATGGGGGCGAAGGCGCGATCGCAGTCACGTTGGATCGCGCCAGAGTTGTGATGGTCTCAGGATCTCAGATCGAGGCCTTGGCCCACATGCCAGAGCTGAACCCGGTTCACGCCTCCGTGGTCGTCCTGAGACAAGCCAGCCAGGTCACCCCGCAAACGGCGCAGTGGCTCGTCACATTGGCGCCCTCGCTTGTTGTGCTGTCGAGCGACTCGGCCGACCAAACCAGTCTTCCATCACCGGCTCTGGAATCGGTGTTCGCCGCAGAGCGCCTGTTGCGCACGGACCAGCTGGGCACGATCGAAATCACCACGGACGGCACCCATCTGTGGGCCGCCAGCGAGAGAAGGCCTCGGGACATTCCCGGCCCCTAGGATCTGCCTTCCTGATCGGAAACCACCTGTGCCCGTCGCCTGACCGGATGTGTCCGCTGATCCACCGGGCAAACCCCAGCCCCAGTCCGGAACGCCCCTGGCTGCCCAGGATGAATCATGATCACGGCAGGCATTCGACCTGGAGCTCAACCGCCCGCAAGGCGGCCCTGGCCGAGGAGAAAGACTGACACCAATATCTGGTTCTTTTGCCGGGCAATGGAACAAGGAAAAGGAGCCTCAAGCTGATGACCGGGGGCTCCCAGTTGAAACAACACCCCGGGGGAGTCAGACGTGGATGTCGAAGTCGCCTACGGGCTGCACATCGACCGGAATGCCCTCGATTTCATCCGGAAGAGCATCTTGAGGTCGTAGATCGGCCGCCGGCAGCTTGACCTTCACCATAACGACAATCGCCACGTCGCGGGTCGGTTTGCCGCCGGTCTGACGAAACCCAACCCCAACCCCGACGACATTGGGTTTGTCCAACAGCTCCGATTCGTGGGCTTGCTTGATGGATCGGGCACGTTCCAATTGCGCCTGGAACGCAGCTTGTGAATCGCTCACATTTCCACCTCGAGGGCGCTGAGCACATCCTCAATCGGGTTGAAGATCGTGGCCTGGTCTGATCCCGCGAACAACAGGCCGACGGCCTTCATCGAATCTCCCGCAACAAGCAGCGAACCGGAATCGCCGGGAGACGACATTGGACTGCTGATAATCTGGCCTTCGAACCTCGCCCGACGGGATGTGCCGTAGCCCACGGTCACAGTCGCATCCAAGACGCTGATCTCGCCCGATGTGAAGCCTGTCGTGCGTCCCGACTTTCGCACAGTGAGGCCAAGCTCGGCCGGTCTCGTGCCTTCTACGATTCCGATTTCAAGGATCTGGTCGGTAATCACTTCCGGATCAATTGGGGTGGCCACGGCCGCGTCGGCCCGGTTGACGGCGTTGGGGTCGGTGAAGTATGCCTGCAAACGGTGCTTGGAGCCCAGGCCGCGGGCCAAGCTGTTGCCGAGCCAGGCTACCGCACTGGCGATGGAGCATGAGGACGGTGCCACAGTAAACCGAATGGGCACGAAGCGCAGCAAGTGAGCCAGCGTATCCTGGTCAAGACGCCCGCCATCTGCCGCGCCGGGTTGAAGTATGGCATCGCCAATCTGCGCATCGTTGCTGTTGGCCAACACGTGGTTGTTGGACAGGATCAAGGAGTCACCGGTTGCCCTATCACGAACCACGGCGCCGAAAGTACCGGCTGTGACCTGGTAGTGGCCCAGGCTGACCCCTGGCGGGGCGGGACGCACCCTTTCCGTGCGAGAGGCTTGCGCAACGAGCTCGCCCACCTCCACCACATCCGTCTCCACCCCATCGACGTCTTTGGGGACCAAGGCGTGCGGTTCAAGGGCAGCGCCGGGAACCTTGCGACGAACGAGTACCACCACGCACATCTTGTCCGTCTTGCGCCCTTTGACCATCTTATAGCCACGCCCAACGCCCACAACATTCGTCTTTCCCATCAACGCCGGTGTGTGCTTGGCTTGGGCCTGGGAAATGGCGGACTCGTCTGACATCTCATGCTCTCCCTGATCAGTCGACCTCGACGGCCCGGCGTTCGATGGCCGGGGTTCTTCAAGCTCGGGTTATCAGGCGCGCTGAAAGCCAGATGTCCAAATCCGACGCAATCTGGCGTGGAATGGTGTGCCCCGTCTCATACTCTTGATAGAACACATTCGCTTGAAGGCTCATCAGTCGGTCACGGACGCGTTGGCCTTCCTCAACTTTGATCACATCATCCTGCGTGCCATGGGTGAGGAGGATCGGGAAGCCACTGATTGCCTCGCGGCCTGCAAGTTGGCGGGTGATGGGGCTGCTGGTTGCCAGAAGCTCTCCAGGCAGCTTTCCACTCATCGAGATCACCCCGGCGAGAATATCTGGACGTGTCAGAACCATGAGCAAGGCCAGGATTGCCCCCTGACTGAAACCCATCAGGTACACCTGCTTGGGATCCGTGCGGTAATGCTGTGCAGCCTGTTGAATGAACTGGATGAGCCTCTGGCGGGTGGCCTCAGCACTCTCGGCGCGTATCTTCGAGCCATCAACAGCGAATTGTGTCTCAAACCAACTATAGCCTCCTTGACCGAGTGCGTGAGGGCCGCGCAGGCTTAGGACATGAAATCTGGGGTCGATGGCCGAACTAAGTGCGAACAGATCACGTTCATTGCTGCCGATGCCATGCAGCATGAGGAGCATCGGCGGCAGCCGATCTGATTTTGCTGTCGGCGGTCTACCTACATGTTCAAATGGCAGGGATTTGAGAAGCATACCTACCCCTCGATAACGAGAATGTGCGCTGTCCACGTGTCCAACAGGGTATCAGCCATAACGGAAGCCGGCACTTCCGCCCCCGGAGTTGTTGGCTAGCATATCACATACCCCAGACCACATCCCCTGGTCCGTCTGGGCTAGTCTCAGTCATCCGAGATACCTTCTCGGACCGGAAGGGTGAGGCACCCGTCAACCATGACGGGCGACCTTGGTCACACGCTCCTCGAAACCAAGTTGACCAAAGAAACAGCGCCCAGGCTTATGCCCGGGCGCTGCTCGATCTACTTGCGCCTAGCGGTTACTGCGTTCCTTCAGGCGTGCCGCCCGTCACCGGAGTCGGCGTTGGCAGCGGCAAGAGAAATGGATTGTCGCTTGGAACCAGCATCACCTGAATATTGGGCGACAGATTCTTTACGTATTCGTACGTGATCAAGTTCTGATTGGCCTGCAGGGCATTGGCGATCTTCGTAAGGGCTTGCGCCTCGGCGTCGGCCTCGATCAAGCGCGACTGGGCTCGACCCTGGGCGCTGATGACCGCCGCGTCCGCCTGGCCTTGCGCTACCTGCCGTGCCTGCTCAGCTTCCTGCCGCTTCTGTTCGACCGTCAGCTTGGCCTCCTGCGCCTTCTGCTCCGCGATCTGTTTCTGCTCGACGGACGCGGCGTACTCGGGCGTGAAAGTAATGTTCCTGAGCACGAACTCTTGAAGCACCAGGCCGTTGTCCTCAAGGCGGTTCTCAAGCCGGCTTCGAATGCCATCGATTAACTCTTGCCGTTTCTGGCTGACGATATCTTCAACGCCATAACGCGAGGCTTCATCACGGATGATGCCCCGCGCCACAGGGCGAACCAAATCACGATCATAGCGATTCTGCCAGTCAATATGCACCTGGATGATCTTGTTGGGATCTACGGAGAAGATCACAGACGCATCAATGAAGACTTCCTGCCCATCGGCCGTTCTTGCCGTTACCGAATCATCCCCTTGGATGGCACCTTCCGATGGCGCGATGGACATCGTATACGTTTGCCGGGAAATCGGGTACACGACCACAGACTCGGCGAACGGGACGATCCAATGCAGGCCGGGCTGCAGCGCCTGCTGCCGGTAGCCCTCCGGGGTCACAGCGGAGATCACAACCCCCCGCTCTTCCGGCTGGACAAACACCAACCCGGCGCCAACCGATGTGAAGACAACCGCCAGGGCAAGCACACCGAGCACCAGCCCTACAGCTGATTTGAGCGGTCGACCCCGAGAAGCGCGAACAACGGCAATCACGACCACAACGATCGCCCCCACCCATGCAAGGGTCGCCAGACCCCTCGATAGCTCAGCTACGTTCACGTCGCCCTCCTGATGAACTTTGGGATTAGGAATTGCAGCTTCCAGTGCTGGCAATCCGGGCGGATTATAGCATGCAGGCGAATCGCCCCCCAGACGCTTGCCTGACATTGCTCTGCCACCCCGCGCATGCTAGCATCGACGCATGCCAGCCACTGAATTCAAGGTAGAAGCCCAAGCAGTCCACCAAGACGGCCGCGTGTCCGCCAGATTGGTGGGGAGTCCGGGCGTCGACGTCCGACCCGGTCACATGTTTTCAGGCTACCGCCCTGGACATGATTGGCACTGTCACACGCTGGTCCCGATAGCGCTTTCGGCGTCCGGATTCTCAGTGCTCCTGCCTGAGGCAGCCGATTGGCCTCCAGGTGCCACCCTGGTGCTGCGCGGGCCGATGGGCAACGGATTCTCGCCCCCGGAATCGAGCCGCCGATGGCTGCTCATCGCATTCGGCGATGCAGATCTCTATCTCCATCCCTTGGTTGCGTTGGGGTTGGCCAATGGCCGCGCCGTCGCCTTTGTTTCCGATCGACAAACTCATAAGCTTCCGCCGGCTGTCGAGGTCCTTACAGATCCAGAGGATGGCCTAGCGTGGGCCGACTACATCGCCATCGGTATGCCCTTTGACCGGCTGGACAGCTTGTCTGTCCAAATGCGGGACGATGCCTGGCGTATGCGAAGTCTCACGCAAGATGATTTGCTTGTGGTGGGCCCGACACCCTGCGGAATCGGCGGCTGCCAAGCCTGTGCTCTTGAAGGTCAAGGGGCAAGACGACTGTTTTGCGTCGACGGGCCGATGTTTCGACTGCCGGATATCAGGACCTGACATGCTGATCACCTCGGGCAAGCGCGAGGCCATCATCGATCCTGCGTGGATGAACACGGCCGGGGCACTCGGTTTCTCGGATGAGACCGGTTCCAATGTCGACCTGGGCCGCCTGGGTGCTTTTGTCACCCATCCAATTTCGTACGCACCGCGCAGGACCACACAGGAGACCCGCCTGCATGATTATCCGGGTGGGTTCCTAATTCATACTGGCCTCCCCAACCCTGGCTTGACAGCCGTCCTTCGACGACATCACCGTCGATGGCGCCGCATGCCCGTTCCGGTCATCGTGCACCTCATCGTTGACGACCCCGGAGAACTGCGCCTTATGCTGCTTCAATTGGAGAGGGAGGACTCCGTCTCAGCGGTGGAATTGGGTTTGGACGCTGAAGACCCAGATTTGATCAGGCGTCAGCTCTCGCCGGTGGCCAGCAGCGAACTACCAATCATCGCCCGTCTCAACGCCAGTGCAGGCTGGCCAGCCATAGAGGCAGCCTACGCGGCCGGGGCTGCCGCTATCGGCCTGGCCCCTCCACGCGGCGCGGTCGGGGGCTCACAACGCCCCTCCTCTGGGAGGGCAATGGGACCAGGCCTCTTCCCGATCATGCTTGAAAGGACGTCAGCCATCGCTGCCGCCCTGGACAAACCTCTGGTAGTTTCGGGAGGCATTCGGAATGCGGCCGATGTCGGGAGTCTTATTCATTCAGGTGCCGGTGCCGTACAGTTGGATTTCGCACTCTGGACGAACCCCGGCATCCTCGAATCGAATTCCCCGCAACAGGCATGACATCTGACGCAGGTCGCCCTGAAAATCCTCCTTGAATCTGCAGAGATGATCGGTTATATTTAGTGAACTTTGGTGAGGTTTAAAGAGATATGTTCCTCATGCTTTTGGTGGGCTAGGACTGCCACCTGCGAAATGGACAACGCATGCCCTCAGAGTTGGTTCCCCTCCCACATTGGCTGAGTACTTCGCAGGCGGCGGAGCATCTCGGCGTCCACCCAAACACCATCCGCCGCTGGGCAGACAGCGGCAAACTATCGGCCATGATTACTCCCGGTGGGCACCGCAGATTTGCCTTGGAGGACTTGCAGGCATTCGAGTGGCGACAACGCCAGGAAAGCCATTCCGAGCTTGGTAGCAACTGGACCCATCATGCCTTGACGATCACCCGAAGTGAAATTGCCACGACAAGTGATGCCAGCTGGCTGCGAGCATATGACGACGTTGCGCGCAGAGAACAACGCGACCTGGGACGGCGCCTGCTGGGACTCATCTTGCGCTACGTTTCAGGAGATTCCAGCGACCAACAAGTCTTGGAAGAAGTGATGGAGATCGGGCACCAGCACGCCAAGACTGCCCGACGAATTGGCCTGTCCCTGGGGGAGGCAATGCAGGCCAGCTTGTTCTTCCGGGATCGGGTGATCGAAACGGCGTTCGGCCTGTCGGCCGGGGACCCGATCCCGGGGGGAATCACGCCCCTCTCTTCGGGCGGCTGACCAAGCTGCTGAACGTCTACCAGCTGGCCGTGCTGGACGAATTCGAACCTCAGCCATGACACGCTCAGCGCATCTCCGGCAGGGTCAGGAGGACGTGTGACACAACCATTGATAGAGAAGGATGCATCTGGAGTTGCCATGGAAGAAGCCGAAAACCGGAAGCGAGTCATCGTGAGAGGCAGGTCGCATATGCCTACTGACTCCGTATTGTTCGAACGTGTCATCCCGGTATTGTTGGCCGGTTTTGAACTCGTCACCGTGATCTTGATTCTCTTCGCGGCTGGCGTTCTGCTGGGAATAGTCCCCTTTCGATAGATCCATCTGATTGGCCCAGAATCTGACCCATTTCAAGGAGTGCAAAGAATGAACGTGAACCAAATTCTGCCGTTTGTCTCAACCGCCGTGATGTTGATATTCACTTTAGCCGTATTCCAGCGATTCATCGTTCGGAGAAAACCCCACTTTCTCTATTGGGGGATCGGTTTGGCCATGTTTGGCGCGGGCAGTTTCGCAGAAGCCTACCTGTCACTTGGCTGGAATCGATGGGTGTTCTTCGTCTGGTACCTGTTCGGGGCCGCTCTCAATGCCGCCTGGATTGGCCACGGAACGCTTGCCCTTCTGTACCGTAAGAAGGGGATGCACGTCATCACCGCTCTGCTCACGATTGGGAGCCTGGTCGCACTCTACCTCATGTTGAGCATCATGCCCCGGCTGGACGTTTCCCACTTCACGACCGCGCTTCCGATCAGCGATCAGTACCGCGACATCATGCCGGCAATCGCCGACGGCGCCGCAGTTCGGCTTTCAACGCCATTCTTCAATATCTACGGATTGCTCACGCTTGTGGGAGGCGCGTTGTGGTCGGCGTTTCTCTTCTGGCGGAAGCGCGTCATGCCCAATCGGGTGATCGGCAACGTGCTCATCGCCGCCGGTGCTCTCTCTATCGGCGCCGCCAGCACGCTGACTCGCCTGGGCTACGGTCAATTCCTCTATCTTGGCGAGCTTTTCGCAGCCATCCTGATGTTCATCGGGTTTCAAGCAGCCGCTCGACCCGAGCCATCTGAGGAGCCTGCTCGAGCCCCTGCGATGCAAACCTCGACCTAGCTCTTGTGACCCCCGGGAAGCTGTCCCCCGGGGGTCACTTTTCAATTAGGATCGTCACCGGTCCGTCGTTGTCGATTTCCACCAACATATGAGCCCCGAAACGCCCCATCTGGGTCGGGATCCCCGCTCGTGCCAATTGATCGGCAAATCGATCGACAAGGGGTTCGGCGACGTCAGGGGCTGCAGCATGAACGTAGCTGGGTCGCCGACCTTTGTCGGTGTTTGCCAACAAGGTGAACTGAGAGACAACCAACACCTCGCCGCCGACGTCCCCGAGGGACAGGTTCATCTTGCCTTCGGGATCGTCGAAGATGCGCAGGCCGGCACACTTGGCCGCCAGCCAATCAGCCTGCTCGAAGCCATCCCCTTGTTCAACCCCGACCAGAATCACCAGGCCCGTTCCGATTTCACCCACGACGTCGTCGGCCACCGTCACCCGACCTCGCCTCACCCGTTGGAGGACCAGCCGCATCAGATCGCATGCCCTTCCACTACTCAGCCGCGCAAACTCATTTCTTCTCGTCCAGCAATGCCATCAAACGCTCAGGGTCGACGTGAGTGCCCGTGGCCAGTTTGGAATGCAGCAGCTCTCCATTGACGGTGACCTCAAACCGACCGCCTTCCGAAGGTGCCAACTCCAATGACCGAATCTGACGCTCGTAGGTCTCCAATAACTTGACCGCCAAACTGACGGCCTTGTCTCGGTAGTTTCATACGGCACAGTATTCAATGCGAATTTCGAACATCTTCCACCTTTCTTCTTTTCGTCAATGCGGCCTTTCCTATCGCCATTTGAGTCTACCTTCTCGAGCGGAGTTCTGCCATTACTCACCAGGATCACCCCTTAGAGTCTCCAGATGTATGGTTTAATCGAAGACACACAGGAGGTGAGACACATGCGCCGAATCATGAACTTCACTCTGGGCGCCTTTTGCGGCGCTCTGGTCGGATCCGTCGTTGCCATCATGCTCGCGCCGTCATCCGGGGATGAGCTGCGGTCGACGGCGATGGACCGCGTCAAATCTCTGCGATCTGAGATGGGTGACGCGTATGAAGCGCGCAGGGCCCAGTTGGAGGCCGAGCTGGAAGCGCTGCGGCGGCGCCCGCCAGAAGCCTCCTAGATCCATCACCAGCGAACATTATGCACGACGCCGGGCTCAAGAAGCCCGGCGTCGTCATTTCACTTCAACACCTGATGGTTGTTCGATGAGCTACGGCGAAATCGAAACCGTGTAGGGGGTCTCCTGCCAGGTGTGGCGCGTGGTGCCAATCACCATCAGTATCACGCGATCGACATCGCCCCCAATGCTGACTGGGATATCGGCATCACGATTGTCATCCAGCGAGACGGCTTGCACGCTCGGTGTATTACCTTCGGTGATTAGAGCAACTTGGTAGGTTTGTGGCAAGCGATTGTATAGGCGCACGAAGCCGTCGGCCTGCCATCCCCCGTCATCCTGCTCGAAACCGTCCTTGTAGTTGATGGCATCGATCGAGAGATCGTCGAGGAGGAACCCCTCGCCGTTGACAGCGGCATCGGTGACATACTCAAAACGCAGCATGATCTTCTTGCCTGCATAGGAACTCAAATCCACCGATTCTTTGATCCAGGTCGCTTGCTGGCTGCTCCCACCGCTCATTCCGGTGTATCCCCATCCGTAGGCATTGCCAGACGGGTCACGATCCGTACCCGAGGGTGTCTTGAGAATCTTCCACGTCGCCCCATTGTCATCGGACGCTTCCAGATACACATAATCCCAGCCATCTTCTATGTCGAACCAGGTCCAATAGCTGAAATCGATCGAGCCAGAAGCCCCGCTGAAATCGAATGATCTTGTCAAGGTCATGTCGGATTCGTCGCCCTTGTTGGAGTAGAAGTCGTAATCTCCGCTATGAGGGTCGGACGGCACGACCGGGACAAGACTGGCCCCGTTGAAGTGGATGGTATGTTGGCCCGAACAGGTGAATTCCATGTAGTCGACGCCGTATTGATTGACGGTCCGATCTTGAGGCCCCATGGGACAAGAATCAAACTGATCAGTGATCGCTGCCCGAGGCGCCGAAGAGTATTCAGTAATGGCGTATCGCCCGTCGTCCATCGCCGCATCTTGGAGAACCATCGCGGCGCCCCAATCGCGGTACACATCGTCCGCTGTGATGGGCCGCCCGGTCTGCGGGTCAGTTTCGTTGAGAGTCTTGAGCGTTTCGTCGACCGAGTTGAGCCCATTGTCGGGGTTAGCGACCAGGGCCTGGGTGGCTTCGTGGCCAAAGCGTTGCAGGAAATAGCTCAAGAAAAGGAATGAATGGCCGTAGTAAGCACCTGTTGTGCCGGGCTCGGAAGGCCAGTAGGTCAGGTTCTTGTCGGTATCTTGCGCGTACAGGTAGTCAAACCCACCGACGTCATAGTTGTTGAGCAGCGATGCAAGCTCCGAGAAGCCTTCATTCATCCAGGTTTCTTCGTTGCGATCCAGATGCCAATGGATCATATGCTGGAATTCGTGGGCCAACACCCCATAGGTGAACTGGTCAGAGAGATTCAAATTATCCGCGCTCAGGTAGAACATCTCATGCTGATTGGAATACTTATGAACCTGAGAAGAGTAGGAATCCTGAGACGAGAAGTAGCCGGCGATCGAGCTGCCCAGACCACGCGCAAACAGCAAGTAGAGATGGACATCACCATCTACCCCGGGCGACCACTCGCTGCCGAAGAACTCCCGATCCGTCGGGTAGATCTTGTTCTCGAAGGTATCCATCAGCTTCTTGACGTCGCTCTGGTTGTAGTTGACACCCTGCTCAACCCAGAAATAGGCATGGGCCGTTGCATAGACGAGCTTAGCTTGCACCTGGAAGTTGGTCTGCGTCTCGGGATCCGAGGCCCAGAAGGACTCGACCGTTCCCAAGTCCACGGGGGCGGCTGAAGTGGCTACAACCTTTGGAATGTTCTTCACGCCGCGAAATCTCTCGGCCAACGAGATGGGATCGGCGATCGGGACTTCGGCCTTCATGAGAGTCTGTTCACTTTCGACCGCCGCGTCCGGGATAGGTGTTGGCGCAGACGTCGCCTGGGGGATACCGACCTGCGTGGAAAGTTGAACCTCAGACGTCACCGGTACCGGCCCATTGCTCGCAGAGCTCGTCTGCATGAGAAACAAAGCCGATCCGGCGCCAGCCACGAGCACGAAGCACATGCAGGCAAACAATGTGGCCAACAAACCGAGCACCAGCCACTTTCCCACAGAACCCTTCTCAGAACTCATACAACCCTCCCGAGCACAAACAAGTGGCGGATTATATCATCGGCGCCGAGCTTGGGTCGTGTCATCGGGTTTTGACAGGGGCAGCACAACGGTGAACCGGCTGCCCTCGCCCGGCAAGCTTGCGAGCTCAATTCGCCCCCCGTGTGCGCTGACGATCTCGCGCGAGATGGCCAATCCCAAGCCGGACCCGCTTCCCTCACCACTGGCGCGCGCTTTGTCGATCTTGTAGAAGCGCTCGAAGATCCGCTCCTGGGCTTGGGGAGAGATCCCCGGGCCATGATCGCTTACCATTACCTTGACTCCACCATCGACGGCCTTGGCCGTCACCTCTACTTGGCCCCCGGTTGGCGAGTGGCGAAGAGCATTGTCGATGAGGTTGATGAAGACCTGAGAGAGCCGATCGCCGTCTCCGACAAGGCTGGGCAGATTTGAGGGCCAAGATCGCACAATATCAATCTGTCGTGCCGCGGCGACAACCGCCTCCTGATCCACTACCCGTGTCAGGAGGGCGGGCATATCAACAGGCGCTCGAGCCATGTCGCTTTGCCCTGATTCGAGCCTGGTAAGGTCCAGGAGCGCCTCGACCAGGCGACGCAGTCGTTCGGCCTCATCGTGGATGACTTGGGCGGCATGCTTTCTGCCCGGCGCATCCGAAACCGCCTCATCTTTGATGGCCTGGGCAAATCCCTGAATCGAAGTCAGCGGAGTCTTCAACTCATGGGAAACGTTGGCCACAAAATCACGTTGAACTCTCTGGCTCAACTCAACTTGATCGACCATGTGGTTGAACGCCAGGGCGACATCCTGAGTCTCCTGGGGCCCACCGGGCGCAATCCGCGCCGCGTAATCACCGGCAGCTACCTGGCGGGCGGCGTGGGACATCCGCCTCAGCGGGGCCGAGATCCAGCGGGCCAGGAGCCAAGCCAGGGCCAATGAAACGACCAGCGCCAGGCCGGCAGCGGCCAGAAGGGGTCCGGGGAGACCTTCCAGGGCCAGGGCATAGGAGACTGTGCGCAGGGTCAGTCTGGGCGCTGATACCACCAGTGTCCGTCGCGCTGCCAGGGGCCTGGCAACGTAGAGCCACTGACGGCCAGTCCCATCCGCGTACCGGCCTTGCGTTGCCTCCGTCTGGCCGGCCAGTCCAATCAGATTTGCAGGGGAGGGAAGGGCGGCCTGGGGATTGGTGTCGAGTATGACCTCGCCCGCAATGGAGAGCACCAGAGCGCGAGCCTGAAATCGCCCCCCGAGAAGGGTAAGCAGGCGATCCATGGTTCGGAGTTGGTTGGCTGGCGCAGCCGCGCCCTCGCGCAAGCTCACCGTGGTGGCGATGGTTTCCAGGCGTTGGTAGACGATGCGGTCCCCAAACGGGTTGCTGACGAGAAAAGTGAAGAAGCCCACCCCGACCAGGGCCAAGACCAGGCCAGCCACCAGCAGGTAGCTTAAGAGAAGTCGAGAGCGGAGCGAGGCCAACATCAATCGGCCACCAGCTTGTACCCCACACCGGTGATGGTTTCGATCCGGACCCCTTTGGAATGGGCAAGGTGCTTGCGCAGTTGGGCAACGTGAACATCAACCGTCCGTGTCTGACCGAAGAAGTCATACCCCCAAACCTGATCCAGAAGTCTCTCACGCGTGAAGACATATCCGTGGTTTGCCGCCAGCGTTTGCAGCAGATCGAATTCCTTGGCCCGTAGGTCTACTGAGTCACCGGCAATCGTGACCTCATGCCGACCGGGATCGATGCGCAGGTCCCCCAACCTGATGGGAGCCATGGGCCTATCCGTTGGTGGGCGGGACCGACGAAGGATGGCTTTGGCGCGTGCCACAAGTTCTCTGGGATTGAAGGGCTTGGTCAGGTAGTCGTCTGCCCCGAGCTCTAGACCAACAATCTTGTCAACATCTTCATCGCGGGCGGTAAGCATGACGATCGGCACGTCCGATTCCGCCCGCAAGGTTCGACACACTTCATAGCCGTCTAGCCCTGGCAGCATGAGATCGAGGACGATCAGATTGGGCGGATCAGATGCGGCCTCTTCAAGTGCAGCGGGGCCGGTCTCGGCGGTCCGGACGCGAAACCCGTCGCGCTCAAAATACATCCGGCAAAGCTCGCGGATGTTGGCCTCATCATCGACCACCAGAATCAGCTCACCGCCCATAATCCAACCTGACTGCTTGTGCTTCTTGGCGGCACCGCAAGACGCGCCGACCTGGTCTCCGGCTCAATCGGGGAGCGCGGCAATGGCTTCGATCTCCACGCGAGCGCCTTTCGGCAATGCAGCGACCTCGACCGTCGACCGCGCCGGAGGCGCGGCGCCGAAGAACTCCGCGTAGACTGCGTTCATGCGAGGGAACTCCGTCAAGTCGGCCATGAAGACTGTCGTCTTGACCACCTGATCGAGGCTCGCTCCAGCCGCTTCCAGAATCCCACGCAGGTTCTGCATCGTCTGTCGAGTTTCGGCTTCAATCCCCCCAGGCACGAGCTCGCCTGACGATGGATCCATCCCGGCCGACCCCGAGGCGAAGACGAACGGCCCAAATCCGATGGCCTGCGAATAGGGTCCGATTGGAGCGGCTGCGCCTTCGGCTTGGATCACGCGGCGTGTGTGCGTATGGCTCATGTTGGTTACCTCCCGATGTGTGTGTGTTCGGATTCTACGTCAAAAGCGTCGGGGCACAGCGATGCTGTGCCCCGCTTGACGGGCGATCAGGACGAACGGTCCGGATCAGGACGGGATCAGACGACGATGTTCACCAATCGGCCGGGAACGAAGATCACCTTGCGAGGCGGCTTGCCGGCCAGATACTCCTGCACCGTCGGGTTGGCGAGGGCTTTCTCTTTGGCGGTCGCTTCCTGGATGTGCGCTGAGACCACCATCCGCTCACGAACCTTCCCGTTGATCTGGATCACAAGTGTGATCTCGTCCTCTTTGGCCGCCTCAGCGTCAAACTTGGGCCAGGATTGTTGATGAATGGAATACGGTAATCCCAGACGTGCCCAAAGCTCCTCGGCGAGGTGGGGAGTTACCGGAGCCATCATGCGCAGCATGCCGTCAACAGCCTCTTTGAAAGCCGGACTGCCTGCCTGACCAGAATCACGGGCTGCCGTCAGGGCGTTGGTCAACTCCATCAGGGCCGACACCACAGTGTTGAACTCGAACCCATTCAGGTCATCCGATACCTGGCGGATCGTCTGATGCAGCTTGCGGCGCAGATCGGCCTCTACCTCCGAGGATGCCTGGGTAGTATTGTCCGCAGTTTCCAGCACCAGATTCCAGACGCGGTTCAGCCATCGGACAGCTCCCTGGATATTCTCGGCCCCCCATGGGCCGCCTTCCGACCAACGGTAGCCAAACATCAGATAAGCGCGCACCGTATCGGCGCCATAGGCCGCCACCTGCTCGTCGGGGTCAATCACATTGCCCCGAGATTTGCTCATCCGCTGCCCATCGGGGCCCAGAATCTGTCCCTGGTTGCGCAGCTGCAGCATCGGCTCAGGTCCTTTGGTCACCCCGATGTCACGCATTGCCTTGTGGAAAAAGCGCGTGTAGAGCAAGTGCATCGTGGCGTGTTCGATGCCGCCTGTGTAACAATCGACCGGCATCCAATAGTCGTATTGCTTGGGGTCGAAGGGACCCTCATTGAAGTGCGGGCTCAGGTACCGCAGGTGATACCAAGACGAACACATGAAGGTGTCCATGGTATCTGTATCCCGTTCGGCTGGCTGTCCGCAGATAGGGCATGTCGTTTGTTTCCAAGATTCATGCAGCTTCAACGGGCTCTGGCCAGTCGGCAGCCATTCGACCTCATCGGGAAGTCGGACCGGGAGTTGGTCATCCGGGACCGGCACCTGGCCATGTTCTGGGCAGTAGACGATGGGAATCGGTGCACCCCAATAGCGCTGGCGCGAGATCAACCAATCGCGCAGCCGATAACTGACTGCGCCTTGCCCGATATCATGCGCTTCCACGTACTCAATGGCGGCCGCAATTGAGCGGTCTCCTGGCGTCCCAGTCAAGCTCCCCGAGTTCACCATCGTGCCGTGGGCGGGTACGGCCTCCGTCATCTTGTCGCCATGTAATGCGTCGACGCCCTCCGGCTGGATCACCGGACGGACCTGCAGGCCGTACTTTCGGGCGAATTCGAAGTCGCGTTGATCATGGGCCGGGACGGCCATGATGGCGCCGGTGCCGTAGCTCATCAGTACGTAGTCAGCAATCCAGACAGGGATGCGCTCACCGTTAACTGGATTGATGGCGAAGCCTCCGGTGAAGACGCCACTCTTTTCCTTGTCGGCAGCTTCGCGCTGGATGTCGGTCTGTCGAGTGGCTTGGGCCACATACGCCTCAACCTGCGCCCGTTGTTCGGAGGTCGTAAGCTTCTCGACCAGCGGATGCTCCGGTGCCAACACCATGAAGGTGGCGCCCCACAGCGTGTCGGGCCGGGTTGTGAAGACCTCTATCGGGTCACCGGACTCGGTTTTGAAGGTGACATTGGCGCCTTCGCTGCGGCCGATCCAGTTGGTCTGGAGCAACTTGACCGGCTCGGGCCAATCCAGATGCGAGAAGTCCAGCAGTTCATCAGCGTAGTCTGTGATCTTGAAAAACCACTGCTCCAGGTTCTTCTTGACCACCGGTGTTTTGCAGCGCTCGCACAGACGCTCTTCGCCGATGACCTGCTCGCGAGCCAATACCGTCTGATCCTTGGGGCACCAGTCCACGGGCGACATTTTCTTGTAGGCCAGGCCATGTTTGAAGAGCTGGATGAAGAACCACTGCGTCCAGCGATAGTACTCGGGGTCCGCCGAAATGGCCTCCCGCGACCAGTCGAACATGGTGCCCATCGAACGCAGCTGACGACGCATGTTGTCGATGTTGGCATAGGTCCATTCTTTGGGATGGATACCGCGCTCGATGGCTGCGTTCTCGGCCGGCAGCCCAAAGGCGTCGAAACCAATAGGGAACATCACGTTGTGGCCATTCATTCGCAAGTAACGCGCGCGTGCGTCCGATGGGGCCATGGCGAACCAATGCCCAATATGCAGATTGCCCGACGTATAGGGCAGCATGGTTAGGAAGTAGAACTTCTTGCGGCCTGGCTCGATCTCAGACCGGTAGAGATCATCTTGCGCCCAGCGCGCCTGCCATCGGGGTTCTATCTCCCGGGGATCGTAGCGGTCGATATGGTCATCCTCAGACGCCTCAACCGTGGCTGTCTTCTCACTCAAGAGCCTACCCTCCAAACCGTCCAGCGCGTCTTCGGCGTCGGCGGCCCTTCTCGTCAACCGGAATGGGAACCCAGTCCAGTTCCTTGCGACCCAGAAGCTCCTCGAGGGCGTCGAGCGCCGCCCGCCAAGTGTCCTTCAAGTTGGGTCTTTTCTTCTTCTCACCCATGCAACACCTCCCGGGCACCAAAGAGCCAAACAAAACACCCCTTCGTCAAATCAGGGACGAAGGGGCCTCCGCGGTGCCACCCTGCTTGCCCGCCGGGGGCGGGCCGCTCAACGCGATAACGGGCTGAACCGCCTCTGGCTACTTAGGTTCACCAGAGGCGCCTGCCCCGCAGGAATTCTGCGAGGCGACGGGCGAGTTCGACCATGTGGGGCACGCCGCTGGTGCCTTGTCGGGCTTCCACCTTGCCTGACTCTCTGACGGCTGGTCTACTGCTCCCGCCTTGGCGAATGTTTGATTGAGTGGACCCAGTGGGATTCGAACCCACGACCTTCTCAATGCCATTGAGACGCGCTCCCAACTGCGCCATGGGCCCATGCGGTTTTCCAGTGGACCTGGCGGGATTCGAACCCGCGACCTCTTCAGTGCGATTGAAGCGCGCTCCCAACTGCGCCACAGGCCCCCGCTGGGGTGGAAAGATTGTATCTCACGCCGGAGACGGGTGTCAAGGCGACCTCCCCGGATTCAAATGTGACCGATTTGTGATGGTTTTCACAAATTGACAGGGGGGACCACAACGCACCCGATTGGGCGTACGATCCGATTTGCCACATGTGCGCACTCACGCGACAATGACCTAGGACTGGCCCGGGCAAATTTGGTGAGATTATGGCTAAATCAAAGTATTGGGTGTTGTTAGTCATCTTGGCGATGTCAGCCGTACTGCTTGTCGGCTGCGTCTCATCTGGCGGTGGGGGCACGCCAATCCCTGGTGGCGCAATCACGCCAGCGCTAGATGACAACGCCACCACAGCACCGCTACCCTTCCCGAAGGAAATTGAGCAGACCATGACTGCGCAGGCCAAGACTGGGTTCGTCGTTGGCACGCCGGTCCCATGATCGGCTTGGCGTCAGCAGCTCGAGATCGATGGTCGGGCGCTTCATCCTGCGCTTTCAGCTCTTCGGGCTGACCCCCTTGAAGGGCTGAGCATGTCCAACAACCCGATCAACCTTGCGGTCCGCTTCTTGCTTGAATTGGCGGCGCTTGCTGCCCTGGGGAGCTGGGGTTTCCACGCAAGTCAGGGACCGCTGCGCTACGTCCTGGCCGTGATGACACCGGTGGCCGCGGCCGCCATTTGGGGCGTTTTCCGGATCCCCGGCGACCCTGGGCCGGCACCGGTGGCCACGCCAGGCCCAGTGCGGCTGGCGATCGAAATCGCCTATTTCACCCTGGCATCTTTGGGATTGGCGGCTGCCGGCTACAGCAGGCTGGCCTGGATTTTGGGCGGTCTGGTGCTGCTCCACTACATCGTGTCGTTCGATCGGGTCGGCTGGATGGTGAGGAACCAGCCTCCGAACCGATAGTTAACTCAAGCGAACTGAAGTCCACCTCGCTTCTCCCTCGTGTCTAGGACCATATCCCGCTCCGCGTGACCTAAGCGATTTTGCAGTTAGGGAAATCCTCCCAACCGGAACGTGTGTAATCACTCATGACAGGCACAGGGACACCGCCTAGACTGTTCCCACAGCAGGAAACGGGAGGGATGTTCTATGAACGGCATTGTGGGATGGTCTTTGATCTTGAGCGCCATTTGGTGGGGCCTGCAGATGGGTTTTGTGATCACATTCTACGTGGTAGGCCAACCCTTTGGCGCGTTGAGCGATCTTTCGAACGCGATGAACGTCATCTTCCTTCTGCCCCTGGCGGTCTTCTTACACGCTTACAGCTATCCAACGCAGCCGGTGATCTCAGTGGGCTCGACGGTCCTCGGCACGGCAGGTGTCCTTTCGACGGCGCTCGCCTCTTTTCTGATCCTGTTCGGGCGGATCAGTTTCGAGCAGTCCCTGCCCCCAATCATCTTTGGCTTCTCCGCCATCGGGATTTGGCTCGCGCTGGGCTTCATCCTTCTCCGGATCCAGGCAGTCCTTCCGCCATTCCTGGCCGCCGCTGGCCTGGTCGTTGGAATCGGGCTGGCGTCGATTGGCCTGCTGTTCCTTTGGGGAGATGCTCAGGCTGCCTTCACCACCGGGGCCGTCTGGTCCAACCCGGCTATCTATCCTGTACTGTTGTTGACCGCGGTCGGCTACATTGGGCTGCCTGTGTGGGCAGTGATGACGGGGCGCCAAATCCTGCACATGGTGCCCGGCTAGGCGACTTCTTCGACCTAGGGAGCTGGGCTCTCTGTGGGAGTCGGACTTGGCGTAAGCGTCTGCGTGGGCTGCGTCGTTTCTGTGGCGGTCGGCGTGGAGGTGATCGGTGGCAGCGGAGTGAGGGTGGGCAGCGCGGGATTGTGGAAGCGGACCACCCGATCCGTCGGATCCCAAGTTGACTGCCGGCTGACGACTTCGAAGTACGTCTGCCCCGGCTTGAGCGCGATCGGGCGTCCGCTTTGATCCTGGACCATCAAGTTTTGCTTGAGCGTGGACCACTGGATGGCATACCATCGACCATCGCGGAGCAGCAAGCCGGGCTGGCGATCAAGGTAGAGCAGACGAATCTTCAAGATGGTCCCGGCCAGATTCTCATACGTGTGGTTAGCGAACAGGACCACGATGTTGTCCGCGCCGAGTGTTTCTCCCGTCAATCGGTCAACCAAGGGGACCAGATCTCCCGATCCATCACCCGGGTCTTGGGAGCGCAAGTACCGACCTGTCTTCGGATCATATCTCCAGAGGATCTGATCGTATAGATTGTAGATGAGCTTGAGATCCAGGCCGGAGTTTCCACCGGACGGGACGGTGGAACCGAAAGGCAGCGCCATCATCGAGTTCGGTTCAATGGTTGGCGGTGCCAGCGCCTCCAACTCTGAAAGAGTCAACCCGGCGCTGTTGACATCTTTGGGGTCGCGTGCGTACACGGTCAACAGATTGGTGAGCTGAACCGCCACCTCAGGCGAGGCGAAGCGTGTGATTAGCAGGCCATCCGGGTAGAAGGTTTTGATGGTTTCCCAGCCAACGCGCCCGGAGCGAATGGGCCCAATGGCGAACGCGTAGCCAGGCTGATTGGGATGGGCCTGGAATGTCTTTTTGAAGGCATCGACATAGTCACCGTAGTAGACGGCAAGAAATCGGCTCATGCCCTCCCCGATGGATGTTTCCCAAACTTGGGATGCCAAGGAGAGTCCCGCCTGCGGACGAGCGGACGGTGGAAACTCGGTCACAGAGATGAGCAACGGCGCCAAGCCAAGCGTTTCGGGCTGGTGCACCGGCAGGCCCGTCAGGGGATTCAGGATCTGATCGGCGGCTGTGGGTGTCGGGCTCGGAGCTGATTCGGTTGGTGTTGGTGACGGCAGGCTGGTGGCCACAGAAACCGTGCTTGAGGCGGCTCGCGTCGGCAACATGCTGGATAGTGTCGGTTGGGGCCCAGGATTATCCTGGCAAGCCGACAGGGCCACCAGGAGAACCAGCCCCACCCATCCTATCCTCTCCGAGAAACGATTCGCCAAGATCACCCCATACCCTTATCACGCGGGCGCCCGGACAAGCGGAGGCCGCCCGACGGTCCCAGAATTGAGAGTGTGCATTCTAAGCTCTGTCTCAGGGGTGGTCAATCGGCACGATCAGGTAGACTGAGGCTTTGTTCGGGCGTACCCCGAGCGGAGCCATTGCAGGATGGACACGCCTGTCGGAAGGGCAATTGGGCCATGGCGACCACAATGTCAGAACTAAAGCGAAGATTATTGGCTCTGTCATCTGATTCGGGCGACCAGAATCAACTTGCCGCCAGTCTCGATGATCTCGACCGTTCGCACGCTCTGATGACGAAGTGGGAAGCGGAGCCGGGGCTGGCAGACATCCTCGAAGAACTGTACGCGCGCTTGTTGGCGGCATTCGGAGATTTGAGGTCCGTTGAGGGGCTTCGTATTCTCGATATCGCCTGCGGATCAAGTTCAAGCCACGCCCCGCCGCAGTTTCATCTGCGAACTGCCAAGGGAAGGCGCCCGATCTCATCTCCGATTGGCAATGGATTCGCCGCCGTGTTCGAGCCTTGGTTTCCGCGGATCCTGCTTACCCTGGGGGCGGAGCCCGTGGGCGTTGATCGTGGCGATCTGAGCGGTGAACGTTTTGAGGCCTACAATCTCGATCTCGGTCAGCCAGGCGCATTGGATTTTCTGCCGGCCAACTCGTTCGATGCTGTACAAGACAGCCGCCTGTTCGGCTCTCCCGAGTTCCGGGCGCAGTTCCCCAAGGCCGAGGACCGGCTGGCGGTGGCTCGCGAGATCGTAAAGCAAGAAGTTCGCCTGCTCAAGCAGGAAGGGAAGGTGATTCACTCGGACGCGCGCGACCTGATACGTCGCCAAGCTTGATAGAACAGCGGCTCAGCCCGTGGGCAATTTCCCGGCAGCCGCTTGCTGGGATCGGCCCATCCGGATTACGGCGCTATCCGCCCTCGCTCTCGGCCCTTGACAACGCCTCTTCCAGCGCTTCAGCAAATGCCTGGCTGGCTTCCACGTGGCGTTTCGTAACCTCGCCTTTCGCCAATTCGCCCGACTCGAGTTCTTCCTCCAGCGCCTCGGCACCCAATGTCTGCCACTTGACAAACGCCTCGTGGAGATCCGCCAACGCCTCGGGCGGCTCCACATACTTGAAGAACTCGACCGTTGTCTTGTTGATCACCAAAAAGTATCTGCCGATCTCTTCCATCCGTCCGCTGGAGGCGTAGGCATTGGCCAGGTCGTTCTGAATTGCCGTCACCGTGGTGATGAGTTCAAGGTACATCCTACCGCCCTCCTTTGGGCTCCCTTATTGATCCATTGACCGATAGGGGACTGCCGATAAGCTCAATGGGTCCAGTCATAGATCTTGCCGCCGAGCCAGTCGCCGAACTGCGCCGGCTTGCCGAGTTTCCCACCGGCCGCCATGTCGGACAGCTGATTGAGCCGCCGCGAATCCCCGGTCACCAAGGCACCAATTGAGTCGGCGGCGATAGCATAGCCCCGCACCACCTCACCATATTTGCCATCCATATTCTGATCGTGATGGCGCGCCAGCTGGTTATAGTCCCCCCGAACAAGCGCGTCGACGGTATCCACCGTCCCCACCGCCAGGCTCTTCCCGACATTGGTCGGCATGACATCGTTCAGCACAGCCGTGTATTTACCGGCTCCGGGAGAGATGGCATCCGTGACATTGTGGATCAGGCCCACTGCACCCTCAAGCGGTCTCGAAAGGATCGAGGCCACAGCGCCAATCGCGCCGTCGACGCCAGCTGCGGCATTGCTTACGCCCCTTCCGCTGGCATCAAGCGCTTCTTTGGCGCCCGACAAGATGCCCATCACCCCCTTCATGGCGGTCGAGTCGGCAATGGCAAAGATGCGCTGAGCGCCCTTTAGATTCTTGAAAAGGCCGGGAACTCCGCTCGCCGTGGTAATAGCGTTCAGCAGATCACTTATCAGCTGGCCCTCAGGAGAGAGCCCGGCGCCGCCGCCACCACCGCCCCCAGCACCTCCACCTGATCCGCCGCCTCCCGGTGCACCGCCGCCTCCGCCGCCTCCACCCGCGCCGGCGCCATTTCCTCCGCCCTCGCCGAAGAGCCGGGTGACGTCGTCTTCGGCACCGTGCAGGATCTTGTCTGCCCGGCGCAGGAGCTGGTCCGCGCCTGTCATGGCTTTCTCCAACTGCGCCAAGGCTGGCAGTACCAGGTCATCCATCTCCCTGTAGAACGCCTTCGCCCCCTTCCCCACCCATCTGCCTGATCGGAGAGCCTCAATCTGGCCCTTGAGCTTCCTATGCGACCCTTGCGCGGCTTGGGCCTGGCCGGCAAAAATCCTGGCGACATTCGCCAGACCATCGAAGTCTCCCCTTACAATTCTTGCTGGCATGGGCTACGCCTCCTGATAGGCCTCAAGTCCCCTCCCGAGGCAATCAACCGTCCTATATCCCTCCCATTGATGGGTGGATGTGAGGGCACAGAGCGCAACATTGAACCGGAAGCATGGAAGTTGGTGCTAAGGTCACACTATAGCGAAAGACGCCCCTGAGTCAAACCTGATTCCATGGCGCACTTTGAGATTCGCTCAGCCCGTCGCTCACCTCTTGGGCGGATCCTGCTCACTACGTGCCGCATCACATCCGTGCTGTGCCTTGGCCACGTTCAAGTTCACTTCAAGCCTCGCCCGATTTGTGAAATCTTTCACAATCGGTAGAGCCATGTTACGCTTGGATCACAGGTACAGCCCGTTTGGCTGATAAGCCCTGCAGAAAGAGGAGAACATCGATGAAGATCACCATTCTGGGTACAGGCCGCATTGGGGGCACCCTTGGCCAGAAGTGGGCTAATGCCGGGCATTCAATCATCTACGGGGTTCGCGACCCGGAAGGGAAGCGCGCCGCCGTCAAGTTTGATGACGATGGGGTTCAAGTTGAGTTTGAAACGATCGGCACAGCGATCGCGAAGGGCGAAGTCATCGTCGTGGCGATCCCGGGGTCGGCGGTGGCCGAGATGGTCGCCGAGCACGGTCATGCCATGGAAGGCAAGATCGTGATCGACGCATCCAACAACATGCAAGCCCCCAAGATGCACGCCCTAGACACCATCGCCGAGGCCGCACCAGGCGCCAAGCTCTTTCGCGCATTCAACAGCCTTGGTTGGGAAAACTTCGCCCAACCGATCTTCGACGGGCTGCCGGCGGATTTGTTCTACTGCGGCGTGGAGGCCGCCGAGGCCCTGGCCGTGGTCGAGAACCTGATCACCGATGTCGGCATGCGGCCGGTGCGGGTCGGCGGGCTCGAGAAAGTGGATATCGTCGAAGGCGTGACCCGCTTGTGGTTCGCCCTTGCCCAACAACGAGGGCGGCACCTGGCGTTCAAGATGCTGATCGGCGCCGGCGCTTAGCACTCCGCGGCTAGTCTTCAACCCAGTCGCGGGTTAAGAACATCCAGAAAGCCAGGCCGCGATAGCGGCCATACTTCCGGAACCTGCGCTCAATGGCTTTGTCGCTCACCTTCGTCTTGCCGATCAAACGTGCGTACTTGGGTCGCGTCCATGAGTCCAGGATCAAGCGTGAGGTCCGCCCTAAGACGAGCATGATGTGGGCGGCAGCGTAGGGACCCACGCCGGGGAGCACCAGGAGCCGCTCGGCCACCTCATCGTCCGACAGCTCCTCGGGGGATGACTTCACCCAGCCCCTCCAAGTCGATTTCGCCGGCTGACACACCCTGCGCCACATCGCGCAGGTAGGCCCCTCGATAGCCGGCTTTGGCCACATCCCGGTAGAATCCATCTTCGGCAGCGGCCATCGCTTCCGGGGTGGGAAAGGTCCTGCCAAACGCACCTTCAGCCGGAGCACCGACGGCGCGCTCTCCCAGATGGGCGCACAATGCGCCGATCATGCGCTCGGTTGCCGACCAGGCACAATTGGTGGTGCAGATCGTCTTGATCACGTCCTCGAAAACCGTCGGGCTGCGGACCAATCGCCCCGCCCCGCTGGTCACCCAGGAGAGATCAGGGTCACCTGCCACCTGGGCGTAGAAGGCGCCCAAATCGTCGTCCAGGCGCAGCATCTGCCGGACGGTGGAACGCAGTTGCGCTTGCGCAGCCTTGCTAGGCCGCCGCCCTTTCACCTCCAGCCGCAAGGTTCCCGGTCGTCCGGCCGATATCTCGACGATCCGCGGCCGCCCATTCTCCACCGGCAGTGTGACCTGCATCAGACGGCAATCCGTGTCGACCGCCATCGGCGGCAGCTCGGTGAGGCCGTGCGACGTCAAGGTTCGCCAAAGATCAATGGGCTCGCCGCTGGGTCCTGCCAAGTTCATTTCCACTTGCCAGCCCCCAGATCCTTTTGCCTCCCCAGTCGTCACAGTAGCCTCCGTGGCCCCTTGGTTCCATGCATCTCTAGCTTTGCCAGCGCCGCGATCGCATCTGCTCCTTCGTGGTTGATGCCTGTGTCATGCATCCTGCCCAGAACCGAAAACATCCTACCATTTTGGCCGTCCGCAAAGACATCACCCTTCGGGGTGAAGTCGGTGTCGTTGGCACACGAACGAGAACCCAGCCGAAGAGCTGGGCTTTCGTTGGGCATTCTCGCAGCAGGGCTGGATGGCTAGCTCGTTCCGCTTTTCTCCAACTGCTGCGTGTAATGCCGGATGGAATCCCGCAGGAACTCAGGCATGTCGGGATGCATCTTGCGATACATGCCGGCAAACTCGGGGTTGACAGCGTACATTTCGCCCAGCCCCTTGAGCCTCTCCAATGACGGCTCATAGAAGTAACGCAGATGTTGGTGCCAGCGGGCAATGATGGCTTGCACGGCCGAGCTGGCCGGGCCCTGATCCATCACCTCAACCAGGTCGACATAGATCGCCTTGCCCTCATCCATCACCTGTCGCTTCTTGGCCTCGGAGTAGCTGTTCCACAGGTTCACCGAAGCCCCCACCTCCTGGTCGCCGTAGAGCTCGCGGGCCTCCGCCTCCCACGCTTCTTGCTTCTCAGACGTGAATCCATCAAACACCTCATCAATGCTCATCGTCATTTGTCCTCTCAGATGCCGGATTGTCTTGTCGACAGTGGCGATCAGGCCCTGCAGCCTCATCGCTCGGGCCTCCAAGGCTTGTCGATGCGATTTGAGGGCTTCCAACCGATTGAAGCGCGGGTCATCCAGCAGCGCCTTGATTTGTTCCAGCTCGAATCCCAGCTCGCGGTAGAAGAGGATCTGCTGCAGCCTGAAGGCCTCCTCGGTCCCATAACTGCGGTAGCCGTTGTCCTCATCCCGAGTGGGGACCAGCAGGCCGATCTGATCATAGTAGTGCAGGGTGCGTCGGCTGACATTTGCCAGATCCGCCATCTCTTTGACACTCATATCCATCGCCACAACCTCCATCGAGTGCATCATAAAGTATCACGTTACGTTAATGTCAAGCGCGGGACACCGCACTTGAGCGTCGATGGACAAGCATCTAAGATGAGTGCGGGGGGCGCCACCGGACGGCATGGCCACCGAGGAGATCCAGATGACGTCCATTCTCGCCCAGCTCTCATCGGCGGTCGGAGATCGAACGAATGCCGCCAACAAGGCTGTCGTAGAAGCCTGCCTGGCAAATCCCGAGTTGCTCGCTGACGTGGCGGAGGGGCTGCTTGGCGACGATCAACGCCTGGCCGGCGACTGCGGAGAGGTCATGACGCAGTCGGCAGCCTTGGCCCCTGATAATGTCACCCCCTACGCCGAGGTTCTGCTCTCGGCGCTTGACCACCCATCCACGCGCGCCCGCTGGGAAGCAGCCCATGCTCTGGCAGAGATCGCCAACCGCGTGCCAGGAAACTTGCGGGTGAAGCACGATCGCCTGGCCGAAATCGTCCGAACCGACTCGAGCGTCATTGTGCGCGATTACACGGTGGACATTCTCGCCAACATGGCGGACGTCAGCCAAGACGATGCTCGATGGACCTACCCCATCTTGCTGGATTGTCTGACCCTGTGGGATGGCCGGCATGCAGGCCACGCCTTGCCCGGCCTCGGCTCCGTGGCGGAGCGTCTACCCCAACACCGCGAAACGATCGCCCACCACGCAGGCGCTTTGACGGAACATCGGCGCGGGGTGGTGCGCAAGGCGGCCAGGCGGTTGGTCAGGGAACTGGCGAAGCTCGCCTAACGGTCGCGCCCCAGCCTCAAGAAGCGGGAGGTAGACATGGCCTATGATGAAACGCTCGCCAGCCGACTGCGAACGATCCTGCAGGCAGAACAGGGTGTGAGCGAACGCCAGGCCTTTGGCGGCATCTCATTCTTAATCAACGGCAACATGTCCGTCGGTGTCATCGGGGACGAACTGGTCGTACGAGTTCGGGCCCGAGGGGTTCGATACAGCCCTGGCGGAAGAACACGTCCGCCCATTTGACTTCTCTGGGCGCCCGATGAAGGGATGGGTCTTTGTTGCCCCTGAAGCTCTGTCTTCGGACGAATCGCTCGCCGCCTGGGTTCAGCGCGGGGTGATGTTTGCCCGGAGTTTGCCATCCAAGTAGCTCTCCCCCACCGCTCGAAAGGTGTCCCCTACCCCCTTAGGGTTTTCCATCACCGGTCGAGGTAGCCTGGGTTACGCTGACCTTCAAGGTGCTTGGTTGGCCAAGCGTGTAGGGAACCTCAGTAGAGGCACCGGCCTTGGCCGGCACCTTGATCGGGCCGCCGGAATTCTGCAATGCCAGGTCGGGGTGCTCGGCAAGGATCTGGACAAACGGTCCAGTGAAAATGTCGTAGCTTGCGTTGGCCGAGCAAGTCTTGTTGGAAAAGTGATAGGTGAGCTTCGTCGAGAACCCGGCCAGCTTCAAGTTGAACTCGTCACCTGAACCGGAGCCCGTCTCCGTGCCCTGGATCAAGAACGAGAAATTCCCTTTCGCCGTAGCTGGGTTCTTCTCCTGACGAACCTGCCCTTTGTCGAAATCGAAGACAATGCATGGGTAGTCGGGCAAATTCCCGTCCACCGAACCGACGCCCACACCGGATATCGTGCCCTTCTTGTCCACGATGAAGTTGCCGACCCACTTCAGTTTGAACGTGTTGGGGTCCTGCCCCAAGGTCGTCGTCACGGTTAGATTCCAGCCGGTGTTGACATCGATCCTACTCGATGCAGGACGAGCATGGACCATCGCGCCATCGAAGCTTGCCTGCGCCGTGAAGTCGAGCTTGTCCGTGCACCGATCCTCCGATCCGGCGGTGTAGGTGTCTTCCACGCTGTCCCCCGTCATCGTCTGCTGGGTCCAATCCAGCTGTCCGCAGCCAGGCTCGGGAACATTCAGGGTGACCTGGCTCGCGTAGGGTTTGCCGGCCAGATCGCTGGTTTTGACGGTCAGGCTGGTTTTGGCCTTGGGCGACAGGCGTTTGGCCGTCGGGCCGACACTGAGGCAGAGCCCCGCCTGAGTCAGGGATTGGGCAAAGCCTGGAATGCCGTCCAACAGGCCCTCGATTGTGCCGGAGGTCAGGGACTTTCGGGTGATGACGGAGGCGTTCTTGACATCCAGCGCGGACAGGAAGAGGCTGTAGCTGCCCCCGGTTTTTCCCATGGTCCCGGTCACCAGCACGTCCGCCCCAAGGGCCCCGCCGATCTCGGCCAGATTTACCTGGGTGCTGCCCGAGCCTCCAAGGAGCTGTTGCATGCTGCCCAGGGTCAACAGCGAACGGATGTCGCTCATTGAAGTGACCGTCGCTCTCGGCAGCGCCTTCCACAGCTGGGCTGTTGTCCAGCTGGCAAAGGTGGGTGGAACTTTGGAGGGGATGCTCTTGTCGCTGGCTTTGAAATTCATCACGAAGATATTGGTGCACGCGGATGGACCCGATCCCGATCCAGCCTGCGTCCTGTGGGGCGCTGGAACAAGGGCGACGGCGTTGGGCGCCTTCGCCGGCGACCATCGGATGGGTACGGCTGGCGGCCTCAAACCTGAGTTTGAGGCCGGACTCGCCGACCCGAGGTTCGCTTTGACCTTGCCCCCACACGGGACAGCGACCGCCACCGGCTCCAGTTCCTGGACCGATATGCCCTGCCCCACCAGGCCCATGACCAGGGCCGGTCCGGCCGGCACGGCCAGGCTGAAGCTGCCACCCTGGGTCGACGCCGAGTGCTGCTCCACCGGAGGGCCCAATGTGACGGCGCTCACGACGCCTTCTGCGCCAAGATCCCCATCGATCTCTCCTGCCGTATCACAGCCCCCGACGTTGATCTCGTTCGACTGTACCGCCTGGTCGCTCGGTCCTGTCCCGTTGCTTTCCGCACCGGGCGTGTCAGCTACGATCCGCGCCGGCCCCGTCGCTGCGGCAGGCAGCTTGAGGGCTTTGCCCAGCAACTGTTGCACAGGAACCCGGCCGGTGGATGCCGGGGTCAGATTCCCGGATTCATCAGGCACAAACTCGCTGGGCATGGTCGAAGGCAGGTCAATCGGCTTGTTCGACTGCATGGCAGCCGCCATCTGGTCGGGCGTGACCTGGACGCCCACCGAGACCGCCGCGGTGAAGCTGGTCGGCACGTCCAGGGCATAGACATGAAGCATGGTCCCTGATGGTGAACCTTGGCCCGGCGGATCAGATTCCAACCACAGGGCGGGTTTGGACACCACCCGAATCTCACCTACCGCCAAGGCGCCATCCGAGCTGGTAACGCTGGCCAAGTAGATCCCGTCTGCGGCATCACTGGGCAAGGTCGCGCTCCCCTTGCCCCCGGTGAACTGACCCGTGATGATCGTGCCACTGGGACCCTGCAGTTGGAGGTCTCCTGTCAGCAACGGATCTCCCCGGAAGGTCACTTCCTGTCCCGCCTTAACCAGGTGAGCGTCCGGTTGGAGGCTCGATAGGGGTGGCGCTTTCGGCATCCAATCAGCGATCAGCGAGGCATCCGACAGGTGGTTCCCATTCCCCAATCCGGCGAGAGGCGGAACCCGTGTGAGCGCATTGCAGGCCAGGCTGGCCGCCATCAAAACTGAGAGTATGAAAACAACCGGCCCATGTGTTCGCTGAGACATTGCTACCTCCAGAAACCACCACGAAAGGATCCGCCACTGGCCGGAAGATCAGGCCGTGGGTCCTGCACCACAGGGACGACATCGCCCCCGACTTCAGGAGAGAATCAAAAAGGGCATCTCGCGATGCCCCTCGCAACCGCCCGGTCCTGACCCTCACCTCGGAAAGCGCTCCTATCGTTTCTTTGAGATGACGGCCTATGTTCGGCTACTCGTCATTTTACACCGTCACGATTCCTGCATCAGGGACGGGAAGGCGGCCTTCAAAACGCTCAGGAATCCAGTGAGCGCGTCGGCACCCGACGTATGCCCCACGGCCAGCAGCTCGCGGGTTGTCCTCTGCATGCGCGCAAGATCGCCGTCCAAGACGGCGGCACACAGGTGGTGCCAAGTCATGCTGGCTTCGCCGCGGGCAGCCGCCTCGAGCCAGGCCTGAGAAATGCGCACCGTTTTTTGGCCGGCGCTCTCCGCCATTTGGTGCGAAACGTCCTCCGCCCAGGCCATGTCTGCCACAAGACGAACGGCGTACATGGCGCCGATGATGAAGTCATCCCCAGAAGGCGTAAGCCCTCCCCCCAAGCCTGCCAGGTGCGTGGCACTCGCCACCGCCGACTCGGCGTCACCTGCCGCCAAGGCACGGGTCAGGTTCCGGGCTGGTTCCTGCGCTCGCTCGAGCATGGCTTGAGCCATCTTGCCCGCGTTTCCCTCTCCAGCCAAGTCATCCCGAAGGAGTGGTGCAAAACTCCCGGGCGGCGCGAACGTTTGCAGCCAAGCCGAGAGCACCCCCATCGAGGCTTCCATCGCATCGCGTTGCTCCCTGAGTCGCGCCCAAGGCAGGCTGGGGTCCCACAAATCCGCCTCTCCGAGCAGAATGTGGAGCCTGCCTGCAATCAGCAGGCCCTTTTCGACATGAATCTTCGACTGGGAGTCGAGCCAGTCGCTGAAACGGAGTCGGCCAATGTCAGCCGGCCGCTCTGGCCGCAGGACCATGGTGAACGGGCCGGCCCCCAGTGGATGGCCCACCAGTGACAGCACACCGGCTTCTTCATCCAGAAGGTTGACGGCCCCATCGAAAACGTGCATCACCGTCGGGAAGGCGGCCCTGGCTATCCAATCTCGGGTAGCTGGGGTTTCCATCACCGCTCGAAGGATCAGGGGCTTGGCCAGGCTGGTCATAAATCCGAGTCTACTCCAATCGTCGAGGCTGCCTTGCGCCCACGGCGGCGCCATCTGTTTGTGAGTTTTTTCACAATGTTATTGAGAGCGAGGGTGGTATCTACGGGAATCCGGGGAGAACGTCTCGACAGCGGGCCGTTGCAGATCGCAGCCGGTGAAACGGCCGCTTTGCGGGTCGGCCCGCACACCCCTCTGATCAGGCAGAACCAGAAAGACGGTCCAATGCAGGCACCCTGCACCCGGGCATCTCCGACTCTCGGCTCACAAGGTGGCGACTAACAAGCCGAGCCGATCGAGGCGGAGATGCCAGGCGGCTTGAACTCAGCCGGAGGTGTCGCCCGCGGTGGAGCCGGCCTGGGCTTTCCTGGCCATGGTCCATAAGCGAGACGGGCTCAGGGGGATCTCGAGAATCTCCAGGCCCATGTCCCCCAGGGCGTCTTCCACGGCCTGGGCAAACAGCGGGCCGACTGGGATCGCTCCGGCTTCCCCGGCGCCCTTGATGCCAAGCGGGTTCAGCGGCGAAGGCGTTTCTTCGTGGCCAACCACGAGAGACGGCACATCCAGCGCGGTTGGGAGCAGATAGTCCATGAAGGTGGCGTTCAGAAGCTGGGCATTCTCGTCGAAGACCAACTCCTCGAAGAACGCATTGCCCAAGCCTTGGGCCACGCCGCCCTGTACCTGACCCTCCAAGATCAGCGGGTTGATCACCCTACCGCAGTCGTGAACCACGACGTACTTGAGGATCTTCACCTGCATCGTATCCGGATCGACTTCGACAATCATGGCATGCGCACCGCTGGCGGTGGCGCCGCTGGATGGCCCGAAGTAGTCCGTTGCTTCCAGGCCCGGCTCGGTCCCCGGTTTGACAGCCCCCCGCAGAGGATTGGCCTTGCCCGCCAGCTCACTGAGTGTGATGCTCCTGGTGGGGACGCCTTTCACTCGGACCTGCCCGTCGACCAACTCGAGATCCTCTTCGGCCACTTCCATCTCTTCGCTGGCCATCGCCAGGGCTTTTCGGCGCACGCCCTCTGCAGCTGCGTTCACGGCGTTGCCTGCCACAACCGCACCGCGACTGGCGAATGTCCCCGTGCCCCAATGAAATTGGTCCGTGTCTCCCGTGACCACCTCCACCTGGCGCACATCTACGCCGAGCTGGTCGGCCACGATTTGGGCGAAACTCGTGAAATGGCCCTGCCCCTGGGTCCCCACGCCCGTGACCACACTCACCTTGCCGTTGGTCTGCACCTGAACCCTGGCACCTTCGTAGGGCCCGATGCCAGTGCCTTCGACGTAGGCCACCAGGCCGAGCCCCACATGCCGGCCTTCCGCCTTCATGGCCGGCTGTTCATTTTGGATGAAATCCTGGTAGCCGATCAGGTCCATGGCCTTGTTTAGCACAGGCTCATAGTTGCCGCTGTCATAAACCAACGGGGCAAAGTCCTGGTAGATGATCTTGTTGTCGTAGGGAAATGCTTCTTTGGGGATGAAATTGCGGCGCCGGATTTCGGCCCGATCGATTCCCAGCTCGCGCGCAGCCAGGTCCAGCATCCGTTCCATGACAAACACACCGTGCTGCCGACCGGCCCCCCGATAGGGGGTCACAATCGGTCGGTTGGTGAAGACGGATGTGAACTCGCTGTAGTAATGCTTCACGTCGTACGCGCCGAGCAGGGTGCACTGGCTGTTGATCGGCACGGTCAGGCCGTAGGGCTGGTAGGCCCCGCCGTCATGCAGAAAGACATCGTGGATGCCCAGCACCCGCCCATCCTTACTGAAGGCGAATTCCACATCGTGGATCTGGCCCCGCTCCTGGGTGGTGGCCACAAAGTTTTCCGAACGATCCTCGATCCACTTCACGGGCCGCTCGAGCTGAATACTCAGCCAGGGGATGAGCATCTCCTCCTGATAGAACATCATGATCTTGGGCCCAAAGCCGCCGCCGATAAAGGGCGCAATCACGCGAACCTGATTTTCGGACAACCCCAACATGTCGGCCAGGCCGCTGCGGATGGGAATCGGTGCTTGAGTCGTATCCCACACCGTCAGCCGCCCGCTCAAGCGATCCCACTGCGCCACGACGCCCCGATTCTCCATGGCGGCGGCCGTGCCGCGATCGTATGTCAATCGGCGGCTGAGGATGAGATCCGCCTCCCGTTTGGCGATCTCGTAATTCCCCTTCTCCTGGATCACATGGGCACAGACATTGTCCTCCAGGTCGTCGAAGATCCTGGGCGCGTCGTCGCCCAGCGCCCTTTCCATGTCGGCGGCCACTGGAAGCGGCTCATAATCGACCTGGATGTCGGCAACGGCGTCCTCGGCCACATAGCGGCTTTCTGCCAATATGACAGCGATCGGCTCCCCCTGGTGGCGAACCTTGCCCCGCGCCAGGATGGGTTGGGTGCGCTCGTGGAACGTCACCCGCTCAATCGGCGGAGGGCTGACCAACAATGGTCCGTGCCGGAAGTAGTCACCCAGGTCGTCGGCCGTGTAGACAGCCAGCACACCCGGCCGATACCGGGCGGCGGATGTGTCGATATGCTTGATACGCGCATGAGCGTAGGGACTGCGCAGGAAGGCAGCGTGGGCCATGTTTGGCAGGTGGACATCGTCCACGAAGAGTGCCCGTCCCATGAGAAGACGCGGGTCTTCATTCCTGCGAATCCGTTCGCCAAAATAGCGTGTGGCCATAGGTTAGGACCCTCCCAAGGCAACAGCGTGGGAGGCGTCGGCCCGCCAACGCTGAAGCAGCTTCAGAACCGCCGAATCGTGGTAGACGCCAGGGCGGATGTCGAAGACGCTATCGCTCATCAATGCCCCTTGCCTGGGCGCCCATTCCCCCGCATGTGCCCATTCCCACTCATGCGCCCATTGCCCGCCCAGGCCGACAGGGTCTTTTCAATCTGCTCGGCTTGAGACAGCAAGCGCTCATCCTCATTCCACCGGCCGACAAGCTGGATGCCGAGAGGCAAGCCGGCGCTGTTTGATCCGGCGGGGATGCCAATCGCCGGCAGCCCGCTTTGAGTCCACGGCAGGTTCATCACCGGGTCCCCCGTGCTCTCCAGCCCCTTCGGCGCAGAACCTGGGGCAGCCGGTGTGATCCACATGTCCAGGTGGTGCACGTCCATCAGATCCATCAGCGTTCTACGCAGTGCGGGAATCTCTTGCCTGGCTTTGAGAAGCGTATCGTCCGTAATTGACTGGCCACGTCGGATCAGCGCCAACGTGGTGCGGTGGTACTGCTCCACGAACTCGGGGAACCAGCGGGCATGGACCCGGGCGGCCTCGCCCGCCAGAATGAGATGGTGTCGTTCCCTCACCCGCCTGAAGTTGGTCAGGGCCTTAATCCGCTTGACCGTGTAACCCTGCGCCTCCAGTTGCTGAACGCATTGCCAGAAGTGATTCAGCCCTTCCTGGCTAGCTTTCTCGAGGTAGGGGCCTTCCGGGATCCCGATGATCGGACGTTCCGCCTGTCCGGCCGGATGCCAATCTTGGCACAGCAGCCGCGCCACGACGCGCAAGTCGTTGACAACGCGGGTAAATACGCCCACGTGGTCAAAGGACGGCGCCAGCGGGATCATGCCCACCCTCGGGATGCGGGCATAGGTTGGCTTGAACCCCACAACCCCGCAGAAGGCAGCCGGCCGGATCACCGATCCGATCGTTTGGGTTCCCAAGGCGACGTCACAAAGACCCGCCGCCACGGCTGCCGCAGAGCCGCTGCTCGAGCCGCCTGGCGTGTGCTCCAAACTGTGCGGATTGCGCGTCGGACCCGGGGCGAAGTACGCGAACTCGGTGGTGACCGTCTTGCCGACCACCAGCGCACCGGCCTGTCTAAGCAAAGTGACCGCCGGCGCCTCAGGTCCCGAGAGGGACTCGGTGGGCGGGGCGGTACCGGCGCGGGTTGGAAAACCGTCCACATGGAAGATATCCTTGACGCCGAGCATGGCCCCATACATCGTGGGACGGTCGGCGGCATTTGGGTAGCGGGACTCAAGTTCGGCGGCTTGCCGCTTCAGACGTTCGAACCGCCCATCCTCTTCCACAAAGGCCATCACGACCGGCTCGATTTCGCTGAAGCGAGCCGCCAGTAGATCTATGGCCGCTCCCAGGCTGAAGGCCACATCCCGTGGACGGCCGACAATAGGCTCCGGGATCCCCGAACGCAGTGTGGCTTTCATTTTTCGGCTGCAAGCTTTGCCGCTGCTGACTGGACGGCTTCCACGATGTGCTGATACCCAGTACATCGGCACAGATTGCCGGAAAGAGCTTCGCGGATTTCATGCTCGCTCGGATCCGGATTGTCTCTGAGAAAAGGGATCATCGTCATCATGATTCCGGCCGTGCAGAAACCGCACTGCAGGCCGTGGGTTTCCCAAAATGCCTGCTGCATGGGATGGAGTTCATCTTCGCGCTCTGCCAGCCCTTCGACCGTTTCCACATGATGGTCTTGGGCCTGCACCGCCAACATCAAGCAGGAGCGGACCGCCTTGCCATCGAGCATCACCGTGCAGGCGCCGCACACGCCGTGTTCGCAACCCACGTGCGTTCCGGTCAATCTGAGCTCATGGCGCAAGAAATCACTCAGCAATGTCCTGGACTCGACTTCAGCCGAGTGCTGCTCTCCGTTGACGGTCAGCGTGATCTTAAACGTGTCTTCCATGCCTCTCCTTCGGGGTCATTCAGGATTCCCACCGCCAATCAAGCCTCGACCCGCTCTGCCGCTTTCGCCAGTGCTCGTCGAGTAAGAACTTCGGCCAAGTGGCGCTGATACTCTGGCGTCGCGTGGATATTCCCAAAGGGCGTGATTTCCTTCTCGGCCGCGATGCGCGCTGCTTCAGCGAACACGGCCTCTCCCGGGACGCGCCCCACCAAAGCCTCCTCGGCCTGCCGCGCTTCGATTGGGCCGTCACCGACGTTGAGGTAGACCAGCCGAGCTTCCGACAACCGTCCGTCTTGCTCCAACCTAAGCATCGCCGCCACACCGGCCATGGCGTAGTCGCCCGAGCGGCGAGCCTCCTCAACAAAGGCCGAGCCCGTACGCTTAGGGCTGGGTTCGACAGCGATCTCTTCCAGAATCTCATCCGGCTGGGTATCGGTGGTGAACATGCCAACAAAGAAGTCTGGCGCCGACACCCATCGAGAGCCTTTCAGGCTGCGAAGTTTGAACTGGCAGCGGAGGGCAACGGTCACCACAGGCAGTTCAGCAGCCGGATCGGCATGGACAAGACTCCCACCAATCGTGCCCCGGTTGCGAATTTGCCGGTGGGCGATGCGCGGCATGGTTTCGTGCAGCAGCGGCACCAGCTTGCGAACATCGGGATGATGTTCAACCTCGCTTTGGCGAGTCATCGCCCCAATCCGCAGCACGCCATCCGCCTCTTGTCGGATGTAGCTCAGGGAGGCGATCTGGTTAAGATCGATAAGCGCCGACGGCTGAAGCAGCCGGAAATTCATGGCCGGGAGCAGGCTCTGGCCTCCGGCCAAGAGCTTGGCGTCCGGGCCATGGTCACCGACCATTTCCAGGGCGTCCTCGAGTGACGAGGGAGAAAGATACTTAAAGGGTGCAGGCTTCATCCAGTCTGCCTTTTCCTAGGTCTGATTGATGTTCCGGAGAGACCGCTATCGGGCCAAGGATTTATGGCCCCTTTCGGGGGGACAGCAACTCCATCGGCCAAACCTTCCCAAGTAGGTCATATTATGCACCCGGCTCGAAGAGAATTCAAATCTCCGACTATCTCCAGACAAGTCGCTGACTCTGCGCCGAACGCGGCTCTTTGAACCAACGGGCTCAGGTCCCCGTCCGACTCTCACGATCATAATTCAATCCCAAGAAGGCTGGCTGGCCCGACCCTCGCGAGGCCAGCACCATCACCAGCATGGTGGCAAGGTAAGGTAACGTCCGCAGGGCCTGATGGGCGACATGAATTCCTCCCACCTGAACCTGCAGTGCCAGCACATCCACTCCGGCGAAAAAGAGCGAACCCAAGAAAATGTACTGCGGCTTCCAGCCCCCGAAAAACGTCAATGCAATCGCCAACCAGCCGCGGCCGTGCACAATGCCCTGAGTGTAGGCCCCGGTGTAGACCATCGGGAGATAGGCGCCTGCCAGACCCATCAAGGCCCCGCCAATGGCGCTCGTCCAGTAGCGGTAGCCGGCCACATTCACGCCCAAGCTGTCGGCAGCCATCGGGTTTTCGCCAACCGAGCGGAGCTCAAGGCCCCACGGCGTGCGGTAGAGAAAGACATACAGCAAAGCCGAGACGACCACACTGAAGTACACCAAGACGTTTTGATCGAACAAGGCGGGGCCGATCAAGGGTATGGCCGCCAATCCCGGTATGGCCACTGAGCCAAAGGTTGGAATGATCGGCGGCGTCAAGGTCACCCCGACCACCACTTTGTAGAGCAGATTCGCCAGCCCGAGGCACAAGAAGAATACGGCCAACCCGATCACAAACTGATCCATTTTCAAGCGTGTCGTGAAGAAGGCGATCACCAAGGAGAAGAAGGCCCCGGCAATGCCGGCAACGATCAATCCGTACACCAGATTTCCCATCAGGTAGGCAGCCAGAAAGCCTGCCGAGGCGCCAAGCAGCATGATCCCTTCTTGAGCCACATTGAAGACCCCGGTCCGCCCGGCCAGCATGGTCCCTTGGGACGCCAAGATATATGGCACGAGGGCCAGCATGACCAGTCCGACGAAACGCACCAGTTGATCGTAGGTCATTCTTCAACGTCTCCGTATGACGTCCGAGAGAAGCACGAAAAGAAGTATAAGGGCTTCGACGATCAACACCATTTCGCTTGGAATTTGAAGTGTCCTCTGCATCGCGCTGGCCCCAACTTCCAGCACGGAGATGAAAAACGCCACGAAGGGAACCGCCAGATTGTCCCCGCGGGCGATCAGACCGATGATGATGCCCAACAGCAGATAGTTGGATTGAAGGCCTTCGATCAAGCGGTGCTGGACTCCGGCAACTTCGATCGCACCCGACAGACCGCCGATGGCACCCCCTGCCAGCATGGAAAGAAAGAACATTCGGCGCACGTTGATGCCGAAAACGCGCGAGGCCCGCGGGTTGGCTCCCGTCGCCATCAACTCATAGCCGGCGGAGGTGCGGCTGGTGTACAGATAGACCGCCCCTCCGACCAGCAGGCCCACAATGATGCCGCTGTGAAGCGGCGGCCTGGAAATCAGAAGCGGAAGCCACCCACCAGCCCCAATCGGCAGCGTGGTCGGATGACCGGCAGCCGGATCGGGCCAGATCTGTGTGGCGACGTAGTTGACCAATTCGAATGCCACAAAGTTCATAAGAACCGTGGTAAGGATTTCATTGATTGAAAATCGGTAGAGCAAAACCGAAGGCAAGAGCACCCAGAGCAACCCCATCAGAGCCCCGGCCGCCAGAACCAGGGGCAGCAAGACGACGGCCGGCTGCCCGGCAAAAACGATGCCCACGGCCGCTGCGCCGACGGCGCCAGCGATCAGCTGACCCTCCCCACCGATGTTGAACTTGCCGGCCGTCAAAGGCACTGTGAAAGCCAAAGCCTGAAGGACCAACGGCACCCACTTGTTCAATGTGTTGATGAATCCGTTATGGGTTCGGAATGACGTGAAAAGAATGGTTGCATAGGCCTTCGGGACGTTGAAACCCATCAGGCCGATGACCAGACCCGCAACCAAGAAAGCCACCAGGATTGCCAGAATGTAGGGCACGATCTGACCGGCGGCGGTCTTCCAAGGGGCTGATCTCGTTCTCTCAGTCACCGGCGCTTGCCCCACTCATCATGCGGCCGATTTCGTATTTGTCATAAGACTCCCGCGCGACTTCTCCTACCAACGCACCGCGGTAGATCACAGCCAGACGGTGGCACAATAGGAGAAGCTCGTCCAGGTCGTCGGACACAAGCAGGCATGCCATGCCCTGCCGACACCTTTCTAGCAGCTGGCGGTACACGAATTCCACTGAGGCGATATCCAGGCCACCGGTGGGATTGTGAGCAATCAGGACCCTGACCGGACGCGCAAACGCGCGTGCGATCAACATGCGCTGAAGGTTGCCCCCGGAAAGCCGGGCCGCCACTTCGGACGGACCTTGAGTTCGGATCGAGTACTCGGTTATCAAGTCGAGAGCGGACTGATGGACGATGTCACTGTTCAACAGCCCGCGTCTGGCGTAGGGAGCCTGACGTTGGGCTCCCAGAATGAGATTGTCGGCCACACTGGCCGTCGGCAAGCTCCCATCCCGAAAACGATCCTCGGGGATATACGCCATCCCCGCTTCCAGTAATCGCCGCGTATCAAGATCTGTGGCATCCGCAGTCGAGAGCATGACCTGGCCCCTCAGTCTGGGGCGTATGTTCAGTAGAACTCTCCACCAATGCCTTTTGCCCGTTTCCCGCCACCCCAGCGATGCCAAGGATTTCACCTTGGCCCACTTCGAATGACACCTCCTGTACAAGCGGGATTTCCTTCTGGTCGACAACGTTCAGATCGCTCACCTGGAGCGCCGGAGGAAGGTCAGTTCTCCCTGCTTGAGGGGCCGGGGCAGCTCGATCTGCGAAAACAAGGCTGGACGCTACGTCCAGCTCGTCTCCCACCATTTCATGGATCAAGCTCTCCTCTTGCGCCTCCTTCTTGGCCACCGTCATCCTGTGACGACCATTCCTGAGGACCGATATGCGGTCGCAGACGGCCATGACCTCGCGGAGCTTGTGGGTGATGAACACCACGGTCATCCCTTGATCGACCATGGTTCGAAGGGAGGCAAACAGAGAATCCACTTCTTGGGGAGTCAGGTTCGTGGTGGGCTCGTCGAGGATAAGCAAGCGCACGCCGCGGAAAAGGGCCTTCAGGATTTCAACTCGCTGACGCACGCCCATTGGCAAGCTGGCGACCGTGGCTTTGGGGTCAGCTTGAAGACCGAACTGCGACGAAAGCTGCTCGATCTTTCGTCGTTCGGGACCCAGATCAAGCCGCCAGTGGTGCTCCAATGTCTCCCCCAGAACCACATTTTCGACAACTGTGAAGGTTTCAATCTGAAGAAAGCGCTGGTGCACCATGCCGATTCCATAGTCGAGAGCGTCTTTGGGCGAACGGATCTCGATCGGAGCGCCATCCTTCAAGATGTCTCCGGAGTCGGCCCGGTAGAGCCCATAGAGCACGTTCATGAGGGTCGTCTTGCCGGCCCCATTGCCTCCGAGGAGACCATGGATCTCGCCTCGACTGAGCTCGAGGTCAGCTCCCTCCAAGGCATGCACTGCCCCAAAGGACTTGTCGATCTGCCTCATTTCGATGAAGGAGGCTTCGTGGGGAGAGGTATCAGCCATTGCGATCAAGGGGTGGTCCCGGGGATCCGGGACCACCCCTCACTCGGTCTATTGATCGATGGCTTCGGTGTTCTTGTCGACGGTGATCGCCCCGCTCTGAAGATCTGATGTGATCTTGTCGATCTTGCTGATCACGTCGTCAGACACGTTCTGCGGCTTCTGAAGCGAAACGCCTGTATCGAAGCCGAGCGGATAGTAGCCTCCCGTCTTGCCGTCCATGATGTTCTGAACGATGGCCTTCAGCGGGCCAGCAAAATCGTACAGCACAGACGTGACGTAGTTGTCGGGCGCGAAGGCGGACTTGTCGGTGTACTTGGCCGTGACCCACACATCCGATGAGGCATTCTTGGCCAACTCAAAAACGCCCAACATGCCCAAGTTGAGGGACCCAACAAGGACATCGACGCCGTCGGCTTCCATGGTGTCGGCGACTTCCCGAGCTTTCGACGGGTCGTTGAAATCACCCACCCACACGGTTTTCAGCTCGACGTCCAGGCCCTGGTCCTTCAGCGCCTGCTGCATGGCGTGAACCTCGGCATAGGAGAAGGGGAGCGTGAGCCCACCGATGTAGCCGATCTTGCCCGTCTTGGTCTGCATGCCCGCCAATGCGCCAATGGCATAGAAACCAACCTGGAAGTTGCGGTCAATGACCCAAAGGTTGTCGGGGGCGTTGTCGATAGGAGCATCTGATTCGGCAATGAAGCTAACGTCTGGGAATTCCTCGGCCAGACTTTGAGTCTGAGAGGCGAACTGGCCTCCATGCGTGAAGATGATGTTGTAGCCGTCATTGACGTATTCGCGCATGACACGCTCGACGTCTGGAACAGCCACGTTTTCCGAGTAGGCCATACTCACGCCCAGGTCTGTCTGCACCTGAGTGGCTCCCACGTAGCCCAGGGTGTTGTAGTCGCCATCTGTGATCGAGCCGGGAAAGATGGCGGCCAGCTTGTAGCTGGTGGTGGCAGCTGGTGCCTGAGTCGGGGAAGCGGCTCCCCCACAAGCGGACAAGACCAAGGTCAGCACAATTGCCACTGAGAACAACGCGCCGCGACGAGACATCTGCTTCCTCCTTGCTGTTTCTATTGACCTGTCTCGATCCTCAATGGTCCCTTTCCCCTCCTGAGGCCGCCGGGCGCCCTGGGGACTACGGACAAGGCAGCGGATTGTGCGGCGATTGTATGCTGATTGAACCGCAATCGCAAATCTGGCTGCGGCAGCGCCTGATGACCCAGCTCCATAAGAGCGAGCCGGACTGCTTTGAGCCTCTCTTTCAGCGGCGGTGACTATCGGGATATTCGGGACGCAGCCAACACCGGCCGGTTCGTGACTTGCCTCTCATTCATTCCGCGCTGCCTTGGGCCCAGAGACGAGTTGCATGTGGTTTTCTCTGACTGAGCATTTGGCCGAGTGCCTCGCTTGTCGCTATAATCCCCCAGCCTATTCTGCACGGGCCTCAAACGGCGTCTGGCGCGGCCATTGAACACCAGCCATAGCCCAAAACCGCACCTTTCCGGAGGACTTGTATGGCGACGGATACCTCTCTTCTCAAGGGCGTCAAGGTCATCGATCTCACGCGCGTTCTGGCTGGACCTTTCTGCACGATGATGCTCGGTGATCTGGGGGCCGACGTTATCAAGATCGAGGTGCCCGGTCGCGGTGACGACACACGTGCCTGGGGCCCGCCCTTCACCGATAGCGGCGAATTTGCCTACTTCCTCAGCGCCAACCGCAACAAACGCAGCCTGACTCTCAACCTCAAATCACCCGAAGGGCTGAACATCCTCAAGCAGTTGATCGCCCAGGCGGACGTGCTTGTGGACAACTTCCGCGTCGGTACTCTCGAGCGCTGGGGGCTGGATTTTGACACACTCCAAGCCCTGCGGCCGGGTCTCATCTACTGTACGCTCACCGGCTATGGCTCGGATGGCCCCTACAAAGACCGGCCGGGCTACGACTTCATGGTCCAGGCCATGGGTGGATTTATGAGTGTGACTGGGCCAGTTGACGGCCCGCCTACGCGTTCCGGGATTGCCATCGCCGACCTCTCCGCCGGGATGTTCGCCTGCAACGCCATTTTGGCATCGCTCTTCGACCACCAGCGGACCGGACGCGGGCATCGGATCGACATGGCCCTGCTGGACTCCATGGTGGCGTTGATGAGCTACGTGGCCAGCAACCACCTCGTGTCGGGGGAACCTGCCGGCCGCTACGGGAACGGTCATCCCAACATCGTGCCCTACCAAGAGTTCAAGGCCAAAGACCGGCATTTCGCTTTTGCGGCCGGCAACGACAGCCAATGGCAAGCATTCTGCCAGGCGATCGATCGTCCTGAATGGGCAACGGACGAGCGCTATGCTACCAACAAGGCAAGAGTCCAGAACCGAGCCGAGGTCAGTCAGATGCTGGGAGCCGTCTTCGCAGAACGGGAGGCTGAGGCGTGGATGGCGCTGTGCGAAGAGATCGGGATCCCTTCCGCACCGATCAACGACATCAGCAAGGTGTTCGAGGATCCCCAGGTTCAAGCCCGAGGGTTGAAGGGCCAAGTCGATCACCCGGTCGACGGCCCAATTCCCATGGTGGGCTCGCCGCTGCGCGTGTTGACTGCCCCCCCTTCCATACAACGGCCGCCGCCCACCCTCGGCCAACACACCGACGAAATCCTGCGGGAGGCTCTAGGATATTCAGATGAAGAGATTGATGCGCTTCGAAAGGACGATGTGATATGAGACCCGTGAGTGTGGTCGGGATCGGCCAGGTCCCCGTCGAGAAGACAGCCTCACAGAGCCTGCGACAACTGGGGGCGGCTGTCCTGCGTATGGCCATGGAAGAGGCGGGGGTTGATCGGGTCGACGCGGTGTTCGTCGGCAACATGCTGAGCGACGAACTCCAGGGCCAGAAGCACGTTGCGGTGCTAATCGCCGACGAAGCCGGGCTGGCCGGGGTGGAGGCCCTGGAAGTCCAGGCGGCAACGGCCACCGGGGCCGCCAGCCTGCGCATGGCCTATCTGGCGGTGGCCAGCGGCCAGGCCGAACTGGCTGCCGCCGTGGGCGCAGAAAAAATGAGCGCCGGCGTGGCCACGCCGGCCCTGAGCAAAGCCCTGGACGCAGAGATCGAGATTCCCCAGGGAGCCACCTTGATTGGCAAGAACGCTGGGTTAATGCGGATGTACCAAGAGAAGTACAAGGTCCCCAACGACGGTCTGGCGGAATTCGCCGTCAATGCCCACCGCAACGCACGCAACAATCCCCTGGCACTCTTCCGGAACAAGAAGGTGAGCAAGCGGGAGGTGATGAAGTCCAGGGTGATTCATGATCCGATCCGTTTGTATGATTGTTCACCCATCTGTGATGGCGCGGCGGCCGTCATCCTAGCACCTACTGAAATGGCGAGGGCGTTCACCAGCCAGCCCGTCCAGATCCTGGCCTCCAGTGTCGCCACGGATCGCTTTCGCATGGACGATCGAAAGAACCCGCTGGCGCTGGAAGCGGTCCAGATCTCGGCTCAGAAGGCGTTCGTTCAGGCCAACCTCAACCAGGAGGACATCAGTTTCTTCGAAGCCCACGATGCTTTCAGCATTATGGCCTGCCTGCAGCTGGAAGCCGTTGGCTTCGCCGCGCCGGGCGAGGGCTGGCGCTTGGCAGCCGAGCGTGAGATTTCGCCTAAGGGAAAGATCCCTATCGCCACCATGGGCGGGCTAAAGGCCCGCGGTCATCCGATCGGGGCGAGCGCGCTGTATCAGACATGCGAAACAGTCCTGCAGCTAACCGGACGGGCCGGCAAGAATCAGGTGAAGCAGGCGTCCGTCGGGATGGTGCAGAGCGTCGGCGGCGTGGCGTCAACCGTCGTCACACACGTGTTTTCGGTCTGAAGCAACCATAGCCGCCCCGACATGCGACATGGTGCAGCTGCCAATGCTATAGAGGATCCAGCTCGGCCCTGGCCGTCCGAGGGATGTTACGGAGATGGCTGCTCCCAGCCGGGACGCCTTGGCTCTCCCGTCGGTCGGCCATCACAACGAGGAGATACTCAAGGATCGTGTGGGGCTGGGAGGCGAGGAGATCGCTGCCCTGCGCCGATAGGCGCTGATCTGACTCCGGGTGGTCAGCCTTCAGCCGGCTGATGCCGGCTGGCCACGATCTCGGCCATGATCGAGAGGGCGATCTCTTCTGGTGTTTGCGCACCGATGCTCAGACCGATCGGCCCCTTCAGGCGGCCCAACTCTGCTTCAGACAGACCGGCGTCAAGCAACCGCTCTCGCCTTTTGGCCTGGGTCTTACGGCTCCCCAAGGCGCCTACGTAGCCAACACGGCTGGGCAACGCCACCTTGAGCGCCCGATCGTCGATCTTCGGGTCGTGGGTGAGCACGGCCACGGATGTGCTCGGGGTGAGCGGCATATTCTGCATGACTTCATCCGGCCAATCCGTCAGAAGTTGGTCGACCTCTGGAAAGCGCGCCTGGCTGCCAAAGCTTCTGCGCGGATCAATGACCACCGTTCGGTAGCCCAGAACGTGCGCCAGCTTTCCAAGCGCCACAGCGATATGCACGCCGCCGACCATGATCAAGACGGGAGGCGCCGGTGTGACGTCGGTAAAGATATCCAGCTGCTGATCTGGATCAGCCGCGTAGGCGATCGATGTTCGGATCGGCCGATTTAGGGCAAGGGCGTCGCGGGCGGCAGCCAGCAGCGTCTCTTCCAAGTCAGACTCATCGGGCGGGATGGCCGATTCCGAACCATCCAGGACCAGGCTGGCTTTCTGGCCCACGGCAGCCTCGGGACCCCCGATGACAGTCACGGTGCACACCGAACGGTCCCCCTTAACGGCTTCGGCAGCCAGGTCGTAGTGGTCAGGGCTGAGCGGCTCGACGAAGATCTCTATCGTCCCGCCGCAGGCCAGACCGACCTCCCATGCGGTTTCATCGGCGACCCCAAAATGCAGCAGCCGCCCTCGGTCTTCTTTCAGGGCCTGCAGCGCTTCTTCCACCACCGCACCTTCAACACAACCCCCGCTCACCGAGCCGGCGATGTCGCCATCCCCCGAGATGGCCATCTTCGCCCCTACCTTTCGTGGCGAGGAGCCCCAGGTCTCGACAACCGTCGCCAGAGCTACCTGTGCTCCCTTCTCTCGCCAGGCGTTCACAGAAGGCATTATGTCGCGCATGGTTTATCCACCTTGACTGCTCCAAGTCGGAAAAGTGGCGGCCGTGGCCGGCACCCTGCGAATCACCCCGGATAAGGACGACGCCAAATCCTCGAGGCTGGCCAGGTTGTGCGCCGGCCGGAAATCATCCACAAAGGGCAGTGCAGCCTGCACGGCTCCGGTCAACGGACGGTAGCCCGGGGTACCCGCCAGCGGGTTAAGCCAAACCAGGCGATGGGCGCGCCGCTGCAGGTGGGCCATTTCCTCGGCCAAGACCTCGGGGGCGCCTCGGTCCCAGCCGTCGCTGATCAGAAGCACCACGGCGCCTGCGCTGAGCACTCGCCGAGTCCAGTTCAAGTTAAAGTCACGCAGGGCATCGCCGATCCGTGTGCCTCCAGACCAATCCTGCACCTGGCGCGCCACTTTGTCCAGGGCCTGATCGACCGGCAGACTGATCAACGGGCGCGTGATGCGTGACAAACGGGTCCCGAAGACAAACGCTTCGATCGGGGCACCGTAGCCTCGCGCCAGACCATAAGCGAATATCAGCAGCAGCCGCGAGTAGGCTGCCATGGATCCGCTGATATCGGCCAAGACGACCAACGGGCGGGTTTTGTTCAGCCGCCGGCGAGGGGCCCAGTCGAGCCACTCTCCCCCATGCCGGAAGCTGTTTCGCAGCGTCCGGCGCAGATCCAACTCTGGGCCGCGCCCGGAGGCCAATCGCCGCGACCGGCGGTGCCAGGCAAGCTTCGCTGAGCGACGAATCAGCGCCTGGACCGCAGCCAGCTCATCAGGATCCAACTCTGCGAAATCTTTGCGGCGCAATCGCTCGCGATCGCTGAAACCCAGCCTCACTCGCTGCTCGCCCGCCGCATGCGGTCCATCACTTTCCGGGAGGATATCTCCGAAACGACGCTCTCCCTTCGGCCCTTTCTCGCCGGCCGCTCCACGCCCCTGGCGCCGCGGCGTCGCTTCGCTGAATGCGTGCATATCCAAGGCTTGGCTGCCATCCCGGCTGCGCCAGAAGGCGTCAAAGGCGCTGTCGAACAAATCGAAGTCTTCGCGCCGTTGCGCAAACAGGCTTCTGGCGGCGAAGTACACATCCTCGCGCCTGTCGATCGACACATGCACCAGCGCGTTTGTGAAATCCATCACTAGTTCAGTGGTGACGCCGAACCCGAGCCTCCGCAGGGCGCGGCCGAAGATGACGATGTTGGAGAACAGAGCCCCACTCATGTCAACCTTCGACTTGGGTCCGGGAAAGAATTTCGGCCGCCAACTCGCCGTGAACATGGGCCACGTCATCCTGGTATTTCAGGATCACACCCAGGGTGCTGTCCACCAGGGCCGGATCCAGCGTCTGCTGATCCAGCTCCATGAGGGCCGTCAACCAATCCAGCGTTTCAGCCACCCCTGGGACCTTGTACAGCTCGACCTGGCGCAGCTCTTGGACGAAGGCTGTCACCTGCCGCGACAGCCGTTCCGGGGCTTCCGGGATCCGAGCCCTGACTATCTCGAGTTCCTTATCGAAGGCGGGATAGTCAATCCAGTGATAGAGGCAGCGGCGCTTCAAGGCATCGTGGATTTCCCGCGTGCGGTTGGAAGTCAGGATCACCAGCGGGGGGGTTTCGGCGCGGACGGTGCCGATTTCGGGGATCGTCACCTGGAAATCAGACAGCACTTCCAATAGAAAGGCTTCGAACTCCTCGTCGCTGCGATCGAGCTCGTCGATCAGCAGAACGGCGGGGTGATCAGCGTCGCCATCCAGGGCTTGAAGCAGGGGCCTGCGCAAGAGAAATTCCGGCCCGAAGAGCTCGGCCTCGGAGGGGCGCTCGCCGCGCGCTTCGAGCAGCCGGATGTGAAGCATTTGGCGGGTGTAGTTCCAATCGTAGACGGCGTGATGGATGTCCAGTCCCTCATAGCACTGGAGGCGGATCAATGCGGCGCCGAGCAGGTCCGCCATCGCCTTGGCCACCTCCGTCTTTCCCACGCCGGCTTCACCTTCGAGAAAGACGGGGCGCGCCAGCTTCTGGCCGAGGTAAAGGGCTGTCGCCAGGCCGCGGTCTGCGACGTACCCGCGTTGTCTGAGCCTATCTTGGAGGGCATCAATTGATTCAAAGGTCATACCGCGCCCACCATCCTGAGTCGCCCAGGGCGGTTTCATCCGGCCATCGACAGCCAGGCTTAGGCTTCGATTTGGCTCTTCACACAGTTGAAGAACTCGGCCGTCATCCGCTGGGTCATGCTGCCCATCAGCCGCGAGGCCAGGCTGGCGATGGTCCCTTGCACGTTGATATCCGCCGACCAATCCAGCTTGGCGCCCCCATCATCCCCGTCGGACAGATCCATCTCGCTGGAAGCGTCCACCGTGCTTCCCGGCGCCGTCCCATGCGCCTTCATTTGCGCGTGGTCCGGCTCATTCAACTCGGTCCATTCGACATCCACGGTGAAGCGCACCTTCATCGATCCAAACCCGACCGAGGCCACCGCCTTGAAGGTCTCTCCCGGCGTGACGACTTCCAACGACTCCAAACCGGGAGCGCACTGGCCAACCGCGTTCGGATCGGTCAAGAATGCCCAGACCTTCTCGCGAGGGGCGTTGATATTGACGCTGCCTTGCACCTGCATGCGGCCATCCTTTGCTCGTAGGTGAAGCGTTTCGTGTAAGGCCATGCGGGGACAGGGCCCACTCCGACGGACTGTGCCCTGCCAGGAATAGCCTCGGGGCATCATTATAGCCTGCCGGTGACCCCGGGGACCATTTGCTGATCAGAGGACCAAGGGAAGTGGTGCGGGGCCAGTTTCCGCCTGCAGCCTGCTCTGTGGCTTCCGGGCCCGTCGACGGAAGACTATAATCCCTCAACTGGAGGTGCCACGTGGTCAATACGCGCATGCAACGAATGTCGCAAAGCTTGAAGGATTCGGATTTCGACGCTTTGGCCCTGATCCCCGGGCCGAACCTGACTTACTTAACCGGGCTCTCGTTCCACCTGTTTGAGCGGCCGGTCGTGGTCCTGCTGGCCCCTGAACGCAAACCGCTCTTTATTCTGCCCGAGCTGGAAAAGAGCAAAGCTGAATCCGGCGAACTGGACGCCGATATCTTTCCCTACGGCGAGGACCATGCCACCTGGACGGAGGCTTTCGCCGGCGGCGCAAAGGCCTTCGGGCTGGACGAGATGAAGGTGGCCGTAGAACCGCTGCGCATGCGCCTCATGGAGCTGCAAATGCTGCAAAAGGCGGCGCCTGGCGCAAGGTTTGAGTCCGGCGAAGAGATCTTGGCCGGATTGAGAGCCAACAAATCCAGTGACGAGATCACCGACATGCGCCAGGCCGTATGGGTGGCCGAGCAAGCGCTGGAGGAAACGCTCAAACTGATACAACTGGGCATGACGGAGCGTGATTTGGCATCCGAGCTGACACTTCAGCTCCTTCGCGCCGGTTCGGACCCCGAATTGCCATTTGCACCGATCGTCGCCTCCGGGCCGAACAGCGCCGCCCCCCACGCCACGCCAACCACTCGTCAGCTTCGTGCCGGGGAGCTGCTTCTGCTGGACTGGGGCGCAATGGTTCGCGGCTACGTGTCCGACCTGACCCGAACCTTGGCGTTGGGTCCCATCGATCCCGAGTTGGTAGAGATCCATCAGGTCGTCCAGAACGCCAACCAGGCGGCTCGCGACGCGGTGGTGCCCGGCGCCACCTGCGGGGACATCGACGCCGCTGCCAGAGGCGTCATCGAAGCCGCCGGTTACGGTGATTTCTTCGTCCACCGCACGGGCCACGGGCTTGGTCTCGAGGCCCACGAGCCCCCCTTCATTCGTCAGGGCAACCCTCAACTTCTGGAACCCGGAATGGCGTTTACGATCGAACCCGGAATCTACCTTGAGGGACGGGGCGGCGTGCGCATCGAGGACGACATGGTCGTCACCGAGGAGGGAGGCGAGAGCCTCAGCAGCTACCGACGCGAGCTCGTCACCCTTGAGTGACCTCGCCAACGGACCACGCCAGGAGCCGGGTGCCGGGTGACGCGCGATCTCAGGCTGATCTCGATCGCCCTGTTCCTGTGGGGCATCGGGGAAGGCCTCTTCTTCTATTTTCAGCCGGTTTACCTGCAGCAGTTGGGTGCCGACCCGGTGCGGATAGGTGCCATCCTCGGCCTGGCCGGCGTGGCCGCGGTGGTGACCCATATCCCCGCCGGTTCGGTCTCGGACCGCGTAGGAAGCAAGTCGGCCATCATCGCCTCGTGGGTCATGGGCATTGTGGCGGCATTTCTGATGTTCCTGGCGCCTTCGTTGGGGCCATTCGTCGCCGGGCTGGTGATCTATTACCTGACCTTGTTCGTGATGTCTCCCCTCTCCTCTTACATCAGCAACGCGCGCGGAAAGTGGACCTCGGCGCGTGCCCTGACAACCGCGTTCTCATCTTTCAACCTGGGCCTAATCATCGGCCCTGCGGTCGGTGGTGGATTGGCGGAGAGCGTCGGTCTGCGCCCGGTGTTCGCCGTTTCCGGCGTCATTTTCGCTCTTTCCACTGTGTTCGTGCTCCGGTTGCATCCCCAACCGGTTTCGACGGAAGAGGACGCACAAGGCGCCTGGCGGATCCTGCGCCAGCCAGGCATGGCGCGTTTCCTGGGGCTGATTCTGATCAGCTTGTTGGCGCTCAGTCTTAGTTGGCCGTTGACCCCAAACTTCCTCACCAACCAGAGAGGCATCAGCCTCGGCCTTTTGGGCGCGCTGGGGTCATTCAACGCGTTGGGCGTGGTGGCGCTCAACCTGAGTCTGGGCAGAATACATCCCAAGACCGGCTTCGTACTGGCGCACGTGCTGGTCGGATTGTCCATCGCCAGTCTGTGGATGGGTTCATCCGTGGTCTGGTTCGGGATCGGTTACTTTCTGGCGGGCGGGATGCGCACGGCGCACGCGCTGGCCATCGCGCAATCCGAGCCACTTGTCTCTCGACGCAACCTGGGGCTGGCATTCGGGATGGTGGAGACGATGTATGGCAGCGCGATGGCGATCGGCCCCGTAATCGCTGGTATTCTGTATGATATGAAACCTTGGCTCCCATATCCCGTTGGCCTCAGCATGGCGGCTGTCACGCTCATCCTGAGCCTGAAGCTCCTGCCGAGAAGCGGGCCGGCGAAATCGACTGCTGGCGCGCCCGAAGTCATCCCCAGCTTGAGGAGGCAGTAACAAATGGAAGCCTGGCTGACAGGTCAAATTCCCTTGATCATATGGCTCCAGTCCCTTGGGCCTTGGCTGGCTTTACCGATGCAGGCTTTGACCTGGCTGGGAGCCACGCAGTTCCTTCTAATCGTGCTGCTTGGATTCTATTGGTGTGTCGATTCCGGCCTTGGCCTGCGCCTAGGGCTCATCCTGGTGACCAGCACCGGTCTGAACGGGGCGATCAAACTGGCTTTCGGTTTGCCGCGCCCCTACTGGATCTCGCAGACCGTGCGACCATTGGGGAATGAGACCACTTTCGGCTTCCCCTCCGGACATGCCCAAGAGGGGTTGGTCTTCTGGGGGCGTTTGGCTGCCTGGTTCGGCCGACCCTGGTTGTGGGGGCTATCTTTCGCCATTGTCCTGCTGGTCTCACTCTCACGCATCGTGTTGGGCGTGCACTTCCCGATGGACATCCTGGGAGGCTGGTTGGTCGGTGCCCTGGTCCTGGCAGGATTTATGCTGCTCGAAACGCCTGTCTGGCACTGGCTCTCCGGACAGACGGACCGCTTGAGGCTGCTGATTGCTTTCCTGGCCTCCCTGCTCCTGCTCTTCATCAACATGTTGATCTGGGCGTTCACCGCAGGTCGCCTGGTGCCGGGGGACTGGATTGTGGCCGCCTCGTTGGCCCTACCGACCCCCCAACTGGTTGATCCCCGAGCCCTGGAGACAGCCTTTCAATTGTCTGGGTTGCTCTTCGGCCTGGGCGCCGGCGGGGTGCTGCTCAACCGCAGCCGCGGCTTCCATGCCGGCGGCCCCTGGTCCCAACGCGGGCTCAGACTTCTCACAGGCCTGGCCGGGTTGGTGATCATCTATCTTGGGCCCCGATTGATCCTGCCTCAGGGAGAGTCCGGTGGAGCGCTGGCGATCACCTACCTGCACCATGCGCTGACCGGATTGTGGGTTGCCTGGCTGGGCCCGCTGACGTTTGTGGCGCTCAAGCTGGCCTCCTCATCAAGCGAGAACCGTGTGGGGCCGCCGCCTGGAGCCATCCTGGGTGGCGCTCAATCCGAAGGCTGATCCGGCGCTTTAGATACCTCGCGCCACAGCACCCACATCCCGGTCCGGTCACCAGCCTCTCGCGGCGCCCGATCGTAGTACAGGTCAAAGGCACGCCCTTCCTTCGTATGGACCCGGAAGTAGAAGCGCCCCACCCCCCACGAGCCTCGTCGAGTGGCCGCCTCCAGATGGGCTGGGGCCATGTTCTTGGCCATATCGCCGCGACGACCGTAGTCAAACCAGGTCGACACCACTTCCGATATGTGAAATTCTTCACAATTCCAATGAAAACGATCAGGGGCGGAGGGCTTCTTCGACAGCGCCGGCGGCCGGTCGAATTCGACCTCGACTTCGTCGTCGATAAAACGGATGGGGCGCCATGCGGCCGGCATCTGCCTCGGGTCTCCGCCTTGGTTCTTTCGGCGTGTTGGATGCGACTTTCTGCCCGTGATGACAAAAAATGGACCGGGCGCTCGCCCGGTCCACGAAGGGTTCAAGCCAGACTGTCAGTCCTCGTCGTCTTTGCCTTCATCGCGCTTCTTCTGCGCGATGATCTCCTCCGCCACATGGCTGGGCACGACTTCGTAGTGGCTCAGCTCCATGCTGAAGACCCCGCGTCCGCCTGTGATCGAGCGCAGGTCTGACGTGTAGCGCTGGATCTCAGCCAGCGGCACCTGCGCCGTCACCACGCTCCGGCCGCGTTCGGTTTCCATCCCTTGGACGCGGGCACGCCGTGTATTCAAGTCACCCAACACGTCACCCATGTTGGCTTCGGGCACGACGACACGGATGTTCATGATCGGCTCGAGGAGCACGGGCCCCGCTTCCATGAACCCATGTTTGAACGCCTCGCGCCCGGCTATCTCAAAGGCGATGGCCTTGGAATCCACCGGGTGCTCTTTCCCGTCCACCACTGCCACATGCACTTTCTCGATGGGATAGCCGGCCAGCACACCCTGCTTGAGGACGCTCTTCACGCCTTTCTCAATGGCGGGCAGGAAACTGCTGGAAATAGCACCGCCGAACACCTTGCTTTCAAACTCGAAATCACCCTCCTCGAGCGGATCCACCGTCATGTGCACTTCGGCAAACTGGCCCGATCCACCGGTCTGCTTCTTGTGGCGGTACTGAGCTGCGCCCTGGCGGGTGATCGTCTCTTTGTAGGGGACCCGCGGCGTCTCGGTCTCTAAGCCGACCTGGAACTTGGTCTCCGCCTTGCGGATGGCCACGTCGATGTGCTGGTCGCCCATCCCCTGCAGGATGGTCTGGTTGGTCGTGTTCTCGGCATGCCAGTTGAGGGTGGGATCCTCTTCCGCCAGCCGGGAGAGCGTCGGGCCAAGTTTGGCTGAGTCGGCTTGAGTCTTGGGGGTGACGGCCACCGAGTAGAGCGCGTTCGGGTACTCAGGCGATTCCATCGTCAGCGGATGGCTCTTATCGCACAGCACGTCCCCCGTGCCTGTTTCCGCCAGCTTGGCCACCGTGCCGATGTCCCCACAGTGAAGGACTTTGACGCTCAGCTGTTCTTTGCCGCGCATCACGTGCAGCGGGCCAAGCCGCTCCTCGGTGCGTTTCTCGGCATTCCAAACACGAGAGTCAGCTTCCACTGTGCCCGAATAGACCCGCATGTAGGTCAGCTTCCCCACGAATGGGTCGGCGGTCGTCTTCCACACGTACGCTGCCAACGGGCCAGCGTCGCTGGGCTCGAGGGCCTCCTCGCCCTTGGCACCTTTCATGGTCACGGCGCCGGCTTCGTTCGGCGGGGGCACGAGGTCCACCAGGGCATCCAAAAGGGGAACGATAGCCGTACCTGCTGAGGCGGCCGTCAGAAAGACAGGCACGAAACGCCCTTCCAGCACGGCTTTCTTGAAACCGCGGCTGATTTCCTGTGGGGACAGGCTGCCGCCCTCGAGATACTTTTCAAGCAGCGCGTCGTCGCCCTCAGCGGCCGCCTCGACCAGGGCCAGCCGCGCTTCTTCCGCCGCCTCGGCCAAGTCATCGGGTATGGCTTCACCCTGCTCTCCGCTGCCGGCTTTTGCCTGCATATCCATCAGATCGATCACGCCCTTGAAATCGAGCTTTTCGCCCCACGGGACCTGTACCGGGATGAAGGTGGAGTCTGGGGAAAGGGCATGGATCGACTCCATGGTGCGCCGAAAGCTGGCGTTTTCCCGGTCCATCTTGTTGATGACCAAAAACCTCGGGAGACCAAACTGGTCGCAGTAGTCCCAAACGATTTCGGTGCCGACCTCGACACCGGCCACGGAATCCACCAAGACGACGGCCGTGTCCGCCACCTTCAAAGCCGAGATGACCTCGCCGACGAAATCGGTGTAGCCGGGCGTGTCCAAAACATTCAGCTTGCAGTCATGGGTTTCGATCGGGATCACTGCCGTTGAAAGCGAGAGGTTGCGTCGAATCTCCTCATCTTCAAAATCGGAGACGGTCGTACCGTCCTCGACCTTGCCCATCCTGGTGACGGCACCCGAGACGAAGAGCATCGCCTCGGCCAGAGAGGTCTTGCCAGCGCCCGCATGCGACACCAGGGCGACATTGCGAATGGAATCGGTGGCGTATTCCTTCATCGGACGAGGGGTCCTCCATGGGATTGAGAACTGGATGGGCGAATTCTAAGGCACAGGCAGACGCTTGTCAAAGCAAACCGCTCTTCCCGAGTGCCGAATGTTACAATCGGTTGGGCTGCCGGGAATGAGGATCGTCATGCTTTTCATCAATCGACATTCGTTTTTGCTGACCGGCGTGCTGAGCGTCGTTGCGGCCGGCATTCTGTCCGCCGTGCTGGGGCTCCCCCTCGCCAGCCTGATTCTGGTCCTTGCCGTTGTCGTCATCCTCTTTGCACTCTCGTTCTACCGGATGGGCGCTGGGGCTAGCAGCCTTACTCACAGCAAGCCGGTTCTCGACCTGATCGGGAACGGACACCCGGTTCTTTTGGAGTTCCAGAGCGCCTATTGAATGGGCTGCGCAGCTGCCAAACCTGCCGTCGACAGGCTCGAGGAAAAAGAATCTGATCGGTTGAAAGTCATCCGGGTCAACGTCCAGGACCCTTCTGGACGCGAATTGGGAGAGCATTTTGGCATGACCTTCACCCCAACCTTCATTCTCTTTGACGCCCTGGGGGCCGAGACCTGGCGTACCGTGGGTATGTTGGACGGCGAAGAGGTCAGCTCCCGACTCGATCGAATGGCATGAATCGCTGGCGAATGGAACTTCGCTATATCTTGGGCAACACGCCATGGGACAGCGGCGTTTCCCCTCCTGAGCTCCAGTCCCTTCTTGCCCGACGTCCCCCCGGCCGTGCGCTGGACGTCGGCTGTGGCACGGGCACCAACCTGGCCACCTTCGCTGAACACGGATGGGAACCATGGGGGATCGATATCAGCCAGATCGCCGTTTGGAAGGCCAGGATGCGCTTGGCCCGTCGGGGGCTCTCGGCCCATGTTCAACGCGGGGATATCACCCTGGAGCTGACCTTTCCCGAACCGTTCGAGATGGTCCTCGACCTCGGCTGTTCGCATGCGCTTCGGGGTGTACAACGCGCGGCGTTCGCTGAAAACCTCCAACGCTGGCTGCGCCCAGGCGGCACGCTGCTCGTGTACAGCTTCTACCGACCCGAGGGGGAGAATGATGGACGCTGGTTATCGTTTGATGAGGTCGTGTCAACCTTCTCGCCGATGTGTGAGGTGAAATCTGTTGAGAAGGGCGACTTCCGCGGCCGGTCCTCCGCCTGGCTGACTCTGGTGAGGCCACCAGCATGAGCCGGGTGTTGTTCCTTTTCCTGGACGGCATCGGGCTGGGTGAGCCCGATCCTCAGATCAACCCGCTCGTTGCGGCCAAGATGCCGACCCTGGAGAACCTGCTGCGGGGCCAGCGCTTGGTTGCCGGAGTGCCCCCGTTCTGGGGTCCCCATGCGACCTTGCTCGCCATCGATGCACAGATGGGGGTACCCAAGACACCTCAGTCGGCATCCGGCCAAGCCAGCTTGCTCACCGGACGAAATGTCCCAGACGAAATCGGAGGGCACTACGGTCCCAAACCGAACCCAGCCATCGCCGACATCCTGCGCCAAGACAACGTGTTCATGCAGGTCAAGTCGCGCGGCGGATCGGCAGCCTTGCTGAACGCCTACCCACCCGGCTATTTCCAGGCTGTCGACTCCGGCCGACGCCTGTACTCAGCCATTCCCCAGGCGCTTACCGCGGCTGGCATCCCACTGATGACTTCCGATGACCTGCAGGCCGGAAGGGCCCTGTCAGCCGACTTCACAGGAGCGGGCTGGGCTGCACAGCCGAACTTCCCCCCGGCACCCGTTTACTCCGCCGAAGACGCCGGGAAACTGATGGCCGAGTTGGCAGCCTCCTATGACCTGAGTTGGTTCGATTACTGGGCAAGCGACTACGCCGGCCACCATCAGGACGCCGAGGCGGCCGTGCGCTTGATGGAGTCTTTCGACAGCGTGCTCGCCGGACTGCTGGAGGCCTGGGCCGATCGGCGGGATCTGATTGTGCTCACATCCGACCATGGCAATATGGAAGATCTGAGCGCCCGCGGTCACACCCTCAATCCGGTGCCAGGACTCTTGATTGGGCCCGAAGATCTGCGCCGCCGCTTCGCCGATCACTTGACCGACTTGACGGGATTTGCTCCAGCCATTTTAGATATCATTTTTGACGATCGGGAGAACGCGCTCAACGGGTCCGGACCTTCGGACGACAAAGGAAAGGGACACGACGCAGGATGACCTTTCGACCTGAAGATCTAAGGGAAACAATGCGATCCTGGACCTCGGGGGTGACACTGGTGACATCTCACCTCGAGGGCCATCGCCACGGGATGACGGTCAGCTCGTTCACGTCCGTCGCCATGGCGCCGCCATTGGTCCTGGTGTGCATCGACACCACATCCCGCACGCACGAAATGATCCTGAGTTCAGAGATCTTCGCCGTCGCCATCTTGGCCGAGGATCAACGCGAGATCGCCGACCGCTTTGCCGGACGTCAGGGGGAGTTCGAGGACCGATTTGAGTTCCTGCCTGTGATCACAACGCCCAGCGGCTGCCCGATCCCCGACGGCGCACTGGCTTATGTAGACTGCAGCTTGGCAGCCACTCACTCGGCCGGAGCCAGCACGGTCTTCATGGGCCAGGCCACCGAGGCCAAGATCCTCCGCCAGGCCGCGCCGCTCGTCTACCACGATCAGCACTATCGGCGCCTGGCCGAATAGATCCATAGACCCTGCCGGCGCGCAGCGAAAGCTTGAAGCAACCATGGGGTATGAAACACAGACGGGGACCTAGACCTGTTTGAAATCCGCCAGATTCAGCACGAAGACCGTGGCCCGGCGGCCTTCCTCTCCGCCCGGTGCCTGGGTCGTATGACGGATCACTTCCAAGGCCCTGTCGACGCGTTCGTCCTCCGTACCGATCATGAGTGTGGTATTGCCGCGACGGAAGAACCCGCCGGTGGAAGCCAATCTGGTCACCCTGAATTCCGCCTCGAGCAAAGCCTTCAACACGGCATCAGCATCATCATCGGCCAGCACGACAATCATCATTTTCACGGCTAGATTTCCTCGTATCGGTCGACGTCGAAGACAAACACCGTCGCCCCATGAATATCAACGGCTCGCGAGCCAGCCATGGCCCCACCCAGCTCAGTCATCGGATGCTCCAGGTATTCAACTCTCGCCGTCGTGGCATCCTCGATCGCTTCAACGACCTCTTCCAGATGACCGTCTGGTATGCCCACAAGAACCACGTGGTTGGTCCGGTTGAGCAAGCCACCCGTGCTCTGGATACGGGTCGATGGGATTCCGCGCATGGCCAACGCGTTGCTCACTGACTCGGCGTCTTCGTCCTGGATGACGGCACTCACGAGGTGGGTGATGTTGGGTTTGTGCTCCGAAGCGATCAGATAGCGGGCCCACATGTCCACGCCAAACTCAAGTGCCAGATCGATCTCGGTGACCAGGTCGGAATAGATCTCTTCGGAGACCACGCCGTCCCTGCGCAAGTTGGCCAATGTGCTCCGCTGAGAACGAAGCAGCTCGCGGCGAGCCGTCTGCATTTCCTCGATCTCGAGCTGAGGCACGTTGTGGAGCACTTCCAGAACGGCCTCCTTCAAGGCCTGGCCGCGGCGTTTGAGTGTCGGCTGAAGCACCTCCCAGGTGTGTCCTGAGATCAGCCCCTGACGGTGCATGGCCTCCATATGGTCGTAGCTTGTTTGGGCCGTCAGAGCTCGGGCGTGGCGTCGTTCATATTCGCGCTGCTGCTCAGGCACAGAAACAACACCCAACCGTCTAATCAAACCCCCCATCGTCAAGCCCTGAACCAGCAGGGTGAACAGCACCACACCAAAAGTCATCATGAGCAGCGTTTGCCGGCCGGCTCCAAACTGCGGCGACAGGCTCAGGGCCAGCGCCAGGGCGATCGCTCCACGCAGGCCTCCCCAATACAACACATGCCGCCAGGCGCCAGGCATGCTCTTCCCCAGCCTGGAGAGTCCGTATATCGTGATGGCCCGCGCCACCAGGATGGCGAGGATGGCCCAAAGGATGTTGCCCAGATCGGCCAGGAGCGCCGGAAGCTCGATGTCCAGTCCGATCAGCAGGAAGACCGCCGAGTTGGCCAGGAAAGCGACATATTCCCAGAAATTCAGCACCACAATTCGCGTGGTGGGCGACATCCCTTGCGGGCCAATGTTGCCGTTGACCAACCCGGCTGCCACCACCGCCAGCACGCCGCTGACATGCAGTATCTGCTCGGCAAACAGAAAGGAACCAAAAGCCAGGACCGTCGTGAGTGTGGTCTCAACCAGATGATCATCGATCTGGGCAATCAAACGTGACGCCAGCCAACCCAGAGTCAGTCCGACGAGCAGCCCGCCTCCTGCCACCCTTACAAAATCCACCGCCCCCTGAAACAGGTCGAACTGTCCTGTGAGGTAGGCGGCCACCGCCAGGGTGAAGATGACAATCGCCGTGCCGTCATTGAACAGGCTCTCGCCTTCGAGCATCACTTCCAGGCGCTTCGGGGCGCCCAGTTTGCGAAAGATGGCTACCACCGACACAGGGTCGGTGGCCGCGATCAACGCGCCGAAGACCAACGCCAACTGGATGGGGATGCCCACGCCCCAGGAGACGATGGCGCCCACCAGGAGCATGGTCAGGATCACCCCGGGCACAGCGAGCAAGATGATGGCGCCTAAATTCTCGCGTAGCTTGCGCAGGTTGATGTGAAAAGCGGCCTCAAAGACCAGAGGCGGTATGAAGAGTGACAGGATCAGATCGGGCGTCAGTTCGATGCCGAGCGGAGAGCGCAGGGAAAGAGCCAGGCCAGCCAGGACCAGTGCTACGGTGTAGGGAATCCGAAAATGACGGACTGCCACCGCCACTACGGAGACGATCAACAGCAGCTCGAGGACCAGCAGCTCGATCTGAACCAGTTCATCCATGCGTCGAAGATCCCCTCATTGGCCGGCGAATCGACCAGACACCCAATGTCTGTGGCTGGACCGTGGGGGCTCCCCTCCCCTGGGGCACACGGCAGCCTGCCGTGCTGCCCGGCCTCGGTGAGTTCAAACGATTCACCGTCCGTCACCGGCGCCGGGATTATAGCATCAGATAGCAGCCCTCTCTAAGCCAGCATCTGCTCGACCACACTGGGAGCCTCCCCTTGAGCCGACACCTGCTGTCCATTGGGGAAAGTGATCTGCGTGCGATCGCCTTGTCGCGTGATCTCCATGCCCCGCCAACGAAGCCGTACGGGCGAAGGAAATGGGCTTCTTCCCTCAATGTGCACTTTCGTGGGCGAGATCAGCCGTATGCCAATCAACTCCAAGAAGAGATGCAGGGGAGCACATCCCAGGATCTCCTCCCGATCCCCGGCGCCGACCGGGTTGTCCGGATGGTAGACGGAACGAAAGACCCTGTCTTGAGAAAACGAAAGCGATATGGCTGACATCAAGCGTTCAAAGAGTTCGGCGGCCTGTTCCCTCCGGCCGTACCTCAGCAGCCCCTCGGCCAGCATGGCATTTTGGACCGCGCTCACCCCACACGCCTCCAGGCGGCTGTCCGGCTCATAGGCTGGATCGTCTGCTGAACATCGGGGGACGCCAAATCGCCGCCAGAATCTCTCCGGGTTGGCCAGCCCATGTTGGATCATCTCGTCCGCTCGCTCTGAGCTTGGGACCCCAGCCCACAGCGGCAACATGGATGTCGCGTCCAGGCGCGTGAAGTCCGCCACCCGGACCTCGGTTTCAAACTCATCGCCCAAGCCAAGCACCTCTACCTGCGTGATCTCAACGTAGGTCTTGGTCGTGGTCACGGTCCCGAAATCCCAAAACCACTGGACCTGGCGTCCGCTCAGCCGCTCAATCCGACTTCGTCCACGCCGGCTTCGACCGTGGATGCGGAGCTTGAGCTTCTTGGCTTCAAATTCGGGCCCGAAGAAGCGGAAGATCAGGCGGACAGGTTGCTCGAAATGCCCCTTTAGTTTGCGAGAAAACGCACCATGCTTTCGCACGATTTCTGCGCCGGCGGGTGAGACGTGCTTGTCTCGATCAACCGGGAGGTAGGCGTGCAGGTCCGGCGACCAGGCGCTCTCCAGCCGATCCTGTAGAAAGCCAGCCTTGGCTTCCAACCATTCGTCGTCCTCGTGGCTATTGACCAAGCGGCCGATCTCCAACAGCGCCTGGCACTCACGCAGAAGATATGAGCCCAGATCAGGCGTCTCGGCCATGGCAATATCCAGACCCTGTGCCCAGGTATGCCAGCGCGCAAAGGTGGGCGAGTCATTGGCCATCGCATGTGGCGTGTTGTCCCATTCCGGAAAACCGTCCTCATCCCGGTCATGGCTCGGTTCAAACCACGCTCGCAGGGCCTCAACCCACCCCGGCCGGGTTGATTTGAGAAAGTCCATATCCTCGGTGGTACGGTAGACTTTCAAGGCCAACCCTGCCAGCACCGGCGGGCAGATGGCGCCCGATTTCTGGCCGCTCAACCCGGGTCTCGAATCCAGACTCCCCTCCGGGGTCGGATTGTGAAGAAAATCACAAAGTATGCCTTGCGCCAGGCGAGGCGCGGCGTGAACCAGCAATGGGACCACGGCCAGGGCCATCTCGGCTGTTTGACCGGCCCAAGGGGGTGGGTAATCCCGGCCATCCCCAGTGTTCGAAAAACCCTGATCCGGGCGGCGGGAGGCCACCGGCGATGGGTAGGGAAGGTAGCGAGTAGGGCCCACCAATGATCTCAAAGCCGTGGTCTGAGCCTGGCGGAAGACCAGATCCCAATCAGGATTGCCCGAGTCGACTGCCACCAGGTGCGCATCCATCATCTCCAAGCGGGCAATTTCGGCGTCCCAGGCTCGCTCTGTCATCGAGCGCGCTTGATTGAAAGAGGCCAGGGGATCGTTCAGACCGGCGTGCGCCCAGGTCAGTTGGCGCGTTTCGCCAGGCTCAAGCCTAAGCCGAAGCCCGAGGCCAGGATGGGCCGCCGCATCGACGCTGGCCCCGCCGGAGAGAAATACGACCGGCGAAAGGCCGCCAGAGACTCCGCTCAGAACCGAAACGCCTCGCAAGACGCGCTCGCGCATGATTTCCGAACCCTGATCAGGTCGCAACAACGTGTGCAAACGGAAACCGAAAAGCTGCACCTGGTCGCTGGTGTTGACCAGCTGGAGACGTCCTGCCAGAACATGCGAATCCGGGACCCAGTACTCGGAAACAACATGAACTTCTGGCCAAGGGGCCAGCGCCACCCGGGCGTAGTTGGGAAGAACAGCCTCCAGCTGCGGCGGCACGTCGAAGGCGCGCGGGTCGGTGAGGCTGGTTCCAGCGCGGACAAAGCCCGGGAAGAGACTCATGCCTCTCGCCCGCAGACCGTAGGTGGTCTGAATCGAAAGGCCCGGGGGATCGCCGGTGGACACCTGAAGTTCCCAGATCTGATCGTCCACGTAATCCGTCGGGCCAAACCGCGCATCGGCGGCCAGGATGATGGGCATCGACCCGGTCATGGCCGGAAGGGGAGGAGGCATGCTGGCATTGTACGAACCCAGCCGTCAAAGGTCAAAGGCGTGCTAGAATGTCGCCAGCTTGGAGCCCTGTCAGGAGGCAAACGCCATGGGCGACGACGGTATGGTCCGCCGGGGTCTGTACTTCGAAGAGTTCAGCGTAGGACAGCATTTCGAGACGGCGGCGCGCACGGTGACCGAAGCCGATATCGTCAGCTTCGCCGGCTTGAGCGGAGACTACAACTCGATTCACACCGACTCGGTCTACGCCGCCCAAGGTGCGTTCGGCCAGCGCGTCGCTCATGGCTTGCTCGTGCTGTCGATCGCCTCCGGCCTCGCCGTGCGATCGGGGATCATGGAAGGCACCGTCCTTCTCTGGCGGGACATTTCCGACTGGAAATTCAGCCGCCCGGTGCATATCGGCGATACTGTCCAGGTCAGCATCAAGATCGAATCCACCAAACCCCTTCCCCGAATGGGCGGTGGAAGCCTGACCCTGAAGGTCCAGGTGATGAACCAGGATGACGAGGTGGTGATGAGCGGTCACTGGACCATGATGGTGCAGAGCAAGCCCGACGCCTGACACCCGGCCGCATGCTATAATCGCTGCCCATGACCGAGACACACGATCCCGAGACCCCCGAGGACTCGGGGCAGGAGACACCGCCTTCGGAATCTGAGGATCCTTCACACAGATTCCGCCGACTCCTGAAGCCGGGCTCCGAAGAACCGGTCGACCAAGAGCGGCTCTCCCCCTTCCGCCACCCCACAGGGTCGCCAGATCTCACCGGCGGATGGTTTGCCGAGTCCCTTGATGAAGCTGAACTCGATGCCCAAGCACCCGAGTCCGATTCCGAGCCTCTCTCCGAGCCCGCCTCAGCACCGCCTCCCGAAGAAAATCCACCTTCCCAAGACTCCGACTCGACCGGCCCGCACAAGCCGCAGCGTGTGACACCGCCCCCGCCTGGGTCCGGCGAGACGGCCCTGCCTCAGCGCGTCTCCGAGCGGGATACGGGGGCCACGCGGGTCACACCGGCCGCATACAACATGCCCCCGCCCAAGGCCAATGGCCCAACGGGTAGGATGAGCGGGCTCTCAGGCTGCGGCGGCCTCGTGTTACGCATGACCATCTTGGGACTGTTTGTCCTTACGGCGATCCTGATCGCCGCGGTTTCCTTCGGCGTTTATGAGTACTACGCCGTGGCCGCCACCCTTCCAACGGTCGATGACCTGCAATCCAAAGCGGCTCAGTTTGAGACCACTCGCATCCTGGATCGGAGAGGGGATCTGCTGTATGAGATCCTCGACCCCAACGCCGGGCGCCGAACCTATGTCAAGCTGGACAAAATCTCACCCTACATGGTGGCGGCCACGATCGCCACGGAAGACGCCGGTTTCTACAGCCACCCGGGCTTCGACCCCTGGGCCATCGTGCGGGCGATCTACCAGAACTTGTCCGAGGGCAGCCAGGTCTCCGGCGCGTCAACCATCACACAGCAAATCGCACGCAACTTGCTCTTTACGCCCGAGGAGCGGTCCCAAAGGACGGCCATCCGCAAGATCCGTGAGATCCTGCTGGCCGCCGAAATCACGCGGCGCTATACCAAGGACGAGATTCTCGAGCTCTACCTCAACCAGAACTTCTACGGCAACCTGGCCTATGGTGTCGAGGCGGCGGCCGAGACATACTTCAACACCTCGGCTGACAAACTCACGCTGTCGCAGGCATCCTTCTTGGCCGGTCTGGTTCAGGCTCCCTCCGTGTACGACATCTTCACCAACCGGGATGCAACGCTCAATCGCCAGCGGCAGGTGCTTTCACTGATGCTCTCCGTCAGTCAAGAGCAGGGCTGCATCTTCGTCAGCAACAGCCGGGAGCCGATCTGTGTGACTCCGGAGGAAGCCGGGGCAGCGGCCGCCGAGATGACCAACTACGCTTTCAACCAGCCTTTTGTCCAAATCCGGTATCCACACTGGGTCAACTACATCCGCAGTCAGCTGGAGGATCTGTACGATCCGCAAACGATCTACCGATCGGGTTTCACCGTCTACACGACTCTCGACCCTCAGCTTCAGGACCAAGCTCAGCAAATCGTCAAGGATCAGATTGATGCCCTGGCGGACAAGCGGGCCACGGATGGCGCCCTGGTGGCGCTCGATCCGTCAACCGGCGAGATCCTGGCCATGGTCGGATCAGCCGACTTCAACAACGCTGCCATCAGTGGTCAGATCAACATGGCCGTCCAGCCGCGACAGCCGGGATCGTCCATCAAACCCCTGACCTACACCGCCGCCTTCGAGAAGGGCTGGACCCCCGCCACGTTGATCTGGGACGTGCCATCGGAGTTTCCCCCTTCCGGGAATCCGGACGACCCTCGCCCTCCCTACAAGCCGGTCAACTATGACGAACGTTTCCACGGTCCGGTGAGGGCTCGCACGGCATTGGCCAACTCTTACAACATTCCGGCTGTCAAGACCCTCGACTTTGTCGGCATCTACGATGATCCCAACACCCCGCAGCAGGATGGCTTGGTCAACTTCGCCAAGCGCATGGGTATCACCACTTTCACACGGGACGACTACGGACTATCCCTGACCTTGGGCGGCGGCGATGTCACCCTGCTGCAGCTGACCGGAGCCTACGCTGTGTTCGCCAATCAAGGCGTGCGCGTGCCCCCGGTTTCCATCACCAAGATCGTTGACCATGAAGGCAACACCGTCTACGAGCACCAGCCCGATCCGGGGGAGCAGGTGATCAGCCCCGAGCACGCCTTCCTAATCACCTCCATCCTTTCAGACAACCAGGCGAGAACGCCTGCCTTTGGCCCCAACTCCGACCTCAATCTGCCCTTCCCAGTAGCGGCCAAGACCGGCACCACCAACGATTTTCGGGACAATTGGACCTTGGGCTTTACGCCGGATATCGCCATCGGGGTTTGGGTGGGCAATGCCGACTACACCCCCATGGTGCACACCTCTGGCCTGACGGGGGCCGCGCCGATTTGGAACAAGGTGATGCAGGCCGCCATCCAGGACCTCACCGGCGGCAATCCGACTCCCTTCACTCGGCCCGCGGGCATCGTTGAGAAGACGATCTGCACCGTGTCCGGCACCGAGCCCTCGGAGTGGTGTCCCGACCAGCGGCTGGAGTTCTTCGCCCACGATCAGCCGCCGCTCCCCAAGGAAGACGACCTGTGGAAGCAGGTGTACGTGGACAGCTATTCGCAGCTGCTCGCCTCCCCGGATTGTTCCGATTTTGCGGTGAAGAAGCTGGGCTTGAATGTCACCGACAAGTGGGCCAAGAAGTGGATCGAAGACGACGACGCCGGCAAGGCTTGGGCCAAGAAGTACGACTTCACCGATGGGCACAAGCCGGTCTTCTTCGTGCCCCAAGAACTCCTGCACCAAGGACAGCCCGCGTCCGATCGTTGAACTGACCTCGCCCTCCGATGGCAGCACCATCAGCAGCAGCCCGGTCGAAATCTTCGGGCGCGCCTCGGCCACCGGCGATTTCAAGGATTGGATCATCGAGTACGGCGTGGGAAACGACCCGAAGAGCTATCCAGACATCGGGAAGGGAACATCAAAGCACGACAAACCGGACAAGCTGCTGGAATGGGACATGAAGGGAATCGACAACGGGCCAATTACGTTGGCACTCACGGTCCGCAGCAAGAGCGGGGGCAGCGCCACGGTTCGGATCCACCTCAACGTCAAGCTGCCCACGCCCACGCCGACCCCCACGCCCACGCCCACGATGACAGCTACTCCGACGTTTACACCGACGCCTTCCAACACTCCGGTCCCGGCAACGGCCACGCCATCCGCCACGGCGACCTCCCTCCCCAGCGCAACGCCGACTCCAACGCCGTAAAGACCGATCGCCGATTGGTCTGCCCGGACGAGAGGTGGCTTTCTCGGTTCCTTTCGCTCAAAGCAGCGGCAGCTGGGGGTCCTCGTTCTCGGGGGGATCGACTCCCATGCGTTCGATCAGGTTGCCACGCGTCAGGGTGGTTTCCCCTGCCAGGCGGCGGATATGGCGGTATTTGAGGATTCGCAGACCGGATCGCAAGCGCTCCGCCAGGCGGGGGTCTCGACGGGCCTTCTCGGCCAAGAGCGCCGCCCGGCCGCCAGGGATAACGAGCGTCAGGCCCTCGCCGAGAGCCTCCAGCGCGGTTTGCACGGCCGCCGTCTCCAAGATCACAAATGTAAACACAACCTCGCCCGACTCTTCCCGCCAGACCAGACGGTGATCTCCATCGACACGGTAGCTCAGCCCGTGGCCGATATCCTGCAGCTGGCCGCGGATCATCCGAGCATCGCTGGCTCGCGACTCGAACCCATCCTCCGGCCGTAGAGTCCACAGCCCGGCCTCATCGCGCACCCCGTATGACTCCAAGCACGCTTGGACCAAGCCTCGATCGGGTGTCCCCAAATCTGGATGGCGCACACACACTTCACGGTCGAAATCAAGGAACTCGCGGCCGGGCGCTCTGCGCAGCGCTTCCAGGATTGTCTGTTCAACCTGATCAGCCAAGGGGGGCTTGCTCGTCTCGGGATGGGTGAGCCAAAACTGCCCGGTCTCAATCTCCTGCCGCTGGTCCAGGCGCACAACTCGTGATCTGCTCCCGAGGGCAGTCTCCAATGCCAGGTTAAGGCTGGCCACCGGCTGACCGCCTTCTGCCTCCCAAAGGGCGCGGAAGACGCCTCGACCGGCCCAATCCGCCGCGACGGCCGCGTGAAGGATGAGATAGCGTGTGGGCTCGGCACGACCTGTCAGGGTAGTTTCCACGATATCAGCCGCCATCTGCGTCAGATCCATCGGCCCACTGCGTGGACGGATCTTGCGCCGCCTCCAGCGCAGCTGGGCTTGCGCATCATCCGCGCGGATAGCCCACCCTTCCAGCCCCAGCTCAGACGCATCAAAGCCGGAAACGACGGCTGCCACAAATCCCGGTTCCGCCTCGGGCACGACACCGAGCCAGGGTGTTTCCGCTGACAGCACGTTCACCAAGTTGTGGGCGGCCAGCTGGAGGGCGCCGGCATGCCAGGCCCAGTCGTAGCGGCGGCGGCGCAACGCGGCTTTGATCGGTTGAGCGGCCTCCCGCCCCCAAAGCCAGCCTGCCCAGAGCGCCGACAGGGTCCAGAACGCCTGATTGGGGCGAGGCGGAGAAGTCAGCACGATGGCCGTCAGGTTGGCCGGCAAGGTCTCGGACAGCGTCTTGACCGGCCCGGAAAACAAGGCCACTTCCCCAGGCTTTGGAAGCCCCGAGCCCGGCCAGACCAGGAGCGGCACAGCGCTCTGAGACGAGCTCCACGCGGTGACGGCGCGCTCGAGCGCCCGCCAGACATTGATCTCACGAAAACGGGGCGAGGCCGTCAACTGCTTGGGGCGCGCCCGGCCCTCGGGATACGCCCACATGCTGTCGGAGGCGTCGAACGCCGCGATCAGCAGCGAGTCGAGCGCCGAAGCCGAGCGATCTTCGGCCGGAAGCTGGGACACCTTGTTGATGAGGGTCACCAGCGCGTACCGCGCGCGGCCAGGGTAGACGGCCAAAGCCGCCTCCGCGTGTCCCCGATCTGGATCCCCGGCCGGCGCCACGCTCTCCAATGCCTGGGCCCAGGAGAGATCGCGCCGCTCATAGGATCTGGCCGTGCGGCGATCGTCGTCATTTGTTTGCTCTTCGCCGGCATGGCTGCAGTGGGGGCAGGCATACCCTTTGAGGTACGGTTCGCGAAGCTCTTCATCCCATATGAAGTAATCTGCGGCCACGGATCTCCCACATTGATTGCAGGTCGTGGCATACAAATCCAGCAGGAAGGACTCCAGGCGCGATCCATTCTTGGGCAGCTGGGCCAAGTCAGCCAACGCCGCCTGCAGATCGGCCGGGTCGGGCGGTTGAAGCAGCTGGGTTAGGAAATGGCGAACGATGGGATTGTTGACCGCCACCAATACCGCGAAACCGGCTTCGGCGGCCTCCTTCGCCAGATGGGGTGACGTGCCAAAGGGATCCAGAACGAGGGCGGAATCCGGATCGTGGGACGCCAACAAACCCGACACGACGCCCGCCTCCATCGGAGGCAGGAACCGCGATAATGGCCCCTCAAGCTGAGCCGGGTTGCCAGGCAGGTAGCTGAAACTCATTGCCGGCCAGTATACGGCATCTCAGGATGACGTAAAATGCGCCACAGAGACGTGCGAACCTGGCGGGAGCTGCGACCAGGTGAGGAGAGAGTGAAGTCATGTTGTCAGGACGACATCGTCTAATCGGGCTGACCATCGCATTGACGCTGGCGGGATTGGCATGCCGCTTCAGCCTGCCTGCGCCCACCGCCACCCCGGTTGATTTGCTGGGGCCGGTTTTCGCCACCTCCACCTCCATCGCTGCCACCGCAGCCAGCGTCGTCACCGACACCCCATCCCCGCCGACGGCCACTCCCCGCACCGGCCCGGCGGTCGCATGCCCCACGCCCGGCAACAGTCAGCTGGCCCCAAGCCTGGCGGACTCAAACAAGATTCCGCAGGAGCTGACCGCCTATCTCAACTCCGGCGGTACGGCTGAGGGGCTGGACAGCATCATCCAGGACAAGAATCTCGGGCCGATGGATGGCCCGGCCGCCATGAGTTTGGACCTGAACGACGACGGCTGGCTCGACGTGGCCGTGGCCCTGACGGACCCCAACCTGGAGCGCATCCAGCCCCCCGGGCCGCTGTATGTGTTCAACTGCACCGGAAGCGGCTATCAGCTTGTCTTCAGCTTGGGCGGAGCACCTGAGCACAGCGCTCCCGAACTGCTAGCCGCTCAGGATCTCAATGGAAATGGCGCGGATGACTTGCTCTTTGGGTTGCCCAGCTGCGGCGCCAGCACCTGTTTCACCCAGATTCAGGTTCTGACCTGGCTGGACGGGCAAGCCCAGGTGCGGCTCAGGGGGAAGAGCGATGACCTGCCCTACCCCGACATCCAAATCGAACCAGGGAATCAGGGCGGGCTGCCGAGAATCGCCGTCACCGGGACGGGCATCGGATCCGTCGGCGCCGGGCCCTACCGCCAACGCACCCGGTACTGGGCCTGGGACCCATCGGCGCAGACCTTCGCCGTGAGCGGCGAGGTCGAACGTCCGGCCCAGTACCGCATCCATGTCCTCACCGACGCGCAGCAGGCCTCATCTCAAGGGGATTTCTCGACGGCTGCCCAGCTTTATACACGCGTCATCCATGACAACAACCTTCGGGAATGGGTGGATCCAGAGACGGAGCGCGCCAACCTGTCAGCGTTCGCGCAATTCCGGCTGGTCGTCGTTTACTTGAAATCGGGGCAAAGTGACCTGGCGCAGAAAGCCTTCGATCAGCTTCAATCAATCTACCCTCAGGGCGCCACGGGCCACAGCTATGCGGAGATGGGCGCCGGTCTCTGGCAAAGTCACCAGAACGGAGCCGATGTCGCCACCGCCTGCCGAGACGCCATTTCCTACGCCTCGGCCCACAGTCAGACCATTTTGGATCCGCTCTACTTTGGGTATGCCAACCCGACCTACGAGCCCTCGGATATGTGTCCCGGCCCGTGACCCAGTTGGATGGCTTGGATTATGAAAAGTTTCACAATCACTTGGAGGTGAATCAAGGATGCCTGTCCTGACAGTCGACGCCTTTTCGCTCCGGATTCCGCGTTTGCTGGAGGTGCTCCAGGCGCTGGTCGAGATTGAATCTCCCACCGGGGACAAGGCGGGGGTTGACCAGGTAGGCGAACTGGCGGCGGCCTTGATGGCAGAGCGCGGCGCCGAAGTCGAGCGCCATCGGCAGGAGGTCGCCGGAGACCACTGGGTCGGGCGATGGGGCGACGGACCAGGGGGCATGCTCTTGATGTGCCACCTCGACACGGTGCATCCGCTCGGCACATTGGCGGGATTTCCGTGGCGAACGGAGGGTCGCCGGCTGTACGGACCCGGGGTGATGGACATGAAAGGCGGACTGGCCCTTGCACTGACGGCCATCGAGGCGCTTGCCGAAGTCGAGGCCCTGCCCGAACGGCGCATCTCTCTCCTTTGCACCTCCGACGAAGAAACCGGCAGCCGCACCTCGCGGCCCCTGATCGAGTCACTGGCCTCGCAGCATGACCTGGTGCTGTGCCTGGAACCTGGCATGGCGGACGGATCGGTCAAGACCTGGCGCAAAGGGATCGGCGATTTTCGCCTCCGGGTGACGGGCAGGCCCGCTCACGCTGGCGTTGAGCCTGAAAAGGGGATCAACGCCGTGGTCGAGATGGCGCGCCAAATTCGGGCGATCGACGCCTGGCAGCCCCCGGGCACCGGAGCGACCGTCACACCCACCCTGATATCGGGTGGCACGGCCGCCAACGTCGTGCCTGAGACATGCGAGTTGGCGATTGACGTCAGGGTGATGACGGCTGAGCAGCAGACCTGGATCGACACCGCGCTTCGCAGCCTCGAACCCGTCTCTGCCGGAGCCCATCTGGCCATCGAGGGGGGCTGGAATCGCCCACCCATGGCGCGAACGGAGCTGATGGGTCAAACCTACGAGCGGGTGAAGGAGATCGCTTCCGAGCTTGGTATTGCGCTGACCGAGGGTGGGACCGGTGGGGGCTCAGACGCCAACTTCGTAGCGCCGTTGGGTGTGCCCGTGATGGACGGCCTGGGCCCAGTCGGGTGGGATGCTCACACGCTGGTCGAAAGCCTCGACCTGGACAGCCTGGCGCCCAGGGGCGCCATCCTGGCCGGGATCCTCACGGATTGGTAGGCGCGTCCCCCACCTTGGCCCGCAGTTGATCGTAGCTCGTCAACCACGCCATCGACCGCAGGAAGGCTGCTGGGGAGCTTGATTGCTTCCAAAGCGCCCGCACGGCGGCGCCCACGGGATCATCGCCAGCTGCGCCACCCGGCTGGTCGGCGTATGAACCGTAGAAGGCGAAGTAGGCCTGGTTGAGTTTTCGAATATGGTAGCCGTGGTCCCAGAAGATCTGGCGCCGAGCTTCCATGTACGCCTCGGCCTGATCGATCTTCCCTTGAGCCAGCAGCGCGTCCACATGAACACGTGTGGTGCGCATTTCCTTCCGAAAATCGAAGGCCGGGGGCTCAGTCGGGGCAGGCGGGGTGGGGGAGGCTGCCGGGGGAGCCGGGGGCGGGACCAAGTCCGGATAGAACGCCTCCAGAGCCAGGCGGCTGACCTCTTTGCCCATCAAGGACGCCGTCGTCTCGTTCATCGTTCGCAGGGATTGGTTGGTGTCGTAGTTGATCCCCAAGGGTCTGATATCCAGATAGTTGTGGGTCCATTCATGCGCCACCACTTCCAGCACCCAACTCAGGCTGGTGCTGTCCTGCACCATCGTCGGATAGGTGCCTATGCCTCCGATAGGCACCACCAGCGCCGAGACGTCCAGGGCCGTTTCAACATTGTTCTCCACGTCGATCTCTTGCGCCAGGCTGACATCGGGGACCAACTCGATGTTGACCTCCTGCCGGATTTCATTCCGCGGCGAGACGATCAGCGCTTTGGGCAGGGTGGAGAAATGAAATGCCACCGGGGGAAATGGAGATCCAATTTGGCCCAGCCCCATCCGGTCTAAGATCACCGCCACCTGCTCCTGCAAAATCGACTCGGCCACCGGCTCGATCTTGTCCCGCTTGGCCTGCAGCGCCGCCAGTTCTGCCCGTTTGGGCGCGGCTGCTGCCTGGGGATCCGAGATGCTGGGGTCGCCATAGATGTCCGCCAGATCGGTTTGGATCGCGTGAATCTGATCCACCAGATGCAGGTAGTCCCGCACCAGCTGGGCCCTTCGGGCATCGCTCAGATAGACGGAAGCACCCAGGCTGGTCTGACCCAACTCGCCCAACACAGCGTCAAGCGTCCATTGACCGAAATCGAATTCGAGGTTGCGGGTGAATTGGCGGACTTTGGAGTCGGTGGAGCGGAGCGGAACCGCCGAAGCGGTCACGATCCCGGTAAGGACCATCAGCAGGGCCGCACGCCGCATGAAGTGCGTGACATCGTCCCAAAAGGACATTCAGGCATGATACCAGAGTCGGCAGCGGCTCCGGCCCAGGAGGGCCCTATGCTATAATCCGCAGGCCTCACACGATAAGGGACCTATGAATTTCCTCGTCACTGGAGCCGCAGGTTTTCTCGGCTCCGCCCTAGCCAATCGATTGGCCCGCGAAGGCCACCAAGTCAGGGGATTGGACGACCTATCGGCCGGGGACAAAGACCGTCTCGGCCCGGATGTGCTTTTTACACGCGGCGACGTCACCGACCGGCCCAAGCTGTGGACTCTGCTCCAGGATGTCGACTGCGTCTATCATCTGGCGGCCAAGGTTTCGGTTCCCGAATCGGTCCTTTACCCCCGCGAGTACAACATCATCAACGTCGGCGGCACCGTCAGCGTGATGGAAGCCATGCGCGACGTGGGCGTCAAACGCGTCGTTCTGACATCTTCGGGTGCCGTCTACGGCGACCAGGCGACGCAGCCGCTCACCGAATCCACGCCGCCTGATCCCCATTCGCCGTACGCAGTATCGAAACTGGCCGCCGAGCACTACGTCCGCACGATTGGATCGCTGTGGGGTATCGAGACCGCCTCGCTGCGGGTGTTCAACGCTTTCGGTCCGCATCAACCGCTGCCAGCCGCCCATCCGCCGGTGATCCCACATTTCCTGCGCCAGGCCTCGCAGAGGGGCACACTCGTGATCCATGGCCAAGGCGAGCAGACCCGCGATTTCGTTTTCATCAACGATGCGGTAGAAGCCCTGGTGGCAGCCGCTACCGCTCCGGACATCGATCGCCTGGTGATCAACATCGGCAGCGGCAAGGAGACCAGCATCAAGGACCTGGCGCAGGCGGTGATGGAAACAATGAACGTCAAAACGGACTGGATGCCCAAGGAAGATCAAGACCCAGGCCCATCGCGCATGTGTGCAGATATCCACCTGGCGCACCAGAAGCTCGGCTACCAGCCCCATTTCGACTTGCGCGAAGGCTTGAAACGTATGATCGCTGAGGATGATCGGTTTCAACCTCTGGCGGTCCGCTGACCGCCACCCTGCACGGCCGGAAACCCGAAGCTCGAAATCAACCCGGGGGGGATTGAGAGCGCCTTGCCCCATCAGTCTCATCCGCAAGCCACGGCCCAGGCTGGGGAACCGCGCCTGAGCCGGGATTTCTTCGCCCGAAGCGCCATCGACGTCGCCCGCCAGGTGCTTGGCACGAAGTTGGTCCGATTGGAACGTGGCCCATCGCGAATATCCGGTTGGATCACGGAAGCGGAGGCGTATATTGGGCCAGAAGATTTGGCCAGCCATGCCCGCCATGGGCGAACGGATCGCAACGCAGCCATGTGGGGCGAACCAGGACACGCTTACGTCTACTTCACCTACGGAATGCATTGGATGCTGAACCTGGTAACCGAGGTGGATGGCCGGCCTGGGGCGGTGTTGGTGCGCGGCATGCTGCCTGACGAGGGCCTGGAAACCATCCGCCGGCGTCGGAACCGCCCCGACGCTCAACTCACCGACGGCCCGGCAAAGCTTTGCCAGGCCCTGGCCATCGACGGAACTCTGGACGGCCACGATCTGTGCGTCCCAGATGCCGAACTCTATCTGACCTCCGGGGTCGAGATTGCCGATCGAGCCGTGACGATTGGGCCCCGAGTGGGGTTAAACCATGTGCCTGAGCCTTGGCTCAGCCAGCCCTGGCGTTTCAGGGTCAACCCGAAACACCTGACCGACATTGTAGAGAAAGAGAGCGGAGCATGACACTTCTCGAAGGCAAGACCGCCCTGGTTTTCGGGGTGGCCAACGACCATTCCATCGCCTGGGGGATTTCCAAGGCCATGCACGACCAGGGAGCCAAGTTGGCCTTTTCCTACGCCGTGGATTCCCTTGAGCGTCGCGTCCGGCCGCTGGCCGAATCCGTCGGCTCGGACTTCATCGAGAAATGTGACGTCACCAGCGACGACGAAATCAAAGCCGTCTTCGAAAAGGCCAAGAAAGCGCTAGGCAAGATCGATATTCTGGTGCACGCGGTCGCATTTGCCGAACGGGAAGACTTGATGGGGCGCTTCGTGGACACCAGCCGGGCGGGCTTCCATCGAGCAATGGACATCAGTGTGTTCTCATTCTGTGCGCTGGCGCGCCACGCCCTTCCGCTCATGGAAGATGGCGGGTCGATGATGACCATGACCTACTATGGCTCGGAAAAGGTGTCCCCCAACTACAACGTGATGGGGGTGGCCAAAGCCGCGCTGGAGGCGACGACGCGCTATCTGGCGGCTGACTTGGGCCCGCTCAACGTCCGCGTCAATGCCATCTCGGCGGGACCCGTCCGAACGCTGTCCGCTGCCGGCGTCAGCGGCTTCAAACGTATGTACCGGCATTTTGCTGATCTGGCCCCCCTGCGCCGCAACATCGGCATCGAGGACGTGGGCGGCGCCGCAGTCTGGCTCGCGTCCGATCTCTCGAGTGCGGTCACAGGCGAGGTCGTGTTTGTCGATGCGGGCTACAATATCATGGGCACTCCCGGTCTCGAGGATCAGCCCACAGACTAATCAGAGGGGAACCGCTTCCGTCCATGTTCCGCCGCCTCCGATCGGCGTTCGCACCGCGACTGGAATTTGAACAGAGGGCCTACCGTGCCCGCCTGACAACCCGCATCCTGGTGGGCTTTTTCATATTGCTTGGCGCCTGGCTGGCGACAAGCGTCCCACTCCACCTGGCCTCGCCCGGCATCGCCAGCTACGACCTTCGCCTCGACATGATCGTCATCGGTTTGCTTGCACCTTCGGGCATCGCGGCCGCCGTCTTACTCCGCCGCGGCTGGGTCCTGGCGGTCGGCTATGTGTTGGCCGCCTCGGTCTACCTTACCGGCGCCGCCAGCATGCTGATGTTTCCCGAGGGTGTCTATCTCTACAGCCCGGTGCTGGTGCTCGCCACTTTGGTCGCAGGTGCTACCATCGGCGGCGAGGCAGCTTTCTTGTTTGCCGCCATGGCGCTTGTCACAGGCGGTGCCGGCTGGTGGTACGCACGGCTCCTGATCGGCAGTCAGATGGCGTTCCTTGATGTCGCCGGGGGGTTCTTCTTTCTGGTCACGTTGGGTGTCGTCGCTTTCTCGACCGCCGCCATCCTTCACTCGTATTCCGGACAGGTCGAACGGACCATTCTTCGCCTGCACGATCAGGCCGAGCGCCTGGCGGTACTGGCCAACACCGATCCTCTCACCGGGCTTGCCAATCGCCGGTTTCTGCTGGATCAGCTCGAGCGTGAGGTTGAACGGGCCCAACGCTACCGCCGTCCCTTGAGTCTGGTCTACATCGACCTGGACGGTTTCAAGGCGGTCAACGACCGTCACGGCCACCTGTTTGGCGACGAGGTGCTCAAAGGCGCCGCCACAGCCATGCGATCTGTTCTCCGGTCTACCGATCAGATGGCCCGCATCGGGGGCGACGAATTCGCCGTTCTGATGCCTGAGACAACCCTGGCGGGCGCATCCAACGCCACCGACAAGCTGCGCCGCGCGTTGAGTGCCTTCAGCGGCAATATGCAACCCACCCTCAGCGCGCTGGATTTCTGCGCAGGCGTCAGCCAGATGCACGAAGGTGACGACAGTGAAGCCATCCTGAGCCGGGCTGATGACGCCCAGTACCTGGCCAAGGGCAACGGCAAAGGGCAAACGCGGACCGAGGAAGAGCTTGATCGCCCGCCGACGGAACCTTGAGCCCGCCGCTTCGATATTCTCCCCATCCCACCTCCTTCCAAGCGGTACCATTACATGAGTGACCGGACCATCTAAGGAGATCATCTAGCCTGTGGGAACATCAGTTGAATCCCCAGAACGCCTGCTGGCTGTGCTGGCCCATCCCGATGACGAGAGCTTCGGCCCGGGCGGCACGCTGGCCCTTTATGCAGCTCGTGGTGTTGACGTGCATCTCATCTGCGCCACCCGGGGCGAAGTGGGCACGGTCAAGCCCGAGGATCTGGCTGGCTACGAAGACATCAGCCAGCTGCGGCAGGCTGAATTGGCTTGCGCCGTCCAGATCCTGGGGATCAAGCAGCTTCACTACCTCGGCTATCGGGACTCTGGGATGCCCGGCTCCGAAGACAACCGGCACGCAGGCGCGCTGGCGGCGGCGCCTTTGGACGAGGTGGTCGCCAAGGTCACCCAGCACATCCGTCAAATCCGTCCTCAGGTCGTGATCACCTTCGACCCTGTGGGCGGGTACCATCATCCGGACCACATCATGGTCCACAAAGCAACGCTGGAGGCCTTTCACGCTGCCTCCGATCCACTTCGCTACCCTGATCTGGGAGAACCTTTCCAGCCGCAGAAGCTCTACTACCACACCTTCCCGCGGACCATGCTGCGCCTGGCGGTCAGGCTGCTGCCGCTGTTGGGTCGCGACCCCCATCATTTCGGTGTCAACGAGGATATTGACTTGACCGAGTTAGCCGAAGACGATTTTCCCGTCCACGCCCGGATCAACATCCGGCAGGTCAAGTCTGTGAAAGCCAAGGCCTCCGCCTGTCATCACAGCCAGCAAGGACCGTCTGGAGGGGGAAACCACGTGGTTGGCACTCTGATGAGCTTGTTCGACCGCAGCGAACTCTACATGCGGGCTTACCCACCGGTCACCCGCGAGACCAAGGAGCGAGATTTATTTGCTGGCGTCTCGCCCTAAGCACTGACCCAATCTCCATCTGGAATGCCCACCACCGAAGACTTGGCGCGTGTCCGGCGCGCCCGCTCAGATTGTCGACTCCGGTGGGTGGTTGTGCCCCCGGCCGGGCGTGGTAAGATAGCCAACGTTCCCCTACTCACACCTACGGATCCCCGAGCAAAAACGGTTGCCTATGATTTCTTCCAACGTCCTGCATAAAGAGCCGCCGAATCATTTCGACCTTCCCTACCGTCTGCGGCGCCTCTCCGACCTCGCCTACAACCTATGGTGGACCTGGCATCCTGAGGCGGGCAAGTTGTTCCAGTTGATCGATCCTCAGAAATGGGAAACTGCCGGGCACAATCCGGTGCAATTCCTGCGTCAAGTTGCGCGCGATCGCTACGAAGCTGCGACCCAGGATCGCTACTACCTCGACATCTACGATCAGGTCATGCAGTCATTCGACGACTACATGGCCGGCGGGGACGAAACCTGGTTCAGCCGGCATCATGCGGACCAGGTCAATCGGCCCATTGCTTACTTTTCCACCGAATTCGGACTGCACGAATCATTGCCCATCTATGCCGGCGGCCTGGGAATTCTTTCCGGCGATCACCTCAAGGAGGCCAGTGACCTGGGCTTGCCGTTGGTTGCCGTAGGCTTCCTTTACACCGAGGGATACTTCAAGCAGCGTATTATGGAGGACGGCTGGCAGGAGGCGACCTACACCAAGCTGTCATTTCCGGATTTGCCCGTCTTCCCTGTCGTCGATCAAGACAATGATCCGCTTCTGGTAAGCGTCGAACTCGCCAATCGCACTGTTCATGCGCGCCTGTGGCGGATCCAAGTCGGACGTGTTTCGCTGTACATGCTGGACTCTGACGTCGAGCGCAACCGCCCCGACGACCGCCGCCTGACGGCACGGTTGTACACAAGCGATCTCGAAATGCGCCTGGCACAGGAAATCCTGCTCGGCATCGGCGGCGTGCGCGCCTTGCGCTCGCTGGGCTACAACCCCAGCACCTGGCACATGAACGAGGGGCATTCCGCCTTCCTTCTGCTGGAGCTCATTCGCGAGCGCATCTCTGCCGGGAGCACATTTGAAGAAGCCAAAGCTGCCATCCGCCAGCAGACCGCATTCACCACCCATACCCCGGTGCCTGCCGGCCACGACCGCTTTCCACACGAACTGATCGACAAGTATTTCTCCGAGCTGACGGATGAACTCGGGCTGGATCGGGAGTCTTTCTTCCGACTCGGATGGCGCGACACAGCCCGGGATGAAACATTCGGTTTGACCACGCTTGCACTGCACACCACCGGACGTGCCAACGGGGTTTCAAGATTGCACGGCAAGGTGGCGCGTGAAATGTGGTCGACTCTCTGGCCGGGGCGCGATACGGAAGACGTGCCCATCGGCCACATTACCAACGGCGTTCACACCGGAACATGGTTGGCCCGCCGGATGCGACAGCTCTACGATCAGTATTTCGAGGAAGGCTGGAGCGAGCGGGTCGATCTGCCCGAAACTTGGGCTCAGGTTGAACAGATCCCCGACCGCGAGCTCTGGGATGCCCGCCGCCATCTCAAGCGCAAGTTGGTGGCCTACACGCGCGAAAGAGTTCGCCGGGACTGGCTGGAAGGGCGCATACATCCGGTGCAGGTCGTAGCCAGCGGGGTCCTGCTGGACCCCTACGCGCTGACGATCGGTTTCGCCCGCCGCTTCGCTACATACAAGCGCGCCGATCTGATTCTAAGGGATCCGGAGCGGCTGCTGGCTCTGGTCAATCACGCAGATCGGCCGGTGCAGATCATATTTGCCGGCAAGGCCCACCCAGCCGATGAGCCCGGCAAACAATTGATTCAGGCTGTGTACCAGGAGGTGAAGCGGGCCGAGAATGGCGGGCGCCTGGTTTTCCTTGAGGACTACGATATGAACCTGGCCCGCTACTTGCTGCAGGGCGTCGATGTCTGGCTCAACACACCCCGCCGACCCAACGAAGCCTCGGGCACATCGGGCCAAAAGGCGGCCATGAACGGCGCCCTCAACTTTTCCATCTTGGACGGCTGGTGGCCGGAGGCCTACAACGGGCTCAACGGATGGGCGATCGGCGAGGGTGAAGAATACGAAGACCCAGAGGCTCAGGACGCGGCTGACGCCGATGATCTCTACCGCGTGCTGGAGAACGAGATCATCCCGCTCTACTACGTCGAACGGTCGGCAGATGGGCTGCCCGGCGAGTGGCTGCGGCGGGTCCGAGAGTCAATCCGCACCATTTCCCCCGAATTCAGCATGCGCCGAATGCTGAAGGAGTACACACAGCAGATCTATCTCCCTCCGGTCATGGAAGGCGAAAGAGTTCAGAATCCCAATGCTCGATCTAAGCCTTCTTCCGGCCTACGTCATGCCGGTTCTGATTTTCTTCCTGCGCGTGTCGGACATGTCGCTCGACACCCTCCGGGTGTTGTTTGTGGTCCGCGGTCGGCGGCCTCTCGCCTGGGTCTTGGGATTCTTCCAATCCCTCATCTGGGTGGTGGCGATCACGACGGTTCTCAGCAACTTGGGCAACTTGTGGAATGTTTTTGGCTACGCCGCCGGCTTCGCCACCGGCAACGTGGTTGGCATGGTGATCGAAGAGAGACTGGCTATCGGCCACGGCCACCTGAGAATCATCAGCTCGGGCCGCGGTCCGGCCATCGCCGAGGCGATACGCAACGCTGGATACGCTGCCACGGAACTCTCGGGCCGGGGCCGCGATGGCACGGTGGCTGTCATTAACTGCAGTGTCCGCCGACGGGACATCCGCCGTGTCCAGCTTCAGGTCAATAAGATTGACCCCAACGCCTTCATCACCGTTCAGGAAGTACGCCCCCTTCATCGCGGCTTCTGGCGAGCGTAGCGCGGGATATTCCCCATGCAGTCGATGGTCGGCCATCTGTTTGATATGCTCCTCTCGGTTGGCCTCCCCGGGATGAGTCAGGCCCCGGCCGCCGGCTGGCTGGGGCTTCCGCCCGCCGCCGTCCCTTGGGTCATCTTCGGATTGCGTGCCCTGGACCAGACTCTATCGACCGTACGCACGCTGGTAACGGTTCAGGGTGAGCGCCGCCTGGCTTGGATCCTGGGCTTCATCCAATCCTTTTTGTTCATCACCGCCATCGCAGGCGTGCTGCAGTCTCTGACCCAACCTGTTAACCTGGCTGCCTACGCCGCCGGCTATGCCACCGGCCAGGTCCTGGGAATCACTCTGGAAGGCCGGATGGCGCGTGGCCACAGCGTCCTGCGCGTCATCAGTGCCGCCAAGGGCCAGGCCGTGGTAGACGCTCTGCGGGGGCGCGGCTGGGGAGTCACCGAACTCCCGGGACAGGGCCTCGACGGGACGGTCGGCGTGATCTTATGCACGGTCCCCCGCAAGACTGTCCCCTCCGCCAAGTTGACCATTCTGGGGATCGACGCGTCTGCCTTCGTCACGGTTCAACACGTGTACTTGCTCGGGGGCGGGTGGCGGCCCTGATTTTCCGGCGTGCAACTTGCATCTCTGGGCTTGTGCCCGCCCCTGGCTGTCCCAGCGGGCCGCCGAGCAAAACTGTAATCTAACTGTAAAGGTGGTCAATTGCGTCGGCTCTTGACGGCGGGTTATAATCCCGCAACCAATCCGTTTGGCGAGAAAAGGCCCCATGGCGCTTAAGGGGAACCTGCGCGACTTCACAGTCACTCAGCTTCTGAACCTCATCAACCTGGCTCACAAGACCGGTACCCTGACGGTTGAGGGACCGACCGAAACGGCCTGGGTCTCTTTCCGCGACGGCAAGCTGATCTACGCACAAATCGGCAATGAAGATGGGACCCTGGTGGGAATCCTCAAGCGCGAGGGCAAGCTCTCCGCGCGCCAGGCGCAGGTGATCAAGGCCAACGCCGGTGGGAAGAGCGACAAAGAGTTGGGGCTGCTGCTGATTAACGCCGGCTACCTCACCCAACAGGAAATCCTGTCCAGCCTTCGGAGCTACGTGCTGGACATCCTCTATCGGCTCTTCACCTGGATCGAGGGCTTCTTCCGTTTTGACGCCGACGTCCTTCCCCCTAACGACCGCATCGTGATCCGTGTTGACCTCGAGAATGTCATTATCGAAGGGTCTCGTCGCGTCCGAGAATGGGAACAGCTGCAGGACGAAATCCCCAACCTTGACATGGCGCTCAATTTCGTGGACCGTCCCGGCGCCAACATCCGCGATGTCAACCTCAACGTCGACGAATGGAAGGTGGTCTCCTATATCAATCCCAAGAATTCCATCCGCCAGATCGCCAAGGCCAACAAGATGAGCGACGTCGAGATCCGGCGCATCGTCTACGGCCTGCTTCAGGCCGGTCTGGTGGACCTGATCCGTCCCGATGGCATGCCGCTGCCGCCTCAGGCGCAGAAGATCAAGCCCATCGACGCTCGTGAGCAGACGACACTGGTCAATCGCCTGATCTCGCGAATCCGGTCACTTTAGGCGAGGTAGCGCATGCAAACCGTCAAGATGGTGGTCACAGGCCCCTTCAACGCCGGCAAAACCCAGTTCATCCGCACGGTGAGCGAGATCGATGTCGTCTCCACCGAACGCAAGATCAGTGCCGAGGCCGAGAAGATCAAGGAAACCACTACTGTGGCGATGGACTTCGGCCGCATCACCGTCGACGAAGACCTGGTGCTCTACCTGTTTGGCACACCGGGCCAGAAACGCTTCGACTTCATGTGGGAAATCCTCTCCGAAGGCATGCTCGGTTTCATCGTTGTTGTGGACAGCGCCCGTCCTGAGACCTTCCGAGAAGCACGCGGCATCCTGCACACTTTCCGAGCCTACGCGCCCACACCCTACGTTGTGGCCGCCAACAAGCAGGACATGGAAGACGCCTGGGATATCGACGACCTGCGCATCGCGCTCAAGCTCGATGACAGCATCAAGCTTCTGCCGACCGTGGCTTCGGACAAGGAATCGGTCAAGGCCGTTCTGCTCGAGCTGCTCTACAGCATCCTGGAAGAGATGAAGGCAGGCTGATTCAGCCGCGCGAGGTGCGGATGACGACGATTCCCAGCCGCACAGTACACACGAGGCAGTTGCCCGACCTCAACCTTTCACGTAATATGAATCCAGTGAAATCGCTCCACCGGTGGCCAGCACCGCCTTCGGCCGCGTCTTGTGAAGGTTTTCACAAAGCCGGCGCTGCCGAAAGTCCGCGCTCACCAAGCCGAGCACATGGGCGCGATACGTGGTCTGTCAAAGGAGAAACTCACACCCCATGAACAAGGGTCGCATCCTGGTCGTCGAAGATGACGTTGACATCTCCAACATGCTGCGGATCTACTTCACCGGGCAGGGCTATGAGGTCAACCTGACCGGCCGCGGCGAGGATGCGCTGGCCCTCACGCGGGAGAAGCTGCCCAGCCTGATCGTGTTGGATATCATCCTCCCCGACATGGATGGTTACGCGGTCTGCAAGGCGCTGCGCACGGCCACGCGGACGAGCCACATTCCGATTATCTTCCTGACCCAAAAGGACGAGCGCAGTGACCGTATTGCCGGCCTGGAGCTGGGCGCCGACGACTATGTCACCAAACCGTTCGACATCGAAGAACTGCGCCTTCGGGTCCAGAACGCCTTGTCTCGAGCGGAGCGGGAGAGCCTGACCGATCCGCGGACCGGCCTCCCAGCGGGAAGATTGATCGAGGACCAGCTGCGCCACATTCTGCGCTCGGCGAGCTGGGCACTGCTCGACCTGCGCATCAACCATTTCGACACCTTCAAGGAAGCCTACGGTTTCGTTGCCGGGGATGATGTGCTCCGGTTCACAGCCATGATGATCAACCAGATTCTCGATCAATCCGGCCAGGAGAACGATTTCGTGGGGCACGTCGGAGGCGATAACTTCCTGATCATCACCAGCGCCGACCGTGCCGGGCAGGTCGAGGAGCAAGTGCGCCAACGCTTCGCCGAAGGCGTGCAATCTCATTACTCAAGCATCGACCGCGAGCGAGGCCATATCCTTGTGCCCAGTCAGGACGGCCAGGGCCAGCAGGCGGCTCTGATGGACCTGTCCATTGGCCTGGTGACCTCCGAAGACGGCGATTTCGCCGATATCCGGGAAATCACCGAGAAAGCAGCCAAGGCGCGCCGTAGGGACCCGGCCTCGTCCGCGCCTTGACGTATGGCCAACCCGTCTCCCGCCCTCCTGGGCCTGGCCCTGCTCCTGGGCGGTGCTGCCCTCGCAGCCGCCGTCTGGCTGGCAGTGCGTCCGCTGGCCCGCTGGCTCCGCCGAAAACCGCAAGCGCCGATCACACCGCCCCTTCCCATCGACCTGGAGCCCTCTGATCACGCCGTCATCGTCGCCAGGCCCGGGGGCCGGGTCGACTACGTCAATGCGCGCGGCCGTGATTGGTTTCAGCTGGACGGCGAGGCTCCGAACCTGGATCACATGGCCAGATCGGCCCGCCCCAAGGACCTATTCTTAGAACTCTTCGCAGATGAGGGGCGCGCCCGTCTTTCGATCGCCGATCGACCGGTAGACGCCGTCTCCAATCGGGTTTCCTTCGACTCTGAACAGAGTCTGGTGATCACCCTGTCACCGCTGGAGACCGCCTCGCCGGAGCGCGTTGCACGGCCCCTGGGCGATCTGTTGACCGTCGACTCCATGCTTAGCCTCAGCCGGGCCATCAGCGACCGCGGCACAGTCGCCGAGACGGCGCAGGCCGTCCTGGCTTCGGTTTCCGAGCTTCTCCCGATCGATATGCTGGAGCTCAACTTGTGGGACGAGGCCAGCCAGAGCCTATCCCCTTTCCGGGCCGCCTCCGACCGGCGGAGCCAATTCGCCGGGGCGGACGCGCCGGAGGTCTATCACGCCAACGAGGGCCTCACCGGCTGGCTCGCTCGCAAGCGGCAGACGCTCTTCCTCCCCGATATCGATCAGGCGCGTGATCTCGAGCCCAAGATCGACCGTTCCCGCTTCCCCTTTCAAGCCTATTTGGGCGTCCCCCTCCAGTTCGGAAGCACCTTCATCGGGACGCTGGAAATCACCCATTCTCAGCCCAACACCTACGACCAACGGCACCGCATGCTGCTCGAACTGATCGGCGCCCAAGTCGCGGCCGCGCTGCACAACGCCAATCTGTATGAGAGTCATCAGCGCACCCGGCGCGAGCTCGTCGGCCTTTCCCAGTTGGCCCATGCCCTAACGGCGGCTCCCGGAGGAGAGGAGCTCTTCGAGCATCTCGCCGGGACGGTGGCGCGCATGCTCGAGGTGGACATCGCCGGCTATCTCACCTACGACCCAACCCGATCGGCGCTGATTGGCCAGACCCCGTTCATCGGGCTCACAGCGGACTTCGTCGCCGATCGACTTCGTCTTCCGGTTCCCGCGGGCGGGCCCGCCGAGCGATGGATCCAAGAAGGCGGGCCGCTGAGCGCCGCCGAACCGCTCCAAGATCATCTCATGCGCGCCCTTCACCTGGACACGGCCGTCGGCCAGGCCGGGTGGGGCCATGTCATCATTGCCCCGGTGCGATCATCCGGGATGCCCCTGGGGGCACTCCTGGCTGCCTGGCCTCAAGGGCAGCCACGACCGGCACCGGATGCGGTGAACCTGGCATCCATCCTGGCGGCCCAGAGTGCTGCTCTGATCGAAAATGCCCAGTTGGTGGAAACCTCGCAGCACCGTGCCGAACAAGCGGACGCGCTGCAGCGCTTGTCATCCCTCACCGCCTCAGCCGGCACACTGGACGAAATCCTGATCGCCACACTCGATGAGCTGGTCGCCGCCCTTGAGGCGGATTTCGCCGTCATCCTTTTGCGCGAGGAATCCGGATCGGACCTCCGGCCGCACGGCCCCTCCGCCCACGGGCTTGTGCTCGACGAGTTGATCCTGGCGGCTTCTTCCGCCCCCACACAACGTTCAGGCTCACGGGCCGTGCACAGCCTTTCGCCGGTGACCTACAACAAAGGTCTCGACCCCCATCCTCCAGCCGCCTACGCCGACATCATTCTCAAGCGCCACACGGCGTCATTCGCCGCCGTCCCCATCGTCTGGCGCCAGCAAGCCATGGGTGAGCTATTGATCGGGCTCGCCCGCTCGGGTGGATTGAGCACGACCGACATCGACCTGGCGACGGCGTTCGCTAGCCAGGTTGCCGGTGCGCTGCAGCGCGCCCGGTTGGCGGACCAGACGGATGCCAGCTTGCGGCAGCGGGTCGACCAACTTACGGCCCTCACGCGTATCAGCCAAGCCCTCAACGACCTAACCGACCTCCGCGCCTTGATGCAAACCGTCCATGCCGAAGCCGCCCGAGCCACAGCCGCCGACTGCAGTTGGACAGTGCTCTTTTCGGGATTCGCCGACCCCGATCAACCCGATGCCCAGCTCATCATCGGGGATTCTCCGGAACACCCAGCGCCGGAGATGGAGTCGCTCCTGTCGCTGGCCGAGAGCTCGTCAGCGTGGGTTTCAGAGAACCCGGATGCATCCCTTTTCCAAGAGCACCCAGATCTGGCATGCGCCATGGTGATCCCGATCCATCACGCGGGCCAGCCGGCTGGTTTGATCCATCTCCACAGCCGCATCCCAGGGCATTTTGATGATGCCAGCCTTCGCTTCGGCGAGGGTCTGGCCAGCCAGGTCTCAGCCGCCATCGACGCCATTGAGCGACAGCGGGCTCAGGAGGCCGAACTCGAGGCCTCCTTGCAGCAGGGAAAGACCCTGGTACAGGTTTCCCGGCTCGCCCAACGTGCCCGGCCAGACCAGCCGGTCGAGGCGGCCATCGGGGAATTGGCGCAGATCCTTCTCCGCGCCATCGACGCTCATCGGGTGGAGGTGTTCAGACTGATCCCCCACAGCCAGGAACTCCGCCCGATCGCCGGCGCAGGGGGGGCAACAACCCCGGGCGGGCGCTCCAGCCGGCCGGAGATTTCTTGGGAAGACGTCCAGGCCCGGCTGGATCCGGCCCATGCCGGCGGGCAAGCGGCCGGGCAGCCCGGGGAGGCGCTCGGGCTGCTGCCCTTGCTCGACCGTCATGGGGAGGTCCTGGGGGTGATGCGGTGGGATTTGGGACCGGCCCCATCCAAAGTCGGCAGTGTGTCCGACGATCTGCTGAGCATCATCTCCGGGCAGATGGCGGCTGTGCTCGAAGGCGCAAGTTTCTTCGCAGACCTTCAGGCCGAGCGCTCTGAACTCGAACGAGCTTTGTCATCTCTCGGCGGGGAGCGCGTGGCGCTGGAGACCCCGGACGCATCCCCCGCCGAACTTCAACCGGAACCCCATATCCCGGCATCCGCTTTGGCAGCTCATGCTCAGCGGATTGTCGCGGTGGATCGCATTGCCCGCTCGGCCGGAACGCTGGACGACGAGATGGGCATCCTGAGCGCCCTCGCAGATGGCTGTCGGACCGAGTTTGAGGCGGATATTGTGCTCATCGCGGGCGTTGAAGCCGGCGATCTTCGCCTCCAGTTGGTCGATGGGGATGTGTCCGAGACTCTCCACTTGGAACCTCTGTTCAGCCAGTTCAACCCCTTGCGGAGCACACTAAAGACTGGCCAGCCGGTCTTGGTCGAACGCGTCGCCGATGACCGGGATTGGGGCGCTTCGCCTCTGCTTCGCGCCCTTGAAGCGCACTCGGCAATCTCTGTCGCCATCCCCATCGGCGACGTCCCGACTTCAATCGCGCTCCTCGTGCGGAGGGAGACCGGCGCTGGGACATTCAACGAAGAAGACATGTCCTTCTTGAGCGATTTGATGGTCTCCATCGGCCGGGATCTGAGCCGGGCCCAGCTCTTGGAACGGGTTGAAACCCGCTTGTCAGAGGGGCAACTGCTGCTCGAGTTCGGCCAAACAGTGGGTTCGCTGGATGCCGGTGAAGTCCTCAACCATCTGGCTGACGGCTTGCGCCGATCCATGACCGCCACCCAGGCGGTGACGATCTGCCTTTGGGATCCGGAGATCCACGGACTGCGGATTGCCGCCCAGTCAGGCTATGTCGTCCCGGAGGCCTGGCTTGACCTGCGCCTCCAGCCGGGTGAAGGGCTGCCCGGAAAAGTCTACGCGGCTGGCGAGCCCGTGATTTGGGACAGCGTCGATCCCGGCCATGATCTCAACTACAGTCTCGACCACCTTGAGAGCTACCATCACGCCACAGGCGGACTGGTTCCTGCCAGCGCCCTGGGCGTCCCCCTTCCAAGCGAGACGGGTGTGCTCGGCACGATCACCCTCGAAAACTATGCCACGACCAGCAGCTTCGACGAGGCGGATGCCGCGTTCGTCGCCTCCCTCGCCAGCCAGGCCGCGCTGACCGTCCAAAATGCCCGACTGTACGAGCAGGCCCAGCGTTCGAGCCAAGAGCTCGAACAGCGCGTCACCGAGCGGACGGAAGAACTGGCCCGCGAACACGAACTCACCGAAGCCTTGCTGCGGATTACGGCCGAGTTGGCCAGCAGCCTCGATCTTGACCGCGTCTTGAATCGGGCCTTGGCCTTGGTCAACGAAGTTGTCGGCGCCGATCGAGGCGTGATCCTGCTTCTCGCCCCAGACAGCGATCAGCTCGTCCTGCGGGCTGCATTCGGCAATGACACACCGCTTCCGCCCGGCGGTCGTCCATCTCCCTATGTGAAAGGTGAGGGGTTGGCCGGGTGGGTGATCGAAAAAGGCGAGTCGGTTTTGATCGAAGATCTGCCTCAAGATGAGCGCTGGGTTCGGTACAGGGATCCCGTGCAGGAGCATCGCAGCGCCTTGGCTGTTCCGCTGCTCGTCAGCGAGGACTCGATCGGCGCCATGCTCCTCTTCAGCGCCCAGCCCTACACGTTCGACAACGACCAGCTGCGCCTGCTGGCGGCTGCCGGGCACCAAGTGGCCTCGGCCGTCAACAACGCCGAGCTCTACCGCCTGATCCGGGACCAGGCCGAGAGGCTGGGTATGCTCCTGCGCGAGCAGCAGGTCGAAGCCAGCAAGTCACGCGCCATCCTCGAGTCCATTGCCGACGGCGTCATCGTGACCGACACCGAACATCGGGTGGTCATCTTCAACCCATCCGCCGAGCAGATCCTGCGCTTGGACCGCACGGCGGCCGTCGACCGCCTGGCCGTGGATTTCATCGGCGTCTACGGCGCCGCCGGCAAACGCTGGGCCGAAACGGTGGAGGGTTGGCGCCAGCAGCCGGCCCTGGAGAGCTCGCGGCAGGACGTGCTCGACGAGCGTCTGGAACTGGACGACGATCGCATCGTGGCCGTCAGCGTGGCTCCAGTCATCCTGGGCGACGAGTTCTTGGGCACGGTCTCGATCTTTCGTGACATCACGCGTGAGGTCGAAGTCGACCGGTTGAAGTCCGAATTTGTGGCCACGGTCAGCCACGAGCTCCGGACTCCGATGACGTCGGTCAAGGGCTATGTTGAAATGCTCTTGATGGGTGCCGTGGGCGCGGTCAACGATGAGCAGCGGCGCTTCTTGCAGATCATCAAGGGCAACATCGATCGCCTGGGCGGTTTGGTCAACGATCTGCTCGACATCTCACGCATTGAATCCGGACGCGTCGCCCTCAGCCTGGAGCCGGTTGACGTGGGGGCGATGCTGGGCGAGGTGCGTGAGGCTGCCCTGCGCCGCGGGCGCATCGAGAGCAAACCGCTTGAGATCGATCTCGACCTGCCGGATGCACTCCCGCCGGCGCTGGCGGACCGGGACCGGCTTCGCCAAATCATCAACAATCTGGTCGAGAACAGCTTTAACTACACGCCTGCCGGCGGCCACATGGACCTCCGGGCCCGGCAGATCGACCAGCAGTTGGAGGTTTCGGTTTCAGACAACGGTATCGGCATATTGCCCGAAGACCTGCCCAAGGTGTTCGAGCGTTTCTACCGCGGCGAGCAGGCCCTGAACATGTCCGTCGCCGGCACCGGCCTCGGACTGTCGATTGTCCGCCAGCTCGTCGAGATGCATGGGGGTGAGATTAGCATCGAGAGCGAGGGGTCCCCAGGCAAGGGCACCCTGTGTACAATTACACTTCCCGTGGCGCCCGCAGACGATCCATCCGGGCCGGCTGGGTAACAGGAAGGGATAATGGCCAAGATCCTGATTGCTGAAGACGAACGCGACATACGCGACCTGATCATATTTACTCTGCGCTACCACGGCTATGAAGTGTCCGCAGCCACCAACGGCGAAGAGGCCTTGGAGCTGGCCCTAAGCGAGCACCCAGATCTGATCATCCTCGATGTTCGCATGCCGCGCATGACCGGCTACGATGTGTGCCGCGAGATCAAGGCCAACAAAGCCACCGACCATATCCCGGTCGCTTTTCTGTCGGCCAAGGGACAGGAAGCCGAAGTGCAAGCCGGGATGGATGCCGGGGCGATTGCCTATATCCTGAAACCGTTTGCTCCCGACGACCTGGTCGCCCGGGTGAAAGAATTCCTTTCCGCCGGCGCCGAGTCCGAATCCTGAACCCAGCGCCCAATCGGTCGGGCCAGTTGACCCCGGCCGGCGGCGTCCGTTATAGTTAGTCAAGACATCAATCCAACGGGGAGCTCAGAGACCCTGGGCTGAGAGGAGGGCGAGAACCCTCGACCCGTCGAACCTGATCCGGATAATGCCGGCGGAGGGATGAGCGTGCGCACCAGCCCCTCCAGAGCCGAAGCCAGGAGGGGTCTTCTTTGTCAACTGCGGTGATTTTCGCCAACGGGGCGTTCCAACCTCCCCAGCTCGGTCGGGCTTGGCTTCCGGATGGCGCGGTGCTCATCGCGGCCGACGGCGGCGCCAAACACTGCCTTGAATTGGGCTGGACACCCGATGTTCTGGTGGGCGACTTTGATTCGCTGCCAGCCGAAAACGTGGACGACCTGGCATCCCGCGGCGTCGAAGTCATCCGCCACCCGACCGACAAGGATGCCACCGATTTGGAGCTGGCGATCCAGCTGGCCATCGGCCGCGGGATGGAAGACCTGTTGATCCTGGGCGCCGTCGGCGACCGTTGGGACCAATCTCTGGCCAGTTTCTTTCTCCTCGATCGCTATGCCCAAGCCACCACCTCTATCCGACTCGTGGATGGCCCGCAAGAGGCTTTCCTGATCAGGGCCGGCGAGGAGCGGGTGGTGGAAGGCCGGGCCGGGGATGTCGTTTCGCTGATCCCCCTGCGCCAGGATGCCAGCGGGATCAGCACACAGAATCTAGCCTATCCCCTGTCCGATGAGCGCTTGACCTATGGAGGCACGCGCGGCGTGAGCAACGTCCTGCTTTCCGAGACGGCTTCCGTCGCCCTAAAGGACGGCGTATTGGTATGCGTTGTGATCCACACAGCTGAGGTTCGTTCGTAGCCAAGGAGAAGAGAACAAGATGAGAAGATTCGCGGTCCTGATACTGACCGCCATGATCGTAGCGGCCTGCGGAGGAAGCCCGGCCACCCCCACCGCGGCGCCCGCCCTGTCGGCCACGCAGCCCGCCACCCAGACCTCCGCCCCGCCGCCAACGCCGCTTCCGCCGCGGGTCGTGACGGTGATGACCCACGACTCGTTCGAGGCCTCCACCAGCGTCGTGAATCTGTTCCGATCCGTCTTCCTGGCCGACGTCCGTTTCTTCAAAGCCGGCGACGCCGGCACCATGCTCAACAAGGCCATACTGGCCAAGGACAACCCCCTGGCCGATGTGATGTACGGCGTGGACAACACCTTCTTGAGCCGGGCCCTGAGCGAAGACCTGTTCATGCCCTATGATTCCCCGATGCTTTCCAGCATCGCGCCGGAGTTCCAGGTTGACCCCCAGCACCGCGTCTTCCCCATCGACTACGGAGACGTGTGCCTGAACTACGACAAGGCGTATTTCCAGGACCACAGCCTGCAGCCGCCGACCTCGCTCGAGGACCTGGCCCAACCGGCCTTCAAGGACCTGCTCGTGGTAGAGAACCCCGCCACATCCTCCCCCGGGCTGGCCTTCCTGCTGGCGACGATTGGCCACTTCGGGCAGGATCAATACCTCGACTATTGGCAGAGCCTGGTGGACAACAACGTGCTGGTGGACAACGACTGGGAGACGGCTTACTACTCCGATTTCACCGTCCACGGGGGACAGCGTCCGGTGGTGGTTTCTTATGCTTCCAGTCCGCCGGCCGAAGTGGCCTTCGCCGACCCGCCGATCTCCGAACCGCCCACCGGCGTCGTCACAGGCAACACCAGCTGCTTCCGGCAGATTGAGTATGCCGGCATCCTGAAGGGCACCAAGCATTTGGACCTGGCCCAGGCCTGGGTCGACTTCATGCTCAACGTGAAATTCCAGGAGGACATGCCGCTCAACATGTTCGTTTTTCCAGTCAACCCCAACGCCAAGCTGCCGCAGGTCTTCACCGATTTCGCCGTCGTCCCCCAGGAGACCGCCCAGGTGAGCCCGGACGCCATCGCCCAGAACCGTGACGCCTGGATCCGGGACTGGACGCAAACCGTCCTGCGATGAGCCTTCCCGGCCCGGGGATCGATCGCCCGCCACCGGCTGCTTCATCCCAATGGACTCGCCGCCTGTTGTGGCTGGCGCCCCTCGTCTTTTTGGGGCTGTTCTACTTCTACCCCATGGTCAGCATCCTGGGGCTGAGCCTGAGCCGCTCCCCCCAAGGGCCCTTGGGTGGATTTGTGCTTTTCTTCACAAGCCCGGGCGAGCTGGGGGTGCTCGGCTTCACCCTCTGGCAGGCGGCCCTGTCGACCCTGCTCACGCTGGTCATCGGTCTGCCCGGCGCCTACATCCTGGCTCGATATCGCTTTCGCGGCAAAGCCTTGCTGCGCGCCCTGACCGGGATACCGTTCGTCCTGCCGACGCTGGTGGTGGCGGCCGCTTTCAACGCCCTGCTCGGCCCGAGCGGTTGGATCAACAGCGCGCTGATGGCCGCCTTCCGCCTGCCGGCACCGCCGCTGACCGTCACCCACTCCCTGGCCGCCATCCTGGCGGCGCACGTCTTCTACAACACCACCATCGTGCTGCGGATGGTGGGCGATTTCTGGAGCCACCTCGATCCGCGCCTTACCGACGCCGCGCGCGTGCTGGGCGCCAGCCGCTGGCGAGCCTGGCGCGAGGTCGGCCTGCCCCTGCTGCTGCCGGCCATCGCCACGGCTTCGCTGCTGGTCTTCTTGTTCGACTTCACCTCTTTTGGCGTGATTTTGGTGCTGGGCGGGCCGCGCCTGGCGACCCTGGAGGTCGAAATCTACAATCAGACCGTCAACCTGTTCAACCTCCCCCTGGCGGCCGCCCTGGGCATCGTGCAGTTGGCGGCCACGCTGGCGATGACGATCGCCTACACGCGGCTGGCGGCGCGAGTCAGCCGGCCGCTGCCACTCAAAGCGCAGCGCGTCACCGAGCGACCGGCGACGAGCCGGCGCAGCCGGCTGGCCGTGGTCGCCATCACCGGCCTGCTGCTGCTGGTGTTGACGTCCCCGTTGGTGGCGCTCGCCGGTCGCTCGTTCGCCCGCCTCGGGCCCCAGCGTCGGGCAGCCGCCGGCCCGCTCCTGACCCTTGACTACTACCGGCACCTGAACGACAACCCGCAGGGGTCCCTGTTCTACGTGCCGCCGACAGAGGCGATCTGGAACTCGCTGACCTATGCCGGCGCCACAGTGGTGCTGGCCTTGGCGCTTGGGCTGCCGGCCGCCTGGAGCCTAGCCTACGACACCCGCTCGCGGCTAAACCGCTGGCTCGATCCGCTGCTGATGCTCCCCTTGGGCACGTCGGCCGTGACCCTGGGGTTCGGCTTCATCGTCGCCCTGGATACACCTCCCCTGGACCTGCGCGCCTCGCCCCTGCTGGTGCCCATCGGCCACACGCTGGTGGCTTTTCCGTTTGTGGTGCGCAGTTTGACTCCCGCTCTGCGCAGCATCCAGCCGCGGCTGCGCCAGGCGGCGGCCGTGCTAGGCGCCAGCCCGCGCCAGGTGCTGCGCCATATCGACCTGCCCCTGGTCGGGCGTGCGGTGCTGGTGGCGGCCGCCTTTGCCTTCTCGATTTCGCTGGGCGAGTTTGGCGCCACCTCGCTCATCGCCCGGCCGGAGCACCCCACCGTGCCGATCTTGATCTACCGCTTTCTCTCCCGCCCCGGCACGCTAAACTACGGGCAGGCTATGGCGCTGAGCACGCTGCTGATGTTAGTCACCGGCGGCGGGATGCTGGCCATCGAACGCATGCGAATCGCCGACGTGGGAGAATTTTGACCCCATGAAAAGCTCCCCTCCTCCCCATGAAGGCACCGGGCTTCAGGCCGTCGCCCTGCACAAGGCCTTCGGCGACCTGCGGGCCGTGGACGGCGTCTCCTTCGACGTGCACCGGGGCGAAATCCTGGCCTTGCTCGGGCCGAGCGGCTGCGGCAAAGAGCACCACTCTGCACCTGATCGCCGGACTGGAACCGCTCGAATTCGGGCCGCGTTCTGTGGGACGGGCGAGACCTGGCCGGCGTGCCACCTCATGCCCGCGGTTTCGGCTTGATGTTCCAGGACTTCGCCCTTTTCCCGCATATGGATGTCTTCCACAACCTGGCCTTCGGGCTGCGGATGCTGGATCACGCCCCGGATGAAATCCGCGTTCGGGTCGCCTCCATGCTGGACCTGGTTGGGCTGGCAGGCTTTGAGACCCGCGCCGTCGATGAGCTGTCCGGCGGTGAGCGCCAGCGGGTTGCCTTGGCGCGTTCGCTGGCCCCCCGGCCAAAGCTGCTGATGCTCGACGAGCCGTTGGGCGACCTCGACCGTGCCCTCAAGGAGGAGCTGATGCTGGAACTGCCCGACCTGCTGGGGGAGCTTCAGCAGACGGCGATCTACGTCACCCACGACCAGGAGGAGGCCTTCGCCGTCGCCGACCGCGTGCTGGTCCTCAACCACGGCCGGGTGGAGCAGATCGACACCCCCGAAGCGATGTTCCGCCGGCCGGCCAGCCCCTTCGTGGCCCGCTTCCTGGGCCTCGATAATCTGATCCCCGGCCGTGTGGTGCGTGACGGCGCCGGCTGGGCGGCGGAAACGAGCCTGGGCACCTTCCCGGTGCAAGCCGAGGCGGCGGGGGAGGTCACGCTCCTCATCCGGCCGGATGCGGCCGCGCTGGACGGCGGCCGCGGCCCGATCCTGGAAGGCCTCGTCGTCGAGCGGTCCTTCCGCGGCAGCCAGCTCAGGGCGGTCATCCAGGCCGCGTCCGGGCAGCACCTGACCTTCGTCTTCAGTTTCTGGGATGGGTTCCCGGAGGTGGGCGCGCGGGTCCGCCTCGCCCTCGATCCCGACCGGGCATTCCAGGTGCTGCCGTGAGCGATCCGGTGACGGTCCACAAGCTCGACGCCGCCGGGACCGAGGTCTGGCGATACACCGGCCGCTTCCTGTCTCGGACGCCGACGGAGTGGAAGCTGGAAGCGATCTTCGATCGCGCCAAGGCGCGGGTCGGGGATTTGACGATCCTCGCAGGGGACCGCTTCGTGGAGACCTTCTACGCCGACCGCTGGTACAACGTGTTCGAGATCCACGATGGCCAGACGGGCGAACTGAAGGGCTGGTACTGCAACCTGGCCCGCCCGGCGCGCCTGGAAGGGTCCGACCTAACCCAGGAGGACCTGGCTCTGGACCTGGTGGTGTATCCGGACGGTCGGATGGAAGTCCACGACCGGGAGGAGTTCGAGGCGCTGGCGCTGTCCGAAGAAGAACGCGCCCTCGTCGAAGCCAGCCTGTTGGAGCTCAAATCCCTGGCCGCCGCTGGGGAGGGTCCGTTTCGCACCTTGGAACGGCCCCAAGACTAGGGGACAGTCGGAGTTGGTCTTTCAAAGGTCCTTACGGAAGACCCACAATCGTTCGACCGCCTGAAATCCCACCGCTGCATGGGCCGCCAGGCCCAGTGTATTGTCAACCAACGTGTCCGATCCCAGCTCCTTGTACCCCGCTTCACGGCACCACGTCTCAGCCGCCGTCATCAGGGCTTCCCCCACACCCCGACGCCGGTGGTCGGGTTCAACGTACCAACCTTCGACATGCGGCACCGGGGAGCTCAAACATCCTTCGGCATAGGACCGTAGGCCAAGCTCTATGAACCCCACACGTCGACCCGCAACCTCGGCCACAAAGACGGTCAGGGGCGGATTGCTCGCCAAGGCTCGTCGTGCGTCATCCGCCAGCTCAGCCACGAACTCATCGGGCCAGAGCCGGGCGCGCAGGGAGATCCAATCATCGATATCTTGTTGGTTCAATGGGCGAACGAGCATCAGGCGAGGTGTCGCCCGAGAAGAGGGCTCACCCGACCCCGCTCAGGGGAGGGTGGCTGGCGTCGGCGAAAGGCCGGGAATGAGCAGCTTGACGGCCTGGTCGCCATAGGTCCAGCCCAGGAACATCACCAAGCAGCAGCTGCACATGAGCGCCACGACAACCAGCGCCACCACGACCCAGATCATCGGCCTCTGGCCCAGATCGACCGGGTCCTCCATCTTCTCTTCGGACTTCTTAGACGCCGCAGCTTTCTTGGCCATCTGTGCCTCCTGGCTATGCCCGTGCGCGTTGTGCCGATGTCATATGAACACCACCAGCAGAGGCAAGGCGGCGCTCGATTTTTCGATGGTCGAGGCGAAAAGCCCCAGGCACAGCGAGATGCCAATGACCGATCCCACCATGCAGAAGCCAAGCACCGATAGGCCGACGCCGATACACCCGAGGATCAACCCGGCCAGGGCCAGGCCGTCGCCCTGGATCGCGCCGCCGGCCGCCTCGATCTCGCGTCGGGCAAACCAGCCCGTCACAACGGCCACCAGGCTGCCCGCCAGCGGAAACAGCGTGAATCCGGTCACACCGGCGATCAAGCTGATCACGGCCAGGGTGCTGGTGGGCGCCGCCGCGGGCGCCGATTGGGTAGCTCGTTTGGCAGCCATTGAAAGCGTTGCCTCCTTGTCTCAGGCGGGTCAGGCCGTCCGCATACGCACGCTTCGGCGCCAGAGCCACCACACGAAAAGGGAGGTGAGCACGATGATCAGCGCGGCGATGATGACCGGGATCACCACGGCCAGGATGGAAAGCACCGTCGCCAGGATGTCCTCGGCTACGCTGACCAGCACGTTGCCTGTACCGCCCGTGGTGGCTGTCACGGCGGGGCGGATGGCGGCCGACTTGGCCGCGTGCACCGCGCCCGCCACAAGCAAGCCGGCGATGACCGCCAGGATGGGGTTCATCTGGTTCACTACGCCGGCGTTGGAGGCGAACAGAATCGCCCCGGCCGCCGGACGGACAAACGTTTGAACCACGTCGTTGACGTGGTTGACCATCGGCACCTTGTCGGCGAAGAACTCGATCGTGATCAGGACCGCCAGCGCCCCGATCACCCACCAGCTGGTCATGGCGTCCCAAGGCGGAGACAGCCTGATCCAGTGGGTGTACCGAGCGGTTAGGGACACCACCAGCAGGGGAATGTAAGCGTTCAACCCGGCGCTGGCCGAGAGTCCGAAAGCCGAGAACAGACTGGTGAAGGCGTCCATCGTGACCATCCTTGCAGGCCGTTTTCACCTGATTCCAGCGGCGGTCCGCTTCTTGCGCCTGCCGCGTCATTATAGCCGACGGGTGTGCGCCGTCCAACCGTTTTGCTTGACGCTCCCTATGGCGCCCGTTATAATCCGAGCGCTTTCCTCGGTAGCTCAATCGGCAGAGCAACCGGCTGTTAACCGGTGGGTTGTAGGTTCGAGTCCTACCCGAGGAGCCTGCCCCACACGGCAATGAAACCGCCCCTCTTCAAGGGGCGGTTTTTTGTTCAAGGTATGTCACTTGATTGATGGCGGTTGGGCCTACGGTCCGGCGGCGCAGATCCCCGGCTCGAAGCGCTCCAGGCGGTTGTTGCCGGTGTCGACCACCCAGGCGCGGCAGTCCGGATCGAAGATCAGGCCGGTGGGCAGGTCCATCTGGCCCGGGCCCTGACCGTAGTCGCCCCAGGCCATGTCGAACTTGCCGTCGGGCGAGAAGCACAGGATGCGGTAGCCCTCGGGATCGCTGGCGCAGACGTGGCCATCAGGCGCGGCCGCCAGATAAGGCTTGTTGTCCAGCGACTGGCCGAACCAGGCTTCCATCGGCCATTCGTCGACCGCCTGGAATTGGTTGGGCGAGCTCTCCTCGAACACCTGGATGCGCTGATTCCACGTGTCGGCCACATATAGGCGGCCGTCGGGGCCCATCGCCAGGCCGACCGGTTCCTCAAACTGGCCCAGGTCGATCCCCTGCTGGCCGATGACCCCCAGCGGGCGGTCCTGGCTGTCGAAGAAGACGATGCGCTTGTTGCCGGTGTCCGAGACGAACACCCGGCCCTGGGAATCTACCATCACATCGCGCGGGCCCCAGAACGCCGTTGGCGACTCGGCCTGGCCGAAGGTCCCAAACTGGCCCAGCAGCTGACCATCGGGCGAAAAGTGCTCGATCCTGTGGTTCCAGGTGTCGGCGACATAGACCGTCCCGTCCGGCGCCACCCCGATGCCGCCCCATGCCTGGCCAAAGGGGGCCGGCGGCGATTGGCTCGGGTCCAGGAAGGTGGCCCAGGCGTTCAAGAAGGTGCCATCGGCGGCGTAATGCTCGACACGGCCGTTGCCGGCGTCGGCCACGAACAACGAGCCGTCCGGCGCCAGGGCCGCATCGCGCGGTCTGTTCAGCTGGCCCGGCCCGACGCCGCCCTCACCGACAACCACATCCGGATTGAGCTGGACCGTGCCGTCAGCATAGGGGTCGGTCTGTGTTTGTGGGGCTGCCGCCGTCACCTCGGTCGGGCCGGCATCCCAGATCAGGGCCGCCATATCGTTGCGCACATAGAGCCGCATCTTGTTGGCTGGGCTCCAATTGCGCAAGGACATGTCCTTTTGCGTCACCTTGCCGTAATCCGTGTAGTCGCGATTGAACCAGATCTGCCACAACGCTTCGCGGTAGTCAGGCGAAGAAATGGCGCCCCAGATGCGGTTCCAGTTGAGGTCGAAATAGTCCTGCATCGGCCACCACAGCCGGTTGTATTCAAAGGTTTGATACTGGCCCCGCAGCAGTGATTCCACTTTGGACCAGTTCTGCTGGCCGGCCAGGATAACCGGGTAATCGGCCAGCTGGCGGGTGGGGTTGTCCTGATAGAAGAGCGCGTTGGGATAGTTGCGCAGGTACCACCAGTACGGATAGCTCGTATCGTTGTCGTAGGCGACCTTGATGTCCAGGCCGCCCGTCGTCCGCCGGGAAAGATCCTCGATTTGGGCCAGAGCGGTCTTGGGGCCGCGCGCCGAGTGGGCGTAGACCAGGAATTCGGTGGCTTCGTCATAGTTGACGTAGGCAGCCCGGAAGGCCGCCCGTGCCGTCAGGAAGAACAGGATCACCAGCGACACCAGGCCGGCCAGGCGGCGCAGCGCCAGCCAGGAGCTGTTGGGCGCCACGCGCCACAGCGCCACCGCCGCCAGGGTCACCGTCGCCAGGTCGATGATCAAGCCGCTGGTCGCCCGCAGCTGATCCAACCCCTGCCCGCTGAATGGGGGCACCGACCCCAACAGGACACCCAGGGCGCGGGCCAGGGCCAGCAGGCCGATGGCCAGGATCGCCAGGGTCAGCCAACCGGCGGCCTTGCCCAAGACGTTCCGGTCGAGCCGGTCCAAGAATCCGCCAAACACCCAGCCGGAAAGCAGGATCATGGGCAGGGTCAGGTGGACCGTCAGCCACGGCATGCGCTCGCCGGCGAAGGAAAAGGCGATCAGCGACGTGACCACCCAGTAGCCGATGTACAGCAGGACCGGGAAGTGCTGGACTTCCGGAACCACCAGGTCGGCCTGCGGTTCGTCGGGCGCCTCCGCCTCGTCGGCCGGTATGGCTACGTCTTCGTCAGCCTCGTTGTCGGCTGGCGATTGGCCGCGAATCCAGCTGCGCAGGCCGATGACGCCGGCCGCCACCGAACCCATGGCGGGCAGATACGCGTAGATGGGAATCTGGATCAAGACATAATAGTAGAGCGGCTGGGTGCCTCGCTGGACCCCCTGCTGAACCAGCCAATAGCCGAGCGAGCCGACCAGGCCGGTGAAGAAGCCAAAGGGATGAGTGAAGAAGGTCGTGTAGAAGAGCGTGAACAGGGTAAAGAAAATGGCTGCGGAAATCAGCCAGCGCCGCCAATGCCAGGCCAAGCCGATGCCCAGGCTAATCAGCCCCAGGCCGACCGCCACGGCGATGGTTTGATTGAGCTGCACCTGATCCTGATAGGCCAGTGGATCCCAGCCCAGAATCTGCGACGGCAGGGCCGCCAGCTGCGGGATGGTCAGCGTCATGGTGACCACCAGGATGTCGAGCGACGGGAAAGCCGTTCGCAGGCGCTGGCCGAAGCCGCGGATCAAGGTCACCCCGGCCACGACGAAACCAGCGATCCCGATCAAGGCCAGGATCTGCACCAGCGGCGTGGTGGCGATGGTGTTGGCATCCCCGGCCTCGGTCCGCAGGACGAAGAAGTAGGCCAGCGCCGATCCCAGGCCGAGCAGGCCGGCGGCTGTCCCGGCCATGAATCCCCACTTCAAAGGATTCCCCGGCCATGCGCTGGAAAGGACGCGCCAGATGAAGTAGACGCCCAGGAAGAACGACAGCTGGGCGACGTAGATGAAAGCCGTCTCCTTGGTGACATACATCAAGGCCAGCGCCGCCGCCAGAATGTACAGCTGCTTCGGCCGGCGCGTCTCGAAGTAACGAAAGACGGCCCAGACCATGAGCAAGGCCTCGGCCGCCACCAGGGCTTCATTGCGCGCGTAGCGCGAGTAATAGAGCAAGAAGGGCGAAACCACCGCCATGGCGCCTGCCACCACCGCCCCGGTCCGCCCCAACCAGCGGCGGAAGGCCCAGATCAGGGCGACGGTGAGCACGCCGGCCACCGCCGCCGGAACGCGGGCGCTGGCGTCGTTGTCGCCAAACAAGAAGTACGAAAAGGCGATGGCGTGGAACTGGAACGGGCCGTGCGAAAGCGGGTCGTGCTGGTAGCCCCGCCCCTGCTCGAGAAGCCAGGAGAAATAGACATGTGTCGTCTCGTCATGGCTCATCACACGATCGCCCAGATGGACAAAACGCGTCAGCACAGCCAGAAGCACCAGCCCGATGAAGATCAACTGGAGCGTGTCCAGATTCAGCCGCGTCCCCAGCCACCGCTCAACCGTCGCTGGCCGAGACTCGGGTGTCTCCGTCATGGCTTCCACAAATTCTTCTCCCATAGACCGATTTGACCTGTCACCAAATATCAGGGGACAAGTTTACACCTTTCTTAACCCCGATGACTCCCTGGGGCTGTGCGGCCCCTGGCGCTCGCCCAGGATGGCCCCATCCTACCCCAGGCTGGCAGCCGGGCAGGATGACTTATGAAGAAGTTCACAATAGGATTAGAGATGGGGGATTCGTGCTGCGGGGGAGCGGCGATCACTCGGGCCAGGCGAGCAGCAGTTCCTGGCCGGCCGAGATGCGCTTGCCGCCGGCCTGTTTGGCCTCGTACAGCGCTTGATCGGCTTCGTAGAGCAGATCTTCGGTGGATGAGATGCCCGGCCCCCATTCCACCACGCCCAGGCTGAAGGAGACGAAATCACCACCCACGGTCAGGTCCTGGCAGCGGGCGGCGATCCGCTCGGCCAGAATGGTGGCCTCTTTCAGATTGGCTTCGGGCAGCAGGATCAGGAATTCATCACCGCCGTAGCGGACCGAGGTGTCGATGCGCCGCACCTGGCTTTCAATGACGCTGGCCACCCGTTTGAGAACCTCGTCCCCTGCCGGATGGCCGTGGGCATCGTTGATGTGCTTCAGGTTGTCCACGTCGATCATGATCGTCGACAGGCTGCGGCCATAGCGGCGCACACGTTCCAGCTCAAGCTCAAGCGCCTCGTCCAACTTGCGCCGGTTGTAGAGCCCGGTCAGGGCGTCGGTCATCGCCAGACGCTGGACCTCTTCGAACAGCCGGTGGTTCTCCCGCAGGAGATTTCGGAAGCCCACCGCCCGCTTCAGGGCCAGGTCGAAGGCCTCCAAGGAATCCAATGGTTTGACCAAGTAGTCGTAGGCCCCGGCGCGCAGGGCCTCGATGGCGTTGTTGACCGTGGCGTAAGCCGTCATCACGATGGCCTGCAGGTCGGGGTCCTGCTTACGCCCGACCTTGAGCACCTCCAGGCCGGATGCGCCCGGCATGTAGATATCCAAGACCAACAGGTCGAACACTTCCTTACGCACAGCTTCCATCGCCTTCTGCCCATCGGTGGCCTGCGTGACCGTCAGACCCAGGCGTTCGGCGCGGCGAGACAAAAGCCTGCGGAACTCCTCTTCATCATCTGCGATAAGAATGTTGCCGGTGAGTTGAATTGGGACTTCGGACTCGGTCATTCGCTATCTCGCGTCGGCGGGCTCTCGAGTCCTTCCGCCGGAAGATCGCGGAGTCAACCCAAGGTCCAACAGCTCCAATGCTGTGCTTGTGATGTCGGGGATCCTTCTCACATACCAACTCGGTCTTCCGACCGCAAATCACGGTCCTAGCCCTCCCCTGGACCCGACCGCTTGTTGATCAATTGTCCCATTATGAATCAAGCCGGAGCGAAAGTCCAGCGCCGATCGGCCGCGCCATGGGCGACGGCCATCTCCTCGGCTGCCAAGAGGATCAGGTTTGGGCGTCTTCGGCTGTAGGCGGTGCGGCGTCAGGCGTGCTTTGGCCGGTCTCCGCCATGCGATCCGAAGCGGCCTGGAGCTCCTTGTTCACGCGCTGAAGCAAGCTGATGAGCTCGGCCCTCACCTGGCCTTCAAGCTCCCCACTCTTGACCCGGTCGCCCAGTTCCTCGATGTCGGTTTTCAACTGTTGTCCCGTCTGACTCTTCGAGAAGTCCGACGCCAACTGATCGAAGGTCTGTCGCATATCCTCCAGGCCTTCTTTGAGATCCTCCTGGAGCTGCCGCCGGCCCGGGCTTTCCCAGGCGGCCTGCATGGCCGTCCTCAGATTCTGCGTGAGCTGCTTGAACTCCGCTACGAGATCGTTTTCGTCCTTGTTTTGATCGGACATGCTGCCTCCTGTTGACGTGGGTTCCCCGGTCGAACTGTGCCGGGCGGGTGCAATAGGGAACAGGACACCCCCAATGTACCAGAAATCGGGGTCAGGTAGACAAAGCCTGGGCAGCTGCCGGCTGGCCCTGAACCAGGCCCTCGATCAGATCGGCCGCGGCGTCCAGAGAGGCGGCAACCGCGGGGCTGAGTTCCTGGCCCGGGTCGAGGTTCTCGATCTCGATGCCGACGATGTTCAAATCTTCCGGCAGCCGCTCGGGACACACCAGGCGCGCCAGCGCCAGCGTCTCTCCCACACCCCAGCCGTGGGCCGAGCGCGAATCGGATTTGAATGCCGCCAGCGCCTCGGCCGAGATGCTGTGCACCCTTCCGGGCGGGGCGCCGCTGCTCACCGCATCCACCAGCACCACCTTCCGGGCACCGGCCATGACCTCCAGCAGCCCCAATCCGGGCGCCTCCAGACAGACCACCTCAACCGGTGGCCGGCTCTCCGTCGTCCGACGTTCGCGCCATCTGGCCACGGCCAAGGGGCCGGCCGAATCGTCGCCGCGCAGGGACGGCCCGAGTCCGATCACCAACGTCTCCGGGGCCGCGCCCTGCTGGGTCATTGGCGCTCCAGATCCATAGTCAGAAAATGCGTTGAGCAGGAGATACACGGATCGTAGGCCCGCACCAGCGCTTCGCAGGCCAGGCTGATATCGTCGTCCGGCAGACCGGCGATCCCCGGCAGCAGCCCGCGCAGATCGGCTTCAATGCGGGCCAGATTTTGGGCCGTTGGGGGCACAATGCGCGCCGTCTCGACCAGGCCAGCCTCGTCCAGCCGGTAGCGGTGGAACAGCAGACCGCGAGGCGCCTCGCTGGCTCCGGCGCCCTCGCCCGCACGCGGTTCGACGGGGACGTGGCTGGGGCCGCTCGGTTGAAAGGTGCGCACGATTTCGAGCGCTTCTGCGTAGGACTGGACCAGTTCAAGACCGCGGGCGAGCAGCGCCTTGTACGGATTCTTGATCGGCACGCTCAGGCCAACCCGCGCCGCCAGGCTGGCCGCCTCCGGCCGAAGCTGTTCGAAATTGAGGTTGAGCCTCGCCAACGGCCCCACCATGTACGGGCCGCCATCGCGGCCGTGACTGTGGAGGGCGGTCGAGTGCGGCACCTGGAACTCGACGTAATCCCTCTGGAAGTCGACCACGTCCAGATCGCCATGGATCGAGGATCGCACGCTTCCTTCCATGACCGCGTAGTGGGAGTCGCTGTGCAACGCGACCCATTCGTAGTCCACTTCGAAATCCGGGAAATCAAGTTCAGCAGCCCACAAGAAGGCTTCCGACGCCGCCTCGAGCCCCCAGGAGAGGTCCGGGATGAGCGCCTGGAGGGCGTCAGCCTTCGGCCAGCGGTAGAAGCCGCCCACGCAGGCGTTGACCGGGTGAACCGATCGCCCGCCGACCGTCTTCAGCAAATCGTTCCCGATCTTCTTGAGCCGCAGGGCTTTCTTCACCAGCTCCGGGTTCTCGGCCGCCAGGCTGAGCGCGCTCTGGTGGCCGAGCAGGTCGGGCGCCTGGAGCATGAACATGTGCAGGGCATGGCTCTCGATGTACTCGGCGGCGTAGAACAGGCGCCTGAGGGCGTTGATCTCATCCGTGACCGTGACGCTCAGCGCCTGCTCGAGCGCCAGGACGGACGACATCTGATAGGCCACCGGACAGATCCCGCAGATACGAGCGGTGATGTCTGGGATCTCCTGGAAATGGCGGCCCTTGAGAAAACCCTCGAAGAAGCGCGGCGGCTCATAGATGTTCAGCTTGAGCTCAGCCACCTGCTCCCCTTCGAGGCGCACGAACAGCCCACCCTCTCCCTCCACGCGGGCCAGGGCAGGCACCTGGATTGTTTTCATGACTTCGCCTCCGCCGGTGCCTCGGACAAGATTTTCCGGAATCCCGGCGCGTTGCAGTTGACATGCTGCAGCAGCCGGCGCACCTCCCCCGGGGTGCGTTCGGCGGCCTTGAGAATGGCCAGCATGGACTCGCCCTGCGCATATGGGAGCGGCCCGAAACAACCGTAGCATCCGCGGCCGAAGGCCGGGCACAGCGCCCCGCACCCAGCCCGCGTCACCGGCCCCAGGCACGGGATCCCCTCGGCCACCAAGACGCACACTTGATTCTTCATCTTGCAGGCCTCGCACACGCTGGTGCGCGGCAGAACCGGCCGACGGCCAGCGATGACCGCTTGCAGCAGCTCAAGCAGTTGGTGCTTGTCCACCGGACAGCCCCAGAGTTCGTAATCCACGGCCACATGGTCCGCAATGGGCGAGACCCGGTCGAGCGGGTCGAGCCACTCCGGATGGGAGTAGACCGCCTCCGAAAGGGCACCCACATCGGCCAGGTTGCGCAGCGCCTGGATGCCCCCGCTGGTGGCACAGGTGCCCAGCGCAATCAAGGTCCCCGCCTGGTTGCGAATGTCTCGGATCCGCTCCTCTTCCTCCGGCGTGGTGACTGACCCCTCGACCAGGACCACGTCATACGGGCCAGGGGCGGTCTCTCGGCTGGCCTCCAGGAAATAGGCGATGCTCACCTGGTCCGCCAGGGTCAGCAGCTCGTCTTCCAGGTTGAGGATCGACAGCTGGCACCCGTCACAGGATGAGAATTTGAAGACAGCCAGCGTTGGTTTGTGGGAAGGCGCCATCAGAAGTCCTCCACACTGAAGAAGGGTTCGAGCCGCGCGTAGCTGAGCACCGGCCCATCCTGGCACACGAAGTAGGGTCCAATTTGACAGTGGCCGCAGGCGCCCTGCCCACAGCGCATGTTGCGTTCCATCGACAGGAAGATCCGATCGGCCGGGACCTTGCGGGCCAGCGCCTCAAACACCACGAAGCGCATCATGATCTCCGGCCCGCAGCTGAAGACCACCGTGTTGGCGGGGTTCAACCTGAGGCGATAGAAGAGCATGGGGACCACGCCGACCTGACCATGCCAGCTTGCGTCGGCCCTGTCCACCGTGACCTCGACTTCAATCCCGTAGGCTTTCCAGCCTTCGAACGCCTCCGTGAACAAGAGCTCGTCGGGCGATCGGGCGCCGTAGAGGACCACGATTCGTCCGAAGTTTTCTCTGTGCAGGATGAGCTGATGGATCACCGGGCGCAGGGGCGGCAGGCCGATCCCGCCGGCGGCGATGACGACATCCGAGCCCGGGTAGGCATCCAGCGGCCAGGGGTGCCCAAACGGGCCCCTCAGGCCCAGGACATCCCCGACGGCCATCTTGCGAATGGCCCCGGTGACGTTGCCCACAAAGCGGATCGTGTGATCCACTCCGGCGTGGTCTTCCGGGTCGGAACTGATCGAGATGGCGGCTTCCCCGACGCCGGGGACGTAGAGCATGTTGAACTGGCCGGGTTGAAAGCGATATGCCCGGCCTATTTCGGGATCGATGAAGGCCAGCCGGTAGGTGGCCACGTTCTCGGTTTCATGCTCGATGGCCTCAATCCGCACCGGGTGCGGCGCCATCCAGGCCGTCGGCTGGGTGTCTCGTACGATATCTGCCGTGGTCATGGGTCAGACTCCAGTTGGAAAGCCTTGGTGTCCAGCGTCAAGTCGATTCCGGCCGGGCACCAGGTGATGCACCGCCCGCAGCCCACGCAGCCCAAGGCGCCGAACTGCTGGACCCACGAGCCGAGCTTGTGGGTCAGCCACTGGCGATAGCGCGAGCGCACCGTCTGCCGCGTGCCGCCGCCAGCGTGATAGGAGTGGTTGGGGTTGAAACACGTGTCCCAGACCCGGACCCGGCCCTGCTGGCCATCCCCCACAACCAAGGTTTCCTCGGCATCCCAGCAGAAACAGGTCGGGCAGACCAGGGCGCACGACCCGCAGCCCAGGCAGCGCCTGGCCACCTCGTCCCAATGGGGATGCTCCAGATTGGCAAGCATCCGCTGGGGAAGGTCCTTCGTGTCCAGGTGGCGTCCCATGTGGCTCCGCGCATAGGCCAGTCCGTCTTCGGCGGCCCGTTGGGCAGCGACTGATGCCGGCTCGGCGCCGATGGCCGACGCCAGCGCAGCGCCTTGCGGAGAACCGACCTCCACCAGGAAGCTCTCATCCAATTCCGTCAGGCACAGGTCGTAGCCCGCCTGCGCTTGGGGTCCCGTCCCAACCGAGGCGCAGAAGCACGTATCGCCCGGGTGGAGGCAGTTGACGACCACCAGGAGCAGATTCTCACGGCGCGCCCGGTAGAAAGGATCGGCGTACGGCGGGCGCAGGAAGATCCGGTCCTGCATTTGGATGGCTGCCAGCTCGCAAGGCCGCACCCCGATCAGGGCGCGCTTTGTGGCCTCGGTTGGGGGGACTTCAGCGTGCCAGCTGCCGTCTTGCTCCGTCAGGTCAAACAGGGCCTGGCGCGGCGGGAACAGGTAGCGCTTCCAGCCATCGGCACCGGGCGTGACGTCGAAGAACCGCGGGTGACCCGCCTCCACCAGGCGGTAGCTTCCGCCGTCCTGCTCGCTCAACCAGCCCGAGGGGAATTGGTCCACACTCTCGATCGGGCCCGTGGCCACGGCGCCATCGCGCACCAGCGGCCCAAAGGTCTCAAAGCCTCGTCCCGCAGCGCCTGGATCAGCTTCTGCAGTCCGTGGCGCGGGATCGCCAATCTGGCCGGCTGGCGGCCGCTATCGCCGGTCATGAGGTGCTCCCTTCGGTTGGATGGGAGAACATGTCCACCAACTGCAGCCGCGTCACCATCAACCTGGCCGCCACCACATTGGCCAGCCGGCGCATGACCACGTAGCCGAGATCGTGATCGGCCTCGCACGCCGCCCGGAGCGCCTTGGCGTCGAAAGCCGCCAGCCGGCTGGGCATGATGGCGATCGCCGAGGCCGTCCGTTGACGCAAAACCGGCGTAATCCCGGACCAACCAACGACATCCATCGGCTCGGAGGTGTGGATCCGCCGCCGGCCCCGGCCCGGCACATTGATGTCGGATGCAATCCGTCCGGCCAGAACGATGTACATGTTGTCCTGCCGATCCCCCTCCCGGTACAGTTCCTCCCCCATCTCGACCTCCACCAAGTGGGCCATGTCGACCACAGTGTCGAAATGGTGGCTGGACAGCTCCTGGAACCACGGGATGGCCTGGAGTTCCTTGATCAGCTCTGTTTTGGATGCGTTCATCGCTTGCTCTCCTGCCCGATGCCAGGCGGGATCCATAGATGGATCTCACCCGCAAGGACTCGGTCAATCTATGTTTAGCATCATTTGTGAAAATTTTCACATGTACTTCGTCACCCTCGGGGCGGAAACTCGTCCTCAGTTGTCTGACAATGTACCTGCGTGGTCTGGCGGGTGGGGCTGGATCAAGGAGTCAGTAGGACTCCTCGCGGCTCAGCACGCTGAGCACGAGCAGTGTTGTCCTGCCTGAGCGGGCCAGTTTTGAAGCATCCAAGCGAGATGGCGTGTCTTCCGTCGTGTGAACCCCTTGATCGGAGCCGTTCCAACTCACGTATGCGCTCAGGGCCGTGCGGTCGCCAAAGCCGGCCAGGATCGGCAGCCCAAAATGTGGCCCGCGGCCCCGTGTTGTGACGGGCACGCCCAGGCGCGATCCCGCCTGCTGAGTGAGGCGGCTCAGGCGGTAGCTTGTGCCCTGGCCGAGGGCCAGCCCATCCCCGGAACCCTGGGCCATGCCACGCAGCTCGAGCACGGCCTCGACTGTCAGTTGGTTGAATCCAATCTTGGCGTTCATGGTGTTGGTCACGCTGAAACCATCCCCACGCTCACCCCCCGACCAGGCCACGAAGATGATCGTCTTGTTCGGCGGGAACGGCGTGTCCATCAGGATGCGGGCCATCTCGAGCATGGCGGCTACCCCGCTGGCGTTGTCGTTGGCGCCCGGATACAGGCGCCCTTCGGGGCCCGTGCCCAGCCCATCGTAGTTGGCCGCGACAATGATCACCTGGCTGTCCAGGCTGGCGCCGCCGGCCGTCCGGACGGCTGCCCCCTCACCGGGGATGTATCCGATGACGTTGATCACCGGCTCGCCGCGCTCGGACGTGTCCATGACGGGAATGGTCATCCGGAGCTCATCGCCCGGCGCCGTCAGATGCACCTCTCCCGGCTGGAGGGCGGCTCGCGCCGAATCCAGTTCGGCCAGGCCGCTGCCGGCGGTGTGCAGCAGCCGGTCGGCCAACTCAGGACTGATGAACATCATCGGCACCCGGTATCCAGGAGGGTCCAGATTCGCCCGGCCGAACTTGTAGAGGTCCTTGCGGCTCAGGAGCTCGGGCGTGTCGGCGATCACCAGCGCGCCCTGCACCAGGCCGCCCAGACGCGGGACAAGATCCGCCCGGTGCAGGATGACAATTGATCCCTCCAGGCCCTGCTCACCCAGGCCGTAGGGGTCCGAATCATCAGCGCTGGCAGGCGGCCCCAGCGCAAGTCCGACCAGCCTGCCCTGGACACTGTTCTGCATTCCTCGGCCGCCGACATCTTCCGCAAAATCCCGCCGATAGACAAAACTCTCGACCGCGTTCCCGGCGGGACCCAACCGCGCCAGTTCGGGCGTGCCGGCCAGATGGACCTTCGCCTGGATCAGCGTCTGCTGGTAGGTCTCATTCTCGCCCCCCGGAAACAGGCCAATGTCCCGCATCTGGCCCGCCAGGTAGTCGGCAGCGGCTTGCGCCCCGGGGGTCCCGCTTTCTCGACCCCCAAACTCGGGGCTGCTCAGCCTGTCAACCACCGCCATCGCGTGCTGGGCATTGAAGCGTTCGGCCTGCGGCAGGTAGCGGCTGAGCGGGGCGGAGCTGCGGATAAGCCAGAAGCCTCCCAGTGCGATCAGGACACCCACCACCAGCGCGTAGCGGTTGACCCAACGGCTCAGATTGACGCGGCTGCGCTCAATGAAACGCCTCAGCCCTTCTCCCAACAGGTTGAAGGTCAAGATGGCGAGGAAGAAGGCCACACCTGGATACCAGCCGAGCCACGGGTAGGCTCGCCACCAGTCGCGCACATTGGCCAACAAAGCCCCCCACTCCGGCACATCCGAGTAGTGGTAAGGGATTCCCGCCAAACTCTGTGTCCCCAGCAGTTCGACGGTGAAGCCGCCGCCGAGGAAGATGTTCAGAAAGCCCAGTTCGGCCAGAAGCAGCAGCACACCGCCCATTTCCAGCATCGCCAACACGAGCAAAGAAGGAACCAGATTGGGAACCACGTGCCGGATCAAGATCCCCATATCCCGCGCCCCGATGACCCGGGCGCCTTCCACGTACGGCTCGGCCTTGATGGCCACCACCTTGCCGCGCACGAACTGCGCCACCTCCCCCCAGCCCACCACGGAAAGGGCCAGCACGAACACACCCACACCCTGCTTGATCCCCAGGGCAAGGATCAGGATCATGGCAAACAAGGTGGAGGGATAGGAGGCCCAGACCCCCACAGCACTTGACACCAGCCGGTCGATGCCACCGCCGCGCCACCAGCCGGCCAAGGCGCCCAGCACGGTTCCCAGGCTCACTCTGGCCAGCGTGGCCAGCAGCCCCAACACGATCGTCTGCTTGGCGCCAGCCAGGACCAGCGCCTGAAGGTCCCGACCGAGGATATCCGTCCCCCAGGGGAAGGTCATGGAGGGCGGAAAAGGCGGCGCCGAGATGGTGCCCTCGAACATCATCACACCGTGAGTCTTGAACGGGCTCTGGCCGGAGAAGCGCGGTCCAAAGAACACGGCCACCAGCAGGCCCAACAGGAGCACGGAGCCCATGATCAAGATCGGCGAGCGCAGAGCCTGGCGCAGGAGCCGCCCAACGCCATCCCGGTCGACGGGAGCCTCGCCCTGCGGTTGCCCCTTCGGGACCGGCAGGCTCCGCAGGCCGGTCGGCTTCTTCCCGCCGCGGCCAGACGCGCCCCTGAGCGAGGCGATCCACGCGCGCAGGCTCTCCACCCGGCGCCGCCAGATCGCTGTCCAGGTCAAATCCGTCTCCTGGCGCCGGGCTCCGGCATCGGCGGCTCTCAATCTCGGATCCAAAATCGGGAAGAGCATCTCCAGCCCAGCGTTGACAACCAGGAAGAGGGCTCCGAGGGCCAGAATGAGATCGACCACAAGCGCCGAGTCGCCAGCCTGGATGGCATCCAGCAGACTCAACCCCAGGCCGGGCCATCCAAAGAAAAACTCCACCACGGGGAGGCTGGCCAGCGAAAAGCGCAGGGATGTGCCCAAGGTGGTCAGGATCGGTACGCCGGCGTTTGAGAGGGCGTGACGGGTGAGGACCACCCATTGGATCAGGCCCTTGCTGCGCGCCGTGCGGACGTAGTCTTGCTGCAGAATGTCGGACAAGGACACGTAGGTGACTTGCATCACCTGCGCCAGCGGCCTGGCGGCCAGCACGAGTGCCGGAAGAATCAGGTGCAGGTCCCAGCCGAATCCAGACGTCGGCAGCACGCCCACGTCGAAAGTCCGATGCACCCAGATGTCGGCCATCCAGAAGAGCATCCCGAGCATAAAGCTCGGCATCGAGATGCCGAGGATCGAGACAATGACCACCAGCCAGGCACGCCGGCGCTGGCGGCGCACGGCGGCCAAGATGCCCAGGGGGACACCGATGATCACGGCCACCAGGAGCCCCAGCCCAAGCAGGGCACCGCTGCGTAAGAACAACATACGCACCAGCGCCCCGGGGCTGGTGCTCTCGTGATGCCAGACAAAGTAGGTTGGATGGTGCAGCAGGAGATCAGCCCCGGCCCCGAGCGCCTCCACGGCTGCCCCAGACGGGTCGGCGGGAAGCCCTTGCTGGCCGCGCTGGGCCAGAATCAGCCCAAACAGAGTGAGGTAGGCGATCACCGCCAGGATCAGCACGGCCCCGCCGAGTCGCCGAGCAGCGACAGCAACCCATGGCTTGCGCAGCACGTCGACCAAAGTCAGCCTCCCAACTCCCGACTTCATGCGGCCAGCCGAGCATCCATTGTGCCACACCTCGGCGGGGGCGCGGCGAGCGCCCATTCAAGAACAACACAGCCCACATCGCTGTGGGCCGTGTTGTTTCAGGGTACCCCTTGGGTAGAAGGAGGGAGGAAAGAGAGTCCCTGTGAATCGTCAGCTTGGAATGGCTTGCACCTCTTTGACTTGCGGAAAGAACTGGCGCACGGTGCCGCCGATCCATCCTTGCACCGTGGTCTGGGAAAGCTGGCAGCCTTCACACGCGCCGCCCATGATCACTTTCAATACACCGCCCTCATAGGAGTCCATGCGGACCCAGCCCCCGTGATACTGCTCGATGTATGCGCTCAGCGCTTCGATCAGCTCGGCGATTTGATCGGATTCGGAGGCCCCTACGACGTGATTGTGCAAGCCGCCATTCTCAGTCATCGGGCATCCTTTGGCCCTTTTGAGGCCTCTTTCACATCGCAGCCTCGCATCAACGCCTGATGCAGCTTGAGAGCGATGTCATTGGGTGGCTTCTCCAATCGGCCGGCAATGGCATGTGCCAGACGCTGCAGTACCTGCTCACCCCCTTGGCCATTAGCGCGACAGTATCGCTTCAAATCCTCGCGAGCGATCCATACCACTTTGGAATCGCTCGAGCACTGGGCACCAGAGGTGTACGCACGCCGGCCCAAAGCGGCTGACAGGCCGAAAACACCCCCGGAGCGGATCACGCCCACCATCATCGAGTCCCCACCATCTTCCGGCTGGTAGACGATTTCAATCTCACCGTCGACCACCACATAGACCTGTTCGGCGGGGTCGCCCTGTTCGAAGATGTGCTGCCCGCCAGACAGTTTCTGCGCGTGCAGCAGCGGCCAGAACCCAGCCGCCGTGGACTTGGGCAGGCCGCGGAAGATGGGCAGCTTTTTCACGTTGCCGTTGACTGTTTTGGTGGACGATCTCGCCATTACGAATTGTCCGATGCTTGGGTACACGCGTCGGAGCATCCCCGGCGCCCGGTCGAACCTTCAATAAATCTAGCCCAGCGGTCTGCCCAGTTGGAGGGTCATATATCCACGATCCCCGGTGACAATCATCTAGGCCTTGGGTCGGCCCGGCCCGAAATCACGCCCCAGGCGGTCTATTTGTGACAAATTTCACAATAGAGTCGCAAAACCCATTTTGGGGAGTCGATCAATCCAGGTAGATTCCGTGGGGGTCCAACTCATGCAGCAGGTCGAGTTCCGCGGGGGTCGGCGGCGGTGTCGTCTCCAGGTCCGGGCGGACCTGCAGGTCCCAGCCCGTGGCCGCACGGACCGATTCCACGCGCACCCCAGGGTGGAGATGGGTGAGCACCAGTTCACCGTGCGGATTGGGAGCCAGGATGCCCAAATCGGTGACCAGGGCTGCCGGTCCGGCACCGGGCAGATCACGCTCGACGGCTTGATCGTCCGTCAGCCCGAGCGAGGTCCTGAAATCGCACCGCTCGGGAAACCTGCGGCGTTCATGGCGGGCCATCAGATAGGTCCGCCCCGCCCAGGCAGCGATCTCCTGGCTGCCGCCCGAACCGGGCAGGCGGACCTTCGGGTGTCGGTAGTCCGGTCCGATCAGGGTGGCGTTGATGTTCCCGTGGCGATCGATTTGGGCCCCGCCCAAAAATCCAACCGAGACGTGGCCGCGCTGCAGGAGGTGAGCGAACAAGTCGTACATCGAGGTGACCATCAGCGAGCCCTCGACCAGGGCCGGGTCGCCGATCGACAGCGGAAGGCGCGACGGGCGCGCTCCGATGACCCCCGACTCGTAAACCATCAGCAGGTCTGGGGCGTGCGTGCGCAGGGCAAGATTGCAGGCCAGGTTGGGCAGCCCCACACCCACCAGCACCACGTCGCCGTTGTGGAGCAGCCTGGCGGCGTTGACCACCATCAACTCGGGAGCCGTCCATTCCGTCGTCACGCTCACACCCTCTCCGGTGCCAGGCGGGCATGAACTTCCGGCCCAAGCTTGTCCCAATACCCGGCTCGGTCCCGGACGCCGTAGACCCATTCGTCCAGCCAGCCGGCCAAGCGCGAAGGGTCGGCGCTGATGTCGTCCCACGCCTGATAGAAAGGGTTGTCCCGATCGTACAGGCCGTGGGCATAGGAAGGATGAGCGCCATAGGGGACATGCACGACGGCGTCCACGATCAGGCCTGGAATCACGGTCCGGCCGGGGTCGGCGCGGGTACGACTCTCGTCCACGATCTGTTCAGCGGTCAACAGCACCTTCCTGGCAGCAAAGGCGGCCTCCTTCACGTCGCCAATGATGCCGTCCACCTGAGCGTTGCCGTCGGCGTCCGCCCGGTGAACATGCACCACCGCCAGATCCGGATTGAGCGCCGGCACCGTCACCACGCGACGACCGGAATAGGGATCTTCGATCTGCCGGTAGTTCTCATTGGCCGCCATCAGATCTTGGCCGCCGCTGGGGTTCATGGGCATGAAGGGAACGCCGGCAGCGCCCGCCGCAAGCCGGCTGATCATGGCAAAGTGGCTGTACTCCTCCCACGTAAGCTCGCCGGACTTAATGGCGCGTCTCAGCGCCCTGAGCGATCCGACGCCCGGGTTTCCGGCATAGGAGAAGATCACCTTTCGGGCGCATCCGGCCGCCACCATCTGGTCGTAGACCAGGTCCGGGGTGGCCCGGGCGAGGGTCAGGTCGCGCCTGCCCTGGCGGATGATTTCATGCCCGGCGGCAAACGGGATCAAGTGGGTGAAGCCCGCCAGATAAACGCAGTCGCCATCGCCGACCAGGCGGCGGATGGCCTCCGACAGGCTGGTGAGTTTAGCCACGGCCGTCGACCAGTCTGGCATCGACGCCGTCCAGGAAAGTCGAAAGCCGCTTGAAGCCATCGTCCAGCTGCGCTTCGGTGATGATCAGGGGCGGAGCCAGAATGAGCATCTCGTCGTGTTGATGCACCCACAACCCGCTTTGGCGAAGGCCCCCTGCCAGGCCGCGCCACAGCGGCGTGGGGCCCGGACCGGACTCCATTTCCACGGCCGCCAGCAGACCAATGGCGCGGACGGCTGCCACGCTGCGGTGGCCATCCTTCAGCGCGGCGACACGCCGTGCAAAGCCTGGCGCCAACCCATCGGCGCGCGCCACCAAACCGTCCCCTTCGAGAACATCGATATTGGCCAGGGCCGCCGCCAGACACAAGGGATGACCGCTGTAGGTGAGACCTCCCACGAAGGGATGGTCATCAAAATAGCGAGCGATGCGTTCACTGATCGCCACGGCGCCCAACGGGGCATAGCCTGATGTCAGCCCCTTGGCGAGCGTCATCAGGTCGGGAGCCACATCCCAGTGCTCACAGGCGAACCAGCGCCCTGTCCGTCCAAACCCGGTCAGGACCTCGTCCAGCACGAGCAGAATGCCCGAGCGCCGACACAACGCCTGGACGCCCTGCAGGTAGCCGGCCGGCGGGATGGCCACGCCGTTGGCACCGCTCACCGGTTCCAGCACGATGGCGGCGATGGTCTCCGGCCCTTCCTCGCTGACGACCTGCTCCAGGTGAGCGAGCGCCAGGCGACAAAGCTCATCGTCATTTGTGGGGGCTCCGGCCGGGGCAAAGGGGGCATGACCTCGATCCGGGCCGTGAAAATGCACCACCCCCGGCATCAAGAACGGCTCCCAGGGCTTGCGCCGCGAATCGCCTGTCAGGGCCAGGGCGCCATGTGTGGCGCCGTGATAGGAGCGGTATCGGGCCAGTACTTTCGGCCGGCCGGTGAAAGCGCGCGCCATCTTCACCGCATTCTCGTTGGCGTCCGCCCCGCCCGTGGTGAACAGGAAGCGGTTGAGATCCCCGGGCGCCAGTTCCGCCAACCGGCGCCCAAGGTTCGCCCGAACCTGGGTGGCCATTCTGGGACCGGCGTAGGGCAGCGCCGCCGCCTGATCCTGGATGGCGCGGATGACCCGTTGATCCCCGTGGCCGATGTTGACACACATCACGGTGGAGCTGAAATCGAGGCTGCGGCGCCCGTCCGTGTCCCACAAGAACACGCCTTCGGCGCGGTCCAGCGGGAAAGGGTTGGCGCTCGACTGCGCGGTCCAGGTCCAAAAATCGTGGGGCGTGATAATGGAGTCTTCCTGTGGGGGATTTCGATCGTCCGTCAAAGCCGGTTTGCTCCTGCCGGAGGTCGGCGGGCTGCCATGTTGAAAGGACGTGGGAAGTCTAGCACCGAGGCGGGCTGGTGCCAACGACGGGTTGGTTTAGCCGGACGGGTCCGAATCCAACAGATCCTCGAGCAGGTCGCGCACAGCCCAAGAATCGGGAAGGTAGAACCTGGCATACGTCTGCGCCGAGCGGCCGACCTTGATCGTCCATGCCTCTTCCGGCAGGGACTCAAATACGTCCTCATCGGTGACGTCATCCCCAACGGCCATCACGAAATCGTACGCGGGGTCGGCCTGCAGGAGCCGAAGCGCGGCACGGCCCTTGTTGATGTTGCTCTGCTTGATCTCGACCACCTTGTTTCCCTGCATCACATGCAGCGGCGTGTTGGCCAGGTACGACTCTAGATTCTCCATGAGTTCTTTGGCCCGCAGCGAGCCAAGCTCTGGTTCCGCCCGCCGATAGTGCCAAACAAGGGAAGACCCTTTGTCTTCAACGTAGGCTCCGGGGGTCCGGTCCACATAAACTTCCAAGACCGGCCGGATCTGCTGCTGCCACCCTTCTTCGAAGGACTCCCCAAGGATGTGCCATTCGCCCTGGCTGCCGTCCCAGATGCGGGCTCCGTGCTCGGCGACCATGTCCACCCCGGTGCCGCCAACCCAGCGCTGCAGGGTGGCGTGGTCGCGACCGCTGATGACCACCACCTTGTTGGCCGGATCGGCGACCAGGCCGGTCAGCAACTCGAGCAGCCCGGCGTCAGGTTCGGCCCCCTCTGCCCGCCCGGCGAAGCCGACCAGCGTCCCGTCATAGTCGAGCAGCAGCAGCCGCTGCTTTCCGGCCCCAAAAGCGTCGAGCAGAAGCTTGCGCCGGGCGTCCGCCAGCCGGTGCACCCGGTAGGAAGGGCGGTCGCGGCGTGCGGCTTCCAACTGGGTTAGGAAATCCTCCGCCCATCGGTCGACGGTGTAGCGTTTCAAGCGTGCGATCATCGGCCGGTTGCGCCGCTTCTGCTCTTCAACCGGCATTTCGAGCGCCATCAGCAGGTGTTCGACGATGCTTCGGCTGTCGTGGGGATTGACGATCAGGGCTTCACCAAGCTCCTCGGCTGAGCCCGCCGTCTCACTCAAGATAAGGACACCCGTCTCATCCGGCCGGGCGGCCAGGTATTCCTTGGCCACAAGGTTCATCCCGTCCCTGAGCGGCGTGACCAGCGCCACGTCCGCCAGCAGGTACAGCGACACCAGGTTGTTGAAGGGAAGCATGCGGTAGAGATACCAAATGGGAGTCCAGCCGGGCTCGCTGTAACGACCGTTGATCTTCCCGATCATCTCGTCGACTTCGCGTTTGAGCTGCTGATATTCAGGCACCGACGTCCGCGAGGGCACGCACAGGGAGATCAGGCTGACCTTGCTCTGCCACTGCGGATAGCGTTCGAGGAACTCCTCGAAGGCATGCAGTCTCTGGAGGATTCCTTTGGTGAAGTCAAGCCGATCGACCGACAGGATGATCCGGCGATCGTTTGCCTGGCGCCGAAGATCCGCCAGTTCGGTCTGGATCTCGGGCTGCTCGTGCGCTTTGGCGTATCGCTCGACGTCCACTCCCAAAGGAAAGGTCTCAATCCGCACCGGGCGCTCGCCGTAGACGACCCGTCCAAATTCCTGTTCCAGGCCAAGCAGCCGGAGCACACTGCTCAGGAAGTGCCGTGCGTAGCTGAAGCTGTGAAATCCGATCAGGTCGGCCCCCATCAGACCGTGCAGGATTTCATTGCGCCACGGAAGCATGCGGAAAATTTCGTATGAGGGGAAGGGGATGTGCAGGAAAAATCCAAGATTGGCTTCGGGGTAGTCCTTGCGCACAAGGGCCGGCAGCCGCATCAGATGGTAGTCATGGATCCACACCCGGTCATCGGGACGCAGAATATCCAGCAGCCGATCCCTGAAACGCTGGTTGACGCTCTCGTACGCATTCCACTCGTCCCAATCGTAGTGCGCATATTGTGGAAAGTAATGGAACAATGGCCACAAGCAGCCGTTGCTGAACCCGGTGTAGAAGGGACCGAATTCATCCTCCGGGATGAACAGCGGCAGGCAGTTGTAGGATTCAGAAAGCGTGTGCTCCAGCTCTTGTTCTTCTTCGGCATCGAGGTCGGTCAGCCCCGGCCAACCCAACCACAGCATTTCGGTCTTGCCACGCACAGCATCCAGACTGGTCGCCAATCCGCCCACGCTGGGATGGTAGGCAAAGCCATCGCCCTGCCGTTCCACGCTCACGGGCAGCCGGTTGGAGACGATCACCAATCGGCCGGATGACAGAGGGCTGTTATTGGGGGGCTCCGGCATAGATAAACCACCTCAAAGAATTGTCGGGGGATGGGAAGGCCACAGCGCCGCAGAAAGCATCCTGGCGTCCCGGCTGCGTCCTCTTTTGGGGGACCCATGACTAAAGCATACCATCAGCCCGCTGCATCCTGTCGTTGACCGGGCATGGAGGGCCTTGCTAGAATGGATTCCCCACCCAACCCTCAGGGAGTCACTTTGACCGACGACCCGACCCTGCCCAAAAGCCTGACGTCTCAGGTTGCCTATCAGGAACTGTTCGAGCTCTCCCCCACCCCGACGGCTCTGTTTGACCTCGACGGCGGCTGCCAATTGGTGAACCGTGCCATGCTGAATCTGCTGGGACGGCCGGTGGAAGGCGTCGAGCTGACCGAGCTGCAGCTTGTCGATATCCTGGCCGCACCCGACCTGGCGCAGGACCTGTTGGCCGACTTGCGGGAGCGACGCGTTATCCGTCGCCGCGAACTCCTCCTGCAGGACCAGGCAGGCGAACCGCGCCCGGTGCTTGTCTCCGGCCGCAGATTCGATCTGCAGGGGGAACCCCGACTCGAGCTGGCCTTCACCGATGTTTCCCGCCTGCGCGCGGTCGAGAAGGCCTTCCGACGCGACCACGCCCGGCTTTCATCGCTGATCGAGAGCTTGCCCGCCGGATTGATGCTGGTGGACAACAAGGGAATCGTCACCGAATTCAATCCTGCATTGGGCGATCTGCTCGACCTGGAACCGGAGTCGGTGAGGGACCTGCCCTACCGACGGATCTTTCAGCGCCTCCTGAGCCAGGCTCTTGAGCCTGAAGTCATCCGGCAAGCCATCCGCCAGGCCGTGGTGGCTGTCGCCGAACACCCGATCGTGGAAATCGCCCTCGAAGGCGAGCGGACCCGCTACCTCGAAATCTCATTCTTCCCGGTTTGGGAAGAATTGGATGGGCCGCCCGGCTGGGGCGCGCAGATTCAGGACGTCACGCAGGCACGCGATCGGTCCGCCTGGAAAATGGAACTGCTGTCGATCCTCGCTCACGACATTCGCACCCCGCTGGCCACACTCAAGGGCCACGCCACCGCCCTCCTCGCCAACTACCGCCGCTGGGGCGACGATATCGTGCTCGAGTTTCTCGAAGCCATGGACCAGGGCGCCGATGAGCTCGTCAAGCAGGTCGACCGCAGCCTGGCGTTGACGCGCGTCGAGGCCGGACGTCTCGGGCTGCGCCCCGAAGCCGTCTCGGTTGCCAACCTCGTACGCCAGGCGATCGAGCGCGCCGCTGGTTCGCTGGGCGAAATGGAGGTCGTCACCGATTGGCCCGACGATCTGCCCCAGCTCCGGGTCGATCCGGCTCGGGCCGAGGAGGTCCTGGTCAACCTGCTCGAGAATGCGGCACATTTCAATCCCAAGAACCGGCCCATCCGCATCACGGCCGGCGTCCAAGATTCGATGATCCAGCTTTCCATCATCGACCACGGACAGGGCGTGCCGACCGAACAGAGGCAGCGCGTGTTCGAGAAGTACGAGCAGGGTGATCCCGACGACAAGGGATCGGGACTGGGATTGTTCATCAGCCGCAAGATCGTCGAAGCGCATGGTGGACGGATCTGGATCGAGGGTCCGCCCGCGGGCCAGGCCCAGGGAACTCAGGTCTTTCTCACCCTGCCCATCATGCCGCCCCAGCTCGGCCTGGCCGGCGCTGGCCGGCGGCGTCGACCGGCCGAGGACCGGGCGGAGGAAACCCATGGGGAAATCCTGGTCGTGGAAGGCGAACCAGAGCTGCAAACCCTCATCCACACCGTCTTGACGGGCGCTGGGTATCGGGTCGCCCTGGCCAGCACCGGCTCGACGGCCGTCGACCGAGTCGCCCAGGCGGAATCCGATATGGTGCTGTTGGACTGGCACCTCCCGGACATGGACGGCTTGAGCGTGTGCCGCAATATCCGACGCTGGTCGAACGTGCCGATCCTGATGCTGACATCCAAGACGAGCCAGGAGGATCTGATCGCCGCGCTGGACGCCGGGGCCGACGACTATCTGACCAAACCCTTCCAGAGCCCCGAGCTCCTGGCAAGGATGCGCGCCTTGATCCGGCGGGGCGGTCAGGCGACGCCCGATGTGTCCGGTGGAGATCGCACCCGGGCGGAGGGCCTGGTGATCGACCACGCGCAGCGGCGGGTTTGGCGCGGCGGGGACCCCATCGAACTCACGCCCACCGAGTTCGATTTGCTTGCCTATCTCTCACGGCATCGCAACCAGGTCCTCAGCCATGAACAACTGATCGCCCACGTCTGGGGAGGCATGCGAGGTTCCCGTCACACGCTCTTCGTTCACATCAATCGGCTGAGAAATAAGATCGAGCCCGACCCGGAATCCCCGCGATTCATCGTCACCCGCTGGGGCGTCGGCTACGTCTTCCTGCCCTCTTAGGGTCGTCGCAGCACCTCCTCCGCCCCTCCTCGTGAACAATCCTTAAGAATCCCGCCGCCTGTGTGACAATTTCGTTAGAATTATGTGAGACAATGGGTGGTCCGAGGTGGGATCGAGGCCATAGGCACCTGGCCGCGACCGTTTCCCACCTCGTTGCATCCCTGAGACGGTAGATCGGTCGCGGTGCGGGGTCTGTAAGTGCAATTGGGAGGTTGAACCATGGACAATGAGATGGTTATGGGACAGACACAGAAGCGAGGTATGGGATCAGCCGGAGCGATGTTCTTGGGTGCCTTGATGGGCATGATGGCCGGGGCGGCTGCCGGCTTGTTGATGGCACCCCAATCCGGCGAGGCGACCAAGGACGACATTCTTGAACGCAGCCAGGCTCTACGATCCAACGCCGAGGCGAGGTTGAACGAGGGCCGATCGCAGGCGGAGCACAAGCTGGCCCAGGCTCGCAACACGATGGCCGAGTGGCTTCAGCAAGGCTCGCAAATCCTCGACCATCAAGCCGAGGACATCCGGGCCTGATCGGCCGTGAAGACGGGATACCCAGGCCAGGGAGGTCCCTGGCCTGGGGTTCGAAGAAAAGCCCTGAGAAGAACGGAAGGTTCATGTCAGCTACCGTGCTGCTTTTCGAGACCGAGACCAGCCTGCGCAAGGTCATGGCAGCCAGTTTGGAACAGCAAGGCTTTGACATCATCCAGGCGGCCAACGCCGATGCAGCCCGCAAGCATCTTCGAAGGGATTCCCCGGATCTGTTTGTCCTGGAATTGGACCATCCGGCCGGAGACAATGGGAAGCTGATTGAAACCTACCGCAATCAGAGCCGCAGCGGGGCCGTCCTATTGACCACCACCGAACGGCCGGATGATGGATGGCGCAGCCGCTATCAGCCAGAAGCGGTGGTTTACAAACCGTTTGATGTGCGGTTTCTCTGCCGTCAAATTCGGGGTCTCATGCAGACATCACGTGACAACAGTCAGTCGGGAGAAGGAGCAGCGGATGACACAAATGGCCACTGAGCAGCTGGATTTCGAGAAGGGCGATTGGATTGTCCATCTCTACCACGGTGTCGGCCAGGTGAAGGGGATCGTCAAGAAGAAAGTCGACGGCGAGAAGGTCTCCTACTACCGGGTCAAGACCGACAACAGCACCTTGTATGTGCCAGTCAAGGACCACGATGATGACCGGCTTAGACCGGCGGCCACCAAACGCCAGCTCGAGGCTGCCATCAAGGCGCTGAACAAGCCGCCCAGGGAAATGGCCAAGGACCACAACGACCGACGCCGCCGGATCCGTGAGGTCAAGGTCGACGGCACGCTTGAGTCGATGGTCAAGCTGGTCCGCGACCTGTCTTGGCGCCGTTACGACAAGAAACTGAACAACACCGAGGAGCGGGCACTGCGCCGCTTCAAGGACCGCTTGCTGCAGGAATGGGCGGTGGCCCGCCAGATTTCCGCCGAAGACGCTCGCAAGCAGCTCAACAAGATGCTTCGCAGCGCACGACCCGAAGACGAGGACGAATGAGCCGTATGGCCAACACGCCGCGCTCGTCTGACCAGCCGTAGATTATGGAGAGGAGAGAATCAATGAAGCCTGAGCTTATGGAGAAACTTGAAAATCCGGAGGAGGCGTCCGAATCTTGGGAGGACCTGTTCGAGGCCGCCCTGGACTCCTTTGATTACGAAAACCCAGTTCGTGGGCAGATCTTAGAAGGCGAAATTATTCAGATTGATGAGGATTCGGTCCTGGTGGACATCGGGGCCAAGCGGGACGCGATTGTGCCGCGCAAGGATCTGGACCGCCTGGATGATGACCTGCGTGAGAGCATCTCCCAAGGGGACCAAATCCCTGTATACGTCATGCGCACGGCCAAGATTGGCGGGGACCTGCTGGTCTCCATCAACCGCGGCCTGGAGCAGGAAGATTGGGAACGAGCCTCCAAACAGCTCGATACGGGTGAGGTGCTCCGGCTGCCGATCATCGGTCAGAACCGAGGCGGCGTGGTGGTCCGCTTCGGGCGCCTGCGCGGCTTCGTCCCAAATTCGCACATTCCGGACCTGCGCCGCAACGGCAGCGGCGATCTTCTCAAGCAGCAGAAGGAAGAGATGATCGGCGAAGAATTGGTGGTCAAGGTTCTGGAGGTCAACCAGAAACGACGCCGCCTTGTGCTCTCCAGCCGGGCCGCTCGGCGCGAGCGCCGTTTGCTCCGGCTCAAGGAACTGCACGTCGATTCAACCCTGACTGGGACCGTTGTCAACCTGGTTGACTTCGGCGCGTTCGTCGATCTGGGCGGGGTGGACGGCCTGGTCCATATCTCTGAGCTCGACTGGAGCCGGGTCGACCATCCCTCGGAAGTCCTCGAAGTCGGCCAGGAATTGGAAGTCAAAGTCCTGGACGTCGATGTCGACCGGGAGCGGATCAGCCTGAGCCGCAAAGCCTTGCTCCCCAACCCATGGTCCAGCATCACCGAACGCTATGCTTCGGGTGACCTAGTGGAAGGCGAGATCACCAACGTGCGAAATTTCGGCGCGTTCATGATGCTGCCGGAAGGGGTGGAAGGCCTGATTCATGTCAGCGAAATTGGGATCATCGGCCCCGGAAACCCCGAGGACGTGGTGCATCCCGGTGACAAGGTCTTGGCCCGGATCCTGGATATCGAATCCGATCGCGAGCGGATCAGCCTGAGTCTCAGCCGAGTGAGCAAGGATGAGCAGCTGGCCTGGCTTGAAACGCGTCAAAGCGAAGACGGCGACCAACCGGAGGACTCGATGGAGGCCCCCAGCGAGGAACTGGTTGAGGATTTCGACGCCGCCCTGGAAGCCGAACGCGCCAACCGCCCCGACGCTGCCCTGCAGCCCGAGGCCCAGGTGGAAGAGGCCGTGGCCGAAGGCACGCCAGAGGCCGAAGCAACCGACGAACTCGATGCCGTTCCAGCTTCAGATGAAGCCGAGCATGTCGCCGAGGCCGCCACGGAATCTGCGCAGGCCGAGGACGATCCGGAAGAAGAGCTCGAGCCCGAAGCCTGATTTTTTCTGCCAACAATCACCGAAACTCAAGCATCCGGGGGCGCAATCTCCCCGGATGCTTTCTTGTTTGACCCCATCGGCCTGCAAGCATATCGTGGCTGCACGCCGTTTCAGGCGAGATTGTCGGATCGCAGGTGCCATCCGGGGAACCGCGCCAATCGGCCCGAGCAGCCGCCCTCAGGCTGCCTCCAGCACGGAAGTGCAGTTGGGGCACTTGGTGGCAGCCAATGGAATGTCCGTTGCACAGTGGGGACAGGACTTGGTGGTCGGCTCTGGCGCCTTGGCCTCTTCTTGCGTTTGCAGGCGGTTGATCATCCGCACCAGCAGGAACATGGCCACGGCAACCAGCAGGAAGCTGAGAATGTTGTTGAAGAACACACCGTAGTTAATGGTGACCGCACCCGCTGTTTGAGCGTCTGCCAGGGTGAGATAGGGCGGGGGCGCCGCCGCGCCCGGCTTGATCACCCAGAAGAGATCGTTGAAGTCCACATTGCCCAACAGCAAACCGAGGGGCGGCGTGAGGATGTCTTCCACCAGCGATTTGGCGATCGTTCCGAAGGCCCCGCCGATGATAATCCCCACCGCCATATCGACCACGTTGCCGCGCATGGCGAATTTGCGGAATTCTTTCCACATCGCAAAGCCTCCTGGGGGTGCGGACAGACGAGCGGTTTGTGAATTATTTCACAATGGGGCGCGTTCGAATGCGGCCGGCTGACGTCTAAGCCGTCGAGGCGCCCTCAAATCGTTTCAGATGCTCGGACCAGCCGGCGACGACGCGCTCTTCGGGTCCCGGGCTGCCGAGGTGCAGGCCGAACACTCTCGCCAAGTCCTGAAGTGCTGATTGCGCTTCGGCTACACGAGCGCCCTGCTGCGCAGCCTCCATGATCGAATCTGCCAAGGCCTCGAGAGCTTCCAAGGCTGGGCCCGGCTGGAGATCATCATCCAGGCTCGCCTTGAACGCTTGAATGGCGGACTCGGGTGAAAGAGACGCGCCCTGCCCCTGGCCGACCAAGCGCACGGCGGCCTCCAACTTGTCCGCCAAGCCGACGGCGGCCTCCAGCTCGGCCTGGTCGAAGGCCCAGACCAGGCGGTAGTGGTGCCGCCCCAGGTACAGACGAAGCGCATTCGGGGAAACATCTTCAAGCAGGTCGCGCACCATCACCAGATTGCCCAGCGACTTGGACATCTTCTCACCCTGATGGCGCACCATGGCCGTGTGCATCCATGTGCGAACGAAGGGTCTTTGTCGTGTGATGGGCTCGACCTGGGCGATCTCGCATTCATGGTGCGGAAACATCAGGTCGCTGCCACCGCCATGGACATCGATGGTGTCTCCCAACAAGTGGGTCGCCATGGTTGAACACTCGATGTGCCAGCCCGGGCGTCCCATCCCCCATGGGCTTCTCCATGAAGGCTCTCCCTCAACCGCCGCCTGCCAAAGCACAAAATCGAGCGGCTGCCGCTTATTGGGATCATCCGGGTGATTGCCGCGCTCGTTGGCGATGGGAAGCATCTCCGGGCGCGGAAGGTGGCTCAACTGACCGAAGGCTTCGAAGCGGTCAATGTCGAAGTAGACACTTCCACCCCGCTCGTAGGCCACATCGGCGTCGAGAAGCGCCGACACGGTGTCCACGATGTCTTCGATCACATCGGTCGCCCGCGGGAAGTGGTCCGGCGGGCGGACGTTAAGCGCCTGCATGTCACGAATGAAATGCGCCGTCCAGCGATTCCCCAACGCCTTCCAGTCCTCCCCCACCGACGCCGCCCGCTTCAGAATGTCATCATCGATATCGGTGACGTTCTGAACATAGCGGACCTTCCGACCACTGTGTTCCAGATAGCGGATCAGCAGATCGGTCGTGGCGTAGGTGAAGGCATGCCCCAGATGAGTCGTGTCATAGGGAGTGATGCCGCACACATAAATCGTGACCGCCTCAGCCTGCGGTTCGAAGTCTTCAACGCGTTGGCTCAGCGAGTTGTAGAGTCTCAAGGCTTACCTCATGACGAGCGCGAAACTCGAATACAAGAGCGGTCAAAGAGCGAACCGCTCAATTCGACAGACGCAGCATAGCGCTTCTTGCTTCGGAAACTATCGATCCCAGACTGCCAAGTTCTCGGGGTCTACCGGCCCTTCAACCAGACGTATAGGGTGCGCTTTTCTTCAGCCAGCTCGATCTTGTCCTCGCGAGCCAGCCAACCAATGGCCATCTGGATCTCTCTCTTGGGAACGCTGGCGGCCTTCTCGACCGCGCTGACGCTCGAGCGTCCGTTCTTTTCGAGATAGGCCCAGATCTTGCCAGCGGTAGCGCCAACGGAATTGACTGTGGTCATGGACAAATCCTCCTTTCGGCAATGGTATGAGCTTGCAGGGCGGACAGCCCAGCCAAGGCTCGAACTGTTGGGCTGGACTTCGGCCGATATGACTCTTTCATCCTAACATTGAACCCGCCGGGTGGACGGGTTGGTGTCTCAGTCGGCGTTCTTCAGAAAGAGCACACCCAGCGGAGGCAGCCTCAGCGAGAGTGAATAGGGGCGCCCATGGGAGGGGATAGGGCGCGCTTTGACTCCGCCCATGTTTCCGACACCGCTGCCTCCATAGACCTCGGCGTCGCTGTTCAGCAGTTCGCGCCACGCCCCGCGGGCGGGAACGCCCACTCGGTAGGCTTCGCGCACCACCGGTGTGAAATTGGCAACCACCAGCACCGATTCCTGTCGCGCCCGATCGTGGCGCATGAAGCTGATCACGCTCTGTTCCCAATCGTTGGCATCCACCCATTCGAATCCGGCCGGCTCGAAATCGATCTGGTGCAGCGCCAATTGCTCACGATAGAGATGATTGAGGTCGGCCACCCAGCGTTGCAAACCGGCGTGCGACGGTTGATCGAGCAGGTGCCAATCCAAGCTGGAGTCGTGATTCCATTCGCTCCACTGCCCAAGTTCACCCCCCATGAAGAGCAGCTTCTTTCCCGGTTGGCCATACATGTAGCCCAACAGCGCGCGCAGATTGGCCAGCTTCTGCCAGGTGTCACCGGGCATCTTGTTGACCAGGGATCCTTTGCCATGCACCACTTCGTCATGTGACAGGGAGAGCACGAAATTCTCGTTGAAGGCGTAGATCAAACGAAATGAAAGCTGGTTGTGATGAAACTTGCGATGTACCGGGTCATGCTGGAAATACTCGAGCGTGTCATGCATCCAGCCCATGTCCCACTTCATCCCAAAGCCCAGCCCGCCCAGGTAGGTCGGTCGGGACACCATCGGCCAGGCGGTGGACTCTTCAGCGATCGTTTGCACGCCTGGGTTGTCCTCATAGACTGCTTCGTTCATTCGCCGGAGCAGGCTGATGGCCTCCAAGTTCTCATTCCCCCCATGGATGTTGGGAATCCACTCTCCCGCCTTTCGGGAGTAATCCAGATAGAGCATTGAGGCCACCGCGTCCACCCTCAATCCATCGACGTGGTAGACGTCCAGCCAGAACTGCGCACTGCTGATTAGAAATGAGCGGACTTCGTTGCGGCCGTAGTTAAAGATGTAGCTCTGCCAATCGGGATGGAATCCCTTTCGCCGGTCGGCGTGCTCGTAGAGATGCGTCCCGTCGAAATAGGCCAATCCGTGCTCGTCTGAGGGGAAATGTGACGGCACCCAATCCAGGATCACCCCAATGCCCGCCTGGTGGAGCTGATCGACCAGGTACATGAAGTCCTCGGGGGTCCCAAATCGGCTGGTGGGCGCAAAGTAGCCTGTCACCTGGTAGCCCCACGACCCAGCGAAAGGATGCTCCATGATCGGCATGAATTCGACATGGGAGTAGCCGAGCCGAGTCAGGTAGGGGACGAGCTCGGCGGCCAGCTCACGGTAGGTGAGCGAACGGTTGCCCTCTTCAGGAACCCGCCGCCACGAACCCAGGTGCATCTCATAGATCGAGACCGCCGCCTCGAGCGCGTTTGTTTCGGCACGCGCTGACATCCATTCCTGGTCGCCCCATTCATAGGACAGATCCCACACGACGGATGCCGTCTTGGGCGGGACTTCTCCGGCAAACGCAAAAGGGTCGGCCTTTTCAACTTTGTAGCCAGAGTAGCGGGACTTAACCTTGTATTTGTAGACACTGCCGGTGCTCAATCCACTCACAAAACCGGTCCAGATGCCGGAGTTCCCCTTGGGGGCCAGCACATGCACACCGGGTTTCCAGCCGTTGAAGTCCCCGATCACAGAAATCCGCTCGGCGTCCGGCGCCCAAACGGCGAAGTGCACGCCGGGCTGACCATCGACCTCTCCCGGGTGGGCGCCCAGCTTCTCATACAGCTTGAAGTGCGAGCCCTCGTTAAACAGGTACAGATCATCGTCCGTCAGAAGATCCGCGGGGACAACCCGCTGGGGCGGTGTCTTCTTGTTCCGAGGTTGGGCTTTTTCGGGAGGGCTCACTCGCTACTCCTTCATTACCAATGACGGATTGGACCCATGGGCTTCATTCATCCTCGCAAAGAGATGTTGCTCATCATGTCGAGCACGCCCTTGAGCGGGATCCTCAACCACCCCGGCCGGTTGTCGAGCTCGTAGCGAATCTCATACATGGCTTTGTCCAGACGATAGGCATCCAGCATGATCGCCAAATCCTCCTGCGACGTCGGCAGGAAGATGGCATCGTTCGCCGTCTCAAGATAGGACTTGAGAAAGGCCACCGTCGACCACTCCCCCCAGTAGCGCGCCCAGGGCTCCAGCACCTGCTGGTCCTCCGTCCGAACGCCTCCCATTTCCCGATTGAACAGGGCGGCATAGCCAGCGTAATGGAAGGAACGAATCATGCCGGCCACATCTCGTAAGGGTGACCGTTTGAGCCGGCGTTCGGTCAGCGGCCGCGCTGGCTCACCTTCGAAATCGATAATCACAAAGTCTTTGCCTGTGTTGAGCACCTGGCCGAGGTGGTAGTCGCCGTGGCATCGGATCAGACAGGCGTCGATCTTGTGAGCGGCCAGTTGACGGAAACGGTCGAGGATGATGTCCTCCAACCCCGCAACTTGCCGGGCCAGATCACCGAGTTCCTCCGGCATCGTCCGGGCCGCCTTGCGAAGCATCTGGAAGGAAAGGCGAGCGGAACTTCTCATCGACTGGTAGAGCGCGCGCTGTTTCAACCTGGTCAGGGGTTCCGGAGCGAAGGCCGGATCATCAGGCTCTGAAGTCAAGGCCAGGTGGAGTTCGGCCGTTCGTTTCCCGAGCAGCTGGGCAGAATCAAGATAGGTGCCAATGGAGGCTTTGGCCTCTTGCGGAAGGTCGTCGTCGACATACTCAAGCAGATGTCGATCCGACGGGATCCAAGGCATGCCATCGCCTTCGTTCGGTTGAGCCAAAACGTCTTCGAAGAAGCGGCCCAAGAAATCCAGGCTGAACTGCCAGGCATCGCCGTGGTTTGGCACGTAGCCTTGGACCAGGCCCAAGGTTGCAGGCTCTCCCCGCCCCGATTGATACTCAAGGGCGCCTGCCAGCGGCGCAATATGCGGGAAACGCCGCGCCGTCAAGAAGCGGCCAATCTCCAGATCCGGATTGAGACCCATATCCATGCGCCGAAAGACTTTGAGGATCAAACGATCACCAAAGACCACCGACGAATTGCTCTGTTCCGCCCTGGGAAACTGCGGCTCAAGAGGCTCGGACTCTGGGCCCCGGAGCGCCGCGAAATGAGCTGTTGGCGTTCCGAAGATATCGCCCTCACCATCTTTGGCCCGTCGTCGGTGCTGGATGGTATCCAGCAGGCTGGTTGCGAAGGATGGATCACGCAGTGCATCGAAAACCACGCCGGTCTGATCTGCCGATTTAGACACGGTGCGCACCAGCACCAAATGCGGTGTGTGCCTGCCAATGGAGGTCGCCCGCTCGTCCCCGGCAAAGATCAGCGGCACGGCATAGGTTTCAGGATCACCGTCCACGTAGTCGACATCAACCAATACCCAGCGCGCAGTCTGACCGTCGGCGTGAAACGGTATGTCGTCGCGGAGCGAGATGCTTCTGATCTCGCGGCTCTTGCCCCCGAACCAGCGCTGCTGGGGCAAGAAGCTGGAGAGGTAGGTCTCGAGGCGAGCATGCAGCCGAGGCTTGAGGATCGTCTGCCATGAGTCGGAGACAGCCAACTCCGGAATACCTTCCTCGACCGTCGAGAGGGCCACAGGTTCGCCGTCCACCCGAGGCTGCTCGAGCGAGAACCAATAGAACGAATGCGGGCCGAGGGTGACGAAATAGGGGAGTTCTCCGATGGGCGGGAAGCGGGTTCTGCCAAACAACTCGATCGGGACCATGCCGTTGAAGGACGAAAGGTCCAATTCGACAAACTGGGTAAATCGGGACAGATTGCAGACGACCAGCACAAGTTCGTCTTCATAGCTCCGGGTGAAGGCCAGGACTTTTCGGTTGTCGGGCTGCAGGAAGCGGATGTCGCCGCGGCCGAAGGCCCGGTAGCGTTTGCGCAGCGCAATCAGGCGCTTGGTCCACCAAAGCAGGGAATGGGCGTTGTTTTGTTGCGCCTCTACATTGACGGTTTCGAAATGATATTCGGGGTCGATGATCACGGGAAGGAACAACTGCTGGGGGTTGGCACGCGAAAAGCCGGCGTTCCGATCGGAGCTCCACTGCATCGGCGTGCGCACCCCATTGCGGTCGCCAAGGTAGATGTTGTCGCCCATCCCAATCTCATCGCCATAGTAGAGGACCGGCGTCCCCGGCAGTGAGAACAGCAGCCCATTCATGAGTTCGATCTTGCGCCGGTTATTGCCCAGCAACGGGGCAAGGCGGCGCCGTATCCCCAGGTTGAGCCGAGCCTGCTGATCCTGAGCGTAGGCACGGACCATGTAGTCCCGCTCTTCGTCAGTGACCATTTCCAACGTCAGCTCGTCATGGTTGCGCAGGAATATGGCCCATTGGGATGACTGGGGAATATCGGGCGTTTGCTCCAGAATATCGATCACTGGGAAACGGTCTTCAAGCTGCACGGCCATGAACAATCGAGGCATCAAGGGAAAATGAAACGCCATGTGGCATTCATCCCCTTTGCCAAAGTAAGCCACGGAATCCTCAGGCCACTGATTGGCCTCAGCCAGCAGCATCCGGTCACCATAGTTTTCATCGACCCGTTTGCGCAGAGTGCGCAGGAATTCATGGGTCTCGGGCAGGTTTTCGCAGTTGGTGCCCTCGCGTTCATAGAGATAGGGAACGGCATCCAGACGAAGCCCATCCACCCCTAGATCAAGCCAAAAGTCCATCGCTTTCATGATCGCCTGATGGACTTCGGGGTTGTCGAAGTTCAGATCTGGTTGGTGGCTGTAGAAACGGTGCCAGAAGTAGGCCCCGGCCTTGCGGTCCCAGGTCCAGTTTGAGGCTTCAAAATCCTTGAAGATGATCCGGGCCTCTTGATAACGGTCCGGCGTGTCGCTCCAGACATAGAAATCTCGCCAGCGGCTGTCTGCGCTGGCACGGCGTGCCCTCCGGAACCAGGGATGTTGATCGGATGTGTGGTTGACCACCAACTCGGTGACAACGCGGATTCCCCGCCGGTGAGCTTCTTTGAGAAACAACTTGAAATCTCTCAAGGTCCCATAGGACTCATGGACCTGCGTGTAGTCGGCGATATCGTAGCCATCGTCCTTCAGAGGGGAAGGATAGAAGGGCAGCAGCCACACGGCGGTTACGCCCAAGTCCTGCAGGTAGTCCAGCTTCTCCCGCAATCCCTTGAAGTCCCCTACGCCGTCGGCGTCGCTGTCGCTGAACGCGCGAACATGCAGCTCGTAAATGACGGCATCCTTGTACCAATCGGGGCCGGAGTCGAAGAGATTGGCCTCGGACCGATCAGGCATATCTGGTCCTTTCAAAGGTAGTACTCGAAATCTCTCTCGGTGCGGATTCGGCGGCGAATGCGGAAAACGTGGGCCGGGACAACGCCGGGGTCCAGCTGGACAAACGCCCTGTCCCCTTGCCACGCGTAGCGCGAATCGGTCAGCAGATCGTGGGCCTGGTAGGTCTCTCCCGGCTCGATGCTCATGGCCTGCAGATTGAGGTCAATCCAGCCAGCGTGGCTGTGATAGGGATCGAGGTTGACCACCACCAGGACGACATTGCTTCGATCCCTGGTGGACTTGCTGTAGCACACCATCTGCGGGTTGTCGATGGCATGGAAGGTGAGCCGGCGATCACTGTGGAGCGCCGGGTTTTCCCGCCTGATCTGGTTGACCATGGCGATGAGATCGCGCATCGGCTGCGCTGACTGGCGATCCCACACCCTGATCTGATATTTCTCGGAGTCAAGATACTCTTCGCTTCCAGGAGCCAGGTTGCGACTCTCCATCACCTCAAAGGCCGGACCGTAGATCCCGTAACTTGCTCCCAGAGTCGCCGCCAGAATGAGGCGGGCCACAAAAGCCGGCCGGCCGCCGGTCTGGAGATAGGCGGTCAGGATATCGGGTGTGTTGGGCCACAGATTGGGACGGAAGAACTCAGCCACCTCGGTTTGGGTGAGCTCTTCAAAGTACGCCTTGAGCTCCCAGGCGGTGTTGCGCCACGCGAAATACGTATACGACTGAGTGAATCCGGCTTTGGCCAAGCGGTACATGACTTTGGGCCGCGTGAAGGCTTCAGCCAGGAAGAGCACGTCGGGGTGTTCCGCTTTGACTCCGGCGATCAACCACTCCCAGAAGACAAAGGGCTTTGTATGCGGGTTGTCGACGCGAAAGATGCGTACGCCTTGGTCTACCCAGAAGAGGACGACGCGCTTGAGTTCTTCCCAAAGGCTTTGCCAGGCTTCGGTCTCGAAATCGAATGGATAGATATCCTCGTACTTCTTGGGAGGGTTTTCAGCGTATTGAATTGTGCCGTCGGGGCGCGTACGAAACCACTCTGGATGCTCCGTGACGTAGGGGTGGTCCGGCGAACATTGAAACGCCAAATCGAGGGCGATCTCCATCCCGTGCTGATCTGCGGCCTTGATCAGGTCTTTGAAACTGGTCAGTGACCCAAGCTGCGGATTGATCGCCATATGCCCGCCGTCCTGGCTGCCGATAGCCCAGGGACTCCCCAGGGCATCCGGTTTGGGGCTGGGGTCGTTGTTGGGCCCTTTCCTGTGCGTGGTGCCGATGGGATGAATCGGGGGCAGGTAGAGCACATCGAAACCCATCTCGGCCAGCTCCGGCAAACGGGCCTTGACATCTTCAAAGGTACCGTGACGGGCCGGATCATCCGAGGTTGACCGAGGGAACAGCTCGTACCACGCACCGTAGCCACCCCTCATCCGATCGACGATCACCTGCAAGTCCCGTTCGTAGCGTGTGGCGTGGCTTCGGTCGGGGAACCGCCCCACGCCATCGCGCAGGTCATCACTGAGTGCCAGCTCAATCCGACGGGCAATCTTCTGATTTGATACCAGCGATTCAGACCAACGCTTGAGCTGATTTGCGTCATTGCCGGTGGCGCGCACTGCGGCTTCGGCGATCAGCGCTGCCCCCGTTTTCAGGTTGACTTCCACGTCCTGGCCGGCGTCGACTCTCTTGGCCAGGTCCACCTGCCAGGTGACGAAATCATCCACCCAACCCTCAAGGCTGTACTCATAGATTCCCATCTCAGGCACCAAGAAATCGGCCTGCCAGCGATCGTTGCCCAGCGGCTGCATGGGGAGGCGCGACCAGGCCGAAGATGCGTCGGCCCGGCGAAAGAGCAATTGACACATGATGGCATCGTGTCCGTCGGCGAAGATGTCAGCTTCGACTTTGACCGTTTCGCCCACGGTTCGCTTAATCGGGTAACGGCCCGCATCGATCTCGGGCGCCACCTTCTGGATCACGACCCGCCGGCGGCCGTCGTCTGGTTTCATGTCCTGAATGGCTCCATGATAGGTCGACTGATCTCCAGTCGACATTGTGCCCGGCCCCGAGCAATCTCGCGCAGGCACGAGTGTCCAATGAAGCAGTTCTGTGGCGCGGCTTCCCAGTCTGGCTGCTTAAGGATAACAAGAACCGGCCCAGGCGCGCCACAATTCCGGGGCTGACCTGTGCGGATTGGCCTCCCGATTTGAACACAACTGCGGGCGGAGTAAGGTTCGTTCCTACGGCTGAGTCATGCCCTGTCAGGGATGGGCTCGTCGGGCGCGCGAAACCGCAGCAGCCGCAGCGCGTTGGCCACCACGACCAGCGTGCTGCCCTCGTGAAAGACGATTGCCGGACCGATCGACGCCCAGCCGAACAGCGCCGATGGGATGAGAACCGCGATCACCCCCAGGGCGATAAGCACATTCTGCTGAATGATGCGCCGGGCCTGCCGGCCAAGCGCCAATGCCATGGGGAGTTTGCTCAAATCATCGGCCATAAGGGCCACATCGGCGGACTCGAGGGCGACGTCGGTCCCGGCGCCTCCCATGGCGATCCCCAGCGTGGCTTGCGCCATGGCGGGGGCATCGTTGACGCCGTCACCGACCATGGCCACCGCCACATGAGACTCCGCCAGCTGACGCACGGTCTCGACCTTGTCCTCAGGCAGCAACCCCGAGCGGAAACTGGTCAGCCCGAGCTCATCGGCGACAGCCTGAGCCACGCGGGCATGATCGCCGGTCAGCATGACCAGCTCCTTGATGCCGATGTCCCGCAAACGGGCCATCACCTGCTGCGCTTCCGGTCGGGGCGAATCACGCAATCCCAACAGCCCCGCCAGTTGGCTGCCTTGAGAAATCAGGACGACGGATTTCCCTTGCGATTCAAGGGCTTCAATTCGGTCGGCGACGGATAGGGGGATCTCGAATTGGCGTCCTTCAAACAGATCCGGGTTGCCCAAGAGCACCTGATTGCCATTCACCTTGGCTCGGACGCCCCGGCCGCCGATGGTCTCGACGTCGGAGGCCGCGGGAATGTCGATGGCTTGCGACTCAGCGTGCTCGGCGATGGCCCTCGCCAGCGGGTGCGTGAGATTGATTTCGACAGCCCCCGCCAAGGACATCAGCCCCGCCTCATCCCAACCCTCAAACGGAACAACGTCGGAAACGACGGGGCGGCCCAAGGTCAGCGTGCCGGTCTTGTCAAAGGCGATGGCATCCACCTGGCCCAGGTGTTCAAGATGCACTCCGCCCTTGACCAGGACGCCCGTGCCTGCCGCGCGAGCCACGCCGGAGAGCACAGCCGATGGCGTCGAGATCGCCAGCGCGCAGGGTGAAGCCGCCACCAGCAGCGTCATGGCCCGCAGGAAGGCTTCTTCCAAGGGCAGCCATCCCACCAGGGGCGGGATGCCGATGGTCAGGGCGACCGTCGCCAGGACCGCTGGCACGTACACGCGACTGAAACGTTCCGTCAGCCGCTGGGTGGGGGATTTCTGAGTTTGGGCCTCTTCGACCATTTGCACAACGCGCGCCAGAGTGGAGTCCTTGGCCAGTTTGGTGACTTCGACCACCAATGCCGCCTGCCCGTTGATTGAACCGGCGAACACAGCCTCCCCCACGCCGCGGTCAACCGGCTGGCTTTCTCCCGTGATCGGGCTCTGATCGATGGCTGACACGCCTTCCAGCACCTCGCCGTCGACAGGAATGCGTTCGCCGGGACGAACCACAACCCGGTCACCCCGCAGCAAGTCTTCCACGCGGCGCTCGAACTCTTCTCCGTTCCGCCGCACGCGTGCCGTGCGCGGCGCCAGATCCCCGAGAGCCTGGATGTTGCGGCGGGCGCGTCCCATGGCCTCGCGCTCCAGCGCGTGTCCCAGGCTGAACAGGAACAACAGAAAAGCTCCCTCCGCCCACCGGCCGAGGAGAGCGGCTCCCACAGCTGCCACCACCATCAAGAAGTCGATGTCGAAACGGAGATGGAAGGCTGCTGCCAGGCCATGACGGGACGTGTCCAAGCCACCCGCCAGGTAGGCCAACAGGAAGAAGATCAGGGCCACCGTCGGGGAGACTCCGAAGACGAATTGACCGAGGAGCCCCATGCCCAACATCAGACCGGCGGTCAAGCTCAACGCCAGCTGCCAGTGGTTCCTCAGCCAGGAGTCGGGCTCGGGAGGCGCTTCGAACGTGTAGCCCATCCAATCCACCCGGTCGGATATGGCATCCAGACTCAACTCGGACGTATCGAACTCCAGGCGCATCTTCTCGGCCGCGTAGCTGACGGATACATTGACCATGCCCGGCATGCGCCCCAGGATGTGCTCAAGACTTGCAGCGCAGTCGGCGCAGTCCATTCCCCGAACGTGAACGGTTGTATGCCGGAACTGGCGGCTGATCTCGGCGCCGGCATCTTGTGCCAGCCGCTGCACTCGATCGAGCGACACCAAGTTGGGCAGGTAGTGCAGGCATAGGGCCGCCTGTCCATCCTGGCGTTCGATGTGAACGCGTTCGATACCACGATTGCCCTCGAGCGACTCGCGGAGCCGGGTCACGCACTGGTCCCGCTCGTCCTCGACTTCGGGGAGCAGCACCGGCAGTTCGAGGCGTATGTGCTCCTCAGCCATCCACGGTCTCCTCACCAATCTTCAGCTCCGAAGGCCAGCCAAAGTACCTCGGCACGCGCTCCGCATAGATCCTGTAGCTGTCACCGTGTGTGCGGGCCAGGAACGCCTCCTCGATTGAGACGTAGCTGGCGAAAAGCGCCCAGAAGATGGCAGTTAGGACCAAGCCCAACGCCGAGCCGCCAATCCATGCCACACCGAGCGTGGCCAGAGCCCAGCCAACGTTCTGGGGGTTGCGGCTCCAACGGTAAATTCCACCCGAGACCAGGCGGTTGGTGGAACGGCCCGACATGAGGTCGAAGGAGCGGAAACTGACGACAGCGAGCGCGGCCATGGCCAACCCGCCTGCGACCAGCGGCAGCCCCACGATCCAGCGGATCGGGGTCGATGTCCCCAACGGCCAAATCTCAAGCAGCGCGCTGGTGACAATCAGCGCCAAGTGCAGGCCATACAAGCCCCACACGGCAGCCACCGTGCCCCGGCGGAGTCGATCCGTCTCTCCATAGTCCCGGCGGACGGCGAGAATGATCAACCCACCGGCCAGGGCCATCACCAGGGTGCCGCTTATGACAACTTTCACAATCATGCTCTTGGTTTCCCTTTCGTACCGTCAGCCATGCCGCACATGATCCAAACCGAGCCGGAACAGGGCCTCGATGTGATCGTCATCCAGGCTGTAGAAGACCTGCCGGCCGTCTTTGCGCCCGCGAACAAGTCGCATTTGGCGCAGGCCGCGCAGGTGATGTGACACTGCCAATTCGCTGATTCCCACCGCATCCGCCAGGGAGCTCACATTCATCTCGCCCTCGACCAGGGTCGAAACGATCCGCACGCGGCTGGTGTCGCTCAGCGCCCTGAACAACTCGGCCAGATAGGCGGCCGAATCCTCATCCAACCTGTCACCCATCGGCCACTCCCTCCCCTCTGAAAGGCTAATATATGAATAGGTATTCATATATTGAGGTATTGTAGGACGGACCTTCCCTAGTGTCAAGTAAGGTCAAGCGGCACGGGCGACGGAGCTTGCAGGAACCGGTTGGCGCTGCCCGGGGCACGCGTTGCCATGCTCGGCATAAGCGGGCACCGCAGCCGGCTGCCAAACCCGATCCGCGGAGATGATAGCCAGCACTCTTGGCCCGCTTCCGGACCCGCGCGCAGCGGCTTCGGTGTGAGCCTGGTCCGGTGCCAAACGGGGCGAGATGTACTCTTGGCGGTTAGTGTGTTGTTGGCGGCTTGGAGAGACGGTTTTCATCCAGTGCCGTCGGCGGGGCGGGTCCACACACCGGTACATTCGGGGACAAGACGCATACCGGCCGCCCGGACACGGTCTCCCATCTCATCGCCGAAGAAGAACCGCATCAGGCGCTCGGCCTGTGCCACGTCCGGGAACAGATAGTCCGTTCGCACCCACTGGCGGGAAAATCCGTGCTCAACCTCCAGCCACTGGTAGTAATCCGCCAACGGTTGGGTCGGCGCCAAGGGCGCCTCCCGGCCGGTCCCCAGCGTTTCAATCACGGCCAGCCTGCCGCCAGGTCGAACGATGCGCAGCATTTCCTGCAGAGCGCCCCCGATTTCCCGGGACCAACTGTCCGGAAACCAGGCAACGGAATGGCCCAAGCTCCAGCCCGCCACCACCAGGTCGGCGCACGCCGACCGAAATGGCAATTGGCGGTTGTCGGCGGCCGCCCAGGCGATCCCGCCCGGGACCACCTCAGCCGCCGTGCGCAGCATGGGGAGCGAGCGGTCCGAGGCCGCTATGCTGCGGACTTCGCCGACCAGCTGTCGGGCTACGCGCCCGGTCCCGGTGCCGATGTCAAGAACACGCCCACCCCCCGTCGGCAGCAGCCGGCGCAGCGCATTGGCCAGATTCGACTGGTAATCCTCATGCGCAACAAGGGCCTGGTAGGTGTCTGGATGCTGACGATAGATGGTCTTAAAGTCCATTGGCCTCAAGATCCTGTCTTTCCTTGACGCCTAGGGGCAGAAGACACCAGGTCAGTCGACTGACACGGCGCAATGCCTCCGGCCCCTTCGATCCATCAGGTGGCATCTTGGTCGAGACCGGACAACAACCTGTCCAAGTACGTGGTGTCCCGATTGGGCAATTCAGGATCTACCCGAGAAGCCTCTTCATAGAAATGGCGGCTTCCCCGTCCCATGACCCGCCCCCTCTGAGTGTGCTGATCGATGGCATAGTCCGGTATCTCCGGCACCATTTGCTCGTTGGCTGCGCCGCGCGTCACCCATACTGTCATCTCATCACTTGAGCGGTCCTTGAAACGGGTGCTCAGATAGCGGACGGCGTGCACGGCGAACAGAGTCCTGTCGGCCCGGCCGCGCTCGAGCGCGAGATGAAACCGGTCCAAGGTATCGATCAGCAGCGGCGCATTCAGGTCACCCCAGCCGATGTCCTCCACACTGATGACTTTGAGCCGCTCCCAGAGTTTGGCTTCCAACTCGGAGCTGGTGTCGATCATCTCGTGGGCCAGCTTGACGGCGTTCTCGACTTCTCCTCGCCGGATTTCCTTCTGGAGAGCTGATATGACCTCATCGGCCTGGAGGCCGCTGCTTGTGGTCACGTTCACCCACGGGTCAAGACTCACGTCACGCGTCATCCTGCGGCTTCCTTTCTCTGTCGGCTGGGGCACTATGCGCGCGGCCCGGATCTCGTGCGCCCATCCCGCTGCTTCAGCTCCGATCTCCTGCCGGGGGTGGGCGCATGCCGTGCCACCCGGGGTTTCAGCCGAGCTCAGGTCAGAGCCTTGGTCATCAAGTCGCTCCAACGCACCCGGTCGATGTCAAGCGCCAGAGTCACGTTCGCTTCCTGTCCAGTGCGGCTGAGCCAATCCACCGTCGTCTGCCCTCGCGTGTGCGCCCCACCCAGCTCAACATCCACATATCGCCGCTCCGATCTCAGGATCATGTCGGGCTCGATGGCCACGGCCATGGCCAATGCGTCCGATGCGATCAAGCGCCTGAAACCGAGTGCCCGCTCGACAAAGGCGAGGGTGTGCGCCGAGATGGCGCGGAAGAAGTCGGCCCGGGCGGACCGAAAGTCCAGCAGCTTCTCCACCTTGGCCTCGTCCAGCGCATGATCCATGCTTGTCTCCCAGGAGACCAGCGTGCAGTCCGGCCAGGCACGCAGCACCATGCGCGCCGCTTCCGGATCGGTGAAGACGTTGAATTCCGCCGAGGGGTGAATTGTGTTGCCCTGGCCTCGGATCGCGCCGCCCATGATGGTCAGGCGGCGGAACTTCTGGGGCAGTTCGGGGTCGAGCGCGACCGCCAGGGCGACGTTGGTGAGCGGAGCCAGCGTGACCAGATCGAGCTCCCCTGGAGATTCATTGGCCAGCCGCACCAACGCCAGGGCGGCGTGCTCCGCTTCCACGCGCCGCGCTGACGGCGGGAAATGCGTGTTGCCCAACCCGTCGCTGCCATGCACATCGCTGGCGTCAACGTCGTCACCCATGAGGCTGCGGGGCGCTCCGGCGAAAACCGGTACCCGGACGCCAAGAGCGTCGAGCACAACACACGCATTGGCGGTGGTTCTTTCCAGGCTGACATTGCCGGCAACCGTGGTGACGGCTTCGATGCGGGCGTTAGGGTGGGCCGACGCCAGCATCAGGGCCTGGGCGTCATCAACCCCGGGGTCAGTATCGACAACCAGACGAACCATCGCATGTCTCCTGGACCCAGACGCGTCCCGGCGCTTGCCTGCCGGCACGTCGGTGTTTTATTTGGACCCGGTCCAATCCACTTCCACCCCGGATCCGCAGGCCGGCGATCTCAGCCAGTGCTCAGCAGGGCCTCGAATGCCTTGCGATCGGGCATGGAGGCGGCTGCCCCGCGGCGGGTGACCGCCAAGGCGCCGGCCGCCGAACCCCAGCGCAGGGCCTCGGCCAGCGGCAGTCCGGCATACAAGCCGGCTGCCAGGCCGCCGTTGAAAGCGTCTCCGGCGGCCACCGTATCGACGGCTTCGACGTCAAATGCCGGAATCCTCTCGACGGTATCGCCCGCCCGACACACGGCGCCGCGCTCGCCCATTTTGATCACCGCCGCGCCCGCCCCGCGCGCCACAAGCGCCGATGCGGCTCGGGCCGCGTCGTCAACAGTCTCCACCGAAAACCCCACCAGCGTTTCGGCCTCGACTTCGTTGGGGGTGATGATGTCCACTGCGCGCAGCAGGCCATCGTCCAAGGGCGCTGCCGGCGCCGGATCGAGGATGACTCTTACCCCCTCCCGATGCGCCGCTTCGGCCAGTTGGCTGGAGGCTTCCAGCGGGACCTCAAGCTGGAGCAGCAGCACGCTGCAGTCAGAAAGATAGGAAAGGGCGCGCGTCACATCCGACGAGTCAATCGCCATGTTGGCCCCGGAAACGACGACGATGGCATTCTCGGCCGCCTGGTCAACGCTGATGATCGCCAGGCCGGTGCCATGGTCTGGGTCTTCGAAGAGGCCGCCCACATCAACGCCGTTGGCCGTCAGACCAGCTCGCGCTCCCGGGCCAAACAGATCCTGCCCCACGCGGCCGACAAATCGGGTGGGGCACCCGAGCCGAGCGCAGGCCACCGCCTGATTGGCGCCTTTCCCGCCGGCGGAGAGGCCATACGCCCCTCCAAACAGTGTTTCGCCGGGCAGTGGCAGGCGCGGAACATAGGCGGTGACGTCCATACTTAGACTTCCGAAGACCAGAATCCCCATCAAACGGTCCAGACTGTCTCGGGCCTAACTGTGGGCCAGTCAAAACAAAAGGGGCGGCGACGCCCCAGTAGAATTCCCTCATTGTAGAGCCGATCGCCTGGGGGTCAAACCGCCCCGCAGGGCCAACGAAGAGGGGGAGTCCCCTCCGAACCGGCTTGCGGTCCGCCGTTGTCATTGTCGGCAACCGCGAACCCCACAATTCGCCGTCAATCGGAAACGATCAAGACACCAGGTGGGTCCGGGCTATCCCGCAAGACTGGGGCAGACCTGGCCCAGTTGGGAGTCCATGAATGTAACAGTCCGATTGCAGCGCTGAACTCGGGGCTAACTTCAACCCCATTGGCCGCGGTTAGTTCACCCATTCTTGGAGCGCAAAGGCATGGTCTTGATCCTGCTCGAGCCTTGTTTCCTTGATGGAGCATGGCGCGCTCTGGGAGAAAACCAACAGGGCTCTCCCATCGATGGGAGAGCCCTGTGTTCTCGCCTGATTGGATCTGCTGTCAGCACCCTGGTGGCAAGGTCAACGACGGTGTCCATGTGCTTGCGTCGTAGAAGCACATGAATTGTGTATCAACCACGTTCCCGGTGAATCCACCCGCAGGCTGCTTAAGCAAGACGGATGTCGAGGAGGTCTCGGACCCCGCATCACTGTCGATCCACAGGCTGGCAGTGTATGTGGAGGGTGCGTGCCGGACGATCATGCCCTGGCCTGTGGTCGGATTATGCACTGCGAACCAGCTTCCGTCCCAGTCCGTCACTTCCGCCCCGTTTTCATATGGTCCATCGGGGACTACGTCCACTGTGAGCAGGGACGAGCCGGCGGCGTCCGGATGCAGCACCTGGTTGTATCCGCTACGCGGGTAGAGCCGAGGGATGTAGGGACGGAAATCTTGGTCAAAGGCCGTCGACCCGAATCCGAAGCGGCGCTGCACCTGGATTCGGTTGACCGGCGCTCCATGGTCCCACAAATGGTATCGCGTCTGAACGGGAACCCCTTGATTTCCAAAGCACGTCGAAACATCCGCGCTTGACGCAATTCTCACCCCATTGCGGCCCTGGGCGGCCCAGCTGCCCGTCGTGCCCCAGCCGACAAACGAGACAAAGTCTGCCCCTTCACCAGTGCCCCATGCGTTGCCAAAGAACTCGAGATCGCCGCCTGTGGAGCAATAGCCATTCGTCCATGCATTGGTGAGATTGGGGGATCCGTTCCAGCTCAGACTAACGATCTCCTCTGGATTGGTGGAGTCCCACGCGATGGACAATGTCGACGTTGAAGCCGTTCTTGTGGCAGGATCGATCACCGAGGGGAATGCCGCTGCGATCAAACCCATCGCAGCCAAACAGGCCAAGACTCCCGTCAACTTCCGTGTATGTGTCATTCAGCCCTCCTCAAGGCTCGTGTGCAGCCGTATGCGTGCACGGCCCCAATTATATACATTCCCCCTGCGGCACCATCTTTGCCACTGACAAGCCGGCTGGATGACCTAAATCAAGCACAGTCCTCCAGCGCCACTCCCGGCTGGGATTCATTCCATCCCTTGATAAGCAGCCAGCAGGGATCGGCCGTTGAGCCAGACAACCGCCAGGGCGGTGGGGACGGCCACCAGGCCCAAAACCGCCCCTCCGGGCACGGACGCCGCCCAGACCAGCGTGGCATAGGGTATCAAGACCGAAGCCAGGGCCAGAATGACGCCTCCCACACCCGGCCGCGGGACGTTCTCGTCGGCGAGACTCGGCGACATCAGCACCCTGGACCGGGCGCGGCGCAGGATGTCGGCCGAGGCGGCCATCGCCACACTCGCCGCCAGCAGCGGCACCATCACAGCCCCGGCCAACACGGCCGGCCCAGGCATGTCGCTGACCAGCAGCGCGATCCAACCCAGTAAGACGGCTGTTCCCCAGGGAAATGCCAGCTCCTCGGAAAACAGATTGGCGGCCCGGAGTGGCAATTCGCGCCACAGCCACCAGTGAGCGAGATCATTCCGCAGGCGCGACGTCATAAAGCCACCCATAACCACGGTCCATACTCCGGCGAAGACCAATTGCAGGGCCAGGCTCGATGTCCTGAACATCGCCATGCTCAGGCCCAACACCCATATCACGTTGGCGGCGTCTCGCAATCGCAGCGTCCGCAGGGATTGAAGCATTGCTTTCCTTAGGATGATCAGCCGGCCGTTGCCCCTCAAAAGGCGGCTGGCGTCGTGGGTGGTCCCCAGTCGACGGCGCATGAGGATCGTGTCCACCAATTCGAACTGTCCGTAGCTGCGCGCCATGCCGATCACGGCAACATGCGTCGTCTCGACGGCGGCCTTACCCAGACTCATCCTTCCCGAAGCGGCCAAGAGCAGCGCCAAGCCGCCCACCAGCCCAAGCCAACTGAGGGTTATGGCAAGCACGGGCAGGCCCTGCGCGGCGCTTGGAGCGAAGGCGGCCTCGAAAGGCATAGTGAAAGGTGCCCGGGCAAGGGGGGCCGCGGCCGGGACAAGGAGTGCCAGCACCAGCACAAGAACCCCGGCGGCGGCGACCGGCCTGAGCCAGCTGGGCGAGTGGCGCCACGTCAGGCGATAGGCGCCCACAGACCACAACACCGCCTGCAGTCCGACTTGCATCGGTACGACCAATACCAGGCCGATGAAACTGACCCGGAGCGATAGGGACAACAACGACAAACCGGGCTGGGTTGGGAAGCGCCAGGCCACGATGGCGAACGCCAGGATGACCGTCGCCGCGCCCACCAAAAGTGCGAAGCCCATGAGGCCCTGAACAAACCAGGCCAGGGCAACCCGGCGACGGCTGACAGGGGTCTGGCAAAGCAGATAGGCGTCTTCTTCAGAGAAGACGAAGGGACTCCTGCCCGTGACCCGCCAAAGCGTGATCACCGACCAGACCATAAGAAGATAGCCAGGCACCGCAACCAGCAGGGCCTCTGGGGAGACCGAGGGCTGCACGGCCACCAACCCCCTCGCCAGGCCGCCCCCAACCAACGCCAGCATGGCCACCCCCCAGGCCCCCCAGAAGCCGAAGAAGTACAGCAAGTAGACGCGGTTGACCACGGAGCTGTCTTTGAGGTTGTAGCCGAGGGCCGACAGCCAGTAGGCCAGGCGGGAAAGGGTCCGGCGTGAGAAGAGCGTCCAGATCGGATGCACGAGTCAGACGGCCTTCAGGGTGCCGTTGATCAGATGGTAGGCGCTGTCCGCCAGACCATCCTTCAGCTGCGGATTGTGAGTCGAGAGAAGGATGGCTGCCCCTTCCTGGCGCAGCTCACGCAAGCGCTGAATGAACAGCAGCCGGCTGTCTGCATCCAGGGCCGACGTCGGCTCATCCAGCAGCAGGACTCGGAACGGACGGATGAGGGCGAACAGGAGGCCGAGCTTGAGGCTCATGCCGCGCGAGAAGTTGTGGGGAAGCAGGTCTTTGGCCTCCCACAGCCCAAAAGCTTTCAAGAGCGTCTCGGCCCGTTCTTCAAAGCCGTCCGCGGCGTCGTGGGCTTGCGCGATGAAATGCAGATGCTCCCAGGCGGTCAGCTCGAAGTAGAAGCGCGGCACGTCCGGCACAAGGGCCATCAGCTTCTTGGCTTCCGGCTCGTCCGAATAGGGATCGAACCCACCCACCCGGACCTGGCCGGAGGTGGGCCGCAGCAGCCCGCTCACGCACAGGAGCAGGGTGGACTTGCCCGAGCCGTTGGGCCCTTCGAGCACGGTGATCTCTCCCGCTGCAACGGCCAGATCCAAGGGTGCCAGGACCTGGAACGATCCGTAGCTGTGGCTCAGATCCGTGACTTCGAGCAGCGGTGCGGCGCCCGGGCCGCCCGTCAGATCTTCAGCAGGTACCGACACGGCAACTTCCCTCACCTTCTTTTTCCATCAGTGATTCCTTCGCCGGCAGACGAACGAGGTCGATGGGCAACACGTTTGGGTCATAAGCACGCCTAATCCGGGAGGCCGCCCGAACGCGGCCTTCGCTGTCTCCGCTCATACTAACCTTGGGGTCGGCAGCAGGCAATATCTGAAGCCGAAGGCTGGCGACGGCCCACAGCAGGACAAGATGCCGCGGCCTATGAAACCTCTTCCGAATGTCGTATACTGCCCCACGCAGTGCGGCGATGGAGTCCGCCTTGAAACGCGTCGAAGCTGATGACTCCTACCAAGAATCTTTGGCAGGAGGCCGTGATGCTCGGCGTGTTTTTGATTGGATTGGGAGGCTTCATCGGGGCGGTGATGCGCTACACACTTGGCGGCTGGATCCAGGCCGCCACCGGCAGCTACCGGCTGCCCTTCGGGACCTTGGGGGTTAACATCTTGGGCTCCTTCTTGATTGGCGTCCTGGCAACCCTGGTGAGAACACGCGGGGTGATGACGGCCGAGACGCGCGGCTTCGTCCTGATCGGCATGCTGGGTGCGCTGACCACCTTCTCCACATTTAGCTATGAAACCCTGGGCCTGGCCCGGGATGGTGCTCTGGCTTCGGCAGCCGCCAACGTGCTGGCCAATGTGGTCTTGTGTCTGCTCTTCGTTTGGCTGGGGCGCGCGCTGGCCCTGTCCGTGTGGAGGTGAGTTCATGGTGCTCCCAGAAGAAGGCTATCTGCTGAGGATCTTCATCGGCGAGAGCGACCACCATGAGGGGCGGCCGCTCTATCAGTGGTTGGTGGAGCGGGCCAAGGAGCGTGAGTTGGGTGGCGCCACGGTGCTGCGTGGCCTGATGGGGTTCGGCCGCAACAGCCGCATTCACACATCGCGCATCTTGCAGCTTTCGCAAGATTTGCCGATCGTGGTTGAACTGGTAGACAGCCAGGCCAACCTCGAGGCCTATCTACAGGAAGTGGATGGGGTCATTGGCGAGGGCCTGGCCACGATGGAAAAGGTGCGGGTCCGCTTCTACCGCGGCGGGGCGCAGGATACCAGATAGCCCCGCTCCCAGCCCGCACCTCTCGCAGGTCTTGTGTGAATTTTCACAAACGGCCGGGGGCCCAACATCCATTGAACAGGTCGTGCGATGGCGCTAGAATGGCTCTAGGGGTTAGTCAGTCGCGTTAGCGGCACCGGAACACCAGCACTTGACGATTGTGGGAACTGTTCGGGGGAGAGCATCGCCATGAATGTCCTCATCGTCTACAACTCCCAATTCGGCAACACAGAGAAGGTCGCGCGGGCCATGGGCGATGCGCTGGCAGAGGCTTGCAAGGTTGAAGTCTGCCGTGCCGCTGATGCTTCACCGGGGCTGCTCCAAGGGTATGACCTGGTGATCGTCGGCTCGCCCACCCAGGGCTTTCGCCCGACCAAGCCCGTGACCGGGCTGCTGGACAAGCTTCCCCGAGGGGCACTGCACGGGAAGAAGACCGCAGCTTTCGATACGCGCATCGACACCACGGCCATGGAGTCAGCCGTGCTGGGTTTCATCGTGGACAAGGGCGGCTATGCTGCCAAGCGGATCGCTCGACACTTGGAGAGCGCAGGCGGCGCGCTCATGCTGGCTCCCGAAGGTTTCTATGTGGAAGATACAGAAGGCCCGCTCAAGGACTGCGAACTCGACCGAGCTGCGGCTTGGGCGAAGGATCTGGTTGCGATTTGAGTGGATGACCAGGGGCGCTACAGCTTCTTCTACCGGTCCCCGTGTTCTCGACAACTGGCCCAGGAGACGTGAGGGAGTTCCGCCGTGCCAGACCACATCACCCATCAGGCGTTTGAGGAGCAGTTCCCGAGGCTGATCCTGTCGGCTCGAGACTTGCCCAGAAAGCGACTCCCGTTCAACATCCTGCTCATTAGCGCCGTCATCCGATTGGACCCAGAGCGAAGCTACGATGAGGCGGAGGTCAACGCCGAGCTTCAACGTTGGATCCTCGAGTTCGGCCAAGACCTTCCCGTGGGCCATGTCGAACTGCGGCGCTTCCTGGTCGATGCGGGCTACCTGATGCGCGACAAGGCTGGCCTTTCGTACCGCGTCCAACCAGGCTCGGGCATCTTTACCTTCGATGCGTCGCTTCGGGAGCTGGGCCTGGTGGCGTTGGTCGCCGACGCCAGAGCGAAGCGTGAAGCTCAGAGGCGAGCCCATACGAAGTCGCAACACTCCTAGGCCGCTCTTCTCGCCCCAGGTGCGAACGCGGTGGGAGGCTCGAAAATCGGAGGGGCAAACAGCGGTGTCTTTGCACCACGGAACCGATCCGCTATCCAACCGCTCTCATCCCTACCATCAGACCACCCCCGGTCGATGCAGGCCGGCGTACATGCCAACTCATCCGATGGCCACCAACCCAACAAGGACGGAATCTCATGCCAACTGATGCAACGCGAATTGCTTTCGTAGTTGAAGAAGACGTGGACCGCATCAGCGCCCACTTCGGTCGATCCAAGACCTACCTGGTGGTGACGCTCGACGCCGGCGAAGAAGTCGCCCGGGAAACACGACCCAAGTTCGTAGCTCACGGCAAGCACCAAGACTTCCCGCATGAACACAGCCACGGCGAGGGACACCACGGGCAGATGGTCGATCCGATCCTGGATTGCCAGCTGGTCGTGGCGCGGGGCATGGGACAGGGCGCCGCCAATCACTTGAAAAACGCGGGGATCGAGGTGCTGCTCACGGATATCAAGACCGTGAACGAAGCGCTCAGCGCGTACCAAACGGGTCAGCTGGTCAACCAGCCCGACCGACTGCACGCGCACGGCGGTCAGCAACACCATGAGCATGGTGGCTGACGTGGCCGAGCCCTCCCTGCTTGGGCCAACCGAATCCGGCCTGGCCCGGACGCGAAGGATGTACCAGGCATTGACCGCCTCCTTGCCCAGGGACCTGCGCACCATCGAAGTGGCGATCGGCCTGCACTGGACGGCCGTGGTCGTGGAGGACGGCGGCCGACTGCAATGCGGCTTGGCCTCCACAGTGGCTGCCGAGCACGCGCATGGTGAAGCGCCGGATGTCGCCCTCGCCGGGCAATTGGTGGACCGGTCACCCGAACAACTGGCCGAGCTGGCCCACGCATCCAGCCCTACCGAACGCGCCGTGGGCTTGGCCGCCATCAACGCCTCACTCGTGCGCCAGCCCGAGACATGGCAAGAGACCAGTGCAGCCGAGGTTATCGTCCACAAGGGCAAGGACAAGCGCGTGGCCCTCATCGGTCATTTCCCTTTCATTTCGGAGCTCCGCCAGCAGGTTGGGGAGCTGGTGGTCCTTGAGCTGAACCCCGGGGAAGGCGAGCTGCCCGCCAGCGCGGCCAAGGATGTGCTCCCCACCTGCTCAGTGGTCGCCATCACGGGGACCACCCTGATCAACGGCACCTTCGGGGACCTGATGGACAGCGTGGTGCCTGGCGCCTACACTATGCTGCTCGGTCCCAGTTCGCCTTTGAGCGCCGAGTTGTTTGACCATGGGATCGACCTGGTGGCCGGCACGGATGTGGTCCGCATCCAGCCGGTCATGCGGGCCATCAAGCAGGGCGCCACCTACCGCCAGATTCACAAACTCGGTACGCGGCTGGTGACGCTGTCGGCGCAAAGCACGTTGGCATGACGTATTGGTAGCGGATGGATAGTGAAGGCGAAGAAGGAGGTAGACCATGAAGATAGCCGCACGCATTCGTAACAGTCTGGGCAGCCACAAGGTCGTACTGGAAACCGCTGGCACCATACATGAGATTTCTATTGACCCGAAAGAATCGGGCTTCGGTTCAAGCGTCAACGGGGGCGAGGCCCTATTCTTTGCTCTGGCGACGTGCTACTGCAACGACATCTATCGCGAGGCAAAGAAGCGGGATGTCTCGGTCGAACGCGTCGAGGTGGAAGTAGAAGGGGAATTTCCAGCCGAGGGCGCACCAGCAGAACATGTCTCCTACCGCGCCAGCGTCAAGGCCGATGCCGACGAAGACGCCATCCGCGACCTGATGCGTCACACCGACACGGTGGCTGAGATTCAAAACAGCCTGCGGGCCGGCATCCCGGTGGAACTGAGCGAGACACACGTCCTTACGACCTAGCGGGCCAGCGCCCACAGATCCAGGCGACCAAAAAGAATCGGCGCCGGTTTTGTGAATTTCATCACAAACGGACTTCGCATGCGTTTTCTAAGCCGGTTGGGCGTCAATGTCGGCACTGAGCTGAGGAGTTCAAGCAACCGAGAATCTTGACGCTCAAATTGTGAGCCCATACAATACGTGCAATGCGATGAGGCTCGCAGGGTCCCCGAAAGCTGGGGCCCGATTGCCAACAACGAAGGCTGATGGCCTCTGTCTGGAAACCAACCCGGGCAGAGGCCGTTTTCTTTCGTCGTCAGGAGCCAATGATCGTGGTCAACATTGCCGATGTGCTCGATGCCATGCGAGAGCCAGGATGTCCAGTGTGCCAAATCAGCCGGGATCGTGTGACGCGTCACCTCGACCGGCTCCTGTACGAGCTTGTCGGCGACCCGGAGACCCGCCAACAAATCCGGGCTTCGTTGGGTCTGTGCAACCAGCACGCCTGGCAGCTGCTCTCGTTCCCCAGCAGCCCCGGCTTGGGGATCGCTATCCTGTACAGAGATGTTCTGCAGGAACTGGCAACGGCCTTGCACGACCCTTCCCCTGCCCACCAGCGCACCGGTCTGGCAAACGCTCTGACCGGCCACCAGGGACGGGAGTCCGGGCCGCCCAGGTTGCCTTCGCCCGAGGAGGCCTGTCCGGTTTGCGAGTACCGAGACCAAATCGAAGCCAGGGCGCTGGGCGCCCTGCTGGAGGCGCTCGGCGAACAAGGCTCACAAGCCGAAACGACCCTTGGGCAATCCCAAGGGCTGTGTTGGGCACACCTCCGTCTGGCGCTGTCGATCGAGGCCCCCAATGCGGCCCATGATTTCCTGCTGCGCGACGCACGTCGGCGCGTCGAAGATCTCGACAAAGCCCTCGCCGAGTACATCCGCCACTTCGACTACCAGCACGCACAAACTCCAGCCGGAAGCTGGAAAGGCGCAGCACGCCGCATCCTTGCCTTCATTCATGCGGAGCCGGGGGTGCGATGAGCCTGGGACTGGTGGAGGTGGGCCTTAGACGGGCCCTGGCTCAAGACGGCTGCCCCATCTGCCGAATTCAGGCTGATGCGGAAGCACGCTATCTGCGCTTTTTGCTGTGGGAGAGCGTCAATGATGCATCGACCCAAATCCGCATCATCGACAGCCTTGGGTTTTGCCCGATCCACGCTCGCCAGGCGGCCCAGATGGAGCAAGAGATGTTCAACGACGCCATGGGGAACGCCATCATCTACGAGCACCTGGTGCAGGTGGTGATAGAGCGGATTAACTCGTACCTGGGCAATTCGGCCAAGGCGAGACCCTCCCGCTGGCTGGGTCTGGCCGATCGTGTTCGACCCCTAAGGTCCAAGCTCACACCTGCCAGCGATCTCACCCCTAACCAGCCGTGCCGCGTATGTCAGGCTGGCAAGTCCTCAGCGGATCTCAGCCTGAAAGCCCTGCTGCGCGGGCTGCCGACCGATGGTGAACTTCGATCCCTCTTCGAGGCCTCCGAAGGCCTGTGCTTGCGCCATGTGCGAGGCACGTGGGAGCTTGCCCCCCATGATGAATTGCAGGGGTTGACCTACCTGCTGAGCCGAACAGCCGAGAGGTTGAAACCGCTTGCCAATTCGCTCACCGGCTACGTTGACAAGCACGCATGGGAGCGGCGCCATGAAGCGATGGACCCGTCCGAAGCGGAATCCGTAATGCAGTCTCTGGCCTTTTTTGCGGGTACGCAACCGAAAGGGGAGTCGGGGCCGCCCGGCTAGGTTACGGGAGCTCACCCTGGCGGAAATCTGAGGCCTAGGTAACTCGAAACAGCAGACCCACGATGTACCCCACCAAGGCACTGAGCGTGCCAATGACTGCCATCTCCAGGCCGCTGCGGCCGGGCCGGCCGACAGTGATGCGGGCCTTGTAGACACCCACCACGAAGAGGGTCAAGGCGGAAACCACGATCGACGTGACCATCCCGACGCCCACCGGCACGAACACAAACGGTGCCAGCGGGATTACGGAGCCGATGATGGCCGCCAGTCCCACGATCCAGGCCGAATGGAAGGGATGGCCGGAATCCATCGGCTGAAGCTGGTGTTCCTCGGCCATCATCACCGCCACCCACGTGTCGGGGTCGGCGGTGATCGTCTCCACGATATGCCCCAGAAGCGGGTCTTCAAATCCTTTGGAGGCATAGATTCGGCGGATCTCGTCCCGCTCGACCGTAGGAGCGTGACGGATGTGTCGGTATTCGCGTTGGCGCTCGCTCTCGTAGAACGACTGCTCGGCGCGCTTGGATGTGAAAGCCACGGCCGCCATGGACACCGATTCGGCGAAAGTCGCCGCCAGGCCGGCTGCCAGCACGATGCGCGTGTCCGATGTGGCCGCCGCCACCCCCAGGATCACTCCCAGGACGTTCACCAAACCATCCTGCCCTCCGAGGATGACATCCGAGAGGCCAAAGGATGCCTTGTGGGGATCACCGGTCTGATGGTGGTCGAGTTCCTCGGCCAGCACTGACGGAGAATCGACGAATTGTGACTCGCTTGGCAACGCATTCTCCGACCTAGCGATCATCTTTTGTGCCACTCAGGCCTCCTTGGCTTGCAGTTCACGGAAGATGCCCTGGGCCGCTGGATCGAGCGCTTGGAAGAGATCCTCGCCGAGTCGCTGCACCAGCTGCTGCGCCAACAACTCCATCCACACGAACTGCCGGGCGATCAACACCAGGTTGTCGTCTTTGGTGACGGTGGCGCTTACGTCGCCGCTGGTGTCGGCGATCAACGCCTGAACTTGATCGGCTTCGACCAGCGCGATGTGGGTCAGCTGCTGCAGCTCGCTTTCGACACTCGGGTGGCGGGCGACCTCGCCCACCTCGAGTGAGCCCTGGCCGGTGAGCAGTGCCCGCACTCTCACCCCGCGCGCCGCCGCCTGCACCACAACCTCACGCAGCGCCTCCAGCTCGGGATCCGGCAGGACCAGGAACAGCTCGCCGGCGCAGGCCTCCACCATGCTCAGCATGTATGCGCGCACCGAGTCCGCACCCTGGATGCGCCACAACCGTTCGGCCGCCACCGGCCGGTCGACTTCGGCCAGGCCGGCGCGGAGCGATCCGACCAGGCGACGCTGCTCACGCTCGTATCCCTCAAGCAGCATGTCTGGCGGCAGAGGGCGGTACAAGGTGGCTCGTCCTGTTTTCGTCGACAGGACAGCGCCTCGATTGTCCAATCGGCCGAGCGCTTCATAGACCATCGAGCGCGGCACGCCGGAGGCCTTGCTGATCTGGTAGCCGGTGGCCGGGCTTTCCTTCAGCAAAGCAAGGTAGACCCGGGCCTCGTATTCGGTGAGCCCGAGATCCATCAAATCAGACTGTAATCGCCGTATGGAAGTCATAGTGATCCTATTCCGAACTACTTAGGTCATTATCCTCGGCGCAGCACATATCGTCAAGAGGCGGGACGAACCTTCGCCCCCACCGGCGGGCGCCATCGCCGGTAGAGGGCAATAGCTGGAAGCAGGGCCCCGGCGCTGGCCATGAGCGCAGCCCGAATCGAAAACGCGCTCCCGAGCCAGCCAATGACGGGCCCTCCCCCCACCTGCCCCAGGGCGTCCATTTGGCCGGCCATCGAGAGGACGGTTGCCCGCAGATCCGAGCGCAGGCTGCGGTTCATCCAGGTCTGGATCAGGGGCACCGCGAGGGCCCGGCTCACCCGCACACCGAGCGTCCCGACCAGCGCCAACCCGAAGCCGTTCGCCAGGCCGAACACCAGGGTGCCTATGGCCGTGACCGCCACGAGCAGGCTCAGGGTCCTGGCAACGGCCCGCGTGTCTTCCAACTCGACGCGCTCTTCCATCAGCCGCGCCCCGAGCGCCGCCGCCAGCGAAACCAACAGATTGATGCCAGCCAGCCAGGCCACAGGTTCCAGTCCACCCAAGCCGGGAAAACCGACTTCGCGCACCCAGTGGGCCGTTCGCAGCCGGTCGAATCCTTCGCTGGCCCCGCCAGTCAGAATCGCCACGCCGAACAACAGACGCAGCGCCGGATGCCGGGCGACAAAGTGCACGCCGTCTCTCAGGGAGTCCCTCATGGCCGCCAGCGGGCCTTTCTGACCAGTGTCCACGGGCCTGAAACCCGTCTCTGGCATGCGGGCAGCCAGCAGCGCTGTGAGGGCCAGGAACAACGCTCCGCTGATGAGGAGCGGCCAGGCCAGCTTCATACTGCCGATGATCACGGCCATCAGAATCCCGGCCACACTGGCGATATTGGAAAGCTGCGTTTCACGCAAGAAGAGCGGGGCGGCACGTGTCTCGCCGATCTCATCCACCACCCAAGCCGTGGTGGCCCCACTGGTGAACGTGTAGCCCACGCCCCAGATCACCTGTGAAAACGCGATCCAACCGAAGACGGGGAACGCACCTTGGACCAGGAAGCTCACTCCGGTCAGCGCCAGACCAACCAGGACCGACAACCGCCGGCTGACAGCGTCCGCCACCAGACCGGTAGGCACTTCGAAGAGCAGGATCGTGCCCTCCAGCACACTGCCGATAAGGACCAACTCCAATGGAGTCAGGCCGGCGGTGGACACCTGATAGATCAGATTCACGGTGAAGGCCAGGCTGAAAAACAGTGACTGGGCAGCGTTTAGAAACAAGTATGTGAACGCCGGTTCCCACCGGCGTCCCAAGAAAGCAGACATGATGCCTCGCATCTCCGGCGGCAGGCGCCGGAAAGAGAACGCTCAACGATTGAGAAGCTTGGAGGGTGTGGAGGAGCGGATGGGGTGCGTCAGCTGCCGAGGTAGCTCAGCCGACGGATGGAGAAACCAGTCCGACTTGGCGCAAGGATACGGCTGTTGTACGCGCCGAGCGCTAGCCAGAAGGCCCGCGCTGGGCGAAGGTCAGACTAGGCGCTCCCGAGACCACACGCGAGAACGTGCTCGAGGTTAGCTGTTGACATGATTCCGCCTCCCGATTTCATGCGATGCCAGATTGTACACCCAGTTCCGGTGGGATGTTGCCGGGTTAGCTGATGCTCAGGGTGCCGCATCGAGTCTCATCGATTCCGGCTGCCCACCGGGACCAACAGACCAGAAAGACTCCCCGGGAACATTCCAGCCAATCAGCCCCATCGTCTCACCCACAAAGCGGCCATCCGCCAGGCGCTGCTCGCCCCGGTCAATGCGATAGACGACCACGCCGGTGGGACCGCCCATGAGCGGGCCGTGGTCCGGATTGGTGCTCTGGGAGTTCACCAACAGATAGTTGCCGTTCGGAAACCAAAACACCTCCGGGATGGGCAGGCCCCCCCACCATGACTCGGCTGCTGCCGGATCAAGACCAAGATCGAAGACCCGGGAGCCATCCGCCCGCGCCAAGATCAAGCGGCTCTCTTGTCCGCCCCACAGCGAGAAGAGCACTTCCTGGCTGTCCGCCGACCAGGCCGGCCGATCTGTAATGCTGCCCACGCCGCCCTTGTCGGCATCCGACAGCGCTACTTCTTGAGCGTCAGCCACCGTGACGACGAACAGGCCGGGATCCGCCTTGAGTTCGTAGCCTGTCTCGCGCGTGAAGGCCACCGCCTGCCCGGATGGGGCCACGGACCAGGTGAAACTGACATCGCTGGCCAGGAGACGGTCTTCGCCGTCTTCAGTTCGCCAACGCAGCTCGTAGCTGGCCGGCGTGGCCAGGATATAGGCGAATGATGTGCCGTCCGGACCCCACTCCGCCTCTACCACGTTGTCGGCAAACACCTGGGTCACTTGGCCGGTTCCCAGGTCAAGAATTGACAAGTCACTGACCGAAGCGTTGCCTGGGCCGGCGCCGTGGTCCCCGAATTCGGCCGCCATCAAAATGCGATTGGACTGCGGACTGTAGCCATAGTACTCGCCCATACTCGCCGGCAGCCGGATCAATCTCGGCGGCCCCGGGGAAAGCTGCCACAAGCTATCTCCGCTGCAGCCGAAGCATGTCCAGAGTTCGCGTGTCTCCGGGATCGCAGTGGCCGTCGCCGGCGGCGCAGTCGCTGCCGGGCTCGGCGCCAACGCCGTCAAGGTGGCTGCCACCGCCGTCCCCAGCTCTTCGGGCGTAGATTCAGCCGGCGCCGCCGGCGATCCACAGCCCGCCAAGACCACAAGCGAGATGCCTACCAAGAGAAGATATCGCTTCGTTGAACACATTCGAAACTCCCGGCAAATTGGCGACAAGCGATCGCAGGTTGTTTGTACAGCATATGAATGGGGCCCCAGTGCGTGGCGATTATACCTTCTGGCAATTCGACATACAGCACGCATTTGCACCTTATCCAATGAGGCACACTTGACTCACGAGCAAGCCTACGGTATTCTAGAAGCGACCGTTCGGTCTCTTTTCCATCGAGGTTTTGCATGAGCAAAGGCGACGACACGCGCAAGCGAATTCTCGAGACATCCGTCAGCCTGTTCAACCAGCAAGGCTTCGCTGGGACGAGCTTGTCCGACGTGATGCAGGCCACTGGCCTTCAGAAGGGTGGCATCTACCGCCATTTCGAGAGCAAGGACGAACTGGCTTTGGAAACCTTCGACCATGCCTACGGCCGGCTGCGGCGCCATTACCTGAAGGCGCTGCGCGGGATGCGGAGCGCACCGGACCGGTTGAACGCCATGGTCTCGGCCTTTGGCGATTTGGTGGAGGGGGCCCCGCTGCTGGGCGGCTGTCCGATCCTCAACACGGCCATCGACAGCGACGACACCCATCCGGCTTTGCTGGCCAAGGCACGGGCAGCCATGTCCGATTGGATGTCGCTGTTTGTGATGATCCTCAACTCCGGACGCGAGCGCGGCCAGATCAGGGCGGATATCGACGTTTCAAGTGAGGCGGCTCACATTATCGCCAACCTGGAGGGCGCACTGGTCCTGTGCCGAATCTTCGATGACCCTACGTACCTGGAGCGCATCAAGAAGACACTGCGCCAGCATTTTCGGGACGACTTGCTGGCTTGAGGGGCGGCTTCAGAACAATCCTTGGGAGGATGGATATGCCAACGTTCGTGATTTGGATTTTGGGCCTGGCCGCAGGCGCTTTGGCCCTGTTCGGAGGCGCAGCCTGGGGATTCGCCCGTCTTTGGGCCTGGCCGTCACGTGTCTTCGCCCGCCGCACACCTGACGACGTCGGCCTGGACGCCGAATCCGTGACCTTCAAGAGCGGCTCCAAACCCCTGCACGCGTGGTTCGTTCCCACCAGCGGCAGAGACAATCCCTCGCCAACAGCCATCCTGGTGCACGGCTGGTCCAGCGAATCCAGCCAGATGCTGCCCGTGGCAAGCGTGCTTAGTCAGGCCGGATACAGCGTGTTAGCGTATGACGCACGGGGCCATGGAAGCAGCCCAGGCGATGGACCCATCACGCTCCGTAAATTCACCGATGACATCATCGCCGGGTTGGACTATGTGGCCAGCCGGGATGATGTGGACCCCGTCCGGGTGGCGCTTGTCGGCCACTCTTTCGGCGCTGCTTCCGCCTTGCTGGCAGCCGCCGAAGACCCTCGCATCAGCGCCGTCGTGAGCCTTTCGGGTTTTTCCGATCCGGTTGAAGTGACCCGTCGAGCACTTAAGGCGCTGCACCTGCCGCGCGGTCTCTTCTTGAAGCTGGTTTTGAAGATCCTGATGCGATGGATGGACTGCCGGCCCGAGGCCATCACACCCGGCGTTCAGATTGGACGGATCAGCGTCCCTATCCTGCTTGCACACGGCAGCCGTGATCGTCGCATCCCAGCCTCGGAGCTCGACCGCCTGGCATCGGCGGCGAATCCCGCCCTTGTTACCCGGCTGCTTGTCGACGGCAGCGGCCACCGAAGCCTGCTCAAGTCGGCAGAGTTGGCTCGCATGCTGCCGGAGTTCCTCAAGAATGCCTTTGAAGCTCGGATCAAACAATCCAGGAGGCTGACCAAAGTGGCGTAGCAGAGATTGGGCCTCCGCCACAGTTGCGCGACAATGTCGGTAACTCCAGCCGAACAGATTGTCCTGGCGGAGAGGAATCCTCCAATTGCCCATCCGATCAGCCATGCGTTGGGGGCCAAGGCGTGGGAGGCAGGTCCTCGTGGTCTTGGGATTGGCACTGGCAGCCTACTGGATCCTGCGCGGCTGCCTGCCATCCATTGGCGGCAGTTTGCCGAGCGACCTTCGGGCCGAACTTCGCCAACGCTATACGGTATGCATCACCGACACAGCCATCTGGCCCGGCGAACCTCGCCAGCCGGAGTGCGGTCAGGTGAGCTTCGACGAGGTGGGTGAAGGCAGCTTGCCGACGGATGCGGTGGCAGCTGGTGTTGACCAGGCCATCTGCTTTCGGATGACCATCACCAATCCATCTTGGACCACGCAGGGGACGACCCGGCACGAGATCATCCACCACGGACACCTGGTGAGCAAAGTGGCCCTGCACAAGGCAGGCGGTTGGGTTGTGGAACCCGACCAAGATCAGATGGACGAAGCCCGCTGGAACGAGTTTGCCTGCCCAGGGCCGTTTCGAAGCCAAGCCGTCAATCCCTAGGCTGTGACCCAAACCCCCTCTCCGCCGGCCGCCTCACTTTCTGCGGTAGTGGATGTGCCAGAGCGTCTTCCAGGTCTCACCCCCATCATCGGATCGGTCCCAATGCCATTCAAAGGAATCCGCCGCGATGTCGTACCAGACCATCCGCTGGTGGATCGTCTTTCCCTCGTGTTCCGTTTGTCTGCTCAGGATCATGCCTTCGTCGGTCATGCCGCCCTTGAAATCCAGGTAGCTTCCCTGGTTGTCGACCCAAGTCTGCTTCCAACAGGATTCCCGGGCCACGTAAGTTGACACGCTCATCCCCACCAACGATCGTGGGTCCGGATCAAGATCGGTGAAGTTCTCCAGCACCACACAGCCCCCGAGGGCCTTGGTGACAACGTTCGTGCCATGGCCATCCCCCCCCCATTCGGCTGTCCAATCTCCGAGCCAGAAATCAAACTCTGAGGCTTTCGGATCGGAGCACGGCTTGGCTGGTTCGGTTCCCGGCGTCGGACTGGCTTCGGTCATCTGTCCCCTCCTCATCTCCCGTTATCAGGTGGTCGGACTGGGCGGGTTGGCCTGGCAGGCAAGCATCCACACAATACCCCTGCCAGGAGCCGTCCCGTATTCTCTACCGGCCAGCACTCGACGGCGTTCAATATCGCCGATCCCAAGGCGCCCGGGATCTATTTGTGACAATTGTCACAAACTTTCCGGCCAAGAATAACTGACCGTTACCTGTTTACGGTGTTTCAATCATATTCGCGAGATTGAATATGATGTCTGGAGGCACCATGGCGACATTCTCCGCCCAGGCCCGACTTCTGAAGAGCTTGGGACACCCCACTCGGCTGCAAATGCTCCGTCTTCTCGAGGAAGACGAGGCATGTGTCTGCCACATGGCAGCCGCCCTTCAGACCAGCCAGCCCACCGTCTCCCAACACTTGATGGCCCTGCGCAAAGCTGGCATCGTGTCCCGACGGCGTGATGGAAAGAATATCTACTACCGTTTGTCCCGCAGCCAGATCGCGGGTCTGCTCGATCTGGCAGACGCCCTGGCCGGTGGTACACGCAGCTCGGCCCGCCCGCGGTCGGCAGCCGATTGCCCTTGCCCACAATGCCAGGCAAGAGGCGAATCAACCGCCGGCCCCGAGCGCCAGCTGGCATCGACAGAGGCGTCAAGAGCCAAAGGAGAGAAAGTCCGATGACTGACATCAAGATTCTGGGCACAGGCTGCCCCAACTGCCTCAAACTCGAGGCCCTGGTGCGGGAGACCTTGAAGGACCTCGGGCTCGAAGCCGATATCGAAAAAGTGACTGACTACGAAGAAATCTTGGGGTGGGGGATCATGGCGACGCCGGGTTTGGTTCTCAACGACTCGGTGGTGCTGTCCGGCCGGATTCCTTCGCGCAGCCAGCTGGCCGAGATCTTCGCCGATGTCCAATAGAATCACCTCAGCCTTGAGAGTGTGAACACATGACCACCCCTCGCGCAAGCTTGAACCCCAGATCCGCGCCATGGCCCATGGCGGCGGCACTCGCTTTGGCCACCTTGGTCTGGGTCGGCCTTTACATCGGCATTCAGCCGGCGGCTGACTGGCTCAGCTACGCCGCCCTCGGGCTTTCATCGACCTCGCGGCTCGGTTCAGCGGTTGCCTTCTTTTTGTACGATGTCCCCAAGATCCTGCTGCTGCTCACCGGGATGATCTTCGTCATCACCTTCATCCAGACCTTCTTCAGCCCCGAAAGGAGCCGCGCCCTGCTTGGCGGAAGGCGAGAGGGGCTCGGTAATCTGATGGCGGCCGGCCTGGGCGTGCTCACGCCTTTCTGCTCTTGCTCAGCCGTGCCTTTGTTCATCGGGTTCGTCAAGTCGGGCGTGCCGCTGGGGGTGACATTCTCCTTCTTGATCGCCACACCGATCATCAACGAAGTCGCGCTTGTGCTCCTGCTGGGCCTTTTTGGATGGCGCATCGCAGGCCTGTATGTGATTTCCGGACTGCTTATCGCCGTGGGCGCGGGATGGATCATTGGGCGCCTCCGGCCCGAACGTTTCATCGAAGAGTTTGTATGGAATGTTCAGGCCGGGCCCACCGCCGAGGGCATTTCCCCTTCACTGCGAGAACGGGCCGACATGGCTCGCGAGGCAGTGGGACAGATCGTAGGCCGAGTTTGGCTATATGTCGTCATTGGGATTGCCATCGGCGCCGCCATCCACGGCTATGTGCCGACGGACGCGCTTTCCCAGATCATGGGCAAGCAGGCATGGTGGTCGGTTCCTGCCGCCGTTGTCATGGGCGTGCCCTTGTACTCCAACGCGGCGGGAATGATCCCGTTGGTGATGGCGTTGATGGAGAAGGGCGCCTCCGCCGGAACCGGCCTGGCGTTCATGATGTCGGTGGTCGGGCTGAGCCTGCCGGAGGTGATCATCTTGCGCAGAGTGATCAAACCGCCGCTGCTGGCCATCTTTGTCGCCGTCGTAGCCGCCGCCATCGTCCTGACGGGTTTCCTCTTCAACCTGATCGTATAATCCCACCTGCTTGGCGCACGGTCACTGGGGGCCTGGGATCTTCGGCGCCCGGTTGGTTGCTTGCGATGAGACGATGAAGTGTCGGATCAAAACATGACCCATTCAAACCCAAAAGAAGTCTTGGGGCTTGAACGGCTGGTCTTCTTCAGCGACGCCGTGATGGCCATTGCGATCACCTTGTTGGCGGTCGACGTTCGCGTGCCCGACCTCCCGTCTGACCTGGCGGGGAAAGCGTTGGGCGCCCAGCTCTCGAACCTGTCGCCCCAGGTCACGAGCTTCGTGATCAGCTTCACTGTGATTGGGATTTACTGGGCGGCCCATCACCGCTATTTCACCTTGATCGAACGTCACGACGGCCGGCTGATCGGACTCAACCTCGCTTTCCTCTTTTTTGTGGCGTCCATGCCGTTCGTCTCCAGTCTGCTCGGGCATTACCCTGAGATGGCGATCGGGGTCGTTCCCTACGCTGCCGACGTGGCTGCGCTTGGTCTGGCGATGGCGGCCATCTGGTGGTACGCCAGCGCCGGCTCTCGCCTGGTGGACCCGGATCTTGACCGGACCACGATCAGACTCTTTCGGCTTCGCCCCCTTGCAACCACTGCCGTGTTCTTGCTCTCCATCCCCATCGCCCTTTGGCATCCACGCGTGGCCACCTGGTTCTGGCTCTTGGCGCCGTTGGTCGTGGCATTCATGGGGCGCACCATGGCCCCGCACCAGCAGACGGACGGCGACACCAGCTAGGTCAGCCGGCGCCGCCTGCAGCGCGGAGCCCCTCCCTTGGTTCACGGAAGAAATCGCTTACCGTTTCTGTAAGGCAACCGAAAACTGGGCGGCACGGATCCTGTGCTACGGTGAACCCAGGACGGCGCCCAGAACATGGGTCCATCATCCAATGGGCCCCCGAAAAGCCGTCGTCGGGGGCCCAATTGATTCCCGCATCTATCCTGACTCCCCCACTCTTAATCTGCTTCGATCTCCGGGGCAATGCGGCCCGGGTCCTGCCAAACGGTACGCCCCGTGTTGTCCACTTGATGGTGCCGGACACAGCAGACCACGGAATATGCAAGGGCGAGGCACGGCCCGAGGGCCGTTTCCCAGCCCATTCCCCTAGGCGAGACTCAAGGTGCGATTGGCCGCGGCCCGCCCGAAGCGACGGGCAGATTATTGGCGTCGTAGGCGATGACATTCCAGGTCATGCCTTCGACCACACTCGGGCCGAGTGAATCATCGTTGAGCTTCGGACGGCCGCCGACCGGCACGGAGGTCTCCCGTCCCTGCCAGCTCCAATACAGCTCCTGGTTGGGTGCGTACAGGTAGACGCCATACCAGGCCGCCCCGTCGACTGGATCCCAGGCCAACACCGGCCGGATGCCGCCGCCCGAGGTCGGCGTGGTGAGCGTCATCGAAGGCAGGAAGTCGAGGAAGCCAACCGGGCCTGATTCCTGAGGCTGCGTCGGGGAGGCTGCGGGAACCGCGCTCGGCGCAAGCGAAGGTTCGGAGGTCGACGTGGACGATGCCCCAAACAGAGTCGAACATGCCAGGCTCGACGCGAGCAGGGCAAGCGTTATGGCAACAGGTTCGCGGATCTTCATTGTGGCGCCTCGACAGTGCTGCCGTCCTCTTTCCAGTTGTAGCCATTGCCCTCATAGGTCGCTCGCGCCGGGTATTCTGTACCGGCGACATTGTAGGTCCAATCCATGATCGCTCCCACAAGCATCGCTTTTTGCGTGTCTTCGTTGACAAAGATATCGCCGTTGGGATCCTCGTTCTGCTCCAAAATGTGTTGGCAGCCCTGTCGCAGGGCATCCTCAGCCTTCACCGCTTGCGCCGGATTAGGGGCCCCGGGCCCGAACGCACCCACGCGCGTGCCGGCCTGCAGCAGTTTGAATGCGGCATCCCCGGTCAGGCCTTCAAGCCCCGCACCTCCGATGATCAACTGCTGAATCTGCCAGGTGAGCGCCTGGGCGAAGTATTCGACATTGTCCTGTCCGAAGAAGCGTTTTTCGCACTTGCGCAGATTTCTCAAAGTGTTGAGGAACTGCTCCGCCTTTGCCAAATCATCCATCACCTGGTCCATGCTCCAGTTGGGAAAGGCTTCCACCATTTGGTTGACATCATGGACGTACTGTGTGATGGCGTTGAAGAGTGGTGATTGGCTCGGGTCGGGATTGCCACCGGTGAAGAGGGTTTGAAGTTGTTTGAGTTGGTCCTGAATCTCACTCGTGTTGCGCACCAGCATCATGGATCCATCGAGGTCGGACGACAGGCCGACACCCTGGTAGGCTTGCTCAACCGCCCACTGGAAGTCCCCGTAGGCCTCGTCGCACTCGGCGAACAAGATTGTGACCTTCATCGTCGGAATGGCATCTGTCGTGTCGATCGGGAAGGAGGACGCTTTCCCCCCAGACTCCACCCTGATGGTCCCGGTCGTGTGACTCGATCCAGCAAGAGAGAGCACTTGGTTGTCGCCGCCAACCGTGCCTGGCCCGGAGAACGTCGTGTCGGCATCGGCGTGGGCCTTGTGACCCGCGATGGACCCATCCATAGTCATGGTTGCCGATCCCTGGTGAGACCAGGATCCGACAACGGGGCCGTCGGAGCTCACGTTGAGGTCCAAATCGACGGTTACTGAACCATCCCAGGCCATATCCATACCAGCCTGGCTTGCCCTGGCCACTCCCGATGCTTGCCCAGATCCCGACCAGGGTCCGTACTCAAGCTGCGGCGTATCCGGAGCATCCTGCGCGCCGGCCGGGCTGCCGCGGAGCAGCCCCCCCATCAACAGGGGCAGGACAACTGCCAGTCGCCAGGCGCGTGAATACCAGGGCTTGAGATGTTTCATGCGTGCCTCCCAATGGGAACGTGCGTTGGATACTCCCGGCGTCAAGCCGGGACAGGAAAGCCTTGGGATCGTGAGGATGGTGAAAGATACGGCGAGACCCCTCAGCAAACGGGCCGCAATGTAACACGCTCTCCCTGCTTGCGCAAACGAGAAAGCCCACGCCCTCAAGATCGAACAGTATCGGCCAATTCGTGCCAGGGCGATTTGGGTTTATTTGTGCCGATTTTCACAAGCCATCGGGGCTGAGTTTACCCAGTCACAGCGGGAACATCACATGCACCGTCGTCCTCACGCTCATGTTTGCTCCGCGCCTCTCGCTAGGCCCGTGCGCCCCGGCCAGGCGGCGGAGAACCGCCCGGCCCAATCCGACAAGCTCAGACGCAATAGCGAAGGACAGGATCACACGGCCCCACAGCGTGGGATTCACCGCGCATCCTCGCAAGGTGGGTCATCAATTGGAGACGATCCTGGCGCCCAATCGTGAATTTCCGATGGGTGCTTCACATGGCGGATCATGGATTGGCGCCCGGCGGTGTAGCTCGTATGCCACCATCACCACGCTTCGCCGGGTTGCCCCGGGGCCGGCCTTGACTGTAAACTTGCCACCTCCTGCAAACATTCACAGCGTCTGGTCAGGTGCACTTTCATTTGGGAGAGGAGGAGCAGGCAATGTTGCCAACGAGAATGCGGCGAATCGGGTGGATTGTTTTCAGATTGTTGTGGATCCCGTTCATCCTGATCTTCGTCGGCATGTTCAGGATGCCACCCGGGAGCTACGATTGGGTCGACCTGCCAAGCATCACTCGCATCGGCATTATCGGCACGGCGGTACTTGGCGCCCTGGCCATGATATTGCTGGCCGGCTCGGTGGTCCTGAGTTCGCTCAACAATCTGGATCTGCAAACCGATGGCATGAAGGCTCAGGCCACCGTCCTCGAAGTTCGCGACACGGGAACCACCATCAACCAGAACCCGCTTGTTCACCTGAAGCTCAAGGTTGAGCCCGGGAATCAGCCCAGCTTCGAAGCCGAAACCGAACAGGTGATCGGACGGCTCCAGGTGCCACAGGTTCAGCCCGGCGCCAAGGTTGCGGTGCGCTACAATCCCTACTCGCACGCCGTGGCGTTGGACACAACCTGAACCGCCTGCATCTGCCAGAACATTCCTCCCAGAACGGGGTCGCCACAGGCTTGGGCAATCTTGAAACGGACTTGCCTTCCCATGCCGCCGCGTCCCTTTGTGCCCCTTGTCACAAGCCGGCTGGGGTCATCCGCTGAGTTGGCAAGTTGCCATCCTGCGTAATCTCCGCAAGAATAGACTTGCGGCCTTTTCAACCTCGCCGATCCATGACGGAGCCCACAGGAGTATCGCATGGCCATTACGACCGTCGATGCATACATCGAAAGTCTCCCGACTGAGCAGGCGAAGATCGTATCGGCGCTGAGGAAGGTCATTCTCAAAGCCGCGCCCGAGGCAACGGAATCCTTCAAATGGGCCCAGCCGGTGTACGAAAGCGGCGGGCCGTTCTGCTACATCAAAGCCTTCAAGTCTTCGGTTAACTTCGGCTTCTGGCGAGGCGTTGACCTGGACGACCCCGACGGGCGGTTGGAGGGATCCGGCCAGAAGATGCGCCACGTCAAGATCGAAGAATTGTCGCAGATCGAAGAGAAGGCTTTTGCCGCCTATGTGAAACAGGCGGTCCAGCTCAACGCCGCAATGGGTGACCCCAGCCGCAACAAGTAGTTCACGGGCAGGTGGGGAAAATCGTCGTTGCGCTGGGCTCCATCCCCAGAAAGGTGACCATGGCGGAAATCAAGCAGTTTCCATTCACGCCGATCTTGGGTTGGTCGTCGACTCGCTACGACATGTTCTCCCTGTGCCGGCGGCGCTACTTCTACCACTACTACGGCAAGTACGACCAGGATTTCCCCATACGCAAGATTCAGGCGATGAAGAACTTGGTCACCGTTGCGCTTGAGATCGGAAGCATCGTTCACGTCGTTATCGAGACGCTTCTCAATCGCCTCAAGGTCACCACCGAAGACATCGATCTGGACAAATTCTACGACTACGCCAAGCGTGGCACGGAACACCGTCTCAGAACCCAGGCCTTCGAAGAGGTTTTCTACGGCGAACGGCCATCCATTGAGCTCGAGGATGTTTATCCTCGGATCACGGAGAGCCTGCGCAGCTTGCTCGAAAGCCCGCGTATGACCTGGCTCCAGGAGCGTCCGGAGTTCGACTCGCTCAGGGTGGATTGTCGACCCACCAGGCTATGGCGAGACACGCCTTGGCGACCTCAAGATCTACTGCAAGGTCGACTTCCTGTGCCCGGCAGATGATGGCTACCAGATCATTGACTGGAAGACCGGGAAGGTCCTCCCCGACAAGCATCGCAAACAGCTCATTGGGTATTCTGCTTGGGCCGCATACCATTTCGAAACCACCCCAGACAAGGTCACCCCGACCCTCGCCTATCTCTTCCCCGAGTACCGTGAGGTCGAGGAGACATTCAACCAGTTTGATCTTGAAAACTTCGCCGTCCAAGTGCGCGCCGAGACTGACGAAATGTATGAGTACTGCCGCGATATCGAACGCAACATCCCATTGGACAAATCGGAGTTCCCATTGATCGACGACGAGCGTATCTGCTCTAAGTGCAACTTCCGCGGATTGTGCTTTCCGCAGCGCTACCCAGTGGCTTCGTCCGGATCCGTGTAGGTCGCAGATGACGAGTTCAGCCCAAGGCCCCAATGCAACCGCGGCGCAGGTTGGGTCTCTGATCGCTGCGCTGATCGTTCTCACGGTGTCCGCTTGTTCAAACCCACTCATCAAACCGCCGCCTCCCACTCAGACCCGGATGCCTTCACAGCCCGTATCAACGGCCGCCGCGCCCACGGCATCGGCTACAGCGAGCCAGAGAAATACTAAGCCAACAGAATCCGTCGAATGGCAGACCTACCGCAATCAGACCTTCGGGTTCTCATTTGAGTACCCAGTGGCGTACGACCTCCCAGAGAACAAGACTCAATGCGGGCTGTGGGAAGAAGCCGATGGAGACGGCGTCGTCGTCCATTGGGGTTCCCGCTCCGTACTCAACGCTTTTCCCAGCCAGGGTGAATCCCCCACCGAACTGATCGCGGCACGGGTCGGCCAGGACGCCAGCGACGTGGAGACGACGGCGTTCTCGGCCGATGGCGTCCCCGGGCTGAGAGCTACCTTTCGCTTCGGCGGCTTGGCCCGCTTCGGCGAGATCTATGCCTTTGAACATCAGGGCTACGACTACGTGGCGACCTTCACGGCAGGGGCCATGTGCGAACCGCGGGGCCTGTCTTTCCTCGAGCCGGCGGCCTTCGACCACGCGATCCAATCGCTGTCCTTCCAGCCGTAAGCAGCTCCTCTTGCTGGCGAAACTCACTCTGTCCCTTCTTCCACGGGATGCCGCTTGTATGGTAGATTTCGCCATCAGACTTCCTCAGGAGGAACATCGGACATGCAGATCCTGCGAACGGCTGCCCTGCCGCTCTGCTTTGCGTTCGTGCTCAGCGCCTGCGGCGCCCCCGGGACATCGGGAACGGCGACGGATACGGCGGACACGCCCATCTCTTCGCCGGCTGTGCCGACCGCCGAGCCAACCGTCGCGCCGACGGCTGCCCCCACAGTGGACCCGGCTGCTTATAGGACCGGCGCCGGCCTGTCGCTAAGCACGGCAGACGGGCTGTGGCAGGTGGGTGATGACGGCAGCCTAGATCTCATTGTCGACTCCAGTTCCGCCAGGCTCTCACCGGACAGTCAGATGGTCGCCTTCCTGCAGGCGGACCCTGACACGGGCGCCGATGATGTGTGGCTGCTGAATGTGGCTACCGGCGAGCGTACCAACCTGACCAACACACCCGATCGCTTCGAAGAGACTCCCATGTGGTGGCTGGGGCGACCTGGCACACTGGAATTTGGATCCGACACTGTCTCAGGCATGGGAAACCACGGCTATCCGACCGTGGTCCTGACGGACGGGAGCGGCTATCAGGTTCTTGACAATGAACAAGGCGGGCCGCAGGCACTCTCCCCCGACGGTTCGGCCATCGCCTACGGCGGCTATGATGCCCCTGGAGCGATCTACCGTTGGGGTACGGGAGTCGAGGTCTTCAACCCGTCCGACTACGGCGTCGATGTCAACAAGCTCCTGGCGCCGGGCTTCTCCCCTGATGGCTCGAAGCTTGCCTGGATGGCCGCCAACACCGCGTCTGACGGCAGCGGCAGCTTCGTCGGCCTGGCCGTCTTCGATCTACAGACCCGCACCGGCCAGCTCTTCCATTCGTTCCAACCTGCAGGCGGCGGCAGCGCCCCGCAAGCGGTGGCCTGGAGTCCCGACGGAACGTGGATTGCCTTTCCCACTTTTGGCGAACCACCGGTATCCGGCCGAGCCCCCAAGCTTTGGGTCATTCATCCTGACGGCAGCGGGGAAACCTATGTCGGCGAGGGGCTCAACCCGATCTGGAGCCCTGACGGCTCCCAGCTGGCCCTCCTTCGGACAGGGGCTGACGGCAATCAAGAGGTGTGGATTGCGCCCTCCGACACATGGCAGCCGGCCCAGCTCAATCTTCAGGATCAGGCCAAGCGGACCTTGTTTCTGATGGGATGGACGGCACCCTGATCAAAGGGTGGTCCTTGCCAGAGGATCCGGCAAGCCAGGAACAGCCGGGCGTCCATCGCCCGGCCATGGAGGTGGAAAATGGGCAATGAACTCCGGGCGGGCGAACACGAAACCATCCTCAACGGCATCCGCATCCACTACACGATCCTCGGCAGCGGCCCGCCTCTGATCGCCATCTCCGGCGGTCCGGGCATGGACGCCCGTGGCTGGGATGATTTTGGAGGGATCGACGATTTCGTGACGGTCATCGCCATCCATCCGCGCGGCTCGGGCCTCTCCGGAGATTCGCCTGACGAGGCGTATGGCTTGTCCGACTACGCAGCAGACGTCGACGCCCTGCGGAGACATCTCGGCCTCCATCGCCCAATCATTGCCGGTTGGTCGCATGGTGGCATCGTCGCTCAGCAGGTTGCCATAAGCTATCCGGACGACTTGTCCCACTTGATCTTGATCGAAACTTCAGCCTATTTCGGCGAGTTCTCAGATGATGTGGAATCGGCGGTGGCTGCTTTTCGGGACGAGCCATGGTACGCCGCGTCTCTGGAGGCTCTTAAGAAGGAATGGGCTGGGGAGTATGAAACCGATGAAGACATGGCCGCCTTGTGGGCAGAGGAGGTGAAGTTCTATTTCGCCCAGTTTGACGAGCGAGCCCGCGCCTACCACGAACGGACCAAGGACCTGCCCGTCCGGATCACACCGCTCAAGACCTTCAACGAGAATGAAGCTCAGACCTTGGATCTGCGCCCGTCGTTGGGCAGGGTGGAGGTTCCAACCCTGATCATCGTCGGTCGACATGATTTCATCACCAATGTCGCCATGGCCGAAGAGATCGATCGGCATCTCCCCAACTCGCAGTTGGCTGTGTTTGAAGACTCCGGTCACTTCCCGCTGATCGAAGAGCGGCAGAAGTTCTACCAGGTCATCCGCGATTTCGTCTTTGCCTGACGCCACGCATACGCGCTGGCGGCCGACAAACAAAAAGGGTAATGCATGCCGCTTGGCCAAGGGCAGGCCTGGCGGTCGAAAGCCGCGGCCTGATTTCAATTTATAACATTTTTCACGAATTGCCCTGTGAAGAATGATCCGCTTCGGCCAAAGTCGACCAGATTCTGCATCCCCTGATCCCTTCTGGATGATCCTCAAGCCACCAATCCAACCGGCCCCATCTCCGACCTAAACGCCGGGCATTCTGGTACCCTTCTTGAGTGTTCGCCAGACAGACGCCTCCCCAAGCCAAGTTTGCGGTGAGCTCCAGAGAGATCCGGAGAGCATAGTCTCATGGCCGCCTTCCAGGCGTATGTGAAGTCGATCGACGAAGATGATGCCTCAGCCAAATCCGTGCGCCGCTATTTGAATTGGCGAACGGCGCATGGCCGTCCCGAAGAGCCGACCGATGCAGACGACGTCGACCTGCGCACGTACCTCATGCGGCTCCGCACGCAAGGCTGGGATGCCGAAAGTTTGCGCGCCCACACCGAAGCCATCGAGGCATACTACGCCTGGGCTCGAGACACCGGTCGCATCCACAGCAGCCCCTTCGACGAGTACGATTTCCACCGCCCCTATCTAAGCCGCGACCAGATCAGGCGGCGACAGAGCGTCCTGGGCGAAGACGACGAAGTTACCACCGAAATCGCCCACCTGCGCGGCTTGTATCAGCTGGCTGCGGCTCTGAATCGAGCGCCAGACGTCCACACGGTGTTTGCACGGGCGCTGGAGACTCTGGCCGAGACGATCCATTTGGAGTCCGCGTGGGCATTCGTCACCAAAGACAGCGGACTGATGCCAGCCTCAACCTCGGGCGATGTCGATCATGGCTTTATCCTGGCCGCCTGTCGCGGCCTGCCACCCGGCTTGGCGCGTCAGGACAACCATTTCTTGCGCAGATCACCGGACTGCCACTGCCAGAGCCTGCTCCAAGCCGAACAGCTCGTGCGCGCCGTCAACATTGTCGAATGCAGCCGACTTCAGGATTCCGCCGAGCACGATGGCGAAAACCTGGGATTGCGCTTCCACGCCTCAACGCCCATCTTGGCCAATGACCGACTGCTCGGAATCATCAACGTTGCTACGGAAGAATGGCAGTTCTTGAGCGCGGCCGACCTGTCATTCCTGTCGGCGGCGGGCGTGCAAGTGTCGGCTGCCCTGGAACGCGCCCGCATGTTTGACGTGTCACAGGCTCGCCGCGGCAGGCTGGAACGCGAGCTGGAGATGGCCCGCACCGTTCAGGCCAGCCTGCTGCCTCAACAGCCGCCAACCATCGATGGCTACGAAGTCGCCGCCGATTGGCACTCAGCCTTCCGGGTGGCCGGCGATTTCTACGATTGGTTTGAACTCCCGGATGGCCGGTGGTTGTTCCTCATCGGCGATGTCACCGACAAGGGCGCCCCCGCTGCCCTGTACATGGCCATGGTCCGCGGCCTGCTTCGCTCCCTGGCGCCTTCAGCCACGGAACCCGGCACCCTGCTCACCAACGTCAACCACGAGTTGTTCCGGTATGCGTCCACCGGGATGTTCGTGACCGTCTTCTGCGCTGTCCTGGATGACAAAGCCGGGGAGATCACCTATGCCAACGCCGGCCACAACCCCCCATTGTTGACCAGGTCGGATGGGCGCGTGGAAGAACTGTGGCCGACAGGACCGCTCTTGGGGGTGATGGAGTCGGTTGACATCGCCACCCGATCGGCCAAGCTCGATCCCAACGACGCCTTGCTGGTGTACACGGACGGCCTGTCGGATGCTCTCAACCCCGGCGGCGAGGTCTTCGACCTGCCTGCCAGAGCAGCCCAACTGACCGGAGGTAAGGGAGCGGAAGCGGCCCTGAGGCAGATCATTGGTGACCTACAGCGTTTCACGGCAGGGGTGCGCCAGGGCGACGACATCACCCTGTGGGTCCTCACCCGTTCACAACCCACCGCCACCGACACCAGGTTCGAGTAGCTGCGACAGAAAGTGGGGCCAGACGATGACGCTCAGCCGTGAAGACCTCAGTCATTTGCGGGAAAGCTTCCGTGTCGCCGAGCGGGCCCGACAGTCGGGAAATCACCCCTTCGGCGCGATACTCGCCGATCGGCAGCGTCGGTTCTTTTTGGAAGCTGGAAACAGTGTTGTTTCCGACCGCGATCCGACTGCCCATGCTGAGCGCAACCTGGTCGCTTCGGCCCATCGACATGGGTTGACCCAGGTGGATCTGGCGGAATGCACGCTGTATGCCAGCACCGAACCGTGCCCGATGTGCGCCGGCGCCATCTATTGGGGTGGCATCGGCCGGGTCGTCTTTGGACTGGGTCAGGCGGCGTTGTACGAGCTTATCCTGCAGGAGTCGGGCGCGGACACCGCCTTCCTGCTCTCTTGCGCCGAGGTGCTGTCGAGAGGCTCGCGACTGACACAGGTTCTCGGTCCGGCCCTCGAAGACGAAGCCATCGTCGTGCACCACGGGTTCTGGGCCACAGCCTGAGCAAGTCCAGCCCTGTTTCTGGGGGGCAGGGGGTAGGCAAGACGCCGCCTTCGAAGTGATGGGAAGAGACTGAGAAGAGAGCACTCCCAGCAGAGAGGGCTTTATCCACCGGGGCCCTTGACCACGGCCAGCACAGCAGCACCCCTATGCACGACGAACACATCCTCCAGGCTGGGAAACAGCCGGCTGACGTCCCCCCGTTCACACGCCAGACCCAAATCGGGCGTCGTCTTGCCGGGGCGGTCCAGGTAGAGCTTGAGGTCGGGGCGGGCGAAAGGCGTGGCGTTGGTCAACGCGCCCGTCACAGCCACCTCCCCTCCCGGCGGCGCGTGCTCATCGATGTAGGTCATCGCCTCGCGGTAGGAGGTGCACCAGTAGTCCATTTCGTAGCGGCCGGCTGCCCCGCCCGTCCCCCCGACCAACGCGTTGTAGTAGATGTATTCATAAGGATGCAGCCGGATGATCCCAGCCAGACCCGGCAGGATCAAGAGCGCCACGAGGGCGATCTTGAGATATCGCTGCAATGGGACCTGAGACGCCCATTGAAGACCCATTCCCGCCAATACGAAGAGAGGCGGCAAGATGAAGAGTTCGTGCCGGAAGTTGTTGTAAACAGAGACCCATCCAAACACGACCGCCGCCGCCGGAACACCTGCCCAAAGGGCGATGACCACCAGGCCGAGCCTGTCCGATCGATGCGTGAGCCCACGCCAGATGGCATGGCCCATTCCCACCACCACCGCCGCCACTGCAGGCAGGGTCAACTGGATCATCAGCAACCATGGAAGATAGTGCCACGGCAGGTTGGTGGAACTCGTAGTGGCTGCCGGAATAGAGCACGCTGAATGAGGTGAACTCGGTGGTCTGTCCAACATGAGCCAGGAATTGTCCTACCGGATCGCCCCACAGCACCGGCCAGGTCAGATACGTGGTGAAAACAGCGATCAAACCCAAAGCCACGGCCGGGATGATGCCGCGGCGGCCAAGCTTTACCAACAGGATCAAGACCACCAGGGCGCCGGCGAATGGGCCCACAATGCGAATGGAAGTCGTAGCGCCGATGAGAAGGCCGGCCAAGACCAGAAGGCCCCAGTCACTTGAGAACCTCCGAAGCCTGCGGCCTGCCGACTGCGGGAACCACGCCAAGGTACCCCAGCACACCCCTGCCAATACAATGGCCGTTGCCGGCAGCCTCAACCAAAACACCGCTCGGTCGAACTTTCCGATGTAGAGCGACACGGGTGTCTTGTATGCATCGGTCGCCACACGCTCGAACACCCGGTTGACCAGGGGCCACAACTCGCCCTGATACGCACTCCGAACTACGCTTTCGCCCAAGCGAAGCAACCCATGAACCACCCACAGGTCCAACAAGATGGCGCCCCCCGCCACGATCCCCAGCACGATGACGAGCCTGGTGCGCCCGCTGAGCGCGCGCCAATCATCGGCCGCCCTCGCTGGCGGATGCACGCCCGGCCCCTTGTGCATCAACCGGTCGGCCGCCGCCCAACCAGCCACCACCGAGGCCAAGAAGGAGACCATCAACGGCGTGTCCTTCTGGTTGAGGAACGCATGCCCGAACAGGACCGGCTGCGACGCGAACAAGGCCACAGTCAACAGCGCGATGCGGGGTGACGTGAAACGCAGGCACAACTTGAACATCAGCCACAGCCCGACGATAAACGTCATAAAGGTGGTGAAATGGCGGCCATCCACCAGCATCCAGGATGGGATCGCCCAATGCAAGGCTTGCCCAACCACCACCCAAATCATCATGAAGAACGGACCGTTGAAGTAGTCGATGCCAGGATTGGTCAGCAGGCTGTAGTTCTCATACGCATGGACGAAGGCCCAGCCGAAGAAGGCATTGTGCCATTCATCCACCCCCTCCCCGTAGTGCCGTACGATCACCACACCGATGACGGCCAATCCGGCCAATCCAAACCAAAGCGCGCGCTCGGCCGTCAGGCGTTCAATGCCCTTTCGCCATCTCGTTACCACGTCTGCCATGGGCTGTTCCGACTCGCCTCGTCAATGCCTCAGGGGCGCCAGGTCCTTCGGCCCCGCCCCAAAAACCCAGTTTACCCGGATTTGCGGCCTCCGTTTTGCCCCGGATGCACGGTCGTCAAGCGCGACCGCCTCCCCCAAATGAGCACTTTGTGATAGATTTCACAAGCACAGCCGGGCGTTCTGATCCCAGATGTGAAGATCGCCCGATCTGGCATACAATCTGGAGGAGCGGGAAAGGTAGACCTCGTTGCGCGCAAAAGCGCATCGTCATCAGCCTTCATCGAAACCGGTCGCCAAATCTGGCCGCTCTCCCCGGCAGCTTGCAACTCACGCCGATGGCGGAGTCGGGCGGGAAGTGGACATGCGCACCGCTCCCCGCCTTGAATCTGTCGCCGTCGTGTGGCTCACCCTCCTGGCGCTGCTGGGCACGTTGGCAGCCGGGTGCGGCCGGTTTTCCACCCCCCTTCCGACACCCACGACAACCCCAACCGCCATCCCCACAACCTCTCCCCCGCCGCAGATCGACCTCGCCTGGCAAGATGACATCCAGGGCCTGTTGAGTCCGTTGGTCACATTCAAGCACCTTCCACCGGATTCGGGCCTGTCTCAGAGCGTGGCCACGTCCATCGTTCAAGACAAACAGGGATTCATCTGGATCGGCACACAAGACGGACTCAACCGATTCGATGGGCAGAGCTTCAAGATCTTTAAGCATGATCCCGACGACCATGTGACCGTGTCCGATAGCTTCATCACCCAGCTTGCCAAAGGCCCCGCGGGGGAACTTTGGGTCGGCACACATGCCGGCCTAGATCTCTATCATCCTGAAACCGAGAGCTTCAGCCACCTGTCGACCACTTCCGGACCGATCAATGTCATCAGAGTCGATCCGCGAGGGCAGTTGTGGGTTGGATCGCTCTCCGGGCTGGATCGAACTCGATCCCTCGACGGGAGAGGTTGCTCATTACGGCTACGTCGCTGGAGGGATGGAATCCTTGTTGAGCGATGCGATCACCGCCGTTGAGATCGGCCAGGATGGCATTGTATGGGTTGGATCCAATCTGGGGCTTGATCGCCTGGATACCAGGACTGGGAAAGCCAATCACTTCGTGCCCAATCTTCGGCAGCCCGGAAGCCTGCAGGGGCTCCCGGTGACAGCCATCCATGAGGATGTAGACGGGGTGTTGTGGGTAGGCACGAGCTCGGCTCTCAATCGGTTGGATCCAGGCGCAGCCGAATTCGTCCACTATGTCGAAAACCCGCGCCGGCCCGGAAGCATCAGCAGCAGCACCGTCAACAGCCTCTACGAGGACGGTGCAGGCGACCTGTGGATCGCCACGGATGGCGGCGGCCTGAACCGGCTTGATCGTGCCACCGGTCGCTTCGAAGCCTTCCAGCATGACCCAAGCGATCCGGACAGCTTGAGTGTGAACGCGGTTGTCTCCATCATGGAGGACAGCTCTGGCTTGTTGTGGGTAGGCACCTTCGGCGGCGGGGTGGATCGCTACGACCCAAAGCGAAACCGATTCTTGAAGATTCAGGCCAGCCCTTCAAGTGCACACGGCCTGTCCGACAACATCATCTGGTCAGTGGCCAAGGATCGCGCCGGCAGCTTGTGGCTTGGGACAGCCACCGGCGGGTTGTTCGCTGCCGAACCGGGCGCGGCCAGTTTTGTCAACTACCGCCACGATTCCGGCGACCCCTTCAGCTTGAGCGACGATCAAGTCTTTCGGGTGTTTGAGTCTATGGATGGATCACTTTGGATGGGAACGGCGGCCGGACTCGACCGTTTTGACCCGGTCCAGTCCATCTTTGTCCACTATGACACCGGCCCCGCTTTCGCCATCTGCGAGATCGAGGACGGAACTCTCTGGCTAGGCAGCACCAACCTCGGCCTGATCCATCTCGATCCACAGTCGCGCTCGAAGACCTCTTTTCGGAACCAACCCGACAACCCGGCCAGCTTGAGCGGTGACTTCGTGACCGCGATCGCGCCTTTGGGGGACGGCCGCTTGCTCGTCGGGACATTTGCCACCGGTTTGGATGTTTTCACTCCGGCGACCGGCACCTTCGAGCACGTCCGCCACATCGCTGGCGATCCAACAAGCTTGCCCAATGACACCGTGGTCAGCTTGTTCACCCACAGCAACGGGGGGATTTGGGTCGGGACGGCCAACGGCCTGGCACGCTTTCAACCCGACACGAGGCTCTTTCGCACCTACGATGAAAGCGACGGCTTGCCCAACAGTCTCATCAACGCTATCCTGGAAGATGGTCAAGGTCTTCTGTGGGTGTCCACCAACCGTGGTTTGTCTCAATTCGACCCGATTGCGGAAACCTTCAAGAACTTCGACACCTCCGACGGTCTCCAGTCGATGGAATTCAACCAGGGGTCGGCCTTCTTGGGGCCCGAGGGTGAGATGTACTTCGGCGGAATTGCCGGGCTGAATGCATTTCACCCGGCGGCCATCAAAGACGACCCCTTCGCTCCACCCGTTGTTCTGACCGACTTTCAATTGTTCAACGAGTCTGTGCCGATAGACCTTGACTCGCCCTTGAAGCAAGCTATCGGCATGACGCGTGAAATCCAACTGACCCATAGGCAGGACTTCCTGACCTTCGAGTTCGCAGCCCTCGATTACTCCGCTCCCGAGCAGATCCAATATGCATACAAGCTGGAGGGCCTGGATCCCAACTGGAACCTGGTCGGAGCCCGGCGATACGCCAGCTATCCGGGGCTGCCACCAGGCAGCTACACTTTCCGGGTTAAGGCTGCCAATCCGGATGGCATTTGGAACGACTCCGGCCCGGCTCTCAAGCTGACCATCTCCCCTCCATTCTGGGCAGAGCCATGGTTTATCAGCTTGGCCGTGGTCCTGATCCTGGCCTCAGTTTCCGGCACGGTTTGGCTTCGATTCCGCATGGTCGAAACCCAGCGTCGCATGCTCGCCAAACAAGTTGCCGATCAGACACGCGAGCTTCGGCAGGCCAAGGAAGCGGCCGAGTCGGCCAATCGTTCCAAGAGCGTCTTCCTTGCCAATATCAGCCATGAACTCCGCACACCTCTGAATGCCATCATCGGATTCAGCCAGCTCATGCTCCGCCCGACCCCCGACGGACTGCCCCCTGATCTCTCTCCCCACCAGAAGGAGAGGCTGACCATTATCCGGCGCAGCGGGGAGCATCTTCTGGGCCTGATCAATGAGGTTCTCGAACTGTCCAAGATCGAAGCCGGCAAAACGGGCCTCTCATTGACAACGGTGGATGTCCCTCTTATGTTGAAAGGCTTGGAGAGCATGTTCTTGCTGCAGGCCCAGCAGAAAGGGCTTGGCCTGGAATTTCACATTGAAAGTGACCTGCCTCCCCTGGTCCGGTGCGACGAGAACAAGCTTCGCCAGATCCTGATGAACCTGATCGGAAACGCCGTGAAGTTCACGCAGACCGGGACCGTCAGCCTCAAGGCCGGGACCTATCCGCTGTCCGACCGGGCTGCCGGCCATGACGACCTGGTCGGTTTGGAATTCATGGTCGAGGATACCGGCCCCGGTATCCCACCCGAAGAACTCGAATCCGTCTTCGCACCATTCGTACAATCCTCCGCCGGCGTGGAGGCGCAAGTCGGCACCGGCCTGGGACTGACCATCAGCCGCCAATTCGCCGAATTGATGGGCGGCGGCCTGACAGTGGAAAGCCAGATTGGAGAGGGCACGCGCTTCCGCCTGCGGCTCCCCTGCCAACCCACCGAGTCGACGGATCCACCTCTCGCATCCGAAGATCGGGCGGCCTTGCGACTCTCGCCCGGCCAACCTGGATTCCGGCTCCTCGTGGCGGACGACAACCAGGACAATCGACTGCTTATGGTGCATCTTCTCCAACCGCTGGGGTTCGAAGTGCGGCAGGCCGCCGACGGGCAGGAGGCACTTGAGGTCTGGCGCTCTTGGTCACCGCACTTGATCTGGATGGACATGCGCATGCCTCACATGGACGGCTTCCAAGCTACCCGCCAGATCAAGGCCACTCCTGCCGGGAAATCGACTGTGGTCATAGCTCTCACGGCCAGCGCTTTGGAGGACGACCGGGCCCAAATCCTTGCCGATGGGTGCGATGACTACCTTCGCAAACCCATCCGTGAGGCTGACGTCGTGCGTCTGCTCGAAAAGCATCTGGACGCCAAATTCGATTATCTTTCACCAAGTGAAGGTCCAAGCGGAGCAGTTTCCGGCGACCCCAATCTTGCGCGCCTGCTGCGCGATCTGCCTTCCGAATGGCGCAACTCTCTGCGACACGCCGCCACGCTCGGATACGATCCCCAAATCCGCGAATTGATCGAAAGTGTGCGGTCAACCTGCCCGGAAATCGCTGGCACTCTTTCGCGGTTGGCGGATGACTACCAGCACCAGGCCATCCTCAACCTGCTCGCCCAAGCGGAGGACAAGCCATGAATCGGCACTTCGACACCGGTGCCTCCGACATCCTGGTGGTCGACGACACGACCCCCAACCTGCGCCTGCTGGGGGAAACGCTCTCCGCAAGGGGGCACCGGGTTCGCACGGTCACCAGCGGAGCTCGGGCCATCGACTCGGCGCTGGCCAAGCCCCCAGATCTGATCTTGCTCGACATCCGGATGCCCGAGATGGATGGGTTCGAGGTCTGCCGGAGACTCAAGGCAAATGAACGCACCCAGGCCGTGCCGATTATCTTCATCAGTGCGCTGAACGAGATCGAAGACAAGATGCTGGCCTTCCAATCCGGCGGTGTGGATTACATTACCAAGCCCTTCCAGGTGGAAGAAGTGCTGGCTCGTACCAATACCCACCTCGCCTTGCGGCGGCTTCAGAGAGAACTCGAGTCTCGTAACATGCGGCTCGAAAGGGAGATGGATCTGGCCGGCAAAGTTCAGGCGAGTTTCCTTCCGCACAGCCTGGTTCACGTCGAAGGCTGGGATCTTTCGGCTTGCCTGCATCCCGCCCGCGCCACGTCGGGAGATTTCTACGACGTCCTACCCCTTCCCGGAGGCCAAATCGGCCTTCTAATTGCCGACGTGGTGGATAAGGGCGTGCCGGCCGCCTTGCTCATGGCCATGAGTTGGGGGCTCCTGTGCAGTCACACATCTGAAGGGGACAGTGCTCCGACCGAAGTATTCGATCAGGTCAACCACACCCTCGTCCAGCACCTGGGTGGCATGCAGTTCTTGACGGTTTTTCTGGGGATCCTTGACCCCGCCTCCGGTCGCCTGACCTACGCCAACGCCGGGCATCCGCCTCCGCTGCTCTTGGCAGCCGACGGCCAAGAACCGATCCGCCTGGGACGCACCGGGCCGCCGCTGGGTGTCTTGGAAAGATCCACGTGGGAAGAAAGGGATGTGACGGTAGCCGCCGGTGAAGCGGTACTCTTCTACACCGACGGCATCACCGAGGCCACCCGCCAGGCCTCATTCTATGGCCTCGAACGTCTGGCTCAGACCGCCCGCAGCCTCTGGCCGTCGGACGGGGCGGAGAGCCTGCTGTCCGGCGTGTTTAACGATGTGCAGGCGTTCTCCGCGGAGGAACCCCAATCGGATGATATCGCCCTGTTGACCGTCACTCGCCAAATCGCCTCAGCCTAGGTCATCCAACCAGAACAATGCCCTGATGGACCGTCGACGCCGCATGCTAGAATCGCTTGCACTCATGCCTGCCGCGGAAGATTTTGGCCATCGTATGCGTCCACCAACAGAAGCAGAACGCGGCTCAATCCGTGTCGACCTCCTGCAAGGTCCCCCCCAACCGGGAGACTGGCCTCTGCACATTCCGCCCCGGACAGTTCACGTCTGGGGTTTTGATGTTGGCCGCCTCGAAGATCATTGGGAAGACTACCAAGATGATCTGGATGATGAAGAGAAGTCGCGTGCTGCCAGGTTCGCCTTCCCCAAAGACCGGCGCGCCTATGTCCTTCGCCATACTCTTCTAAGAAGGCTTGTCGGAGCCTATCTCGGGGTTCACGCTTCGCGGCCGGAGTTTGTGGCTGGCCGCATGGGAAAGCCCTCTCTCAAGCCAGCTCCCGATCAGAGTTGGCTGGCTTTCAGCATGGCGGCTTCCTGGCCGGTCGTCTTGTTTGCATTTGCCAGCCACCACGAGCTGGGCGTGGACGTCGAACGCATCCGCCCAATTGACGAAGCAGCCGACATCGCGGCGACCCACTTTACCGCTCAGGAGCAGCAGGCGCTCAGCGCCGCCCTGCCAGCGGATCAGCCACGCACATTTTTTGGAATTTGGACCCGCAAGGAGGCACTGGTCAAAGCCATCGGCATCGGGCTGACGGCCGACCTGTCCAGCCTGGACGTGCTCCATCGCCCGGAGCTGGTGCCGCACGACAGCCCGGCCGGAGCGGAGATCTCAGAGGTCTGGGCGCTGGCCGATCTCGACCTGGGCCCTGGACTCGCAGCCGCGCTTTGCCTTCCCGCAGGCTGGGCCATCGTCGCCTTACCCGACTCAGATTAGCCTGAAGCGTCGGGGTCAATTCCGTCGATGACATGCCGCTTGATGATGGGCGCTGTCAGGAAACGCCACATCAGCTTCGGCCTTGTCAGCCATTTGATCTGCGCGCCGTTCTTCCCATTGGCCAGCACCTGATCCGCCATCCAGGGTGCCACCGTCTCGGCCCTATCGGCAATGATGTTGAAGATGGATTTGACGCGGTCCCACTCCTCCGGGCGGCCCCGGTACTGCCCGACCACCAGATCCGTCAGAACCATCCCCGGCTGAAGGGAACCGACGCGCACCGGCGTGTCACTTGCCTCCTGTGCCAGCGCCTGGTTGAAGTAGCGCAGGCCATATTTGCTGGTGCCGTAGAAAATGAGGCCATGCTGCTGGCGGCCGTCGCTGCCCATGCCCTCCATGTTGTAAATGTCCCCCCCGCCCTGGGCCAGCATGCCCTTCATGGCCACCATGGAGCCATACATCGCCCCGACAAGATTGGTCTCAATCACCGATCGGATGACTTCCGGCGGCTGGTCCCAAGGCGCAGTCGGCCGGTGGCCGAGGCCTGCGTTGTTGACCCAGATATCCACTCTACCGAAGTGGTCCACTGCGGCATCCCATAACCCCTGAACCTGTTCGTGGGCGGTCACATCGGCGGCGTGGCCGACCAGCCGCTCCGCCCCCACTTTGGCCGCCAACGATGCCACGGATGCCTCGGTGCTGGAAGCGGTTCTTCCATTAAGCATCACCGCACAGCCTCGGTCCAAGAAGGCCTGGGCAAGACTCAAGCCGATACCACGTGTGCTTCCCGTGATTACGATGGTGGTCATTTTTCGCCTCAAATGTCTCAGCAAACGATGGGCCGATCCTGCCTACCCAGTCTACCGCGACCCCCATTGTCCGGTTTGACGCTCTCCCTGGATCCAAGTCGCAACATGTCCGCAAGAAGTGGGTCATGTCCATATTGTGAAAAACATCACTAACGGCCGGGGCACGCTGTAAGGATGACAGACAATGGGAGCTACGACGCCCCAGCGCTCAAGCAAGCCGACGCAGGCGTACTGTGGCCGGCGCCATCGACTGATATCCGCGTGCCGCTCTGGCGGAAGTCTCTTGAAATCCAATTCAACCGGCCCAAGCCTAGCGGATTGTTGAGATCGTCCGCTTGCCCTAGAATAGGTACGTTCGCTTGGGTGTTCTGCGTTGAATAGGAGACCACTTATGCCATTCCATCGCGTCCGATTCACGGCGCTGCTGGGCCTAGCTGCCATCATGGTGTCTGCCTGTGCACTGTCCGGCCTGCTCCTCCCGGGGAGCAAACCGGCGGAAGAGGCTACGCAGACCATGCAAGCGGTGGCCACTGAGGCTCAGGCCACACTGGACGCGGCATCGCAGCCAACGCCGGGGGAGGCCAGCACGGCGACCTCGGCCCCGCCGGCAGCCTCTTCCACCCCTGCCCCCAGCGACACTCCGGCAGTCACCGACACCCCTGCGAACACCGCCACGCCCACCGTCCCCATTGCGCATGTCAACCAGAACACGAACTGCCGAACGGGACCGGGCACCATGTATGACTTGCGCTACACGGCCGGCGCCGGAACCGACCTGACGGTTGTCGGGCGGACCACGGCGAACGACTACCTCATCGTGAATGATCCCAATCACGCCGGCCAAACCTGCTGGCTTTGGCTGCGCTACGTGGATGTCAGCGGCGACATCAGCGTCTTGCCGCTCAGCACGCCGCCCCCGACGCCTACGCCCTCCATTGGATTCAGCGCCAGCTATTCCTATATGGAGGGCCGTGTGGGTTGGGATCCGGGATTCAAGATTGAAAACACGGGCAGCCTGACCTTGAAATCTGTCTCGGTCACGGCCAAGGATAATGACACCGGCACCTCGGAGAGCTTCTCGGGGGACAACTTCGACAAGCTCGGCGGCTGCCCGGTGGTAACCGGCATCCCCAAGCTGGAACCGGGCGACACGGGCTACGCCTACGCGCACTCGTTCGCTTATGATCCGAGCGGCCACTCGATGCACGCCACGATTAAGGTTTGCAGCGAAACGGGCTTGGGAGGATTGTGCGCTACACGTTCATTTGACTTCACCCCTTAAGCTTGACCGGCAACGCGACCGGGCGGCGGCTGAGTATGGGCCGCCGCCCGATTGATTCCCCCCAACCATGGCGATCTTGATTTCCCCGATCGTTCCTCGCCGCTAGTCGTCCCCCCCGTCGCCTTCCCTGCCATTTCTATGGCAGGCCACACAGTTGCTCAGATTCCTGATTCTCTCTTCGGCATGTTTCCTCTGAATGCGATCTCGGTTGTGACAGTTGTAGCACGTATAGCTGGTGTAGCCGCTGGGATGGCAAGTGGCGCACTGGCCGCCTGCCCTGCCGTGGTTGAGCGGGAAGCTGTGGGGACCATTGAAGGCAGCCGGGCGCCAGGCCGACGTCGAGTGGCAACTGGCGCAGTTGGTGCCGAAGAGCCCTGCATGGAAGGCGGGTTCGGCATGGCAGGCGGCACAAGCTGTGGGGGTCCCCTGGAATTGGCCTCCGGTATGGCAGGTGGTGCATGCGAGGTTGGTGTGCGCACCTGTGAGCTTGAATCGGCTCAGATTATGATCGAAGGTCGCATCCGTCCAGATGGTCGGCTTGTGGCAAGCAGCACAGTCTGTCCCGAATGCCCCGTTATGCGCGTCATCCTGGAGGTGGCATCCGGCACAATCCGAGGGCGCTGGGCTGACATGACTCGGGGCATGGCAGTCGCTGCAGGCGATACCGACATGGGCCTGAGTCAAAGCGAAGCCGGTCACGGCGTGATCAAATTGGACACTTGTCCAGACCGAAGTGTCATGGCAGTCGGCGCAATCGTTCCCCAGCCGCCCCTGGTGGGGGTCATCCTGTCCATGGCAGCCGACGCAGCTTGACGGCACCCGGCTCGTATTGCCTTTCACATGGCAGTCGCTGCAAGACAGATCTATGTGCTTGCCGGTGATGGGGAATCCCACATCCGCATGATTGAGATTCACTTCAGGCCAGCGGGTGGACATGTGGCAGGCAGCACAATCATCCCCAAGTCGTCCCGCATGGGCATCGTCTTTCGCGTGACAGCCGACGCAGCTGGTCGGAGCAGACTTCAGATCATCCAGGGTGCGCGCCACGGCATGGCATGCCTGGCACTCGAGCGACGCATGCGACGCCACAAGTGGGAATCCGGTGGTCGCATGATCGAAGTTCGAGCTGAAAGACTCGAGTCCGTTGTGACAGTTCAGACAAGCAGAACCGAAGGTGACCTCGTGAGGCATGAAGGTGACACCTTCCATCTTCAGGTGACAGCGGGAACATTCTTTGACGTCGAATTCGCGCAGCCCCTGGGTGTGACAATCCTTACAGGCGAATTGGCTTCCGTTGTCCAGATGAGTATGGGCGTCGAGGGAATAGCCGAAGGCATAGTGTGGAAAATTGTCAAATGTCGCTCGAGTTAGCGAAGCCTTCGGGCCACCATGCTCCGTGTGACAGTCCCGACAGGCCCCAGAAGCGGGCAATCGCCCATGCAGTGAATCCGGCCGGGCCAGCTCCTGCTGAACGTCTTTGTGGCAGGCCAGGCATCGATCGGCCATGGTCGCCGGACTCCAGAACGGCGTGTGGCAATCGTCACACGCGAGGTCCGCATGGCTTGATGGACCTTGCGCCATCTGGGCGGCAGCGACGTCGTTGAGCGGTCCCGGGCTGAAGATCCTGCCCCGCGTGACCGCCGAAGCTCCCACCACCAGCAGCGGGGTAAGAAGCCCTGCGATCAGACCGGCTTTCGAGAACTTACGCCATGATTGAGGCACGAGACTCCGTTGAATAGCTCACAGCTTTCCCCTTCACCAGCCCTTATCGGCTTCGGCGCCCTCAGTCCCCCTTGCCATTCGGGTGACAGGCGACACAGTTGCTGAGATCGGTGATGCCTTTCTCGGCATGATGTTTCTCAGTTTCGCTCTTGTTATGACACTTGTAGCAGGTATAGCTCGCCAATTCGCTCGGATGGCATTTCTGGCAATCTCCACCGGCGTGACCATGGTTGAGCGGGAAGCTATGGGACTGGTCAAACGTGGCTGGCTGCCAGGCCGACGTGGAATGGCATTTGGCGCAATCTGTGCCGAAGAGACCCTGGTGATAGCTGGGTTCGCTGTGGCAGGCGACGCAATCCTTGGGCGTCCCCTGATACTTGCCTCCCGCATGGCATGACTCACAGGCCAGATTGGTGTGTGCTCCAGTCAGCTTGAATCCGGTCTGACTGTGGTCAAAGCTCGCGTTGGACCACTTCGTCGGACGGTGACAAGCTGCGCAATCAGTTCCAAACGTCCCATTGTGAGCATCGTCCGCCTTGTGACACGAGATGCACGTTGACGACAGGGCCGAGTATCCGCCGTTGGTATGGCAGGCATTGCAGGACAGACCTGAGTGAGAATCCATCAAGGCGAATCCGGTGACCTTGCCATGATCGAAGCTGGCATCCGACCAGCGCGTCGGGTTGTGACACTGGCGGCAGTCCGTCCCAAACTGGCCGTTGTGGGCATCGTCGGCTTTGTGACATGAGTAGCAGGTTTGCGAAAGGCCAGACCACTGCCCGTTCGTGTGACAGGAGTGGCAGGCCAAGCTCTGATGGGATCCCACCAAGGCAAACCCGGTGACCTTGCCGTGATCGAAGCTGGCATCCGACCAGCGGGTCGGGTTGTGGCACAGGCTGCAGTCCGTCCCAAACTGGCCGTTGTGGGCGTCGTCGGACTTGTGACAGGACGCGCACGATTGCGACAGCCCCGAAAACTGGCCGTTGGTGTGACACGACTGGCAGGACAAGCTCTGATGCGATCCCCTCAAGGCGAACCCAGTGACCTTGCCGTGATCGAAGCTGGCATCCGACCAGCGGGTCGGGTTGTGGCATAGGCTGCAGTCCGTCCCAAACCGGCCGTTGTGGGCGTCGTCGGCTTTGTGGCAGGAAGCGCAGGTTTGCGACAGCCCTGAAAACTGGCCGTTGGTGTGACACGACTGACAGGACAAGCTCTGATGCGACCCCATCAAGGCGAACCCGGTGACCTTGCCGTGATCGAAACTGGCATCCGACCAGCGCGTCGGGTTGTGGCACAGGCTGCAATCCGTCCCAAACTGGCCGCTGTGGGCATCGTCGGCCTTGTGGCAGGCAGCGCACGATTGGGAAAGGCCAGACCAGTGACCATTGGTGTGGCACGATTCACAGGCCAGATTTTGATGTGAGCCGATCAACTTGAACCCGGTCAGACTGTGATCGAACCCCGACAGATCGACCTTGCTCCACGTGGTCGTCACGTGGCATGCCGCGCAATCCGTGCCGAGGCGGCCCTGGTGGGCATCGTCGGCTTTATGGCAGCCAACGCAAGTGCTCGGCACCGGCGCCGTCTCCCCATTGACATGGCACTGGCTGCAAGCGACCTCCAGATGTGAGCCGGTGAGCAAGAATCCTGTCTGCCGATGATCGAAATGGACATCCTTCCAGGCTGACGTGGCATGGCATGCCTCACACTCTTGGCCCAAGCGACCATCATGTGCATCGTCTTGAGCGTGGCAGCCAGCACATGTCGTCGGGACCGGGGTGCCCGTTCCATTCACATGGCAGGCGCTGCAATCGACGCTGGCATGTGCTCCGGTCAACTTGAAACCGACCACAGCATGGTCGAAGCTGACATCAGTCCATTGGGTGGCTGTGTGGCACGCGGCGCAATCATCTCCCAATGCCCCTTGATGCGGATCGTCCATTTGGTGGCAGCTGACACAAGTGGGGCTGGTCGCGTGGAGGTCCTCCAGCGTCCTGGCGCCGACGTGGCAATCGTCGCACTTGAGCAATTCGTGAGCCGCAATCAGCGGAAATCCTGTCTCGGCGTGATTGAAATCGGCGCCGTAGGAATCCAACCCGTCGTGGCAATTGAGACACGAGGATCCGAAGGCGATCTCATGCGGCATGAACGCCGCGCCATCCATTTTCAGGTGGCACTGGGAACAGGTTTGCCCCTGGAAATGCATCAAGCCCGTTTCGTGACAATTTTCACAAGCAAAGGCTTTGCCATCTCTCAAGGTGAGGTGCGCGGTGAGGGCAAAACCGAAGGCGTAGTGCGGGAAGGTCGCCTCATCCACCCGCGTCAGGGAAGCGAGCATTCCGTGGTGTTCGGTATGGCAATCCCTGCACGCGCCCGGGTTGGGCAATTTTCCATGGAGCGAGGTCGGGACAGCCAATTCGGCCTGAACATCTTCATGGCACGTAAGACAGCGGTCCGCCATGGTCTGGGTGCCCCAGAAAGGTGCATGGCAATCGCTGCAGGCGAGATCGGCGTGGATCTGGGTCGCTTGGCCAGCTGCCCCCGTCGAATGCCCTCGGAGCGGGCCGGGGCTGAAGATCCCGCCGCCGGTTAGCGCCGCCGCGCCGACCACCATCAAAGGTGTCAGCACGCCAACGATCACTCCGGCTCCGGGCAGCCTACCCGACCTCGCGTTCACGCGTGCACGTCCTCCCTGGTTAGGGCGGATCACTTCAAGAGCGTGGCGTAGTAGATCGCGGCACCAATATGAAAGAAGGCCATAATGAACAATGCGATACCAATAGGAATGTGAATGGTGTGCCACAGCGCCAGCACACGGCGGGCAGTCTGCAGAAGCCGGATCTGCCGCTGTAGATCTCGGCGCCGTCGCAGCAACGAATCCAACTCGGACGCCTGCCGCTTTACATCCGCCGGAAGGTTGCGCCGCGCCCAGGCACGCCGAAGGTCGAAGGACAAGTCACTCACTCCGCGGGTGAGCAGGGCCCACAACCCGGACCCGACACGCGGCTCTGGCGGCGCCTGTTTTGATCCGGCCGCTGCCATGCGGCGCCGATAGGCTGCGTCGGCTTGGGCGATTTGGCGCTGCAGGTCGGACTCCTCCAGCATCACGCCGTCGGCTGTGCGCGGGACGGCGGTGTAGATATAGCGGCCGAAGAATCCGCTGGCGACGACCAGGGCCGTGAGGAGCAGCACCATGCCGGCCAGGCCATTGAAAGACCACGCGGAGTGGAGCAGGACCAGGTAGGGACCGACGATCCCGGTGAAGATGTGGAAACGCAGCCAATCGCTCATCCGACCCCACGCCCGGCGCGTGCTCCGCTTGCGAATTGTGTACAGCGTTTCCGTGGCCAACATGAGCGCAAACCCCATAATGCCCAGGCTGTGACCGAAGAACGCTCCCGCGGCAGGCACGCCCAGCAGCGCCACCTCAGCCAGGTAGAACACGGTGATGGCCACGCACGCCAGTCCGGAGATGTGCAGCTCGTTGAGTCGGAAACCCCTCTGACCGGCCCGTGTGTCAAAGACAGATTGCAGACCCTGGGTCACGCGGCCTCCATTTGAGCGGGGTTCAACCACCCTTCGGGATCGGCTTTGTGCAAGATGGCGACGGCGCGCTGAGGGTTCGACAGCAACATCGACCGCAGCCCGCTCAGAGGAATCTGCTCACGGACAAGATGTTGGAGGACACGCGACAGGCTCTGATCCCCCATGACCACCGCTCCCAGCAGCGTTTCCTCGCCCACCATCAGGCGCAGGCGAGTCCCATTGTGAGCATCCTGGACGACCAATGATTTGATGTCGTCGCGCCAGCTCTCGCTGTCGCCGCGCATGATTCCCACCAGGTCGGCGTCTTTCTCGGCCCCCCCGATGTACCCGACAATAGTGGTCACCAATCCCCCGATTCGCGTGACGTTGAATGGGGCACTGCGCAGATAGGGCTTGGCGCCTCCGGCCATGTTTTCGCCGGCACATCGGCCTTGTTCGTCGGCTGACCACCACAGGGAATCCAACCGGTAGCTGCCGGACATCGGGTCGTAGACTTGCGCCACGTCGCCGGCAGCGAACACAAAAGGATCTGATGTGCGCAGGTACTCATCCACGATGATGCCGCGCTCGGTCTCCAGCCCCGCCTGGACCGCAAGGGCAATGCGGGGACGGATCCCTATGGCGACGGCCACGATCTGGCAGCCAATCCGCTGTCCGTCCTTGGTCAAAACGCCCTTGACCCGCCCTCGCCGGCCAATGATCTCCTGCACTTCGGTTCGGTGGTGGATCTGAATACCTTCATGGCCCAAGCCGGATTCGACGCGCTTGGATTCATCGGGGTCGAGAACGCTGGCCCAGTAGCGGTCTTTGCGAAGCAAGTAGTGGACCTTCAGCCCGCGGGCGGCCAGGCCCTCTGCCAACTCGAGAGCCGTAATCCCACCGCCAACCACCACCGCTGATCGCGCCCTGCGAGATTGTTTTAGGATGTGACGCGCATCCGCCAGGTTGTCCAGCGTGACCACGCCCTCCAGATCGATCCCGGGCAGCTTCGGTCGGGCAGCCTCAGCTCCCGTTGCCAGGAGCAGGATGTCGTAGGCCACCTGCTGCCCCTGCTGGGTAGACACAACGCGCTCATGGCGGTGGATGGCGGCCACGCTTCCCACCCGAACCCCAATATGCAGGCGACGGTACAGCTCATCCGGCACGGAATAGAGCTGACGTTCGGGAATATCCCCCGATAGCAAATAGGCAAGCCCGGGCCTGGAGTAGAAACGATGGGGCTCGTCGGTCAGGATGGTGATGGCGCCTGTATCATCACGCGCACGGATGGTGCGCGCAGCCGCCAATCCAGCCGCCCCATGACCTACGATCAGGTAGCGGGTGCCCTCAGCCATCAGAAGAGCTCCTGCTGGGGATCGGAATCGGCAAAGAGGGGGGTGGTTTCCAGGCGAAGGACGCCGCGCGGGCAGCGCCTAACGCACTCCCCGCATGAAAGGCAGTGGGCCGAGCTGACTGGCGCCCCGACGGCCGCGTGTGCACGGACGTTGATACCTACCGGGCAGTTGTAGGAGCAAATGCCGCATTGGACGCAGCGAATTGACTGCGGCACCACACGCGCCGTGGCAATCGCCTCGCGTCGAGAGCCGGAACGCCCCTGGGCAAGATCAGCCAAGGCGAGAGCAGCCTGTGAACCGAATGGCAATGAGGCTTGAATGCAATCGCTTCCCTCCCAAGAAGGCGCCCGCTCGCAATGCACCCGGGGTCCGCCGCAGGCTTGCGAAACCTAGGATGGCCGAGGGTTGGCGCCTGAACACGCAGATGCGTGCCAGGGACAATCCAGCCCACGGCATGTATCTTCTATGTCGTTGAAACAGTCTGCTGGTTACGGGCCCAAACGAGATTAGGAAGATGGTACCAACGCGCTTGGGTTGCCGTTCGGCCGGCCTCACCGCTCGCCAATCCCACCCTGTTCCACTCTGCCTGATTTGTGTTGAATGAACCTGTTACGGATTGGGTTCGTAAACAGTATGTCCGGCCGAACTAACCGCCAGGGGAGACTCCAAGATGAAGCCAGGCACCATCGCCCTCGCAGCCCTCACCCTTTTGGCTGCTTCTGCATGTCAGCCCCAACTGCCTCCGCCAACCCAAACCAGCAAGGAGTCGCCGATGCTCCCCACACCCAGCCCAACGCCGCGGCACACCCTGGGCGAGACACGACATGATGGGCGCGGGATCGAACAGGTGTGGGTGCCGGCCGGATCATTCATGATGGGCAGCAATGGCGAGGAAGGGCTGGCGGTGCCGCCCTGGGCCGATCGCGAGCCGGCCAGTGAGGCGCCTCAGCACCGCGTCGAAATCACCTCCGGATTTTGGCTGGACAAATTCGAAGTGACCAATGCCGCCTTTGAGGCATTTGTCGAGGACGGAGGCTACTCAGAAGAGTCGTACTGGTCCAAAGAGGGCTGGAACTGGCTGTCCCATCAGATCGTCCATCCGCCCCGGGATTGCGAAGGCAATGCGCCTGATCAGCCACGCGCCTGCATCACCTGGTTTGAAGCCCAAGCTTACGCCCATTGGCGCGGAGGCCGGCTACCTACCGAGGCTGAGTGGGAGTATGCCGCCCGGGGGCCCGATTCATTGGTCTATCCATGGGGCAACAACTGGGATTCAGCCAAAGCCAATGTCGTCGACAGTCAGGGAAACCTCCCTGTAGGAAGCTTCCCCGAAGGCGCCAGCTGGATAGGCGCTTTGGACATGAGCGGCAACGTCATGGAATGGGTCAACGATTGGCTGGATGTCCACTACTACGAAGACAGTCCCGTCCAAGATCCGCCTGGACCGGATCGGGGGTTCCGCAAGGTGGAGAAGGGGGGATGGTGGGGGAGTGTGCCCTACGTGGCTCGGTCCGCCTATCGCCATTTTGAGGACCCCCCCGAGTACCAAGATCACCATATCGGCTTTCGAGTCCTGTCCCCGGAGGACAACAATCTTCCCTAACCCCCGCCCGCTCGAACTCTGGTAGTCAACATCGGCCTGGTCGAAGTGGTAGACTGATCTCAGACCGGCGCTCACATCCCGCTGACAACGGAGAGAGCCCGGTTTTTGGGTCCGTCCCGCCTTTTGGTGCCCATGATCTGTTCGTCGTCTTGGCCAGCGGTGGCTCTGGAGACAAGGTAGGTTGCGATGGTTCGGAATTTCAAGAAGTCTCTTACTTCTTTCACTCGCACTTGCGGGCACGCTCCTGGCCTGCAACTTGGGGACCGGCGTCGTCGCCACTGCGACCGCGCACGCCACAACGCCTTCGACTTCACCCGCGGCCAGCCCCACGCCAGGCCCGCCAATGGGCACAGCAACTCCTGAGCCTACCTCTCCCGCGCCAAGTGCCACGCCGGGCGCGGCTCTTCCGGGCTACTTGGACGACCGCAGCACGCCTCAGGGCGTCATCCTATCGTTGTTCAACGCCATCAATCGGCATGAATACCTGCGCGCCTACAGCTACTGGGAGGACACAGCCCAGGACCTGCCTTCGTTCGATCAGTTTCAGCAGGGCTACCAGAACACCGAGAATGTCCAGGTGAGTCTGGGTGTAGTTGGGGGGGATGCCGGCGCCGGCCAGATGTATTACACGGTGCCGGTGGTGTTGAAATCAACCTCAACGTCAAACGACCTCCAGACTTTTGCTGGCTGCTACACTCTGCACCTCGGCCAGCCGGGCTTCCAGGGCGAACCGCCGTTCCAGCCGTTGGCCATCCGCTCCGGCACGCTCCAGACGGAAGACAACAGCGCTGACACCGCCGATCTGCTCGTCCATGCCTGCGACGGCATCGCCACCGGGCCGGCCCCGGCGCTCACACCCCAGCCGACAACACCAGCCAGCGGTGTGGACGCCTCGATCTACCTCGACGATCGAAGCGGACCGACCCAAGTTCTCCGCTCCCTGTTCAACGCCGTCAACCGCAAAGAGTATGTGCGGGCCTACTCGTACTGGGAACCGGATTCACCTCAGCTGCCCACGTTCAATGACTTTGAGAATGGTTACGCCAACACCGACAGCGTCTCCATATTGCTGGGCGAGACGTTGGCCGACGCTGGGGCCGGACAGCTCCATTATCGGGTTCCGGTCGCCCTGGCCTCAGTGACCACCGACTCTGCCACACAGTATTTCGTCGGCTGCTACGTGCTTCACCTCTCCCAACCTGCCATTCAAGGGGTACCGCCCTTCCAGCCACTGGCTATTCAAAACGCCCAGGTGGCCAGCGCCAGCAGCCTGGCGGACGCCTCGAGCCAGCTGCCCCATGCCTGTGATGGTCTGCCCTAGCCCACCCATTCGTCCACCTGCCCGGGCCATAGACCATGCCCGGCGAAGGTGACAAACGACAGGCTGCGGGCACACTCTTCCGTGCTATGATCCATATCTCTTTATGCCGCACCTCCGCCTCGGGTGCGGCATCACCTCGTCACCCAGACGTACTGAGCCGGCGGGCGGGCAGGCTTCAAAGAGGTTTTTCAATGCATCACGCAGTCCGTTCGACCTTGTTCGGGTTGTTGGTCCTGTCGGTGACAGGCTGCAATTACGCCTCCCAGACCAACCCACCGCCAGCCAATGTGGCGACCTCCGATGCGACCCCAACCGGGCACTCTTTGGGGTCGATCGAGGGAAGCGTGTGGCACGACCTGTGCGACTCAGGCGCTGATGGCGAACCCAGCCTAACGCAGACGCCGCCGGGGTGTGTCCAGGGGGACACGGCCCTGGGCCGGTTCCATGCCGACGGCATCCGCCAGACATCTGAGCCCGGTTTGCCTGCTGTGACCCTTTCCCTTGCCTCCGGCGCCTGCCCAGGCGAAGGCGCCCAGCAGACCGCGCTTTCCGATGCCAACGGCACCTTCACTTTTTCCGGGTTAGAGGCAGGAACCTACTGCGTGGCTATCGACTCGGGCTCAGCCGCCAACCAGGCTGCTCTCTCCCCGGGAATGTGGACCCATCCCCAGGTTGATGTGAACCCTGCCTCGCTCGACGTGACCCTGCAGGCTGGAGAGATGAAGACCGGGGTTGATTTCGGTTGGGACGAACAGGCCGCACCGCGCCATGTGCACGCAGCCTCCATCTTCGACCATTCCCAACTGCAGGTATTCGACACCGGCATAGGACTCGACAAGCAGTCGCCGCCTACGCGCGGCCTGATGCCCCGCGGCGGAGTTGCACAAGGCGAGGTCTTCGCCTTCGCATACACCCCGACCGCCCGAGTCATCGCGCGCGACGGATCACAGAGCGAGGTGGCGTTCATCAAGAATCCCGACCTTGGATTGGCGGTATGGCCTGGGCTGGGCGATCAATCGCCGATGCTTGCTTGGTCCAATGTGACCCAAGACAATCCGGCGGAGTCCGTCCTTCTGGTCAGCGACCTGGATGGGACCGCCATTCGATCGGTCTATTCGGAACCGCTGGACGCCGACCGCTTGACCCACCTTGTCGTCCAGGGCTGGGCCGCTGACGGAACGACCCTCCTCTTCAGCCGAGAGCCCTACGGAATCGGCGGCTACATCCCGTTCGATGGGGCATCCAGCCTGTACCGTTTGCAGCTCGATACCGGCCAGGTGACCACCCTGGTTGACTACGACCCGCAAACTCGTCGCGCCTTGTGCCTGGACGGCCTGTCGCCGGATGGGGATGCCATCACCTCGCACTGCCCGCCGACGGGAATCTCCTTGCTCGATCTGTCAGGCAACGTTCAAGCCACAATCGCCACCCCATCAAGCGTTGGCCAGCCCTTCCTCCTCGGAAGCGCGCTGTTCAGCCCAGACGGGGGCCGGATCGCGTTCGCGATCGCACGGGGCAATCCCGATGATGAGCACGGCTGGGTGGCGGTTTCGGACGGACGGAACGGGGATTCCCATGTCATCACCGATCGGGCTGGCGGCTTCTTCCACGTGGTTGCCTGGCTGAACAGCGACCATCTGCTCATTCAGTGGATCGAGTCGTCATGCGGATCCGACTGCGCCGGTGACAGCCTGTGGACCATCGGCGCCGACGGGAGTGGGTTGACCCAGGTGGCGAACGGTGACTTCATCACACTGACCAACGCCAATCAGCCCTAGGCTCGACACAGCCCTGCACCCAACGGGGCATCCCGCCGGCCGGCTGACGCTTGTGACGGTTTTCACAAGTCGCGGCTGGGCCGGCGGGGTTTGTCGCCAGCCGGGTCAGGCGCGACAATGGCCTCCGTGCCCAGAGCACGCTCAAGCCGATTTTTGGAGGCCGACGCCGTATGCCGATAGATTTCGAAGCTGCCTTTGATCGCTACGCTGAGCTAATCATCCGCGTTGGGCTGAATCTGCAGCCAGACCAACCCCTGATTATCGCCGATCCAAGCATCCGTTTTGGCATACCAATGGAAGCCGCCCCCTTCATCCGCATCTTGGCCAAGAAGGCCTACGCGGTCGGCGCCCGATCAGTCGAGCCGCTTTGGGGAGACAGCGCTCTCTCGGTGATCGCCATGGAACGCAGGGGCAAGGACTGGATCGAATCCTTCCCGGACTGGCGGTTTCAAGCCGCCGCCGAACACGTCCGTCAGGGTGGCGCTTATCTCTCCGTCCATGCGCACGCCCCGAATCTCTTGGAAAGCCAAGATGAAGAGCTGGCCGCCGCCCTCCAGCGCAGGACACAAAACGCCTTCGACGCCACGTCTGAAATCACCACCAGGGACAAAACCAACTGGTGCGTCGTTGCCGTTCCCGGCTCCGCCTGGGCAGACATGGTCTTGCCGGACCTCCCGCCCGAGGCGCGGGTGGATGAGTTGTGGAGTTTGGTCTTGCGCATATGCCGTGCTGATCAGCCCGACCCGGCGGCTGCCTGGCGGGAGCATGTTTCGAACCTGACAGCACGCCACGCGTACCTGAATGCCAAATCATATGATGGGCTGCGATACACGGCACCCGGCACCGATCTGACTATCGGCCTTCCCGCCGGCCACCTTTGGCACGGCGGAGGAAGCACGTCCAGCTCGGGCATTTCTTTCATCCCCAACATGCCCACCGAGGAGGTGTATACACTCCCCGACCGGCGTCGGGCCCAAGGCACGGTATCGGCTTCCATGCCATTGAGCGTCGCCGGGCGTGTCATCGAAGACATCCGCTTGACCTTCGAAGATGGCCGCGTGGTCGCCTCACACGCCTCGGTGAACGACTCCCTTCTAACCAGCCTGCTGGCAACCGATGAGGGAGCGGCACATCTGGGCGAGGTGGCGCTCGTCCCCCACAGTTCTCCGGTGTCGCAATCCGGGGTGCTCTTCTACGACACCCTGTTCGACGAAAACGCCGCCTGCCATCTGGCGCTGGGGCGAGCCTACACATCCACGCTGGACGGCGGCGACGCCATGGATGAGGCGGCGTTCGCGGCCGCCGGCGGCAACTCGAGCAAGATCCATGTCGATTTCATGATCGGCTCGGACAAGATGGACATCGACGGTCTGACCGCCGACGGCCGCGCCGAGTCCGTTATCCGCTCGGGCGAGTGGGCTTTCGACGTCTGACCCCCTGACCCGCTTCCACCCAACAGCCCAATTTCAGCCTCAGATGCCCTTTGCCGCTTGACGGCCAGGGGCAATTTCTGCTAAAGTGGTGTCAAGAACAAGCATTTTCCGTCAAAAAACGACATATTCACTCAAAACATCGGTTATTGCTTCCAACTGTTGGCAAGAGGAAGATCGTGCTGAGCGAAGAGCGGCGGCGCAGAATCCTGGAGCTCCTTGACGCGAGGAACAGCGTTCGTGTCGCTGACTTGAGCCAGGAGTTGGGTGTGAGTGAAGCTACCGTCCGGCGCGATTTGGACATGCTCGACTCAAATGGCCGGGCGCGTCGTGTCCACGGGGGCGCCATGCAGACTCAGGATGCCCCGCCCGAACCGCCGGTTCTTCACCGAGAGCATGAGAACCGGGCCGCCAAGCAAGCCATTGGCCGCCTCACCGCTTCGATGATCGAAGACGGTGAGGCGGTTTTTCTCGGCTCAGGCACTACGACTCTCGAGGTTGCCCACAACCTCATATCTCATTCCGACCTGACTGTGGTCACCAACGCGCTGACGATTGTCAATGTCTTCGCCCAGCTGGAGCGTGTCTCGCTCGTGGTTGTCGGGGGCATGCTTCGCCAATCGGAAATGTCCTTTGTGGGGCATATCGCCGAAGCCGCCTTGGGCGAGGTGCGGGTGGACAAGGTGATCATGGGCATCCGGGGCATCGCCCTTCGAGCCGGATTGACCAACGACTACTTGCCCGAAGTCATGACTGATCGTGCGATCCTGGCCATGGCTCCCAACCTGGTTCTCGTGGCGGACAACAGCAAGTTCGGTCGAGTGGCATCGGCATTTGTGGCCCCGATTGAACAAGTTTCGACTCTGGTTACCGATGGCCAGACCGACGCCGGGGTGCTTTCCCGGATACGCAACCTGGGCGTCGACGTCCGCGTGGCTAGATAGGCGATGAATAGCAGAGCGCTTTCCCCAAGAAGACCTGGTCGTAGACAGCAGCCTCACGGCTGACCCACCCAATGGCAGGCGATCTATGACGTCACAGACAGAACCTCACACCTACCGTGAAATCCTCACCCAACCCGAGACATGGCGCGCCACCCTGCGCGCCCTGCAGCCGCGTGCAGATGATGTCCAGGCCTGGGCCAGCCAAGGTCACGATGGAGCCACCTTCATCGGCTGCGGCTCGACCTACTACCTCTCACTTTCAACCAGCCGCGTCTGGCAAGCTCTGATGAGGGAGCAGGTCCAAACCCTGCCCTCTTCGGAGGCGTGGCTTTTTCCCGAACTACTCACAACCGGCGGGTCGCCCCTAATGCTCGCCCATTCCCGTTCAGGTGAGACCACCGAGACGCTTCGGGCGCTGGATGCCTATCGACAACGCAGCCCATTGCGTCCTCTGGTCGTAACCTGCAAGCCGGACAGTCAGATCACCGATTCCGATCCCTTCGTGGTCACAGCCGAACAAGCCGACGAGAAAAGCGTGGCCCAGACTCGGTCATTCACAGGTATGTTGCTCGCCAGCCAGGCCGTAGCGGCCCTGGCCGCCGCGAACACTGAGCATCTCTCTCAACTCTCCAACCTGCCAGATCACTTGGAGGCGTTGCTGCCTGACTACCTCCAACTGGCCGAAGAACTCGGTGGCGACGAGCAACTGGACCACTTCGTCTTCCTCGGCTCGGGCGTCAACCATGGTCTGGCGTGCGAAGCCATGCTCAAGATGAAGGAAATGTCCCAGTCGCGCTCAGAGGCATTCCACTTTCTCGAATACCGTCACGGACCCAAGGCGACGATGACGACGTCCACGTTGATCGTGGGGCTCGTTTCGGACCAGGCCAAGACCGAGGAGCTTCGTCTGATCCGGGAGGCGAAGTCGGCCGGTGCTCATACTCTTTGCATCGGCTCACCGGGATCAGACTCTCTGGATTTGTTCGACGTTTCTCTTCCCGAGTCCCTCAGCGATCTGTCCAGGGGGCTGTTGGCCCTGCCCCTGCTGCAGTTGCTGGCCTACCATCGCGCCATGGCGCGTGGACTCAACCCTGATCGGCCCGCCAATCTCGACCCAGCCGTGCTGCTATGAAGAGTGCACTCCGACGAACCAACCCATATGAGAAACGCCCTTCCGAGCGCTGGGGATCGGAGGGTCCTCGACCCCGCCGCCTGGGCAGCTGGTCTCGTGGCCAGCTCCCCACATTCATGCTAGGAGGTTGCCCATAAGTCATCCCCCATTTAGGTTGGGTTCAACCCCAATTGTCGTAGTTGCACCAGAATGCGGAGGAAAAAGACGATGCATATCTCTATGGGCCTTGCATTTGTGCTGGCCTTCATCGCCGGATTTTCATACTTCTCTCGACGCTTCATGGGGGATCTGTACTTGGAGCGGGCAATTGTCCTCGGCCCTGTGACCGGGCTGATCATGGGCGATATGCAAACCGGCTTGATGCTCGGCGGCACAATGGAATTGATCTTCATGGGTGCGGCCGATATCGGCGGTTCGGTACCCCCGAACCTCCCCATCGGCTCCGTCCTCGGCACGGCTTTCGCTATCTCGGGCGGATTGAGCGTCCAAGAGGCGTTGGTCATCGCCATCCCGGCGGCATTGCTCGGATCATTCTTTGAGCTGATCGCCAAGTCCGTGAGCACGATCTTCGTGTCCGGCGCCGAGTACTTCGCCGATCGGGGCAACACCAACGGAGTCTCGGCTATGGTCCACACCGGCAACCTGGCGCACTTCTTGGCCGACTTCTTGCCGGTGTTCGTGGCGCTATCGGCCGGCTCCCAGGTAGTGGAGGGTCTGGGCAATGCCATTCCAGCCTCGGTCAAGACCGGGATCGGCGTGGCTGGAAATCTGCTCCCGGCACTGGGCTTCGCCCTGCTGCTCAGCACGCTGGCCACAACTGAGCTGCTCCCGTTCTTCTTCTTTGGTTTTGTGTTGGCGGCCTATGCCAACTTCGGAGTCCTTGGCGCTGCTTTCGTCGGCCTGCTGATCGCCGCCTACTACATCATGCAGAGCGGCGGCCTCCAGCTCGTCGGCGGCAAGGACGAGGGCGAAGCCAGCATGGTTTCGGGCCAAGATCAGCGCACCATCTACTGGCGATCCTTCGCCATCCAGTCGGCCTTCAGCTTTGACCGGATGCAGGCTCTCGGCTGGACCTGGGCGCTGATACCCTTCCTGAAGAAGCTGTATGGGAACACTGATGAGCTGCGGCGCGCCTTGCGCAGACACTTGGTTTTCTTCAACACTCACCCGTGGATCCCGGGGCCGATCTTCGCCTCGGTCGCCGAACTCGAGGCGCGGCGGGCTAAGAACCCGGATGAGGTGGACGAGCAGTCAATTCAGGGCGTCAAAGGCAGCCTGATGGGCCCCTTGGCGGGCATCGGAGATTCCTCGTTCCACGGCACGTGGCGGCCGCTCATGGGCGGCATTGCCGCATCCATGGGGCTGCAGGGCAACCCCATCGCCCCGCTGTTCTTCTTCCTGTCGACTAACATCGTGCACGTTTGGGTGCGGTGGTTCTCACAAGATCGCGGCTTCCGCTACGGCAGCCAGTTGTTCGAGCGCGTGGACGCTGAACGACTGCAGACCATCATGCGCGGCGCGGCTATGGCCGGCCTGATGGGCATCGGCGGCTTGGTAGGCACCTGGCTCAGCGTTACCACTCCGCTGGCCTACACCATCCAGAATTCCACGGTGTCAATACAGAGCATGTTGGACAGCATCATGCCCAAATTCCTGCCCCTGGTTGTCACCCTGTTGACCTACTGGGCCATCCGACGCGGTGCCCGCACCGTTATCCTCATGCTGGTTCTCGCCATCGGTGGTTTTGCACTGGGTGCCCTCGGCATCCTTGGAAAGTAAGTTCCGCTGGGAGAGGGCTCGGAAGGATCCTCCGAGTCCTCTCCCGCTTCCGAACTTGAATGCAGGACAGGGTAGGATTGAGTTCAGGCAGTCAAACGCTTCGATACCGGGAGGCAAGAGCATGGAAATCGCATTGGTTCGGGTCGACGAACGCCTGATTCATGGGCAAATCACCATGAATTGGACTCGCCGGGTGGGAGCCAATGTGATCCTGGCGGCCAACGACGACGTGGTGAAAAACTCTCTGCAATCCAATCTGATGAAGATGGCCGCCCCCCCCGGAACAAAGGTCGAAATCCTTTCCATGGCAGACGCCGCCGAAAAGATCAGCGGTGACGCCTGGCCCAACGGGAAACTGCTGATCCTGGTCCGAAATCCTATCGACCTTGTCTACCTGATCGAGCATGGTCTAGATATTGAAAAGGCCAATGTGGGCGGCGTGCGCAAACAAGGTGCCGACATCAAGCTCACCAAAGAAGTGATGGCCACTGAGGATGAGCTCGCCGCCTGGAAGAAACTGGACGAACTGGGGATCGACCTCCAAGTCCAATGGTTGCCCGGCGAAGGAAGCACCAACCTCAACAACGTCCTGAAGAAGTTCTGACCGGCCTGCGCTGTCCGCGGCCGCCGGCTTGTCGAAACCCTGCAGATGGAGCGCGCATGACCCCCGAGATACCCCAATCCCTACAAGCTGCCCACGCCCGCAAGGCGCATCCCTATCTGATGTGGGAGGGACTCAACTCGTCGCCCGAGGCCCTGGCCGCCTGCCAAACGGAGGCGCTGCAACAGGCCGTGTCCGAGGCAGCGGCCGCGCTGGCCGGCTGCTCGCACCTGTACCTCATCGGCTGCGGGACGTCATTGTTCGCTGGCCAGGCGACCGCCATGGCCCTGGGCCAGATAGCCGGCCGGCCAGCAACGGCGGTAAATGCCTTTGAACTGCGCGCATTCCCGCCCCCCAATCTGGGACAGGCGGGGCTGATCGCCATCTCCCACTCAGGGGGCACGCCAGAGGTGATCGACGCCATGGCGCTCGCCAGAGCCCTTGGCACGCCGGTGGTCGCCCTGACTGACCGCCCCAACGCCCCGGTTTCCCAGGCGGCGGATGTGACGCTGCTCGGCCCGGGAGGGGTCGAGCCGGCGCTCCCCAAGACCCGCAGCTATCTCACGGCACTGTATCGCCTCCTGCGCCTGGTTGGGAGCCTCTCCGACAGTGACGCTGGCGGACAACTGCTCGAGGCCATGGCAACGCTTCCCGACCAAACCCGTCAACAACTCCAAGCCCACGAAGAGCAAACGCGCCAAATGGGAGAGAGGTACGCTGGTGTGCGGCGGATCGCCGTCGCTGGCGCCGGCTTCAATCTGGCCACGGCCAACGAAGCCGCTCTCAAGCTCACGGAAGCTTCCTTGAGCCTGACCGATGCCTGGGAACTTGAGGAAGCCGGCCATGGCGCTTGGGCCAGCACCGAGGCAGGAGATCTGGTGATCGTCGTGGCATCCGAAGGGCCCGAGTTGGACAAAGCCAGATCGCTCATATCGGGCATGAGAGCCATCGATGCACACACGTGGTTGATCACCGATGGTGATCCCGCAACCGCCGAGCCGGACGGCATCACCCGCCTGCCGAGCGGTCTGCCCCCGGCGCTCGTGCCGATGCTGGCGATCTTGCCCCTGTATCAATTCACCTACTTCCTGACCCTGGCCCGCGGTATCCATCCCGACATCATGCGCACCGACGACCCTGCCTACCTGGCCGCCCGAAAACTCCTGAGACCTTCGCGTGTCTAGACCAAGTTCAATGTCGCGCGACTTTCATGGCGGGTCGCAGATGCGCTTCCAAAGGATTGATCGTGACCCCTACTGATCGCTATTTTGATTCCGCAAGACAGTTGCTGGATGAGCTGCAATCCGCCGAGGCGGACAACATTCTGCAAGCGGCGAAGTGGATGGCAAACTCGATCCTCAAGGACGGAATCCCCCACGTCTTTGGCTCTGGACACTCACGGATCCCCGCCAAAGAGGTGTTCATCCGCGCCGGCACGCTGTCTTGTCTGCGTGCCATGGAAGTCAACCAAGACTTGGATCGCTTCGAGCGCATTGAGGGCTTGGCCGAGGCATTGCTCGCCCAGTACGCGTTGCAGCCCAACGACATGTTGATCGTCATTTCAAACTCGGGCATCAACCCGCTTCCGATTGAATTGGCGCTGGGCGCCCGCGATCTCGAGCTACCTGTTGTCGCCCTGACATCCCTTGCCCATTCGACCTCGGTGACGTCGCGTCATTCAAGCGGGAAGCGGCTGTTCGAGGTTGTGGACCTGGTGATCGACACGCATGTTCCCCTGGGCGACGCAGCCATTGCGCTCGAAGGCCTTTCGGCCAAGGTCGGTCCGCTATCAACCATCGCCGGCGTGGCGATCATGGATGCCATGGTGATCGAAGCGGTCGCCGAGATTATGGCGCGCGGCGGCCAGCCGCCGGTCCGGATCAGCCGCAATATGCCCGGCGGTGATGAGAACAACCGAAGATTCAAAGAGAAGTACGGCGCCCGGATCCCAGAGCTCTAATCGATCAAACGGGGCTCCACACCATGCAGGTGGTTATGCGAGATTGCCTTCTAACTCACGCCCACATTTTCACACCCCAAGAAGAGCTCAACTCGGGGTTTTTGCTGATCCGGAACGGTAGAATTGAGGCCGTCGGCGAAGGCGACCTCGACATCACAGGGATCGAGGCGCAGACGATAGATGTCGGCGGCGCGATCCTCACCCCGGGGTTCATTGACAGCCACACGCATGGCGGCCAGGGCCATGATTTCATGGATCCGTCGATTGAGGCGATCACTGCCATTTTGCGTTGGCTGCCCTCCACCGGCGTAACCCACGTCCAGGCCACAGTCGCCAGTTCGCCGATCGACGAACAAGCCCGGATCCTGGATCGGCTGGTCCAGGTGCATTCCGAAACGCCCGCTGGTGCGCGCATGATCGGCATCCATCTCGAAGGGCCGTTCATCAACCTGGAAAAACGAGGGGCGCAGCCTGAGCACGCCATCCGCCCTCCGTCGATGGCCGAGATCCAACAGGACGTTTCGTCGGCTCAACGCCTGATCCATCAGGTGACATTGGCGCCTGAACTCCCCGGTGCGCTGGACGTGATCTCCTTCCTTCATTCAAACGGCATTGTGGCCAGCGCGGGGCACACTCAGGCGACCTACGAACAAATGCTGGCCGGTATTGAGGCAGGCGTGCGTCGAGCGTCGCACACCTTCAACGGCATGCCACCCTTCCATCACCGCAAGCCAGGCGTGGTCGGGGCCGTCCTGACCCACGACGAGGTGTACGCCGAAGTCATCCTTGACGGCCACCATCTGCACCCGGCCGCAGTGCAAGTGGTTCTACGAGCCAAGGGAATTGACCGCACCGTCCTCATGACGGATGCCAACCAGGCGGCCGGGCTCGGCGACGGCACGTACACGCGGCCTGGCGACCGGCACATGACGGTTGAGGACGGGGTGGCCCGCCTCCCCAATGGCAAGCTGGCAGGCAGTGTCCTGACCATGGACCGGGCGGTTGCCAATGCCGTGCATCTTCTCGGACTGCCTCTGAAGGACGCCCTGCGGATGGCCACTGACGTGGCTGCCGAAAGCTTGGGGCTTGGAGACACTCTGGGGAAGTTGGCGGCCGGGAGAGCAGCCAACCTGGTGCTCATGAGCGAAGGCTTGGATGTCCTGATGGCAATGATTGATGGGGACGTGGTCTTTGGAACCCCCCAATGGAGCCGTCTGGCCAGCGACAATTGATCCACGACACTGGCCACTACATCGAAGAGAGGTTCGATTGACCTGGTATCTGATACCCGCAGTGATCGGCGCCGGATTCTTGGCCGGATTCATCAACACGCTGGCCGGATCGGGATCGCTGGTCACACTGCCCATGTTGATCTTCATCGGCCTTCCGGCGACGGTGGCCAATGGGACCAATCGCGTCGGAATCCTGCTGCAAAACATCGTCGGCGGCACCAGCTTCCGCCGGCGGGGCGTCCTGGATCTGCGCGGCGTCTTGATGCTCGGCGTGCCGGCTGTGATAGGTTCGGTGCTCGGAGCCCAAATCGCCGTAAATCTGAACGAGGCGCTGATGCGGCGCACCATCGGTGTGGTGATGCTGATCATGCTGGTGGTCATCCTGGTCCGTCCACAACGCTGGCTGGAAGGCACCCTCACCAGTCTCGAGGGCCGGCCCTCCCTGCTGCAGATCGTGATCTTCTTTGGCATCGGGATCTACGGCGGATTCATCCAGGCCGGTGTGGGCATCTTCCTTCTGGCTGGCCTGGTGCTCAGTGTCGGCTACGACCTGGTGCGCGCCAACGCCGTTAAAGTCGGAATCGTGCTTTTCTTCACCGTGTTTGCCCTAGGGGTGTTCGTCTACAACGGGCAGGTCAATTGGTTGATCGGATTCATCCTGGCCATCGGCAACATGCTCGGTGCTTGGGTCGCCGCCAAGGTGGCCGTCGAGAAGGGCGCTGTCTGGGTCCGCCGCCTATTGCTTGCGATCGTGATCATTTCTGCCGCGAATCTGCTCGGGATCATGGATCTGATCGGGCAACTTGTGAAATAATTCACATAGGATTTGGCTTCGCCCCACCTAGGATGGCACATCAATGCCCAGCCAGGAACACTTGAGCGTCGGCATTCTCGGCGCCGGAGACATCACCCGCAAGGCATATCTGCCGCTTCTGAGCAGTTGGCCGGACATTCATATTGCCGGTCTGTTCAACCGTACCAGGCAGACCGCAGACGAGGTTGTCAAGCGTTGGCACCTTCCCACGCCGGTCGAATCCGTCGACAGCCTGATTGATCTTGGGGTTGATGCCGCCTTTGTCCTCACCAGCACCGAGTCCCACAAAGAATTGATTCGCCGATTGCTGGAGGCCGACATCGACGTCTTCGTCGAAAAACCGGCCACCACCCATAGCCAATCTACGCAAGCCCTGGCGGAGTTGGCCGATGAACGCCAACGTGTGTTCATGGTCGGTTTCAACCGTCGCTTTGCGCCGCTTCACCGCCGGGCCAAAGAGATCTTCGGCAACCGTGAGATTCAGATGTGTCTGATTGAAAAGCATCGCTCAGGCACCAAGGAACGCGACCTGGCGGCAACCTATCTGGATGACACGATCCACCAGATCGACTTGCTGCGCTTCTATTGCGGTGAGATCACACCGACGGCCACTTATGGACACAGCCAGGACGGCAGGTTCATGAGCGCCGCCAGTCTGGCGCAGACTCGCACAGGTGGACAGGCCGTGGTGCTCACATCTCGACAAGCTGGGATCTGGCAGGAGAGGGTCTATCTCCATGGTGGCGATTTCACAGTCGAACTCCATGCGTTCCGCCAACTGCGTGTGCGGCGCTCCGATGATGAACAGGTCATTGGGGAAGATCGCGCCGGTCGCTGGTTCCCTCAACTCGTCGAGCGCGGCTTCGCCGGGGAGATCGAGCATTTCTTCGCCTGCGTCCGTGAGAGAAAAACCCCGGAAACCAGCGGCAGCGACTCGGCAAAGACACAGAGGCTGCTGGAAGACTTCGTGGCCTTGGCCCAGGAATGATCGAGAGGAGTTTATGGTTGGTTTGGTGATTGTCACCCATGGAAGGTTTGCAGATGGCCTGGCCCACGCTGCCAGCATGATTATTGGTGAAACGCCTGCCCTGAAGACGATCGCGTTGATGCAGACGGATGCGGTCGACGGCCTTGAAGCCAAGGTGACGGCAGCCTTGAAGGATGTTGATCAGGGCGAGGGCGTTCTGATCCTGGTGGACATGCTCGGTGCCAGTCCATTCAACGTCTGTGGCCGACTGGCCGCCGCGCACGATGACGTGGAGTTGGTGACCGGGGTGAATCTGCCGATGCTCCTGGAGGTTGCCCTGAGTTCGAGAAGGCTCCAGCCTCGCAGACGTGGCTGAAATTGCCAAGCAGGCCGGCTTGAACAGCATCAAGGTGCTTTCTGAAAGTCTGACCGGGGGGCCTCAATCTGGTGAGTGACTCGCTGCTGAGAGAGGAGATTTTCAGCCAACCGGAGGCCCTGCGGCGGCTGTTCCAAACACAGGCCGCTACGGTGGAGGCCATCGCCCAAGATCTGCGAGGGCAGTTCGACTACGTCCTTATCGCCGCTCGTGGCACATCGGACAACGCTGCCCGCTACGCCCAGTACCTGTTGGGTATTCACAACCAGATTCAGGTCGCCCTGGCCACCCCATCCGTCTTCACCCTTTACGGCCAGGCCCCCAGCCTGAAAGGCGCCTTGGTGGTGGGGATCTCCCAGTCGGGCCAATCCCCAGATGTGGGTGCCGTATTGGCCGAGGCGACTCGCCAGGGACAACCCACTCTGGCGATCACCAACGACAGCCAATCCCCGCTGGCCCAAGCCGTTGATCACGTCATCACCCTGGGTGTCGGTCCAGAAAAAGCGATCGCCGCCACCAAAACCTATACCTCTTCCATAGGGGCGGTGGCCATGCTTTCGGCAGCGCTTTCCAACGACAGCCAACAATTGCAAACGCTGGAGCGCGTGCCCGGCCTCATGTCCGATGTCATGCAAAACGAAGACCTGATCCGCGGCCGGGTCGAACGCTACCGCTATGCCGATCGCTGCGCTGTCGTTGGTCGTGGGTACAATTACGCCACAGCCTTTGAAATCGCACTAAAGGTCAAAGAGCTGACCGGGATTGTGGCCGAGCCCTACTCATCGGCCGATTTCCGACATGGCCCGATCAGAATGGTCACCGGCGGCTTTCCCCTTCTTCTGATCGCACCAAGCGGTCAGGTGTTGGAGGATGTCCGAACGCTGCTCGAGGAGATACGGCAACTGGAGGGCGACCTGATTGTGATCAGCGATCAGGGTGACCTGCTCCAATCGGCAGAGTTGGGGCTTGGTCTCCCCCAGGACGTACCGGAATGGATAAGTCCCCTCCTGACCGTCATACCCGGCCAGCTGCTAGCGCTGTATCTGGCCAAAGCACGCGGCCTCGATCCCGATAACCCGCGAGGGTTGAACAAAGTCACGCAAACCTGGTAGAAGGTGCTATGCCACTAAACCGAGAATTCTCCATCAACAACGATGTCGGGCTGCATGCTCGCCCAGCGGCCCAGTTCGTCAAGCTGGCCAGTCGATTCGGATGCGATCTCACGATTGAGAACTTGACCAATGGAAAAGGCCCAGCCAACGCAAAGAGCATCATGAACGTGCTGGCGTGCGGCGTCGAAAGAGGGCACCGCATTCAAGTCACGGCGGACGGTGACGATGCCAATGCAGCACTTGACGCGCTGGAGAACCTGATCGGGGAGGACTTTTCGCTTCCGGACTAGGCTCAAGAGCTTTGCTGGAAGGGCGCGTCGCATGTTAGGATCGAGGGGAGGGCTCGATGTATGACGCAGCGTCTTGATCGGTCGATCGCCACGGATCCCTGAGGAACCCATCCTCAGAATCGGAGAGAACTGCCCATGTTCGATCTGAACACCCAGGTCCTGCTTTTGGCCTTCGGTGCGTTGTTTATCGGCGCCTGGCTGGCGGCCGTGATGGGGCGCTGGAAGCGCTGGTACTGGCGATCACGCCGCATGGTCTACGTCTATCTGGCCCTAGGAGCCTTGTTCATTCTGTCTTCGTTTGAATCCCAGCTCATCGGTAGTCTGGGGCTTGCCCGCTGGGAGGTGCAGACAGGATACGCCCTCCTCATTGCCGTCGGCATCTACCTGCTCATCAGGCCGCCTCGCTGGATGAAGCCCCCATGGATCCAGATGATTGATGACCAGCCTGAACTCAGTCTACGAAATCATGGCCGAACAGGTGAAAAAGGGGAAGAGCTGGGAAGACAAGGTAGAAGACCGCCGGGCGCTTGAGAATTGGATCAAGAACGCTTCTCGGCGCGGCGCGAAGTCGAAAACTTCGAAAAAGCGAGCCTAGCCTCAGGCTTCAGGCTTGGCGGCGAACCAGCTCAATCTCACGGTACAGCATCTCTACCCGTTCACGGTCCACCTGGCCAGCCCCCAGGTGTTCGGCGTTGGCTGCACCGGAAGCCAATCCCCACCGCAAGCCTTCGGCCCAGCTACCACCGCGTGCGGCATTCAGCGCCAGGCCAGCCAGCATCGCGTCGCCGCTGCCCACTGAAGCTCTTGTGGCCACTTCCGGCGCGTGCCCCAGATAGCCTTCACCACGCCCTGTCACCAACACGGCGCCCGCTCGTCCCAGGCTGACCAGGGCCGCCCGGGCACCTGCTTCTACCAGCTTCTCAGCCGCTGAAAAGGCAGTGTCTGGAACTCGAGACCGACCACCCAGCCCACGACGAGGCTTCAGCTCCGTTGAGCTTCACCAGGTGCGGCCGATTAACCAGCGCCCGGTCCAGAGGCGCGCCGGTTGTGTCCACCAGACATGGCACCTGGACTTCATGCGCGGCTGCCACAAACTCTGCATAGGCTGCCTCGGGTGCCCCATTGGGCAGGCTTCCAGAAAGGGTGACGGCCCCCGCAGCACGTATGGCCTCGACGGTCTGTGTCTCAAAACGCTCCCACGCCGATCGGCTGACATCGATCCCCAACTCATAGAACTCAGTCAGCCCCCCGGTCGTCTCATCAAGAATGCTCAGGCAGCTACGCGTCTCGCCATTCGTCCAAGACGCCAGGCAAACGATGCCATCCTGGCGCATGGCTTGCGCCATCCATCGCCCGCTGTAGCCTGCCAGGAGAACTGAGGCCACCGCCTCCTCCCCCAGCTGGACGACCACACGGGCCACATTTACCCCCTTGCCGCCCGCCGAAACGCGGAGCGCCTGCGGGCGATGGATCGTACCGGGCTGGAGTACCGGAACGACGCCGACCCGATCGACGGCTGGATTGGCGGTAACGCACAATATTCCCATGGGCAGCCTCGGAAGGTTGTTTAGGGTCAGATCAGCATATTGTGAATATCTTCACAAATTTGTGGCGGGCGAGTGGCAAAGGCTCCGGCCAGTGTCACTTGAACCGTGTTGAGTATAAGATAGATCAACGGTTCGGACAGCTCGGAAGGAGGCAAGCGTGGATCCACGGTGGGCAGGGGAATTGGGTTGGGTGCTGCTGGCTTGGACCGTCGTCTACATCGCCGACTATGCTTCTACGCTTGTCACAGCGGGGCTGTACTTTAAGGGCGCCCAAGAGCACATTGTCTTTGAAGGGAGCATGGAGCTCACCCCTGCCTTCCAAAGTGACGTCGACAGATTGCGATGGGTCAGCCCACGTTTTCTCTTCTCATGGGTTGCGAGCTCGGTTGCCTTGGGAGCCATTCGGTGGTTGTCAGTGGACTTCCTTGGCTGGATTCAGCCGATGCAGTTCGTGGTCGGCGCCCTGCTCCTGAGGGAAGGCGCCATCCTGCTGCGCCACGCTCGTAACTTGCTGCTCTATCTGCGCGCGCGACGGACGCAGGAGATGGAGGGCAGGCTGCGCTACCAGCGGTCCTTGATGCTGTATCTCTCGGGGGGCGAGCTGTTTTCCTTCGCCGCCTTCTATGCCATCTTAAGCTTAATTCTGTCCAGTTGGTTCCTGGCCGGAGGCGCCGTCGCCTGCGCTGTCACGGGATGGCAGCACGTGCGGATGTCGCGCCGGGCCAGGCGGCCGGCGCCCGCGGAGGATCAAGCGGGCTGACGACTCGGCCTGATTCCGGCGAAGCGAAGAAGATCGAAGGGACCAGGCCCACGTGCGGCCTGGTCCCTTGCCTCCAGCCCTATTTGGGATCGCTTAGCCCGGGGAGGTCACGAGCAACCATGCAATTGGGTGTCAGCCCCCGATGTCGTCAATATGACCGCTGGTTCGATTTCGGCGAATCTGCCTTGAATACGGCAGCCCGTCCTCTCCATCCAAGCACCCAGGCGGATCATGCTTGCTGCCAGACGGCCCGCAGGCTGAGACTGGCCGGACTGAACAGCCTGGGATAGCTGCCATCCCTCGGCCTGCCTGTGGAATTCTTCTCTCCTGGCTTCTTGATCCAAGACATCACGCCAAAACAACATCTCATCCTCCCGATCTGAAAGGCCGTCCAACCCTTCTGCTGGCGGATCGTCCCGTCCGCCAGCCGGCCCGAATGTTCACGACAAGTAGGTGCGCAGCGCTTGAAGGGTGAGCTCAATGCGCTCCGGATTCAGTCGGTACCACTTCCCCGTTTCGGTGCGCCTCTCCGACAAGAAGCCGGTGGCGCTGAGTTGTCTCAGATGCCGGGACGCCGTCGATTGGCTCACCTCGAGCCGCTCCATGATGTCCTGCGACGACAGCTCGCCTTGATCCCGAATATCGGCCAGAATGCGCAGCCGCGAGTCCTCCGCCAGAGCCGAAAGACGGTACAAGAGCTCTGCCCGGGAGAGATCCGGGGCTTCTGCCTCTCGTCCGGCAGGCATCCGGGCACTGAACAGCAGCCAAACCGTGTTCTCCCCTGCCAGGTGACTCATGTAGGGTCCGGTATGGGCCGAGGGGACGAAAACCACCCGACGCACGTCCTTCATCAAATCCAAGATCTTGGCCGGCGGTTGTTGGGTGATGGCGTCGAAGGCTGCCTCAAGCGACATACGCTCCAGATCAAGATCTTGAAAGGCTTTGGCCGAGGTGGCCAACATCGGCTCCACCTTCTGCCATTCCGCCTCCAGGTAGGACGCCCACATGTCCTTGAAGTGAGAGACCAACATGGCCTTCATCTCCTCGGGATGAGTGACCAGTCGGTAGGCCTCGGTCTCCAGGTCCACATCGATCATCTCCGCCTTGAAGCGGGTTTCCAAGAAGGACAGGTAGTCGTCCGCCGAACCCAAGGCCCAGGTCCAATCCGTGGGGTCCACCTCGGCCTCGGCTCCGGCCAGAAGGGGAAGGCTCGCGTAGCGCCGCATGAGCCTCTGCTGCAGTTCTCGACCATCTAGGGCATGCAGGTGATCGATATATGCCGGGAAGCTGGGCCAACTCCGGGCAGGCACAACGGCGTAGAAGAGCCCGATCAGCGCCAGTTGATTGTTGCGCCGCTGGCTGGCGCTCATCTCGGACGCCGTCCTCACGACCCAATCGTCCAACCCCGAAAGCCACTCGAGCTCGACCAGCAGATGCAGGCTTCCCAATGCATTGGCGGCCGGCTCCAAACCCACCTCCATCACCGTGCGCTTGGGCTCCCTGATCAACTCCTGGCTTCGGATGGGCATGCAGGCTTCCTCTCACTTTATTCGTTTACCCGCTAAAACGGGTTATGCACATAATATAACGCACATTCTGAGGCGAGTCAAGAGGCAGGTCGTGATGGTGCGCTTTTGGCTTCCCCGCATTTGAGCCGAATTGCCGGTTGGAGATTGTGCGCGATTCCGGTATTCTAGAGTCTGCTATGTAACTTGATTTGATCCGGCAGCAGGCGGGATTCGCTGGAGGCTCGTCCTATGTCTGACTTTGTGGCGCTCTTGGGTCTCATCGTGACACTTGCCACAAGCTTCTTGCTTGACGTGGGCCAGGGGAGCTTGGAAGCACGCGTGCAGCGCAGCCTGGCCATCAGCCCTGAATTATGGTGGGGATTCGCCGTGGATCTGGTGATGGTGATCTTGCTCTTCGCCCTCTTCTGGATCGTACTGTTCCGATCGCGGCCATCGCTCTTCACGACCGTACTCTACTGCCTGACGGGATTGTTCTTTGTGGCATTTGTGCCGCTGACCTTGAGCGGCATTCCTGGGGTAGCCGAGTTCTTGTCCAACCCAGTCTTCGATCGCATCCGGCTCGTTCTGCTCGCCAGGGGCACCGCCTCCAATTTCCTACTGGCGTGCGAAGGCGTGTTGGCCATTGGATTGGCGACCTTGATCCCCCGGCGTTCAGACGAAGAGGCCTAGCCCAACAGCTGGTTCCCGTCCATCCTTCGGTCTGGACAGGATACCCAACGTATGAGATGATGCCTCACCAGCGCCCCCGGCCGGTTTACGCGGCGGGCTGACAACGCCAATCCACCCCTTTTCTCCTCTTCATCCCATGTTTCACACAGGTGGATGGACAACTCAAAGGAGCGGCGCTTTCCGCGCCGATAGACAGACTTGCAGCGACATGTCGCACGCCTGACCGAAACTTATCACGAATATCCAAAACCTTTCTGGACCTTGGTGGGCGTGACGTTCATCGACAAGTTGGGCGGTTTCCTCCTCTTCCCGTTCTTCTCGCTGTACATTACGCAGAGATTTGGTGTGGGAATGACGGAGGTGGGGATCCTGTTCGCCCTGTTCTCCGCCTCAAGCTTCGTGGGCAGCATGCTTGGGGGTGCGTTGACCGATCGCCTCGGCCGCAAAGGGATCATCATCTTCAGCCTGATCACGTCCTCGCTGAGCAGCGTGCTCCTTGGCCTGGTCAACTCTTTGGAAGTCTTCTATCTGATCGCTGTGCTTTCCGGGATCGTCACCGACACCGGCGGGCCCGCTCGGCAAGCCATGGTGGCCGACATGCTCCCCGAGCGCCAGCGCGCCCAGGGCTATGGGATTATCCGGGTCGCCTTCAACCTCTCGGCAACGATTGGGCCGGCCATCGGCGGCCTGCTGGCCTCACAGTCTTACCTGGCGTTGTTCCTTTCCGACGCCGTGATCAGCCTCATCACAGCCGGGCTCATCTGGCGCGTTCTTCCCGAGACACGGCCACAGCTCGAGCCCGGGGCCGAAGTCGAAACCATGAGCGGCTCGTTCCGTGGCTACATTACGGTGCTGCGGGATGTCGTCTTCATGGTGTTCTTGGGGGCTTGCATCCTGATGGGGTTGACCTACATGAATCTGGGCGCCACCTTGGGCGTCTATCTGCGAGATGTTCAAGGCGTGCCCGAATCGGGCTACGGCCTGTTGTTGAGCCTCAACGCTCTCATGGTGGTCTTCCTGCAGTTTCCGATCACGCGCCGCATCGAGCCCTATCCGCCGATGCTGATGATGGCCCTCGGCAGCGGTCTCTACGCCATAGGTTTCGGGCTGTACGGATTTGTGGCCACGATGCCATTCTTCATTCTGGCGATTGTTATCCTGACCGTGGGCGAAATGCTGGTCTCCCCCGTTTCGCAGGCGCTTACCGCCCGAATGGCGCCCGAGCACATGCGTGGCCGATACATGGCAGTCTTCGGATTTTCATTCGGCATACCATTCGGCATAGGGCCGATTCTGGCCGGCCTGATCCTCGACAACGCCGACCCGCACCTGCTGTGGTACGCCACCGGCGTCGTCGGTGGCCTGGCGGCCCTGGCCTTCGTGGCGCTCCATCGGCGGACGCCGGCCGAAGTCTCGCCCAACGTGCAGAGCGCCTGACCGGTCATACGATCTGACCTCCCCTCAGCCTGATGGATTGGGCAACCCACACTGTCAGCGCCTACAGGTCCCGCCGGTTGAACTGACGAATGGCGAGGGCCATCGCCGCCAAGAAGTACAGGCCGGCATAGACGACCATCAAATCGCTGGGGGGCGAAGCGGCCGAGAAGGGAGAGAAGCCAATTCGTTGGACCAGGGGCGAGGTCATCTCGAAGGCCGCCCGGCGCCACAGCGCTTCGCTGGGGACTGCCAGGCTCGATAGTATGCCTATGTTGACGGCCGTGACATTGCCGGCCAGCGTCCCCAACTGTTCCACCCAGCCGCCCAAAAAAGCGATCCCGTACATGCCGAAGACGACCCCGCCTGTGGCCAGCGTGGAGAGGCTGCTGCTGCACGCCAGGGTGACCGTCATAATAAGCAGGCAATCCGCATACATCAGGAGCAATCCGGGCAAGATGTTCGGCGCCGCGTATCCGGTCTGAAGCCAGACGCTGAGCATCACCCCTCCGGCCATCAGCACAAGGTAGGAACCCAAGAGCACGGCGAATCCCAGCCACTTTCCAAGCACGATGTCGGCTCGGCGTATTGGCTTTGCGACCAACGCCTGAATAGTGCCCGAATTCACCTCCCCAGCCAGCGTATCCGCTGCCAAAATGGCTCCCATAGCGATCGAAAGAAAACTGATGGCGTACAAGCCGGCCATGAGCAAGAAGTTGTAGAACTCCTTCACGCCAATGTCGGCAGCCGCCGGTGCGTTGGATGCCGCTGTCTCAACGGTGCCCCGCATGAAATAGAACCCCAAGCTGAACAGGCCCAAGAAGAGAACGCCCAGCACGACAGCCGCCTGCAGGATCCGCCGCCGTGAGGCTTCCAACAGCGTCAGGCGCATGATCACCAACAACGACTTCACAGCCCAGCCTCTGAGCCGACGATCCGCACGAACACGTCCTCCAGAGTCGGATGGATCGGTGTCAGCGCCAACACATCGACGCCCTGGGCCACGAGGAACCGCGTCATTTCGGCCACGGCGTCGGGATCGGTCATCCGCACCCGGACCTCCCCGTCGGACCGCGCCACGTCCTGGCCCCATCGGCGAAGTCCGGCTACAACCTCCTCCGAAAGGCCGCGGCCCCGAATTTGCACCACCGTTTCGGCCTCCATCAGTTCATCAAGATTCGATGTCTGCACCACCTCGCCGCGCTTGATGAACGCCACGCGGTCGCATGTGATTTCGATTTCGCTCAGAAAATGGGAATTCAAGAAGACGGTCGTTCCCCGGCGGCGGAGGTCCTGGATGATGTCCCGGACCAACCGTCGCCCCACCGGATCGAGGCCCGATGTCGGTTCGTCCAAGATCACGAGGTCAGGGCCGTGGATGATAGCTTGAGCCAGACCGACGCGCTGGAGCATGCCTTTGGAGAAGGTCCGCAACTGGGCCCGGCGAAACGGCAGCAACCCCACCAGATCCAACAGGTCCGGAATCCTGCGCTGAAGCTCGTCCTCATCCATCCCGAAGAGCCGGCCATGGAGGGCAAGGAATTCTTCGGCGGTCAGCCAATCGTGAAACCGAAAATGCTCCGGAAGAAAGCCCACTTGGCGTCGGATGCGGCGATCGGAGATCGGCCGTCCGAGCAGCCTGGCTTCACCGCTGGTGGGGGCGACCAGCGAAAGGAGCATCTTGATCGACGTGGTCTTGCCGGCGCCGTTGGGTCCGAGAAAGCCAAAGACCTCCCCTCGAGGCACCTCGAGCGTAAGCCCTTGGACTGCCACCGTGTGGCCAAATTCCTTCCGCAGGTGCTCTGTCTGAATCGCCAAATTTGACGGCATCGCATGCATTCTATCTCACCCGACCTTCCAAGAAATTTCGGTGGTAAGCCATGAAGGCGTCAGTTGCACGCTCTTTTGTGAAGTCCTATACTGGTTCGACAGTGGCCATACGGGGAGGCTCCCTCAGCCTTCCCGGAGCGGGTTGTCAATATGCCGAGTCAAAAGATACGTGCGGGCTTTGATTCCCTACAAAGGGTTTCAAAGGTTTTCCAGCAACAAGGCAGCGCCGTCGATAAGACGCTCCACCGACTTGCATCCAACAAAGAGAGCCTTCAATCCAAGGATTGGGCGGGACGCGGGGCAAACGCGTTTTACCGCGAGATGGACTCACTTATCCTTCCCGCCTTCCGCGATTTGTCGGCAGCCCTGTTGGGCGGCTCCCAGATCGCCCTTCAGATCATGCGCATCATGCATGATGCCGAGGACGAGGCAACTCGGATATTCTGGGGGCAAGGTGGCGGAGGCACGGCACTGGCGCCGGCGGCGGCAATGGCGCAGGTGGTGCCGGCGCCGAGGGTGCGGGCGGGGGCGGCGCTGGGGCACCAGGCGGAGGCGGCACTGGGGCACCAGGCGGAGGCGGCGCTGGGGCACCAGGCGGAGGCGGCGCGGCCGGCCCTAGCAGTGGAAAGGGCGCGAATTTCCAGTCGAACGGAAAGGTCTGGGAGCTGCAGACCTCCAAGAACGGCAAATTCAGTCACGGCCTGACCACCAAGTACGGCATCCAGAAGGCCCTGTACGGCGATCCTACGAAAGACGGGGTCTCGCTCTTCGGTGTGGATGCTGGCCTCAAGGGTGGCATGGGCAAGAACGGCTTCACGATTGGACCCCATGGGGAGGTATATGCGGCCAAGGGGCAGGCCACTGTGGTCATGGGCGACTCTGATCTGGGGTACACGAAGACCTGGGGGTTCAAGGTCCTGTCCGCAGACGGTTTTGCCGGGATCAAGGACAATTCAGCGGGCATCTCGGTCGGGGGCAATCTAATCTCCGGTGAGGTATCTGAGGGGATCAACGTCGCCGGCTACAATGCTTCCGTTACAGGCGAAGTCGGCCTCAAGGATGAGTGGGGCATCCAGCTTGGAGAGCACTCCGAGGTCGACATGGGTCCTTTCTCGCTGGGATTCAGCGTCGGCAAAGCCAAGACACAATCGCCCTTTATCAACGATGCCATCGATTGGGTTGAATCCAAACTATAGGTGACCGGCCAACCTTATGAATGATAAAGACGGACTTGTTCTAACCCGAGCTGAGCTGCTGACCCTCTTGGACGCAGTTGATGCGGATGATCTGGTAGGCGTTGACTCAGACGCTCTCCTTCCGGATGATCCCAAGGAGCACGCCGACCTGGTGCAAGAGGGAATTGAGAAACTCAAAGGGCGAGGCTTGCTCGAGGTGGTTGATGATGTCAACACGCTCAACCCCACACTATTTGCCATCATCCAGGACTTCGCCCACCCAGACCTAGTGGTCCTGATCCGCAAGCAGGTCCCCGACCTAGGTGAGCAGCGTATCATGTACTACCAGCGGGGAACCGACATCGTCGAACATACGATGCCCGAAACTGAGCAATTCCGGTTCGCCGTCATCCCTAACACTCTGGCCATGATCAATCGCATCGAGTTGTTTGTTCCCGTCGAGGAGGGGGCTCCCGCATCAGCCTATCAGGAAACATTGGAGCAGAAAGCCTACATCGGCGTGCGCTGGCTCGTTGATCAAGGCCGGCCGGAGGAGGCTGAGACCATCCTCAATGACGAGGGGTTCCCCGAGGGCCCCGCTCATCTGCTCGTCCAAGCGCTCGCCTCCTACGAATACGCCGCTGCGTTGGCCTTCCTGCGAATCGAGGATGGCCAAGTTGTCGGCGGACGCGAGATGGAGGTCATACGTACCAACGAATTAACCTGGCTTGCAGTGAACGCTGCCACCGACGAAAGTCAAACCGTCGTGAAGACCACGCACCGCGAGGAGTATTTGCCCGAGATCTTTGACCTCTTGCGGGGCCTGATCCAACAAGCCTAACTCCCCTCGTCCCAGACTCCTGACCTCGGCTGAAAACGAGACTGTTCCCAGCCCAGACAGGATACAGCTGCGATGGTCCGGGAATGCAGGCGCGTACCCGGGTGAGAGCCTGACAGCGTCCTGCCTCCTACTCCAGCGAGTTGGCCATCTCAATGGCGGCCTGCGCCCCATCGCCGAGACCCCCGATCGCGTAGATAATCCCACCCTTGGTCCACACCAGCGCGTATTGGGGCGCATCGTCCACGGGCCGCTCGATCAAGTAGCCTTCGACCCCATCCACGTTCACCGTGTGATAGGACGCTCCGTTGCGCGGGATCGGGATCACCAGCGTCGACGTCCAGTCCACCGTCTGGCTGTAGGCTTGGGCCTCCGCCGCACTCATCCCGCTCAGCTGCAGCCCAATGGCCGCCAATTGGGAGACGTCCAGGTCTGGAGGCGTATTGACCGTCGGGCTGGGGACCTCGACCAGCATTACGCAGTTGATATAGCGGCGACCCGGCGAGCCGCTGGTGCCTGCTTTGGATGGGTCGGGGAGCTCAATGCCCGGGCAATCGCCATAACCGGCCGTGACGCCGGCCGGGATATTGACGCTGATTTGTGCTCCATCAAGCGCCTGCGGCAACGTCAGCTTGCCCACGTCAAGTTCGTCCAGCAGCGCCTGAGCCTGGCCGCGGTCGACGGTCATTTGGAAGGCTTCGCCGGACTGCACCACCAGCTTCGGCGCATCCGCTCTGGAAGTCGGGAGCCGCACGTTGAAACCGACGGCATCGCTCGCCTGAGCGGCCGTAGCTACAAGTTCCGGATCCCGTGGCGGTCGGACCATCGTGATATCAGAGCTGATGATCTTAGCCACCTGCTCTGTAAACGGCGTGTCTCCCGACAGCTGACTCAACTGGGTCACATCGACCGGTAGAACTGCAATCTCCTTGACCCGGAAGAGGCCCAAGAATTGGCCCGCCCAGACCCGCACCGGGGCGAACGTCAGCGAAGCCAGCAGGAGCACGGCTGCGCCAGCCAGGGCCCAACCGAGGCTCCAGCGCGGCCGCCAGCCTTGCACGCCTGCAGGCTGCTCAGAGATGCGCGATTCTAAGCTGCGCCAGACTCTCTCTTCAGCGCCGGCAGGTGAGTTCTCCGGACCAGCTTGCGCCATTTTGCCAGCCACAAATTCTGCGTGCCGCTTAAGCTCGGTCTGACGAGCCTGGCAGATAGGGCAGGTCGATACGTGTTGGTTCAATTCCGCTTCGTCAGCCGGTGCCAGCTCACCATCAAGCTGTGCTCTCAATTGGGCATCGTTCGCGTGCATGACCGCCTCCTTATGCATCAACCGGCGTTACGTCGGCTGACTCGAGCTCAACGTACTCCTTTTCGAACTGCAGTTCCGCCCGCGCCAAAAGGCTCCCGACCGAGCTGGTTTTGACGTCCAAGGCGGCGGCAATCTCTCGATAGCTCATTCCCGCCATTCTCAAGCCGAGAATCTGGGCTTGGCGTGGGGACAAGCGCTGCAGGGTAGCCCGCACCTTCTCATGTTGGATCCGCCGCTCGGCTTCACCGGCCGGATCCTCCCCAGCCGTGTGCAAATGCTCATGTACCCCTGCTGCCCGCTCGTAACTCTCCCGGCGGCTTCTCGCCCGTATGGCGTTGTAGCCCAATCGGGTGGCCACCCGATAGAGCCAGGGACCGCAGCTGCCGTCCTCCACCCCTGGCGTGCGCCATAGCCGCCAAAAGGCCTCCAAAGTGAGATCCTCAGCCTCGTCTGCATCGCCTACCAGACGAACAACGACTCGATGGACTCGGTTGAAATGGCGTTGGAAGACTTCTTCGAATTGGTCCGCCCGCATTAAATGCCCTTCACATCTCTCGGCCATCGGTGGACGCGCTTTGATTTCCAAGCCGTCTCCTACCTATTAAACACCGGCCAGTCCCGATTTGTGACTTACCTCCCTGGAGACCGCCGCCCGGCCAGGTCGGCAGCGAGTGTGGATCGTCTTGGGCGGTGAGACGGTTGCGCGCTCGGGGCAGGGCGTGCCACAATCAGTTCATTGCACTCTCACCGTCATATCTCGGGAGCCGCTCGTGGATCCGCCCGAAGAGGGAGCTGGCCGAATGCCGTATCAAGTGGTGACCTTCGATGTGTACAGCGCCCTGTTCGATATTGAGAGCAGCCTGACGGGGCGCGTGGCCGACGCTCTGGGCACGACGGTCGGCGCCGGGTCGCTCGTCCAGGCGTGGCGTCGGACCCAGATGCACTACGCACTGATCAGCAACGCCTTGGGCATGGGGCGCGTCCCCTTTCGTCTCGTCACGCGACGCGCCTTGGATCTGACGCTCGGCCAGACAGGCGATGAATTGGATCATGCCGGCCGCGAGGCCCTGGTCCAGGCATGGGATGAACTTGAGCCCTGGCCTGAGGCCACCGCCGTTCTCAAGGCCGTCCGCCAGGGCGGGCATCGGATCGCCATCCTCTCCAACGGAGACCAGTCGATGCTGGAAGCGCTGGCTGAGAGGTTGGACATTTCATTCGATGCGATATATTCGGCCGAAGCCGCCGGCGCGTACAAGCCCAACCCGGCCATCTACCAGCTCCCGTGTGACGACCTGGGAATTGCGCAGTCCGAGATCCTGCATGTGGCGGGTTCGGCCACCGACGTCATGGGGGCCAAGTCGGCCGGGCTGCCCTGCGCCTGGTCCAACCGCCGCGGCGATCATCTGCTCGACCCGTCGTTGGCTCCGGATTTCACCTTTCCCAATCTGCGGGGCTTGCTGGATGTGCTTTGAAACCCCTCCTGGCGTCCGTGGTACGCTACGTGAACCGGCGATAGCTTTCCATTGAGAGGAGGCGAGGTATGACCACAGCTCAGGCCCTCATCGATGCTCTGATTGCCGAGTACAAGGTCGAGAGGGATTTCATAGATGCGCTCCCAGCCCCTTCGCGCACAAGTCATGGGACCCCTGAAGCCTGGAGTGCGCTGGACCTGCAGGGCCACATCACGGCCTGGAAACACCAGACCGTTTTGAGGCTGAGGAACGACCCAGCCGCGATTATCGAAGGGTCCGAGCAGGAGACCGACCAGGCCAACGCCGACTTCTTCGACTCGTTCGCCGAACCGCTCCTGGGATGCCATTCTGGGCGACTCCGAAACCACCCATCAGGAGCTTGTCGACGAATTGGCCAAGTTGAGCGAGGCCGACCTGGCACAGAGCGATCGGTACGTTTGGCAGGATAGCCTGCCGCTTTGGCGCCGGTTGGCGAGCACTCTGCTGATCCATCCCTTGATGCACCTGGCGGAACACGCCATCGAACACGGGGATCATGAAGCAGCCCAATCTCTGGCCGACGCCATGCTGGGACGATTGACACCTCTATCCGATTCTCCGGTCTGGCTGGGGGCGCTCTACTACAACACGGCTTGCATCTCTGCACGCAACGGCGCCCTGGACAAGGCGTTCAGCCAATTGGAAACGGCCCTTGGACACCGGGAAGACCTCATCCCGTGGTCCAAAGAGGACCCGGACCTTGTCAGCCTTCGTTCTGACAAACGCATGGAGAAAATGTACGCCGCTCTGGAGGGTTGATCGGCCAGAACAATTCATCCCGGGAATAGACGAACCATCCCCTTTGTGAAATTTCTCACAAAGGGGATGTGTGTTTGACGAGACTGAGGTTACGTCTCAGGCGCGCACTTCCTGGCGCTGGAAGAGTACGTACGCCAGCGCGAAGAGCAGGATCACGGCCGCCACCAATCCGGTCAGCTGAGGCCAGATCAATCCCAGGCTCTCGCTGAATGGCAGCGGCGAGCCGAGCACAGCCCGGTACAGCTGCACCGGAAGCACCAGTCCCAGGCTGCGGACCGCCGGGTGAAGCATCCCCACAACCACCTCACTCCACAGCGTGTTGGGTGAGATGCGCGATAGATTCTGCTCCAACCCGGCCTGAGCCAGTACCCCCTGCACAGAGCCTGCGCTGGGACTAAGGGCATTCGCCAACAGGCTGGCGACGATCCCCCAGAACAGCGTGAAGAACAGCCAGGTGGCGATCGACGCCAAGGCTGCCGTGGCGGGCTGGCGGAAGACCACGGAGAAGACCATGGCGATTCCCAGCCAAACGCCGCCATAGCCGATGGTGGCTGCCAGGAAGACCACCGCCCGGGCGACTTCTTCACCGCTTGGCGGCACCCCCAGGAACATCAGGCCCAGACCCGCCACCAACAACCAGATGGCCGTCATCACGATCGACAGGGTGACCAACCCGGCCAGGTACTTGCCGAGCAGAAGACCGTCGCGGTAGATCGGCTGGGCAAGAATTCGGCTCAGCGTTCTCCGGTTGAACTCGCCATTTACCGCATCAAAGCCAAGGGCAATCGCCACCAGGGGTGTGAGAAAACCGAGGAAACCGACAAAGGATGGGATCGGCGCCTTGGCCGTGGTGAACAGGGTCAAGAAGACGAAGGGGTTTTGGCCACCGGATTTGACCGAACTCGAGCGCGGCGTAGATCGCGCCGGCCGAGGCCAAGAACATCAGGACCTCGAGAATGATCATTCTGGCGCCCGTCAGATGATCGGCCGTCTCTTTGGCCATCACCGTCCAAACGCCCTGCCAAGGAGAGCCCTCACGATGCATCGGGCACCTCCTCAAAGTAGCTCGCATACACTTCGTCCAGGCTGGGCTCATCCAGGTGCATCGACAGGAGCTTGGCGCCCCGGTCGAGGACCAGTTTGGCCACCTGCTGCCTCAAGTCGGCCCGCGCTTCAACGCGGTACTGGCCGGTGCGCTCGGACGTCACGCGCACGGCGTGCTCCAGATCTTCCAGTTCAGGCGCGAGCTGCGGGTCATCCGATTCGAGATGGATCACAAAACCTCCACCCAGAATCTCGTGGGCCAGGTCGCGCACCGGGCCTTCAAGAAACATCTTCCCGCTGCGGAAGAGCCCCACCCGGTCGCAAACCGCCTGAACTTGATGCAGCAGATGCGAAGCCAGAAGTATCGTGATCCCGTCATCCTTGAGGCCGCGAATCAGGCGCAGGAACTGGTGCGCCGCCTCCGGGTCCAACCCTAGAGTCGGCTCGTCGAGGATGACCACTTCCGGCTCCTTCACCAACAGCTCAGCCAAGCCTAGGCGTTGGCGCATCCCATGGGAGAAGGTGCCAACCGGCTGATCGACCACCTCGTCGCTCAGGCCGATGCGGTGCATCGCACTGCTGATACGATCGGCGGCCTCGGCCGAGGGAATGCGGTTCAGCCGCGCCGTGTAGCTTAGGTTTTCGCGTGCCGTCATGTCATCGTAGAAGCCAACTTGGTCGGGCAGATACCCCACCCTCGATTTCACCTGCAACGGGCGGCGGGAGGGGTCCACACCCAACACGCGAACTTTGCCCGATGTCGGCTCGGTCAGTCCGAGGATCATCAGGATCGTCGTCGTCTTGCCGGACCCATTTGGCCCGAGCAGTCCGAAAACTTCGCCCTTCTCGAGCTTGAGATCCAAGCCGTCTACGGCCGTCTTGGCCCCATAGCGCTTGGTCAGCTTGTGGGTTTCAATCACAGGGTCCATGGCGCTATCGTCTTCCGAAGCGCATCACCGCCAGGCCCACCACGCCAAGAGCAATGGCGATCAGAATCAGACCGGTAATGCCCCACAGCGTCGATGTTTGCACCGTCAGGCGAAAATCGGCTGACGTGGAGTCATTGCTGCTGGAGGAGGATGTCATGGTGACCATGTAGTCACCCGAGATGACATTATCCGGCACCTGGACATTGGCGGTCACGTCGACTTGCTTGCCTGGATCGAGTGAGGGGATGGTGGCTGGATCGAAGGTCACTTTCCAATCTGATGGCGGAGAAGACTGAAACTGAATGCCGGTCGCCGGCGCGCTGCCCGTGTTTTTGACCACCAGCTTGATGGGGGTCGTCTTTCCAGCCGTGACATTGGCGCTCAAGCGGTCATCGGGCGTGCTCAGACCCAGGGCTGATTGGCCGGTGATGACCGCCGACAGCTTGACCACTGCGGAGGCGTCTTTGGCCTGGACACCGACCTGAAAATCATACGTGCCCGCAGAGACATCGTTGGGCAGGGTCAGGTCGGCGTTCACATCCTGTGACTGGCCGGCCTTGACCGGGAGACTGGTGATTTCCTGGCTGCCGACAGCCTGCTTGAACGTGATCTGGAACCCATCCGGAAGCTGTGAATCAAAGTTGACCAGCAGGTCTTCATCCGAATCGTTCTTCACGGACAACCGGTAGTTGAAGGATGATTTCGGAGAACCCTTAAGCACCGGCAGGTTGGGGGTCAGGCTGATCCGAGTCGGCGAAGTCTGACCAACGGTGAACGTCAAGGGAAGGCTGGCTTGAGCGGACTCGCTCTTGGCCATCACCGTCAAACTGTAGTTGCCATCGGCCGTCTGCTCGGGCAGCTCGACTTTCAACGTCACATTCTGCGTCTGATCGGTTTGGACCGAGACGGCTTGGACGACCAACCCGCCACCGAGAAAGTTGGCGGACCAGCCATCAGGAACGCCAACGGCGCTGAGCTGGACATTCTGAGTCGCCAACCCCGTGTTCTGCACCTGCACGGTCACGTCCACTGTGTCACCAGAGCGGACAACCCGTGAAGGGTAAGCCGTATACAGGCTCAACCCGGGAGGGGCCGTTTGGGTCAGACCCAGGGCTGAGAATCCCAGCATGATTGCAGCGAGTATTGCTCCCATTATTCAACCTCCGTAATCACTTTTGAAACTGATGCGACGATACCGACGATCCCACTCTATACACTTGTAGGATTAAGCGCGGGTTAAAGGCTTGGGGCAGAGGTCCATTTTCGGCATGTGGTAGGCTTGACTGGTCCACACAGGAGATCCCATGACTCTCACACTGCAGCGTCCCGACGGGCGCGAAGCGGGGGACTTGCGCCCCTTGGAAATCCACCCCAATTTCATCATCTACCCGGAGGGATCGGTCCTGATTGCTACCGGCCGGACCAAGGTGTTATGCAACGCCAGTCTGCTTCCCGGTGTGCCTCGGTGGCGCGAGACCCAGGGCGAACCGGGCGGATGGATTACGGCCGAGTACGCTATGCTGCCCCGCGCCACGCAAGATAGGTCCAACCGCGAGACGAGCGGCCCGCGTGCCCGATCACAGGAGATTAAGCGCCTGATCGGACGCAGCCTGCGGGCCGGTTTCGACCTCAGCAAGCTGGGCCAGGTTACCGCCATCGTCGACTGCGACGTGCTTCAAGCAGATGGGGGGACGAGGACCGCGTCGGTCACAGGCGGCTACCTGGCGCTGGCTATCGCCCTGCACAAGCTCATCGACCAGGGGGAATGCGATCCGGAGGTCTTCTTGGCTCCGGTGGCGGCGGTCAGCGTGGGGCTGGTGGGTGGCCAGGCCAGGCTTGACCTCGATTACGAAGAAGATTCCACAGCGGATGTCGACTGCAACGTGGTGATGAATGCCAAAGACGAGTTCATTGAAATCCAGGCTACTGCTGAAGGTGGCACCTTTTCCAAGGACCGCCTCGACGATCTGCTGGCCCTGGCGCGGATGGGTATCCACCACCTTCTGTCCGCCCAGGCCGAGTCACTGGCCAAGATGGGTTGGGGTGAACCTTGAGGGAGACAGTTCGGACAATGGGCCCCCTTCTACCTTCGGGAGGCGCGCGTGAACGAAGCTATTGACGGGATCACCTATCGGATCGGAGGAGAGCTCGACCTCGATCAGACCATCGGTCTGTACCGAGCCTCTACGCTGGGCGAGCGTCGCCCGGTCGACAACCGCGCCTGCATGCAGGAGATGCTCGATCGGGCCAACCTGATCGTGACTGCGTGGGACGGTGAGCGGCTGGTGGGAATCTCGCGCACCCTGACCGATTTCTGCTACGTGGCCTATCTGGCCGATTTGGCTGTCGACCAAGCCTACCAGCGCAAGGGCATCGGTCGCTCCCTGATCGAGCGGACCCAGACAGCCTTGGGAGACAATGCCGTGATCGTTCTCCTGGCGGCGCCGGCGGCCGAGTCTTACTATCCCCATGTCGGTTTCACCCACCATCCTCAGGCGTGGATCTTGCACCCGTCGTCGCACGTAGGCTGAGGCCGCAGATTGACATGCAGCCCGGCCCGGACGGGTTGAGATAAATTCAACAGGAGCTTTGAGATGGGTGTGGCACTCAATGTATTGGTCGGTGTGGCGTTGTTGGTATTGGGACGCCGGTTGTTCTGGCTCTTCGTGGCTGGGCTCGGTTTCGTCGTGGCCCTCCAGCTGGCAACGCAGTTCATGCCGGGCGGTGCTGCCAGCACGCCCGCCATGGCCATCGCCCTCGTGATCGGTGTGATCGGTGCGCTTGCGGCCCGCTTCATCCAACGTCTGGCCGTGCGGCTGGCAGGCTTCCTGTCGGGGGTGGTTCTGGCGCTGGCCATCATTCAGTGGCTCAGCGTCGACCTCGGCCTATGGACCTGGGCCGTGGCCCTGGCCGCGGGCCTGATCGGCATGCTCGTGGCGGCTTGGGCGTTCGGAGGGGCTTTGGTCCTTCTGTCTTCGGCCGTAGGCGCCGGGCTCATCGCTGTCAGCCTGGATATCCCCTCCGGCCTGGCCGTCGGCGTGTTCGCCGCCGCTCTGATCGCCGGGATTGTGATCCAGACCGGTCTCCTCAACCGCCTCCGGCATTCACCGCGTTACGGCGGTTAGGTCGCCCCTCCAAAAGGGAGCCCTGCCATGTCTGATTCCCAATCCAACAACACCCTAGGGAACGCCAGCCTGGCGCTGGGGATCGCCTCGGTCGCCTTGGTGTTCGGCATCGGTCTATGCGCGGTGGTGGGGCTGAATCAGGGATGGATTCGCCTGGCTGGGACGCCGCTCTACGTATGCGGCGCCAGCAGTGCCTTCCTCGGGTTGGTGGGCGCTGGTCTGGGGGTCGGTGGCCTGCTTGGCGCAGGGCGCCGGCGCGCCACGGCGTTGGCTGGCCTGATCCTCGGCGCCGCCGGTGTATGCCTGTTTCTGTTCTTCATCGCCGCCCTTCGAAACGGCGCCGTCGGCTGAGCACCTCTTCCTTCATCGGACAACCCGAACCCAATCCGATCGTATTGTGACATCTTTCACAAACAAATTGAGGGCCGCTCACCGGCCTTTTGGGTCTCGCCCCGCTACGTCTTTTCGACGTGTTCACCCTGCGGCAGCGGGGGGATTTCAGCTATGGCGCGGAGGTGGAGTGCGACAAGCGCCAGCAGCAGGACAATCAGGGCGCCCAACTGCGCCTGCCGCAGGCCGTTGAGCACGATCACGCTGTCGCCTCGAAAAGCCTCCAGGAACAAGCGGGCTCCGGCTGTCAGCGCAATGAACACGAGAAACGCCATCCCGGGAAACTGGGCCTTCCGACCCAAGCGCAGGAGCATGCCCATGATGACCACCGCACCCAGGATTTCGTAGATCTGGCTCGGGTGCCGCTCCGCGCCCCATAAGTTGATCGCCCAAGGCAGAGAAGCCGGTGCGCCAAACGCGTCTCCACTGGCCAGGTGGGCGAATCCCAGGGCGACCATCACACTTGCCAATCCGGGCGTGAGACTATCCAAAGTGGCCCACAGCGGAAGTTCCTTCCGCTGGCCGTAGATCAGGCTGACGATCAGGCCGATCGCAGCCCCATCAATTGGTGCCAGCGTCACCGGGGTCAACGCCAACAGACTGAGCGGCGACGCCAAGTAGACATCCGCATAGCGGACGGCGTACCCCAGTCGCGCCCCTATCAAGCCGGCCACCAACCCCAGAAAGACCAGATTGTTGAGCTGCGCCGGCGGTACGCCATGCCTGGGCGCCTGCCGCTCAGCCAGCGTCACGCCGACCCACACTCCCACCAGGAGCAACAAGCCGGGCAGCTAAATCGCCAGCGGGCCGAGCTGCAAGATGGGCAACATCAACTGCCCGCCTCGAGGAGATTGCGGACCGTGCTCGTCAACGTCGCCTCACTCATGGGGCCGCCCACAACCACCTTGCGGATGATCCCCTGCCGATCGATAAAGAACGTCGTCGGAAGAGCCCTCACAAGATACTGACGGCTGACCTCGCCGGTCTGATCGAGCAGGATCGGAAAGGTGACGCCCTGGGCGGCGGCGAAGCTTTGGGCGGCTTCGGCGCTGTCCTGGACCGTGCTGTTGATGCCCAGGATCACCAGGCCCTTATCCTTGTTCGCCATATGGGCAGCTTCCAAATCAGGCATCTCCGCCTTGCATGGAGGGCACCATGAGGCCCAAAAGTTGAGCACAACCACCTGGCCGCGCAGGTCCTCAAGTCGGGTGGTCTCTCCGGTCGGGTTGGTCAGCGCAAACGATGGGGCCTGAAAGCCTTCGCGCGGGCTCGGGATATGCCCACCCGTGGTGGCCGAGGCGGGGGCAGCGGAAATGGCAATCCAGGCCGCGCCCAGCAGGGCGACGCCCAGAACAAGCGCTGACCAGCGCGCCCGGTCCTGCATCCAGCTCCCCCAGTTGATCGCCCATCGCACCCTGCCGACGCCCTTCGTCATACCGCCTCCAGGCCATGCTTTTCCATGGCTGCATGATCATGAATCAGTTCATCGGTCGGACCATCAGCCACGATCCGCCCTTCGTCAATGACAACCATGCGCGGAAAGAGCTCGTTCACAAGGCGCATGTCATGCGTAGAAACGAGCATGGTCTGTGGCAGCTGGTGCAGCAGGGTCACGATGTCCCGCCGGCCCCTCGGATCCAACCCCAGCGTCGGCTCGTCGAGGATCAGGATTTCCGGGTCCATTGAGAGGACGGTTGCCATCGCCACGCGCTTCTTCTCGCCGCCGCTCAGGTGGTATGGCACCCTGCTCCCCGCGCCGACCATGCCTACCGCTTGCAGGGCCGTGCCCACGCGCTCGGCCACGTCAACTTCATTTAGGCCCATGTAGCGCGGTCCGAAGGCGACATCCTCGTAGACGCTGGCCGAGAACAACTGGTCGTCGGGATCCTGGAAGACCAGTCCCACCGCCGAACGGATAGTCGACATCGTCTCGTCGCTCACGGGGACGCTGCTGACGCGGACCTCGCCCTGGCCGCGCAGGATGCCGGCCAGATGGAGCAGCAGGGTGGATTTCCCGGCGCCGTTGGGCCCCACCAGAGCCACCTTCTCGCCGGGCGCAATGCTCAAGTTGATCCCCTGCAGCGCCTGGCGTCCGTCCGGATAGCCGAAGCTCAACTGGCTGACCTCGATCCGATGATGCATCGGCTAGCTCCCTATCACCAACAGGCCTACCGACAAGGCCAGCAGCCCCAACACGAGCAGCGTCCAGTCCCGGCGGCGCATGTGGGGCGCCTGACCCAGATGGACACGGCCGTCGTAACCGCGGGCAAGCATGGCCAGGTAGACCCGTTCGCTGCGTTCCAGCGATCGCACGAACAGACTGCCGGCCATCGCTCCGGCGACCTGACCCTGCCAGACCCATGAAGGACGGTGCCCGGGCCGCCGCGCGCTCCGAGCACTCCTCGCCCGGAGCATCCGTCTCGCCTCACCCAACAGGAGCGACAAGTACCGGTATGCGAATCCCACCACCGCCACCAAGATGGCGGGCGCCCGCAGCGATCGCAGCGACCAGAAGATGGATTCGGGCGGGGTGGTGCTCGTCAGCAATATGGCGGCTTGCACCGCCAACCAGGATCGGGTAATCAGGCTGGCGGCGCGCGTCACGCCTTCCGCCGTCAGCGGCCAGCCCAACACTGGGAGCCTGGCCAGTGGATCGCCAGGCACAGTGAATGGGAGCGAAAGCGCGGCCAATGCGAAAGGAAGCGCCACATACGATCTGCGGAGCGCGTGGAGCGGCCCCAGCCCGGCCAGCATCGCAACCGCCATCAACCCGATAAGTGCGCCGGCAAATACCAGCCAGCCCCCATCAGGAAGCAGGCTGATCCCCACAATCGCCGCCAGGGTCAGCAGCAGCTTGGCCCGCGGATCGAATCCAAGCACTGTTTGCATCGATCGCGCAGAACCTCTCGAGATCGCCAAGCGGGCCTAGCCCGTTCGCCGCCGGCTGACAGCCAACCGGCCGATCAACAGGCCGAGGCCGAAGACAATGACGGTGCCCACGACAACGGCCAACGCCGTGGCCAGCGCCGGATTCATGACGGATGGGACGCTGTATCCAGGCAATACTTCGAATGGGGCCGTCCGCTCGAGATAGGCAAACCCGCCGGCTCCGGCCACGGTCAATAATCCGTCGGGGGAGGGTGAAGCCAGCGGTGAGAGGCAGGCGATCAACAGGGCCAGGCCCAAACCAACAGCCGTCGCCGACGATGCCAGGCCGCCCGATTCGCCTTCGCCTCGCTGCAGCAAATCGGGGCGTACGGCTTGCAGAAAGGCGACAGCGCCGGTGGTGATGACGGCTTCACCAAGACCAATAAGCGCATGCACGCCGGCCATCGCCGGCAGCGCCAGATTGAGGGGAAACGTCCCAGACGCGGCCAGCTCGACCGCCGTGGCCATGGCTGCCACTTCGACCGAAATCCAGGCCGCCACAAAGGCCCCAGCCAGCTGTCCCACGGAAGGATCACGGATCAGCTTACGGACCCCCCCGTAGACCGCGAAACCCACCAGGGCAGTGATCAAGCCCATGTTGACCATGTTCCAACCCATCACCAGCAATCCACCATCCTGGAAGACCAGGCCTTGCAGGATGACCACGGCGGACATCATCAGCCCGGCAGCCCATGGACCCATCAAGATCGCCGCAAGCGCGCCGCCCAACAGATGCCCGGAGGTTCCAGCGGCCACCGGGAAGTTGAAGGCTTGCGCCGCGAATATGAAAGCCGCCAGGACGCCCATCATTGGCACCTGGCGTTCGCCCAGACTGGTCTGCGTTCGCCGGACGGCCAGGCTCAGGCTGGCCAGTGCCAGGACCCAGCCAATGGCAGCCACCACCGGCGTTAGGAACCCATCCGGGATATGCATCACAGCAGGGGACGCCAGCATGAACCTACGCCTCCCGAATCCGGCCGGAAGCCTCTCCGGCCGCTTCGAATCGCGAACAGTCGGAACAAACCCCGTTGAGTGCCAAATGGTGGTCGTCAATCACGAAGCCCGACTGGGCCTCGATATCCGCCCTCAGCCGTTCGATCAGACCAAGGTCGGCTTCCAGCATCTGCCCACAGCGGCGGCAAACCAAGTGCGCGTGATGGTGATGGGAATCGCGGAATGTGTAGCGTTGGACTTCGGTGCCGGAAGTCAGCACGTCGACCAGCCCCACCTGATAGAGCAGTTCCAGCGTGCGGTAGACGGTGGCCAGGTTGAGCCCTGGGAGCTGAGGGGATGCCCGATCGAAGACTTCCTGAGCCGAGCGATGCCCGCGCATCCCGGCCAAGGTGTCCAAGATCAACGCCCGCTGAGCGGTCACCCTCAGCCCGCGGGCTCGAAGAGACTGAGCGATCTGAGGCACTTCCATTCGCAAATCACACTACCTGCAGTTATTTGCAGGAAGATTAGCACAAGTCCCATTACAGGTCAACCGAGTCGTGCGAATCGAGTCGTCGGAATCTCACGCAGAAGGGTCCGGAATCCAGCATGCTAGAATGAACGAAAGGAGTTGGTCGAAGGGCGGATGGTGGCAAGCTACCATCCGCCGAAGGGTGTACTGGAAGAAGGTGAGCGCGATCCCCGAGATCATCAATTCGTTGCCAATACTGCCACTCGAAAGCGTGCTGTTCCCCCGGGTGGCGATCCGACTACACGTGCTCGAGCCCGCCTACCAAGCCATGGTGGCACGCTGTCAACAGGCGCAGGAACCTTTCGGCGTCGTGCTCATCCGCCGCGCCCGGAACCGGCGCAAGTCTCCTCCCCGCATGCACGACATCGGCTGCACGGCACAGATCAAGTCATTACAATCTTTGCCCGGGGGGCGTCAAAAGCTCATCGGCGTGGGAGGCAATCGATTTCATATCCGGTCGCTTCGCACCACGGAAGGCCTGATCAGGGCACAGGTTGAGCTGATTGACTTTGATGTGTCTGAGGGAGAAGAACTGCAATCCTTGGGCGCCCGGCTCCGGCCCTGGGTGCGCGAATACTTCCAGATCTTGATCCAAAGCGGGCAACAACGGCAGGTCAATCTTCACCTTCCCAAGGATCCGGTCAGCCTGGGATTCCTGGCAGCCACGGTGATCGACATTCCCACCCGCGAGAAGCAGCATTTGCTCACAACCTGTGACTTAAGCCTGTTCTTTCGCACCCTGATCCTCGCCTATCGGCGTGAAGTGGACGTGCTGCAAACTCTGCTCGCCCGCGGTTTGGACCACGTGCTTGACAGTTTCCCCTTGAACTAGCGCCTTTCTCGCACACAAAGAGAAACCGGGCCCTTTGGGCCCGGTGGCGTGTTCCATACGCTGCTTGGCCAACCGTCAGATCAGCCTTCCAGCGATCCGCCGATCTGATTGGCGACCGCCGTCAAGAGCAGAGATTCATCGGCCTCGGCTTCTGCCCCACGGACAATCTCAGCCGACTCGAAAAGTCGATCGTCTCGTTTGGCCACTTCCTGATCGTTGAAATAGGCCAAGCAGCAGATCAGCACGAAGCCGCCTAAGATGGTGAGCAAAGTATCCATATCGTGTACCCCTATTTAGTGTCGCCCGAATCCCTCGAAAACAAAATCCCCCTTCCTTCCTAGCAGGGGGAGATTGCATGTTTCTTGCCAGCCATTTGTGAAATCCTTCACATATCAATCGGCCCCATCTTCAGAGTTGCCGGGGAATCGCTTTTCACCGCCGCGGATGGCCACCTCGAGCCAATTCTCAGATGGAGGGAGTGGACAGTGCCAGTGGGGCGAGTAGGCACAGGACGGATTGTATGCAAAATTGAAATCCAAGATCAGCTGGTCCTCAACCCCTCCGAGGTCGGCACCTTTGATCGCATCCAGCAGATATCGACCCCCGCCGAAGGATTCGCTACCGTTGGTGGCATCCCGAAAAGGGAGAAACAGCCCGCCCCCGTAGCCGGTGATCCAGCACAACACCAGACGCGCAATCCGCCCCTCGACTTCGAATTCAAGTTGGCCGATGCGGGCCATGTGCATCAGCCCATCCTCATCCAGCGGTATGTCCAGCTCGCCGTGGTCGCTTGTCTCAAGGACCGTCACCGGGATCCTCAGATCGGGATTGTAGGCGTAGTAGTCCAGCCCCGAAAAGGCGTTCCGCTGCGACGAAGTTAGCGGCGACTGCGGATGGTGCCCGAACAGCTCATCCCGACCAGCCCGCCACAGATCCCAAGCACGCTCAGGATCAGCCGTCAGTGATCGAACGGAGGCATAGAGATCATTCACTCGCCGGCGGTAGTCGCTCAACTCAAGCCTCGGATGCACTTTCACACCTTCCTTGTAGGTCTTCCAGAACCCAGGCGATCAACCGAGACGGATCCTGGGGTTGAGCGCCGCATACATAAGGTCCGCCACGAGATTGGCTGAGGCGAATGCAACGACAGTGACCATCGTCACCGCTTGCAGCAGCGGGAGGTCGTGCCGCCCGATGGCGAACACCATCAACCGGCCGAGCCCCGGATAGTTGAAGACATTTTCAATCACGATTAGACCGCTGATCATCCAGCCAAAGCTGATCGCGATCACCGTGATCGTCGGCAGCAAAGCGTTGCGCATCACGTGTTTGACGGTCACCGTCCGCCCCGGCAATCCCTTGAGCACGGCCGTCCTGACGTAGGGTTTCTTAAGCTCCTCGATCACCCCGGCACGCGTGAGCCGGGCGATGTATGCCAGGAGGACCAGCACTGCGGTCACGGCGGGCAAGATCAAACGCGGCAGCGCCTCCACAAATCCGGTGCCGACACGTATCGACGAATTGGCCGGAAACCAGTGCAGCCAAAACGCGAACATCTGGATCAACACCAAGCCCGTCACGAATTCCGGCAGGCCGACAACCGATAGCGCGCTGACGCTGATCAGATTGTCAATCCAGCGGCCTTCATTGAGCCCAGCGATGACACCCAGGACCACCGCTGTCGGGATGGCCAGCACCATAATCATCGCCGCCAGCATGATCGAATTGCGCAGCCTTCCCATCACCAGCGGGAAGATCTCTGCCTTGGTGCTGTACGACGTTCCCCAGTCTCCGGTCATAAAATGCCCCAACCAGCGTGCGTACTGCACCACCAGCGGCTGATCCAAGCCCAGTTGATGCCGCAGCGCTTGAAGGGCCGCTTCCCCAGCTTCGCGCCCCAGGATCACCCGTGCCACATCACCTGGAAGCAGCTGCGTGATGACGAAGACAATGATCGACGTCAAGATGACGGTCAGCAGCAAGAAACCCAGGCGGCGCAGGATAAAGCGAATCATGATCCTGGGTCCGACTTGCCTTGGCCGGAAAACGAAAACACCTTGTGCTGCTCCCCTTCCAGTTCTTCAGGGGGAATGTGACAGAAGTAGCTTTTGCCCTGCGACGTCGCGTGCCAAGGAGGTCGTTGGTTGACGCAGATGTCGCCCAAAAACCGAGGGCAGCGTGTGTGAAAAGGGCATCCTGTCGGCCGGTCGGCAGGGCTGGGCACATCTCCCTCCAGCCGAATTTGCTCCTGTTGCGCGGCGGGGTCAATCAAGGGGATGGCCGAAAGCAGGGCCTCAGTGTAGGGGTGGTAGGGGGGATCGAAGATAACGTCCGCTTGGCCAACCTCCATCAGCTCGCCCAAATAAATGACGGCCACCCAATCCGACAGGAATCCGACCACTGCCAGGTTGTGCGAAATGAACAGGTAGCCGGTTTGCCTCTCCAGTTGGAGTTCGTGCAGAACGTTCAAGATCGAGGCCTGCACTGACACGTCCAGGGACGTAATCGGCTCGTCGGCGACCAGGAGGTCGGGTTGGGCAGCAAACGCCCTGGCGATGGCGACCCGCTGCTTCTCTCCACCGCTCAGTTGGGCGGGAAGGCGAAAACGGTATTCTGGCTGAAGCTCAACCGCAATAAGCAAGTCATCGACGGCGTGGCGCACTTCATCCGGCGACAGATGGCGGAGCTTCTTCAGCGGCTGGGAAAGGGTTTGCTCAACCGTCAGGTAGGGATTGAGCGCTTCCTGTGGATTCTGAAACACGATCTGAAGTCGGCTGAGGCTTGACCTCGGCCTGTCCGACAGGCGAGGCGCCAGAGGCGCATTGAACAGGCGCATATCTCCCGAAGTTGGCGGCGTGAGACCCAGCACGGCGCGAGCCAGGGTGGTCTTGCCGCTGCCGCTCTCACCGACCAAACCCAATGTGCGCCCCGAGTTCAGGTTGAGGCTGACCCCATCCAACGCCTTGATCATCTTCAGCGGCTTCCGCTGCAGCCAATCAGCGATCGACTGCCTGGGCGCGAAGTGGACCTTGAGATCCTCAATCGAGAGCACCTGGCTGACAGTGGCGTCTCCGGCCTCTGCCGCCTGGTCCTCCGGAACGGGCTGCGCGGCATCGATCTGGCCGCTTGCGATCGCCTGCCATCGGAAGCAGCGAGTCTTTCGTTGTGGGTCAGGTTCGAAGATGGGAGGCTGCGTGCGACACTGATCGATCGCCACCGGGCAGCGAGGGCGGAAAACGCAGCCTTCAGGCAAATCTTCGAGAGAGGGAATTCGCCCTTGGATCGGGCGGAGGCGCACGTGACGCTTGTTTTCTCCCAAGCGCGGGACACTATCCCAGAGCCCCTGTGTGTACGGGAACAACGGCTGACGATAGATATCACCAGTGGGTGCATCCTCTACCAGTTCGCCAGCGTACATCACCGCCACCCTGTCGCAGATCTTCGCCACGACGCCAAGGTTGTGGGTTACGTAGAGGACGGTCGCCCGGCGCACATGCATCAGGTTCCGCACCAAGTCAAGGATCGTGGCTTGGGTGGTGGCATCAAGGCTGGTCGTGGGTTCATCCAGCACCAACAACCGCGGCTCTGTGCTCAGAGCCATGGCGATCATCACCCGCTGTTGCATCCCGCCGCTTATCTGGTGCGGGTAGCTCTCGGCAACCCGGTCCGGATCACCGATCTCGACCATCTCCAGGAGCTCCCTGATCCGCCCTTTGGCTTCCTGGCCGGCCATCCCAAGGTGCTGCTTCAAGGGCTCAGAAAGCTGGTCTCCAATTCGAAGCGACGGATTAAGAGAGGACAGCGGATCCTGGGGCACCATCGCCATCTGGCTGCCCCAGATGCGCTGCATTTCGCTTGCGCCGAGCATCTGGAGATCCTGGCCATCGAACACAATCCGCCCGCTCCGCACCTGGCCGCCGCGGGGAAGATAGTTCATGACGGCCAGGGCCAAGGTCGTTTTGCCGGACCCACTCTCACCGACCAAACCATAGGTCTGCCCGGGGGTGAGCTCCAATGAGACGCCCCGGACAGCTTCCCGCCAGCCGGACTCGGAACGGTAGCCAACTGTCAGGTTCTCGATTTTGAGCACGGGCTCAGGGGGTCGTGCCGGGGCATCGGTCACGGATTCAGCCCTCGGCCTGCAACACGCGTTTCAAGCCATCGGACATCAGATTGACGCCGATGACAGCCAGGGCAATCGCTCCGGCTGGAAAGTAGAGGGCCCAGGGAGCCTGATCAACATAGCTTCGCGCCTCCTTGACCATCAACCCCCAGTCCGGGCTGGGAGGCTGCACCCCGACACCAAGAAACCCGAGTGATGCCACCAAGAAGATCGCATACGAAAATCGCAGAGAGGCCTCAACCGCCAGGGCCGGTAGGGTGGACGGCAGAATCTCGCGGAACAAGATTGCGGCCAGGGACTCGCCCTGCACGCGCGCCGCCTCAACAAAGGCCTTCGTCTTCACCGCCAACACCACACTGCGTACGACGCGCGCTACGATCGGCGTGTACACCACCACGATCACCATCAGCACGCTGTTCCGTGAAGGCCCCAAAGTGCCCAGAAGCAGCAGCGCCAGCAGCAGGGCCGGCATGGCCAGAAGACTGTCGAAGAATCGCATCAGGGCCTCGTCGAAAAACCGACCGAGGTATCCGCTGATGAGCCCCAGGCTCGTCCCCAAAGCGACCGCGGCCAACGTTCCCAACCCAGCCAGCGACAGAATATCCCGTGCCCCGAGGACGACTCGGCTGAAGACGTCACGTCCAAGGTTGTCGGTGCCAAACCAATGAACTGCCGTCGGGGCCTGGCGAGCATCGGCTACGATCTGTTGATTCGACCCGTAGGGCGCAATCCACGGGCCCAACACGGCGATCAGCAGAAACAGCAGGAAAGCCGTCGTGCCAAAGGCAGACGCCGACTGCGCATACAGCTGGCGCAAGGCGCGCCACAGGCGCCGCTCCCGGTTGGGAACAGCGCCTGTGGATGCGGATGCTGCGACGTCTTCGAGCATGCTCGGCTGATGACTACTGAGATACAGTCACTGCCCGGAAATCAGTCCGCCCGAAGAAGGGTTTTAGATTGAAATCCTGGACCTTGTCAGTCGTCGCCGCCAACTGAGGGAAGAAGAACGGGACGATGATCGGGCCCCGCTCGATCAGGATCTTCTGGATCTCGTGGTAGGCAGCCGCCTGCGCGGCGGGATCCAGGGAGGTGCCGGCGATTTCAGCCTGCTTGTCGAATTCTTGATCGCAGAAGTGCGACTCATTCCATTTCGCCCCGCAGGTGAGCATGACGTCCATATAGAACTGCGGGTAGGGTCGAGACCCCCAACCCGTGATCCCGAACGGGGCTTCCAGCCAGCCATTGTTGCCGTAGTAGACGTTCTCCGGCTCGACGGATACTTCGATGTTGAATCCCGCCTCGGCCAGCTGAGATTTCAAGACGGCCGCCAGATCAGGGAAGTTCTGGGCATCTGGCAGGCGCAGGGTCAGATCCAGGCCATTGGGGTAGCCAGCGTCGGCCAAGAGCTTCTTGGCGCCAGCCACGTCGTGTTTGGGCAGCGGGATGTCTTCGGCATAGAATTCTTGGTACATCGGCCCGATGGGAGTATCCCTGCCCATGGCGCCAAGACCCTGCTGAACCAGATCGAAGATCGCCTGGCGATCGATCGCCATGCGCATTGCCTGAATAACCCTCGGATCGTCTCCCGGGGGTTGGTCGGCGCGCAGGCGGACCACAGGGAAGGCATTCGTAGATGTCAGATAGGTCTGAACGCCGGCCTCACCCTGGAGTGATTTGTACTGCGGCGCCGACAATCCAAAAACCGTGTCAACATCTCCCGAACGCAAAGCATCTACCGCAGCCGAGGTGTCCTGGAAAAAGACGATGTTCAGATGGGCCAGCTTGGGCGAGCCACTTTGAAAATAGCCGCTGCTGGCATCCATTTCAATCCGGTCCTCGGGAGTGTAGTTGACCACCGTGAACGGGCCAGATCCGTTGAAATCCGTGAAGTCCGTGGTGCCATCCTTGACAACCAACGCATGGTTGTCGCTGAGGTCGAAAAGAAAGAAAGGATTGGTGGTCTTAAGTGTGAACACCACACTGTAGTCGCCTTCGGCCTGGATATCGGAGATGTTGCTGTACAAATCGACTGTGGCGAATCCCGAATCCGGATCGCGCAGCCGATTGAACGTGTATACAACATCCTTGGCTGTCAGCGGCGTCCCATCATGGAAACTGGCGTCGTGGGTAAGGTTGAAAGTGTAAGTGAGGCCATCATCGCTGACGGTCCAGTCGGTGGCCAAGCGTGGTTGTATCTTGTTGTTGGCATCCACGTCGACCAGATAATCGTAGACCGCATTGGCCACCAGAATCTCGGAATCGGCCGATATCTGGGCGGGGTCCACATTCACGATCGCCTTCGCCGCCACGTTGAGCGTGCCGCCGGTCATGCTTGCGGCGGGGGCCACGGTGCCGGCCGCAGGCTGGGTCGCTGCCGGCGAGGCTGCGCCTCCGCAGGCGCTCAGCAACAACGCAGCCGCCAGCAAAGGTAGCCCCAGGCTGCGGACAATACGGCGCGTGGAGAGTCGATTCACGGCTTGTTCCTCCTGATTGATCTTCGGACTTGCCTGTCTGCGGTGAACAGATATTGCGTGTGGAGTTGATCGGGCCGCAACCACGCAGGCACGGCTTGAGGCGTTAGATCCATCCAATACGGGGTCCTTTCGGCAATATGGGCCCTGCAGTGCTTCCTGGATCAATTACGCAATAACAGGCGTTTGGGTTCGGTGCCCCACTGGAACCAAGGGCACCTGTCCTTTCGTCGCTCAAGCCAACCTGATCTCGTCGGCGACCCAAGTATACCTGACCCCCTATTGCCGAATATGAACGGACTCTTACATGTCAGAGGTGAGCAGGAAAAGACCCTTTCGAGTGGGCTGGTCGCCCATCAGTGGCTTGAACTGGGCGGCTGGAAGGTCTCCCGAACATCGATTTCAAGGTCCAGGAATGCATCCAAGATACCGGGGTCAAAGTGCTTGCTCTTCTGTTCGGCGAGATAGGCGCGTACCCGCTCTTCCTCCCACGCTGGGCGATAGGGGCGATCGGACCGAAGTGCGTCCCACACGTCCACGACAGCAAAGATGCGGGCGGAAACGGGGATCGCTTCCCCCTCCAAATGACGGGGGTAGCCCGTGCCATCCCATTTCTCATGGTGGCAGTACGGGATCCCCAGTGCCGGGCGGAGATACTCAATCGGGGAAAGCAGATCATAGGCGTATACCGGATGCTTCCGCATGATGGACCATTCTTCTTCCGACAGCGGCCCCGGTTTGCGCAGGATTTCATCTGGAATCCCCATCTTGCCGATGTCGTGCAGCAAAGCGCCACGCCGGACGTGGATCAGCTCGGCGCTGTCGACCCCGACCATCTGGGCCAGGCGCAGGGTGACTTCGGTCACCCTGCGTGTGTGGCCTTCCGTTTCCCGGTCGCGCAGCTCGAGCGCCTTCGACCAGCCCTCGAGGGTCGTGTCGTAGGCTTCCATCAGATCTTGATTCGATTTGTGGAGCGCGTCGAACATCTGTGCATTATCAATGGCAATTGCCGCCTGTCCGGCCAGGGCCTCCATGAAGTCCAGCCACTCCTGGGCTGGATCGAGGACGCTCCGATTGAAAATTTCGAGCACACCCTGGACGCTCCCCTTCGAAATCAAGGGCACGGCGAAGTAAGAGACAAAAGCCTCTTCCTTGAGGTGGGGAGACCGTCCGAACTCGCCGTCGGATGCATTCAGGTCCTTGACACTGAGCAGCTTACGATCTTGGGCCGCCTGCCCGGCGAAGCCCTCCCCGATCCGCAGCGAGGTGTGCTGAAGGGCATCTGTGATGAATCCGCGTCCGGCGGCGTAATTCAGCGTGCGAGCATGAGGGTCGTAGTACAGAATGGCCGCTGCATCAACTTCCAGCTGCGAGACTGCCTGATCCAGAAGCACATTGAAGGTCACCCGGGGGTCGAGACTGGCGGTGATGGCCATATCGATCGCTCTTAGAGCGTTGAGGCGACGGACTTGGCGTTCTATCTGTGCCTGGGAGCGGCGCCTATCGGTCACATCGATCAACGTGCCAATGACCGATCGGAATCCATCTATTTCGAGTACGGAACCAAGAACCTCGGCATCAATCCGTCCCCCGCTCTTGGTTAGGCCCTGGAATTCATAGTGGATTGACTGTTCTTCACCCGAAATCCGCCTCTGTATATTGTCGGCCACCCGCTGCTTGTCACTCGGATCGGTAAGGTCTTCTGGTCCCAATCGCCCGATCAGCTCTTCGGGCTCATAGCCGAAAGTGGCAGCCAAGACTGAGTTCACATATTGGAATTTTCCACCTTGGATGATGTACACCCCAGCCAATGACTCTTCCACCAAGGCCCGGAAGCGCCCTTCGCTCTCCTGCAGGGCAGACACGCTCTGATCACGTTCGCGGCCCCTGGCCTCCAGAGCGCTGGCCATTTGGTCAAACGCGCCTGCCAGTTCGCCCAGCTCATCCTTGCCGTAAGGGGCACCGACTCGCGACGTCAGGTCACCTTCAGCCAGCGCATGGGTGCGGTCCAGCAGCCTTCGAACTCGCTTAAGCACGAAGGCTTCACCGCCCAGATAAGCCAGAACCAGCCCGCCCAGCGTCGCCAACGCCAACCAGAGCAATCCCCGGGCCAGGGTCTGGTTCGCCAGGGCCAGTGCGGAAGACGTAGGGATGCCGACTGCCACATAGGCCGCTCTGGCGCTGCCGTCCTCCAGCTGGGTGATGCCGTACAGACGCGCCGTACCATCTGGATCGGCGAGCTGGGCCGTGGTCTGCGGTCTGGCGTTCTTGATCACCTGGAACAGCTGGGAGTCCCCGATGGACCGACCGATCCAGCCCTCGGATTGGGGAAAATGCACCAAGACCGTGCCAGTGTTATCGACCAAGATCAGACTGCTTCCCTCTGGCAGGACGGCTTGGGCAGCCAGGGCATTCATGCTCTCTAGATCGAGGGCAGCGAACACCACGCCCTGTATTGCCCCCTGAGGACCATAGAGTGGTAGACCGAAGTTGATGCTGGCAATGCCGGTCACGCGGCCACTCTGGTACTCGCCGGCGCTGAAGGAACGCGTGTTCAGCGTCCTTTGGAAGTATTCCCGATCCGCAAGATTGACTGGGCCGGAGACGCTCAAGGCGCTACAGACAAGATCCCCGTTCATATCGATGACGCCGATGTTGGCCACCGAGTTGTAGGCGCTGGCCAGGTTGGAGAGGACATGTTGACACGCCTCTCCAGATCCCGGCTTCGCCTCTGGCAGCTGCGAAATAACCGTCAGCAGCTCGTGAACCTGCTCTATCTGACGCTCCTGGTCGAATGCTGCCAATCCGGCCAGACCGAGGGCATTGTCTGTGGCTTGGGCTACTCCGGCTCGCCGTTGGTTGACGGTAAGCACCAAGATGACGCCCAAGAACGGCAACAGACCCAGGAACACGAGGGCCATCAAGCGCCCCCGCAGCGTATTCACTTTGGACCACAAGCTGCGCATCAAACCCCTCATGTACAACAACCATGATTGCCCCCATCCGGAAAACCGGACGTCCGCCGGGTCAACTTTCACTTAACAACGCAAAAGAGACCCGAAACGGGCCTCCCTCCGGCAGAACCTACTCCCCCTACAACTATACGGACAACCCCTCAACCAAATCTCAACGGGCGAATCTGGCCGAGGCACAGGCCAGGGTTGCCCTATCCGCTGTCTAGTCCTGACGGCTGAACAGCCAGACCCCCGGCAGCAGGAAAGCCAAGCCAAACAGGAGCATCACCAAGACGTTGGTTGCCACGGGATGGAGGGTGATCGACTGGAGAGCAGCACTTGGCACACTCGACTGCAGCAGGGTCGAGCGCAGAGGATCGATGCCATATGTCACCGGGTCGATGGCAGCCAGCAACCGCATCCAGACAGGCACACCCTGGAGTGGAAAGAATGCCCCGGAGAGAAAGAACAGGGGCAGGAGAACGAAATTCATCACCATATGGAAGCCCTCCATCGAGCGCTGCCGCGCGGCGAGGAGCAATCCAAGGGATGTCAACATGGCAGCCAAGAGCAGCATCAGCCCAAACAGGCTGATGATTTGGCCCAGGTTCAGGCGCAAGCCAAGGATGGGAGCAAGGATCAGCATGACGACCCCTTGCAGCACCGCCACTGTCGTGCCGCCGGCGACTTTGCCCAAGGCCACGGAAAAGCTGGAAGCAGGGGTGACTTGCACCTCTTTCAGAAATCCGAATTGGCGGTCCCATACGATAGATACAGCCGAGTAGACAGCTGTGAACAGGACCGTCATGGCCAGTATCCCGGGAAAGAAGAAGCTGGTGAAGTCAATCTGACCACCGCCGATGTTGCTCATCGATGGCGAAAAGCCTGCGCCGAACAAGAGCAGGAAGATCAGGGGTTGACCTATGGACGAGGCCAAGCGGGATCGGTCTCGCCGAAAACGGAGCATATCTCTGCTCCAAATCGTATAAATCGCCTTGAGCTCTGCTAACATGGGCTTTGCCTACCTCAGCCTCTTCGCCGCCGCCGGCGTCGTCTGCTGTCATCTTGCGCGTTCTCAGGGTCTCGGATCGCCCTGCCCGTGAGCTTGATGAACACATCCTCCAAGGTGGGACGTCGGAGGCTGACACTGCGAACGTCAATGGGATTGGGCTCGGCGTTGAGTTCCGCCATCAGACTGGCCAAGACGGTCTCGGCCTGGGGCACTTCCACGATCACTTCCCCGTCCGGTCCCATTCGGGGTTCGAGAGAATCCATCGCCCCCAGCCTTTCCACAGCGCTTGACGCGTGTGGCGTTTCAATCGACACCACATCTCCGCCCACAAGATTCTTTAAAGATCGTGGATCGTCTATGGCAACGATCTGACCCATGTCGATCACCGCCACCCGGTCGCAGCCCTCGGCTTCATCCATGTAATGGGTAGTCATGAAAACGGTGATTCCCTCCGTATCCCTGAGCTGGCGAAGGTAATCCCAAATGAGCCGCCGTGTTTGGGGATCGAGGCCGAGCGTCGGTTCGTCCAAGAACAGGACCTTTGGGGCGTGAAGCAGGCCCCGAGCCACCTCGAGTCGGCGCTTCATCCCTCCAGAGAACGTTTCCACCAAGGCATCAGCCCTCGCCTCCAGCTCGACCAAGCCGAGCAAGGATTGGGACCGTTCAGCAAATGTCGCCGCCGGCATGCCATACAGCATGGCGTGAAAGCGCAGATTCTCACGCGCCGTCAGTTGTTCGTCCAAGCTGGGTTCCTGGAAGACCAGACCTATATTGCGCCGCACCCCGCGTCGGTCCCTCTGGATGTCATGGCCATCGATGATTGCCTTTCCAGACGTCGGCCGGAGCAGGGTTGTCAACATATGGATGGTGGTCGTCTTGCCCGCGCCATTGGGACCCAGAAAGCCGAAGATTTCGCCGGACTCAACATTGAAGTTGATCCCGTCGACAGCCGTCGTGTCCCCATACTTCCGGGTCAGATCTTCCACCTGTATTACGTGCATTTCAGCTGCTTGTCGCTCCTCCAACTAACTGCCGCGTGGGATGTACATTATGCCCAATCTCCATAAGAGGCGCATGAGCGGACGCGGCCCCGTCAACGGCACAGCAGCACAGGGACATCTGACCGCCTGAGGACCTCATCTACGACGCTGCCCAATGCGACTTCAACCATCGGATTAGCACCATAGCCGCCCATTGCGATCAAGTCGGCGCCGAACGCCTCCGCCGATGCCAGAATGCTCTCGGCGGCCTCGCCTCTCACGCTCATCTCGGTCGCCTCAAGACCGCGGTCTTCCAAGTAGCGCATGGCATCCTCGAGGGCGGGCCGGTTGTCTTGCTCTTTATCATCGACGACGACCAGGCCCAAATCCGCTCTCCAAGCTGACCCCATGTACGCCGCCACATAGAGCGCCTCGCGGGCCTTGGGGCTTCCATCATAGGCCAGCAGGATCTTGCCTACTCCTGACGCAGTGCGGGGTACGGCCAGCACCGGCCGGGGACAGCGGCGGACCAGTTTGCGGAATCCCGACGCCAGCCGCGCTACCCCCTGCGGCGCCGGCGGGTGCGCCAGGCTGATCACGATCAAGTCCGTCCACGCTGCACGCTCACAGATCTTGCGCGCCGCCGGCCCGACATCGATCGCCAGACCGCTCTCCACCCCAGCTTCACTGCATCGACGCTCGAACTCCGCCGCCAGCGAGCGCACACTGTCCGTGTCGGCATCCTCAGGGCGCGCGATCAAATGCAGCCCCAAGATGCGTGCTGTCTCGCGCCGGGCTACCTCAATCCCCTGATTCAGGGCTTCCCATCCCATGGCATCATGACGCAGGGGCACGAGGATATCGTCGAACAACCGATCATCGTCCCCCAGTCTCTCCCGCTGCCGACGCCATTCGCCCGGCGGAGGACCGGCGCTCAATTCTTCGGGGATCACGGATGAAAACAGCTTCTCACTCAAACGCTCAGCCACTCTTCCGGCGCGCGGGCTATGCTCTGCTGCAAGGTGCGCCGCCGCCTGATCCGGGTCGATGGTCCAACCCAGAGACGCCTCCAGTTCGGCGCGATGTTCCATGACCCATAGATACAAATCGGTTTCGGTTCTGCCGGGGAAATCCCGAAGCAACCCCTGGGCATGAATGACGGACACCACCGGCAGGTAGACCTGGTCATACCAGTGGCCGACCGCTTCAGCGAAGGGGACCTCGCGTTGGAGCTCGAGCCCCATGAAGTGGCGGTGGACGGCGATGTGCTCTTCCAACAACGGGTACTTCCCGGCTTCGGTCACGCTCAAATCGGCTTCGGGCCGGACAACGTCCAATCGCGTGCGCTCCAAGAAGCCAGCATACTCTGCCTTGAGAATCAAATCCTCAGGGCTTGCGTCGGGGGAAAGCGGGATCTTGACTTCGACTTCCGTAACATAAGCCTCGATCGCTTTGGCCCCCACATCTCGGGCCACCGACACGCGGTGGTGCCCATCGCGCACAAAATACGCCTCGCCGATCTTGTAGACCTCGATCGGCGGCAGGCCCGTCTGTCCTTCGGCGATGGCCTTCACCCGTGCCCACCGCTCCCCTTGAGAATCGCTCAGGGGCAGGAAGGAGCGCGTGAAGTCTGTGTATCGGCCCACGCTGCCCACAATGGCGTCTACCGGGATTTCCTGCAACCCTCTGGGGAGCGTTGACGTGCCGCGCAACGTCTCCCGAACCTGATCAAAGGAAAGCAGTTCGGCAGGACGGCCTGTCAGACGAGCCATAACACGCTGTAGGCTCGCCCGCTGGCGTGCACTCCGGAAGTCGCGCACAGCCTGGGCAGATTCCAGGCGAGTCGGCTCACTCACGATAGATGCTCATCTCCGGTCGAGTCTGCGCCTCCACGGCTCCCTCAATTCCTCTCCCCACCGTGATCCTTTGGCACACCAATCCTACCGCGATGCATGGCGTCCAAGGCAGGGTTTGGCCGACCCACAAAACGGGCTGGGTCTATTTGTGAACGATTTCACAAAGACGTCTGCGCCGGCCCAAGGGAGGCCGTCCTTCAGAAGCTGGCGCGGTTCTTCCATGGAGCGTTCGAGTAGGGCTGTGTAGATGACTAGGGAATGTTGGCTGCCAGGGCCTCGACGCGCGGGTCGTCCCAGCTTACGTACTCGCCCGACATGGATTGCGGCGCCCAGAGCGCCAGCATGGCCAGGGCTCTTCCTGGCTTCTCCGGCGGGAGGAGCTCACCTGCCTCGAATGAGCGCACAAAGCGAGCATACGACTCAGGTGGCATCGCCTTCCGGCCCTGGGAGCGGATCTCGGCCTGCATCTCGGTATCCACCACCCCCGGTCGCAAAGCGACGCTGACCAGATTGGGCTCTTCCGCTGCCAGCTGCCGCGTGAAGTGATTGAGAGCTGCCTTTGACAGGTCATAGGCACCCCAGCCCGGCGTGACGTGCAGCGCCGCACCACTGGAAACGTTGATCACGCGCCCTTCGGCCTCCCTGAGGGATTCCAACGCCAACTTTGTGAGCAGCACCGGCGCAATGAGGTTCAGTTGAAAATGCGCCTCCCACGCATCGGACTCAGCTTGGTCCAACGGCGCGATGGGCTGAAGCATGGCGGCATTGTTGACCAGGCCTTGAAGGCGGCCAAATTGCTGCACTGCCGTCTCAACCAACTTGGCGCGGACGGACTCATCGGTGACGTCGCCGACGACCGCCACTGCTCTCCCGTCTCGGGCGCGAATGTCACTGGCCACGGCTTCCAAATCGGAAGCCGTACGTGCTCCGATCACCACCGGCGTCCCAAAACTGGCCAAGGCGCGGGCAGCGGCTGCACCCAGCCCGCGCGATGCTCCGGTGACGATAACGGCACCCTGTTCCATGCGGCCTCCCTGGGATGCGATCAACGACTGACACCATACTAAGCGATGCTAGGGCGAGACTTCTTCACTTCGGCTGATGAGAAGGGATTCCTGGGGAACATCCGAAACGTATCCGATCAAGCGCTCCACTTCTGCCGTAGGCACGTCCTTCAGAGCCTGGATCCAGGCGGGGGAGACGGACTGGTAGAGCAGCTCCACTGTTACGTTGTAGGGACCTTGCGATGCAGCCAGGGGAACGTTGTACTGGACAACATCGCCGCCGCCCTCAAAGTCACCGTCCTCCGCCGCCCGGCCGATCACAGCCGTGGCGTCGTCGCTGGCGCCGGTGTCAAACCCTTCGGGGAGCAATCGATTGTCCTTTAACCACCGGGACGCCTGGGTCAGGCGAGTCGTGGCACTTCCGGAGGGAGATCCGAGCACGGCTTCGTAAACTTGAACCTTCTCCTGGCTGTCGATGATCCGGTAGTGGGGCTCAAAACTCCCGTCTCCCTGATCCTGGTCGTCGCCCACGATCGTGCCATCTTGGGCTACCGACCCGGATTCGAAGACCGTCGAGCCGGCGGCGTCCACGACCGTGAGGTGGATCCATGCCCGGCGGGAGGGGAACCCGGTGGGGAATTTATGCCCGGTCTTGACGCGTACAGCGACCGTGATCTCCAACCGCGCGCCGACCTGCCGGAGTGAGGCAATGCTCGCTTCCGCCGCCTGCGTTTGCATGAACTCGCGTTGGGCGGCCTGGGCAGCTGGGATGTCTTCCAAAAGATACCCGACACCCATCTCAGACCCATGGCGAGCGAAGATGTCGAGCAAGGCCACATTGCCGCCCAGGAAGGTGTGCTGACGGAATGGGCTTCGCGGCTGCCGGCTCTGTGCCGCCACGTAGGCTCCCGACGTCACTTCCGGCATATGGCAGGTCTGGCAGCTTTGCGCGTATCGCATGTCACTCTGCAGCCACTCAAGGTAGGTCGCCTGGAGCGTCAGGGGTGATGCCTCGCTGGGCGTCCCGTCAAGCTGCAGCACCACCTCATGACAGGTGGCACAAAGATCGGATTGGCCAATGTGATCCGATGTGATGGGGACGAAACCAGACGCACGCGCCATGATTTCCGACAGATCAGGATCGGTCCGATACGGTCCGAACGCCGGCCGAGAACCTGGCGGCGCCTCCGCATCGATCACAAAGCCTCCGCTGTAACTATCCTCCGTCCCCAGACCATTTTGACCAATCTGATGGCAAAGACTGCATGAGACGCCGTCCATCGCCAACCCATTGAGTGGGTTGTTAGGGTTGACAAACCCATCCCCCAGCACCCTTGCTGGCGTGTTGAACACGTTGGCTGTGTACTTGGCCATAGGCATGTGACAGGTGCTGCAGAAGGACTGTATGCTTTCACTCTGTTCAGGTGCCTTTACGATCTCGGCGCTCAAGGCCGCCTGCCAAAATGGGTTCCTCGCCGAGTTAGCCATGCTGGACAATGCCCACTGCCGATCAATGGAAACGTCCTGGCCGGAACTGTCGCTCTGATCACGGTGACAGCTGCTGCACACGCCGCTCCCGGCAAAGAATCGGCTTGTCTCGGTAGGAAGCGGCAGCGGTGGACGGTTCGCTGAAGATGGGGGAAGATCTGTAGGCGTGTGATAGGGCGTCGCCGAAGGCGGCGGGGTGGCGGTGATTCTTTGAACTGGGGTTGTGGGAGTCGTCGAGACGGCAGGGGTTGCTGCCTGCGCACAGGCCGCCAACGCGACTCCCAGGCCAACCAAGCCCAAGAGGGCCCACAGCGGCTTGCGCAGGCGATCCGTCAAGGGCGGAGTTTCCATCCTAGAAGGTGAAGCGACCATCCTTGTAGATCACGTTACCATCCACGCTGATTTGCGAATCCTTCTTCATATCGCAAATCATGTCCCAGTGAATGGCGCTGTCGTTCTTGCTTCCGGTCTCCGGATAGCCGGAGCCCAGCGCCATATGAAAACTTCCCCCAATCTTCTCGTCGAACAGGATATTGCCTGTGTGACGCTGGATCCCGTAGTTGGTGCCGATCGCGAATTCGCCTACATAGCTGGCGCCGGGATCGGTGTTGATGCTCTCCATGAGGAACGCTTGATTCTTGGCGGCGGAAGCCTCGACCACCTTTCCCGCCTCGAATTTCAGTTTGATGCCGCTGACCTCGTGGCCCAAACGAATGGCAGGATAGGTGAAGTTGACCCAGCCGTCGACCGAATCCTCAACCGGCCCCGTATACACCTCCCCATCCGGCATGTTGCACGTGCCGTCGGCGTTCTTGAACATGCGACCCTTGATTGAGAGTCGCAGATCACAGTTGGGGCCCTGCAAATGAACCTGATCATGGCCCTCAATCGCCTTGATCGCCCGTTCCTGCTCCTTCTGAACGCCGATCCAGTAGGCGACGGGGTCATCATCGCCGGCGACATGGCAGGCCTGATAGACGAAATCCTCATACTCGGGCAGGCTGAGTTCGGCATCCTGCGCATACGCCTCGGTGGGGTGGAGGGTGGTGACCCACTTGAAATCTCCTGCTCCACCGCGCCCGAATTGTGCCTTCAGAATGGGTTTGACGGCTGCCAGTCGCTTGGCCATCCGCTTTGGATCGGCGTGCGTCAGGGCACGTGTGTTGGCCTGGGAGTGGATCCGAATGCGGCCTTCAAAGTGCTCATAGGCCTCCAGCAAGAAAGGAGGCACAAACTCGAGCTGCTCTTCGTTGGCATGAGCCATGAAAAGATCATCGATCCCCGAGTAGGTCTGCATCCCTGAAAGGGAAACCGCCAGCTGAGGGTGGCCACCGGCCCTGAGGATTCTCTCGAAAACGGCCCGCACCAGTGGCTCGGCGGTGGGCTCGGCCTCGATAAGGACTCGATCTCCTGGCGCAACTTTGACACAGTAGTCCACCAGCACCTGCGCATGTCGATCTACTCTGGGGTCTGTCATTCTCTCTCCTGGGCAATTGAAGTGCCAGCCTCCCCCAGATGGCAAGGCTGATTGCGGTATCTAACTTCTACGTACGGCGAACGCGTCCAGGTCAGTGACGGGGTCGCTGGGGTGGCTTGAATTCCACATCTGAGCAAGGCGCGTCAAGGGCACGCCGATGCTCTCTCTTCTTCTGATACCAGCGCGGTAGGCATCGGATTCGCTCATCCTGGCGACCAACGCCTCGTCGGTATCCATCTCGGCGCGGATGGCGCCACCCAGCCCGATCGCCGGTTTGAGATGGCCGATCCCCTGGAGTTCAATCGGCCGGCCACGCACCAGGAACCAGAAGGCCATATCTGGCAGCGCTCCAATGACCTGCGTGATCACATCCTTTTCCAACCCGGTCTTCTCTGCAAGATGTGAGACGACCTCGTCGGTTGTAACCGGTGCTTCCAAATCAAGCTCTGGGGCATATGCGCGGAGCGCGTCTCTGATGCTGGCCATAGTGTCTCCTCCGATGCTCGGCTGTGTCGCCGTCTAGCTCCTACCGTGGGTGCTGGCGAGCGCCTTTTCAGACGCTGGCCACAGCCATTAAGGATACCATTCCGCTACCAGCCCGGCGCACCAAATCATGCCTGCAAGCGATCCGAGCTGGCCATGATTTGGGATGCCGCCCGGCGGCCAATCTCCACCGCGAAGTTCGTGCCCCGATCCCAAGGGTACACCTGGCTCATGCTCGCCAACCAAAGGCCACTGATGGGTGTCTGCAAGTCGGGGATGGCGCGGGAATGATTGACAGGCGGAACGGGCTGCGCGTAAGGAGTCCTGAAAAGCCATGCCTCTCGAATCCAATCCGACGTGAATTCAGGGTTGACCTTGGACAACGCGGGCTCGAAGCGCTCCAACAGCTCCTCTTTTGTCAGGCTGAAGTACTCGTGGTCCGGCTTAAGATAGTCGCCGCAGTAGATAATGTGGTCCCCGCCAAAGAAGCGCGGCGAAAGAAAATTCGTGTGTTCGACCAGCGCCAGGAAGGGAAAGCCGGATGACTTGGGCAGGTTGTGCCAATAGATGCCTGACTCCGACAGGCGGTGCGTCAGGGCAATCACGAGAACAACGGCTCCGAGCGAATTCATCGAAAGGAGCTGCTGCAGGTAGTCCTCCGGCAGGTCCGGCGCCAGTTTCGCCAGGAGGCCCGGCGAGGTTGTCACCAGACATTGATCAGCCGAGATCGTCTCATCAGGCACGTCCAGGACAACGCCCCCATTGGCGCCCGGTGAAATTCGCTCCACGGGCGTCCGATATCGAAAATCAACGCCCATTGATTCGAGTTCTCCCGCAAACGCATCCATGAAGGCCTGGAACCCGCCCTCAAATGTGCCCAGGCGAGGCGTTCGTGCCTTAACCCGGGCCCAGAACCAGGCCATGTTGACCTGTTTGAAGTAGGGTCCGAATTTGCCCACCAGAAGCGGCTCCCACAGCACTTCGTAGCCATGGGGACCCATCCATTTGCGCAACCATTCGTGGGCGGTGACTTTCTCGAAACCGTGCCAGTCGCGGGACAACAGCAGGTAGATCGAGGCCAAACCGAAGCGGATCTTGTCCCCCCATGTCAAGCCAGGAAACCGGAGGACGTGCAGACCGCGGGATAGCGTGCCCGCCCCCGGCATGCGATCCAGCCAGGGAAGGCGGGGGGCGATGAGGGACAGTGGGCCATCAAGAGGGAAAAAGCGGCCTTCGTGGTAGGCACCGGTGATTGGCCAGGGAAAGAAGGCCCGGTCGCTCCAGCCGAGCTCTTCGATCAGAGCCAGGATATGTTTGTCGCTGGCGAACCAGTGGTGGTAATAACGTTCGACCGACCAATCCCAGCGTGGGATCTTGAACCCGGAGGCCAGCCCACCGACGTGATCAGAGGCTTCGATGATGGTCACTTCATGGCCGGCGCGTCTCAGGTCGTAGGCGGCGGAAAGGCCTCCGGCGCCGGCTCCAACGATGGCGACTTTCACGCCAAACCCTCACGCGACATCTCGGCGCGCAGACGATCCCAGTTCAGGCTTTCGCGCGAAAGTAGAAGGCCCCCAGGAGCGTGATCGGCAACCAAAGTGCGGCATGCAAGACAAGGGTGTACCCGGCGGCGGTTGCCGTGGGGATGCCATAGGCACCCAGCACAGCGATCCCCGGTGCGTCAAAGGTGCCGACATAGCCAGGCGCCGAGGGAATGGTTGTGGCAAGGTTGACGATACCATTCATCAGCATCAGAGCGAAGAAGCTCACGCTGAACGGAAAAGCGTGCATCACAAACCAGTACTTTCCGGTTTCCAACAACCAAATCACGACTGAGGTCACCAAGACCATGGCGACATCCCCAGGAGATCGGAGGGCTGCCAAGCCACTGATGAACCGGCTGACGAGAGCCATGACCCGATCATGGATCGACTCCGGGGCGACGCGCTTGAGGATCACTTCTATTGTTCGCTCTGCGTGCGTGGGGAAAACCGCCATGACCAAGAACAGGATCACGGCCGCCAAGAACACCACCGCCCCCAAAACAGCGATTGTTCTCAAGCTGGACGCCACACCCGCTGCCGACGTGACACGCGCCAGCTCCGGCAGATTGAGGAAGATGAATGCCAGCATAACGACCCCGTCGAATGCCCTTTCGACGATAATCGTTGCCAGGGATGCCGACATGGAGACGCCTTCTCGCCGTCGCAGGACATACGCTCTAAGCACCTCGCCCGCTCGGGCAGGGTACACGTTGTTGCCCATGTAGCCGATGGCAACCACGGGGAACATGCTTGCCGTTGAAATAGGTTTCACGGGCCGGAGCAGGTAATGCCAGCGCCAAGCCCGTGCCAAAACCGCCAAAAAGTACACGGCAATTCCGGGCAAAATCCACCAATAATTGGCTTCCCTCAACGAGGCCCAGACATCGCCAAGCTTCAGGCCCCTTAGGGCGAGCCAAAGGAAAAGGGCACTGATGACGAGCCCCACCCAGAACTGCCAACGTCTCAAATTGGCCTCCATGAAGACGGCGGGGTCGATGTCACCCCGCCACGGCGCCATTCTACCACGCAGGCGGAATCAAAAAGCCGGGCCAACGATGGCCCGGCTGCTGAAACGAATGTGGTGATTCTAGCTGACTTCTACCACCGCCGGGAGCATGCCCTCGAGAACCCTTTCGAGCGCCATGGTGTGGCTGCACACGCCGCGCGTGGTGAAGAAATCGCAATCGCACGTCCAGTTGCCGCCTTCGAACTGCACCGTATGCGGGTTGTTCTCCCCATCAAACGTCGCGTGGAACGCATCGAACCGTATGCGCTCTCGCTCTTCAGCGTACCGCTTGGCCTTCTCGATCTTCCCGATCATCCCATAATCCATCGCTGCTCCTCGTCATTGCTCATAGGAAACAAAAAGGCACGCGGGCTCGTTCAGCCCCGTGCCTCAATTCGGCCGCATCAATCCATTTGGGTCGAATACCCTCATCGCTGGTACCCTCGCATGTTGCACCACCTCACACTGGGTTATCAGACATTTACAGTATAGACAGCCATTCGACCTAAGTCAATCCACGCGTGACCTACGGCATGGCTCCGTTAGTCCGTCGTCTTCTGTTCTTCCTCCTCCAGTAGTCGCACCAGGCTGGATGGCTCACACCCCTTCAAGAGCACAGTGACTTGATCCTTCGGCATCAAGCAGGTGTCCCCATGTGGGATCAACAGCTCCCCATCTCGCGAAATGCTGATGACCACACACTCCCGAGGCAGGCCGGCGTCTTTGAGGGGCTTCCCGGCCGCTGCAGCGCCTGCGTGAACCTGGAATTGGGCGGCCTGTGCACCGGGGAAGCGCGTCAATTCCGAGCCGGGTTCCGCCTCAGTTCGCCTCAGCGTGCCGATTTCATAGGCGCGGATCACATCGTTGCGCCTCACGATGCCCAGAAGTTGGGTCGGGTCTTCCCGCGACACCACCGGCAGCCTCGACAAATCCCGCGGGGCCATCCTGCGCAGAGCCATGCGCACACTTTCATCGGGATAGGTGACCACCAGGTTTTGGTTGGCCACATCTTTCACCTTCAACGTCTTCCGCTTGGGGCCGGATTCGGTGGCGCTCCGCAAGTCCGTCAGGGAGACGATGCCCTTCAAGCGGCCAGAGCGGTCGACGACCGGGAAACCGTGACTGTTGGTTTGAAGGAACAGGTCCCCCAGCGCGCTCGCCGGCATGCTGGAGTATACCGTCACCGGATTGGGGCGCATGATTTCTTCGACCTTAACCGAGTCCATCACATCCACATCACGGCCGCGCGCCAGGCGAATGCCGCGCCGAATGAGTTTAAGGGTATAGATCGATTCGGGATGGACATGCTGAGCAATGGCCGTCGAGACGACCACGGCCACCATCAGCGGCAGAATGATGTGATAGTCGTTCGTCATCTCGAAGACAATCAGGACGGCTGTGAGCGGGGCGCGCGCCGCGGCGGCAAACACCGCCGCCATGCCCACGGTGGCGTAGGATCCCGACCCCGCGGCGATCCCGGGGAAGACTCGCGTCACAAATTCGCCAAAGGCCCCGCCCAGCATCGCCCCCGAAAACAGCCCAGGGGCGAACACACCCCCTGAGTTGCCTGATCCGAGGGTGAGCGATGTGGCCAGAAGCTTCAAGAGCACCAGGGCCAACATCAGGCTGATAAGCATGTTGCCATTCAGGGCCGATTCGATGCTGTCGAAGCCGGTGCCAAAGATTCGGGGGTAGCCGTTGGCCAGACTTGCAGCCGAGATCCCCTGAGCGCCGCCGGCTTTCTCGAGCCCCGCCAGGATCACAGGATAACCCACGCCGGTAACCCCCAACAACAGCGCGCCGACTGCCGGCTTGAGGGCCATGGGGAACCGCCAGCCGTCGAACAGATCTTCGAAGGCATACAGCATCTTGATGAACAGCACACCCACGACGGCCGCCAAGACACCCAGGATAAGGTAGAAGATCAGCTCCCAAGCACTGTTTAGGGCGTAGGGCGGCAGGACGAACGCTGGTTGATCGCCCAGGAACGTCCTGGCCACCACACTGGCCGTGACCGCCGAGATGACCACGCTGCCCAAGTCGCCAAGCCGGAGTTCGCCCAGGATGATTTCCAGAGAAAAGAAGACCCCCGCGATCGGCGCATTGAAGGTGGCCGCAATGCCTGCAGCAGCACCGCAAGCGACCAAGTTGCGCACGCGTCCTTCGGAAAAGTGCAGGAATTGGCCGATCGAAGAACCAAGTGCGGCACCCACCTGAACAATGGGGCCTTCGCGCCCGGCCGAGCCGCCACTGCCGATACAGGCTGCCGAGGCGAGAATCTTGGCCATCGCCACCCTCGGCCGAATGCGTCCGCCTTCGAGTGCCATGGCTTGCATGACTTCGGGCACACCGTGGCCCTTGGCCTCGCGGGCGAAGAAGGCAATGATCGGACCGGATATCAGGGCCCCTATGAGTGGCGCAGCAACCAGCCAGCCCCATCCAAGTTGGGGCAACGCTGACGGGGCCCCCTTGTACAGCAGATCCTGGATCCACTGAATGGCCTCGATCAAGAACACGCCGCCCAGGCCAGTGCCGAGTCCCACAAGAACTGCGGTGCCAAACATAACCGCCGCCTCAGACGGCAAGAGGCGGTCGAGTAGTGAGGGAATGGTGCTGCGGCGTATCATAGGAAGAGTACTGTGTCCTTACTCGGGAGTAGCCGCAAGATTATACTGCAGGCTCCCTGGCCCGAGCACACCTCTCACATGAACGTTCGCTTAGAGCCTTTCAGGTTGGGCGAGGATCCCAGCCAGTTCACCCAGACTGCCAATAACCTGGCAGGTGGCCTCCGGGAACAGAGACTGGGGGTCGAGAAGGACAGCTTGCATCCCCGCCCCTTGTGCGGCGGGAACATCAGCGTAGAAGTTGTCCCCCACGTAGATGGCTTCGTTCGCAGGGATCCCAAGTTTGTCGGCGGCGAAGGTCAGGAGGCGGTGGTCGGGCTTCCACCAACCGACCTCCCCGGCGGCCAAGGTCAGATCGAAGTGCTCGGCCAAACCCAGCTCGGCGATCACGTCGACGATCGGATTCCGCCGATTGGAAACCACCGCCAGCCGGCACCCGGCGTCCTTGAGGTCCTCAAGCAGGCCCGGTGCTTCCGGTGGCACAAAATGGTGGGGATGATACTCCTCGATCATTCGCTGCTGCATGGTCTTGGCCATGCCGACGGCCTCAGCAGGGTCTGCGCCCAGGAATATGAGCTGCCGGACCGCGAAAGCCAACCACAGGTCTTCCCAATTGTCGCCTTGTTGTGCACGGTCCTCTTTCAAGTCGTCTGAGTCCGCCCAGTAGGCATGAATCCATCGCGTGACATCATGCGCCCGTTCCGCCGATATGTCCAGACCGGATTCTCTTGCGAAGGAGAAGAAGGTATCGATTTGAGAGGGGTCGTTGTGACGCAACGTGCCATCCAGGTCAAACAAGACTGCTCGTTTTGAAAGACTTACCATGATTCACCTTAACGAATTGGGTTTCGCCCGGCCTGGGCGCAGAACTCATACGATACCGGCAAGGCCAAACTCGCTGTTCTCAACCGCCAATAAAATGCATCTCGACCTTTTGGATACCCTCCGTACGTGCGGAACGCAGCTCGGAGTAGCGGTCGCCGCGGCGGCCCCAAATCCCTCGCAGGGCATTCAGGATGTCTTCGTCGGTCATGCCATCCCGTACATATTGCCGGCAATCCTGGCCTTTGACGGCGAATAAGCATGTGAACAGACGCCCATCGGCTGACAGGCGCGCTCGAGTGCAGTCAGCGCAGAAGGGCTGGGTCACGGAAGCAATGAAGCCGATTTCCCCTTCACCATCGGTGTAGCGGTACCGATTAGCCACCTCACCCAGATAGTTGGAGTCGGCAGGCTCGATCGGCATCTCGGCCTCGATGCGGCGCACCAACTCAGCCGCCGGCACGACGTCATCCAACCGCCACCCGTTCGTCGTGCCTACATCCATGTATTCGATGAAGCGAACGATGTGGCCAGTGCCCTTGAATGCCCGAGCCATGGGCAGCACACTGTCCTCATTCACCCCCCGTTTGACCACCATGTTGATCTTCACCGGCGTCAAGCCAGCCTCCGAGGCGGCCTGGATGCCTTCAAGCACGCGCTCCACCGGAAAATCCACATCGTTCATGGCGGTGAAGACCGTCTCATCCAGCGAGTCCAGACTGACCGTCACACGGTCCAGGCCGGCGTCCTTGAGACGTTGGGCTTTGCGAGCCAGTAAAGAGCCATTGGTGGTCATCGTTAGATCTTCGACGCCTGGCACTGCTGCCAGCCGTTCGACCAACGCCTCGAGGTTGGGGCGCAGCAGCGGCTCCCCGCCCGTAAGGCGCACCTTGCGCACGCCCAGCTGCGTGAACACACGCACCAGGCGCTCGATTTCGTCAAAGCTCAACAGCTCCTGCCTCGGCAAGAAGGCATAGCCGGGGCCGAAGACCTCCTTGGGCATGCAATACACGCAGCGGAAGTTGCAGCGGTCTGTAACCGATATCCGCAAATCGTGAAGGGGGCGCCCAAGACGATCCAAGACCTTGGCAGTCAGCGCGCTTTTGTCTTCAACTTGCATACCAGCAACCTCATTCACAGGGGAGCCTGGCTGGGCCGACATGGTGCCCCATCAGGGGTCCCGTGGGAGGCTAAATTCTAACACAAGCCAGCTATTTTTATGTATATCTTCTGTTAAATTAAACGGGTTCGTTGGGATATAATCCGGCCAGTGCAACTCAAGGAGTCCAACATGGAAAACGAACCGTCGGGGAGCCTCGTCCCGAAAGGAACCGGGTTGTTTGAGGGCCTCGGTTTCCGGATTAAATTGATCTTGCGCTTGCTGAAGGATCGCCGGGTGCATCCCCTGGCTAAGCTGCTTCCCATCGGGGCGGTCTTGTACCTGTTTGTTCCCGACCTTGCACCGGGCCCGATTGATGACGCGGCGGTGATCTGGCTCGGAAGCTATCTGTTTGTTGAACTCTGTCCGCCGGAAGTCGTCCAGGAACATATCCGCGAGATGACCTCGATCATCGACGGCGAATTTCGCACCGTCGAAGATGAAAATCCCGAACCCAACTCAACCCCCTAAAGGCGTCCGACTCGGCACCAGGGTCCGAGTGGGCCTCGGCGTTCGCGAGGGAATCGGCGTCCGGGAAGGCGTCACCGTCTCGGTTGGCGTCGGGCTTTCGGTCGGGGTTGGCGTGATCAGGCCGTCACGCGTCCACAGCAGGATCACGACCTGCCCCACGTCGCCCATCACGCCCTGGTCCTGACCGTTGTAGAAGACGCGCACCCCACCTGCATTCCCAGTGGCGATCTCAACCGCATCCTGAGCCTGGTATTCAAGGATGTCCCCGGTATGAATGAGCCCGGTGAACTGCGGCTTGCCATCGACGGCGACATTGATCCAGGCCAGCTTCTCCCCCAGCACGCGCACCTGGACTCCACTGACGGGGACTGCCAAGGGTTCCAGTGTGGTCCCGGCGGTTGCAGCCGGCGCCGCGGAACCCCCGACGGCAAGACCGCTCAGTATGGTGGGCGTGAGGGTGGCGGTCAGTGTCGCGGTAGGCGGCGCGGCGGTGATCAATCCCGCTCCGCCGGCGGATTCCGTTTGCTGGCGCATCACATTCATCAAGCGGCTGCCGCCCCAGACGAGGACGACCAAAACGGTCACAATCAGCACCACCGAAATGAAGAGGTCGGCCGACAACCATCGCCGAATGCGCCATGGCGGCTGAGGCGATAGGGCCGGCCGTCCTGCCGAGTTTGAAACGCTGTGTGGAGGCCTGCCTGCTCGGGATTGCAGTGTGTCTGCATAACGCAGCATCAATTCCTCTGCGTCCAGGCCGAGAAAATCGGCGTAGTTGCGCATGAAGCCGCGCGCCTGAACCGGAGAGGGCAGCTGGTCGAAGTCTCCCCTCTCCAACACTTCGAGATGATGTGCCCGAATCCGGGTGGCTCGCTCGGCCTCATCCAGCGTAAGGCCCAGCTTCTCACGTGCCTCTCGAAGCTGTCTTCCTATGTCATCCATTTTGGAAAGCCACGGCCACCAACGGAAGGTCGTTCACTGGTCGGCAGCAAGTGGAGCCCTGCGGTCAGGCGCCCTCGGCCTCTTCAGGCTCATCCTGGGATTCGGGCGTTTCCGCCTCCATCACCGCATCGGGCTCATCGGCATCCTCGGGGGCTTCGTCCACGGCTTCGGCCTCCATCTCGGCTTCAGCCTCTTCTTCCATGATCTCTTCCGCCTCGGCCACCAACTCAGCGAAGGCCGGGAGTTCCTCTTCGGGCTCTTCCTCTTCGTAGGCAGATTCGGCCGGCTCACCTTCACGGTGCACCAGAATGGTGAGTTCAGGGACCAAGTCGATGGTCAACCGAACAGCAGCCTTGTGTACGCCCAAAGACTTGATCGGTTCGCTGTCGATTTGCCGCTTGTCGAGCACAGCCCCGGTCTCTTTTTCGGCCGCTTCGGCGATCATGGCCGTGGTGATTGAACCGTAGAGCTTGCCTGTTTCGCCGGCTTTCACCGGGAAGGCCAGCTTGAGCTCACCCAGCTGCTCGGCCAGGGTGCCCAATTCTTGGTTGAGCCGGGTGCGCTCCGCCTGCGCTTGGGTGCGAATTCGCTCTGCCTGCTTCATGGCACCGGCGGTGGCCATCATCGCCAGACCCTGTGGAAGAAGGTAGTTACGGCCATAGCCATCGGCGACCTTCTTGACGTCCCCGGCGCGGCCCAGTTTGTATACGTCTTTCAAAAGGAGAACTTTCATGAGGTTCACAAGCCCTTTCTGCAAGAATTGAGCGCCTCTTAGGCGCTCCGGGCGAAGGGTACGACGCCCTATCGAGCCGTCATTCTACCACATGGCCTGGGACCACGATCTGCCATCTCCAACCGACAGGATCAGCCCGGGCTGAATAACCTCGATTGCAGAAAACGGCGATTGGCCTTGTGAAATATCTCACAAATCAAAGCCTACGCTCGAACGACGCGCTCCATCACCAGACCGTCCTCACCGTCCCGGTAGTATTGTTTCCAGACGTCCACCTTCTCATAACCCAATTGGGCGTAGAGTTGATAGGCAGCCTGATTGGTTGTCCGCAGGGTCAGACGGACGCGCGGCGTGTCCAGCCCGCGTTCAGCCGCCAGCAGCAACCGCCGGCCGATCCCCTGCCGACGCGCTTTGGGGTGGACCCCAATGGAAGCGATCCACCCCAACCTGGAAGAACGGCGATCTCCGATAACGTAGCCGACGATATCCCCGCCGACGACGGCCTTCAGGCGGACGGTGCCCGGGAAGGTCAACGCCTCGAGCACATCCAACCAGGTCCATGCGTCGCGTCCGAAACATGCCTTGACCAACGTGTTGAGCGGCCTGAAATCGGTCAATCCCGTCGACTGGATTAGAGCTTGCTTCGCCTTGGCTGCAGCCTCGCTTTCGCGCATCAGGACTCAGGTTTGATGAAGTTCTCCAGCATGCTGGTGAATTCCATCGGGAAGATGAACTTGGTCGCCGGACTGGCGCCCATCGACTTCAAGGTCTCGAAATACTGAAGTGTCATGGTCTTCTGATCGATGGACTGCGCCACAGAGAATATCTTCTCCAGGGCCGAGGCAAACCCTTCGGCGCGGAGCAGTTGGGCCTGACGCTCACCCTCTGCCTGAAGGATGGACGATTGCTTGTTTCCCTCCGCCCGCAGAATTGCTGCCTGTTTTTCACCCTCGGCCACATTCACTTCGGCATCTCGCTGGCCGGTGGATTCGGTGACCACAGCGCGCCGGACGCGCTCAGCCGTCATCTGCCGGTTCATCGCCTCCTGAACTTCCTTGGGAGGAATGATCTCGCGGATTTCGACGTTGGTGACCTTCACACCCCAACGCTCGGTCACTTCGTCAAGCTTCGTTCTGAGCAGCTGGTTGATCCGGTCCCGCTGGGACAACACGTCGTCCAGGGGGATACCACCGATCACGGATCGCAGCGTGGTGGTGGCCATGCCCTGTGATGCCGCCTCGAAGTTGCCAACTTGCAGCACACTCTGGGTCGCATCGATGATCTTGTAGTACCAGATGAAATCGATCGCGATGGGCGCGTTGTCCAGCGTAATCGATGTCTGATGAGGGATCTCGCGCACCTGCTCTCGCAGATCGACTTTTGCGCCCCGATCGATAAACGGGATCAGGAGCACCAATCCCGGCCCCTTCTGCCCGATGCAGCGTCCCAGCCGGAACACCACCAGGCGTTCGTACTCCTGGGTGATCCGGATGGCGTTGAAGAAGGCCGCCAATCCGATGACGCCGAAGGCAGCCACCACACACAACAGAAGTGTGTATTCCATGATTCCTCCTAGTGGACGTCCCTAGTTCTGCGCGGGTTGCACAATGAGAATGAGACCTTCACGGCCCACAACCACGATCTTGGTCCCGGGAGGGATCTCTGTATCGGCCCTTGCCGACCACAGTTCCCCGTTGACGAAGACCGATCCAACCGGGTTGAGCAGCGTGCGGGCTTCACCGACTTTGCCCATGACCGCCGATAGGCTGTCCGACGAAGGGGAGCGGAAGGCCAACAGGCTTTTCCGCACGACCAGCCAGAAGAAGATCAGGGTGAGCAGGCTGGTGCCCGCGCCCAACAGGGGATCGACGGCCAGAATGCGGCCGGGGATGCGGAACAGAAACATCGATCCCACGCTGAAAGCGATGGCCGAAAGAGCCAGCCACAGCCCCCGCTGCCAGCGCCAGAGCGAAAGTCCAAACAGCACCGTCCCCGCCAAGAGCAGCGGCAGCGCCCAGAGATTGATCGACAGCGTGAGAATGCCGAATGCGGAGAACCCCAGGGCCACCAGGGCCAGCAGTTCGAGCACGCCGGTCCCGGGGGTGATCAGCGCCATCACCGTCAGCCAAACTGTGGCGGTCATGGCCAAAAAGATCAGATTCGCCAGCAGCGACGCATCCATGTCAAACGCCTCCGCTCAAGTAGCCTAGCCCTAGCCTCGCGCCGGACCGCCGCTCGTGCTTGTCAACCAGCAGACAAATGGCGGACAATTGCGGTGGCAGGCTGCTCCCACCAAGCAGGAATGATTATACAATCGGCTCACTTTGGGCGGGAGCGCCCCGCAGGGAGAAGCGACGTCTGAATGGTATGATTGCCCTGCATCGGGAGCCAGATATGCTTGAGGCCTTCCCCATATTGTTTGGGCTTGCCGGCCTGGCGGGATTGGTTTGGCTCGGCATCATCGAGCCGGCGCCGTCGAGCCTGCTCGACTCCACCACCTTGAAAGCCGCCTCTCCCACCCAACGCATAGACCTGGGTGCAGCCGCCCTCGTCGGCGGCCTGATGGGTGCCAGGCTGGAATTCTGCGCCACTCACCTGACCTATTTCTCGTCTCACCCGTGGCAGATTGCGGCGATTTGGCAGGGTGGCCTTGGCTGGGCCGGGGGAGTGCTCGGATCCCTTCTGGCCATTCTGGTGGTCGGCGCTCTAACAGGGGTGGCCTTCTGGCGAGTGATCGACTTGCTGGCTCTGCCTGCAGTCGCTATGTCCTTCACGGTTTGGCTCGGCTGCCAGATCGATGGCTGCGCCTACGGCTTCCACACGGCCGCCAGCTGGTGGACGACCACGTCCCCCGATTGGCTGGGCATGCTGGCGCCTCGTTGGCCAACCCAGGCCGTGGGCGCGCTGGCCAGCCTGCTGCTGTTCATTGGGCTTTACCGCTCGGCGGGACTGTCCTGGATGCACCGTCGGCCCGGGCGATTGGGCTGTGCGGCCCTGGCCGGTATCGCCTTGATCGCCCTTGCCCTTGGTTCCACGCGCGCCGACCCCGTCGCCCAGATCGCCGGAGTGCGCCTGGACCTTGTGGAGAGTGTTGCCGTGCTGGGTTCGGCGCTGGCCGGCCTGGCCATCCGAAGTCGCCACGGATTATGAGGAGCAGGCATGCCGCCGTACAAACTCGGCCTCGCACAGATTAACACCCAGTTGGGAGGCCTTCGACACAATCTGGCCAAGCATCTCGATTTGATCGACGCCGCCCGAAAAGAAGCTGTCGATGTGCTGGCCTTCCCGGAACTCTCACTGACAGGCTACATGCTGCAGGACGAAGCACCGACCGTCGCCTGTTCCCCCACCCCCGGAGACGAAACCTTCGGCCCGCTGCTCAAAGCAAGTCGCGATCTCGACCTGCTGGTCGGCTTCGTCGATGTCGATGAGCGCTATCGCTACTACATTGCAGCGGCCTACCTCTCGGCAGGCAAGGTGATCCACATCCATCGCAAGGTCTACCTTCCGACCTACGGCCTTTTCGACGAAGGACGTTTCTTCTCGCCGGGTGAAACGATGAGAGCCTTCGATACGCGCTTCGGGCGGATCGGTGTCCTCATCTGCGAGGAGTTCTGGCACGCCTCGTCTCCCTATCTGCTCTGGCTGGACGGGGCCGACATGATGCTCTTCATGTCCGCTTCTCCCGTGCGCGGCTTGACTGACAGCGACCAGCTGCAGTCCGTCACATGGGTTGAGCGCGTCAACCAAGCCTACGCCAGCTTGTTCACGGTACACATCGGCCACAGCGTGCGGGTCGGCTTTGAGGACGGGATGATTTTTGGCGGCCGCGCCACCGCCTTCGGACCCGCCGGGGACATGCTGGCAGCCGGGCCAGATTTTCAAGAAGGGCTAACCTTGGCCGAGATCAACCCCGACACGGTGCGGCAGACAAGGGTTCGCTTGCCGCTCCTTCGCGACGAGCGACCGGACTGGGTCGCCCGCCAGTTGGCGCGGATCCAACAACCGCCTGCCCGGGGCCTAACTGAGAAGACCAAATGAAAGCGTGCCTGCCACCAGGAGATCACCGCCATGACAGCTGACGATTCACAGCTGAGCATCAACACCGACTTGGCCCGCTCCGTGCTGGTCGCATTTATTCGAGACGAACTCGGCCGACACGGGTTCACACGCGGCATCGTCGGACTTTCGGGCGGCATTGACTCCTCGCTGGCCTGCTTCCTTGCCGCCGAGGCGCTCGGCCCGGAGAACGTCCTCGCCGTGCGCATGCCCTACGACAGTTCCTCCCCAGAATCGATGGAACATGCCGGATTGGTCATCGACCACCTCACGCTCCGGTCGCTGGATGTTCCGATCACGGACATGGTGACTCCACTGTTCGACCGCTTCCCGGACATGTCCAAGGTGCGTCGCGGCAATGTCATGGCTCGGGTGCGGATGGCAATCCTGTTTGACCAATCGGCTGAATTCGACGGGCTGGTCATTGGCACGGGCAACAAAACCGAGATTCTCTTGGGTTACACGACGCTGTATGGCGACTCGGCCTGCGCCGTCAATCCCAATGGGGACCTGTACAAGACTCAGATCCGTCAACTGGCGCGGGCCATGGGGGTCCCCGAGGCTATCATCAACAAGCCGCCCTCTGCGGACTTGTGGCCTGGGCAGACTGACGAAGGCGAACTTGGCACGACCTACGAGCGAGTTGACCGGCTTCTGCATCTGTTGATCGACGAGCGAGCCACCCCTAGCGCGGCGGTTGCTGCCGGTTTCGAAGCTTTATTTGTTGAAGAGACCCTGGAGCGCGTGCGACGAAACCATTACAAGCGCGTCATGCCCCCGATCGCCAAAATCAGCGGCAGAACGGTTGGCTACGATTTTCTCTACCCGAGAGACTGGGGCACCTGAGACCGGCGAATCCCCGCCCCGGCCCTAGCCGATTGGTGCCGCGTTGACGGCCCATTGGCACGGGTGTAGAGTAAGACATTCACATTCATAGGAGCCATCATGAAACGAGCGGTCAGCGTCAGCATCGGATCCTCGACTCGCGACAAATCGGTTGAGGTGGAGCTGCTGGGCGAGCAGGTGCGTATCGAGAGAATTGGCACCGACGGAGACATGGAAGCGGCGGCAAACCTTTACGCAGAACTCGACGGCCAGGTCGACGCATTTGGCGTCGGCGGAGCCGATCTGGGCCTGGAGGTCGACGGCAGATGGTATCCGCTGCATTCCGTCAAACCCATGGTGCGCAAGATCAAGACCACGCCCGTCGTTGACGGAACGGGGCTCAAGAACACCCTGGAGGCTGAGGTGGCACGCGTGTTGGAGGAGAAGCTGCCCCAGCCGCCCCATCCTAAGCGGGCCCTGGTGACCGTTGGCGCCGACCGCTGGGGAATGACGGTTTCGTTCCTCAACGCGGGCTACGCGTGCGTTTTCGGCGATCTGATGTTCGGCCTGGGTATCCCCATCGCCCTGCGCTCGCGCCGCGCCCTGACTTCGATGGCCCGAGTGTTAATGCCCATCGCCGGCCGGCTCCCGTTCAGCTGGGTGTACCCGACCGGTGACAAGCAAGAGGTCCGCACCCCCAAGTTCACCAAGTACTACGATTGGGCGACCGTTGTCGCCGGAGACTGCCATTACATCAAGCACTACATGCCCGACGATATGTCGGGCAAGATTATCGTGACCAACACCACCACAACCAATGACGTCGCCTTGTTCAAGGACGCCGGAGTTAGCTACCTGGTCACCACCACGCCGGTCCTCGAAGGCCGCTCGTTTGGGACCAACATGATGGAGGCGGCGCTGGTCGCCGTAGCCGGCAAAGGCCGGGTCCTGAACCGGGACGAACTTCGTGAAATGCTTCACAAACTCAATCTGGAGCCGCAGGTCCACCCACTCAACCCATGACCCGCCCTGCTTCGTCGCAAACCCGCCTGGCCAAACCCGCCGATCGCCAAGCATTCAACGAGTTGGTGTTTGACATCGTGCGCGCCATCCCCAGCGGCCGGGTGATGACCTATGGGGCGATCGGGGCCCTGATTCCAGCCCCGAAAAACATTGATCCGCTGGCCTACCGCCGAGTTCGCGCCCGCTGGGTCGGGTATGCCATGGCCGCCTGCCCAGAGGACGCCCCCTGGCAGCGGGTGGTCAATGCGAAAGGCCAGGTCAGCCCCCGGCCGGGCCACGGTCCGCCCGTCCAAAGGGTCCTGCTCGAAGGTGAAGGCATCATCTTTGAGCGAGGCGACAAACTCGATCTGGGATCCCTGGCCTGGTCACCCAGCCAAACCTGGCTCAAGCGCCGGGGATTGATCGTCCAAAGCTTTGATTCCCGAGCATAGGTCCGCATTGCGAGGTTGACATGAACGCCTTTGTTGCCGCCGGGGGCACCCCGGGCCCAGACGAACCGCTGTATGACGAGTGCCAGGGTCAACCCAAGGCCATGTTGTCTATTGCCGGCAAGCCGATGGTCCAATGGGTTGTCGACGCATTGGATGGCGCGCACAGCATCGAGAACATTGTCATCGTCGGCCTGGACGACTCCGTCGGGCTGTCATCTCGCAAGCGGTTAGAGTTTGTCCCCAACCAGGGCGGACTGCTCCACAACATGATGGCCGGACTCGAAAAGGTGCGCCAGCTCGACCCCACGGCAGAGTTGGCGTTGTACACGGCAGCTGACATCCCGGCCGTCACCTCCGAGATGGTGGATTGGCGCACTGACCTGGCGCTTCAATCACCAGGTGACATTGACTACGTGGCCGTTGAAAGAAAAGTCATGGAAGCTCGGTTTCCTGGCTCCAATCGCTCATATGTCAAATTCAAGGACGTCGAAGTCTGCGGTGGGGACATGAACGTCGTCAGCGTCTCTCTGGCTGTGCGAGAGGCATTTTGGGATCGCCTGATCGAGGCTCGCAAATCCCCGCTGCGCCAGGCGGCGATGGTCGGCTACGACACGCTTATTCTGCTGCTTCTGCGCCGGCTCACATTGCACGCCGCCGAGCGCCGGATCTGCAAGCGTCTCAAGCTCGATGGCCACGCGCATCTCTCCCCATACGCCGAACTGGCCATGGACGTGGACAAACCCCATCAGTTTAAGATCATTGGGGCGGCGCTAGAATCCCGGCAAGAGTCTGCCGACAAATGATGGCTCGCTTCCTCGCCTGGGATCACGATTGGACTCGGCGTTTGTCAATAGCCGAAAGGCCGGGGGCACTGCGGACGTCGGCGGCCATCCTGGCGCACTCGGGGGATTCTCTGGTTCTGGCTTATCGGCCTGGCGGTCGTCTATTTCGCCGGTTCGGCAGGCTGGCAGCCTTTGGTCCTGCGCTTGGCCGTGGCTATCGTCGTGACGGCGGCTGTCGTTCAGGGGCTCAAGCTGCTCTTTCGTCGCCGACGCCCTGAGGGGAATTGGGGTGCCATCTACCGAATCACCGATCCACATTCCTTCCCTTCAGGACACGCTGCCCGCGCCGTCTTGCTGGCCACGCTGAGCGTCGCTTGGGGACCTGCCTGGGTGGGGATCGTCTTGCTCATTTGGGCCCCTCTGGTCGTGCTCGCCAGGGTATCGATGGGCGTTCACTTTCTCGTCGACGTCATCGCCGGCGCGGCACTGGGGCTGGTCGCCGGACTGGTCTTCTTGGTTCTGCTCCCCATCTAATCGATCCCTCCTGACTCAACACAACAAAAAAGGCGGCAAGTGCCGCCTTTTGCGAACGATTCGGCACGTCGCCGATCAGCGTGGAACTTGCCAGTCGGCGCCCAAAATCACGGCCACATCGACGTCGCTGTCGGGGTTGGTTTGGCTGAGAATCTGGCTTTCCGATAGCCCCATCAGGTTCATGAGATACTTGGCTGTATACGGCTTCCCAGTGTAATCAATCACAATCGATTTGGCGTAATCGAGCCGGTCGGCGTTGCCCACAGTGGTGACGTTCAGCCCTTGCGCCCTCAGGTAGTCGGCGGTCAGCCCCGCCAGCCCCTCAACCCCGGCCCCGTTCAAGACTGAAACCTTGGCATTCTCGACCTTGGCAGCCGCCGCCGGATCATCGGTGGGGATCGACGGTCCAATGGCGCCCGTGGTGGTGAAGATATCATCCCGGAGCACCCGAATCTGGTCCGGGATGGGGCGCAGAACCTGTGCGCCATCGGGCAGGGTTTCAAACTGAACCATGTCCGGTGGACTGATAATGCCCTTTTTGATATTGTCCTTGGGGATATCCAACGCAAGCAGCGCCAGTCGCAGCATTTGATCGAATGTCAAGTTGGTGCGGATGCCGTCCGACAGCTGCTGATACAGCTTGGGGGCCTTGGTCACCAAGGTCGGTATCATATTGAAGCCCAACACCCGATCGCGAATGGCAAGCGCCACTTGCTGCTGTCGCTGGGCCCGATCAAAGTCGCCGCCTTCGGTCTTGCGCACGCGCGCATAGGCCAACGCGTCAGGGCCATTCAAATGGGTCCCTTTGCCCCCGAAGAGCAGATGGCTTTGCTTTCCGATGGGCGAGATCTTGATCGTCTCCGGAACGTAGACGTCAATGCCCCCAATTTCGTCGATCATTTCCTCAAAGGCATGGAAATCGATCACCGCATAGTACTGAATCGGCACGCCGATGAAGTTTTCAACCGTCTTCATCGCCAGCGCCGGTCCACCGCCCGGGAGCTTGTAAGTCTCACCCAAAAAATACGCCGTGTTGATCCGACCGTGCTCAAACCCGGGGATCTCCACCCACAGATCGCGGGGGATAGACAGCATCCCCGCGGTGCGCGTGACCGGATCGATGGTGATCAACATCATGGAGTCGGTACGGGGCGGCCCGTCTCCTTTGAGCCAATCGCGGTAGTCCAAACCCATCATCAGGATCGTGATCCGCTCCGAACCGTCCCATGCTTTGGGCGCTTCATCCAATGGGGCCACGGTGGGCGTAGTGCCAGGTTCGGGGGTCGGACCGGAGTTGGAGGACACGCCGCCAAACGAAGGAAGGCCGGTCCCCGACCAGGCGGCCGCCAGCCCCTTGACCGTTGAAAAAACGAGCACGCCGGACAGCAGGGCTGCCAGCGCGAAGGCAATGCCAAGGCCCCATATCAGGCGGTCGGGTAGCTTCTTTGGCTGTTTCCGGGAACGATCAGGTCGCATAGGCTTGGGTTCGCCCAGCCCTCCTCAGGTCGGCGAGCAAACGAGGCGGATTATATCACGCACCCTTGTCCGCCCGCACCAGGCGCTCCCAGGCGGCCAACTCGGCGTCCAATGCCTCTTTGAGCTGTGCGTAAGTCTCACCCAGCCGAGCAACCTCCGTGCGGTCGGTGCCGGCTTGCTCGATGGCCTGAGCCAATTCCGACAGTTTGGCTTCCAGGCTGTCCACCCTGAACTCAACCTCATCCAGTTGTCGTTGTTGTCCTTGCGCCGGCTTCCTACGCCTCTTGTCCCCCTTTTCACCTTCCGACCGTTTCTTCTCCTGATCGGCCTGGACTTCGGCTGCTCTTCGGCCTTCGAGGTAGCTCTGGTAGTCCCCTCGATGGACCGTCAGCCGACTTGTGCCCGGCGACACGGTCCATACTTGGCTGGCCAAGGCATCGATCAGGTAGCGATCGTGAGAAACGAGCAGAATGGTGCCAGGAAAGGCATCCAACGCGGCCTGGAGCACCTCTTGCGAAGGCAGATCCAGGTGATTGGTTGGCTCGTCCAGGAGCAGCAGATTGGCCTCTTGCATCGCCAGCCGGGCGAGCACCAATCGACCGCGCTCTCCTCCAGAGAGACTACGCACCGGCATATCCACCATATCCCCGGTGAACAGGAACTGCGCCAGCCGGTCACGCGCTTGCGGTATGGACAGGCCCTGTGCAGCATCCCGAAAGGAGTCAAGCACCGTTTGATCCAGGTCGAGCCCCTCGTGAGCTTGGGCAAAATAGGCTACCTGGACCGATTCCCCCAATTCGGCTTCTCCTTGCCAGGCCGGAAGATCGCCCAGCAGGGTCTTGAGAAAAGTCGTCTTCCCAGCCCCATTGGGTCCGATAAGGGCGGCGCATTCACCCCTATGCAAGATCAGATCCGGCACCTCAAACAGCGGGCGATCGCCATCCGGATGCCTTATGACCAGCTGATGGGTGCGGATGACCAGATCGCCCGATCGGTCCACGCTCTCGAACCCCATATGCATCGTCCGCTGGTCGCGCGGCCGATCAATGGCATCATCTCTCAGGAATCGCTCAAGGCGCTTGCGCCGGCCCTGAGCCTGGCGTGTGTTCTGGCCAGCGATGTTCTTCCGGATGTACGCCTGCTCACGGGCGATGAACTCCTGCTGGGACTCATACTCGGCCGCCTGAAAGGCGCGGCGCTCTTCTCGCTGCGCAGCATAAGCAGAGTAGTTCCCCCGGTAGGTATCCGTCTTTGAGGCCGACAGTTCAACGACGTGGTCTACGACGCGATCCAGGAAATAGCGATCGTGGGAGACCACCAACACCGCGCCCGGCCAATCACCAATCCAACCTTCTAGCCAGGCGATCGCTTCTAAATCCAGGTGGTTGGTGGGTTCATCCAGCAGAAGAAGATCGGGGTCCTGAAGAAGGAGCCGAGCCAGCAAGGCGCGTGTCCGTTCTCCCCCGGAAAGCTCTCTCAGCGGTCGCTGGAACTCTTGGCGGCTGAATCCGAGGCCGGATAGCACTCGCTTTGCCTCGGCTCTGAAAGAGTAGCCACCTTGGCGCTCGAAAGCCTCCTGCAGCGGGCCATAGCGGGTCATGGCCGACTCTGCCTGGCGTGGATCCGCCATGGCGCTCTCCAGAGCCGAGAGCCGCTGCTCCATATCGAGCAGGCCAGAGAAGGCTTCCAGGGTTGAATCCCACAGGGAGTTATCAAATTCATGCTTGAGACGCGCCGACGTGCTGGATTCTTGGGGCAAGTATCCAATGTCCAGCCCGCGCGATCTGTGCAGGGTCCCTTCATCTGCGCGCTCGATGCCGGCCAGAAGCCGCAGCAAGGTCGTCTTCCCGACGCCGTTTGGTCCCACCAGCCCCATGCGGGCCTGATGGGCGATACTCAACGAGACACCTTGGAAGATGTCATGGGCGCCGTAAGATTTGGCGAGGTTTCGGGCATCGAGAAGCGACATGGGATCTCGCGGCGGATTATACACGAGCCAAGGGTGCCGCCGTCCAACGCCTGCATTTCTACCCAATAGAGGCTGGACTATAATGTCGACCACGCCCTGGAGGGCATAGAACAGTGCCAGATCGGCCATCATCTCACCACCCCGAAGTCTTACTATCAGCCATCGTGCTGGCGGCGATCGGCTGGCCGGGCTTGTACCTGCTCATGCAGGCCACCCAACCGACGGTAGGCCCGCGCTGGCTCTTCTTCTTCTTGCTAACCCTGGCTACGACCGGCACGGCCCTGCCTTTTGTCTGGCTGCTTCGCCGCCGCTTTGCCCCCAACTCGCCCGTCCCAGCTGGGGTGCTCTTGAGGCAGGGGATTTGGGTCGGGTTGTATGTCGGCCTGCTGGTATGGCTGCAAGTCAACCGAAGTCTCGAGCTTTCGCTGGCGATACTGCTCGGCCTGGCGCTGATCGTCTTCGAGTGGCTTTTGAGGCTCATGGAGCGCAGCACGTGGAGGCCCGAAGGATGAGCCTGCGCTCGCTCCCGTCGGTCGACAGCCTGCTCCAGCTCGACAGCACGCAATCCCTGATCGACCGCTTCGGCCGTGACTTGACGCTGCAGGCTCTTCGAGCCTGTCTTGACAATGCCCGAATGGCGATTCGAGACGGGAAGGACGAGTGGACATCGGATCGCTTGTTGGGCTGCGCCGAGACCCAGCTTCTGGAATGGAATGGCCCCCTCTTTCCGCGCCGTCATCAACGCCACCGGCGTTATTCTGCACACCAATCTCGGCAGGGCGCCCTTGAGCCAAGACGCACAGGCCGCCATAAGTCACCTGTCGCCCGGCTACCTCAACCTGGAGTATGACCTTGAGAGCGGTGAGCGCGGGCACCGCGAAACCCACATCGAATCCCTGATTACCCGCCTCACCGGAGCCGAAGCCGCCCTGGTGGTCAACAACAATGCGGCTGCCGTCCTGCTGGGCCTGACCGCCATGGCGAAAGGCAAACAGGCGCTGATTTCCCGGTCGCAACTGGTCGAGATCGGCGGCGGGTTCCGAATTCCTGATGTCATGGCGCAATCTGGGGCAACGGTTGTCGAAGTCGGCACGACCAACCGCACGCATTTGGGGGATTTTGAAAGCGCAATCGGAGACCAGACGGCGCTTATCGTCCGGGCGCATCATTCCAACTTTCTCCTCCTAGGCTACACCACCGAGCCCAAGCTGGAGGACCTCGTATCCATCGGCGATCAGCACGATATCCCCGTTTTCGACGACCTGGGGTCTGGCGCGCTGTTGGACACGGCCGACTTTGGGCTCGGCCATGAGCCGATGGTGCAAGAATTGGTCCGCGCCGGGGCTGCCCTGGTGACCTTTTCGGGAGACAAGTTGCTCGGCGGGCCACAAGCCGGGCTGATCGTGGGCGCGGCGGACAGCGTCGATAAGCTGCGCAAGCACCCGATGGCTCGCGCCCTCCGGCCGGACAAGCTTTGCCTGGCTGCCCTCGAAGTGACCCTGGGCCATTACCTGCGGGGTGAGGCGACGGTCAAGCTCCCGGTTTGGCGCATGATCGCCTCACCCGAGGATGCTGTCCGAGATTCGGCACGCGCCTGGCGTCAGGCTCTGGCGACCGGCGAAGTCATCAAGGGCGAGTCGACGGTCGGCGGCGGAAGCCTGCCTGGAGAAACCCTGCCGACATGGCTCCTCGCCCTGGATGTCGACCACCCACAAGCCTTCTTGAAGGAGCTGCGCAACCAAACTCCGCCGATCATCGCCAGGATCGATGCGAACAGGGTCGTGTTCGATCCGAGAACGGTTCTGCCAGAGCAGCACCAGAGCCTGCTGGAAGGTCTTCAGTCGGCACTTTCCCACGCTGTCAGCTAGCCCGAGTCCATTCGAAGAGGTGCCTGAGTGAAAACGGATATTGACCGTTTGATGGAAGAGGCCGGCCTGGATGGGTTGGTGATCTTCGGCGGATCGCAACACAACCCCTACATGGCCTACTTCGTCGGCCAGATCCATCTCACGGATGGCCTGCTCGTCAAGCCGCGCAGCGCTGAACCGGTGCTGTTCCATCGAAGCATGGAGCGGGGAGAGGCCGAGAAGACTGGTTTCTCTCGGCAGATCATCGAGTTCTTCGATTGGTCAGATTGCCTGGAGCGCGCCCAGGGGAACTCGGCCAAAGCCAAGGCCCTGCGGGCGGCAGATATGCTCCAGTCATGTCAGCTGGAGGGGCGGGTGGCAGTTTACGGCCAGCTCGATTTGGCTTTCAGCAATCCGCTCATGGACCATCTTCGCCAGGCGCTGCCAGGCATCCAATGGGTCATGGAGCCGGAAGGTGAAACGGTGCTCGACAAGGCACGCGTCACCAAGGATTCAGAGGAAATCAACATCATCCGTCACATGGGTCAGGTGACCACCGAGGTCGTCGGCGAGATTGCCGAGTTCCTCACGAGCCAACGCGCAGCCAATGGTGTTTTGACCGACCATACAGGTCAACCGATCACCATTGGGCAGGTGAAATCCCGCATCCGACGCATGCTGGCAGAGCGGGGGGCCGAACTCCCCAGCGGCCTCATCTTCTCGGCCGGCCGAGACGCAGGCCTGCCCCACAGCGTCGGCGACGACAGCCAGCCGCTGCCCATGGGCCAGACGATTGTCTTCGATATCTATCCGGCGCAAGCGGGGGGCGGCTACTACTACGACTTCACCCGCACCTGGTGCTTAGGCCACGCCAGCGACGAGATCCAGACCGTCTACCGCGATGTCCTGCAGATCTACGAAGCTTATGTATCGGCCTTCCGGGTTGGCGAGTTGACCCAGGACTACCAGATCAAGGTTTGTCAGGCCTTTGAAGCGTTGGGGCATCCCAGCCAGCTCAGCGATCCCAAGACGCAATCCGGCTATGTCCATGGGCTAGGGCACGGCCTTGGTCTTTCCATTCATGAGGCCCCGTCATTCAGCCTGAACATCCCGGGGTCCTATTCGCTGACCCCGGGGATGGTGTTTACCTTCGAGCCTGGCCTATACTATCCAGATAGGGGGATCGGAGTTCGGATCGAAGACACGTTGGTCGTGGAGGATGATGGATCGATCCACACGCTCGTTGATTACCCGAAGGACTTAGTCCTTCCGGTTCCGGGTTCATAGCGGACAGGATACCCACACATGAGTTCGCCCACTCGCATTCTCGGCATTGAAACATCTTGCGACGAAACGGCTGCCGCCGTGGTCGAAAACGGGGTGCAGATCGTGAGCAGCGCTGTGGCCTCGCAGGCCGAGCTTCATGCTGAGTTCGGCGGCGTCTTCCCGGAGGTTGCTTCACGGGTCCACATTGAGACCATCTACCCCATCGTTGACAGCGTCTTGGCCCAGGCCCACGTGGGCCTGGAGGCGATCGACGCCATCGCCGTAACGCGCGGGCCGGGATTGGCGGGATCGCTGGTGGTTGGGATGAACATGGCCAAGGGCATGGCGCTTGCTTCCGGGCTCCCGCTCCTGGGCATCAACCATCTAGAGGGTCATGTCTACTCGATCTGGCTGGCCGAGGAAGACAGCGAGCCAGAATTCCCCTTGCTGGCGCTGGTCGTTTCCGGTGGACACACCGAGCTGGTTCTGATGACGGACCACCTGGCATACCAACGCCTGGGTGGCACGCTGGATGATGCGGCGGGCGAGGCCTTCGACAAGGTGGCGCGCCTGCTGGGGCTGGGATATCCCGGTGGCCCGGCGATCCAGGCGGCGGCCGATGGCGGTGATCCAGAGGTGTTCACGTTCCCGCGCGCCTGGCTGGAAGGGACCTGGGACTTCTCGTTCAGCGGCTTGAAGACGGCCGTGCTCCGAGAGGTTCGCAAGCTGGAGCCGGATTTGAAAGCCGGCGTCGAGGCACCCCGCCCCGGCCTGCCCATCAGCGATTTGGCGGCCTCATTCCAAGCGGCCGTGGTCGACGTTTTGGTGGGCAAGACGCTGGCGGCGGCCAAGCAGTTCAAGGCCGCCCATATCTTGATTGCCGGGGGCGTGTCCGCCAATCAATCCCTTCGCCAGAGCATGCAAGAAAATCCGGACTTCCCGGTGCATGTGCCTCCACTGAGCCTGTGCACCGACAACGCCGCTATGATCGCCGCCGTTGGTCATCGCCGCTTCCTGGCTGGCCAGCGAGACGCGCTCGATATGGACGTCCTGCCCACCTGGCCGCTGACAGAGTAGTTCCCTCGCCAGCGCTGCTGGCCCCGACCAGCTGGTTTTCACCAAAACCCAACCGCAATATTTCATTTGTGAATTTCGTCACAATCTACATGATGGGGATGCTACCCCGACGGATCATGGCAGGCCGGCATCGTACAATCGGTCAAACTCAGCTCCATAGGCCTGGGCTGCTGCCGGCGAGTGGATGATGATTACATTTTCGTCGTTGGTGGTCTCTGCGCTGCGGCTGAAGTTGTACGATCCGGTGATGACGACGGCGCCATCGATGACGATCACTTTGTGATGCATCAGGCCCGGGTTGCCATCCAGCCTGAGGTCCATGCTTGACCTCTTCAGAGCCTCGAACTGGCTCCCCAGCCCCCAGCCGCCTGATCCGCTTCCAGAACGCCTCTGACCCGCACCCCCGCTTGCACGCGGTCCAGCAGCGCGTCCGCATTAGCCTCGGATGTGAACGAAAATGCCAGAACGTCGACTTCGCGAGGATGCGCGCTCGATCTCAGCCACAATCCTATCGCCGGGATGATCATCCGGCGAGAAGAGGATCTCCACCGAGGCGCCGCCAACGTCGACTGCGTTTGGCTCTTCGGGGGCCAGTGACTGTGCGCTGAACCGATCCTCGAGGAACATCTCATCGAACTCATGCGTGAAGAGCTCAGCCGCGTCTGCGGAACGCAAACGGACCAGGTTGTTGTTGGTGCGATTGACGCCGTTGGAAGTGTAGTTCATCGATCCGGTCCACACCTCGCGCCCGTCGATCACCGTGAATTTGTCGTGCATCAGCGATGGCCGGCGATCGAGTACGACTGGGATGCCAGAGGCCTGAAGGCGCGGCAGCTGACCCCGGCCAGCCTCGTCGCTCTCGGCCACAATGCGCACGCCAACCCCCTTGCCGGCCGCCATGATGAGCGCGTCAGACACGGGCTCCAGGTCGAGTTCATAGACCGCCATGTCGATGGTGTGGTCCGCTCCGAGCAGAGCCTGGGCGAGTCCGTCGGCAGGCCCAGCAGAAGAGGATTGGGGAATTCCAGGTTGGGTGAAGTAGACCGAGATGGCGCTTGTCGCATCACCAGCAAGGCCGGCATCGGGGGAGCGTGTGTTGTTTGAGCGATACCACAAGAGCAGGGCGATCAGGCCGGCCAGGGCCAGTAATCCGGCCAAGTCCGCTGCTCCGCGGCGCCAATGATGGTCGCCTCCCCCCTCGGCGTGCATGTGCCCCCCTGGTCTCGTCCGTTATTCAGGACCGCGTATCGGGTTGCCTGCCCTTGTGCTGCGCCGGCTTTCAGTCGGGCGCGCCGCCAACGCACTGAGAATGGAAGCCGCCAGCCCGGGGCCTTCGTTATCCCTCACGTACATATCTGGATCAAATTCGCTCCAGAGTCAAGCAGTTGCTTCCCATTCAACACGCCGCGCAACCAACCCACCCCGAGATTTGGCTCAGGGGTGCGCCGGGGTCGCCTCGGCCAATCTGGGCTTGCGGAGCTGCACGATCAACGTGCCGGCGCCGGCCAGGATCAAGCCGACGATCTCCAACCAGGAAAGGCTCTCGCCGAGGAAGATCACCGCCAGGATGGGAATTTGGATCAACATGGTGTTGTTGATGACTGACAATTCGACGGCAGTCAGGGTCCGCAGTGTGCGGTTCCAAAGGGTGAACGCCAGAGCGGTGTTGACGACCGCCAGCCAGGCGATGATCAGCCAGCCGGTCAGGCTCAGGCGCGGCAGCCCCTGGAAGGCCAATCCGACTGCCAGCAGCAGAATCGACCCAAACCCCATGCTGATCGTTGTCACCAGCAGCGGAGGCAGGTCTTTTCGCCGGTTGACATCCCGGCCCATCACGCCCGAACCGCCATTGGCCAGCACGCAGACCCCAGCCACGATCAGTCCGATGGCCTGCCCACCGCCGACGCCGACCGGCAAGAAGTAGACCATCGCACCTATCATCGCCAAGCCGATACCGGCCCACTGCACCGGTCCGGGCCTCTCGGCCAGAAGGATGATGCCCATAAGGGCCACGGCGATTGTCGTCAGGCTGAGGATCAGATTCACCGTCACGGCGGGGAGATACGCCAGGGCGAGGAATTGGGCGCCCTGTGTCACGGCGATGAACAGCACGCCCAGAAGGGCCAGCTGCGACCAGGTTCTCCGGGGCAACCGGCGGACCTGCTTCAAATGCCCTCGGTAGGCGAGCACCGGCATCAGGACCAGAAACGCCAGCACATAACGCAGCCCGGCAAAGGTCAGCGCAGGCACCTCGCGCAGCCCAATCTTGATCAGCACCCAGGATGTTGACCAAAGAAAGGTGACGAACAGCGCCTGGGCGATTGCGGCTGCTCGCGATTCGCTCTTCATGGGAGGTCAGTCTCCTGCCCGTCCGGGAAGTCACCGAGCAGGCCATTCTAATCCATCGGTCAAGCCAGCACAGCTTCGGTCTGCAGATCAACGGATCAGCCCGCCGGCGAAGTGGGCGATCGGAGCTGCGGCGGCAGGTGCCAGGCGGATGCCCACATAGACGCCGTTGTCACGGAAGGCCATGATTCTGGCAGCTTGCGGCGCCAAGCCAACGCTGACAAACGGTGAAATCAGAAGCTGCCTGCACGGCATCGCCAACCCCTGGATGATCGGTCCAACCAGGGCCGCGGCCATCCCACCCCCGAGGTCATCTCTACCGGTCAGGGGCGGTTTGCCAGCGCGGGAAGCCGCCTCAGTGCCTTGGGCTCGCCGCCCATCGGCGCCAACGCACAAGAGGACAGAGCCTCACCGGCTCCCTTGGTGAGGACAAACAATCTCCCCGCCCAGCCCCACCCGCCCCACGGCGGGATCTTCGCCTCAACCCTCATCCGAACCTTCGTCCCATGCACGACCCGGCGACGGTTCAGACCTTCTGCAGAGAATGCTACGTCCCAACTCTGGTATCGATCACAATCGGACGTTCGATGCGATCTGATCAACCTCGCGAATCGGATCGTATTGGCGATCCTCCACGGCCACAAAACGCGCCACGGGGGTGGCGGCCAGGGCTTGTTTGCCTTCACCATCCTTGTGCATATTCAGCAGCAGGTTTTTCAGCTCGGCCCGCAGCTCTTGGGGAACCGATCGTCGCACAACCAGGGGCGGTATCGGACTTGGCCCGAGGATTTCCAGGCTGCGCAGCTTGGAGACATGCTGTGGATGCTCTGCCAAGTAGAGCTCCAACACGATGCTGTCTATCGCCGATCCGTCGAACCGCCCAGCGAGGATCCCCTCAAGAGACGCCTCATGCGAGCCGGACATGACCGTCTGTTTGAAAAATGTCTCCGGCAACTCCAACCCTGCCATCCGAAAGCGCGCGATGTTGTATCCGGAGTGCGACCCCGGCTCGTTGAAAGCCCAGATTCCGCCACGCAAATCTTCGAAGCGACGATACGGGCTTTCGGCCCGAACAACGACCTCCGAGAAATAGACGGGCATACCGCGGTAGCGTTCATCCCGCATGACGGGCGCCGCCAGCAGTTCGATTGGCGACGGCTCCTGATCGGCCTTCCAAACATAGGGCAGTCCGCAGATCCAGCACACCTGGATACGGTCTTCGTCGAAGCGAGATTCCCGTTCCGGCCAACTGGGGTCGTCCACCAGAACAACTTCCTGCGGCATGTTCTTCGACAGATAGGCGATGACGGCCTTAAGGATAAAGTCCTCGTTTGGCGCCATGCACGACGTGAATGCCAGCGCATCCGTCATGTCGGTCCGCCTCCTCTCTTCCCGATCTCCAGGCCCTTTTGTGAAATACTTCATAAACCCCAGGTTTTGGGCGTCGTCACTTCCAGGCTGTTACCAGCCGGATCGCGGAAATAGAGCGAATACCCTCCGTCTGGCCAGGCCACTTCGGTTTCAATTTCCACACCCTGGCTTTCCAAGGAGGAGCGCCAGTCGTCGATCTCGGCCTCGTCCATCGTGAAGGCCGCATGTCCCTGGCCATGTGCCCCGTGCGTGGGCGCTCTGCCTGTTTTGATCAGCGTCTGATCCGGGTTGAACACCAGGAACATGCCCTGTCCACAGCGAAAGAAGACGTGGCGGCCCTCAGATTTGGTCACCCGCTCAAGTCCCATGACATCCTGATAGAAGGCTTCGGCCGCATCCAGATCATCGGCATAGAGACAGGTCTCCAAGACCCGCGTGGCTCGCATGGCTCCTCCTAATGATGTTGACTGCGATCCGATCTCCACCTGTGGTTGCGGTCACCGATCGCTGCCAGAGTACTTGAAGCAGGTCGCCAGATGATCATCGATCATCCCTACGGCCTGCATGAACGCATAACACACCGTTGGGCCCACAAACTTGAAGCCGCGCTCCCGCAGGGCTGTCGACATCGCTCGTGACTCCGCGCTCTGCGTTGGTTTGTCCTGCCAGCCATCAACTTTAAGGCCCTGGATGGTTTCACCGCCCGTGAAGGACCACAAGAATCCGGCCAGTGAGCCCTCTGTTTTCTGGATAGCAAGGCTGGCCTGGGCATTGACAACAGCAGCCTCGATCTTGGCCCGGTTGCGGACGATGCCTTCATTGCCCATGAGGCGCTCGACATCCTCCGGCCCGTAGGCAGCCACGAGCTCCAGCTCGAAACCGGAGAAGGCCTCCTGAAAGGCGTTTCGCTTGTTCAAAATGACCCGCCAGGACAATCCAGCCTGGAAGGCATCCAGCATCAGCTTCTCAAACAGGGCCCGATCATCGTGGACCGGAACCCCCCACTCCTGATCGTGGTAGGCGCACATCAACGGATCCTGGCCGCCAAAGCAGCGGATCACATCAGTCTGGGATGTCACGTCTCTATCCTCGCCGCTGAGTGCGCCATGCGCTCATTCGATCGCGTTAGACTGGTATCAGACATCGGCAACCCCTGTCAGCTCGCTTGTAGGAAAGGAATTGCCATGAAAGCCTATTTTGTTCAGCACGCCAAGGCCCTGGCCAAGCAGCAGGACCCGGACCGCCCATTGACCGACGAAGGCCGAGCAGAACTTAGCCGAGTGGCGGCCTTTGCGGCCCATTCAGGGCAGGTCCATATTGCTCGAATCTGGAACAGCGGAAAGACGCGCGCCGCCCAATCAGCCCAGATCCTGGCCGATGCCTTGATGCCCCCATTGGGCGTGCGTTCGGCGGAGGAGATGGATCCTGGCGACCCGCCCCAGTTATGGGGTGAACGGCTGCCGGAAATGTCCCAGGATGTAATGTTGGTTGGCCACATGCCTCACCTCTCCCGGCTGGCGTCGCTCCTGCTGACCGGCGATCCCGAAAGGGAGGCGGTGCGGTTCGAGAACGGGGGCATTGTGTGCCTCGAGTACGACGGTCAGCGCTGGTCTCTCGGCTGGGCTGTCACCCCAAGCCTGATCCCGGCCGACGGCTGACACCGAGGCTAATCAACGTTCAGCCGCGCCACCGTCACGCCGTCACCGCCTTCACTAGGCGTGCCCGCCTCGAAACCCTTGACGTAGGCATTGTCCTTTAGGGCACTCCGGACAGCGTCTCGCAGCCTTCCCGTTCCCTTCCCATGGATCACCCGAACAAAGGGCATCCCCGCCAGGTAGGCCGCATCCAAGCGCCGGTCGAGCTCCATCAAAGCCTCATCCGCAGTTTGCCCTCTCAGGTCAAGTTCCAGCGGCGGCGCTTGCACGGCCGCTTGGCGGCCTGAATGGCCGGTAGACCAGCGGGCTTTGCGCTCCGGCTGCTTGGGTTGAGAACCTTCCTCCGCCAGGGAAAGCTCATCGCGTTGGGCTCGGATACGCAGCCGCCCAATCTGAACTTCGGCTTCCCTCTCTCCCAAGTCCACGAGCACGCCTTCGGCGCCGATGCTGCGCACCAAGACGCGGTCTCCCAGTCGCAGTGCCACCTGAGGCCGAGAATCGGGAGTGTCCTCACGCACAGGCGGTTCGGCAACCTGTTCTTCCAGCGCACGGATATCTTCGTCCACCGACTGCAGGGCTTCCAAAGGCTGCGCGGCTGCAGCCAGGTCCTTTCTGAGCCTTTCGAGCTCTTTGCGAACCTGGGCGACTTCGGTTTCAGTCTCCAGCCGCGCAGCCTCCAGCAGCTCGAGACGTTCATCTTCAATAGATGTCAGCCGGTCGGCGAGTTCCGACCGATGCGCTTCCGCTTCGGCCTGCGCCTGCCGCGCGGCTTCGCTCGCCTGGCGCGCTCTTTCGCGCTCTTGGTGTATTTCATTCAGCAGAGTTTCCGCTTCGGCTTCTTCCGGCGCGATCATACTCCTGGCCGCCTCGACAACCTCATCCAGCAACCCAAGCCGGCTGGCAATCGCCAAGGCGTTCGAGCGCCCCGGCAGACCTATCGTCAGATGGTAGGTTGGCTTCAAACTCTCGGTGTCGAATTCCACACTGGCATTGCGCAGATTGTCAGAGGTATGCGCGTGGGCTTTCAGTTCAGGATAGTGTGTGGCTACCAGCACAACTGCCGCCTTCGCCAGAAACGCTTCGAGCAGCGCTCGAGCGAGCGCTGCGCCCTCTTGGGGATCGGTGCCGGCCCCTAACTCGTCTAACACCACCAGCGATCCGGGACCCGCCTGTTCCAGGATGCGAATGATGGTAGTCAGGTGGGATGAGAACGTTGACAGAGATTGCTCGATCGATTGCTCGTCGCCAATGTCGGCGAAGACGCCATCAAAGTGAGGCAGCTCGGAACCCGACTCGGCGGGCAGATGCAGCCCACATTGGGCCATCAGGGCCAACAGACCGGCCGTCTTGAGGGCCACGGTCTTGCCGCCCGTATTGGGACCCGTAATCACCAGGCCGCGGATTCCATCATCCAAAACCAGGTCGATTGGCACCACATTCTCCGGATCGAGAAGCGGATGGCGAGCTCGGATGAGCCGCACCCGGCCCTTCGACGCGGGATGGAGAATGGGTTCGCTGGCGCGCATCGCATCGGCAAATCGCCCCTTGGCCAGGGCCAAGTCGAGGGTCGCCAGAGCATAAACCGTAGAGGCGATGGTCTGGCGTTCCTGGCCGACCATGGCCGAAAGCCCGGCCAAAATGCGGCGAATCTCATCCCGCTCGGCCAGTTCTAATTCGCGTACCTGGTTGTTCAGTTCAACCACATCCAGTGGTTCAACGAACAGCGTCGCCCCGGAGGCCGACTGGTCATGTACCACGGCCTTCATTCGACCCTTGTTCTCCGCGCGCAGCGGAAGGACATATCGGCCTTCACGCTGCGTGATCAGCGAGTTCCTGCAGCAGCGAGGAGACCCCGGGGTCATTGACCATCCGTTGAAGCTTGGTCATCAGGCGGTCCTTGGCGACGCCAAGGTCGCGGCGGATCTTTGCCAGATCGGGCGAGGCATCATCCCGAATTTCCCCTTGGTCGTTGAACACCTGGCTGATCGAATCAATCAACCCTTCCGGGGAGTCCAGCTTCATGGACAGATCGAAAAGAATAGGAGTTTGTTCTTCGCGCTTCTCGAAAAAGCGGCGCAGCGTTCTGGCCGAGATCAGCGTGGACTTGATATCCAGAAAATCCGGCGCCTCCAGCACCGAGCCGCGCCCGGCCGCCTCGGCCGCCGGCCGCACATCATGCGCCCCGCCCACCGACAGTTCCGAGGTATGGCTCAGCAGGAGCCGGGCTTCACTCGTCTCCAGTTGACGTCGTCGGGCTTCGTCCAAGCTGCTTGCCGGAGCCAAGCTCAACGCCAGCTCTTTAGATGCGGAAAAGGCCGCCTTGCGGGCCAGCCGTTCGAGCACCTTTGGCAGCTCCAGTACCTGTTGGGATTTTGTATCCATGGCGGAGAAAGTCTATCATGGCCGCCGCTTCGAGCGGCCCGAAGATTGGCCGGATGCCCTCGGTCAGAAGGCCAGCAGGTCCGCCACCGCGGCCCTGATCTTGTCTTCGTCCGGCATGACCATGGTCATGAGTTCTGCGCTGTAGGGCACGGGCACATCAGGCATGGTGAGCCGGCGCAAGGGCGCGTCAAGGCTGGTGAAGCAGGTCTCAGCAACCGTCCCCAAGATCTCCCCCGCGAAACCTGCCGTCAAGAAATCTTCGTGCACCACCAACAACCGGCCCGTCTTGCGAACCGAGGCTTGGACGGATTCTCGGTCCCACGGGACAATCGTGCGCAGGTCGATGACTTCCACTCGCCCAGCGAAATCTCCAGCTACATCCAGGGATGGCTGGACCATGGCTCCCCAGGTCACCAAGGTCAGTTCGTCTCCCGGGCAGCGGATGGCTGCCTGACCAAAAGGCAGATAGAAGTCCGGCCCCGGATCGGGTCGACGAGCTTGAGGGCCATCGAGCAGGGCGCGATGTTCCAGGAAGAATGTGGGATCCTCCCCTTGAAGCGCTGTCTGCAGCAGGCCCACAGCATCTGCCGCGTTGGAGGGAAACGCGATGCGCCAACCCAGCGAGTGGGCATAGACGGCTTCGCTCGTCACCGAGTGCCAGGGGTCGCCGATCCGCTTGCTGTAGCCGACGGGAATCCGCACCACGACCGGTGCGCCGAATTTGCCTGCCGTTCGCCAGCGCAGCGTTCCCAGATCGTTGAGCTGCTCCGTCGCCGGATCAGCATACTTGCGGAACTGGATCTCGGGAATTGGACTCAAGCCGGCCAGCGCCATACCGATAGAGCGGCCAATGATGCCCTCTTCGGATAGCGATGTATCAAAAACGCGGGCTTCGCCATACTTGGCCTGTAGATCCAGAGTTGCGCCGTGTACGCCTCCCTTGGCGCCAACATCTTCGCCAAAGACAAGCGCCCGCGGGTTTTGACCCAGCTCGGTACCCAGGACCCGCCGCACGGCATCCAGCAGATTAACGCGTGGACCAGGTATCTCACCCGGATCAGAGAAAGCGACCGGGCGTAATCCCAACTCAGGCGACGGGCCGCCAACTTGCTGCAGATGGCCTTCGTAGAACAGATTTGATGTCGGCTCAGCTTCGGACGCGCGGCGCGCCCGGGCATCCTTCAGCGCCTCAGCCAATTGGCCCTGGGCATCCTTGGTAATGGCCGCCATGCGGTCGGCGCCCAACATCTGCTGCAGGGCCAGCACCGGATCAGAGGCGGCTTCATCTGCACGCTCCTGTTCCGTCTTGTAGGCCTGATTGTCGATGAATGTGTGGCCGCTCAGTCGAGGGACAGTGAGATGCAGCAAGCAGGGACCCTGCCTGCGGGCGTGTTCGACCCCGCGCTGCACCAACTCCGCCGTCTGCTCGGGCAAGGTGCCGGGGCCATCCAGCACCAGCAGGTTCTGGAACGACTCAAGATTGGCGGCTATGTTCCCACCCGGTGTCTGTAGTTCACGTCGCACCGAGAGTCCGAAGCGATTGTCCTCGATCACAATCAACATCGGGAGGTTGAGCGTGGTGGCGATGGTCAGGGCGGACCAGAAACCGTTGGTGGCCACCGATCCATCCCCCCCAAAAGCGACGCCGATGGCACCCTCCCAATCGCTGTCACCGAGCACGTCTGTCCGATAGCGGATGGCTTGAGCCCAACCGGCAATAGGCGTGTACTGCGCACCGACATCGCCGGAGGCGGGCAACACCGTCGGTCCGTGGCGGGGAACCAAAGAAAATACAACCCCAACGTCCCGGCCCTCGGATGGACTGCCCGCCAACCCCATCCCGGCCGACAGGGCTTCGTCGAGACGAAGCCCGGCCGCCAGCATGAAGGGTCGCGAACGATAGTACACGCCGGCGGCATCGTGGGGATGATCCAGTCGTTGAGCCACCAAGACTTGGACCAACTCGTGGCCCTTGGCCGAGAATTGATAGGGGACCTCAGCCGACGGGGCGAGCTCGCTCTCTTCCAGCTCGTCCAACAATCTGGAGCGCATTACCGACGCGGCAATGCGCTCCCAATCTTCTCCTCTGGCGTCGCTGCCGCGAAGCCCAGCCCGGCCTTTCTTGGTCCTTTCTCCGCTCATGCCTTCATTATAGTCATAGTCGTATGCCACCGAGCCTTGCCGGTTCGTGACTTGGCCCCAGTTCCACTTCAGGTCCATTGAATCCAACACCGGCGCTCAATCTCGAGCGCCGGCGGGATGGATTCAAATGGGTGGGGGAAAGGCTACTCTTGAGAGTCGTTCTGCTCGACTTCCTCCAGCACCTGCAGATCCTGACGCAGGTTTCGGAAGCGCAACGCCAGGCTGCCGACGAACAACAACATGCTCCCAACAATGACACTCAACCCCAAGATCATATAGTTCGTGGTTTGTGCAGGTTCCAGCAGCATGGGCATCTCTCCGTACCTCGGGCGGCGAGCTATCGCCAGCCGGGCGAAATCTTCTACACTGATCTTGCCTAGGACGCGAACACTTTCATCTTCATCTGTTCGACACGCTCCATCAGGTTCTGAAGCCGAAGGCGATGCCAGAGCAACGTGGCATATACAAAGGTAAAGGTCAAAAGACTGAACATGAAGGTTTGCAGCATGGCGGGCGTCATGTCGAACGCGCCCTGCGCACTCGGGTCATTCGAGCCGATCACCACCGGATGTATTGTCCGCAGCAGCCTGATGGAAAGGAAAGTGATCGGCACGCTGATGAAGCCCACAATCCCGTAGACCGAGCCAAATCGGGCCCGGCGCTCCGGATCCTCGATCCCTTGGCGAAGCATGACATAGGCCAGATAGATCAACTCCATCACCGTGGCTGTCACAAGCCGCGGATCCCAGGTCCACCAAGTATTCCAGATCGGTCGCGCCCAAATCGATCCGCTGACAATGTTGATGAAAGTGAAAACGATTCCGACTTCGACCGACGCCTGAGCCACACGATCCCATTTGGGGTCACTGCCAACCAGGAAAGCGATTCCCGCCAAAGCCGTTACCAGGAAGGCCAATGCGCCCACCCAACCGGCGGCTACGTGAAAGTAGAAGACTCGCTGAACGTTCCCCATGACGGCTTCCTCGGGAGCGTAGAACAGAACCATGCCCAACGCGATCAGGAAAAGAACGCCTGTGACGGCGCTCAACCATCTCAATGCTCTCGGTGTGCTTTCCATATCCACCTCCCACAGGGGTCCCCGACCAGGGCCGGGCGTCCACTATTCTTGGACAATATACTCGAAACTCATGAAGGATACGGCCACGAAGATTACATCGTAAACAATAAGCAGGTTGATCCAGGGCATGATTTCGGCCATATCCCAGCCCTGGAGAAAGCCATTGCTCGCTTTTACGGCCGCCACCAACACCGGCAGCACCACGGGAAAGAGCAGAATGGGCAGCAAGATGTCGCGGGTCCTAGTCTGAACCGACATTGCCGAAAGCAGCGTACCCACGGCCACATAGCCAACCACGCCCAACACAATCACACCCACCAGTCCGGCGTTGAACAGACTGACGCCGTAAAGCGCACTGTAAACCGGAAGCACGATCACGGCCACCAGCAGAAGGAAGACAAGATTGGCGAGCGCTTTGCCAAAGTAGATAGCGCTTCGGTCCACGGGCGCCAGGAGCAGTGCGTCCAAGCAGCCGCGCTCACGCTCCATGCCCATCGACCGATTCAACCCCAGCGTGCCAGCGAAGGCAAAAGTGGTCCAAAGCACACCGGAGGTAATCGCCTTGCGCGTTGCAACTTGAAGCTCCAGCGCGAAGTTGAATATCAGGATCACAAGCAGCGCGAAGACTAGCATCGCACCCAGCAGTTCACGGCTCCGCAGCTCAGCCGCCAGATCCTTCCAAACCAACCCGCCGACCGCCGAGAGGTAATCGCCCAGCCGGTTGCTTCCCCGCTTGCGGGGCTGAACAGCCTCCTCCTTCACCGCGCCCAAGGGTTCAGGCATGCGTCACCGACCGATACAGCTCCGGCAGAGAACCGGGGCTCAGCTCCGACTGTCCTACTGAAGCGGCAATCTTCCCCTTGGAAAGGATGTCAACCCTGCTCGCCAAACGGGCGGATCGTTCCAAATCGTGGGAGGTCATCACCACCGTGCGGCCTTGAGAGGCGATCTCGCTCAGGAGACCATCCAACATGGCCGACGCATCCTGATCGAGGCCGGTAAAAGGTTCGTCGAACAGGAGCAGGCTGGGATCGTGCAGAAGGGCACGCGCGATGGACAGCCGCTGCTGCATACCGCGCGAGAAAGTGCGCACAAGTTCCCGCCGCGCAACCGTCAAGCCAACGATTTCCAGTACCTCTGCCACCCGTCGGGGAACATTTCCCAGCCCATACATACGGGAAAAGAAGCGAAGGTTTTCCTCGGCCGTCAGGTCGCCGTACAAGAGGGATTGATGGGCGACGACGCCCAGCCGCCGCCTTATGGCGCCCGCCTCATCCGGTAGATGCAGCCCATCGATGATGACCTCCCCGCTGGATGGGCGGGAGAGGCAAGCCAGTATGCGGATGAAGGTTGTCTTGCCGGCGCCGTTGGGCCCCACAAGGGCGACGAATTCCCCCTCGTCGACCCCGAAGTTCAAGCCCCGCAGGACAGCCTTCAAACCAAAGGCCTTGACCAGGCCCTGAACCTCAATCATCTTCGGCCTGCAACACCTCAAGGGCCCGCTGCTTCAGATCGGCCCTTAGCCGCTTGTATGCCTCTTCGTCAATCTCGCCCGCATCGAATTCGTCGTCCAATTTGGCGATCATTGCGGTGAGAGTCTGAAGGTCCTCCCCGTCCGCCTCGTCGTCTTCATCGTAATCGTCATCGTCGTCGTAATCGTCATCTTCGTCATCTTCAGTTGAACGACCAAAACCGATCAGCGATGGGCGGTACCAAGCAATGACCCCCGCCAGCACCAAGACCAGTGCCGCCGCCCCGAGCACCAGGCTTTGCCAGTTGCTGCCCAACGAGACCAATGGTGTTGTTCGGCCGGCAACCTGCATGTCGATCGACCCGCCTGCGTCGAAGGAGTTCAGGTTGTATTGATGGTACGACTGTCCGCCGAGGTTCTGCACGCCCTGGTCTTCGACTGAGCTTCCCTTGACTGTCGGGCCCCCATCAGGCAGCAGCACTGTGACTCCGTCGACCGGGTACGGCAGTGGTTGATGAAAATCTACCCCATCTTGATACGGAAGGTTAAAACTGAAAACGAGCTGGGCCGATTCCTGCCCTGGCCGGAGCGGCATCGCCAGGCTGAACCCATCGGTGGTGCGTGTCGCCATTTGGGCAACGCTGTTGTCTTCAAAAGAAATGTTGTTGGCGCCCGAGGGCAAGGAAAAGACCAACCCACCCGAGTCAGACGGCATGACCGTGCGATCGCCGGTGTTGGAGAGCACCCACAGCTCGATCACCTGCATCACGCCATCCGATGGGAAATCAAGCAACACGTGCAGCCTCGAAGCGCGGACGTCGCTCATGTCGCTGGTCGAATCATACAGCGTCAAGGGCAGTTGAAGCGTCTGCCCTGCCTGTGTGAGGTGGGAAACGTCCGAGACGTAGCGCACGCCTTGATACTCGGTGCTGGCGATAAAGAGTCGGCCGGATACGATCTCGAGGTCGGGGAAATTCACCTTTCCGCCCGGGCCCAAGGTCTCGGTTTGGGTCACGACTTCCTGCTGACCGTCAAAACCATGCAGCGTCACATCTAGGCCCGCCGGCGGGCTGGCTTCGCTCGAACCCGACCCCATCGATACTGTGGCGACAATGGAGGCCGTACCCGAACTGGACGGGGTCGCAGTCTCGCTCCCCGAACTGGCGACCGGCGGCGTTTCCGCTGCAGAAGAAAAGGCCAGTTGGCGTACAAAGGCGCTCATCACCCACAGCTGCGTTTCATTCATACTGTCGGAGAAGCCGGGCATCTGCCCGGCGCCCTGGCTGATGGCGGCAACCATCGATGCCTGTGACTGCTTCGCCATCCAACTTGGGTCGGAGAGGGTCACACCGCCGGTGGGCGTGCTCCCATCATCTCCGTGACAAGTGGCGCACAACTCTTGATACGCCTGCTTGGCCTGGTCCAGGTCTGCCGAAGACACGCTCAAATTGAGCGAATAGGCGACCACATCCCAGCGCTGTGCATCGGTCAAGCTGGCGAAGGGCGGCATCATCTGGTCCAGCCGGCCCTGGGTGACCACCTGGTACCAATCCGCCGGGACGGCTTCGCGCGCCACCGAAGGATCACCCAGATGGGTGGGCTCGTTCGGAAGCTGCGCGGCCTGCGGACCGTCTCCTCGACCGAGGTCGCCGTGGCATGGAGCGCACCGTTCAGCGTAGAGTGTCTCACCCGCGGCTGGATTCGGCGGCGCGGTTGGCGCCAAGCTGATGGGCTGTACGGGCGGGGTGGTGGGCTGCGCCGCCTGGGTGGCCTGATATCCAGGTGGCGGGGTGACGTCTTCAGCCAGGGTGCAGGCAGAAAGCACCAGGGCCAGTGGGATGAGGACAATCCACGCCTTCTTCATGCGTGGGTGCCTTCCTCTATAAGGGCTGTCCCGCAGTGGCTGCAGAAGCGATCGTCTGGCACCACCGGTTGGCCGCACTGTGGGCAGAAGCCTGCGGTAGGTTTCTCGGCGGGAGAGCGCAGCCGGGCTACCGCGGCTTCCAACGCGGCTTCGGCGTCGGGCAAGTCGGTCTGGGCACCGGCGACTGCAGCCGCTTCGGATAAGTCCTCTCCCGCCAACGCGTCGATTTGCCGCAGAATTTCGGCGCCCTCTTGAAGCAGTTCTGCGCGCTCGACGTCATAGTCCTCGGGAGGAATCTTCTCCAGCAGTTTATCCATCTCCAAATCGGCCAAACTTGACAGCGTGTGATCCCGAGCAGCCAAGAGCTCCGAGAGATGGCGTTCGGCCTCCGTCACATGCACGCCGGCGCCTGTGGTCAGAGGGCGGACGACGAAGGCGACCACGAACAGAAAGAGAGCGATGATCAGTAGAGCCGATCCAAGAGTCATGAGTTACAGCCCGATTGAAAGGAATTGGCGGAAACAGGTGGCGCCCATCGTCGGCGCGCTTTGGCGGCAAACAAGGTCATTCGGTGGTTGAACCCAGCGCTCGATCGAGGCTGGCCTGGATTTCGGCCAGAGATGCATACGGTCCAATCTTGGCTTCCACCAAATTCCCATTGGCACCCATAATGTACGTCTCAGGAACCCCCCGAATGCGATATGCCTGGGAAATGCGCGTGCCCAGGTCGGGACCATTGGGGTAGGTGATGTCAAAGCGGGCCATGTAATCTAGGGCCTCGGGTTCGGTGTCGACGTAGTTCACACCAATGAACACCACCCCTTTGTCCTTATAGTTCTCGTAGGCCTGCTGCAGCTCTGCAGCTTCCTGCTCGCATGGCACACACCACGATGCCCAGAAGTTGACCAGGATCACCTGACCTCGCATGTGTGTCGTGTCGAGGTCTTGACCATCGAAGGTGGTCAAGCTGAATTGAGGCGCGGGTGCCCCCGGTTGGACCGGCCCTTGTTGCGTACGGCGCAGGCCAAAGAACAAGAGCAGCAGAAAGGCCAGGAGCAAGAGCCAGATCGCTCCTGTACCCCATGTGAAGCGGCGGCCGCCTTGGATTTCCTCCGAACTCAACTCGCCAGCTTGGGTTGGTTCGATTGCAGTCTCTTCTACCATAGTCGTCGCCCCACGCCCGGAGTCACTCGCCCCGCTCCCGACGCTTCAGTTCCTCTTCCATTTGACGGACATACGGATCCTCTGTGCTGGGTGGGGCTGCCGGTTCAGGAACCGGGGAACGCCGCCAGCTCCTTAGCACGCCGGCCAAGATACCCACCCCGATGAGAATGGCGACCGGCGGGAGCACATACACCAGCCAGTTTAGGCCGTGGGCAGGTGGTGTGGCCAACACCCGATCACCATACTGGGTCACGAAATACTGTTTGATCTGATCGTCCGACCAACCGGCAGCCAGCTTCTCGCGGATCAGCTCGCGCCACTGCGCACAGGCCTGGGTCGGGCAAACGTCCAGAGGAACGTTCTCGCACACCGGGCAGTAAAGCTGAGAAGCGACCTGGTTCACCTGGTTGTCCGACGGCGTCGGCGGCTGCGCCTGGGCCGAACGGCTGACCAGCGCGCTTAATCCGATGGCAGCTATCGCCGCCAAGAGCACCAGAGTCAGGGGACGTCGTGCGGTCACGCTCACGTCCTGGCCAGGGCGTGGCGCCCGGACTTCACTCGGCGCCGGACGGTCTGCGGATCAGGATCCGGCCAAGCGGCGATGATGGTGCCAAAGATGAACACGAAACCGCCCAGCCAGACAAAGTTGATCAGGGGGTTGAGGTAGACCTTGAACGTGGCGCCCTGGCTGGCGATCGGTTCCCAGCCCACCAGAATGACATAGAAGTCGTCCTGAAGCGACGAACGCACACCCGGGATCGTCATCGGCTGCTGGGCGGCGAAGTAGTAGTCGCGGCGCGGATGCAGCTCGCCAACCGGCTTGCCGTCTCGAAACACGGACACCACAGCTCGATCGACCTGGCGGCCGTCGGCAGTGTTGAATTCGGCCAGCGAATTGTAGGTCATCGTGTAAGGGCCAAGCGTGAGCTGCTCACCCTCGGCCAACGTGGCCTGGGTTTGCTGCTGGAACATCTGGCTGCCGATGATCCCCAAGGCCATCACGATCACACCCAAGTGGATGATGTACCCACCGTAGCGGCGGCGGTTGCGCCCGACAAGGCGGTTGAGGGCGCGGAAGAAGTTTTCCCCATGACGCTGGTGCCGCGCCCGGGCCCCTCGCCAAAACTCATACAATGTCACACAAGCCACAAAGGCGACCAGCCAATAGCCCAGCAGCGCCGCCGGATTTGTGACAGAATTCACAATCAGGATCGGCAGGATGATGAGCGACACGGCCAGTGGCTTCCATATGGACCGGCCGAGCGTCTTCCAGGTCGAGTGGCCGTAGGCCGACAGAGGGGCGATGCCCATCAACAGAAGCAGGCCAATCCACAGTGGGGCGGTGGCTCGGGTGTAAAACGGTGGGCCGACGGTCACCTTTTGGCCGGTGAAGAGCTCCGAGATGATCGGGAACAGCACACCCCACAGGCAGATGATGGCGATGCCCATGAACAGCAGGTTGTTCACCAAGAAGAATGACTCGCGTGAGGCGAACGACTGCAACTCGTTTTCGCCCCCGAGCTCGCGCCAGCGGCGGATAAGCAGCGAGACTGACACAACCAGCATCAGGCTGATAAACCCGAAGAACATCGGCCCAATTGAGGATTGCGCGAAGGCGTGCACCGACGACAGCACGCCGGACCGTGTCAGGAACGTGCCGAAGATCACCAGCGAATAGGTCATGATGATCAACGTCATGTTCCAATGCTTGAGCATGCCGCGCTTTTCCTGAACCATGACCGAATGCAGAAAAGCCGTGCCCGTGAGCCAGGGCATGAAAGCCGCAATCTCCACCGGGTCCCACCCCCAGTACCCGCCCCAACCGAGCACGTCGTAGGCCCAGCGGCCTCCCAGGATCAACCCCAGAGAAAGGAAGAGCCAGGCGACCAACGCCCAACGACGAGTCAAGCGGATCCAGCGGTCGTCCGAGCGGCCGGTCACCAGAGCAGCCATGGCGAATGCGTAGGGGATAACCGAGGACACAAAACCCAGATAGAGCATCGGTGGGTGGATGATCATCCCTGGATGACGGAGCAGCGGATTGAGCCCGTTGCCGTCCGTGGGGTGAAGAGCCACCGCACCCGCCGGCTGGAACAATGCCGTCACTTGTTGGCCATCGATGGTTTGCCACAGGCGGGCGAAGGGGTTCTCGAAGAACAGGATCAGGCTTAAGAAGAAAGCCAATGTGATCATCGTGATCACAATTACCCAGGGCAAGAACTCTCGATCCCGGTCCCATTTTCGCAGGCTGGCGGCGGTGGTGAAGCCGGCCATGAGCCACGACCAGAAGAGCAGTGAGCCCTGCTGTCCGCCCCACCAAGATGTGATCTTCAAGTAGGTCGGCATGCTGTCGCTGGTGACGGATGCGACGTAGGCCACCTGGTATTGGCGGGTCAGCAGCAGGCCGATCAGGGACAGGGCCGCCACGGAAATCAGAGGAAAGGTGAGAAGCATCGCCCGGCGGCCGCTCTCGACGAATGCCGGACGCCTTCGGATGGCGCCGTAGGCCGCGGCCCCAGCGCCGTAAAGCGCCGCAGCGAAGGTGATCGCCACGGCGAAGTAACCCAAGTCAGCTAACATCACTCAACCCTCCCAAGGCCGATCCGCACCGTCTTGCAATCGATTGCCGGCCTACCTCAGCCCGAAGTCCAGGTTCACTTCGGTTCCACAGCAAAAAAAGGGGGCGATCCAGGAATCTCGTACGACGAATCCAGAAGCTGATCAACCGCTCTGAGACGGGACCTCATCAGAGTAGCGAGACGGGCACTTCAGCAGCAGTTCGTCAGCATGGAAGACGCCGTCAGGGCCAATCCGCCCGGTCATAATCGCCTGCGCTTCATTACGCAACAAGTCAGGCTTCGGGCCTTCGTAGATGACCTTCATCCGGGTGGCATTGGGGTCGGTTACAGCTTCGTGCAGCACCTTCGCCAGGCCGCCCCGGGCATCGATTTCATTCATGTCGCCGGTGACATCGGCGACGGTAAATTGAAGGGTCAGCGATTTGGCGTCATACTGAATCGTGCTGCCGTCAACCGCCCCCGAAACGCGCACATCCCGGTCGCTTACGGTCTGGCCCTTGGCCACCAACTCGTCGACGGTCATGTAGTACTGAGCTGCCGCCTGGGTGGCCGATGTGATCAGATAAATGATCGCGGCCGCAATGAGCAAGCCGCCGATCAGAAACTTCGTTTTTCCCGATGATCGCCGCTTGGGCTGTAGTGAACCATCCATAGCTTGCCCCTCCTTGAGGGCCTCCCGAAAACTAGGGGCATTCTATCATCAACCCTACTCTGCAGGGGGGGACGAATGTCATCCGGCCGGGTTCCATTCGACCCCCTCACCACTGGCAGGAGGCTGCACTTTCCCCGGCTCACAAATCGGGACTTGCGGGCAGAAGCGGCCAAACCCCGTGTCTTCGTACCTGCGCACATGCGGATAGGTGACATTTATCGCCTGGCCCGAGGACAGCCCTCACATGCACAAGCAGGCGCTTGCCTTGAGAATTCATTCGGACTAGAGTCGGATTGACCCGCCTATTGGAAGGTCGGTGCGCCAACTCTTCTCCGCAAGGACCTGCCAATGACGAGCCACAACATCGCACCCCGCCAGGCCCCAGCTACGCCCCCACAGCGTCGCCCCACGCGGCGCTGGCTGTGGGGGCTTGCAGGCATTGCCATCCTCGCTGCGCTCGTGGGCGCCATTTCGGTTGAAATGACGCCGGCCAGCGCCGCACCCGCCGAGCCCGCACCAGCCGCACAGACCCCATCCAACGACTCCTGCTTTGCCTGCCACGCCACACCTGGCATGCAGACGACGTTGCCTTCCGGCGAGGCGCTCTACCTGACGGTAGAACCTCAAGTCTACAACGACTCGGTGCACGGGAAGATGGGCTACGCCTGCGTCCAATGCCATACGAACATTACCGGCTATCCCCACCCGCCAATCCAGGCACGCACCCACCGCGAGCTGACCTTGGCGTTGTATCGGTCATGCCAGGCCTGCCACCCAACAATGTTCCAGGAAGTCCTGGACAGCGTGCACCAAAAAGCCCTGGCCGCCGGCAATACAGACGCAGCTGTATGTACCGATTGTCACGGCGCACACGATGTTCAGCCTCCAGACGAACCTCGCAGCCGCATTCCTAAGACTTGCGAAAAGTGCCACTCCCAAATCTATGATCAGTACAAAGACAGCGTCCACGGGGCAGCGCTGATAGGCGACGGCAACCCGGACGTACCAAGCTGCATTGACTGCCATGAAGTTCACTCGGTTCAGGGGCCGTCCAACAGCCCCTTCCGATTGTTCTCGCCCGAAATCTGCGCCAAGTGTCACGCAGACAAGAACTTGATGGACAAATATGGCATAAGCACCGATGTCTTCCAGACCTACGTGGCCGACTTTCACGGGACCACCGTGACGCTCTTCCAGGCGGTGACGCCCGGGCAGGAGCCCAACACACCGGTCTGTATCGACTGCCACGGGGTTCACGACATTCAAAACGTTAACAACCCCGACAGCCCGGTGATCAAGCAGAATCTGCTGCGAACGTGTGAGAAGTGCCACCCGGACGCCACCACCAACTTCCCGGCGTCCTGGCTGAGCCATTACCGTCCGACACCCGAGCACGCGGCGCTTGTCTACTACGTGAACCTGTTCTACAAGGGCCTTATCCCGGGCGTAATCGGCGCCATGGCTCTGTTCGTGATATTTGATGCATTTCGACGTATCCGAAGGCGCCGGCGAGGTCAGAATGATGAGTGAGCAACGGTATCTGCGTTTTCCCCTCGCCTATCGGATTGAGCATTGGGTCCTGACCCTCAGCTTCACCACATTGGCCATCACGGGGTTGGTTCAAAAGTATCCGCTCAACAGCGTCTCGCAATCGATCGTCGGCCTGTTCGGCGGGATCGTCAACACGCGCACGATCCATCACATCGCAGCCATTGTGCTGATGTTGGAAGTCGTCTACCACATCGGTGTTGTCGGCTATCGTGTCTTCGTGCTTCGCGTGCGCCCTACCATGATCCCCACTTTGGCCGACGTGCGGGCCGCGTGGTACTCACTGCTTTTCAACCTCGGCTTGGCCAAGGAACATCCGGATCAAGGTCGATACGGCTTTGAGGAAAAGGCCGAATACTGGGCGGTTGTCTGGGGTGTGGTGGTGATGGCCATCACCGGGTTCTTGATGTGGAATCCAATTGCCTCGGCCAAGTTTCTCCCCGGCGTGATCATTCCAGCTGCCAAGTCTGCCCATGGGTATGAAGCGCTGTTGGCCGTGCTGGCCATCATTGTCTGGCACCTCTACCACGTGCATATCCGCACATTCAACAAGAGCATGTTTACGGGCTACATCAGCGAAGAGGAAATGCTCGACGAGCACGGGCTCGAGCTGGCCGACATGAAAGCCGGCCGGGTGGACACGCCTCCCGAGCCCTCGGTGCGCCGATCCCGGATGCGGGTATTCATCCCTGTTTACAGCCTGGTTGCGGTGGCGTTGGTCATCGGAATCTATTGGTTCGCCACATTCGAGCAGACCGCGATCACCACCATCCCGCCGGCCGAGGACGTCGTCATTTACGCGCCGCTGACAGCCACGCCCTTTCCGACAGCCCTGCCGACCCAAACCCCCTCGGCTGCGCAACCCACGACTTGGGATGATGGAATCGGCCAGATCTTCCAATCTCAATGCAACTCTTGCCACGGACCCGCGTCCGCCATGGGCGGCCTTGATTTGGGAACCTACGCCGGCGCAATGAAGGGTGGATCATCTGGCGCAATAATCGTGCCCGGCGACCCGGGCAACAGCGAACTCGTCCGCCTTCAGTCAGCTGGGGGTCACCCCGGCCAACTGAGCGGAGATGAACTTCAGTACATACGTGAGTGGATAAGCAACGGTGCCCCGGAAAAGTGATTGAGGTGGATCGGGAATGAAACGGATACTCAAGCGACTGGGAAGGTTCTTTTTCCCGCCCGAAGGTACCCCGACCTGGCTGCGTGTCTTGCCCTACGCAGTCCTGGGTGTCCTTACGATCCTCCTTCTAACCGGTGCGATCTACGGCTGGGACTACACGAATTCGTCTGAATTCTGCGGCACGGCCTGCCATTCTATGCCGCCGGAGTACACAGCCTACTTGGTATCGCCTCACGCTCGCGTCCAGTGCGTTGAATGCCACATCGGTCGCGGCTTCTTTGCCACCCGCTTCACCCGCAAGGCAGGCGATGTCAAGCATATCGTGGACACAATCTCCCAAAACTACGAGTATCCCATCGTGGCTGCCGATCTCCGGCCTGCTCGTGAGACTTGCGAGCGTTGCCACTCACCGGAGAAGTTTTCCGACGATACATTCAAGCAAATCAATCATTACGAGACGGATACCAACAACACCCCCTACACCATCTACCTGACACTCAAGACCGGCGGCGGGACAGAGCGAGAGGGATTGGGCAAGGGGATCCACTGGCACATTGAGAACCAGGTTTACTATCTGCCCACCGACTCCGAAGAACAGGACATACCCTACGTCAAGGTTGTGGCCGATGACGGGACGGTGACGACGTACAAAGAGATTGGCTTGGATATCACGCCAGCCGATATTGACACTTCGGCCATGAAGCAGATGGACTGTATCACGTGCCACAATCGCATCACCCACCTGGTCTACACGCCGGAAGAGAGCGTGGATCAGCTGATGTCCCGCGGGCTCATCTCGCCCACTATCCCTGAAATCCGCCAGCGGGCCGTCGAGGCCATCGACCAGACGTATCAGCACGTCGACCTGGCCATGGACAGCATCGCCTCGCTTGACCACTACTACCAGGTCGCCTATCCGGATTTCTACGCCGAGAACAAGGCACTCATCCAGCAGGCGATCGACGAGCTTCGCCAAACTTACGAGCAGAGCGTTTTCCCAGATCAGAAGACCGACTGGACCAGCCATCCCAACAATATTGGGCATGATGACTCGGCCGGATGCTTCCGCTGTCACGACGGCAAGCATCTCGACGACCAGGGGCAGGCCATTCGCCTCGAATGCAATCTATGCCACTCCATTCCGGTCGTGGCCGGACCAAGCGACTTGACAGCCGATATTGAGGTCTACCGCGGGCCTGAGCCGGAAACCCACAAGAACACCAATTGGATTACGCTTCACCGTGATGCCTTCGACGGGACCTGCGCCAATTGCCACTCGACGGATGACCCCGGTGGCACCAGCAACACATCCTTCTGCTCTAACAGCGCGTGCCATGGTCAGAGCTGGGACTACGCCGGCTTCGATGCCCCAGAACTGAGAAAGATCTTGTTGCCCCAGCTGCCGACGCCGGCACCCGCGGCCCCAACCCTGGCGCCTGACGCACCCATCACGTGGGATGCAGCTATTGGGCCGATGTTGACCGATCGCTGCGGCGCCTGTCATGGCGAAGACGGAGTCATGGGCTTGAATTTGACCACCTACGCCACTGCTATGAGCGGAGGCTCCAACGGGCCGGTCATCGTCCCCGGCGATCCAGACGGCAGTCTGCTGATCGTGAAGCAGACGGGGGACCAGCCGCACTACGCGCAGCTGCAAGCAGACGAAGTCGATCTGGTCAGGCAATGGATACAAGCTGGCGCGCCCGAGAACTAAGTGTCAGCTTGACTGATCAAGGCCACACGTCCCAAGCATGGATCACCCGATTTGCCATTCATCACACCAAATCTGGGACATCTGCCACTGACAACCTACTCGAACGAACAGGTATGTTAGGGTGGCTCGGGCGGTTCTCCATCCTCGTGTAGGTGATGGGCAGCGCTTCTGAGTAGGCGATCCGGCCACAGGCATCCCACCCCACCACTTCTGCCGCTGTGTGCCAGACCACGACCATTGGAATCGACCCAAGGTTCGCTCGACCGGCCAAGCCGGAATTCAGTCATTGTTCATTGGGAGGCATGGATGGATTTTCCGTCACGCGAGAAGGGCATGCCACGGCGACAGTTCCTCAGCCTGGCAACCTGGGCCATCGGGGGGCTCATAGGTCTGGCGTATGCCATCCCTGGCGTCGCCTACCTCGTCTCACCGGCGCTCCAAAAGGCAAGCGAGAAGAACTGGATCCCTTTGGGCTCGACTTCCAAAGTTGAGCTCGGCACACCTACCTTATTCCGCGCGACCATCGAGCGTCGGGCTGGCTGGATAGTGAACCAGGAAGAAATCAGCGTCTATGTCCTGACAGAGGACGGCCGGGACTACGTCGCCATGTCCAATGTATGCACGCATCTGGGCTGCCGTGTGCGTTGGATCGCAGATGAAGATCGCTTCTTCTGCCCCTGCCACAATGGCCAGTTCGACCGGCAGGGCAATGTCATCTCGGGGCCTCCACCCCACGCTCTCGACAGATATGAGGTGAGAGTCGAAGGTGGCGAGATGCAGGTCTTGGGAGGCTGAGATGACAACCAGCGTTATGGATTGGCTCGACGAACGCGTCGGCTGGCGGGCCATTTGGACGATGATCTTCCTGCGCAAGATTCCCAAGGTCAACTGGCTCTATACCTTGGGCAGCGCCACATTGTTTGTGGCGGTAAATCAGATCGTCACCGGTATCCTGCTCACGATCTACTATGTTCCCACACCCGATCACGCCTATGACAGCGTGCAGTACATCACCACCCAGCTCCCTGCCGGGTGGCTCATACGTGGTCTCCACCACTGGGGCGCCAGCGCCATGGTGGTCCTGGCTGTGGTCCACATGATCCGTGTCATCTTGTACGGCTCATACAAGTTCCCACGTGAAATGACATGGTTTACCGGAGTGGGCCTGCTCTTGGTTGTTCTCGGCTTCGGATTTACCGGTTACCTTTTGCCTTGGGACCAAAAAGCTTTCTGGGCAACAACCGTTGGAACCCGAATCGCCCAGGTCACCCCCCTTATCGGGGACAGCATCCTGAAGCTCCTGCGTGGGGGCAGCGATCTTTCAGCAGTCACTTTGGCTCGCTTCTACGGTGGGCATGTTTGGTTCCTGCCTGTCGCTCTTATGGGCTTGGTTTCCATTCACCTCTATCTGGTCATCCGAATCGGCATCAGTGCAGTACCGCATCGTGGAGAGTAGAGCGTGAACGAACAAGACAAGCAAGAATACTTAGAGGAGTATCACGAGGCCAAGGAAAAGGGCTCGCCCTTCTTCCCCGACATCTTGTTCAAGGACGCCCTCATCTCCTTGCTCATCCTAGGCGTGCTTATCGCGCTGGCCTATTTCTTCGGCGCCCCGCTTGAGGCTCGCGCCAATCCGGCCGATACGACCTACACACCGCGGCCGGAATGGTACTTCCTGTTTCTATTCCAGCTCCTAAAGTACTTCCCGGGCAAGCTTGAAGTACTCGGGGTGATCGCCATCCCGACCATCGTCATCCTGACCCTGTTCGCCCTGCCTTTTCTCGATCGTTCGAAGGACCGGCATTTCTTCAGCCGGCCGATCGTGACTGGGGCCACGGGGCTGCTGGTGGTCGGTGTGGCTTTTCTGACCGTTCAGGCGGTTCGGGAAGCGCCTCCGCCAGCCGAGACGTCACAGGGCGACCCGGTGGCAGCGCTCTACACCGCCAACTGCGCCCCATGCCACGGAGCCAACATCGATGTGCCGCCTGGCACAAACTTGCATTCCATCATCGCTCAAGGCGTCCACGGCCAGGGCATGCCGGCCTGGAGCGGCGATCTGAGCACGGATCAGATAGACGCTTTGGCTGGTTTCATCCTTTCGCCCAAGGGCAGCCAACTCTTCACGGACAACTGCTCCGAATGCCATGACGTTTCCGACCTGGTGGCCGGGGACCCAACCCAGCTGAAAAGCGCCCTCGAGGCGAGCCCTTCGTTTGCTCCCCACGATGGTCAAGATGTTCCCGACTTCAGTCAAACTTTGAATGCCGAAGACCGGACGTCTTTGCTCAACTTCCTGATCGCCCCTGATGGGCAGCGCCTATTCAGTGTGGACTGCTCAGGCTGCCACGGCCGCTCCGTCGCCTTCGCTGGTTCTGAATCCGACCTGCGGAACATCATCGCCAAGGGTGGGATGCACCTTGAGATGCCCCCCTGGAAGGGGCGTCTGCCCGACTCAGACGTCGACCAGTTGGCCAAATTCGTGATCGACCCTCTCGGCAACCCGGAGGCCGAAGGGCTCTTCCGGCAGTATTGCTCAGACTGCCACGGTGGGCTCGTACCGTTGGCCAAGAACGAAGAAGAGGCACGTGAGGTTATTCTGCAAGGCGGTCCACACCAGACGATGCCAGTATGGGGTTCGGTGCTCACCAGCCAGCAGCTCGACGCACTGGTTTCCTACACTCTCGAGGCCGCCCAAGGCACGGGCCCTGAACTGGGCCAGCAGCTCTTCGCTGAGAACTGCTCACCGTGCCATGGGGATTTTGGTGAGGGTGGACCCAACCCAACCCGTGCCGGGGATATCATCGCCCCCATCAGTTCCGCCGAGTACCTCAAGACACGCGACGATACAACTCTCAAATCGATCATCTCGCAAGGACAACCCAACTTTGGGATGTCGCCCTTTGGATCCGCCTACGGCGGTCCGCTTGACGACGATCAAGTCAACTCAATCGTCGCATACATCCGCTCGTGGGAGGCCAACCCGCCGGTGGAGCTCCCGCCAGACGTGGCCTCCGGCGCTGTGGCGCTCAGCGGATCCGAGGTCTACACCGATCTGTGCGCTCAGTGCCACGGGAGCCAAGGGCAGGGCGGCGTAGGCACGGCGCTTGCTGACCCGGCCTTCCAACAGAGCCAGACCGATCAGCAGATCTTCGACGCCATCAATCTAGGCCACAAGCAGACTGCGATGATCGGTTGGGGCGAGATCCTGACTTCGGACCAGATCCAGCAGTTGGTGACCTACATCCGCTCGCTGACTCCGACCACACCCGGCGCGTCTGCCGAGCCGTCCTTTGCCCGCGACGTGCTGCCGGTCTTCCAGCAGCGCTGTGTCTTCTGCCACGGCACCGACGGAGGATGGGACTCGAGCAGCTACAAGAGCGTCATGAGCACCGGCGACAATGGGCCGGTGGTTGTTCCCGGGGACGTGGCCAACAGCCTGCTGGCACAAAAGCTCCAGGGGCTTCAAACAGACGGGAAAGTGATGCCCCCGACAGGCAAATTATCGGACGCCGTCATCCAGCCGATCCTGGATTGGATCGCCGCCGGGGCACCCGACAATTAGGGACTGCCGGGATCAAGCATTGGGAGGCCGAGGAAAGCAAGAAACATGACAGCCGCAGACGACAACACTTCGACCAGGTTTCCCACGTCACTGCAACTCAAGGTCGCTGTGGGGGTTGCCCTGCCCGTTCTGGTCATTCTGACTGGGCTGTCGCTCCTGAGCTACTGGCGCGCCAACGTCCTGATGGAAGAGCAGATCGGGGCAGGCGTAGAAGAGTTGGGGCAGGTCACCTTGGGTAGCCTGCGGCACGCCATGGTCCGCAATGAGCCCGCTCGCCTTTTGGAAATCCTGGCCGACGTCCGTCAAAGCCAAAACGTTCAGCGGGTGGAAATCATCGGTCTGGACGGTGAAGTGGCCGCTTCCAGCGACCCCAAGATGGTGGGACAAGTCCTGCCGCAAACCGCAACGGGCTGTATCGACTGCCATCGGATCGCTCCAGAACAGCGACCGCTGACCGCCCAGTTGGCCGAAGAGCCGGGCGTGCTGCGCGTCTCGTCTCCGATCGTCAACGGGTCCGAGTGCACCACATGTCATAGCAGCCAACTCAATCACCTGGGGATGCTTCTGATCGACATCTCGGTCGCCGACACCCAAACCAGGCTGCTGGGCGATCTCAAGCTCAATCTGGGTGTTTCCGTTCTGGCCACACTCTTCGTCAGCCTTGCGGTATTCGCGCTGACCCACCGCCTGGTCGTCGGGCGAATCGAACGCTTCGAGCCGGCGCTTAAGAAATTCGCCGCGGGTGATTTTGGCGCCCGGCTGCCTGAAAACTCAACTCCGGCCGACGAATTGGACCACCTGGCCGGGGCATTCAACACCATGGCGCACAACCTTGAGCGGCTTACGCGGGAGAACGAACAGCGTAGCCAGGTGCGTCAGCAAGCCATCGCCGACGAACGCGAGCGAATCGCCCGAGAATTGCACGACGGACTGGCCCAGCTGCTCGGATATGTGAACACCAAGGTCATGGCTGTCAGCTTGCTGGTCAAGAACAACCAAACGGCGGCTGCCCAATCTCAATTGGAGCAGCTGGGCGAAGCCGCCCGCGCCCTGTTTACCGACGTCCGCGAGGCGATTGTTGGGCTCAAACTGGCCAGCCAAACTGGTGAAGGCCTTAGGTCCGCTATCGAGAGCTACGTCGAACAATTTCAGCGGTGGACCGACCTCGAGGTCCTGGTCGACATCGATCCTCAATCCGAGCAAGTCAAACTGCCTCCGGAATCGGAGCTGCAGTTGATAAGAATCCTCCAAGAGGCCCTGTCCAACATTCGCCGGCACGCCGACGCCACCCATGTGGAAATCGACCTGTTCCTGGAGAATGGGGACCTCATCTTGAGCATTGCTGACAACGGTGAAGGCTTCGATGAGAGCAAAGTCCCCATGCTCGAGCCGTCCCATTTCGGACTAGGTACGATGCGAGAACGAGCCGAGGAGATCGGCGGGCACCTGGATTTGTCCAGCCACATGGGACAGGGAACGGAAGTAAAGATCACGATAGACATGACGTCGCAGCCAGAGGAGTTTTGATATGACCCGCGTGATGGTCGCCGATGATCATTCCCTTTTTCGTGACGGTATTGTCAGCCTGTTGGAAGCGGCCGGTTTCGATGTCGTGGCCGAGGCCGGCACAGGCAAAGAAATCATTGAAGCGATCCAGAGCTCTCCCCCGGATCTGGTCTTGCTTGATCTCACCATGCCGGGGATGAGTGGGTTGGAAGCCCTCAAGCAGATCAGGCTCGACCATCCTGAAGTCAAAGTCGTCATCCTGACGGTTTCGGACGACGACGATGACCTGATGGCCGCGATCCAGTCTGGCGCCAGCGGCTACTTGCTCAAGGACCTCGACTCACAGGAGTTCCTCGAATTGTTGAGCGGGCTCGAGCGAGGCGAGGCGCCAATGACCCGCAAGACCGCCAGCCGCCTGATGTCCCGTCTGGCCACTCCGCAGCACGATTCGGCAAGACTCTGCCTCACCTCTCCGATCGCGAACTCGAAGTGCTCGGGCTTGTGTCACATGGCATGGCAAATCGGGCTATCGCAGACAAACTCTCGATCAGCGAGAACACCGTCAAGTACCACATGAAGAACATCTTGCAGAAGCTGGATGTCCAGAACCGCACCGAGGCTGTCAGCCACGCGCTCCAGAGTGGGCTGGTCGAATCTTCCATCGAGGCCACGCAAGGACCGCCTGCAGGCTAGCGAACGGCCGCTCGCCCACCCACGGGAGTAGGGCCCATGGCACGGAAAACCACCCAATGGCTCAGTCGGGAATGGCGCACATGAGTGTGGTCAGCGTAGGCTGTTCCAACCTATGCTTGATCCAGGAGGCCCTTCGCTCTGCAGCGGAGGGATTACGTATGCAGCCCAAGCGCGTTTTGATCGTCGCTGGCCACTCCCTGTTTGCGGATGGAACTGCAAATCGCCTTGGCCAGTACCCAGAGCAGGTTGAGGTCTTGAGATTGAGCCCGGCAGAAGGGAACTTACTTGACCGGGCGATTGCTGCTCGCCCTTCAGTCATCATTATGGACCCACGCGACCCGGAAATCGGGCGCGCCTTGTCGCTGCGGGGCGTACTGAGTGCGCTGCCGTCGGTTCACGTCTTGCTTCTTGACCCCAAAAAGGCCCAGATCCAGGTGGTAACGAGCCAGACAAGTGAGCCGGTTGAGGTGGAGGATCTCATCGAGTTGATTTCAAATGCAACCTAAGACAGGATCTTGTTTCGCGAGAGAAGCACGTCAAGCTCGGCAAGCTACCACCGGCATGATCGACATGTTCTACATCTCATAAGGAGTCCCTACATGGTTCGAAAGCGACATCTCCTCGTAATCATCGGATTGTCCGCGGGCGCCCTGCTCTCATTGTCGGCTTGTGGTGCCGGTAAAACACCTACGCCGATTGTGATTCGCGAGACGGCCGAGGCGCCATCGAGTTCCCAAGCCCCGGTCGAAATCCCCTTTCTCGACAAGTGGACGGCTTCAGCCCATGCCGACTCATCGGCTGAAGCTTTCAACCACTGGAATGAGGATGACCCTGCCGAGATCCCGACCACGTGTGCCAAGTGTCACAGCACGCCTGGCTATCAGGATTTTCTTGGGATCGACGGCACCGCAGCCAACAAGGTTGATAATGCTGCGCCCATCGGGACGGTGATAACGTGCGTCGCCTGCCACAATGACGCCACCAGAGCCATGACCAGCGTCACCATGCCATCTGGCCTGGAGATCACCGGCCTTGGGCCTGAAGCCCGCTGCATGCAGTGCCATCAGGGGCGGGAGTCTACGGTCAGCGTCAACGCCGCGCTGGACAAGGTTGGCGTAGGCGACGACACGGTGAGTGCCGACTTGGGCTTCATCAACGTCCATTACCTGGCGGCCGGCGCCACCAAGTACGGCGCCATGGCTGAGGGGGGGTATCAGTACGAGGGCAAGTCGTACGACGTCAATTTCGCCCATGTTGACGGGGTGAACAGCTGCGTCACCTGCCACGACATGCATTCCCTCGAGCTCCGCATCGACACCTGCAGCACCTGCCACACGAATGTCGCCTCCGCCGAGGACACCAAGAACATCCGCATGAATGGTTCTCTCGAAGACTATGATGGCGACGGCAATGTGACGGAAGGCATTGCCATGGAGCTCCAAGGATTGCAGGAAAAGCTCTACGCAGCGATCCAGACCTATGCCACTCAGGTGGCCGAGAGTCCCATCGCCTACGATGGCAACAGCTATCCGTACTTCTTCGTCGACACCAACAACAACGGGAATGTAGACGGCGACGAGGCACAGGTTCCAAATGCTTACAAGTCTTGGACCCCGAGGCTGGTCAAGGCCACCTACAACTACCAGTTTTCACTCAAAGATCCGGGCGCCTTTGCTCACAACGGGAAGTACGTGATTGAGCTGCTGACCGACTCGATCGATGACTTGAACAGCGCCGTGAAAGACCCCGTCGATATGGCCGGGACGCACCGCATCGACGCCGGACACTTTGCGGGCTCTGAGGAAGCGTTCCGTCACTGGGACGAAGAAGGCGAAGTCCCAGGCTCATGCAGCCGCTGCCACAGCGCCGAAGGGCTTCCGCTGTTCCTCGAGCAAGGGGTGAGCATCAACCAGCCGGTGTCCAACGGCATGCAGTGTGCCAACTGCCACAACGCCATGCCCGAGTTCACCCGCTACGCACCTGAGACCGTCTCCTTCCCCAGCGGCGCTAAGTTGGGCTTCGAAAACACCGACGCCAACCTGTGCATTGCCTGCCACCAGGGGCGAGAATCGACGGTCAGCGTCAATCGGGCCATCGCCAATTCGGGGGCGAGTGACGACCAGGTCTCCGACCAGCTGCGCTTCATCAACAGCCACTACTTCCCTGCCGGGGCAACGCTCTTCGGCGATGACGCCAAGGGCGCCTATGAGTATGCGGGGAAGACGTACAACGGCCGGTTCCAGCATGTGCCTGCCCTCAACAACTGCGTGGCCTGTCACGACGCACATACCCTTGAGGTCCAAGTCGACAAATGCGCCGCCTGCCACTCGGATGTGACGGATGTTGAGTCGACCTTGACCATTCGGGCCAGCAAGTCGGAAGGCATTGACTACGACGGAGACGGCAATGCGACTGAAGGTATCGGGCAGGAAGTGGCCACGATGAAGGACTCGCTGTACGCAGCCATCCAAGCCTATGCCAAATCTCGGCTCAAGGCGCCCATTGCCTACAACCCGGATGCCTATCCCTACTTCTTCGCCGATACCAACGGCAACGGTACTGTCGATCCGGATGAAGCCAACCCTGGCAACAGCTATACCAGTTGGTCCCCACGCCTGCTGCGGGCGGCCTACAACCTGCAGTGGGTCCAAAAGGACCCCGGTGCATTTGCCCACAATGGCAAATACATCATGCAGGTTCTCTATGACTCCATCAAGGATGTCGGTGGGAGCACCGCCGGTATGACCCGACCTTAGCAAAAGCTCACTGACGCCCCCTCACGAGGGGGGTGAGAGGACCTGGGCCTCCTGGATGACCGCTCCATCCGGGGGGCCCAGTCTTATTCTTGCTTGAAGGGACACTTCCAAACTCACAAGAAGTCCGTCATGCTAGAATTCCCCCTTGATGGTCGAATTCCTGCGAACCCTTTTCGCGCTGAACAGAGACATCATTTACTTTGTGTATGGCCTGACCTTCTTCATCCTTGGCCTGGCCATCGCTCTCCAATCGCGCCATGCATCACGTCTGGATCTGGCACGTAATCTGAACTGGCTGGCGGCCTTTGGCTTCACACATGGTTTGCATGAATGGGGGGAGTATTTCATCCCCATCCAGTCAGCCTACCTTTCCCCGAATATCGTCCACTGGCTGCACGGACTCCGGCTCCTGCTCCTGGCGATCTCCTTCGCCTGCCTGTTCGAGTTTGCGGTGGGTCTTTTGTCGTCCCTGGGGCTGGCGAAACGACTGCGCTACGTTCCCTTTGGCTTGTGCACAGTCTGGATCGTCCTTTCCTTTTTTCCACTTCGGACTCTTCTGGGGGACATGGATCTCTGGCAGAACGTTGTGGACGCCATCGCGCGCTACTTCATTGGCCTGCCAGGCGGGTTGCTGGCGGCAATTGCCCTCCGCAGGTACGCATACGCGCGGATCGCACCCCTGAATGTGCCGGGCATCTTTAGAACCTTTCGAGGTGCAGGCATTGCCTTGGTGCTCTACGGTCTTTTCGGCGGTCTGCTTCCTCCCCCGGTTCCCTTCTTCCCCGGGAGCGTGCTCAACAGTGTCACCTTCGAAAACGCCCTCATTATCCCAGTGCCCCTCGTCCGTTCACTGATCGGCGTGGGCCTGGCAGTTACCATCATTCGGGGATTGGAGATCTTCGATGTGGAGGTGGCTCGTACGATTGAGTCCATGGAACAGCAGCAGATCCTCAGCGCCGAGCACGACCGCCTGGCAAGGGAACTCCACGATGGTGCAATCCAGAAAGTTTACAGCGCTGGATTGCTCCTCGAATCGGCCCGCAATCAAGTGCATGAGCCTGGGCCCCTGGCCGAACGCCTCGACCGTGCGGTCAACGTCTTGGAGGACGCTATCCATGATCTGCGGCAGAACTTGATGGCGCTCACCGATACACCCGAGGACACCCCTCTCCCAGATCGAATTCGGCAAGCCGCCGAATCCCCCAGCATCCAGTCGATGGTTTCCGTTAAGCTCGATCTTGAGTTGGCGCCGGACGACAAGCTGGATCCCATCCGGACCGAGCACGTGGTGGCAATCGTCGGGGAGGCGCTGGCCAATGTGGTGCGCCATGCGAAAGCCAGTCGTGTCGAGCTGTACGCTGGACGGCCTGGCGGCCGGCTGGACATACGCATCCGAGACAATGGCGTCGGCATTGCCGACGCAGTCGATGCAGGCTTCGGGCTGCGCAACATGCGTGATCGCGCCCGCATTATCAACGGGGATCTCTCGATTGAACGCCTCGATCATGGGACGGAAGTGCGTCTGAGCGTGCCCTGGAGGGAGGCTGAATGACTCGTACTCGCGTGCTGCTGGTAGACGATCACGAAGTCGTCCGCCTGGGTTTGATGACCCTGATCGATGATCAGGATGACTTGGAAGTTGTCGGGGAAGCCGGCACGGCGGCTGAGGCAGTCAGAAAAGTGGGGCAGCTTCGCCCCAACGTGGTGCTGATGGACATCCGGATACCTGGGGAAGGCGGGATCGAGGCCACGCGGCAAGTCACCAGCAAGTTTCCTGAAACCAAGGTTGTTATGCTCACATCCTTCGCCGATGATGAGCTTGTGTTCCGCGCCATCCGCGCCGGCGCCGCAGGCTATGTGCTCAAACAGATCGGCAACGAAGAACTCTTACGCGCAATAAGGGCGGCGGCGGCCGGAGAAGCTCTCCTGGACAGCTCGACCACCGCTCGCCTCCTCGCGCATGTCCGTGATCTCGAGCAGAAGGCGGACGATGATGCCTTCAGGGATTTGTCGGTGAGAGAATTGGACGTCCTTGCGGAAGTCTCTCGTGGCAAAAGCAACGCCGAGATCGGTGCCAGCCTGAACCTGAGTGAAAAGACCGTTCGCAACTACATCAGCACCGTGTTGGGCAAGCTCAACCTCAGCAATCGGGTGGAATTGGCGACCTATGCCGTCCAGCATCACCTGTCAGATAGACAGCGGCGCGATTGAGATTCACCCCAACCAGTTGATGATGTCAAATGTGAACGGGCGGCGAGAAGATCTCGCCGCCCGTTTTGTTTTCTACCGAGGTTCGTCTTGAACCAGCTTCAGTCACCTGCCGCCGGAGAAGGCTGAGGAGCCTGGCGATACTGCCGCTCATGCTCCTCCGAAGCGTGCCACGGGGTTCCGATAGCGGGGAGCAAGAAGTAGTCCGCCCCGATATGTCCGGCGACCTTCCATGCCAAGATGAGGCCCACCGAAATCACAAACAGCATCGGATTGGTGCTTGCCGATCCGGCCATCATGTAGTTCCAGTTCATCAAGCCGCCGAAGAACGCCGCCACCCCTGTGAATGCTCCGAGGATCAATGCGACTCCTACCAGGAATTCCCCGTAGGCAATGAGCTTAGCAAACCACGTGTAAGCCCCAGCGTTCAGGAGCATGGTCAAGAAGTCACGATACCAGCCGAAAGCGATCGCTGGCCGACCCGTGTCGGGAATGGCGATCGCGTGCTGCCAATACCCCTGCAAGGCAGAGCCACCGCCAACCCAGGCTGCCTCGGACAACTTGTGCCAACCGGCTTCCAACCACTGGTAGCCAACCCAGATTCTCAGGACCAACCACACCCAGCCCATACGCGGGTCGTTGAGCACAGTCTTTACAACTTCAGGATCCGTTACCAATCGACCTCTTCGAGTTCTAATTGCGTTCACAATTGCCTCCTGTTCTATCCCCACCCGGCCAATACCACCGGAGATCGGATGTATCTGCAGCTGGAATTATCTCTGGTTCCCACTCCCCTTCGTAGGGGCACATGACCCCAATCGGGTAGGGACACACGACCCTCTTGAAGTTAGGGGCAGCTGAGAGAAGCTTCGCTTGATGGTTGGCCCAGGAGGTTGATTAGGGGCCTGCTAGCATTGGAAACCCCGTCCGATGCTCGAACGTGTATCCCAATGTAGGCCACAAGAAGTCCGAACCAGACTCAGCGTCGCAAGCAAGTCCCACACGACCTGCAGAACTTGTCCTGTGGTCCTGCTTGAGTACCGCATTCGTGACAGAAAAACGGGCCCGAATCTGCCAACTTCTTTTCCGGGGACGACACAGGCGGTTCGGGAGACCTTGACCTGGATCGGTGACGTCTACGAGGTGAACGCTCCTTGGGGGGAGTCCGCCAGACTCTGAAATAGAGCGTGCTGATGACGACAACCAGGATCACCACCAGCCCGACAGCAACCCACGTCACAATCTGGCTTGGTTCGGGAGCGCTGCCCGCGATTGGCTCCGTGGAGCTGGGAAGCGGGGTTTGTTGGAGCGAGTCTACAGTTAGCCCTTCCCCGACCTTGGTGTAGCTGACCTGGATCGTCCGCTGATCGGACACCCCAACCGATCCCAAACTGAGCTGCTTGTAGGTCAGGCCGTACTCCCCAACAACCTCTTGCGTCGACGGCGGGCTGAGTGTCAGATCGGTGATTCCCGGCGGATCCTGGACTTCAATCGAAAGTGATGGGATCGCCAGGCCTCCGGGCCACTGGAAATCGAATGAGCGCTTGGGGCCGTTGAGCTGAAGATCCTGATAGAATTCGAGCCAAACCAACTGACTGGTCACCTGCAGATTAACCATCGCCCGGCCGGATTCCTGCTCCAGTCTGTAGTCAACATCCACCAACCGCCCATCGGCATCCCCCTGTGCCACGGCGTTCGGTTGGACGCCAGCAGGAATTGGCAGGCTCACACTCACCGGAAACTGTGCGTCCGAAGGCAGGTTGGCGCGGTAGATGACGAGCATCGCCGGCTTGTCGAACTCAGGCCATAGGGCGATATCCAGACTGTCGAAGGTTGTGGACGATTGGGCATGCGCCCGCATCATGGGCAGGGACAACCACACACTCCCCGCCGCAACAAAGCACATCGCCATCCATCTGATGGACCGCTTGGCCGATTTCATATTGATCAATGGAAACCTCACCCGATGGGCTGGCAGACACCGAGAGGTCAAAACAACCATCTTGATCGGTTATTCTACTTTCGATGGCCGCCATCAGCAACGGCGAAGGCAAGTGCATCTTTTTGCCGGGCTGTATAATGGGTTCTCTTATGACCACGCCATCCCTACCCCCACCCCATCTCATCCAGTCTTCCGAAGAATTGATCACCCTGGTCCAACGTCTGGAGGCCTGCGACCGGATTGCCGTTGATACCGAGTCCAACAGCTTGTTCGCCTACCAGGAACGGGTATGCCTGATCCAGTTCTCAATTCCGGGGCACGATGCGCTGGTTGACCCTCTGGCTATCGATGACCTGAGTTCTCTCGCCCCAATCTTCTCCAGCCCTCGCATCGAAAAGATTCTTCACGCTGCCGAATACGACGTCATGTGCCTCAAGCGTGATTTCGACTTCGAATTCGATGCCTTGTTTGATACCTATCACGCGGCTCGCATACTGGGCTGGAAGAAACCCGGATTGGGCAACATCTTAGAAGATGCATTTGGCGTCAAACTCAATAAGCGCTATCAACGCGCAAATTGGGGCAAGCGGCCCCTCGAGCCCGAGATGCACGATTACGCTCGGTTCGATACACACTACCTGATTTCCCTGCGAGATCGCCTGGCGGAAGAGCTCCAAGCTGGTGGCCACTGGGAAGAAGCCCAAGAGCTGTTTCAACTGCTCAACCAGACCCCCCCAGCGACTTCCAGCTACGATCCCCAAGGATTCTGGAGCATCGGCAATGCCCATCGACTGAACGGGAAAAACGCCGCAATCTTGAGAGAGCTCTATCTTTGGAGAGAAGAAGAGGCGGCTCGCCAGGATCGACCGCCCTTCAAGATTGTGGGAGACAAAGGCCTACTGGCTGTACTGGAAGCCAACCCGGTCAGTCTGGACCAGATCGAAGCGATCGACAAACTCTCCAAGCGCCAGGTTCAGCGGTACGGGCAGGCGCTGCTCGAAGCCACGGCGCGCGGTCGTCACGCCCCCAAGCCCCATCAGACCAGGACACGGCGTGTTGACCAGGCGACCCGCGATCGATACGAAAGCCTGCGCAAGTGGCGCAAGGAAACCGCCAAACGACGACAGATCGAATCGGACGTGGTTCTTCCGCGCGATTTCCTTTGGGAGATCGCCCGTAAGAAGCCTTCTAATCTTGCTGCTCTGCGCGAAATCCTGGCGCCGCTTCCTTGGCGGTTTGAGGCCTATGGCGAAGCAATCCTTGAGACTCTGCGTTCCTAGCCTGACTAAGAGGTGAACATGAAGATCGGTTTTCACGGTGCCGCACAGACTGTCACTGGCTCCCGCCACCTGCTCCACATCAACGGGCATCAACTCCTGCTTGATTGCGGTCTCTACCAGGGACACCGGAAGGACACCTACAGCCGCAATCGCGACTTCCCCTTCGACCCTGCCGGCGTAGATGCGGTGATCCTCTCGCATGCCCACATTGATCACTCCGGGAATCTGCCAAACCTGGTGGGCCAAGGCTACGGGGGGCCGATCCATGCCACATACGCCACCCGGGGCATGACCGACATGATGACAAGGGACGCCGGGCACATACAAGAAGAGGACGCTGCCTACATCAATAAGAAACGGCGCCGCAAAGGGCAAGAGCCGATCGAACCTTTGTACACAGCTGCCGATGCAGAGAGAGCCACCAGGCAGCTAGCCGGTCATGCTTACGACGAGATATTCGAGCCGATTCCAGGTGTTCAGGCACGCTTCGTCGAAGCGGGCCACATCCTCGGGTCCGCCGGGGTCGTACTTGACATTGATGATGAGGGACACAAGATTCGACTGATGTTTTCGGGCGATATCGGCCGCGTGGGACTGCCGCTGTTGAGAGATCCCGTCCTACCTGACGCGGTCGATTATCTGATTATGGAATGCACATACGGCGACCGCCTGCATGACGCCCCCGACAAAGCTTACGAGGCGCTGCATGAGGTCGCCAGCCAGACGTTCAAGAGGGGGGGCAAGCTGATCATTCCCGCCTTTGCGGTTGGGCGTACCCAGAGTCTGGTCTTTTACCTGCATCAGATGATCGAGCGCAACGAGCTGCCCAGCATTCCGGTCTTCGTTGACAGCCCATTGGCCATCAATGTCACCGCCTTGTACCGGGAACATCCGGAATGTTTCGATGAGGAGACACGCGAGTTCATTCTTCAGGATCCCCACGGCGCTGCTCTTGGATTCGATCACCTCAAGTACACCCTCAGCGTTGAAGACAGCAAGGCCATCAACGAAACCCAGGGGCCGGCGGTCATCATCTCCGCTTCCGGAATGGCTGAGGTTGGTCGAATCCTCCATCACTTGAAAAACAACATTGAGAATCCAAGAAACACCGTGCTGATCACTTCCTGGATGGCGCCTCACACTCTGGGCAGGCGGCTGGCGGAAGGCGCCTCAGAAGTCCGCATCTTCGGGGAGAATTACAAAGTCAAGGCACGCATCGCCTCAATCGACGGATTGTCTGCCCATGCCGATCAGACAGCTCTGTTGAAGTACGCCAAGGCGACGGCCGACAGCCTCAAGCATGTCTTCCTTGTCCACGGGGAATCCGAACCAGCGGCGGCTCTAACCGAGAAGATGGCGGCTTCCGGCATCGATCAAGTCACTTATCCGGCACTCAATCAAGAAGTGGAGATCTGATACACGTTGTCACGATGACCTGTCCAGCATTTGATGCCCCCGCCTCGCCGGGTATAATCTTCGCTTGGAGAGGTGCCGGAGTGGTTGAACGGGGCGGTCTCGAAAACCGTTGTGGTCCTTTGGGCCACCGTGGGTTCGAATCCCACCCTCTCCGCCATAACCAGCGGCCGAGATCACCACAGGATTGGGCCGATGGCCTTATCGACGAAAGAGCCTGCCTGACGGCAGGCTCTTCGCGTGTTGGGTTTCGGTCCAACTTCGTTGAGGTCTAGATTGACTTTAGTTCTTCGACGGATTTGCGAAGCACATCAAATCCACCCTGCCAGAAATCTCTTGAGTGCATATCGATTCCGGCCCGGGCCAGGATGGTCTCCGGAGAAGCCGATCCACCGGCCTTAAGGATGTCCAAGTATCGGGGCTTGAAGGAGTCACCCTCCTCCCTGAACTGCTGGTAAAGAGACAGCACCAGGAGCTGGCCGAACGCGTAAGCGTAGACGTAGAAGGGGCTGAAGTAGAAATGGGGGATGGCAGCCCATTCAGCCTTGAACTCCTCGTTCAAGATGAGACTATCGCCGAACTGCTCCTGAAGATTGGCCCAGTAGATCCCCGACAAATCGTCCACCGAGGCGCCTTGTTTGATGGCATCATGGGCATCCCGCTCGAAGACCGCAAAATAGGCCTGGCGCATGATCGTGGCGTAGTTGCCATCCATCTGCCGGATGAGAAGGTCGCGCTTCAATCCCGGATCGGGGTCCCGACTCAGCAATTGGTCAAGCACCAACATCTCGCCAAAGGTGGAGGCGGTCTCGGCCAGGGGAAGCGACGCATCCTGCGTCACCGCCTGATGATCGGCAGCCAAGAGTGAATGAACCGCATGGCCGAGTTCATGTGCCAGGGTCAGGACATCTTCGGCCTTCCCCTGATAGTTGGTGAGAACCCACGGCGTCAGACTCGGTTCAATGGTGGCGCAGAAGGCTCCCGATCTCTTGCCCTTCCTGACTTGACTGTCGAGATGGTGCTCCTGAAAGACCCTGGTCGCCAAATCGGCCAACTGCGGATGGAAAGCGGCGAAACTTTCCAGCGTCAGCTGTCCTGCTTCGCCAAAGGAGTAGCTGCTCTCTTCCTGAGCCACGGGAGCATAGATATCGTATCTTCGGAGCTGCTTCATCCCAAGCCAATCACCCTTGAGGCGGAAGTAGTCCTGAAAGACGCCGGCGTTGGCGCGGCACACGTCCAGCAGCATTTCGGTCACGTCATCCGGAATATCATTGGCCAGGTTTCGGACGGAAATTGGGCTGGAGAAACCACGAAGTTCGACGTTCTCGCTGTACCAGTCCCGAGCGACGTACTGATAGAACTGGCCAAGGATGGGGGTCTCGTGTCCATAGACTTTGAAGAGTGACTGATAAGCAGCCTTGCGGACTTCTGCCTTCGGGCTGCGGGCATACATCATCACACCATCCCGGCTCAACTCTTTCGTTTCGCCGTCCACCTCCAACTCGAAAACAAAGCGGTTGGTTATGGCAGTGTAGATGGTGACCAGGGCACTCACCCCATTGACATCCTTGAGATTGACGATCTTCTCTTCGGGCTCACTCAGGGTATAGGGAGACTGCAGCCGCATGGCTTCCAGCCAATAGCGGAAATCGCCGGCTTCTTCCAGCAACCTTTCAGCCGCCTTGGACGAAAGGCCTTTCCACCACAACTTGAAGAACAATGTGCGGTTCTCAACTTCCGCCGACCGCTGACGGTTGGCGGCCAGGAACGCTTGCGTCCGCTGATCCTGTGTGTCCTCTGAGAACTTCAAGCTGGCGTAGCCGGCCAGCCGCGACAGGCTGCAGATCAAGGCATCGTAGTCGGCCAGAAGCTGGCGAAACGCATCGGGAGAGATGTCTTCGGATAAACGGGGCCGATAGCCTTCAAACTGGGCCACTTCCGCTTCAAGCGCCTCAATCGCCTCTCCAACCCGCGGTGAATCTAGGGCCGAAAAGAGCTCGTCCAGGCTCCACATTTCTTGTTCGAATGCTGGGGTCTCCATCGCTATCTCCTGTCGATCACACGTTGAATCGCACGTGGAGGATATCGCCATCCTGCACGGCGTAGTCCTTACCTTGAACGCGAAGCTTCCCGGCATCGCGCGACTGCGACCAGCCGCCCAGGTCGAGCAGCTCTTCCCAACCGATGACTTCGGCGCGTATGAAGCCGCGGGCCAGATCCGAGTGAATGGCTCCGGCGGCATCCAGCGCCTTGGCATCCGCAGCCACGGTCCACGCCCGCACCTCATCCTCTCCGACAGTGAAAAAGGAGATCAGATCAAGCAGCGCGTATGATGCCTGCAGAACCCGGACGCGGCCTGGCGCCTGGATGCCGTACTCATCCAAGTAGACACGCATCTCGTCGGGCGGCATATGGGCGATGTCCATCTCCAGCTTCCCCTGCAAAGGGAGAACGTCGACTCCCGGCCCGAGGTCCCCCAGATCAGGCGCCATCTGGCCTTCCCCAAGGTTGACCACGACCAGGCTGGGTTTGCGTGTCAGCAGCCCGAATCCAGATAGCAGCCTGTCTTCTTCACCTGTCAAGTTCAATTCACGCAGCGGCTTGTCGTCCCCCAACGCCGCTTGCAGCCGTTCAAAGACAACTATCTCCCTCGCCACCAGCGACTTGTCCCGACCACCTCGCTTGTGCTCTTCCTGCAGTTTGGTCAGCCGACGTTCTACGGCCAACATGTCATTGAGCATCAATTCATCGTGGAGCTCGGCTTGGTCTCTCACCGGGTCAACCGAGCCTTTGCTGTGCGGGACACTCGGGTCCTCGAAGGCGCGCACGACCTGTACCAACCCATCCATCTGCTGCATCTGGTTGAGCACTGGTCCCGGGAGGCCCGCCTGAGCGACATCGGCCTTCATGCCCCCGATATCTGCATAGGTCACCTTGGCATAGGTTGTCTTGTGGGGTTGGAAGAGATCACTCAGTCTGTCGACGCGCGGATCAGGAACATCGACCACTGCGGTATGGATCTCCTGGGTGGGCGACAGGGTACCCACGGGTTGGTCGGCACCAGTGAGCGCGTTGAAGACGGTTGTTTTGCCTGCGGCCGGAAGGCCGATAATGCCTAATCTCATGGGATGAACAAAACACTCCCGCAGCCACGCGGGAGTTCGGAGCTTGACCAGCCGCGAGCGTTTGAATATACTTCCTTCGACCCAGCCGAAGTGGCGGAATTGGCAGACGCGCGCGACTCAAAATCGCGTTCCTTCGGGAGTGTGGGTTCGACTCCCACCTTCGGCATCGCAAGATTATAGCATAGCGCCGGCCCCGAGCATCTTCGGGGCCGTGTGTTGCAGTCCCCCCCTGTCTGTGGCACAATCCCTCGACCCGTTGTCCCGTGAGATGTGATGAATTCTACGCCTGTTCGTGTCCTGATCGCGCTTGTTCTTGGCCTGGCCCTCGGCCTGGTTTACGGCTGGCTTGTCCAGCCGGTAACCTATGTGGAGACCACGCCCAATTCGTTGCGAGCGGACTATCGGGCCGACTACGTTCTGATGGTAGCGGAGGCTTACAGCGGCCCGCAATCACTGGAAACCGTTCAGCGACGATTGGCAAGTTTGGGGCCCGAACCGGCGATTGAGATCGTTCAGCAGGCGCAGGACTACGCCCGCAAGAATCACTTCAGCCAGCAGGATCTGCAGCGGCTTTCAACCCTGGCGAAGGCTGTTGCAGCGCTGCCGTCGGCTCCCGATATCGGCGGCCCATGATGCGCCGCACGTGGGTTGTTCTAGCGGCCGCTTTCGTCCTCGGACTGATCGGGGGTCTCTACTATGCCTGGGGTGTCAACCCGGTTGAATACGTGGACTCGGCCCCCAATTCCCTTCGTGAACCCTACCGTGAAAACTACTTGATTCTCATCGCATCCGCCTATGCTCAGACCGGCGATTTGGCCCGCGCCCGTGCCCGCCTCTCCTTGTTCGATGACCCACATATGCACGACACGCTCGCCGCCTTGGCCCAGCGGGAGCTGGCAAGGGGCAGTTCTGAGCAAGAGGCCCAGGCGCTGGCCGCACTGGCAGCACGGATCGAGGAAACGGCCTCGCCGGCGAGCAGTCAAGCCCCCCAGGCGACATCGCTGGGCACCGTCACCGCCAGCACCACTTCACGCCCAGCCACCTTCACCCCAACGCCCACACCGAGGCGAACCCCAACGCCAACCGCCACCCCAGGTGCACCGTTTGAGCTGTCATCCCGCCAAGCGATATGTGATCCCGAAGCGCCAGCGCCGCTCATCGAAGTGGTGGTGCTGGATGCCGCCTCTGATCCGGTGCCCGGGGTGGAAGTCCTGGTCGTGTGGGACAACGGGCAGGACCACTTCTTCACTGGGCTTAAGCCCGAACTTGGCCTGGGCTACGGTGATTTCACGATGACCGAGGGGGTTACCTACACCGTCCAGTTGAAGGACTCGGCCAACCCGGTGACCGGTATCTATTCGCAAGCATGCACTGCCGAAGACGGGACGACTTTCCCCGGCTCCGTTGAGCTGACCTTTGCCCAGCCCAAGCCCTGATCGACAAACAAAACGGCCACCGCAAGTGGGTGACCGGCCATCTGCCTGCGCGGCCTAGATCACGGCTGGCTGATGAGCCTGCCGTCATGGCGCCTCGGTCAGGCCCTCATGGTCATCATCTTCGACCTTCCCATCGGCGTTGTCTTCGACGCCCTCCGGCTCCGAGCGGAAACCCAAATCCAAAGACTCTTCCATGGTAATCTGGCCCCTCAAGAAAGCACCCTCTTCCGTGGACAGCGCCACGGTGGTCACATCACCCCAAACGCGACCGGTGCCCATGATTTCCAGCCGCTGGGCCTGTATGTTTCCCTTGACCGATCCAGAGACAACCACGGTGACCGCCTGGATATCATCACAGGTCACCCGTCCTTGTTCTCCGATGACCACCAGGCCGTGCAGATGGATGTCGCCATCGAAGGCGCCTTCGATACGAATGCCGCCCGTCCCCGACAGGTTCCCCCGCCAGGTAAGTCCCGGCCCCAGCACCGAATCGACGCGATCTGGAGCATTTGACTCCTCGGGTGCATGGTCGCTGCCTCTTCGAAACATTCCTGGCTCCTTACGTGAGTTGTCCGCCGGCACGCAGGCTGTTGCCCGCATCGGCGAAATGGCCGGATTCTTGAGCGAGAGGTCGCTTAGTGAAAATCTTCACTAACTGATCTCCGTTTAGCGATCATACTTCAAGTTCGGCGACGCTCGGAAGGCCTGCCAACGATCGCGCACTTCTCACTGCCCGCACGATAGCTTGTGCCACAACCTCGGCGGCAAAGGCACCAATCAGATTGACGTCTGTTGAGACAGCGCCGGTAGCAAGTGCAAACAGCGTGTCTCCGTCCACCATCGTGTGCGCCGGCCGCACCGTCCGCGCGACACCGTCCTGGGCCATCTGGGCGACCTTGTTGGCGCCTTCCTTGTCAAGACGGGCATTGGTGGCCACCACTCCGATCACCGTGTTGTCGCCGCCTCCAAAGGTCATATCCTCCCGCTGTGCCATTTGCTGCATGATATCCAGCGTCCTAAGAAATGGCCGGCCTGAACCTTTTTCGGCTCTGGGTCCGGCCAGCAACTCTCCCGACGCGGGGTCGACCACGTCGCCCATGGCATTGACAGCCACCAAAGCTCCAACCACCAGTTCATCGTTCAGGTGGGCGCTTGCCGTCCCGACACCCGATTTGACGGCACGATCCATCCCCAAGATCTTGCCGACGCTGGCTCCCGTGCCCACGCCCACGCTGCCTTCAGCCGGCGCTTCTCCACTGGCGGCCTCGCAGGCCTGAAAGCCCATATCCGCCGTAGGCCGCACTGCAGCACTTCCCAGACCGAGATCGAAGAGAATGGCGGCCGGCACAATGGGGACGCGGGCCACACCCACATCGAAGCCGACGCCGCGCGCCTCCAACCAGCGGACAACCCCCGTGGCGGCGTCCAGCCCAAAAGCTGAACCTCCAGAAAGGACGATGGCGTGAACCTGCTGGACCAGGTGCATCGGGCGCAGAGGGTCGGTCTCACGCGTTCCGGGCGCACCGCCGCGCTGGTCGACGCCGCCCACCGCACCCTCCTCGCATAGGACGACGGTACAGCCTGTGGCAGCCAGTTCATCTTGGGCGTGGCCAACCTTGATCCCTGGGACATCGGTGATGCTGCCGGTCATGTGAGCACCCCTTCTATCAGCGGATTCCGCTATCGTAGACGACATCGAGCTCGAGCCACTGGCCGGCATCCAGATGAAACGGCATGGGCTGCGCCTGGGGCGGGACAGCCGGTGACGGCGTTGTGGGAACCAGCCGATAATCGCCGGGCGCCAGCGCCAGCCGGTATCTGCCAGATGCATCCGTCTCAATCTTGGCGATGACCTGCTCTCCGAGTGGGTCGGTCACAGTCAGGGTCGTCTGATAGGGCCTGTCGGGGCAGGGCGACTCAACCCGCACCACGGGACACGCCGGGCCAATTGTGACCTGGCCCATGATCCCCAACTCGGAAACCGCCGGACTCGCAGTCGGCGCCGCCGGCAGGGGGTGCCCGCTGCAGGCTGACGTCAGGGTCAACGCCACCAGCAGCGCCAGGACGGCCTTCATTCCAGCTTGTATCCGATCTGCCTCAGCAGGCCCATGCGCGCTTGCGTGGCAGCGTCGTCCTCGACGCCTTTGGGGCTGATGCCGTCCACGACCCCTACAACGCCTCTTCCCTGCTCGGTTTCAGCCACCAGCACCTGGACCGGATTGGCGGTGGCGCAATATATGCGGCAAACCTCCGGCACGCCTTTGACGGCGTTGAGCACGTTCACCGGAAACGCGTTGCCAACGAAGAGCACGAAAACGTGGCCGGCCCCGATCGCCAATGCGTTCTCAACCGCCAGGGAGACCAGGGCATCCGATGTACCCGTTTTACGGACCAAGGCCTCCCCCGAAGCTTCACAGAAGGCAAGCCCAAACTGGATCCCGGGCACACTGTTGACCATGGCTTCATGCAGATCTTCGACTGTCTTGATGAAATGGGATTGACCGAGAATCACGTTCACGGACTCTGGATTCTCTAGAGGAACAACTTGGATCTCCATCTCGCTTCCTCCTCAATGGGCCAGCGCGGTGAGGCACTTTTGGGCTGACATTTCCATTCTAGCCGAGCCAATCGAGCAAGCCCGCGGCATCCGCCCATCAGCGGGCGAAGTCAATCTGCCAGGCACCTTGGTCAGGTTGAGAGATCTCACTCCCCAGGCTGACAATCTCGACCCAAGTGGGCCCAAACGCCAGCGGCATGCGAAGCCCATTGGCGTCCAGCCATTGAAGGGGAGAATCCTGGTCGGTGACGGCCCAGGTACCACGGTACAGGCGGCCGTTCCGCAACAACAATATGGGGCGAGGTGGCTCGAACCACAGGCTGATATCGAGCAGATTGGGTCGAACGGCGTCATGCGCGGCGAACACGACAATCACGTTCGGGAATGCCAACTGCTCTCCGGTGAGAGCATCCACCGCCGGCGCCAGCTGGCCGCCGGTTTTGTCCTGCAAGCGCACGTAGGCACCAAGTTCCTGATCATAATCCCACCCAACACTGTTGAGCTGGGCATAGGTCACGCGCACATGCTCAGCCAGCTCACCTCCGGGCGGGACTCGGTCGTCAAAGACGTAGCCGCTCAGGTCGGGCTTCATACCTCCGTTGGTCAACCCATTGACATAGCGGCTGAGCGCCCTTGTGTCGGCGAAAGCGGCGCTGGCGCTGGCCTGGTCTTGCGGACAGAGACCAGGGCAGAGCGAAGGCCCGGCGTTGAACAGGCGCCCGGGAAGCTGACTACGAAGGGTCTTGTCTACCTCCGGAATGGCGCCATTGACCCCCAGGATTCCCCCGTAGAGACGTACGAGCTCACCATCTACCCATTGGCCGGACGTTATCGGGCCAGCGCCGGCAGCATTCCTTCCGTAGAAGAAAGCAAGAAAACGCGTCGTACCCTGACCCGAGGCGTGCTCGAAGACCAAATCCGCTCTGGACAAGCCAGACTGCGGCCGGATCTTGACCGGAAAGTTCGCATACTCCAAACCTACGGGCCGCCGCTCCAACAGTGCCGGCGAGGCAACCTTTAGGCCCGTAAGAGGACTTACATCTGCCGGGAATCCACTCGGTCCGATCCTTCGGTAGGTCGTTGTGGCCACGGTAGGAACGGGCGACGGGCTGTCGGACTGCACCCGGCGCGTCGGGCGAAGGGTATCTGTGGGAACCGCTTGCTGGGTCTGGGAAGCGCGGCGCGTCCGCTCGGCGGTCAAAATCGATGGCGTCGAACTGCACGCCAAAGCCGTAAGCAGCATGATCAGGATCGTGGTCGCTCGAGGGCGAAGAGACGCGGGCATGCTCGGATGATACCCCACGCGGCTCCCCCACCGGTCGGCAACCTTTACAATTTGGTGACCGACATCGGGTGGGATACAATCACCCCTGCCAACCCCCACCGAGAGGTTGCGGATCAGGAGAGCACGTTTTGCCCAAACCAGCCATCCTCACCGTTGACGATGAGCCACAAGTGCTAAACGCTATCGAACGCGACCTGCGCAAACACTATCGCGATCGATATCGTATCCTGAAGGCAAAATCGGGTGACGAGGCGATGGAGACGATCGTTGAGCTGCGTCGGCGGGATGACCCGGTGGCCCTGTTTCTGGTCGACCAACGCATGCCGCGCATGTCGGGCACTGAATTCCTGACCCAGGCGCGAGATCACTATCCCGAAGCGCGCAAGGTCCTCCTCACCGCCTACGCCGACACCGAGGCCGCCATCGACAGCATCAACAGCATCGGCCTCGACTACTACCTGCTCAAGCCGTGGGATCCGCCTGAACAGCACCTATATCCCATTCTGGATGACCTGTTGGGCGATTGGGCAGCGATGGCCGTGCTGCCCTACGAGGGGATTCGCGTGCTTGGGCACCTGCTCACCCCTGACAGCCACCGGGTGAAAGACTTCTTGGCCCGCAACCAAATCCCTTACCGATGGGTGAGCTTGGAGGACGATCCGCAGGGCCGCGCCCTTTGGGAGAGCCTGCCGCAGGAGGAGCGCAAGCTGCCGCTGGTGTTTTTCCCGGATGGAGAGTATCTCACTCAGCCGGACAACATCACCTTGGCCAAGAAAGCTGGCTTGACGACGGAGCCCAGCCAGCCCTTTTACGATCTGGTGATCGTCGGGGCCGGCCCCGCCGGGCTCGCGGCCGCGGTCTACGGCGCATCTGAGGGTTTGCGCACAGTGCTGGTGGAAAAGGAGGGCACCGGTGGTCAAGCGGGAACCAGCGCCCGGATTGAAAACTACCTCGGCTTCCCCAAGGGACTAAGCGGCGCCGACTTGGCCCGCCGCGCTGTCACCCAGGCCCGTCGATTCGGCGCCGAGCTGCTGGCCGCCCAAGAAGTCACCGGCTTACGGGTGGACGACAACTACCGATTTGTGCAGCTCGCAGGTGGGCAGGAGATCTCCTGCCACACCCTGATCGTGGCAACGGGAGTTGAAACACGCGAGCTTAAGGTCCCCGGTGCCGAAGCCCTCACCGGCAGTTCTCTCTTCTACGGCGCTGCCGTCACCGAGGCCGCCAATTTTCGTGATCGGACAGTCTTCGTCGTGGGAGGGGGCAATTCAGCCGGGCAGGGCGCGGTCTTTCTCTCTCGCTACGCCAGCCGTGTTCAACTCTTGGTGCGCGGCTCGGCCCTCACCAACGGAATGTCCCAATACCTTGTGGACCAGGTCGAAGCCGTCGATAACATTGAGGTGCACACCGGGACCGAGATCGTCGAGCTTGACGGCCAGGATCAGCTTGAGGCCGTTCAGGTGAAAGATCGGGATTCGGGGGGACTCGCAGACTAGAAGGGGCAGCCATCTTCGTCTTCATCGGCGCCATTCCGAGAACGGAGATCATCGGAGATGTCCTGGCGCGCGATCGAGCCGGCTTTATCCTGACCGGGGCTGATTTGGTCCAGGACGGCAAACGGCCTGCCACCTGGACGCTAAAGCGAGATCCCTTCTTGCTTGAAACCAGCGTGCCCGGAATCTTCGCCGCCGGTGATGTGCGGCACGGATCCATCAAGCGTGTGGCCGCCGCTATCGGCGAAGGCTCCGCCTGCGTTCAATTCGCCCATCAGTATCTGCGGACGGTATAGGCGCAAGTCAGCCCTCCGGCTTGCCTCTCAGATAGGCCTCCCGGGTCAATCCAACCAACCATTCGTCGATAGGCACACCTCGTTTGACCAGCGCCGCTGGTTGGATCTCCTCCAGTTGGAAGCCGTTCTTCTCAAAGGCCCGCCGGCTCGCCCAGTTCCCGACGAAGATATCGGCCACGATCTTCTGCAGCCCCAGTTTTTCGAATCCATACGCTGTCAAGCCTCCCACAACTTGCGTGCCGTATCCTTTGCCCTGAAACGGCTCGCCGATCCACAGGCCCACATTTGCTTGGGCCGCGTCGTCATGCTCCAGGCGCAGATCGCAAGACCCGATGGGCTGCCCAGACTTGCGCAGGACGATGGTGAAGAAATGTTTGTCGCCAGCAAGCACTTGGAGCGAACGCAGCGCCAGCCCCTGGCTGTACTCCTCGGCCGACTCCGGGCCGTCCCAAGCCAGCGTGTCACAGACGCTTGTTCCATCCACAAGCGGAAACAGCACCTCCGCATCCTGCGGAAGCGGTGGGCGTAGCTCAACATCACCCATCTACACTCGCCATCCTTCCGAGCAGGGGAAGCCGGCACTTGGCCCATATTGTGAAATTCATCACAAATCAAGTGGCCGACCGTGGTCCGCCGTCCCCATCCAAGTCCAGCCCCATTTGGTGCGGCCTGTTGTCGGGATCACCCGCCGGTTGAAGTTCAAACCCCAGCATCTCGGCGAAGGCGCGGGCGCTCGCCGGACTGTGCCCGGCATAGTGGTTGTTGAAGTAGCCGTAGAGGTCAATGCCCTGGCGGATGAAGCCCATCACGGTCTCGGACCAGTCGCGCATCTCATCCGTGCGGTCGATCTGGATGTGGTCGAATTTCTCGACATCTTTGCGACGCCCAAGCCAACGCACAACGCTGAAGTCTGCGGTAACCCAATCTAACCTGGGCATGTAATACAGATCCTGGAGGACCAAGGCGACATTGTGCCCGGAGAGCATCTCCGCCAAGGGTCCCTCAAACCATTTTCGATTGCGCACTTCGACCGCGTAGCGCACCCCTGTCGGGAGGCGGGTCAGGAACGCGTCGAGCGCGTCAAAGTAGTCCGGTGAGAAATCGTAGGCGAACTGGAGGGTGAGCACCCCCAGTTTGTCCTCGAGCAAACGCATGCGCTCCACAAAGCTCTCCGCTTCGGGAAGCGCGCGATCGAGCTTCTTGTCATGGGTGATGCTCCGGGGAAACTTGGCGGCGAAGACAAAGCCTTCCGGCGTGCGGTCACGCCAGCCCTCGACGACCGAAGGCCGAGGGGCAGCATAGAAAGTGGAATCGATCTCCACGGTGGGGAATTGGGCGGCATAGGCTTCCAGATAGCCGCGCTTCGAGGTGCCGGGGGGATAGAAAGATCCAACCCAGTCGTCGAACGAAAAGCCCTGCGTACCGATGAGGATTCTGCCTGGTTCAGCCACGCGTAGATGCGCCCAGAGGTTCCCTAATCCCGGCCACCCAAGAGAGATTCGACGCGTTCGAGCACACGTTCCGCCACGCCCGCCTTCGAGAGCAGCGGAAGCTCCTGCACGCCGCCGTCAGGGTCGATCAAGGTCACCCGGTTGGTGTCGACGCCGAAACCGGCGTCGGGATCGGTGACATCATTGGCAACGATCAATGACAGGCCCTTGGCTTCCAGTTTCTCGGATGCATGGGCCACCAGGTCCTCGCTTTCGGCTGCAAATCCGACTACCACCGCCGGCCGGCCGGTGGCCTTGCGGCGCTCAGCCACCGCTTGCAGGATGTCATCCGTCGCTTCCAGCGTCAGGGTCTCGGGCCTGGCTGCCTTTTTGATCTTCTCAGACGCCTCGCTCGCCGGCCGAAAATCCGCCACGGCGGCGGCCATCAGCAGAACGCTGGCCTTGTCGGCGTGCTCGACGACGGCCTCTTCCATCTCGGCGGCGCTGGTCACGTCCAGACGCTTGGCGCCCACCGGCGTCTCCAGCGTCGTGGGCCCGGCGATCAAGGTTACATCGGCCCCCCGATCGAGGGCCGCCTGCGCCAGGGCGAAGCCCTGCTTGCCTGACGACCGGTTGGCGATCACCCGCACAGGATCGATCGCCTCGTGAGTGCCGCCTGCCGTCACAACCACCTTTTCGCGCGCCAAGGCCCCCGAGCGGCCGAGCATCAACCGCAGGTGGCCGATCAGTGCGACCGGCTCGAGCAGGCGTCCCTTGCCCACCAGCCCGGATGCCATTCGTCCCTCGGCCGGACCGGCCAAGGTAACCCCGCGGGCATGCAGAATCTCGACATTGGCGCGCACGGCGGTGTGCTGGTACATGCCGACATCCATCGCCGGGGCGACCATGATCGGGCACTCGCAGGCCAGCGCCGCCAGCGAGACCAGCGAATCGGAGACGCCGTACGCCAACTTGAAGATCGTATTGGCTGTGGCCGGTGCAATCACGTACGCATCCGCCATACGGGCCAGTTCCACATGCAGTACATGTTCCTTTTGTCCCCACAGATTGGCCTCGGTGTAGGCCTGGCGGCCGGTCACGGTCCGGAAAGTCAGGGGCGAGACGAAGGATTCGGCGGCGCGGGTCATCAAGACGTCCACTTCTGCCCCGGCCTGAGTGAGGCGCGAAGCCAGATCGGCCGCCTTGTAGACGGAGATCGAGCCCGTCACACCCAGCAGAATGCGCTTACCTTGCAGAATCGGGATGATGTCGTTTTTCGGCGTCGAATCGGTCATGGATGGTCTCCCACTTCGATTCTGCCGTCGGCATGAACCGTGATCCAGTCTCCGGTGTGCACGGCGGCAAAATTCTGTGCGGACAGCGCCACCACAGGCACCGGCCGCTGGTAGAGCTCATCGGCCACAATTGAGGCCAGAGCCAGAAAGGAATCCGTGGTGGACGTCAAAATAGCCGCTGGGGCCGTGCCTCGGCGCACTGCTTCGAGGAGCACAGCCGTTGTGGTGCTCGATCCGCGGCTCCCCGGCAATCCCAGAATGCGACTTGAGGCCATCTGACCGCTCAACGGGTGACGACGATCAATGATCTCGCCCGTCGTCTGATCGTAGCCTCCCCAGAAGCTGAGGGGCTCATTCGTCATCAGACCCTCCCCCTCGGCCTCCCCTGCCACGAGCACCCTGCCCCGGATCAGGCGGCCCATAGTGACTCGTCCCGGACAACGCGGCCTTCGATGGCTGATTGGACGCAATCCTCAAGGCTGCCAAACACAACCTGCGTGTTGAGCAGACCGGGCGAATAGTAGGCATATTTGGCGGAGTTGGTCATCAGAGTCTTGACCTCTGATGGCAGCATGGGCGTGGTGAGGATACACGTGTCGAGCGTGACCCGGCCTCCGAACTCGCGCAAGGGCTTCAGGACGCCTGCCTTCTCCGCCAGAGCAGCCATCGCCCTGCTCGAGGTCACCAAAAACGACACGTCGGGGTGTCGGCTTCGCCCGTCGAGCATCGGCGCCAGGCGCCGGAACTCGTCCAGTGAAAAATGGGGACTGCCAAGAACCACCATATCCAGCTTGCCGCCGGAATCGGTGGTCAGGTCTCGCCAGGCCGCCTTCAGGTCGGCAATGCCCACCCTGATGACCTCTTCGGGTTGACGGCCCTTCAGCGCCACCTCCAAAGTACCCGCCTCGGGAGTCACGCCCACCCAATGGAAAAGGGCCACGCTGCCCGAGGAGGCTGTGGCCGCCCCAAAGGCTTTCAGTTGATCTTCCGTGGGTTGAACGTTGAGGCCGGTGAGCACGGGTATCCTGTCGCCCGCCAGTTTGCCCACCAATAGGCCAAAGACCGGATAGAAGCTGTCCTCGGACTGCAGGGACTTGGGCACCCCCGATACTTCGATCATCAGCTGTCCGCCCCGATTCGATTCGAGATGCAGACCGACAGCGGGGACGCGTCCCGTCACAGCGGCACAGATGTCAAGCAGATCGGGGTAGCGCTCGGTGCGGGCGCCGATGACGGAATTGGCGAACACAATCGCGTTCGATTCCCCCCAAGCGATTTGCTGGCCAAACTTGGGCCGGAAGGCGGTCTGATAAGGTGCGCACGTCCAGGTCGGGACGGCACCCATCGACTGGTACGCGTCCATCTGTCGCCTGGCCGGCTCAGCCCATGTCGCCGGCACCGGCCAGGACTGCCAGCCCTGCTGATCGACGCCACCCACATTCAAGCTGGTTGGCACACAGACTTTGGCCCCCATCTCCGCCAGCTTCTCAGCGAAATCGAGGGTCGCCTGGCCCATGTAGAGCGTGCTGTCGATATGGGCGGCCTCGATATCGATCATATGGTCCGCTTCCAGCACTTCGCCCATGCGGACCAAAATCGACATGGCCATAGCGCTGGCCGGGCCTTCACGTCCCTCGAGTTTGTCCCGATCGGTGGGGCTGAGCTTCATTTCGCCTGGTCCTCGCAGCCTGTGTCCCGCCTATTGTACAACGCCGGCTCAGGACGCCAGACCGCAGCCTGGGACCCGGTGCTATACTTTTCGCGGCCCCGATTTCCAACCCTGAGAGGTACACGTGTCCAGCGAATTCTTATCCTTCATCGATGAATGCAGCCAGCAATTGCAGCCGCTCGAACGCGCCTACGGTTTGGCCAGCTGGGAGTCCGCCAGCCAGGGTACCGAGAAAGCAAATCAACGCGAAAGGGAAACGCAAGCCGAACTGCTTCGCTTCTGGGCAGATCCGAAACGCTTCGAGATTGCCAAAAGGCTCAACCAAGCCCGCCATCCCGATCCGCTTGTGTCCAGACAAATCAAGCTGCTCTATCTGGGATTCGCTCGCGAGCAGCAAAGCGAGGCTGAGATCGAGGCCTTGACCGAGCTGGAAGCCGATGTCCGCGCCACTTATTACAACTTCCGAGCCGAGATCGATGGCGAGAAGGTCAGCGACAACGACCTGGACCGAATCCTGAAGAACAGCCACAGCTCCGAGGAGGTGCGAACGGCTTGGGAGGCGAGCAAGCAAGTGGCGGGACCGGCGTCAGACGGCATTCGTGAGCTCGCCCGTCTGCGAAACCAATCCGCTAGAGCTCAAGGCTTTCGGGATCATTTTGCCCGTTCGCTCACCTTTGAGGAGATTGATGAAGGCTTCCTGATGGACCTTTTCGAAAGGTTGGACAGATTGACCTTGGAACCATTCCAACGCTACAAGGCCAGTCTGGACAGGTCCCGCGCCAGCCGGTTTGGGATCGATGCTTCCGATCTGATGCCCTGGCACTATGGGGATCGCTTCTTCCAGGAAGCGCCGCCGATGGACTCTGACGGCCTCGAAGAGGCCTTTGAGGGCCGCGGTCCGGTTGACCTGGCTCTCGCCACCTATGATGGACTGAATATGGACGTGCGGGACATCCTCGACCGCTCGGATCTCTACGCTCGCCCGGGCAAGAATCAACATGCTTTTTGCATCGACATCGACCGCCAGGGCGATATCCGCACGTTGAACAACATCGAACCCAACATGCGCTGGATCAAGACCCTGCACCACGAACTCGGCCATGGCGTGTACTTCAAGCTGCATGACCCCCACCTGCCCTGGCTTCTGCGCCAACCCTCGCACACATTATCCACAGAAGGCATCGCCATCCTGATGGAATCCCTGGTCTCCGACCCGCGCTGGATGACTGGCGTACTCGGTCTGCCCGACGCCGAAGCCCAACGGTTGGCCAGCGCCGCCCAGCAGCGCGCCGTGGCGCGACAACTGGTCTTCACTCGCTGGGTTTTGGTGATGACCAACTTCGAACGGCTAATGTATGCCGATCCTGAACGGGACCTGGACGATTTGTGGTGGAGCTTGGTGGAGAAATACCAGCTGCTGAAACGTCCGCCCGGGCGCCAGGCTCCGGATTGGGCTGCGAAGTACCACATCGCGCTGGTCCCGGTCTACTACCAAAACTATGAGCTTGGCCATCTGTTCAGAGCACAGGTGATGGCCCACCTGGAGGCTGACTTCGGCGGGTTGGTTGGGCGGCCCGAGGCTGGCGATTGGCTGACCGACAACATCTTCGCACCTGGCGCCCGGTACGACTGGTCCGCCCATATTGAAACCGCCACCGGCGAAGCACTCAACCCCGGCTACTTCGCTTCCGGCCTCGCAGAGATGGGCTGAGGACAGGATCCCAAAGCTTTGTGAAGGATTTCACAATCAGGTCTCAGTGGGCCGCCGCCCGCGTCCCTCGACGCAGACGAACTCGAAGCACGCCAGCCACACCAACCACCACCAAAGCCGCACCGGCCAGAGTCCAGACGGTGATGGGTTCACCCAGTATCAACCAGCCGAGGAAGACGGCGATCACCGGATTGACGTAGGCGTAGGTCGTCGCCAGACTGATAGGAAGCAGGCGCAGCGCCTGGACGTAGGCAGTGAAGCCCAAGCCCCCTACGATGACCAGATAGCCCCAAGCGACCCAGGCCTCTGTCGTCGGGTGAGGCAATGGCTCGCGCAGGAGGATCGCCCCCACCACCAGCCACAAGCCGCCAGCCACCTGTTGATAGCCCGAACTTACGATCGGGCTGACACTGACCGATCTTCGCCCCTGAAGCACTGAGCCACAAGCCCAGCTCACCGGCGCCACCAGCAGAGCCGCGACCGTCAACAGATCAGCCTTGATCCCTTTCTGAAGCACCGGCGCCACCAGAACGACCAAACCAGAAAGCCCGACCAGCAGCGCTGCAACCAGCGCCCACGGAGGCCGCCGCCGATCCAACCCCGAGTCGATCACCGCCGACCAGATGGGCACCGCCCCGACCATAAGGGCCGCCAGACCCGAGTCCGCCCGTTGTTCCGCCCAAACGATCAGACCGTTGGCGATTCCCCACAGGAGCAGTCCCGATCCGACCAGCACTCTCAGATCCTGCCAGCTGACACGCAGGCTTCGTCCGGCCACGCGTCCCCACAGAAGCATCAACAGCCCAGCGAGCGTCAAACGCATGGCCGCCATGCTCACCGGCGGGAAGCCGGAGCCTTCGCGTACGGCCACGCGTATGGCCAGGTAGGTGCTCCCCCAGACCACATACACCACGGCCAGATAGGCCAGTCCCTCCCAGGTGGGGGTCTTCTCAGTCTTGGGGGGAGCTGTCACAGATGTCATAGAGGGGGGAGACACACGCGCCTCGGTTCCTTTATCAAGAATGGGTCAGGGTGATGCTGGGCTAGGCTGGCGGCGAGACGTGCACAGTGTCTCCGATGGCAATCCGTCCGGGGTGGGCGACGCTGGCCGTCAGGCCCCGCAAGCCCATGGCCACCTTGGGGAATGATGTGGCCGGATCATCCCGATCTGGATAAGCCGCCTCGATGGCGCGTCCAGGTAGCGTGCAGGGTTGGTTTTGTCCCTCCACGCGCAAGGCCGCAGCGCTGGGGAACATGAGCATGGTGCCCCGAGGTGTGTCGCTCAAACCATCCCAACCTGAAAGACATAGATTGGCTCCCAGCCATTGCGGCCGAATCTCCGGCACCCCGAGCGCCAGCGCTATTTGGGCCAGTTCTTCTTGGGCCACGATCGTCACCTGCCGATCATTTGGCACTTCGGTGCCGCGGGGCACTCCCTTGTTCCTGACGTCGGCCAGCCGGGTCAATCCCGCGTGGCGGTCGCCCTCAAACCCAGCCCGAGACACCTGGACCGTATCCACCACGGTGGATTCGATTTCCGAGCCAGGTTCCAGAATCATGACTGACACCACTCGCGCTTGCGGGCGCGCCGCTTCGGTTGCCATGTGCCTGCGTCGGTCCTTCCTCGAATTGGCGTGTCGTTCCGTTGATACCTAGTCCTGGTTGAGGGCCCAAATCAACCTCAATCCCTCCAGCGTAAGCCAGGGTTCCAGATGCTCTAGGACATCCGTCTCTTGGGCGATGATTGGAGCCAGGCCACCGGTCGCCACCACTTTCATGTCCGGGCCAAGCTCGTCACGAAATCGTGCCACCATTCCCTCGACCAACCCCACGTAACCATAGATCATGCCGGATTGTAGGGCATGAACGGTGTTGCGCCCAATCACGGAGGGCGGGCGCACCAGATCAACGCGAGTGAGCTTGGCCGTGCGGTGAAAAAGCGCTTCGGCTGCGATCCTGACGCCGGGAGCGATGGCCCCGCCCAGGTAGTCCCCACCTTCGGCGATGGCATTAAAGGTCGTGGCCGTGCCAAAGTCCACGACGCAGGCCGGCGCGCCGTAGTGCGACATCACCGCCACGGCGTCCGCCACCCGATCCGCCCCAACGGCCTTGGGATCCTCGTAACGTATGCGCACCCCCGTCTTCACCCCGGCGTCGACCGTCAGCGGTTTCACACCGAGGTAGAGCTCGAGGGCCTCCAGGATGGTGGGGGTCAGCGGCGGCACCACGGATGCCAACGCCGAACCATGAATGTCCGAGGGTTGGTAGCCTGCATGCTGCAGCAGCCCGAGGAATTGAAGCCCATATTCATCGGGCATCCGTTCCTGGGCCGTCCCCACGCGCCAGGCACTGACCAGGTCCTCACCTTGATAGACACCGAGACTGATATTGGTGTTGCCGACATCGACAGCCAGAAACATGGCGGGGCTCCGTTCAGCGGGTCGCGGACAACCTAAAGTGTGTCACGCCCCAACAGGCGATTGTCGATCAGCCGGGTCTTGCCGATCCGCACAGCCATCGAAAGCAGTGCCGATTCGACCTCTCCCTCCAGTTCGTGAAGTGTGTCTGGATGGGCGACCGAGACATATTCAACATCCGCCAAAGGCTCATCTGCCAGCGTGTCATCCAGGATCTTCCGCAGGGCGGCCGATTTCCGCATTCCGCCAGCATAGGCCTCTGCCGCCGCGGTCAGCGCCCGGCTGAGCACCGTCGCCGCCTGCCTCTGGGCAGGGTTCAAGTAGGTGTTGCGGCTGGACATGGCCAGGCCATCCGGTTCGCGAACGATCGGACAGACCACCACGTCGAGCGGAAGGTTCAAATCTAGCACCATGCGCCGGATCACAACAGCCTGCTGCGCGTCCTTCTGCCCAAAATAGGCACGCTGAGGTTGGAAGGCCAGAAAGAGCTTGGCCACCACCGTTGTGACTCCCCGGAAATGGCCCGGGCGCCGAGCGCCTTCCAGCACTTGGGTCAGCCCTTCAACGTTGACCCATGTCTGGAAGCCTTCTGGGTACACATCCTCCGACGCCGGGGTCCAAACCAGGTCGACGCCTTCGGCTTCCAGCAGCTTCAGATCTCGATCCAGGTCGCGAGGATAGCTGGCCAGGTCCTCGTTGGGGCCGAACTGGGTCGGGTTGACAAAGATGCTGACGGCCACCGACGGATTGTCTTTGGCCGCTCGGCGGACAAGCGAAAGATGGCCTTCATGCAGGTAGCCCATCGTCGGCACCAGGCCCAACGGTCCTTCAAGCTCCGATCGAGCCCGGCGCAGATCCTCCAGGCTTTCCACCACGTCCATGACAACCTACTCCTTTTCGACCCGAGCCCGCACCAGCTTCCACAGAGTCCAGTTCGTCGGCGCCGGGACGTTCAGCCGCCTACCTTCCCGGCTGATGGCCCCGCTGATGGCATCAATCTCCGTAGGCGCGCCACGTTCGAGATCCTGAAGCATCGACGAGTGGTTGCTGGCCGTTCGTCGGGCAACATCCAGGGTGACCTCCACCGGATCCGACATCTGGAGACGTATCCCTTTGGCCTGCGCCACCTGCGCCACCTCGCGCACGGCCTCGGCCAAAACATCTTGGGCTGCCGGGCGCTCCAGAAGACCGCCGTTGGGCACGCCCAGCAGCGCCGTCAGCGGATTGATGCCTGCATTCACCGCCAGTTTGCCCCATACGAGGGCGTTCAGATCACGGCTGATTTCGACGTCCACGCCTGCGTCGGCCAAGGCAGATGCGAGCCCGACCAGGCGGGGATCGCCACCCAAATGCACCTGCCCCTGGCCGCCTGCCCGAACATGCCCGGGTCCCAACAGCGTGGCGCCGACCGTGGTTACACCCACCGATGCTCGGCCCGACTCCAATGCCGCCTGGAGGATCTCAAGGTTCCCCAGCCCGTTCTGCAGGCTGACGGCCAGGCCATCGTCGGCCAAGCAAGCGGCCAGTTGGGCAGCGGCCCGCTCGGTCTGCCAGGCCTTGACCAACACCAGCGCCAGCTCCGCTCCCTGGCAGTCCAGCGGGTCATCGGTCGCCTCAACCGCCACCGTACGTTCACCATCGGGCGACTGAATGCGAATTCCGCCCTCCCGCAGGGCCTTCAACCCAGCCTGCCAGGTGCCCAGCAGGCAGACCGGATGATGGCGAGCCAGGTGGGCGCCAAAAAGGCAGGCCATGGCACCCGTCCCGACGATCACCCATGGCCGGTCAGCGTTTGGCATGTCAGGATCATTCCTTGGGTGTCGCTAGTCGCCGGCCGCATGCTCCGAGGCCTCCAGCGCCTCGAGCAGCGCCGACCAGACCTCGTCTGAGACATCCACACTGTGCTCTTCGGCAGGGAAAACCCCGGCTTCGACCTCTTTGATGTACTCACCAAATGCGCGCCCCATCTCGCCGTGGAGGTCAGCGTACTTCTTGACAAAGCGCGGCGTAAAACGATCGAACAGGCCGAGCATGTCGTGAACCACCAGGACCTGGCCGTCGCATCCGACGCCGGCCCCGATGCCGATGGTGGGAATTCGCAGCCGCTTGGAAACCAGGCCGGCCAGTCGGGCGGGGATGGACTCGAGCACGATCGAAAAGGCGCCGGCGGCTTCCAGAGCCAACGCGTCCTGGATCAGGGCTTGGGCCGCTTCCACGGACTTGGCCTGGGCACGGAACCCCCCCATTTGATGCACGGATTGCGGCGTGAGCCCGAGATGTCCCATCACAGGGATCCCGGTCGACACAATCGCCCGGACGGCGTCAGCACGATCTCTGCCGCCCTCAAGCTTGACAGCATCCATGCCAGCTTCTTTGAGAAATCGGCCGGCATTGCGCACGGCTTCTTCGACAGAAACCTGGAAGGACATAAAGGGCATGTCACCGATCAACAGAGGCGTCGACGCCCCACGGCTGACGGCTTTGCAGTGAGAGATCATGTCGTCCATGGTCACCGGCAATGTGGTGGGGTGACCGAGCACAACCATGCCCAACGAGTCACCTACCAGGATGGCGTCAATACCAGACTTGTCCAGCGCCACGGCGGTGGCATAGTCGTAGCCGGTCAACATGGTAATCGGTTGGCCGTCTTGCTTCTTCTTGAGCAGGGTGCGGGTGGTGACCTTCTTGGGTGAATCTTTGGTGGGGGTTGACACGGCTATCTCCTCCTGCTGAGTGAGATGCGGCCCCGCCGAGGCGACGGGAGGTGTGTCCGGCGCATCAATTGTCCGTCGCTCGTCCGGGTCGGTTCCCCGATCCCAGCGAGCGCCGACATTATAGCATGCGCACACCGACCGCCGGCGCGCTAGAATGGGTCACATGGAACCTGTCAGCCCGGCAGAAGAACACCTGCGGCGCCTTTCCATCCCCTACCGCCTCTTTCGCCACGACCACCCCGTACGTTCGCTCGAACAGGCGGCGGCCGAGCGCGGCATGGACGCGGATCAGATCGTTCGCAGCCTGGTGTTTCGTTTGCAGGACAGCAGCTTCATCCTGGTCTTGATGCCCGGCGCGGGCCAGGTTGCGTGGGGCAAGCTGCGCCATTATCTGGGTGTATCCAGGATCACCACCGCCAGGTCCGACGAGGTCTTTCAAGTGACGGGCTACCGTCCCGGAACGGTCTCACCCTTCGGTTTGGCCACACCACTGCGCCTGCTGGCAGATCGAAGGCTCCGGCTTCAGAATGAGGTTTCGGTGGGCGCGGGGATACGTGATGCCGGCTTGATCATGAATTCGGGCGACCTGCTGGAAGCGCTTTCTCCGGAGTTGGGGGATTTCAGCGGGGATTGAGTCAACCGGATTGGGTGTTGAATCGAACCAGGCTGCATCCAAATGCCGGGGTCGTGGCCGGATCGGGACTGCGTTTTTGGCGGGCGGCAGCCACGGCCGGCCCCAGGTAGTCGGTTTTAGGCTCCTTCTGGGCCCAGTTGACATCATCCGGCGCCCCTCGATAGCGCAAGATCCAGTCAGCATCGATGACATACACATGCGGTGTCGAGGCAGCACCATAGGCATCAGCCACGGCATGCTCAGGATCGATCAGAACCGGACCGATCCCACGTTCTTTGGCTACGGTGCGCATTTGGTCCGGCGTTTCGTTGGCATTGGACCCTATCCACCAGACCCGGACATCCGAGCCCCACGCCTCAAGCGATGAGAGCAACAGCTCGTCCCCTCGCTCCGCCCAAGGGCACTCCGCCGACCAAAAGTTGAGCACGACGACCGAGCCGCGGACATTGGACAGTCGATGAATCCCGCCGTTGAGGTCCTTCAACTCGAAATCAGGCGCGGGCTGCCCAACTGTGAGGTCCTTCAGGCTCAGGGAATCCATTTGGGCGCATAACCTCCCTCCAGCAGTGAATGTGTTTGACCCGAGATCACATCCAGCCAGCCGAGTTCCGGCGGACGACTCGGGTCCGACTGATCCGACTGAACATACACCAGCCTGGCGGAGTCCGGCCGCCAGGCAAAGTTCGAATAGTTCATGATCGGCTGGGATGTCAGGCGGCGCGATTGAGACCCATCGGAGCGCATCAACCACAACTGGCGCCCCAAAGTCCAACGCGCCGGCTCCAAGGACTTGCGAGCGAAAGCGATCCATTTCCCGTCCGGAGAATATGCCGGGGAGGCATCTTCGATCAGACCACCTTCCTGACCGGACAAATCGGTGACGCCGCCAGATGCGGTGTCGAAACGGAAGAGGTGGCTGTAGAACTCGGGGGCGCCTGAAAAAGTGGGTGCCGGAGTCCCCGTTTGATCCACGAAGACAATTTCGGGGTAGACCAGAAACTGGCCATCCGATGACCAGGCGCCCATTTCCCCCAACTTGTTGGGGATTTCGGCCACCAGATGGAAGTCCGGCGGGCCGGCGAACACCAACATCACCTGTCCTGTCGCATCATAAGCCGCCAACTTGCTGTCTGGGCTCCACAGCGCGTTCCGCACATCGTGGTTCCGTTCGCCTAGCCGGAAAGGACTCTGGCTGCCGTCGGCCGGCGCCGCCCACACCTCACCAAGACCGGTCGAGTTCCCATTGGGATTGCTCTGCGTCTCCAGGGTCAGCCAGGTACCATCGGGCGACAACTGAAGTCGCCGGCAGCCCTGACTGGGGCAATTCATCAGGAAATCGTCCTGACCCGAACGCACATCCACTCGGTGGACGGCCTGTCCCCCCTTGACAGCCGATGTCAAATAGACGAGATCACCGGTCTCGGACGCCACGGCGAAGTCGAGCACCCCCAAGGGGGCCTTCGTCAGCGCCTCGCCAGCTGCATCACTCAGGTCGCGATCGAACAACTGCGCGCCGCCCTGGGCATGTGCGGCATAGATCAAGCGAGGGGCGCCTACTTCAAAGGACCAATCACGGCCCTTGAGCAGCGGCAGAAACAGGCGGGAGAGGGCGCCGGGCGAGAGAGAGATCTGCACCCTAGAACCATCCGGCCAGGGTTGACTGGGCACGTACTGCATTTCGTCAGCCTGCCAGACGAAACGGCCTGGGATCGTTGGCCGGACGGTGAAATGGCCCTCCACGGAGGCCGGATCCATCGGCCGGCTGAACGTCACGCTGATGACGGTGTCGTTCGCCGCCTCCGTCAGGCCGTCTTGCGGAGAAGAGGCCAGCACGCGAGGGGAGGCCAGCCACAGGCCGCCGATCACAAGCAGGGCCACGCCGATCAGCACGATCCAGACCCAAGGCGAACGATTGCGCCGTGAGATGGTCACCATGCAGGGGATTATAAATCCTCGAGGTCGGCATTCCCTCTATAAGGCTCGACCCCAACGCAAACTGCGAGCCGATGCCGCCGGCCCGCAGCTTGTGAAAACCCTCACAATATGATCGGTCAACCTTGCTTGAGGCGCTCTTTCAGTCCCTCGATCGCACGCACGGGGGACGGGTCGGTTTCATAGGCCATGGCCAGGTAGAACGAGACGTAGTCGCCGAAGTGCAGGCTGGTCCACTGATGGGCCAAGGGGATGTCTCCGGGCGAGTCGATGATGTCGGTGTTGAATCCTTCCACCATAAACAGCTCACGCGTGATGTCAATACGCTTCAGCACCCGCGGATGAAGGCTTGGACACCGCAGGAAGAGAAGGACTGTCTGCCCGAATCTGGCTTCGGGATTCTCCACACCAGCCAGCATGTTGTGGTCCATCTCGGGCAGTTCTTCGAACTGCGCCAGGGCTTTGGAAACCTCCGCGATTTGCGTTCTCCAGCGCCGCGCGACCGGCGACAAGATCTGCGCCCCGACGATGATCGGCCAGCGGTCCATGAGCTGACCGGCAATGCGTTTGGCTGGATTCTTGGCTGCCGGGACGTCCGCCGTCAAATCGACCTGCTGGGCGCGCATGGCATCGGCGGCTCCAACGACGTCACCCGAGGGGTCGTCCACCAGATTCAGCCTGGCAGCTGCAGCGAGCAGCATACCGAAGGAATAGCCGACAGCAGCCCGCGGCTGGCCGGGATGGTCAAACGTCCACAACGGGACACCATCGACTTTGGCCCGCTTCGCCAGTTCACCCCCGGTGGTCACCGCCATGAGTTGGACCCCGTTTTCCTTGGCCCGCTCATAGCCGGAGAGGGTTTCTTCGGTGTTGCCCGAATGAGATGAAGCGATGACAAGCGTATCCTTACCGCGCGCGAAACCCGGCAGATCATAACCGCGCCACACGGACACCTGGGCCTTCCCATGGGGCGCCATGTACGCCGCCAGCAAGTCCCCACCGATGGCTGAGCCCCCCATGCCCACGACCACAACCTGGCGGATGCCATCCATCCTTGGCAGGTCGGCGGACTGCCCGATCGACCACGCCTTCTCGAGTTGGTCAGGCAAACCATCGATCTCGGACAGCATCCCATGGCTGTCCAGTTCCTTGAAGTGATGGGTGTCGTCCAGATTCATTTCACCTCCAATGCCATACGATAGATCTCCTGCCGGGGCCTGCCCGAGAGACGGGCGACTTGCTTGGCCGCCTGTGAGGCCGATTGTCCTTGGTCGAGCGCTGCTGCCAGCGCCTCTCGGACGGCTTGATCCGTCCAGGGCGGTTCCGCATCCGCGCCGTGAATGATGATCGTGATTTCTCCCATCGGCTCGATGCCGTCGAAGTGCTTCCGGATCTCGGCCAGGCTGCCACGAACGAACTCCTCGTGCAGCTTCGTCAGTTCGCGGCACACCGCCGCCGGGCGCATTTCTCCCAGCACCGAGGCCAGGTCGCCCAGCGAGTCCTTCAGCCTGTGGGGAGTCTCAAACGCCACCAGGGTCCACGGAAGGCGGCTGACGGATTCGATCAACTCAAGACGGTCGGCGCGGCGACGTGGGAGATAGCCCAGGTACAAGAAACGGTCGCTGGGCAAGCCCGAAGCTGTGAGCGCAGCCACAGGTGCTGATGGGCCGGGGACAGGGCTCACCTGGTGCCCCGCCTCCCAGGCTGCACGCACCAGCTCAAAGCCGGGATCCGAAAGGCCGGGGGCGCCAGCATCCGAGACGACGGCCACGTCACCTTCATCCAAGGCGCGCAACAGTTGATCGAGCCGCGGCGCTTTGTTGTGTTCGTGATAACTGACGAGGCTTGGAAACAGATGATAATGGTCGAGCAGACGCCGCGTGTGACGTGTGTCCTCGGCCGCAACCAGAGTCACCTCGCCCAGAATGCGCAGTGCCCGCTGGGAGATATCTTCCAAGTTGCCGATCGGGGTGCTGACGAGGTAGAGGGTGCCCATGGACCTGATTCTATCCCACGCGAGCCGCCGGCCTGGGCAAGGCTCGGGACGGATCAGGCGGTGGGCGCAGGGTCGCCTGACGGATAATCCACCGTCGCGACCACCGCCCCCAGATTGAGCGGGCCATAGATGTGGGGGAACAGTCCGCCCCGGTCGGCCGCCTTCTCGTAGACCAGCTTCGAGGTCAAGAGTACAGAGTCGATCTCAAGCAGCATCAAATCATCCTGGCCGCCGAAGAACGCCTGTGCCACTTCGTCGACCCGATCAGCCGGCGAGCAGTGGATGTACCCTTCTGATTCCAGGCTCGGCGGCCGGTAGTCGCCGAGCCGCTGCGCCGCCTCCCACGCCTTTCGCTGCGCAAGGTGAAAGATCCTCGTCATCTTGGCTCAGCCTCTCTCAGGGTGCTCCATCCAGCGCCTCACGGATCTGCATCAAACGTCGCAGTTCGTGCTCGGCCATGCGCCTCACCTGGCTGAACACAGAATGCGCGCGGCCGCCGAGCAAGGCCACCATGGCACGGCAGATGCCATCCGATCAGCTCGAGCGATCTTCTCCAGCCACCTGGGCAATCAGGCCCGGCAGGAAAGCCATATTGTCTACTTCGAAGAACCGCTCGCTCGGCATTTCCCCCGGTTCGACCGCTTCGTGCGCCCACGTCAGATCGTTCGGGATGTGGATCGCCCAACCGCCAATCTCGAGGACGGGCAGGATATCCGATCGCATCGAGTTTCCCACCATCAGGAACCGCGCCGGCTCCACATCAAGACGCGCAAGGATGGCAGCGTAGGTGTCGGGCGTCTTCTCGCTCACGACCTCAACATAGCGGAAGAATGGCGCCAGGCCGGAGCGATCAACCTTCATCTGCTGGTGGAGCAGATCGCCTTTGGTCATCAGCATCAAGGGGTATTCGTCGGCCAGCCCGGAGACGGTTTCTTCGACGCCCTCCAGAAGCGGCATATCGGCCTCGATCATCTCCCTGGAGAGATCGATCAGTCCCTGGATATCCTCGGCCGCGACCCTTCCGTTGGTCCATTTGATGGCCGACTCGATGAGCGAGATCACAAAGCTCACGGCTCCGTAGCCATAGTATTTCAGATTCTCAATCTCAATTCGATCGGCCAATTTGTCGAGGTCTTCGAGGGGGCCATACTTCGCCATCAACTGGCTGAACCGCTCTCTTCCCATGTGGTAGAGCGGCTCGTTGTCCCAGAGCGTATCGTCGGCGTCAAAGGCGATCAAGTCAAATGGCAAAGGTGTCACCTTCCGCTTTCTGGCGGACAAGACGGCCATCCGTCTCATCCGGGGAACGGATTGTGCCACAGCCATCGAACGACGCCAACCCCCAGCAGGAGATGTTTTGTAAGGTAGCCGTAAGACACAAGCCGGGCGCGCGTTCCCTATACTGAAGGCAGGTACCCGAGGGCCACTCCAAGGGAGGGAGATGGACACCCACGTGCCAGAGAGCCCAACGCGTCTTTTGATCCTCGAGGATGATCCGATCATCGCCGAGCTGTTCGGCACGCTGTTCGGGTTCGAAGGTTATGAGACCGAGGTCGCCGGGACCGTGGTGGATGGGATCCGCAGTCTAGAATCCCAGCCACCCAACGTTGTCCTGCTCGACCTGATGATGCCCAACGCATCCGGCCTGGAGTTCTGCCGCTACTTAAGGCAGGAGTCCACGACGCCGCATATCCCGATCGTGGTGGTTTCCGCCAAGAATACACCCCAAGATGTCGATGAGGCCATCGACGCTGGCGCCGACGCCTACCTGACCAAGCCCGTCCCCAATCGCCGGCTGGTCGACACGGTCCAGCAGTTGGTCCTGAATCCGCCCAAACCCAGCCGAGAGCACACCCGCAGCAGTCTTGAACTCGATGTCCGACGGGCCGTCGTTCAAGTGAAACTCTATCTTGCAGAGATTCGTCGCGCGCGCGCCCAATATCAAGGGGCCGCCGCACATGCTGCCGGCGCCGAGCGCCTGACGCCGACCCAAAAGCAGGACTTGCTGCGACAAGCAGCCGACGAATACCGGCGCACAATCAAGGACAACGAAGCCGCCGCCTGGGAGATCGTGGTGGCCACCTTGGAGCGGCTTGAGCTCCGCGAGCGCGCCATCGCGCGCCAGAGCCGGCACCGGCCAACAGACGCAGAAAGCTGGGCCTTGGCATCATCACGGGCGGGGTTCGTCGAGGAGGACTGTCGCCAGTGGGCCGAGAGCGATCCCCAGCAGCTGCTCGGGGAATACGAGTACGCACTCTCAAGCGGGGACAATGTCTACGCCTACCTGATTGAACGCGCCGCCCCGTTGGCTCTGGAAGCCGCCGGGGCCTGGTCCGAACGCGAGACCCTTTTGAAGGCAATCTACAACGCCAATCCCCCGGATCCGGAGGCGTTGGGCGAGTTAAGCCGCTATTACGAGCTGCTAAATCCGCTCCGTGCGCAGCTGGGCAAAATCCGGGCTCCAGAGGGCGTCATCTTGGTCCAACCAGCCGAGGAAACGGCCGCCAAATCCAGCCACGACCAGCCGCCAGAGCGTTCCAATGGACACCAGCGCCCCGACACCAAACCCCTGACGGCGTCGAATGGCTTCCACGTCCACGAGGGATTCTGGAACGGCGCCGACGGCCACGCCGAGCCAGAAACACAACCCGTCGATTCGACCTCTTCGGGAAATTCACGCGCCGCCTGACCTCCCCCCAGCTGGTCCCAAACCCGACCCCAAAACGTCTTCATCCACTCACGGAGCGACACCACTTGTGAAATGTTACGCAAGCTGCCGGGGCGATGGCCCTATATCAAGGGAATCCATCAACTGCGTTCCAGCATCAACAGGAACCACGCGTTTTGCGAAGCCGAGGCCAGCAGCAGGATGACCGCCACCACCAGTCCGTACAAACTCCAGGTCAGGCCGAGAAGAATCAGAAAGCCAATCACAATGATCAGAATGAGCGAGAACATGGGCGCGCCGAAACGACTTGAAACTTGCATCCCAAAGCGGTCGGACGGAATCGATCTCGCCGCCCGCCACTGGATCAGAGCCCCGATCAGCGCCAGCAGCCCCAGCAAGGCCAGCGGCAACCCAAGCCACGCACGGCTGAGGTCGGGAATGAGAAAGAGAATCGATATCACGAGCACGTAGAAGAAACAGTTGAACGTCAGAGCACCGAACAAGGACAGATCGCGCGTTGCCTTGGCTTCAATAGACTCTCTGCCGACGGAAATGGCCACAAACAGCAGTCCGATGAGCGTAGCGGCCGCTGTCCCGGTCAGAAGGTAGAAGGTCTCCCAACCCGAGACCTGTTGTGCAAAATCAGACATTGATCCCTCCAGGTTGCGGTGGCGGACGGCCTGTGCCCAGCCGGGGCAGACAGGTCGGTGATCTTGGGCAGCTAGGACTCTGAATTCGACCTAGTCTACCCCGAGGCGGAAGCCGGAACGATGCTGCTCAGCGGCCGTTGGCGATGTCAATCAGCAGGACCCCAGCGGCACGGCAGCGGATTGGGAACTGAGGCGGTAGCAAGAGCTACCAATCCGAAGCAAACCGGTAAAAGAGATCCACCCACTCCGAGGAGGGTAGACCGAGTTCCGGACCGTTGCGGACGATCACCCGTCGCTTGGACGGACTGACGAAGATGACCTTCCCTTTAACTCCTTCCGTCGAAAAATCGCAACCATCCGGCCGCAGGAGGCCCCACCACATGTAGCCGTAGTATCCGCCACCAGGCTGAAAGGACAAATGGCCGATGGCTTGCCCCTCATCCCAATGGGGCCCGACTTCGGCTGATTGACATGCCCCTTAAGCCCATGGTAAACTGCGCTCCACAACAGAAAACAGTGCACCGGCGCTTCGGCGCCGGACACTCATCCAGAGAGGTGGAGGGACCGGCCCTTTGAAGCCTCGGCAACCTCCCTTGGGCAGCCCGCCCAGCGGAAGGTGCCAACTCCGGCAGAGGCATTGAGCTTCTGGAAGATGAGCGATGAGCCTACTTCGTACCAGGCCTCTTCTTCCGGAAGGGCCTTTTTTTGCGCCAGACATGGAGATCTTGGGAGAAACGGCTCAGCTAACTTCCGAGGTCAAGAGTTGAAAAGGAGAGGCAATGGGTTCGTACAAGACGCAGACTGTTGGTTTCCCGCGCATTGGAGCGCAGCGAGAAATGAAGCGCGCTCTGGAAAGCTATTGGAAGGGCAAACTCGAGGCGCCAGCCCTTATCCAGACCCTGCACCAAGTGGAGCAGGATGCCTGGTCTACACAACTCGAGGCCGGGATCGACTACATCGGGGTCGGAGACAGCACGCTGTACGATCATGTGTTGGACTGGACCATCCGGCTGGGCCTGATCCCAACCCGCTATCAGACACTCCAGGGCTTGGACCAGTACTTCGCCATGGCACGCGGCGCCGAAGGCGTCCCAGCGCTGGAGCTCACCAAGTGGTTTGACACCAACTACCACTATCTGGTGCCAGAAATTGAAGCTGATCTGACACCGGCCCCTCACTTCGACGAGTTCTTGGACACCATCCAGCGTGCGCAGAAAGTGCTCGGCGAGCGGGCCGTTCCGATCGTCATCGGCCCGGTCACTTTCTTGCGCCTGGCCCGGTTGAGCCAGGATTTCACGGCCGCGCTGAAGTCTCTTCTGCCAGTCTACGGCCAGCTGCTCAACCAGTTGAAATCGCTGGGCGTGACGGAAGTGCAGCTGCATGAGCCGGCGCTTGTGCTTGGCGACGGGCCGAAGCTCGCCGTGCACGTGGACGCCGCCTGCCGGGAGCTTTCCGAAGTAGGTTTGCCCATCAACCTGGTCACCTACTTCGACGACCTGGGCGAAGCCTTTGAGCCCGCCCTCTCCTTCCCGGTGCAGACCCTGACATTGAATCTGACTCACGGCGACAATCTCGAACGGATCAGGTCTTTCACCTGGCCCCAAGGCAAGACCCTGGCGGCGGGAATCGTCGACGGGCGCAACATCTGGCGCATGCAAGCTAAAGAGGCCCTGGGGACCTTGGAAGAGCTTTCCGGGGCAATCGACAAGGTGCGCGTGAGCGCTTCCTCGTCGCTGCAGTTTGTGCCGGTCACTGTGGCCGCGGAACCGTCCTTACCATCCCAGCTTCGCGATGTGCTGGCTTTCGCGCATGAGAAGCTGGAAGAACTCGCCTTGCTCGGAGGCGGGCCTTCGGCGGAGCAGCTCGAAGCCCTCCAAGCACGCTGGGCTGCGTTCAAAGCTTTCGCCCCGGATGACGCGGCGGTCGCCCAACGGCTGGGCGATCTCAGTGAAGCCGCCTTCCAGCGCATCGAAGACTATGAAGCCCGCCGGCCCCAACAAATCCAGCTCCCCATTTTCCCCACCACCACCATCGGCTCATTCCCCCAGACGACGGAGATTCGCCGGTTGCGGTCCCAATTCAAGAAGGGGGAATTGACCCAGGAGGAATACGAAGACAAGGTCGACGCCTGGATTGCCTACACGATTGGGATCCAGGAAGGCTTGGGGCTGGACGTGCTCGTGCACGGCGAGTTTGAACGGTCCGACATGGTCGAGTACTTCGCCCAGAAGTTGACCGGCTTCGCATTCACCGAGAACGGCTGGGTACAAAGCTATGGCAGCCGCTACGTCCGCCCGCCGATTATCTACGCCGATGTCAGCCGGCCGGAGCCCATGACGGTGCGCGAATTCGCCCGCGCCCAGACTTTCACAAGCAAGCCGGTCAAAGGCATGTTGACCGGGCCCGTGACCATCTTGAATTGGTCGTTCCCTCGCGTGGACATCCCTCCCAGCGACGTGGCCTACCAGCTCGCCCTGGCTCTCCGAGATGAGATCGCAGACTTGGAGGCGGCTGGCGCGCGTGTGATCCAGGTCGACGAGCCGGCTTTGCGCGAAGGTCTGCCGTTCAAGCCCGATCGCTGGCACAGCTACCTTGACTGGGCGGTGGACTCCTTCCGCCTGGCCACGGGCGGCGCCCAATCCAGCACGCAGATCCACACCCACATGTGCTATGCCGAGTTCGGCGATATCCTCGACGCGATCGACGGCTTGAACGCCGACGTGATCTCGATCGAAAATGCGCGCAGCGACGACGAGACGCTGCGCGAGTTGGCCGATTTCGACTACGGACGCGAGGTCGGCCCGGGCGTGTACGATGTGCATAGTCCGGTGATTGCCGATCGGCAGCAGGTCATCGACAAGCTGCGCATGTACCTTCGCCACTTACCGGCAGAGCGCATTTGGATCAATCCCGACTGTGGCCTGAAGACCCGCGGCTGGAAGGAAGTCATCCCCTCCCTGGCCCACATCGTTGAGGCTGTGGAGACCGTGCGGGCAGAGGCCGACGAAACCAAGCTGGCGGCCGGGATCAACGGGCGCTAGGCGCAATGCGAGGTTGAGGCAAGCGAGCATGGAGAACGCGTTCAGAACATGGCTTGAGGCGGGCGACCCCATCTTGGCTGATGGGGCCATGGGCACCATGCTGCACTCCCGCGGCGAGCGCTTCGATGGTTGTTTCGACGAGCTCAATCGAATCGATCCCGATTTGGTACTGGACATCCATCGGGACTACGTTCGCGCCGGCGCCCAGATCCTGGAGACCAACACCTTTGGCGCCAACCGATTCAAATTGACCCGTCACGGCTTGGAGGAGCAGGTGGCCGAGATCAACGCCACCGCTGTCGCCCTCGCCCATCGGGCAGCTGACGAGGCCGATCACGATATCCTGGTTGCCGGCAGCGTGGGGCCGCTTGGCGTCCGCCTGTCGCCATTTGGGCGCGTGCAGCCAGACCAAGCACGTGCGGTCTTCGCCGAACAGATCGGGGCACTGGCCGAGGCCGGCGCCGATCTGATCATCCTCGAGACGCATAGTGACCTCTACGAGATCACCGAGGCGGTGAGGGCGACCAGGCAGGTGTGCGACCTGCCGGTCGTGGCCATGATGACTTTCACGCGCGACGACCGTACGTTATTGGGTGACACGGCCGAGCGAGTGGCATCAAGCCTGGCGGAAGCCGGCGCCGATGTCCTGGGCGCCAACTGCTCGGGCGGTCCGGCCCAACTCCTCCGCCTTGTGGAGCAAATGCGCCGCGCCGTCCCTGGCTTGCCTCTGGCCGTGATGCCCAACGCTGGCTGGCCGGAGCGCGTGGCGGATCGCATCATGTACCCGGCCACGGCCGACTACTTCGGCGAATATGCAGTCGCCCTGCGCCGGGCCGGCGCTTTGATCATCGGTGGCTGCTGTGGCACCACGCCTGAGCACATCGCCGCCATGCGCTCAGCGCTCGACGATCCGAGTTTGGACCTAAGTCAGGTCAGCCTGTCCGAAATTCAATCCCCAACCGACGGGCACCAGCCCGAGACCAGCGAACCGACCCGCTTCGCCACCAAACTCGGTCAAAAGGCCTTTGTGCTTTCGGTTGAGATGGACCCGCCGCGCGGTTTCTCCACCCACAAGGTCCTTGCTGGCGCCCACATGTTGGCCGAAGCCGGTGCGGATGTGATCAACGTCGCCGACAGCCCAATGGCCCGGATGAGAATGAGCCCGTGGGCGGTGTGCCAGCTGATTCAGCATCAGGTCGACATCGAAACCGTGCTGCATTTCCCCACGCGTGGGCGCAACCTGCTCCGGGTTCAGGGCGACCTGCTTGCAGCCCACGCCCTGGGCGTTCGCAACGTGTTTGTGGTCATGGGCGACCCCACTGCAGTGGGAGACTATCCGGACGCGATGGACAACTACGACCTGGTGCCTAGCGGCCTGATCAAACTCGTCAAGCACAGTTTCAACGCCGGTGTGGATCACTCGGGCGCGGATATCGGGGGGCCGACATCATTCTTCGTGGGCTGCGCTCTGAATCTCGGTGCCCAAGACATCCCACGTGAGATTCGCCTGCTCCGCAAAAAGATCGCTGCCGGCGCCGATTTCGCGCTCACTCAGCCGGTCTACGAACCGTCCGTCGCCCGGGCTTTTGTTGCGGCCTACAAAGCCCGTTATGGCGACCCGGAGATACCGATCCTCGTGGGGATGCTTCCGTTGTACAACGCGCGCCACGCCTCCTTCCTGCACAATGAAGTCCCGGGCATTCGTATCCCCGATTCGATTCTCGCTCGGATCGACACGCGCGAAGACCAAGCGCCGAAGGAAGGCGTGCGCATCGCTGTCGAGCTGCTGGAATCTCTGCTCGACGTGGTGCAGGGCGCCTACCTGATGCCCCCCTTTGGACGATACGAGTTGGCGGCCGAAATCATCGACGCCATACGCGCCAAGTCCCCGACGGTTTGATCCCCCATTCCCTGCCAGCACACGTCGGCCTTTGGTTGGCTTGTTAGAATCAAGACAGTGTCAACCCCCGATCTCTATGGAGGTGAACCATGAGTCTCGCTGAACGAGACCCAGTGCCTGTGAAAGATATGACCGGCCCAGTGGCCGGAGATGAACTGGCCAACTTGATCCAGCAGCTCGCCGACGGCTGGAATGTGATCGAAGCCCATCATTTGGAAAAGCGGTTCGAATTCGATGACTTTGGCGCGGCGATGGACTTCGCGGATGACGTGGGCGACATTGCGGAAGAGATGGACCACCATCCTGATATCTGCTTCGGCTGGGGCTACTGCCAGGTCACCATTTGGACGCACAAGATCGGCGGCCTCTCGGTCAACGATTTTATCTTCGCGGCCAGGGCGGAGGAAGCGGCGGAATAACCGCGCACTGTAGTCTGTGTGCTGAGGCGAAAACAGCACCTAGCGGCTGGCTCGAGGCCCTCCGACTTACCGTCGGACCCTTGACAAGACGGCAGGCGTTCTCGCACAACTCCGCTGACCGAGAATGGGCGCCGCCTTACTCGGGCTAGGGCATCCCGACCTCGAGCCGCCCCCTTCTTGACCCGGTTCCGGCGTCCGTGCTACACTGCTCCGCACACGGGAACCAAAGCCCGGTGAGGAGTGAGCACGCTGAAGACGAAGCAGCAAGGACGATCTATGGTCATGCGCAAGCTGCCGTCGCCGGCGGAACGAGGTCCGTCGGTGAGGGATGGCCGCGCCTGACCAGCGGCCGCTCCCGGCAGCGTCACTCCGCCAGCCTCGGGCTGGCGGTTTCGTTTTTGACCTCGCGCCGATTTTCGTAGTTCCACCACAGGCCTGAGGAGGCAGCATGCCCGACCTGATTCAAATCTCCGTCGCCTGGCCTTACGCTAACGGCGACCTGCATGTCGGCCATTTGGCCGGCGCGTATCTTCCGGCAGATATCTTTGCCCGCTACCACCGGCTCAAAGGCAATCGGGTCCTGATGGTGTCGGGTTCCGATTCGCATGGCACACCGATCACGGTGGAGGCTGACAAACGGGGCCAAACCCCGCGCCAAGTCTTCGAACACTACCATCATCGCTTTGTCGAGACTCAGAAAGCGATCGGCATCAGCTACGACCTGTTCACCCACACGGATACGGAAAACCATCACCGGATCGCGCAGGATTTCTTCACCAGGCTGCATGACAACGGTTACCTCTACCGGGAGACACAACACCAGCTCTACTCGGAAAGCGAAGGCCGGTTTCTGCCGGATCGCTATGTGGAGGGCACCTGTCCCATCTGTGGCTACAAAGAGGCGCGCGGCGATCAGTGCGACAACTGCGGCCACCTGTTGGACGCCTTGGAGTTGATCGACCCGCGCAGCAAGACCGATGGGAGCACCCCCGTGGTGCGCGAGACGGAGCATTACTTTCTGGACCTGCCGGCGTTCAGCGAACCTCTGCTCGCCTATCTCGACAGCCACGCCGATCACTGGCGTGCGAACGTAATCAATTTCGCGCGCAACTATGTCGAAGCTGGTCTCAAGGGGCGCCCGGTGACGCGTGACATCGAATGGGGGATCCCCGTCCCGCTTGAAGGCTGGGAACGCAAACGTCTCTATGTGTGGTTCGAAGCCGTGATGGGCTATTTCACGGCCTCCGTGGAGTGGGCGGCCAACCGGGGCGATCCAGAGGCTTGGAAACCCTGGTGGTACGAGCCCGAGGCTCGCGGCTACTGCTTCATCGGCAAAGACAACATCCCGTTCCACACCGTCATTTGGCAGGCCGAGCTCCTGGGCGTCAAGTCCATCTACGACGAAGAACAGGACCGCCCCATTCAGCTGCCCTACGACGTTCCTGCCAACGAATTCATGAACGTCGAGGGCGCCCAGTTCAGCAAAAGCCGCAACTGGGCCATCTGGCTGCCAGATATCCTGGACCGGTACGACCCGGATGCGATCCGTTTCTATGTCGCCTCGGTCATGCCCGAAACGCGGGACAGCGATTTCTCCTGGCCGGATTTCGTCAGCCGCAACAACGATGAACTGGTGGCAACTTGGGGAAACCTGGCCAACCGGGTCACGTCCTTCGCCTACAGGCACTGGGACGGGCGCGTCCCCGATCCGGGCGACTTGGGACCGAAGGATCGGGCGCTCCTGGCCGACGTCGAAGCCGGATTCGAAAAGGTCGGCGCCGAGATCGAAGCCGTCCACCTTCGCGCCGGCCTTCAGGATGCCCTTGCGCTGGCCCGGGAAGTCAACGGCTACCTCGACCGCTCACCTTGGTTCTCGGTGGTCAAGGAGGACAAGGCCGCCGCCGCCCGTACCGTCTACACGGCGCTGCAGGCCATTGACCACCTGAAGACCCTGTTCTCGCCCTATCTGCCCTTCAGCTCCGAACGGCTTCACCGCGCCTTAGGGTACGACACATCCCTGTTCGGCGAGTCCAAGATTGAGACGATTGAGGGCGGCGAGCGGCCCCACGATGTGCTGACTTATGACCCAGCACAGGCCAGCGGCGAATGGGCGCCCGAACGGCTGGCGCCGGGCCAGGCCCTTGCCGAACCTAAGCCGCTCTACACCAAACTCGATCCCGACACGGCCGATGCCGAGCGGGAACGGATGAGCGCCGGCCGCTAGCCGGCAGCCTATGAGCCGATATCAAACGCCCTCGGGGACCCCGAGGGCGCTATGTCTACGGATTGATGATCGGGCGATCTCGGCCATCTTGGGCCGGTTCGGAGCCGACCAGGACTTCGTCGTCCAAGACCAGGCCGCAGTCGCAGCGCTCTCCATCGGCACAGCGCGCACAACAGAAGTACGCCCCGTCCCGCACCACAAGAGACGCCATCGCGATCTCTGCCCCGCATCCATCGCAGAACAGTACGCCTTCGATCCAACCCATGATCCACCTCCGTGGTGCTCTTCGACGGCGGAACCAGGATGATCGCTTGCCCCCATCATACGCTAGATTTGAGCTTCAGCCGAGTGGCTCCCGTCACGGTTTGGGGCAGACAATCTCCGTGATTATCCACGCACCGGCTTCGGCCGACATGTCCAGGGTGACAAAACTCCGGGACTCGTATTCGGTTTTGGGATTCCAGACCATAGTGACCGGCACATTTGCCGCCTCTCCGGTCACTTCCGGCTGACCGACTTCCAGGCCGCCCGGGATATCTTGGGCGCACAGGAACGGATCGAAGCCGGGACCCTGACTCGCCGCAAGCATGTCGTCCACATGCGCAATAAGGCTGGGATGCAGCTCAGTTCGATTGCGATAGGCTCGCGAAACAAGGGGGTTCTCTCCGCTGCCAACCGTTGCCAAATACCATTCGTAGAATTGGGACGCCACCCCGGATGGATCGTTTCCCGGGGCGGTAACCGACTCGGCCTGTTCCGTGCCGCCGCACGCGGTCAACAAGAGAAAAACGAGACACAAAGCGGCAGACTGAAACGCGCGTCGCACGGCGCCTCCTCTTCGATCGGTACGAGCCGATCGTGTCAAATTGATGCCGAATCTTCGCACAAGGGCGGGAAAGGCGATCAGTGACGAAGGTCTTAACCGTTTGTGACACTTTTCACAAACAGGTGCGGGGCGTCTTCTACCGGTTGAGCCAACTGTGGGAGGTTCTGTCGGCCAGCCTCAGCTGCCCGAGAACTCTGGGGGACGTTTTTCCTTGAAGGCAGCCACGCCTTCGGCGTGATCTTCCGTTCGCCCGGCAATTTCCTGGAGATGGGCCTCGTAGTCGAGGGCTTCGGCCAGGTCGGGAAAGACCGCCCGATTGAATGCCCGCTTGGTCAACCCGATCGACCGTGTCGGGCTTTTCGCCAGCTTGGAAGCCAAAGTCTCGGCTTCTTCCATGAGATCATCCGCCGGGACCACCCGATTGACCATTCCCCACGCCAAGGCGTCTTGGGCCGTCACAGGCTCGTTGGTGAAGGCCATGTGGCTCGCTCTAGCAAGACCGATTAGTCGCGGCAGGGAGATGGAGGTTCCGGAATCGCTGGTCAATCCGATCCCGCTGAAACCGAAGACGAAGCGGGCCTGATCGGACGCCAGGTGTATGTCCGTGGCCAGGGCGATTCCGAGCCCTGCGCCAGCGGCGGGTCCATTGATAGCGCCCACGATGGGTTTTTCCAGGCTGCGCATCCGCAGGATGATGGGATTGTAGGTCTTCTGCAAATGCGCCCGGAAGGACACCTCGCCGTCGACCTGCCCCAGGGCATCCAGATCCTGGCCAGCGCTGAAGATGCGGCCGGCCCCCGTCAGGAGCAGGCACCTGATGGCACGATCTCGGTCGGCCGATTTGAGAGCCGCCATCAATTCGTCGACCATCGTCTGATTGAATGCGTTGGCCTTGGGGTGATCGAGGATAATCTTCATCACCCCATCTTGCAGCGTCACATGCAAGGTCTCATAGTCGGTCATAGCATTGACCTCTTCAAGATTTGGCTAGGCTGAATAGTACTTTTCGGGACGCAAAACGGGCGCCGTGGTCAGGCGCCCGTTCGATCTTCAGGTTACCAGGTATCGCCGGAATCGCCCGGCCAGTCGTCCTCTTCATCGTCGTCGAAATCGAAATCCAGCTCGATCTCGATTTCGTTGTCAGGCAGCCGCACCCATACCAGCAGGACCTGCCCGTCACTCTCTTCCTCCCAGCGCACAGCCACGATCGGCGCTTCCTGGGTCAGGCCTTCCTCGCTCCGGTACTCAAGAGAGATGCTCTGCTTCTCACGCCAGGCCCGATAGCACCTTTCGACCAAAGCGGGGCCGTTGAATGTGCGCAGTCGGCAGCGCGCCACCTGATAGGGCGATGGGCCCTCGGTGAGGCTGATCAGGGAACCGTCAGTGACAAGCTCAAAAGTGGGGGGAGGTCCTTCGATAATTGTGATCTTTTCAGTCTCGGCCATTGCATCCTCATCGTCCCAATTCAAGGTCCCGGGACGCGGGAATCTTACCACAATCCCCCCGGGGCGAAACCCGGCCGAGGGCACCTCGGCATCGCACGATTCGAGCCCGTTTGACCCCCACCTGGCGAACCGATCGACCTAGCCTTCCGGCCGGTCGTGAAAGTTAAAAGTTACCTTGATCGCCCCGGTGTGCTTGTCGAGGGCCGTGGCGATGGCCCGCTTGTAATCCTTGAATGGGAAGCGGTGGGTAATCAGGCCCTCGTCGGTGAGTACGCCTTCTTGGAACATCTCAGTCACGAGTTCAAACGTGTGTGCACGCCGGCCGCGCCAAGTCTCCATACCGAACGTGTGCGACCCGATCAGGTCAACCTCCTGGTACCAGATAGGATTGAGATCAATGCTCAACTCGCCCAGGCTGATCCCGACCATCACAAACGCCCCGCCAGCCCGCGTCCAGCGCAAGCCGTCATAGATCGTATCGCGGCTGCCGACGCAATCATAGATGCGGTCGAATCCGCCCAAGATCATCCCCCGGTTCATGGGCGCTCGATACAGGTTTCCGCCCGTCACTCGGGCCACTTCTTCATAGAGGTCACCCTCAGCGATCACCTCATCCGCTCCCAGTCGCCGTGCGGCATCAATTTGGTGGGGGTAACGCGCCATCACCGTCAGATGGGCATCAGGTGCCACGACTTTGACCGCCTGCACCGTAAGCAGGCCGATGATCCCGGCCCCGATAACCAACACACGCTGTCCATCCTTCGGCTCGGCACGGAGCACGCCATGGAGGGCGACCGACATTGGCTCAATCAACGAAGACTTGTCATCGTCCAGATCGTCGGGCACCCGGAAGAGTTCCAACTCATGTGCCACATAGCCGTCGCCCCAGCCTCCGCCCATGCCTTCGGCCCCCAAACCCATAGAGGCGTTCTCACACAGTCGTGTCTGCCCGCTGGCGCAGTAGCGGCAGGGCGGATCGATACCCTGGGTGAAGCAGGTGGGCCCCGTGAAGCGCGATTCCATCACCACCCGATCGCCGACGTCGAAAAGCGAGACGGCCTCTCCAATTTCGGTCACCTCGCCGATAACCTCATGCCCCAGAAAGAAGCGCGTGTTTCCGGGCAGTGCGGCCGGCGCCACGGCCGGATCGACTTTGACCAGAAGCAGCGCTAGATCGGAGGCGCATATCCCGCACTGCACATTGCGCACGCGGAGCCACTCCGGACCTGGAAGCTCGGGTTCTGGCAGGTCGACCACCTTTGCCGGCGACAAGGGGCTCCAGATGACATCCTGCCATGCCGATCGAAGCACCTTGACCGCCAGCATCCTGGGCAGACTCTTCTCAACAAATATCGATCGCATGCTCAAACCTCATTTTCATTTGCCCCGTCGATCGGGGAAACTTGATAGAACCCCAAGGAAGGAAACGACCGAGGTTTTGCCGGCCTGTCACGTGGCAGCATCCAGAGTTGCGCGGACGGCGCGGCACGCAGCGCAGCTCGGCCGACTGCAGAGCAGCGCCTGCGGGTCCTCACGGATCCAGCCCACGGCGAGATTAATCGAGATCGCGCAACGGCACGGTCTCGATCCAGCCTGCGCCGACCTGCACGCGCCCGGCAAGCCCCCCCAACCTTTGAGATATGGCACCGAATCCATCCCGGCATCCCGACCAACCTGGGCAAGCCACGATCCCCCCGGGAGTGAGCGCCCACCGCACGAACTGCCGGCGCCCTGCGCGCTGCTCGGCATAGTGCAGGCTGACATCCGATCGGTGATCCACGCCCATCAGCAGCAAATCACCGTCGGCATCCGCCAGTGCGCCGATCAATCCCCATGGGTCATCCAGAGTTTGTGCTTCAAGGAAGGGTTCGGCGTGGATGCCGGCGAATGACAAGAGCGGATGCATGGAGCGTTGAGCTTGAGGCTGGGTCCGCAGGGCTTCCGCCACGCGACCCATCGCCCTATCGGCCGGCATCTCCGGGACGAAGAACTCTGCCTTGCTGTTGTCGAGCTGCTCTTCCTGTGGCGTAATGGCGTTGTGTTCGGGGCCGTCGGGGGCCATCACCATGCAGCGGGTTGTGAAAGTTGGCACAATCACTGTCTGGAAAGAAGACACGATCGCCCCCAGCATCGTCTCCGGACCGCCGGCGACCTCACCAAAGGCCGACAGCGAGGCGTGAACGATCACCCGGCTGTGTTTCCCTAACCCTAGGGTTCGGAATCCGGCCACAAAATCACGATAGGTGACAGTCTTAGATCGCGGTTCAGACACTATTGTGGGCCTCGGCCGGCTGGTTGACCCTCATTTGCCCTTCCATTCGGCAGGCCGTTTGTCTATGAAGGCCCGCATACCTTCCTTCTGATCTTCGGTGCTGAAAAGGAAATAGAAGGATCGGCGCTCATCGGCCAGACCATCCGCGAGCAGACTCTCGTAGGCATGCTTGACCATCTCCTTCCCGAGCCGAACGGCCGTCGGCGCCCGGGCGGCGATTTCGGTCGCCAACTGGATGGCCTCTTCAAGATACCGCTCGACCGGCACCACGCGGTTGACCAATCCCCAACGATATGCCTCCTCAGCCGTCAGGACGCGGTTGTTCAGGATGACTTCCATCGCCACCGCTTTGCCCACGGCGCGTGTCAGGCGTTGTGTGCCGCCGGCGCCGGGGATGACACCGAGATTGATCTCCGGTTGGCCGAACCGAGCGCTCTCAGAAGCCACGATCATGTCGCAGGCCATGGCCAGTTCGTTGCCACCGCCAAGGCACCAGCCTGAAACGGCCGCCACAATCGGGATGGCGATCCTCCGCAGCCGGTCCCATTGCGCAATGCGATCCGCCTGGAGCATTTCCAAGGCCGTCGAGTCAGCCATCTCCTTGATGTCGGCTCCGGCAGCAAAGGCCCGCTCGTCACCCGTCACCACGACAGCCCCGACAGCTGGGTCTTTGTCGAACGTCTCCAAAGCTTGAACCAGTTCCGTCATCAAGGGACCGTTCAACGCATTCAACGCCTTGGGGCGGTTGAAGTAGATCACGCCCACCCCAGCCTGTGTTTCGGTTCGTATGATGTCGAATGTCATCGGCTCTCTCCTGGCCCCTCGAGGGCGCCTCTGCCCGTGGATGTCAATTGGTTCAAATGATCGTCGGCGTGGGTGACACTGTACTCAAGCCACCACTGCAGTGTCCGATCTCCCTGTGCCGGGTGTCTGCCAGTCCGGCCCCAATCATCGTCGGACAGCCCACGGATCAAGTCAAGCCCTTCCCGTCGAGCCGCGTCAAAGGTGTCGAGCCATGTCTGGATGTCATCCTCTGAATTGTAGGTCTCTTCCATCCATGCCGTTTCGTCCCAGCTCGGTAGGTCGGGATGATCTTCGCTGGCGATCCGCTTCAGGCGCGGCACAAATGCCAAGGATTCGGCGGCTACCACATGCACCACGACCTGATGGGGCGTCCATTCTCCTGGTCCCAACGGCTCATGCAGCCCCGAAGCCTCCCATGCACCGGCGGCATCGCGCAGCGCGTCAATCTGCTCTGCATAGCGACTCGTCAGGCCTTCACGGTAGCGGGCCAACGGATCTTTGGCCTCCTGCATCTGCTTCTCTCCTTTTACTTTGAGCGATCTGGGTCGTCGGATCCAAATTGGGATCGAGCGTGAGTGACCTTGCTCGTCCGATTCAGTTCATGACCTTCCCGCCGTCCACATTGATCGCCTGGCCGCTGACATAGGCCGCAGCATCAGAACACAGGAACAGCACCATGCCCACCACGTCCTCTGGTTTTCCCAAGCGGCCCTGGGGAATGTCCGCCAGCCAGCGAGCCATCATGGCTTCGTCCTGGCACAGCTTGGCCGTCATTTCCGTCTCGATCACCCCAGGGCACACGGCGTTGACGCGCACCCCATAGGCAGCCAGCTCCCGCGCCGCTTCCCGCGTGAGCCCAATCAACCCGGTCTTGCTGGCGACATATGCCGCCCGGTCCTTAAGGCCATGTGACCGCCCGGCGATGGATGCCACATTCACCACCACGCCACCACCTTCATCGGCCATCACACGCCCCACCGATTGCATGGTGAGAAAGGGACCCTTGAGGTTGACGGCCAGGGTGCGGTCCCAATCGTACTCATCCAGCTCAAGCAGACTGGCATGGGGCTCCACCCCGGCATTGTTGATCAGAATGTCGATCCTGCCGAAGGCTTCTCGGACTTCTTCAACCATGAGTTGGACCTGCATTTTGTTGGCGACATCAGCCACATAGGCTTCGGCCGTACCGCCTTCACTGCGAATAGCTTCGATCGTTTTGTCCAACCCACCCGGCGCCAGGTCATTGGCGGCCACACTGGCCCCGGCGCGGGCGAATCCCACCGCCAGGGCTTGACCGATTCCCCGTCCGGCGCCGGTGACCAGGACAACCTTGGTTTCAAATTCCGACATGTCCACCTCCCGCCTTCTTGAGAGCGGTCTGCGGGCCACCCCGATTATCCCTCCGGGTCGGGGCAGACTGCCACTTCACTTCCCATCTTGCGCGCGTCGAGCTGCATACCCAGGTAGGGCGATGGGTCAATGGTATTGCTCACCTCCAATTCGTTCTTGAAGGAACCCAGGCCGTCGTCTTTGACAATTGAAAAATGGAGGTGCATTCCCACTGGATTGGCCGGATCTCCTGAATAATTCCCCTGATAGCCGAGCAGGGTCCCGGCCGCCACGAAGGATTCGCCGGTGCCGGGCGGAAAATCAGGCACGATGAAGGACCGCCCTTCGGCATCCGCCATGTGCGTATAGTAGAGCCAAATCTGGCGTCCCGGTTGAAGCGGATCGTCGGGCACCCGGACAATGACGGCTGAATGCCAATCCGGCAGGCGGGTCAGATAACCGTCAAAGGCAGCCACCACCGGCGTCTTCCCCAGCCCGTTCGGACCCGTTGGGCCGAAGATGTCCAGCCCTTGGTGGACCTTCCCCAGGCGAAAGGAATCGTGCCAGAAGAACCCGATGTACCCATCCGTCGGCATCAAGAACGGCGCCCCCTCACACCGCTGGGCGACCTCAATCGTCCATGCCTGATGGTTGGATGGGTCGGCCCAATATTGACGAAGCCGGAGCATACGCCCTGCCGCGGGTTGATAGCGGAGAAATACGGCACCACCGGCCAACACAATCACCAGCACAGCCACCGCCCCCAAGATCCACGCCCTCGGGAAGCTTGATCGACGCAGGTCGAATCGGCTACCCAAGTTGGCCGTCCGATCGAGCCTGAAGGTCGACGAGGTCGGCTTGGCAGACGCGTTGGATGGTGTCGGGCCTCACCTTGAGCAGCGCTCGGGGCTCCCCTCCACCACCCCATACCCAATCGTGCTCGAGGACACCGGCATCCATAATCGTCTGCATACGGTTGATGTGCCCGAAAGGAGGTACACCGCCCACCGGGTAGCCGGTTGCCTGCGCCACGCGCCCGGGAGAGGCCAAGGCAACTGTCAATTCGTCCACTCCCAGGTGGGCCGCCAGGCGGCCAGCTTGAACGCGAGTTCGGCCTCCGGCCACCACCAGCACGAAGTCCTCCCCGGCTTCAAACACCAGCGACTTGATGATCTCCTCGACGGAGACGCCCAACGCTTCAGCCGCCGACCCCACTGTCGGTGTCTCGACTCCCAGGCGCACGATCTCAGCCTCCAAGGCGTGACGCTGGATGTAATCGCCCAGCTCTTTCGATGTCAGCACACCCGACGCTCGCTTGCGCAGGAAGCATGGCCTGACGATGGGTCGCTGAAGCTAGCCATCTTCCCCGCCCTCGTCTGCCGTCGAGCCGACCGGCCCCGATCGGGGAGAATCAGCGCCGCGCGCCTCCTCCAGATGTTCTGCCATCACGAGGGTGATGTCGCGCGCTGCGAAACGCATCAGTGCCTCACCGGCAGCTTGACCTTCGGGGGAAGCGAGCGCTTGGCGCAAGGCAGATTCGTCTTCGAAGAAGAACTCGTGAATCAGATGAATCTGGGTCTGCTCAATCAGCCGAGCGCCCACCCGGCTCACGGCCACGCGGCGAAGACCAGGCATCCGTTCGGCTTGGGCGACAAAGTTCTCGCCCCATTGCCGTTCGAGTTCCGTCATCTGGCTGGATTGGTGGAAGATGACCATCAGTTTGTGCATGAGTTCAGTCGAGGCCGGAGGCAGCTTGCGGGCACCTTACAGTTTCGTTACAGGCAGGCATATCCAGCCTTGGAACTATTGAACCCGAGCTAATCTCCCCTATACTGGGATTGTCATTTATGAATTTCATTTAGTGCCTGCGGGGTCTTTATGATCATTTTTTCTCCCCGGGGCCAGGGCCTGGTCGAGTACGCCATGATTATTTTGCTTGTCGGGATCGCGGTGATCGTGATCATGGCACTCTTTGGCTCTGGAGTCGGGAACATGTTCAGCAACATCGTGGCGAACTTCTAGGCGCGGCGATTGCTTTTGGCGTTGTAGCCTCAGGCCGTCGCCGAAGATGGGGAAATCCCTCGACGCGAAGCACCGTTTGGGGAGTCCAGGTTCCCTACGATCAATTCAGCAATGTGTTTGGCCGCAGACGGCCTGGCTATCTTCTGACAGACAGCTGAGGCCTTTGCTATGTCTTCCGGCCGACGCAACCAGCGTGCGACAGCTGCCGCCGTGGGCTCTGGCCCCGGCGCCCAAACCCCCACCCCCTTCTCAATAACATAATCGACATTGCCTTCCTCTTGCCCGGGCAGACGGCTGTACAGGACCATTGGCAATCCGGCATTCAGGGCTTCGGTAATGGTGCCCGGTCCGGCCTTGGTCACCAACAGACTCGCCGCTTGCATCAGTTCAGGCATGTCGGTCACAAATCCATAAATGAACGTGGGGACTTCCCAGGTTGTGGCTTCCAGGCGCTTCTTCAAACGCTGGTTGCGCCCCGCCACCACGGCCAGCCCGAACTCTCCCGGCTGGCGTGCGATCGCCCGCGCCGTATCAAACATCGGCCCCATGCCCTCACTGCCTCCAACGGCCAGAACCATAGGGCGGTCCATCGGCCACCCCAAACGCTGGCGCGCTTCCATCGGATCTGCCCCGGGGCGGCAGAACCGCTCGGCGACAGGCAGTCCCAGGACAGAAACGCGAGATGCCGGCAGGCCCATTTCAAGAGCCTTCGAACGAGCCTTGGCAGTGGCCACAACATAGGTGTCAACTTCGGCGTTGTACCATAGGGCATGCGCCGACACGAGGTCGGTGACGACGACCATAAATGGTGGACGATCTGTCGGAAGAGCTTTGATGACGGGCCAAGTCAACAGTGGGTGCACAGAGACGATCATGTCTGCCGGGTGTTCAGAAACCACGCGGCGGGCCGCTGAGCGCACGTAGGGCCAGAAGGCGGCCGTGAGTGCCCGGCCGCGAAGGTGCCCGTCAAAGAGCTTGTACCCCAGCTCCCAGGCTTTGGGAACCTTGACCATGCTTGGATAAGCCTCCGGAAGGTGGTCGAGCGGGCGAGGCGCGTAGTCTTTCAGCACATCTACCAGATCGGGCTCGACCTTGCCAGGGAAATGCGTTTCCAATGCTTCTATGATGGCTTCGGCCGCGCTCCGATGTCCGCCCCCGGTATCTGAAAACAAGAACAGAACTCGTCGTGGATCACTCATCGACTGCCTGTGTCCCTCCCTGGTGGACATACTTCTTCATTCGCCTTGCCACGTCGCGTCGAGAGAGAAGGATCCGTCGGCCGCATCCGAGGCACTTCAAGCCGATATCGGCTCCGAGACGCACAACGATCCAGTCGGTGCTCCCACACGGATGGGGCTTTCGCAGCCGAACGACATCGCTCATTTGCATTTCTGGAAGCATGGGGGAACTCCTGAGACAACCGGCGAGATTATACCATCGGCGGGCCCAGCACACCCCGATGGTATAATCGCTGCATGTTCTTCGGCTTGTCTGCCCCGGTCATTATCTCCAGACTCATCACGCTTGTTATCGCCTTCACGGGCCACGAATTCGCTCATGCCTGGTCGGCCGACGAGCTCGGCGACGACACACCTCGCCTCAACGGCCGCCTGACCCTCAACCCCCTCTCCCATTTGGACCCGCTCGGCTCACTGCTCCTCTTGGTCGCAGGGTTCGGGTGGGCGCGTCCCGTCCCGATCAACCCCTATGCTTTGGAGCGCAGAACGCCATCAGGGACGATGCTGGTCTCGGTCGCTGGACCTCTTTCCAATTTGGTGATGGCCATCTTGGCAGCCATTCCTTTTCGTGCGGGCTGGCTCGATCCGTTCGCCGGTCCCGGAAGGTTTCTTCCTTCCGCTTCCAGTTTCTTGACGGAATTCATCTTCATCAACCTGATCTTGCTGTTCTTCAACCTCATTCCCTTATCGCCCCTTGACGGCGAGAAAGTGCTCGAATACTTCCTGCCGGCTGAAGCCCGGTCCACCCTGTACCAACTCCGTCCGTATGGCCCGCTGCTGCTGCTGGCCCTGGTTTTCCTGGCCCCTTTGGTCGGGCTGGATGTGCTGGGCACGGTGATCGGCTGGCCCACTCAGCAGGTATTCCGTTTGCTCGTTTTGTAAGATGAATCTCACCTATCGGACCGCCCAATTCGTACGCAGCTTTGGCGCTCGAACCAAGCTCCAGGACTTGGCGCGGACCTGGCCGTTCCTGACCGAACCGCAACGAGCTTTGTTCTTGCGCCTGCCGGCTGCCGACCAACTTCACAGCTTGCGCGTACTCGACGCCCTGGTCGAAGCAGGTGAAAGTGACCCCGATCTTTTGGCGGCTGCGCTGCTGCACGATATCGGGAAGATCCATCGCCCGCTTCATCTCTGGGAGCGGGTTTTTGTTGTTGTGGTACAGGGGCTCGCTCCCCAATGGGCGGCTTCATGGGCCGATGAACACGGACACGCCCTGCGCAGCGCGCTCGCAGTTGCCCACAACCATCCACAATGGGGCGCCGAGATGCTCGCAGGCACGGGTGCAAGCCTGCGCCTCATTGATCTCGTCCGGCGCCATCAGGACCCGCCCACCGAGCCGCCGTCCGACACGGACCGCCCGCTGCGTCTTCTTCAGCAGGCGGACAATCAGAGCTGAGGTCGATCATGCCCCCACACATCCTGATCGCCGGTTTGCGCGAGACGGGCAGAGCCATCGGGCTGGCTTTGAGCCGATCCGCTGATCCGCCCACCGTTTTCGGCTACGATCGCGACAAAGACATCACCGCCGCGGCCTTGGAGGCCGGTGCGTTCGAACGCCGTGTGCTCGACCCGCGCAAGACGGCGAGTGAGGTCGACATGGTGGTGCTCGCCATGCCGCCGAAGGAAGCCGCCGAGTGGATCGAAGACCTTGTGCTGGCGCTGAAGCCTGGGGCGATCTTGCTCGATCTAACCCCGCAGGCCCACAACCCAGATGTGCATTCAGCCTTGGCCGATCAGGCCGAGCGTATTCTCCGTGGGACCCTGGCCGTATCGGCCGAGCGGTTGCTCGATCAGGATCCACCGTCGACAAGCGATGTTGACCTGTTTCGGGGCGGGTCGTTCGGCCTGGCAGTCAACCCCGAAACCCCTGAGGCAGGGATCGAGTTGGCCCTGACCGTTGCCGAAGCTCTGGGGACATCGCCATTCTTCATCGACCCGGCCGAACTGGAGTACGTCGTGGCTGCGGTGGATTTGCTCCCCGCCTTGCTGGGGCTGATGCTTCTGCGCTCGCTCGCCGAGACCCCGGGTTGGGACAACGTCCAGCGACTGGCCGGACGGCCCTTTTCGTCTTATGTCGATCAGGCTGCCCTCCAGGGTCAGCAGCTGGCTGAGATCCTTTGGCCGCGGCGGACGAGTCTGCTGGGGCAGCTCGACAGTTTGGCGAATGAGGTGGCGGACCTTCAAGCCGCGCTCCAGGCAGACACCAGCCAACAGCTCGAGGGCCTCGTTGAGCACGCCCTGGAGACGCGCGACGATTGGATGCAGGTGCGCCTGGCAAACCGGCCGCGATCCGGAAAGGACTCCATGCCGCCAAGTCGCGGCATCCTGGGCAACCTTTTTGGCGGTGGGTCAAGACGCCCACCCGACGAGGATCGGACCTAAAGGCACGCCCAGCCACTGGCGCTATAATGGCCGTGTGACGGAATGCTACTGCTACATTCTTGAATGCGCCGATGGAAGCTTCTACACGGGCTGGACGACGGACCCCGAGCGCCGGCTCAAGGAACACAACGCCGGGCGTGGGGCCCGCTACACACGCTCTCGGCGTCCGCTCAAGCTGGTCTACCTCGAACCTCAAAGTGACCGATCGACAGCCATGCGCCGTGAACGAGCCATCAAGTCCCGCTCTCGCCAAGCCAAGCTCAAGCTGATTCGGTCCCAGACCCAACCCCCACCCATCTAAGGAAAAGAGGCATCGCATGTCTGAGAAGACCGAACCCATGATGAAGACCCAGTGGATCGAAGACGAGCTCCAGAGCCTGAAAGACGCCGGGCTGTACAATTCGATCCGCTCGCTCAGCTCGCCGCAAGGCGCTTGGCTGACCGTCGATGGCCAAGACGTGCTCAACTTCTGTTCCAACAATTATCTGGGCCTGGCCAACCATCCCCGCCTGATTGCGGCTGCCACTGAGGCGATGGCCACCTATGGAGTCGGACCGGGCGCAGTGCGCACCATCGCTGGCACCATGGATCTTCACCGCCAGCTTGAGCAACGCCTGGCCGCCTTCAAGGGAGTTGAAGACGCCATCACATTCCAATCAGGCTTCAACGCCAATCTGGGCACGATACCGGCCCTGGTCGGGAAGCAAGATGTCGTCTACTCCGATGAGCTCAACCATGCCAGCATCATCGACGGCTGCCGACTCTCCGGGGCCACGATCATCCGCTTCGCCCATGCCGATCCTGAAGATCTCAAGCGGCAAATCGAATCCCACAAGGGCGATGGCTATCAGCGGGCGATGATCATCACCGACGGTGTATTCAGCATGGATGGCGATGTGGCACCCCTGGATCGGCTTTTTGAGGTGGCCGACCAATATGGCTACCTCTTGATGGTGGATGACGCGCACGGTGAAGGCGTGCTAGGAAAGGGAGGGCGGGGGATCGTCGACCACTTCGGCCTGCATGGAAAGGTGGACGTTGAAGTAGGCACATTGTCCAAGGCATTCGGCGTGGTCGGCGGCGTGGTGGCCGGATCTTCACGGATCGTTGAGTGGCTCAAACAGCGCGGCCGGCCCTTCCTGTTTTCATCCGCTATGACCGTTCCCGATACTGCTGCTTGCCTGGCAGCCGTCGATTTGCTCGAGGAGTCCACCGAACAGGTTGATCGCTTGTGGGCGAACACCGAGACCTTCAAATCCCAGATGAAGTCACTGGGCTTTGACATCGGCACCAGCACCACGCCCATTACGCCGATCATGCTCGGCGAAGCTCCGCTGGCCCAGGAGTTCAGCCGCAAACTTTTTGAGACGGGGGTATTCGCTATGGCCCTTGGCTACCCGACGGTCCCCAAGGGCAAAGCTCGAATCAGAGTCATGATTTCCGCCGCTCATAGCCCTCAAGATCTCGAACAGGGTCTGGACGCCTTCGCCGAGGTGGGCCGTAGCCTATCTGTCATTTGAACGATCTATTTGGAACGGAGCAGGGAAAAGCGACGTGCGGTGGGAGCCCACCGCACGTTTGATGCGCATACTTCGGTTGGTTTCACCGCAAAGAAAAAACCCTGGCGCGGGTTCGATGGGAGCAGGCTATGATGCAGGCTTCGGTGCGCAATGAGCCAGGGTCAAGGCATTGTAACACAGATTGTGAAATCTGTCACTATCAGAGACAGCGGTTCAGAATTGGAACCAACCCTGGCCCGGCACGGTCCTGCGGCGATAGTTGGTCACGTAAGTTTTGAAGCGTTCTTCAAGAGCAGCGAAGGTATCGCTGGTCAGGATCTCTTCCATTGAGCGGCCATCGGCAGCCATAAACGCGATCAGCCGCAGAGGGTACTCGCCGTAGGCCGTATGCCAGGACTCGCACATGGTCAAGCCCAAGCGCTCAAGCCGAGGGATGAATTCACCCATCAAGTAGTCGAAGTAGGACTCACGCAGTTCGGCAACGGGGTCGTACGTCATGAGCAGTTTGACAGAACGTCGATCAATATCCATATCGAGATGTGAGCCTCGGACTCAACAGGCCCCAGGGATTAGCCCGGGAGGATGGTGTGCTGATCGCCGTGTTCGACCCATAGATCTTGACTTTCCCCAACGCCTGGGAGGAACTTGCCCATTCTCATGTCTGATCCAGGCCACAGACTGGCGGCATTATAACATCAGCTCATTCGGCTGGGGGGCAGCCGGACGCCGACCCATCCCAAGGGCGGACCTGCTCGCCTTTGCCTCTGATTGGAGACCACGATGAACCTCGACCCCGATCGAATTCGCGCCCAATTCCCGGCTTTGCGGGGAAACGCCGTGTTTTTCGATAATCCCGGGGGAACCCAGGTGCCGCAGCGGGTGGTCGACCGTATGTCGAACTACCTCCTTCACACGAACGCCAATCACGGCGGCGCCTTCCAAACAAGCCTCGAATCCGACGCCATTCTCGAACAGGCACACATGGCCGTCGCCAACATGTTCAACGCGGCCAGCCCGGACGAGATCGTCTTCGGGCCGAATATGACCACGCTGACGTTCTCCATCAGCCGTGCGCTGACATCTCGGCTGGGCCCCAAGGATGAGATCATCGTCACTCGCTTGGATCATGATGCCAACATATCCCCTTGGCTGATGGCAGCCGAAGACCGGGGTTGCACCATTCGCTGGCTGGATTTTGACGTGGAAGACTGCACGTTGAACCTGGATCAATATGCCGATCTTCTTTCCGACCGCACCAGGATTGTGGCAGTTGGTTACGCATCCAACGCCGTCGGGACAATCAATCCCATAAACCAAATCGTCCGCATGGCGCACGATGCGGGAGCCCTGTGCTATGTGGACGCCGTGCAGTTTGCCCCCCACGGCGTGATAGATGTCCAAGAGCTGGATTGCGATTTTCTGGTCGCCTCTGCCTACAAGTTTTTCGGACCGCACGTCGGCGCTCTCTACGGGAAGGCCGAACACCTGGACTCCTTACGCGCCTACAAAGTCCGTCCTGCTCCGGACAAACCTCCGGGCAAGTTCGAGACCGGCACCCAAAACCATGAGGGGTTGGCGGGCACACTCGGCGCCCTTGAGTATCTTGCTTGGGCAGGCAGCGGTACTCCGGACGAAGGGAGTTCCGTCGATCCAACGCGCCAGGCGCTTGTCAGCGCGCTTGAGCTCACGCTGGACTACGAAAGGGACCTGACTGCCCACTTGTTGGATACCCTGACCAAGTTGCCTGAGGTCCATGTTTTTGGCCTGACGGAGGCCTCCGACCTCGGCCGCCGCGTGCCGACGGTCTCCATCCGTATCCAGGGCATTGCGCCGCGTCATGCGGCCGAGAAGTTGGCATCTCAAGGGATCTATGTCTGGGACGGCAACTTCTACGCCCTTGCGGTCACCCGCCGGCTGGGTGTTGAGGATGACGGAGGGTTGATCCGAATAGGGCTGGCACACTACAACACCCACGCTGAAATTGACCGTCTGGGGAGTGCTCTGGCGGAGTTAAGGTAGGGGGAATCCTGCCCTTAAAACACAGGCAGACATCTAGGTGAGGGGGGCACCCAGACGTCTGACTGTGTGATCAAGTATACCTAAAACTGACCTACCGTCAAGCCGGGCTCTGCTGCTGGAGCCGCCTATGGGCCCGACTTTGCCCGCCCCGCCTCCTCTAAGAATGCCCTGACAATCGCCACCGCATGATCTGGGTCGTCATAGGGTTCGACCCGCAGGCCCTTAGTCTGATTGCCAGTAATCATCTTAGAGACCACGGCCCCACGCCGATAGCAGCACAGGACCGGCTTCCCCAGGCCGAGCGCCGCCGCAATCTCGTAGCCCACCCCATGGGAAGGCGTGGATACTTCGGCCACCAACGCGTCGCACGCCTCGATCCAAGCCATATCCCTAAGATAGATATCCTGCGGCACAACCGTGCGTTCGAGATCCATAACGTCCGATCGGGCCAGATGGGCTGTGGGCACAATGTGGCCAGATTGGAGGAGGTCATCGACCAGGCGCTCGTAGACTGCCTGGTCCCCACGGCCGCCGGTCAATGAGCAGGAGAAGTAAATGTTCACTTGTCGTCTTCCTCAGCCTGGGCGGACCTTTTTCCACGCAAGGAGCGTCCTCTCTTTGGCTGGTGTTTTACGGCTTCGACATTTCATGCTAATATCGCGCACAATCAGGAGGCGTCCATGGATACGGGAAATCCCCTCCGCGCACTCCAGGCTGAAGTCAACCGCTTGCGGGATGAAAATCAAGACTTAAAGGATGAGATTGCCATCCTTCGCGCCTCGATGGACTCCCTGATCAGCCTCGATGTCCTCATTCAGAGCATGAAGCCCGATACGGATGTGCTGGCCATGCTGGACGACGTGCTGGCATCCGCCTTGAACGCCGTGGGTGCCAGTGCCGGTTCCTTGCTGCTGGTCGACCCAGAAAAGGATGAGTTGGCTTTCGCCGTCGTGCATGGCCAAGCGCGCGATCGCCTCACCGGATTCCGCATGCCGATTTCCGAGGGCATTGCTGGATGGGTGGCCACCAACAAGAAGAGCGCCCTCGTGCGCGACGTTCAGGCAGACCCCCGCTTCTCGCCCAGGGTGGATGTGACCTTCGATTTCCAGACCCGGTCGCTTGCGTGCGTACCGTTGATGGAAGACGAAAAGGTCATCGGCGTCATCGAAGCTGTCAACAAGACCTACGACAGGGATTTCTCCGACAACGACGGCAACCAACTCAAGGTCGTCGCCCAGCTGGCTGTGGCCGCCATCCGTCGTGCCGAACGGCTCACTGAGCCGGAAGGTTAGATCGGGCTAGCTGCGAAGTACGGCCCCGAGTTCGCTCTTTAATCCCTCCACGATCATTGTCCGCACTTGGGTAACTTCGTCATCCGTTAGCGTCCGATCTGGCGATTGATAGACGACGGAATAGGCGAGGCTTCGCTTGCCCGGACCGATTTGATCACCCTGATAGACATCGAAGATCTTAACTCCCACCACCAAATTCCCACCATACTTGTGGATCGCCTCCTCAACCTTCGTCGCCGGCACACGTTCGTCAACGACCAGCGCCAAATCTTCCAGGACCGGAGGGTAGGCGGGGACGGGTTCAACACTGAACCGCTCAGGGATCGAAGGAAGCACCGCCTGGATGTCAAGGTCAGCCGCCACCACCGGATGGGCGTCGAGGCCAAAGGCCTCCGAGACCAACGGATGGAGCTCGCCCAACCAACCTAGGCGGCTGTCTCTCCATAGAACTTCGGCACATTTCCCCGGATGGAAACTGGGGTGGTCGGCCGGCGTGTAGCTGATCCCATCCAGATGCAGTGCCTCGAACAGGGATTCGAGCAAGCCCTTCAGATGAAAGAAATCCATGTCATGTGGCGCTTCGCCCTCTCGCCAATCGGGCGGAGCAGCGAACCCCGTGAGGGCAACGACCAATCTCAGAGGCTCCTCTGGCAGCACCTGTCCCTCGGTCGGCAGATAAACAGGCGCTATCTCGAAGACCGCCAGCCTTTGTCGAATATTGCGGTTGTTCTGCAGCACCGGGAGCACACTGGCGAGCAGATTCCGCCGCATCACGGTCATGTCCGAGGTGAGCGGATTGGCCAGACCCAAATAGGGTAAGTCCTGAGCCGTGCCCCCTGGATAGAGCCTATTCTCGGCCTCTGGGGTCGTAAGCCGGTAGGTGACAACTTCCTGCAGACCCAAATCCACCAGCAGATCGCGAATCCTGTCCACCCATTCCGATTCCGCATTGCGCATCTGCGGCGGCAGCGGATCTTCGAGCAGGGTCTCCGGGATACGATCGTACCCATAGATCCGAGCCACCTCCTCCATCAGATCCGCTTGCCCAATAACGCCCTCGCCGATGTCAAGTCGATGATCTGGGATCTTAATCGCCAACCGGCCGCCCTCGAGCGGTTCCACATCAAACTCAAGTCGAATGAGAATGTCCGCCAATTCTTCCTGGCCGAGTTCTATCCCTAGCCAGCGGGAGACAGCGGCGGGGGAAATCTCAATTGGCGATCTCGCTGGCGGCAGGGGATACTCATCCATCAAACCTTCGGCCACCTCACCGTCCGACAACTGGTGCATCAGAGCCAGGCCGCGCCGCACGCCGCGTTCGGCCATCGCCGGATGAACGCCTCGCGAGAAGCGGTAGGCCGCCTCAGACGACAGCTTCTGGCTGGCGAGTGTGCGCCTGATGTTGATCAGATTCCAGGCCGCGCCCTCGAGCAGCACGTTGACCGTTTCAGGTCCGACTTCCAACTCCAGCCCGCCCATCACACCGCCAATCGAAAGGGCACCCGCCGTGTCGGCGACCAAAACGGTGAAGTCGTCCAGATCACGTTCCACGTCGTCCAGCGTGGTCAGCTTCTCGCCCGGCGCCGCCTGGCGAGTGATGATGGTCGGTGCTTTGCCTCCTGCGCGTTCGACCAGCACATCGTAGTCGAACGCGTGCAGCGGCTCGCCGATTTCGAGCATGACGTAGTTGGTGGAATCGACGATGTTGTTGATTGGCCGCATCCCGGCCAGTTTTAGGCGCCGCTGCAACCAATATGGGCTGGGTTCGATTTTCACCCCCTCGATCAGGCCAGCCACGAATCGCGGGTTCAGCTCGGGAACTTCAATTTGAATGCTGAGGCGGCCCTTGATAGACGGGCCGGTCCAGTCCACACTGTAGTCTGGCGCCTCGAGCGGTACGTCTAACAGCGCCGAGACCTCGCGCGCCACGCCCAAGATATTGGCATCGCGGGCGATATTGGGTGTGATGTCAATGTCAAAGACGACGTCGCCCATAACGTCGGCCAAGGGTTTGCCGACAGGTGCATCGTCATCCAGAACGATGATGCCTTCGTGGCCCTCAGAAATGCCCAGTTCCTTCTCAGAGCAGACCATGGACGACAATTCGACGCCCCGGATCTTGGCCTTCTTCAGGCGGACAATCTCCCAGCCGGGCTGATGACCGTCATAGAGCTCGGCGCCCTCTTTGGCATAGGCGACCTTGAGCGGGGTCTCCAATTCACCCTGCCCCTTGAGATCGAAGAGATTGGGCGCACCGGTCAGAACGGTGTTTTCCTGCTCACCGTCAAACAGCCGGCACAGTACCAGGCGATCGGCGTTGGGATGTGGCATCACCTCACGAATCTCACCCACAACGATCTTGTCCGGATCCCAGGCGATGCCGCTGACCATCGCCTGGCGCCGCTCGCCACCATCATCTGTCTCGAGCTGACTGCTGCCCGGCATAGGTTCCCCAACGTAGCGGATCTCAGTCACCTCAAGCCCCGCCAGGGTCAGCCTTTCCGCCAAGACGTGCGGCGGGACCTCGATGGTCACAAAATCCTTCACCCATGAAAGAGGTACTTTCATCCTGTCAATCGCTCCTTGCTTCGCACGCGCCGTCGTCCCAACCGCCTAGAACTGTTCAAGAAAGCGCATATCGTTGGCCCAGAAGAGGCGTATATCGTCCAGACGGTGCATCAGCATCTTGATTCGCTCGGGGCCCATTCCGAAGGCGAAGCCGGAGAAGATCTCTGGGTCGTAGCCCCCATTGAGGAGCACCGTCGGGTGGACCATCCCGCAACCCAGGATCTCCAGCCAGCCAGTGTGTTTGCACACCGAACAACCTTCCCCCATACACACAAAGCATTCAATGTCCAGCTCGCCCGATGGCTCGGTGAAGGGGAAATGCGAGGCACGAAACCGGGTCTTGACGCCATCCCCAAACATATGGCGGGCGAAGCCATTCAGCGTGCCCTTGAGATCGGTCATCGTGATATGTTTTCCAACCGCCAGGCCCTCTATCTGATTGAATTGGACTTCGGATCGAGTGGTGATCTGCTCATAGCGATAGCACATTCCCGGCAAAACCACTCGGATGGGATCGGGCGAGCGCTCGCGCATAATCCGGATCTGTCCAGGCGAGGTATGGGTTCGCAGGAGGACTCCGGGCGTGGTCGTATAGAACGTGTCCCACATGTCCCGGGCCGGATGATGGGCCGGCATGTTCAGCAGTTCAAAATTGTGATCTTCGGTCTCGACCTCACGCGAGGTATAGATTTGGAAGCCCATCTCGCGCCAGATGTCGAGGATCATGCGCAGATTCTGGGTCGATGGGTGGAGACGGCCTCGCACCATTGGCCTCCCCGGGAGCGTAACGTCCAGCGCTTCCTGGCGCAGCTTTCTATCCAGGGCTGCCGCTTGCACGGCCGCCCGCTGGCGCGCCAATTCAAATTCCAACGTGGTCTTGACTTCGTTGGCCTTCCGTCCCACCTGCGGCCGTTCTTCCGGCTTCAGGTCCGGGATGGACGTCACGATTTGGCTCAGTTCAGCCGAGCGGCTCAGAAACGTTTGCCGCCACGCGAGCAGCTGTTCTTCGTCTTTGGCTGCTTCCAAGGCTTTCAAGGCTTGGGCCTGTATCTCATCCAATGCTTTCAGCATCGTGCCTCCTGGCCGTACGCGTGCAGCGCACGCAGTCCAACAAAAAATCTCTCGCCCGAAAAGGGACGAGAGACACCTCCCGCGGTACCACCCTCGTTGGCCAACACTGGCCCACTCATCCTCGACGGCCTTCTTTCGGCGATCGAGTCCCTGCTCTAACGGTGGGGCTCCGGCCCAAACTACCAGCCCGGCGAATTTCGAGGGCCTTCACTTGGGCAGCTCAGAAGGGAACTTCGAGGGGATTCATCCGAGCCGGGGTTTCAGTCACGCCCCGACCTCCCTGGCGAATTCCACCCGCCTACTTTCCTTCGTCAAAGCTGTTGTTGTCTGTTTCGATCATCATAATTATCGAAGTGCGGCTTGTCAACCGGCAGCCTTTCGGCTGGCCCGTCCTTGGGCACCCGTCAGGCTTCGAACAAGCTCGGGCACCTCAGCCAGTGTGGCAGCGGTCAATTCAGGTTCAACCCGCTTGGCGTATTCCAGATTGTCCTCCCGCTCGGCCTGGCCCGAAAGCCATATCTGATGCATTCCCGCCCGCTGCGCGCCCAGCACGTCGGCGCCCAGCGTGTCGCCGACCATCACCACAGCCTCAGGGGGCAAATCCCAGCCCCGGAGGAGCATCTCGAAGATCTTGGGGCTGGGCTTCCGGATGCGAAGTGCGGCTGAGATCAAGATGGGGTCGAAGTACGGTCGAAAGCCGCCTTTGTCGATCAACCTCTCAACGTTGGCAGCATCCCCCGCATTGGAAATCATCCCCAGACGGTAGTCGGAGGCCATACTATCGAGGACGGAATGCGCTTCTGGCATCGGCTCCCAGTGGGCTTCGCTCTCGGCATACATCGCTTCCAGACAACGGTCGATTGCACCCGCCGATACATCTGGGTAACCGTAGCGACCAAGAACCATGGCCAGCAACTCTCGGCTGGGGCGCTCCGTTTCATCTTCGTCGCGTGCCTGGTAGGCCGCCTGCATTTCGACGTGCCACACTTTGTGAAATTCTTCACGATCCAGCGCAATGCCCTCCGCATCCAGCGCCCTGGTCAGGGCATGCTGGCTGGCTTCAATCGTCTCAGGCCATGTGCCTTCGAAATGAATCAGGGTTTCCCCCAAGTCGAAGATCACACCCTCAATCATGCTTGTGCCTCTGGAAGGTCAGTATCCGCGCTCGGGCTGATAAAGGTTGAGCAAGGGCTGCTCAGCCAGGTAACGGCGCAGATTCTCGGCGAAGAGCTCAACAGCCTGTTCGTAGTAGTCGGGTGAGGAACCGGCGACATGCGGCGAAACAAGGACATTGGGCATGGACCACAACGGGCTGGTCTCGGGCAGCGGCTCAACCGGAAAGACATCCAGCACGGCCCCTGCGATCTGCCCTTCGTTCAGGGCTTCAACCAAGGCGCCGTGATCTACCACACCGCCGCGGGAGATATCAATCAGCCCTGCCGTCGATTTCATCCGCTTGAAGGTCTTGGCGTTGATCAAACCTCTCGTGGCCGGGGTGAGGGGCAGGGTGACCACGACGAAATCGCACTCAGCCAACATGGATCCGGTAGCTTCCGGCGGATAGAGCCGGTCGGCCAGATCGCCCTCAGGATCACCGACACCCTGTTGGTGGTAGTCGTTGTCTTCCACGGACATCACATCGCGCTTGGTGGCCAATATCTTCGCCCCAAGCGCGCGTCCCAGGCGGGCGACCTCCCGGCCGATGCTGCCATAACCCACAACACCGATTGTGCTTCCCCTGACCAACGTGGGCACGAACCGGTCGAAGCGTTGCTCAGCCCAGATCTTTTCACGCTGGTCCGCGATCATAAGCAGAGTCCGCCGGCCGAGTGTCAGGATGCCCATCAGGGCATACTCCGCCATCTGCGGGGCGGAAGCTCCGCTCAGAGTCGTGACCATGATATCCGGGGTGTTCACCAACGGATGTTCCATGACATGATCGATGCCTGCGAAGTGAAACTGGATCCAGCGCAGCTCGGGGACCTGTTCGGGGTCGGGAAGCATCTGCGCGGTATAGAGAACTTCGGCCGATTGCAGCGCTTCGTCTGGGATTTCGTCTGCCGTCCGGCTGGGAATCGCTCGTACCCGGAGGCGTGGCGACACCGCCCGCAGTCGCTCTACCAGCGGCTCCGGAAGGGGGACGGTGACCAAGACTTGAATTTCGACTTCTGCCATAATCTGCCCATTGTACAACAGGCGCCGGGTGCCGGGCCTGGCGAGGGATGCAGGTCTCCGGTCTGCCACGGTTTCACCGGCCGGTGCTCGGGCTGCGACTTACTCACGCCTCGCCTTGGGCGGGTCGCTGCGCTACCAGGATCTCGCCGGCGCCAAAGCCCTCCGGCCGATCGGGGGCGGCGAATCGGTACCGCTCACTTTCAAGATGGTGCAATCGTGAAAACACGGCCGCCAATTCTCCCCGTGCGAAATAGTGGACCACACCCTCACCGTCTTCGAGCGGGAATGTGTTGGGAAGGATTTCCGGCTCACCCTGTGACCGCCGAATCTGCGCCGAAGGATCCTGGTCAGACAGCACCTGGACCACCAGCAGGCCGCCCGGCGCCAACCCGCCTGTGAGCTGTCCTGCAACGCGCGGCAGAACTTGCGGAGTGATGAAGTGCAGCACCGCCAAGGCCACGATCAATCCATAGGTGTCGGGATGAACCTCCATGGCCTGGACATCGACCCGTCGTACGGTGACCGCCAGCCCGGCAGTAGCCTCGGCCAAGGCTGCACTGCGCTCGGGGTCCTTTTCGATGGCTGCGACCTGAAAGCCCTCGCCTGCCAGCCAAGCCGCCTCCCCTCCATCTCCGGCACCCAACACCAGAGCTTGCGGGATAGACGCCGCCGGCGCCCAACGCTGGAGCAGGTCCGAAGGCGCGCTCATCGCCATGCCCCCTCGACAGCAGGCTTCATCGGCTCCAGCCCAGGCAAATCGTGGTCCAGAGCGTAGGGATAACGTAGGTTAAGCGACGGCTATGCGACAAGCAGCGCATGATTGATTTGGCGTACATTATGCTCGAAGGGCGAAATCTCTTCTTCTCCTCCTTACTAGAGGGCCGGGGTCGGCGTCCCCGGCTCTCTCGCGTCCACAGCCTACTCAGGTCTTGCCTATAAGATCTTCATCCCGATGGCCGGGTGGTCAGAGCCACTTCCTGGCCCGCGCGTAGAGGTACATTGCGAGAGGGGACAGGACCATGACCGCCAGGGCCAAGACCAGCGCCGGCTGCCCGGTCCACATCGGACTCGGTCCGGCCGGCTGGAAAAAGTTCATCCCAAAGAAGCCGACCAGAAACGATAGCGGCATGAACAGCGTGGTGATAATGGTCAGGGTCTTCATCACGTCATTCATGCGATTGTTGATGACCGAGAGATAGGTCTCCAATGCCCCGGTCGCTTGGTCCCGCATCCCCTCATTGATCTCATACGAACGCACCAGATGATCGTAGACATCCCGGAAGTAGATCCGTTCCCCGATGTCCATGACGGGATAGGAATCCCGGGCGAGTTTGTTGACCACCTCGCGCTGGGGGGCGATGACGCGCCGCAGCTGGATCACGCCCCGTTTGAGCATGAATATCTTCTCCAACACTTCGGAGTCTGGGTCGGTGAAGATCAGGTCCTCCACATCTTCCAGCGTCTGGTCCATCTCATCCACGATCGGGAGAATGTTGGCCACCAGCGTATCGATCATTTCGTACAGAAGGTAGCCGGCGCCCTTGCGGGCAAGCCGATCGTCGCGGTGCAGTCTTTCCCACAACTGCTCTATGGCTGGGATTGGAAGGTCATGATGTGTGACCAGATAATTTCGGCCCAAGAAGATGTCCAACTCACGCACGTCGAGAGGGTCATCAGGATCCTGGATATAGACCACAGACTCCAGCACCAAGTACAGGTAGTCCCCCCAATCGTCGACCTTGGGGACATGCGTCTCCCGCAGCGCATCGTCAATGGCCAGAGGATGGAACTTGAAGGTCTGGCTGAGGATCGGCTCGCTGCGTTCATTGGGCTCACCCTGGAAGTCCACCCACAACAGTCGGTCTGTGTCGCGGATCGCCTCATGATAGCTATCCACCGGCACGTCGAATTCAACTGGGCCGGAGGCGTCACAGCGCATCGCACGGATCATGGGCTGTCCTCTCGTTGGGGTCGGGGCAAGCAACGGATGCCGTCTATTCTACTCTGGCGGGCAATTTGAGCCACGAATCGCTTCTCGTCTGCCTGCTATAATCTACCGGCCGTGGATGAATTTGGAACTTTCGAGGAACGCCGCTTGGCCCGCGCCGCCGGTGTGGTCATGGCCGGATTCGTGCTGTCCAACCTGACCGGGCTGGTCAAGTGGATCCTGGTATCGAATGCCTTCGGAACCCAGGCTGAACTGGATGCCTTCAACGCCGCCAATCGGCTTCCCGAGGTCTTATTCAGCGTCATGGCCGGCGGGGCGCTGGCCTCGGCGTTTGTGCCAACTTTCACAAGCTTCCTCACCCGGGGGGACCGCGAGGGCGCCTGGCGGTTGGCGTCGGCGATCGCCAATCTGGTCTTCCTGGTGATGAGTGCCGCCGCAGCCATCGCCTGGCTGGCAGCCCCCTGGCTCGTCCCCACCATCCTCGCTCCCGGCTTCGGCCCGACTGAGACCCAGCTCACCATCTCCCTGCTGCGCATCCTGCTGCTTTCGGCCGTGATCTTCGGCGTCAGCGGAATGCTGATGGGCGTGCTCAACGCCCACCAGCACTTCATTTTGCCCGCCTTGGCTCCGACGTTTTTGTGGTTGGGCTGGATCGTCGGCGTGTGGTTCTTCGTTCCCCGGACGGGGATCTTCGGTTTGGCGTGGGGCGTCGTCCTGGGCGCCGTGATGCATTTGCTCGTCCAACTGCCCGGGCTGCGTGGGCGGGGGGCCCGCTATCGGCTGGCCCTCGACTTGAAGAACGCCGCCGTCCGGCAGGTGGGACGGCTGATGGCCCCGCGCCTGATTGGCGTGGCATTCGTTCAACTCAATTTTCTTGTGAACGTGGCCCTGGCGTCTGCCATGGCCGAAGGCAGCCTGACAGCCATCAACTACGCGTTCTACATCATGCTTATGCCGCAGGTCATCATCGCCCAGGCCATCGCCATCGCAGCCCTGCCGACCTTTTCGGCGCAGGTCGCCCGGGGCGATCTTTCCGCCATGCGGGCCACGCTGGCCACCACTTTCCGCGGGGTGTTCTTTCTGGCTCTGCCCGCCACGATTGGCCTGGTGCTGCTGAGACGGCCCATCGTGGCCATGCTCTTTCAGCGCGGAGAGTTCACGGCCCATTCGACCGATCTGGTGGCCTGGGCGCTGCTCTGGTATGGAGCCGGGCTGGTGAGCCACTCCATTGTGGAAATCGCGTCGCGGGCTTTCTACGCGTTGCAGGACACTTTTACCCCCGTCCTGGTCGGAGCAGCCGCCATGGCGGTCAATATTGGACTGAGTTTTGGCCTGGCGGCTATATTTCGTGGCTGGGGTCTTCCACCGCACGGCGGTCTCGCATTGGCCAACACACTCGCCACAAGTCTGGAGGCTTTCTCGCTCCTGGTGCTGATGCGCCGCCGGTTGGACGGGTTGGATTTCGCCAGAATACGCCGCGGCCTGACGGCCACGGTGGCGGCGTCGGGGCTGATGACAGCCGTCCTATTTGTGTGGTTGGGGGTTGGGGCCGCCCAAAGTGTGTGGGTTATTGGCCTGGGAGGTGTGGTATTGGGGGGTGCCAGCTTCTGGCTCACATCGCTTGGTCTACGCTCGCCGGAAGCTCGTCAACTTCCGGCGCTTCTTCTCAAGCGCGAGGCCGGCTGATCATGCGCCGCCCGTCGTAATCTAGACCGGCCAGAGCGGCCAGAACGAAATCACCGTCTGGGCCACGGTCAAGCCCAGGACCATCCCGACAAAGGCCTCCATCGGCGAATGGCCCAGCACCTCGCGCAGCTGCTCTTGACGAAGGGCGTGTCCCTCGATCAGATCCTGAACCAAGGCGTTGATGATTTCGGCGTGCTTGCCAGCCTGACGCCGGATTCCGGTGGCGTCATAGATCACGATCATCGACATTGCCACCCCGAGCGCAAAGAGTGGTGACGTGAAGCCATCGGTCAGGCCGATGCCATGCGCCACAGCGGTCACGAGCGCGGAATGCGATGATGGCATGCCGCCGGCTCGCAGGAGAAGCGACCAATCCCAGTGTCGGTTGCGGACGTATTCGATAGGCAGCTTGACGGATTGCGCGATGGCCCACGCGATCAGAGCCGCCACAAGCACAGGGTTGTTGAGCGCTGATTCGGGACTCAAGGCTCAATCCAGTTCAAAGTCGACTGGCGACAGATTGCCGTCTTCGGATGGGGCAAGCTCAGTAAGCCGGAGCTGCGCTTTCTCCAGTAGATCACTGCACCTGGCGGCAAGCGCCTGGCCGCGTTCGAAAACGGACAACGCTTCTTCCAACTGGAGTTCACCTGACTCAAGCTGCTCGACCAGAGCCTCCAGTTCGTCGAAGGCGTCTTCGTAACTCAAGTCTTTAGGGGCCGTCAATTTCGCCTTGGCCATGCCACCTCCGCGCGTTGACCCTCTCCCCGCAACAACGCCGGCGCTCGTCTTTCCAGCCTATTCTACTCTGCCTGAGCCTCAGCTTCAGGGTCGTCCGTGACCTGGGCGCCGAAAGAACCGTCCTGCACCCGGATCCGGATAGCCGTCTGCTTTGACACCTGGCTCTGGCGGCGGACCAGACTTCCGTCATCTTGCCTGGTGACAAGGGCGTAGCCTCGAGCCAGCACCGCCGGTGGGCCCACAGCTTTGAGGGTGGCGCTGAGCCTTCGGATCTCCGCTCGTTTGAGAGCTAAGTCGTGGCCCAGTGCGCCAGCCATCCTGCGCTCCATATCATCCACCCGCTGGCGTGCATTGGCCAGCTGCGCTCTAGGCGAGGCGAGGCGCAGACGAGTCAGTTGCTGGTCCAGATTCCACTTCAGATCCAACAGGCTCCCGCGAACGCTCGCCGCCATTGAGGCGCGCAATTTCGTCGATCGGGCATCTAACTCCTGGCGGTCCGGCGAGACGATCTCCGCCGCCGCCGAGGGCGTGGGAGCCCGCAGATCGGCCACGAAATCGGCGATGGTGAAATCGGTCTCGTGCCCCACGCCGCTGACCACGGGCACGGGCGAACGCGCAATGGCGCGCGCCAGATCCTCGTCATTGAAGGCCGCCAAATCCTCTATCGAACCTCCACCGCGCACGAGCAGAATCACATCCGGCCGGGCGAAATCGTTGACGGCCTGCAGCGCCTCCACAATCTTCGCCGGGGCCTCGACACCCTGCACTGGTGTGGGCGAGAGCACCACCTCCGCCAACGGATAGCGCCGGCGAAGCACATCCACCACATCCCGCAACGCGGCCGCTGCCGGAGAGGTCACCACACCGATCACGCGTGGCCAAGCTGGAAGAGCCCGCTTCCGCTCAGGCGCAAACAGTCCCTCGGCCTCCAATTTCTCTCGAAGTCTTAGGAAGGCCCGATAGAGATCACCTTCGCCGGCGAGGCGAATATCGTCGGCGTAGAGTTGGTACTGGCCGGCGGCTTCATACAGGCTGATGTGTCCATGGACTTCGACGGCCTGGCCGTCGGTGGGGAGAAATGCCTGGCGGGCGACTTCCGAACGCCACATCACGCAGCGCAGTCTCGCGTCGGCATCCTTCAAGCTGAAATACAGATGCCCAGATGCGGGACGGGAGATGTTGGAAACCTCCCCACTAACGGTCAGATCGCCAAGGCGGTAATCCGACTCAATCAGGCCGCGCAAGTAGCGGGTGAGTTCGGCGACTGTGAAATGGAGCGAGTCGCCGGCCAAAAACGAGAGTTGGCTCATGTCCGGGAAGCATAACCTTGAGATCGAAGGCGTGTCAACCAACGTATAATGCCCACACCGAGATCACCCCAAGAGAAAACCCATATGACAGATCAACTTGAACTGGAAAGCCATCTTGGCAGGGCATTGAAAGCCAGGGGCTGGACCCTGGCAGTGGCCGAGTCCTGCACCGGCGGTTTGGTGGGCCACCGAATCACGCAGGTGGCCGGTTCGTCGGACTATTTCTTGGGCGGAATCATCTCATACAGCAACCCCGCCAAGCAGAGCCTGCTGCATGTTGCCGAATCGACGCTTGCCGCTCACGGAGCTGTCAGCCAAGAGACGGCACGGGAAATGGCCATCGGGGCTCGCGTCGCCCTTGGTTCGGATGTCGGCATCGCCATCACCGGGATCGCCGGGCCGGGCGGCGGCACACCACAAAAGCCCGTCGGGCTGACCTGGATCGCCGTCGTCACGCCTGAGACGGAGTCCGTCCGGTCACATGAATACACCCACGACCGGGTCGGGAACAAACTGGCTGCATCTGAAACCGCCCTGTCTCTTGCCTTGGAGTTGGTGAGCAATGAAGATGGATGAACCTGTCCAGGTGGAAGCGGTGCGCGACACGGAGAGGCGGCTCACGCCAAAATCCTTTGTGTTCGGCGGGGAGACATATGCCGTCCACCAGATAGGGCGGCGCTGGGAAGACGACGGATGGCAGCACACGTTGGTGATGAGCCAGGACGGCCAGACGTGGGATTTGGCGTTCTCGCTTGACTTGGGCGCGTGGCGCTTGATGGCCCGCACCTCTTCCGGCCGCGGCACCCTGGTCTAGGAATCTGGGGGGCCACTCCCACCAGCGTTATGCCATTGGCCTATTCTGCCTCACCTGCGCATCTTTCGGGGTGGCGCTGGCAGTAGGGAATCGTCCCAGGCAGTCGATGTCGAATCCGGACGACGACCCGGTAGGCAAGGTCCCCAATGGGTCCGAGCAGTGGGAGACCGTAGAGGACTCGGAAGATTCCGGTGTCGAGGCCGGCGTCCAGAGCGGCTGCCACGGCCCCCGCCCCCGACCAAGCCCGCCCTTGCTCATCAACGGCCCAAGCCCAACGACGGCAGTCTTCTTGCGTCAGCCCAAAGGCTTCCGGTGTACCCGGCGCTTGTGAGGGGACAATCGTCACGCGATCGTGGCGCCCGAGGCTCTCGATCCATCCCGCCGTCAGGCTGCAGAAGCCTCAAGTGCCATCGAATATCAGAATCAGTCTAGGCAACAGTCAATCTCCACGTCTCGCCGGCCGCGCCCTGGGTCAAGAGGTAACAAAAAGGGGCGGCGAGGATACGCCGCCCCGGATGTCCCTTGACGCCAGGTTCAGGCCAGGTAATCGCGCAGCTGTCGCGCCCGCCGCGGGTGCCGCAGCCGACGCAGGGCCTTGCCTTCAATTTGGCGAATGCGCTCTCGGGTCAGGCCAAATTTCTGGCCGACTTCTTCCAGAGTGTATGGCCGACCGTTGTGCAGCCCAAAGCGCAGGCGCAGTATGCGCGCCTCGCGCGGGCTCAGCGTCGAGAGCACTTCTTCAATCTTGTCGCGCAGCAGGTTCTGGTATGCGCTTTGAGTCGGTGTGGGGGTTGTCTCATCCTCTACGAATGAGCCCAGTTCCGAATCTTCCTCTTCGCCCACCGGTGTTTCAAGCGAAAGCGGCCGCCACGACACCCGCATCATCCATTGGACCTTGCGGGAGTCGACTCCCAGGTTGGTCCCAATTTCGTCGGGGGTCGGCTTGCGCCCGAGCTCCTGTTCCATTTGTCGAGCGACCTTGTACAAGCGGCGAATGCGGTCGGACATGTGGACAGGCACGCGAATGGTACGACCCTGATCAGCGATAGCTCGGGTAATGGTCTGGCGGATCCACCAGGTTGCGTATGTGCTGAATCGGTAGCCGCGATGGTAATCAAATTTCTCTACGGCCTTCATCAGGCCAAGGTTGCCTTCCTGAATCAGGTCCAAGAACGGCACACCACGGCTCATATACTTCTTGGCAATACTGACCACCAGGCGTGTGTTGGCCTTGATCAGGTGGTCCCGCGCCGCCCGCGCATCTTCCAGGGCCACAAACAGTTCTTGGCGATCGGCCGCCGTGGCGTTGCCATTCAACTTGGCCAGCTTGCTCTCGGCGAATTTTCCGCGTTCGATACGCGTGGCCAGATCCACCTCTTCCTCGGTGCTCAGCAGCGGCACACGCGCCATTTCTTTCAGATACAAGCCGACGGTATCGTCGCTGGAAATGGCGCTCAGGTCAAAGGTCTCTTCCTCGTCCAGGACATAATCCGGATGCATGTGGGCCGGCACTTGGTCGAGATCTTCGTAGACTTCAATTCCCGCACTCCGGAAGAAGGTCTCCAGCCGCTCGAGCCGCTGTTCAGACTCTTCGGCTTCGGGGAAGACACCAAGCAGATCTTCGAGCGTGATGAAGCCTTGCACCTCCCCCTTCTCGAGGAGAACGGCGAAAGCTTCGCGTTTCTTCCACCGATCCTTCGATATGCTCATCCACACGCTCCCTAGGTCAAGACGTACAATCGAATGATGAGAATCAGCCAACCAGGCGATCCGTCTGACATACGACTAAGAATTCGAAAGCAAGTTTCTCAACGGTTCAAGGCGAGGGTCAATATCGTCTTCTTGATGTTCGCAAGGCGTAACGTTGCGATTGCCCCCGCACACGGGGCACAGCCCTTTGCATTCGGACTGACATATCGGCTGCAACGGAATGGCCAGGACAAAAGTCTCCCGAAAGAGCGGGTTCAGATCCAACATGCCTGTTTCCGGGATGGCCAACAACGGATCGTCGGCCTTCTCGGGAGGATAGACAAAAAGGTCCCCGATCTCTGCGACCAGGGTCTGTTCAAATGTGTCCAGGCAGCGGCTGCACTCGAGAGGCAACCAGGCCTCCATCCTTCCCTGGCCGTATAATCCTTGTGCCGTCCGCGTTAGGCGGAGGTCACCACGAAGCCCAGAGAGATTGAGATCGCCGCCAACCGTGACCGACGGGACGTCAAATTCAAAAATGCGGCTGAAGCCGACGCTCTGATGGAGCAAGAATCCGACGTTCAACCGCAATGGGTCAAGTCGCTCTGAATTCATACCGACACATCGCAATGAGAATTCCAAAAACCGAGTGTCAGTATAACATAGATAGAATCCGAGGTCAACAAATCGGTCTTTTTCTTGACATAACCTTGCAATTTTGGCCAAAATGGTCCGAAATCTGGCCAGATATCGACCATGACCCCCACAGGTACTGGCTCGGTACTGTTCCTGTAGTCATCGTTGGGAGTGTGAAATGACCAAGCTTCTCTTGGGGACAAGTAACCCGGGCAAACTGCGCGAGCTTGGCGCTCTGCTGCACGATTTGCGTCTCACCTTGGTCCGTCCGGAGCAACTGGACCTTGACATGACGGTGCCTGAGACAGGTAAGTCCTACGCCGAAAACGCCTCCCTGAAGGTGCGAGCCTACGCCCGAAACGCAGACATGTGGGCCCTGGCCGATGACACGGGGCTTGAAGTTGAAGCTCTGGGGGGAAGGCCGGGCCTGCGCTCGGCCCGGATCGTTGGGCCGGCTGGCGAGGATTCGGATCGCCGCGCGGCGCTTCTCCAAGAACTGGCCGGGCATCCCCGACCCTGGAGGGCAACCTTTGTTTGTGTCGTCGCTTTGTCCGATCCCGACGGGGCGCTGTCCCTGGCGCGCGGTGAGTGTCGGGGTGAAATCGTTCCCCGGGCACGCGGCACCGGCGGATTTGGCTATGATCCTCTGTTTCTGTTGGAAAACACGGGGAGAACGATGGCCGAGCTGACGATGGCGGAGAAGAACGGTCTGAGCCACCGCTCTCGCGCCGTCACGGCGCTCAGGCCTATCCTGCTGGAAAGACTCGCGCTCAGGCCCTAGCCTCAGCATTGGATCGGCGGATGCGGGCCGCGATTATGCGATTCGGTCGTCCAGGAAGTCCCCCAATTTGGCGGCGACGGCCTCCGGCTGCTCCAACATCACCATGTGCCCCGCGCCGGGAACCACGAAGAGTTCCCCCTGTGGCAGGCCATCGGCAAGCGCCTCGTTTTGTTCGGGCCGGGTCATGCGGTCGGTCTCGCCGCACATGACCAGCGCCGGACATGTGATTTGATCCAGCTGCTGCCCAACGTCGAAGTGGCTGCAGGCAACAAAATCGAGATGGAACACCGTCGGATCCACGACCAGCAGCCGCTCGCGCGCCAGCTCCACGAAGCGCGGGTCGGCCGCCCGGTCAAACGAGCCGCGCACCATGCGGTCGACCGCCTGGCGAAATGTCTCGCGCGATTCACTGAGTTCGATGAATTCGGGCGCGACCGGAAGGGCACTGCCTGCCCCTAACAGCACCAGACCCGAGACCGCCTGGCTGCGCAAGGCAGCCGTCAACGCGACCGCGGCTCCCATCGAATGCCCTACAAGAACAGCCTCGACGATCTGTTCGGCTCGCATCCAATCCAGGACGCGAGCGGCGTATCCACCGATCGTCGATTCAGGAGCCGAAGGGGACTCCCCATGACCGGGCAGGTCGAGCGCATATACCGTCCAACCCGCAAGTCTGCGTATTTGAGGCGGCCAGAACAAATGATGGCCGCCAGCCCCGTGGATTAACACCAACGGCGGGCGTGATGCCTCATGCCCGCCGCGCTGGTGAACTGTGTATCGGATCCCGATCTTCTCAGCCGTGGTCGGCATCCGGATCCTCCATCCAACGCTCAACCATCATGCCAGCCGCGCAGCCTTGCCCCACGGAAGTGGCAATCTGCCGATAGTGCGGATCCATGATCTCTCCAGCCGCGAATATACCGGGGACGCTGGTCATCATGTTCGAATCAACCTTGACGTAGCCGCGTTCATCCATGTCAAGCTGGCCCTTGTACAGGTCCGAGTTGGGGAAATGGCCAATGAATATGAAGACACCGTCCACGTCCCGCTGGGCATTTTCCCCGGTCTCGACATTGCGCGTCGACACCGAGGTGACCTTGCCATTGCCTTCGATCTCCTCCAGCACAGTGTTCCACACGAAGTTGATCTTCTCATTTTCCTTGGCGCGCGTCTGGAGGCGCTCGCCAGCTCTGAGCTCGTCCCGACGATGGAGAATATCGACGCGGTTGGCGAAGCGGGTCAGAAAGATCCCCTCTTCAAGCGCGCTGTCGCCGCCACCGACCACGATCACGTCTTTGTCCCGGAAGAAGAATCCGTCGCAGGTGGCGCAAAATGAAACGCCCTTGCCGATAAGCTCGTCCTCACCGGGAATGCCCAGACGTCTGGGGGAAGCGCCGGTAGCGATCACGACCGCCTCGGCCTCCAGTTCCTCCCCATGGGTCTTCAAATGAAACGGGCGGCCATGGCCGAAATCGACTTCGGTGACTTCATCGATCATCACCCGGGCGCCGAAATGCTCCGCATGCTTTTGCATCAACTCAACCAACTCCGGGCCGGTCGTCCCCTCAGGGAACCCAGGGTAGTTTTCGACCTCCCATGTGATCGAGATTTGACCGCCCAACTGATTGCCTGAGATGACCAGCGGTTCCAGGTTGGCCCGGGCAGCATACAGCGCCGCCGTCAGGCCGGCGGGACCCGATCCAATCACAACCACTTTTTCTTTCTGCATTGCACCTCTCCGCGACTAGATACGCTTCAGCGCCTCAAACAACGTCGGAAGGCGCTTTTCCAACCACCAGCGCGGTGCTCGCGATCGCACCCGGCCGGCCGTATCGATCAAGGGCTTGCGGCAGGGGTCATCCGGATCCCCCGGTCGGCAGCCCAGCAGTCCGTGTCCACACATCGGGCAAGGGCCTGGCTCCTCGCCAGCCGTATAGCAGTTGGGACAGAGATAGAACTCCTTGCCAGCTTCTTCGGCCATATGAGGATCTCTCCCTTCCAAGTCCTCTCATTATATTATCGTCCAGGTGAGCCGTCGCTAAGTGAAGAACTTCACAATTGGCGACCTGACCTTCGCGCCATATGAACCAGCCCCAACGCGAGGCCCGCCGCCAGGCCCGCCAACGCCCACACCGGAGTCCGCCCTAACACCGCTCCCAAGTCGCGTGCGGTGAAATCGGGCACAGCGTGGCTGTGGAGTGAGACCTTGACCAACATCAGGATGTCCGCCAGCGGCGGCACCGTGGCGCCCCCCACCAAGCCGGCAATCCCAGCCCGCACCAGGTATTGACCCTGGTCCAGTTGCGCACTGTCGCTCCAGCGCTGCCAGAGGGTGATGACATAGGCCAAGGAGATCCATCCCGACAAGAGGAGCACCACCTCAAGGCCCACATCCTCGTAGCCCAGCCAGACGAACCATGCCAAGCCAGCCACAGCCCACAGGCCGCGCACGATCCAGATCACGGGGCTTTTCCTTTCAGGCTTTCATCCGGGCGGATGATGGTCCACCCCGCAACCTGGGAAATCAAGGTGAACAAGAAATTGCCCGTCAAAGCGAAGAGCAGGCTGGAAATCCCGAACCGGATCAAAGTCAACCAAACCGTTCGATCTCCACGGCTTGTCGCCAGCCATGGTCTGGCGCGCAGGGCCCATTCCACACCTCCCACGGCAAACCCAACGAGCAGACCCCACATCCCCAGCCAAAGCACCCCGGCGGCACGGTAGAGTGCCCAGCGCGGCTCGTCAAGCAAGACCTCGGTTGGGTCTTCCCCGGCTGCAATGGCGCCCAGACGCTCCCTCCACACCCAAACAGCGGCCAGCCCCCCGACGCAGAGCAACGCCGCAAGCACCCTTCCAACCATCCCACCGCGCCCATACAGGCCAAAGCTGCGCTCAAGGACAGCCCCGGTAACCAACGCCAAATAGGCCGGTCCCAGGCCGACGATCCAGGGCGCCACGCCTCGCACCACGGGCCAGAGTGTGGGCCAGCGAGATCTGATTGGCGTTTCGCCGAGCTGCACCAGGGGAAGGGCGGCCACTGCCACGGCCACCCAGGCCACGGACTCCCAGATCATGTTCGCAAGATCGGCCCGACCTGACGGCGGCTGACGGCGGCTGGCCCAGGACGACGAATGACATCAACCATCTGTGCCCTCATCCGTGTCTTGGCCCGAGGGCAAGCTGACCCAGATTCGAGTGCCCTCACCTTCGGCTGATTTGACGCCCAAAAGGCCCCCAGCGAGTTCAGCCCGCTCGCGCATGTTGACCATCCCCAAGCTGCCGCGCTGTTCATAGTGTGCATCCACCGCGCCGACATTGAAGCCCACGCCATCATCTTCCACCTCAAGTCGCGTGCCTTCCGCCTCACGCTTCAAGCGGATCCAGATGTGCTCGGCTGCAGCGTGCTTCTGGGCATTGGTGACGGCTTCTTCGACAATGTAGAACAGCGCCCCCTGTACGCCGGGGTCCATCCCGGATGTTGAGTCGGGGTCGATCTCCAATTGAATGTCTTCGTCGTGAGAATCCCTGGCTTTCAGTGCCAGTTGGTACAGCGCCGGTCCCAGACCTTGAGATTCGAGAATCAACGGGCGCAGCGTGAACAACATGTGGCGGATTTCGCGAGTCGTCTGCCGGGCCATCTCTTCAACTTTGGCGACTTCCTGCACAGCCGCATCCGGATCTCGTGTGATCTGACGTCTGGCGAAGTTGGCGCGCATGGCGATGGAGGCGATCGTCTGTGTTGGCCCGTCATGAAGATTGCGAGCCAGCCGTTTGCGCGCTTCCTCTTGAAGCTCGTTCAGCTGGTCCTTTTCCCGGAGCAGCGCTTGATAGCGGCTGGCGTTCTCCCACACCAAGGCCGCGCTCGATCCAACCGAACGCAGCTGGCCAAGGACCCTTGCCGGCGGAGCTTCATCCCAATCGACGCCTACGAGCACCGCCCCGAGGCTGGTTCCGCTGGGGAGCGTCAGAGGCACGATGGCCACGGTTCCGGCCGCTCCGAGACCCGGCCAGAGTCTGACAAATGCGTCTTCGTCGGGCGCCGTCACCGCTTGCGGGTCCCCCGATGTCAGCGCCTGGTCGAGGGCATTCGGGGCACGCTCCTGCCTCACGGTCTGCCCGGGCGCAAAACCAATCGTCAATTCCCAGTCACCGTCGGCTTGGGAACCGATCCACAGTCCCGCCGGGCGCATCACCAGGCCCGAGGCTTCATCGCTCAAGACCGCATTCACCAAATCCACAATTCGAAGGCCGAGCTGATCCAGGGATGTGGTCTCGTTCAAACGAGAAGCGGCCTGTAGAATCTCGCCCACGGCATTCGGCGGATTGTCGTCAGGCGTTGCGGATGCATCCGCAGCTGGTTCCCTCGCCGACCATTGCAGACTCGCCCATGCGACAACCAGCGCTCCCCCCAACAGCGCCATGCCGATCAACGCCAACGGCTGCCAGGCGATCTCAACTCCTGGGGTCAGCAGGCTGATGCCTGCCGCTGCCGCCCATCCACCCATGCTTGACCCAACACCAGCCCAAAGGCCAAACAGGCGAGCGCCTGAAACGGCCGGAAGCAAGAGGGTCCACCAAAGCCGGCTCTGCGTGCCCCCGCTGAGCGCCACGACAGCCACAGCCAGGCCGACATCGGCCGTGATCATTGCGATCTTGATCCATGAGGAAAGCGGAGAAGTCCAAGCGGACAAGCCTTGCCACGCCAGCCACAATCCATACAACACACACGCACCGGCCAGTGCGGCCTGAAGACGGCCTTGCCAACCAGCCGCCAGCAAGATTCCCGCCAGTGTCAACCAACGCAGTTGATTCAGCGCCGCCCCGCGGGCAGCTGAACTTGATGAAAAAGGGGAACGTGCGTGGGAATCCATAGTTTTCCGTCAGTCTCAAACAAGCCAAGCACAAGCGCTCAAGGCGAAGGCTGGATGGCCCGTCGAGGTCAACCGAGTTCCGGGTAAAGATCCATCAAGGGGCCAGGCGCCAGATCGATTGGACCCAGAATCCATACCACTTCCCGGGCGCCACCCAGCACGCAGCTGGCCTCAGTTCCCACAGACCAGCAATGGCCCCGCGCGCTGGGCAGCTCAGCCCCCCGATACCGATTGGTCAGCATCCCCTCGAGCACAGCGCGGAAATCGGCTGTGTCCGAGGCCGTATCCCAAACCCAGTCGGCCACAAGGACCGCCTGATCGTTCCCGTCGTTGTAGAACACCTGGTAGGTATCGCCTCCCCAACCCTTGGCTGCGCGCTCGGCCGTGGCCAAGTCCACCTGAGCGGACTCATCAGCCGCGTAGGCCAGCATCAGGTAGGTCGTCCACTCGCCGAGGGTGTCGTTGGTAATCGGGCGCCAGTTCGAGTCGAGGACAGAGGCCACATCGCGGCTCGGGACATCGACGGGCCCTTCGTGGTTCAGGTATTTTTCAACATGCATGATCTGCTCTGTGCTGGCCGGCAGATTCTCATAGGCTCCGTTGACCTCCGCCCAATTCCCCTGCTCGTACAGCGAGTTGACAAAAGCGAGACCCTGATCGTATGGAAAAAGCGAGTCTGCCCCAGCGTAGGGCGGAGGAAAATCGTTTGGCAGTGTGTGGGTAGGCGGCTTGTAGCGGAGGATGTCGGTGATATCCTGCGGTCCTGCGTACTGTGTCAGCCATTGGCTCATCAACAGCGTAGCGTCACCTTCAACCAAGGCTTCCACGGCCTTGCATTCATCCTGAGACTTTTGGCACAGCGGGTAGACCCCGGCCTGGTCAATGTGAAAATGCTGGTCCACCAGCGCGTGGTCGAATTCGTGCGAGTATACCCAGCGCTCGACACCCGAAAAACGGCTGCCAATGACGAAGATCTCTTTGCTCCAAGGAAGATAGAAGCCGCCGATGTTGTCTGTCAGTCCGTTGAGGATATTGGTGTACAGATCATAGGTCGGCTTGGTCAGACCCAGGGCCACCAAGGTATGCGACAGGTCGGCCACGTCTTCTTGAGATCCGCCCCCGGCCAGAAAGCTGCTCTCAAGAAACGGCCGCACGCGTCCCGCCGTGATCACATACGATGGCGGTTCGCCTTCCATGGTCAGGCCGCGCAGGTCTGCTACCTGCGCCTGGATGGTCGCCATTTCCTCACGTGTGTCCGCGTTGGGCGGAATGGGCGTAGCCGTGGGCGTGATCGTGACGGTCGCGCTGGGCTGCGGTGTCAGGCTGGGGGTGAACGATACCGTCGGTGTCCACGTGCCGGGTAAGCCGACGGCAGCCCCAAGTGTCGCTCGCGTTGTGGCGGTTCCCGCCACCGCGGTGGCTGCAGCAGATTGGCGCTGACCGATGGTCGACTGCACGAACCGGAAGAAGACGTATGCGCTGCCGATGGCGGCCAGGACCAGCACAACCGAGGCGGCGATCGCCGTTGGCTTCACCCACGGCGGCCACTGCCTCCCCAGGCGCCGGGATGAAGCGATCCCTCCTCCGGGTTGGCCAGCCACACCAGCCCGCCGGCGTGAAGGCTGGGGTGCCCGCACGGCTTCTTCAGCCTGACCCGTTGCAGGGGGTACCAACCCAGTCAGACTTGCCAGGCGATCCCGGGCCTTCTGGTTGCGCGGGTTGATCGATAATGCCCGGTTGAGGCTCTCAACCTGACGTGCGTGTTCTGGAATGGCAAAACTCAGCAAGTACCAGCCGATATCCGATCGGGGGTGGGATTGGAGGTAATGGACCAGAATCGGGCGGGCCAGTTCGGGCTCGCCCTCCCGGAGGTACCCAATCGCCCGGTTCAGTTCATCAGGCAGCGTCACACGTGGCTCCCCTCAAGTCCGGATTCTGCCGAACGCATTGCCGCAATCAGTTTAGCATTCGCCCTCGGGCAGCGAAATGTTCCTGGAGGACTATTGGCGTTTCGCAGATCAAGTCGGCGAATGCAAGGTCCTGGACTCGGCCCGATTGTGGAATTCTTCACGAGTTGACAGGGGCTCAAACACCCGACGCCAAAGATCGGTTTGCAGTAGATCGTCGGGGTCAAGTTGGGCCTTCAATGCAAAGAGTGACTGAATAGACTCCGCTCCCAAGTAGCCAGCGGCTGATTCCGGCGCCAGGGTGCTGTCCTTGGCAAAGTAGAACCGTCCCGAGTGGGCAAGCACAATCTCATCCAGGTCACGCGCCAGCGCCAGCAGGCGCTGACGATTGCGGCGTGTCACGCGAAAGTCCAGCGCCAGGGAGTAGCCGTCCACAGCATGCGAAAGCAGAAAATCGTCCGGACGGTGGCGCTTCGTAACGCCCAGGTAGGAAGGCAGCCCCCGCTCCTGGCACAATCTGAGGATCTGGACAAAGGCCTCGCTCGCTTCCGCTTTCGGGACAAAGCACTGGTATTGGATCAACCCCAGCGGCCAGTACGCTCGCTTCCAATGGGGAACGTAGTCCAGCAGGAAATTGAACTCGGCCAGAGACTGTTTGAATCGGTGTCCGTGGCCTCTCTTGGCCATGAGATAGCGGGCGAGACACACCAATTTCCAGCCCAAGTTGTTGGCGAAGGGTTTCAAGAAACGCCACAGGATGGATTTCGGCACGAGCCCGAAGAAGGTATCCGGTAGATCTTGATGGTCCAATCGAAGCGATTGGGTCGGGCTCGGGTCAGCCCGATCGTCGAGGTGATTGGCAGCATGGATTTGACCCCGCCCAACTCCACTGCCGCCGGCGAAACAATCGACCCATCCGACCAGGTACTCCCAGTCATCTCGGAGCGACTCCATGTCGTCCAACATCGCGTCCATGTTTGGAACGCTCAACGCCAGAACGTCAAGCTGGCCGGAATGAACCCGCTTGAGCTGCAGCTTGATGCGCGTGAAGCAGCCCAAGACGCCCAAGCCGCCGATCATCACATGGAACAACTCGGGGGCCTTTTCCGGCGTACAGACCACGAATTCGCCAGTCGGGAGCAAGGCCTCAAACTCGAGGACATGTTCGCCAAAAGTGCCTTCACGCCAATTGTTCTTGCCGTGGACATTCATCGCCAGGCACCCCCCGACCGTGGGGAACATGGTGCCCGGCACGACAGGCGGCCACCAGCCATCACCCAGCACGTAACGCCATAGCTGCTCAATGGTCACCCCGGGTTCAACCTCGATGATGCCGCTGGCTGGATCCCAGGCGAGAATCCGATTCATGCGCTCCAGATCAACCAGGATGCCTTCGCTGTTAATGGCCGCATCGCCATAACTCCGGCCGGCGCCTCGCAGGCCAATCGGAACCCCCGTGTCTCTGGCCAACTCGAAGACGGCCTGCAATCCCGACGGCGTTGAAGGCCGAAAAATGTATGCCATGCCCGAGCTTGCCTGACCCCAGGCCTCGGCGCGCTCGAGGTTTTCCATCGGCAGGGGACCTGTCATAGGTTGAGCCGGCGGAAGATGAACGAGGGGATGTGACGGACCACCCAGCCTATGAGCGCCCAACGGCCGGGAATGTAGACGACCTGCTTGCGACGGCGGATTGCCCGCCAGATCATGTCGGCGGCGCGCTCGGGCGATACCGGGCCGCGGACTGCGGCTGCATTCTTTAGCATGTCGGTGTCAACCTGCCCGGCTTTGATCGTGGTGACTGTGACGCCGCTGCGCGTCACTCGATTTCGCAGTGCCTCCAGGTAGGTTTCCAGGGCTGCTTTGGACGCTGAATAAGCCGGGATGGCCCTCCGGCCCCGGTCCCCTGCGATGCTCCCCAGGCCGACAATTTGCCCTCGCCCAGCTCGGACAAAGCGCAGGGCCACCGGGTTGCACCAGGCAATGGCGCCCAGGGTGTTCACCTGCAGGGTCAACAGATCGTTTTCGGTATCATAAGCATCAGGGTCGTGGGGGAACATCACACCGGCTACGTACACGAACAGGTCAAGCCCTTGCAGATCGCGGGCTATCAACTCGAGAAGGCTTGGGGCGGCGGCGGTTTCCTGGACATCGTGTTGGTAGGCAAGCGCCCGGATACCGTGCGCTTGCGACAACTCGCCGCACAAGGCTTCGAGTTCCGGCATTCGGCGGGCGACAAGTGCTAGATCGAACCCCTCGGCAGCCAGCCGCCGGGCCAGCGCCGCACCGATGCCTGAGGACGCGCCAATCAGCAGGGCCTTTGGCCTGGACAGGAGCGCGTTTTGGTGATCAGCCTGCGTGGCAGTCAAGATCCGCCAACCTTTCGCTAGGTGTGCATCGCTGGGGCCTGACTTCGGACGTCTTCGGCCGAAAGTTGGGCTATTCTATCAAACAAGCATCCCGCACAAACTGAAGTGCACGTTTCGAACCATGCGCGGCAAAAACGGCACCACCCGATTTCCCGCCAGAAAGGACTGCAGAACGGCATGAATCAACCGACGAGCTGTCAATCTTCGCTGGACGTCGCCGAGCCGGTTTTCGCCACCGCCACCGAGGCTGAGATCTGGATCTGCATTGAATACCGACGAGCATGGCAGGCGAAAGCTTTCCGCGCCAGCGACCTTCCCCCCGAAATCAAGAAGCCGTTAGGTGAGGCCCTCAACTCAACCCCAAGGAGCCGCCTGCAGTTCATCCGCAAACCCGGGAGAACGCGTGGCCGGCTGGCCTTGTATCTCGCCCGGACCAATCGCCGGCAACCGGATGCCTTCACCTTAAATTTCTCGACGTACCAGGAACTGAAACAGCTGGACTTCAAGGCGTTGGTGGCCGGTTCACCCCCGGCGAACGCCACTCGCGTCGACACGCCCTGGGTTTTGGTTTGCGGCAACGGCCGGCGAGACGCATGCTGTGCTCGCCACGGCACCGCCGTCTACCGAGCCCTCGCCCACCGAAAAGATGCCGATGTGTGGTTGTCCAACCATCAGGGCGGCCACCGTTTCGCTGCCAACGCCGTCGTCTTGCCTTATGGCGTCCAATTTGGGCGGCTGCGCCCAAAGTTGGCTCCCGGACTGATCAAGGCCTGCCTTGAAGGCACCTGGGATATGGACCACACTCGAGGGCACGTTGCCTATCCACGCCCGGCGCAGGCCGCCGAACACTTCCTCCGCCTGAAGACGGGCGAGCTCGGTCGCGATGCCTTCCGGCTGGTGTCGGCCAAGGCTACAGAGCCCGACCTGTGGCAGATTCGATTCGAGGAAACCGCCGGCGGCGGCAGTCACACATTGCATGTGAAAGTCGGAGAATCGGACTTCAAAGTCGTGAAAACCACCGGCGATCCCTCTCCGGCCAGGGTGCCCAGCTACAGCCTGGGCTGAACGTCTAATCGTCCGACCCTCTGAACTACCCGTCGCTGGCCGGAGAGCGGACGATCATGCCGGAGGTCCGATCCCTGCGGCCGACGACCGCGTACACGACGCCAAAGACCGCCGTCGCCGCCAGCACAATTGCCGGTCCGGACGCCAGATTGAGGTAGTAAGAAAGGTAGAGGCCGGCCAGAGAAGAGCCGGCACCGATCACGGCAGCCAGGATCATCACCCAAATCAGGCGGCGGGTGATCAAGGTGGCCGTTGCCGCCGGCGTGACCAGCATTGCCAAGACCAGGGCCACGCCCACCGCCTGCAGAGAGACCACGATCACCACCGCCAGCAGCACCAGCATCAGATTACGAAGCCAGGTCACGGGCAACCGCAAAGTCGTGGCCAGCAGCGGGTCGAACGAAATGACCATGAACTCCTTGTAGAACGCCGCGATGGTGACCAAGACCCCCAGCCCCAATCCGGCGATCAGCCACAGATCCACCCCTCTAACCCCCAGCAAATCACCAAACAGGATGTGGGTCAGGTCAACAGCGTAGCTGCCGCGCACCGAGAGCATGGCCACGCCCAAGGCGAAGGCGCCGGCGAAGACCACGCCGATGGCCGTATCTTCCGCCACTCGGCCTCGCTGGCTGAGTCTGCCGATGACCAGCGCGGCCGAAATCCCTGCCGCCAGTGCGCCTATGGCAACCGGCCAGCCAAGCAAAAACGCCAGGACCACGCCTGGCAGGACGATGTGCGCCAGGGCGTCACCGAAGAACGCCATGCCCCGCAGCACGACGTACGTGCCCAAGACCGGACACACAATGCCCACCATGATGGCTGCTGCCAAGCCTCGGACCATGAAGGCGTGAGAGAAGGGTTCTAGCAAGCCCTGAATGAGGATCACGGGGCGGTCTCCTCTCCTTCGCAATGCGTGTCAGCCAACACCAAGGGCCCTGCATCCCCAGAGACGATATGCAGACTGCCGCGATAGGCAGCTTGCAAGTTCTCGGACGTGAAGACGTGCTCTGGGGTGCCTTCGGCCACAAGCCGATGATTGAGCAGCAAGGCGCGCTCGAAATGCTCGGATGCCAAGCTGAGATCATGCGTTGCCACCAGGGATGGCACGCCATCTGCCCTCAATTCGTCCAGCAATGAGAGGATGGCTTGTTGGGTCGGCGCGTCCAGACCGGTCAAAGGCTCGTCCAGCATGACGATCTCGGCTTCCTGCGCAAGGGCGCGCGCCAGGAACACTCGCTGCTGCTGACCGCCAGAGAGCGCCCGAATGTGGCGCTGGCGCAGATCGACCATCCCGACTCGGTCGAGAGCGTCGTCCACAATGGCCCAGTCTCCCTTGCGGGGCCAGCGGAATGGTCCCAGCTTCTTGACCCGGCCCATCATCACCACATCGGCCACGGTCACCGGAAAGCGCCAATCAACTTGCGTGCGTTGGGGCACGTAAGCAATGCAAATGTGACTGACCGGCCCATAGCCATAGACGCGAACACTTCCGGATGAGGGCGGATAGATTCCGGCAATGACCTTCAACAAGGTGGTCTTTCCGGCGCCATTGGGGCCCACGACGGCCATCGTCGTCGGCTCGCTTATGCTGAATGTCACACCCTCGAGCGCAGTTGTGCCGTCGAATCGCACGCTCAGATCAGACACCAGAACGGGAGGCGCGTCTGTCACATGTGCTGGCGGTTGCCCCATCACCTGGCCGATGCCTCCATGCTCGTGCTCAGAGATAGTTTTCTTCATTTCAAAGCCTCGACGATTGCCGCCACATTGAAGCGCATGAACGCATCATATGTCGCCGCAGGCCCATTGGCACCGCTGAGGCTTTCCAGGTAGAGCGGCACCACAGGAATGCCGGTATCCGTCCCGACCCGATCTGCCAAGGTGTGATTATCGAACACGCCCACAAATATGGCCCCCACGGCTTGGTTTTGAAGCCGGTCTTCGAGATCGGCCAGCTCGCGTGCCGACGGCTCGCTCAAATCACTGGCGCCCGGTCGAATGGTTCCAACAATCGACAGCCCATAGCGCTGGGCCAGGTAGCCCAGCACCGCATGGCCCGTGGCCACATTGCGAGCGCCTTCCGGAAGCCCCCCCATTTGGCTTGCGGCCCATGTGTCGAGCTGACCCAGTTCGACCATGTATGCCTCGGCCCTGGCTTGATAGTCAGCCGCATGCTCTGGATCGAGAGCTGCGTAAGTCGCTGCCGTGTTTCTGGCCCAGACAACCATATTCTGGGGATCAAGCCAGACATGGGGGTCAACCGCCCCGGACCCGGGGGTGGCGGCACCTCCGGCGATCGAAAGGGGCTGGATGCCTTCTGAGAGCGCCACAACGGGCACGCTGGCTCCGGCGCCGGAGATCAGTTTCGCCAGAAAGGTCTCGTAGCCGAAGCCTGCTTCCAAGATGACGTCAGCGCCGGCGAGTGACACGGCATCGCGCGGCGCCGGCTGGTACTCGTGCGGGTCAGCCCCGCGCGGGATAAGGACTGTCACATCCACCAGGTCTCCCCCGATCATGGTGGCAGGCTCGCCCACCAAACTGGTGGTGGCGACAACCTGCAGTTTGCCAGCCGGGGATAGGGCCAGCGGGGCCAATTGATCGGGGCTTTGCGCCGTCACCTCGGGGAGCGAGCCGGATCTATCAGCCTCCGATGGAGCCGTGCAGCCGGCCACCGTTCCGCCGAAGAGCGCCAGCAGCGCAACCGCCGTCAGCCGCCGTCCCCAATCACCCCGTTTCATCCCTGGCAAGATGGACACACCCCCACCAATTCCAGCACATGGTCTTCAACCCTGAAGCCAGTCTCCGATTCGAGCGTTTTCACCAGGCCGGAGAGATCGCAGTCTGCGAACGCCACGACTTTGTGGCACTGCTGACACACCAGGTGGTGCCCATGGCCCACATCGCCCAGAGCGTATCCATGGCAACCACCTTCCCAATGAACGCGTTGGGCCAGCTGCAGCTCAGTCAGCAGGGCCAGCGTCCGATAGACGGTCACCAGGCCAATGCTGGGGCAGATTTCCGCCGCACGAGCGTGCACGGCGTCCGGCGGCAGCCAGGCTTCAGCTGCCTGAAGCACACTGACAACCGCCCGCCGCGGGGCAGTCACTCGGTATCCCTGCTGGCGCAACCGGCGCAGGATTGCTTGTTCAGTAGCTTGCATTGGGAACTCGATAATGAAAATGTTTTTCAATTATAGAGTCTAACCGCTCGCCATCCGAGCGTCAAGGCCGATGGATTTCATGGAAGCCAATCCGGCGCATACGCGTCTTGGGCAATGACCTGCAGTTCGTTCTCATCCGGACGCCAAACATAGACATCGGGAGGCGCTTCGAGCAACTCCAGCGAGACCCCCTGGAGCAGAAGCGCGTCTCCCCACGCGTTCCAAGCCGGCCCTCCGAAGGCTGTCCCCGCTTGAGCGGCAACCGGGGTCAGGTCCGACCCATCCGGATGAACGATCCAGATCCCGCGCGCCAGTCCTCCCCCGGGCCGGCGCGCGCTGACGGCGATCCAATCGTTGGCGGGTGACCAGACTGGGCTTCCGGCATCCACCAGTCCGTCGAGGGACAAGGATGTCGTCTCTCCTGTGGCCGCGTTTATGAGGTACAACGTCCCTACCGGGGGGGCTTGCGATATGTCGAGCACGCTGGCCACCATCCTGGTCCCGTCCGGCGACCAACTCCCCACCAAACCATTCAGGGTGTGGAAGCTGAAATCGTGACCGGATTCGTAGCTGTGCAACCGCATCGTCTTATTGCCAAGATCAAAGAAGCCCACTTGCATCCCGTCCGACGACCAAACCGGATCTTTCGCCTGCAGCTGCGGGTCGTCCAGCAGCCGGACCGGCTCGCCTCCCGCAAGCGGAAGCACCCATACCACGGATGAACCCTCCCGCCCGACGCGTGTATAGGCCAAATGGGTCCGATCGGGCAACCAGACGGGATCAACGCAATCGTCACCACCGCACTGGGTGCGCTGGATCGGATCAGAACCACTCATGTCGAGCGTCCAGACATCGTGCCCTCCCGCATCGTTCGCCATCACAAGAGCCAGCTGGTCACCCCCCGGTGAAACGCTGAAGTCGGTCAGGCCATGGTCACCTGGAAAGAGGGTTTGGGGCGAGCCGTCGACGTGGTCTGCGGAGACCATCAATGCATGCGGTGGTTGGCTCGGCGTGAGGAAGATCGCCCTCGGTGGGCGAATCTGGTACGTCCAGTTCGCACCTTCATCTAGCCGTTGCGATCCGTCTCGTGAGCGAACTCCGGCCTCCAAAGTGACCGTAACCTGCTGGCCCCTCGGAAACGGGACAACGGGGGCGAACCGGACGATGTTGCCTTCGGCCCAGAAGAACCCTTGCGCTGTGGGTGTGACGGTCAAGTGGTCTTCGACACTGGCCATATCGGCGGGGTAGTTGAAAACGAAATTAATACTTCCGGTGGCCGTGCCGTCGGATCCGTCCTCAGGGGACGTCGAGACCAAGGCAAACCTGCCAGGCGGCGTGGCCTGAGGGATCCCTCGTTCAGCCACGAATCGGGCCAGCCCAGCCAGACCCAGGCCCAGCGCCAGGCCCACGCCGACCAGGAGAAGCAGACGACGAGCCGTTGGCGACCAAGCGAGCATGAGCGGCCTTCTTCCTCGAACCAAGCCGGATCTTACGAAGGATACGCCAAAATTGCCCCATCATTTGCTACACTTGCCGAAGTCCGCCGAGGATCAGGAGCAACTTATGGAATTTCTGAACTACGTAGTTTATGGCAATCCTCTTGACCGTTGGGCGCTGGCACTGGCGGCAACCGTCGTCTTGGCGCTCGTTCTCCGACTCGTGCTTCGCCTCGTGCAGCGCCGGATCAAAAGGCTCGCCGATAGGACCAGAACCGGGATAGACGATTTGGTGGTTGATCTCTTTCGGCGAACCAAGTGGTGGTTCCTGGGTCTTGAATCCGCCTATGTCTCCACCATCCTTCTCAACCTGCCCGACGCCACCGATCAAGCGCTGCGCACGACAGCCATGCTCGTCCTTTTGTTTCAAGGCGGCTTCTGGGGGGTCGCCCTGCTTGACTATGTCATTCGCACGCGGCTCGACAGAGAGAAGGCCGAGCAAGATGCTGCCGGCACCACCACCGTCAGTGCCCTCGGCTACGTCGCCAGGGTCGCCTTGTGGGTGGTTGTGCTGCTGCTCATCCTGCAGAACGCCGGGGTCGAAGTCACGGCCCTTATCGCCAGCCTCGGCGTCGGCGGTGTGGCCGTCGCCTTGGCGCTCCAGAACATCTTGGGGGACTTGTTCGCGTCTCTGGCGATGGTCCTCGACAAGCCCTTCGTCCTGGGCGATTTCATCATCGTCGGCGACTACATGGGCACAGTCGAAAACATCGGGCTCAAGACCACCCGCATCCGCAGCCTGTCTGGCGAACAGATCGTGTTCTCAAACTCCGATCTGCTCAACAGCCGCGTCCGCAACTACAAACGCATGTTCGAACGGCGGGTGGTCTTCGGATTTGGCGTGACCTACGACACAGCGGCAGACACATTGTCCAAGATTGGCGAGTGGGTCAAGCAGATCATCGAAGGTCTGGATCAAACCCGGTTTGATCGCGCCCACTTCAGCAGCTTCGGCGATTCTGCGCTCAACTTCGAGATTGTGTACTATGTCCTCAACTCCGACTACAACGTGTACATGGACATCCAGCAGGCCATCAACCTCGCTTTGGTGCGCCGATTTGATGCCGAGAGTATCGAGTTTGCCTTCCCGACACAGACCATCTACCTCTCAAGCAGCGGGGAAGCTCCCGCCTGACCCCGTCTGGTGCACCAATATGGTCCGCTGAATAAGTCCAGATACATGTGAGACAGTAGCGAAGGAAAACAATTGGAGCCATCCTTGAGTGCGCTGAACACGAAAGGAGGCTCCAATGCGGATAGTAGGACTACCCAGCCCATTTTACTATGCTTCCCAAATCCGACCTGTCGAGATGAGCGAAAATGGGCGGCAGTGATTGTGGCGGCTGAAAGCCTGGGAGCGACTGCGAGCGGAGGGGTTTTGCGCCCAGAAAGCGGCCGACATTCTGAAGGTGCCACGATCCACGTTGTACCGCTGGCAGAAGAGGGTAGATCAGCGGGGCTTGATCGGCCTGGAAGACGGGGATCGGCGGCCGAAGCGGGTGCGGCGACCGCAGTGGAGCCCGGAGTTGGCGGAAGCGGTGTTGGCGTTGCGGGAGAGGCACCCGGGGATGGGGAAGGAGAAGCTGTGGGTGCTGCTGCGGCGGCAGGGGATGTATACATCGATCTCCACCGTGGGACGGATCCTGAAACGATTGAAGGCTCGCGGCGTCTTGCGAGAGCCACCCCGGAACGGGATCACAAAGCGGAAACGCCGCCTGATACGCCCCTACGCCACCCGCAAGCCCAAGTCGTACCAGGCAAAGCAACCGGGGGATCTGGTGCAGGTGGACACCCTGGATGTGCGTCCGCTGCCGAACGTTCACTTCAAGCAGTTCACCGCCCGGGATATGGTCTCGCGCTGGGACGTGATCGAAGCTTTCCGCAGCGCCACCGCCCGCAACGCCAGTCCGTTTCTGGATACCCTTATCGAGCGGTCTCCCTACCCGGTGAAGGCCGTCCAGGTCGACGGGGGCAGCGAGTTCCAGGCCGATTTCGAACTGGCGTGCGCCGAGAAGGGCCTCCGGCTCTTCGTCCTTCCGCCTCGATCCCCGAAGCTGAACGGTCACGTGGAGCTGGCCCAGCGCACACATACGGAAGAGTTCTATGATCTGGACATGGGGGAGCTGGACTTGAAGAGCGTGAATGCAGCCTTGCGGGAATGGGAAGACTTCTACAACGCCGTTCGACCCCATCATTCGCTTGATCTTAGAACACCTGCAGAGTACCTTTATGAAGACCACTCAAAGTTGGCTCCCATTCCAAAACCGTCTCATATGTCCTGAACGAATACATCCGCTTGACACGCCTTGTTTCCGGGCGATACAATGACTTCGCGGTTGTGCGCCGATACATCCGCCTGCACGTGAACCTACAATCGATTTACAGGCAGTACCAGCGGGTCTGGCAGCGGTTGCGTAGGTACCTCATCGCCGCTAGCCGGCGACCATCCGCTTGAGGGGCTTCTGGCGTGAGACTGAAGATTGCTGATTCGGCGCCCCTGATCCTGTTCATGACTTAGCACCTATTGGGCCATTTTCGGAACGCCGAACCGCCGCATCGGCTATCTATCTGACGGATATCCGCGCCCGTGACAAGTCTCACCCAATAGGCGGCTAGGCGGCCTCCCGGCCCAAACCGTGGCCACGTTTCACGAGAGTTTTAGAGGGACCGCTGGATTGATTTGTGGATTCCGTCACAATCGACGCGAAAACGAGGGCGTGCCCCACATTCTTTTCCCTGTGGGCACACCAATTGCCATTGCATTGGGAAGGAGGGACCCTCAAATCACATTAGACACACCGTCAAATCGATGAACTTAGTTCCACAACCATCCAATCCCTAGGAGGAGAAGATGAAAAGAAAGCTCTTTGCGGTAGTCTCTCTGTTGATGGTGTTCGGCCTCATGCTCACCGCCTGCGGGCCGGCCGCCACCCAGGCACCGGCCCCGACCGAGGCGATGGCCCAGCCCACCGAGGCGATGGCCCAGCCCACCGAAGCAATGGCCCAGCCCACCGCCACCGAAGCCGCCATGACGGGCGGTATCGACTGCACCGGCGTCAACTCGGGAGACACCCTGAGTGTGATGTACCAGTGGTCCGGCGCAGAAGAGGAAAAATTCAACACCATCGCCAAGCCGTTCGTGGATGCCTGCGGCGTGGCCATCAACGCCGAATCCACTCGCGATGCCGCCGTCCTCGACACACGCGTCAAGAGCACGCCGCCCGACGTGTTGTTCTGGCCATCGACGGCCATCATCAGCCTGTACGGGGACCAGATGAAGGACCTGTCGGCCCTCGGCGCCCACACGGACAACTATGCAGACTTCTGGGTCAGCGACGGCACGATGAATGGCAGCCTGCTGACTCTGCCGGCCAAGGCCGACATCAAGACCATCATCTGGTACAGCCCCACCCAGTTCGACGCTTTCGGCTACAGCGTCCCCACCACCTTCAACGAGCTGAACACGCTGGTTGAGAAGATGGTGGCCGACGGCAACGTCCCGTGGTCGATGGGCTTCGAGAGTGGTGACGCTACAGGTTGGACCGGTTCGGACTTCATCCAGGACCTGCTGCTGACCCAGCAGGGCCCCGAGTATGTCAAGGGCATCATCGACGGATCGGTCGCTTATGACGACCAGGGCGTCCAGGATGCCTACGCCACGTACCAGAAGTGGGCCTCGGATCCGAAGTACACAGTTGGCGGCGCGACGGGCACAGTCAATACTGCCTTCCTCGATGCCATCTACCAGCCGTTCTCAGATCCGCCCCAATCCATGATGGTGAAACAGTCTGGATTTGCTGGCGGCGAGATCGTGAAGCAGTTTCCCGATCTCAAGTACGGCACCGACTTCGACTTCTTCCAGTTCCCTGGTGCGAAGGGCATGCAGGGCGGCGCGGACTACATGTTCGCCTTCGGAGACTCCCCGGCCGCCTCGGCGTTCGTGAAGTACATCACCAGCATGGAAGGCGGCAAGAACTGGGCCGCCGCCGGCTTCGACGAGTCCCCCAATGCGGGTGCCACGGGGAACTACCCCGACGAGCAGCTCTCGAAGAAATCCGAAATGCTGGCCAACGCTCAGGGCTTCACGCCTGACCTGGGCGACGTCTTGGGCAACCCATTTCAGTCTGCAGAATGGAAGGCCATCATCAACGTGGTTCAGGGTGGAGATATCCCCACTGAACTCGCCGACGTGGCAGCTGCCCAAAAGGAGTCCCTCTCTCAATAGGGCTACCTGAAACTGAGGTGCCGGGGGTATACCCCCGGCACCTCTTTATATGCAGTACCGGTCGGTCACCGCGCAGGAGGCTTGCCCATGGCTAACACCCCTCAGATTATGAAGCAGGGCCGGGTTGTTCCCTGGCTGTATGTCCTACCCGCACTTCTTGTGATCGCTATCTTCATCGTTTACCCCATGATCAACACGACCCAGCTGAGCTTGAGCGATCGCTCAGGCACCGGCTCGGCTGCCGAGGAATGTGTTCAAGGGCAGCCTTGCTGGGGCCCGCTCGAGAACTACCGCTATGCGCTGACCAATCCTGAAATGACCACCGCCTTGCGCAACAACTTGCTGTGGTTGCTCATCATGGTTCCGTTCACCGTCGCCATCGGCTTAGCGGTGGCCGTGCTGGCGGACCGCGTCTCCTACGAAAGCCTGGTCAAGTCGCTGATCTTCATGCCGATGGCGATTTCCTTCATCGGTGCCGGGGTAATATGGCGCTTCATGTACACCATTCAGACTGGGGCCAATGAGGCCCAAATCGGCGTACTCAACGCCGCCATCTCGAGCGTGGGCGGCCAGCCCGTTCCCTGGATGAGCACCCAACCGATCAACAACTTCGCTTTGATGATGGTCGGTATCTGGCTTTGGGCCGGATTCAGCATGACGATTCTGTCCGCTGCCCTCAAGGGACTGCCGGGCGAAGTGCTGGAAGCGGCCAGGGTGGATGGAGCCACCGAGTGGCAGATGTTCTGGCTGGTGATGATCCCGATGATCATGCCTACGATCACCGTCGTCACCACCACACTCATCATCATCGTCCTCAAAATCTTTGATATCGTCTTCGTCATGACCGGCGGCAACTTCGGCACCGAAGTCATCGCCAACCGCATGTTCAAGCTGATCGTAACCAATGTCGGACGGTCGACCGCCATCGCGGTTTTGCTCCTGGTGCTCACCATCCCGGTCATGTACTTCAACGTCAAACGCTTCCAGGAGCAGGAGGCGATGCGATGAAGCCCTTTTCCCGCCTCAATCGCTTCTTCAACAAGCTCCCCGTCCACCTGGCGCTTGTCGTGCTGGTGGTGATGTGGCTGGTCCCCACCTTTGGCGTCTTCATTACCTCCTTCCGCACACGCGAAGCCGTGCGCACGACCGGCTGGTGGACCGTGTTTCTGCCCAGTTCGCCCAAAGGCCAGCAGGAATACAACACCTACTGTGCATCGTGCCACGGTTCGAACGGCGACGCCATTCCGCAGGCAAATCTGTCGGACCCCAAGGTGGTTGACCAATTCACCCGATCCGCCAGCTTGCTCGCGTTTCTGAAGAAGGACGTCAACGGGGGGCCGCATCTCAAGGACCCGCAGTTGCCCGAGAATCCGCGCGACGCGCAAGTCGTTCTCGCCCCGGTCTTGGACTACATGCACATACTTGACGGAGAGACTTCAGCCACTGCCGGCTTGCACTTCACCCTACAAAACTACGCCGATGCGCTGGTGGGCTACAAGGGTACGGGCAACTACCTTAGTGACTGTCAACAATCCGTGCCAAGTACGCTGGCCAAATTCTCCTGCAATTTCTGGAAAGACTTACTCAACCCGGAGGGCATGGGGCAGGCCTTCCTGAACACGGTGGCCGTCGCCGTGCCGTCAGCTTTGCTCCCGATCTTGTTCGCGGGTTTCGCCGCCTACGCCTTTGCATGGATGGATTTCAAGGGCCGCCAATGGCTGTTCGCCCTCCTGGTTGGGCTTCAGGTTGTCCCCCTTCAGCTGGCACTCGTCCCGATCGCTCGGATGTACACCAGCGTCGGTCTGCAGGACACCTTCTTAGGCATCTGGTTGTTCCACACCGGCTTCGGCCTACCCTATGCCATCTATCTGATGCGCAACTTCATGGGGGGGCTTCCGAAGGAGGTGTTCGAATCGGTCTACATTGACGGTGCCAACCACTGGACGGCGTTCTGGCGGTTGGCCGTCCCGTTGTCCCTTCCCGCCATCGCCTCGCTGTGGATCTTCCAGTTCCTGTGGATCTGGAATGACTTCCTCGTGGCCAAGATCTTCCTCACAGGCCACCCGGTGCTCACCGTCCAGATCACCAATCTTATCGATCCGCGCGGTGGCAACTGGCATATCCTGACCGGCGCCGCCTTCCTGTCCTTCATCGTCCCCATGCTGGTCTTCTTCGGGCTGCAGCGCTTCTTCGTCCGCGGCATGCTGGCCGGCTCGGTCAAAGGGTAATCCCTGGGAAGATCGCCATCAGTCCCACACACTAAAGAGGCTGTCCATTCTGGGACAGCCTCATCTCTTAGAGCTCGCGGCTCAGCGCTCAGGCCTCAGCGCTTTGTCACCCCCCACCTTGAGTTGCCGTGGTGGACGGCGTCAGCCTGGTCGTGCCTGTCGAGGAGGTTGGCGTCAACGCGGCCGGCGTTCCTGTAACCTGCTGGACATAGCCGGCCAAGATCCACCCCACCTCGCCGTCGGTTGTTCGGATTTGCCACCAAAGATCCCCATTGTAGTCGACCGGACCCGAAAGGATCTCCACCTGCGCCCCGTCCAGCAGGCCGCCTACCGGGTCGCCTCCCGGTGATCGACGGAAGAAGACGCCCACACCGCCCGTTCCCTGGATGATCGCCGTCGGAGGGGTGGGTGTGGCGGTGAAGGTCGCGGTCGCGGTGGACGTGACGGTGGCGGTAGCCGTTGCCGTTGCCGTAGCGGTCGCCGTCTGGGTGGCTGTCGGCGTGCGGCTAGGGGTCGGCGTCATGGTCGGGGTAGGCGTCGCGGTGGGCACCGCCGCCACCACCGAAGCCCCCAAACCGACGGCGCTCAAGGCTGCCACCAGACCCATCATGGCGATGGCACCAGCCAGTGATTGGCCGCTCCCGATGAGGGGCCTGAACCCCAGCAGGGCCAGCGTTCCCAATCCGGAGACTACGGCCCAGACCAAGTGCAGTCCGGCGATGAGCAGCGCCCCGTGCCACAGCTCGGGGTCTCCCCTGACGATCCCGATGCTGGCCGCCGCCAAGGGGATAAGTACCTCGTAGGCCACCGCCGCGCTGGCCAGCTTGGAAAGCCCTTCACCTTGGCCAAATTGCCGAGCCATCAGCACTGCCGCCACCAAGAGAACCCCCATATCGATCAAATTAAGCTTGGTGTGGCTCCAGACGAGCACGGAGCCCAACCCCGCCGGCACAGCCAAGCCCCCAGCCGAACCCGCGACAACACTGAACAGCACCAGCCCGACCAGCAAGCCCCCCAGCAGCCGCAGCAGGAAGCGGGTTGATCCGGAGACAGCCGCCAGCGCCAGGCCGACAAGTGGGGACATGGACGGCGCCAGGAGAACCCCGGCCACCAACAAAGCTTCCTGATCGACACGGAAGCCCAGCCCAATGACGACGCCTGCGGCCAGGGCACGCAAATACAGGTCGATACTCGGGGAAACATCGTGCGCCAGCCCCTCCAGGAACGCCTCACGCTCGTCGGCGCGGAGCTGGGTCAGCATCCGGCCCGCGCGTCGGCGGCGGGAGGGTGGAAGTTGGCTGGGGTTGTTTAGGGATTCGGGCGACTCTGGGCTCATCGTCGCAGGCTCGCCTTCAGTCGCATAGGGTGTTCAATCAAGGCCAGACCCAACAGAATGTCCGGGACAACAAGATCGGCCGCGGTGAGTGCCTCAATCGAGGTCCCCTCCGTGGACATGACCGCCACACCGATGGCCGCTTCGCGCAGCATGCCGGCGTCATTCGCCCCTTGCCCCATGGCCACCACAGCATCCGCCCCCAGATCGCGCACGAAGGCCGCCTTGGCTTCCGCCTCACCCCCAGGGGGGATGTGGACCGCGGTCAGGCCAAGCTGTCGGTCCAGTTCCGCCTGGCGTCCGTGCGTGTCAGCCGTTAGCAGATGAATGTCAAGCGTGCCCTTTACACGTCCCAGTCCGGCGACCACTCCGTCGATCAAGACGCCATCGACCGCCAAGGTCCCGTTGACGTCGAGCACAAGGTGGTCAAGCTGTAGTTGGCCGCGGCCGGGGATGTCGATGGCGAGCATGGGCAGGGTCCTTGGCCTGAGACGGACCGGGAGGTCGGCGTCGATGGATGTGCCTTGCCGCGGCGATTATAGCACCCCCTGACGCGAGGGCTAATCGGCGCCCATTTGATGGACCATCTCTTGTGACCCCCGCTTGCGTCTGCTATAATCTCGCCACGACGGGCGCGTAGCTCAGCCGGTTAGAGCGCACGGTTCACATCCGTGAGGTCGTTGGTTCGAGTCCAATCGCGCCCACCATAGACCTCATGGTTCGTCATTTCAGCGATCCGTGAGGTCTCCTCTTTGCGGCCAAGATCGCATATTTTCAAACTTGAGAATGCACGGCCGCTATCCGTGAGCTGTCAAATCAGGGCCGATAACACAATGAACGCCAACCGCGGACGTCACGGTTTGCCGGCTCCGTTGCCAATCGACCGAGTTAATGTCGATTTGCTACCGAGGTCCGGCCCTTAACACGCATCCCACTCGGCACAATCCGAATTGGAGCAGTCAAGGATCATCCAAGCCCCCTTGCGTTGACCTTTGGGCGATCATGACTACTGAAGTTGCACGCGACTCCAAAAAGCTGTACAGTGTGATCGTCAATTGAATAATGCTCTTGGCGCGCTGCTAAGTGCAGCGCAGAGTCCGGCGAAGGGGGGCGCCCTCAAGGACACCACGACCGCCCAGCTTCAACAGGCTGGGCGGTTTCGTCTTTGCTGGACTCCTGATACAGCATTCCGTTGACAACGGGATGCGGATGGAGGAAGGCATGCGCTCGTCGGACTTCGTTTCCCGCCCACTCGCGATCACTAAGTCCCGATATCATTCCCTTGCGACCAGGATGCTCCAAATCCTGGTCGCTTCATCTATGCTTATCTCTCCCCTTGTGAACGTAACACCAGCGCAGGCATCCTCTCCATCCTCTGAGCCATCCTCGTCAGCAAACCCACCGCATCTGGCAAGCGCCTCGTTGAACTCGGAGCTATCGAGCATCCTCGCACAGACTGTGTTTGAGCGTCCAGAGCCGCTTGTCGACGCAAGGCCTGCCCCCAGCGAAGCTCAATCAAACAATCTCATCGGACCCTCGACACCCCTGTCCTACGACTTCTTTCCATCGAGAAGCCAACCTATCCTTCCTGCGGACCAAACGATCAGACCCTACTTCTACACCTCAGACTCCCTGATAGGCTACGGGATGAGATACAACTCCGGCCGGGTTGAAGGAGGCTGGGCCTACCCGAATGCCAGCTATTCTCAGGGAGACACGGTACACATCATTGGCAGAATGAAATGCTTTCGCTACGGCTATCCAAATGCATGCGCCTACACCTCCAACGGTTTCAGTGTAGGCGGAGGGGACTCGAACGGACCCATCGGAACCGCTGGATTCCGCTTCTCAATTGACTTCAAATCACTGCTTGCTCGGCCTCTCGAACCCCAGCAGCATTTCCTTCGAATGCTACGCGTATCCTGATCGAGGGTGGAACACGAATTTCAGCTACGTCTGGCTGTCTTCCTATTCCGGTCAAGGGGGGCAAGAGCAGGATCTCTACGTCGACGAATTCGAAACACAGTGGTCTGGAATCACCCCAGGGCTTTCAGACTACGCTGCGGCTTGCTTGGTCGCTCTGAAGATGATGGGCGGCATCACCGCGGGCTATGACCGGCGAGAGACCAGCATCAACCTTTGCCCTTCGGCCCGCTACGGAGCCGGCGATCCCATCGACACTCACTCCGGCGCATTCAACTACGGTCTGCTGGATCTCTCCATGTCCACCTCCGCGGGCCCACTGACCTTCCAGCGCTACTACTCTTCGCAGCTGGCTGGCTCGTCAGGCAGCACGCTTGGACACGGCTGGACCCACAATCAGGACACTCATTTGACATTTGGAACATCGACCACAGGGACGTTGGTCGATGTCTATTTCAAGGCCGAGACAGGAAACGAATACCGCTTCAGGGCCAACTCTGATGGCACCTTTTCATCCTACCCTGGCGTCTTCGCCACGCTCACGCAGGATCCTGGCCCGCCAGTCAGCTACACGCTTGTTGATTCCCACCAGAACACATACCAATTCGACGATCAGGGGCGCGTAGTCTCGTGGACGAACACCACGGGCCAGGCATTCACGTACACGTATGACACGTCAGGCCTCCTGACCTCGGGTGGACGGCCCAACTGGCCTCCGGTATCTCGGCCTGGCGTATGATGCTCAAGGCCGAGTGAACCAGGTCTCCGACCAGAGCGGTCGGCAGGTGAGCTTCGGGTATGATGCGGCGGGCGATCTCACCTCATCCACAGATGTGCTCGGCCAGCCGTGGACGTACGTCTACAATTCCTCCCATCACCTAACCCAGATGATTGACCCTAGCGGTTCGACCGTCCTAGGCGTGGCCTACGATGCGAGCGGCCGCGCCTATCAGCAGACTAACGGAGAAGATCAGGTCCAAACCGAACTCGACTTCGTCTCCAATGCGAGCACGACCGTGACCGACGGCCTCGGCAACACCCGCGAAGACACCTACGACTACCAGAACACGGGCACAAGCCAACAAGACCCGGCCAGCGGGCTGGCAAGGAGAACCTTCAACTCCAACTTCAAACCGACCAGCCTCACAGACCCCTCCGACAACACAACCAACCTGACCTGGAGTGCTGACGGGGTGAACCTGACTCAACTTGTCGACGCCGAGACCAACCAGACAGATCTCGCCTACAACTCCCTAAACAACCTGACAGAGTTGACTGACGGCCGCCGCAACATCACCACCTACACATACAACATCTCCGACCCAGACCCGACACGTCGAACGCTTCTCCTGAGCACCGACGGCCCCATCCCCGGACCTTGGGATACGACAACGTACACGTACACAACCAGCGCAGACGTGCCCCAGCCTCCTGGTCTGCTCAAGACAGTGACAGACCCAAATGGCAATATGATTTCGTATACCTATGACCAATTTGGCCAGCGGCTTCAAGCTACTGACCCACAGAACCACACGACCAGCTACTCATACGACACGATGGGGCGCCTGGCAACGGTGACCGACCCTGAGGGCCGGTCAGACTGGACATGCTACGACGACGCCGGGCAAATCGTGCGCTCCATTGCGAACGCAATCGGAGATGCCGGCACACCCCAGACCGATCCTTGCAACTCGGCCAACTACGTCCCGAGCAGCGACCCTGCAGCGGACCGCATCACGGAGACCAGTTACGACGACCGGGGGAACGTTATCGCCATCACCGATCCCTCCGGCGTCATCACCCGCACCTACTACAACTCAGCAGATCGACCTCGCTACGTGGTTCAGAACTTGGTTGGACAGGCGATCAGCGTTTCAACCCCACCCACATACAGCCCTGCCCATCCCGATCGGAATGTCCGGGCCGAGACCGTGTACGACGCGGCAGGCAACGCCATCGCCACCATCGACCACGCCGGCGTCATCTCCCGCACATACTACAATTCCCTCAACCGACCACGCTACGTTGTGACCAACCTGGTCGGCCAGGGCATCGGCGTTTCAACGCCGCCCGCCTACAACACGGCCCACCCGGACCGGAATGTCCGAACAGAGACCGTGTACGACGCGGCAGGGAATGCCATCGCCACCATCGACACCTTGGGGACGATCACCCGAACATACTTCGACGAGGACAATCGGCCCGTGACGGTTGTGCAGAATCTCTCCGGGCAGGCCATCTCCGTTGACTCACCTCCAGCTCGTGGTGGCGTTCCTGATGAGAACATGCGCACCGACACAACGTACGACGAAGACGGCAACGCCATCGCAGTGACCGACCCCAAGGGCGTTGCCACTCGCACCTACTATGATGAAGCCAATCGGACCAAGTATGTCGTGCACAACCTGACCGGCCAGGCAATCTCGGTCGATACGCCACCCGCATACAATCCCGCCAATCCGGATGAGAACGTGCGCACACAGTACGTGTACGACGACGCGGGCAACAGGCTTGCTTCGATCGACACCAACGGCGTTATCTCCCGCACGTACTTCGACAGCGCTAACCGGGTTGAGATTGTCGTAAGGAATCTCACGGGCCAAGCGATCTCGATATCTACACCCCCCGGATACGATCCCGCCAATCCGGATGAGAATGTGCGCACACAGTACGTGTACGACAGCGCCAACCGGGCTATCGCCACGATCGACAACGCCGGCGTGGTCACCCGAACCTACTACGACAGTCTGGGTCGCGCCCGCTACATGGTCCAGAACCTCACTGGCCAGCTGATCTCCGTTGACACCCCCCCGACGTTTGATCCCGCCCACCCCGATGACAACGTCCGAACAGAGACGGTCTACGATGCCGCCGGGGACTCCATTGGCATGATCGATCCCAACGGGACAATCACGCGCACCTACTACGACATGCTTCATCGCCCCGAGACAGTGACGGAGAATCTGACCGGCCAGTCGGTGGGCGCTTCCACTCCGCCGCCGTTCGATCCAGCCAACCCAGACGCAAACGTTCGCACCGACACTGTGTACGGTAATTCCGGCCAGACTGTCCGCTCAATCGACACCAAGGGGGTTCCCACGGTCTCCTGCTACGATGAGCAGTACCGCGTCGTCAAGACAGTGCAGAATCCCAGTGTCTCCAGTCCCTGCGGGTCGTACACGCCCAGCGCTCAGACTGACGAAGACATCACGACTCTCACCACGTATGACGGTGTCGGCAACCGCTCCTCGGTGACCGACGCCAACGGCAACAAGACAGACTTCTCATACGACGGCGCGTACCGACTGAAGACCGAGACCGACCCTCTGGAACATGCGACGACGTATAGCTATGACCTCGACGGAAACCGCACCGGCATGACCGACGCGGCCGGCGTGGAGACCCGCTACGAATATGATGCCTTGTCGAGGCTCACGGCAGTGGTCGAGAACTACATATCAGGGGGACCCTCCGATGGCCAGACCAACGTGCGCACAGAGTACTCATACGATGGAATGGGAAATCGGAAGAAGATTGTCGATGGGAACGGGAAGCCCACAGTTTTCAACTACGATGCTCTGAACCGTTTGACATCGGAGAGTGACTCCCTCAACCACACAACGGCCTACTCGTATGACGCCGCAGGAAATCGCGCCTCCCTGACCGATGCCAACGGAGCAACCACAGACTTTGTCTTCGACGCCCTCCACCGTCTCACCCTTATCAACTACCCGTCTCCCGATCCAGATGTTTCCTTCACATACGACGCGGCTGGCAACCGCCTCGACATGGCGGACGGCACGGGCTCGACGCATTGGGTCTACGATGGACTGTACCGACCGACATCCATCACCGATCCCTTTGGGAGTTCCGTCGGGTACGCGTACGACGGCCTGAGCAACCGAACAACCCTGACCTACCCGGGTGGACGTGGATCGGTCACCTATCTGTATGATGACGCCAGCCGGCTCAAGAGCGTGACAGATTGGGACACTCAGCAGACAAGCTATGTCTTTGACCGGGCCGGACGGCTGGATGCGGTGACCCTCCCCAACGGTGTTGTCTCCACCTATACCTATGACGATGGCGATCACCTTTCCTCCATTGTTCACGCCACTGGTGCGGACACTCTTTCCTCTTTCGAGTACACCTACGACCCGGTGGGCAATCGAACCCAGGCCGTCGAGACCATGAACGCCTCCAGCGGCCCGACGGTCAGCATCTTCGTCACCAACACATCGGGCGTGGGTCTCGCTGAAGTTCCAGTGTATGCCTTCGATGGCTCGACCTACACCGGCTACCAGGAGACGACCGATGCCTCCGGGCACGCCTCCATCACGCTGCCTGAAGGCAGCTACCGCTTCCGGGTTGACGTGGACGGCACCCAGTTCTGGAGCGGGGACGCCAACCACTGCACCATCCCTGGATGCAGCAGCGTCACCATCACGGTGCCCGATCCGGTGATGGTGAGCGTGACCGACACGGCCGGTGCCCCCCAGGCTGGACTCTCCGTCTTCGCCTTCGATGGGACAACCTACACGAACTTCAGCGGCACAACGGACGCCTCGGGGCAGCTCTCCTTCCGCCTGCCACCGGGGGACTACCGCTTCCGGGCCGACTTGAACGGCACCCAGTTCTGGAGTGGGGACGTCAACCACTGCACGGTCCCCAACTGCACCATGGCCTCGATCACGGTGACCGAGCCGGTGACGGTCTCCGTCGTGGACGACCTCGGCAATCCCAAATCCGACATCGAGGTCTACGCCTTCAGCGACGGTGCCTACACCAACTTCCACGGCACCACAGACGCCTCGGGCCAGGTGGTCTTCACCCTGCCCGAAGGAAGCTACCGCTTCCGAGCGGACTTCAACGGCACCCAGTTCTGGAGCTCGGACAGCGACGACTGCACCCTGCCCGGCTGTCTGAGCGATTCGGTCACGGTGTCCACCCCGCTGATTGTGTCGATCCAGAACACGGACGGCGAGCCCGTGGAGGGGCTGGCGGTTTACGCCTTCGACGGGTCCACCTACACCGGATACCACACCACCAGCGATGCGGCCGGCGAGGCCGACTTCACGCTCCCGCCGGGCGACTATCGCTTCCGGGCCGATCTGAACGGGACCCAATTCTGGAGTTCGGAGAGCAACGACTGCTCCATCCCGGGATGCATCTCCGACAGCGTCATCGTCACCCTGCCCGTGACCGTCAGCGTGCAGGACACGGACGGGGCCGCCCAGTCGGATCTGCCGGTCTACGTCTACGACGGCGGGACCTACACCGGATACCACGGCACAACCGGCGCCTCCGGCCAGGCCACCTTCACCCTGCCGGAGGGGAGCTACCGCTTCCGAGCCGACTTGACCGGCACCCAGTTCTTCAGCATGCCGGCCAACCACTGCACGATTCCGGGATGCGAAGATGCCGCCGTCGAGGTCACCAAGCCCGTGACGGTCTCCGTCGAGGATGGGTCAGGGACTCCCCTTTCCGACATCAGCGTGTATGCCTTCGACGGGACGACCTACACCAACTTCCACCAGACCACCAACACCGAAGGGCAGGCGGCCTTCACCCTGCCCATTGGAAGCTACCGGTTCCGAGCCGACGTGGATGGGACGCAGTACTGGAGCGGGACGGCCAACCACTGCACGGTGCCGGGCTGTGAAAGTGTGGCGGTGACGGCCGGCGCGGCCCCGACGTCCACTCCGACGGCCACGGCAACACCTGTCCCGCCCTCCGCCACCCCGACGGCGACTTCGACCTCCATGCCGGTGCCGCCCTCGGCAACATCGAGCCCAACATCTTCGCCGCCGACGTCAACGCCGGTGCCGACTTCAGCCACATCGACGCCAGCCTCGGCGACGCCCACCCCGACCGCTTCGGGTACGGCCCCGGCTCCTGTTCCTACCGCGGCCGGGACGGGCACATCAACTCCGACGTCCACCCCCGTCCCTCCGAGCCCGACGGATACCCCGACAGGGGCGACATCCACGCCGATCGCCACCGCGACCCTAGCTTCTGTCCAAGGCACTGGTGGGCTAGCGATGATCGTGAGCTCGATAGGGCAAACGGACCATCAGCCGCAGCCTCTAGCCGACGGCAGCACGGTCGAGGTCACCGTCGAGGACACCGACGGAACCCCGCAATCTGGCGTGCCGGTCTACGCATTCGACGGAACGGCCTACGCCGGGCAATCGGCGACGACTGGCTCGGGCGGGGTCGCCTCCTTCAGCCTCACCGATGGAAGCTACCGCTTCCGCGCCGACTTCAACGGCACCCAGTTCTGGAGTTCGGATGCCAATGACTGCACCGTGCCCGACTGCTCAACCGACACCGTCATTGTCACTATCCCTGTGACCGTCTATGTCCAGGACACGGACGCCACGCCCTCAGAAGGTCTCCAGGTCTATGCCTTCGACGGGTCGAGCTACACCGGCTTCCACAAGACCACCGACGCCTCCGGCCAGGCGATCTTCACGCTGCCGGAGGGCAGCTACCGCTTCCGCGCCGATCTCAACGGGACGCAGTTTTGGAGCAGCGACACCAACGAATGCACGGTTCCGGGGTGCACGTCCGAGTCAGTGACGGTCAACATCCCAGTGACCATCACGGTTGAGGACACTAATGGCGCACCGCAGGCCGCCCTGCCCGTGTACGCCTTCTCAGGCGGTGCCTACACGGGCTACCACGGCACGACCGACTCTGCCGGCCAGGTCGAACTGACCCTGCCAGAAGGCGCCTACCGCTTCCGCGCCGATCTGAACGGCACGCAGTTCTGGAGCTCGGAAGGCGACGACTGCCCGCTGCCCGGCTGCGCGGCTGCGGCCATCGAGACCACCCTGCCGATCGCCGTCACCGTCCAGAATACGTCCGGAGAGCCGCAGGAAGGGCTGCCGGTCTACGTCTTCGACGGATCCACTTACACCGGATTCCACGCCGCAACCGATGCCTCCGGTCAGGTCAGCCTCACGCTCCCCGAGGGCTCCTATCGCTTCCGGGCCGATCTCAACGGGACCGAGTTCTTCAGCAGCGAAACCAACGACTGCACCGTGCCCGGCTGCGAGACAGCTACGGTAACGGTGACGATGCCTGTGACCGTCACGGTCCAGAACACCGACGGCGCTCCCCAAGAGGGCCTGTCGGTCTACGCCTTCTCAGGCGGGGTCTACTCCGGCTATCACGGCACGACCGACGCCTCCGGTCAGGTCGCTCTCACGCTTCCAGAAGGCGCTTATCGCTTCCGTGCCGACCTCAACGGCACGCAGTTCTGGAGCTCGGATTCCGATGACTGCACGCTGCCTGGCTGCACTACGGCTGCCATCTCGGTGACGATTCCGGTGACGGTGACCGTGGCCGGGCAGACCGGCGATCCCTATCCTGATCTGCCGGTCTACGTCTTCGACGGGGATACCTACACCGGATTCCATGGGATCAGCGACGCCTTGGGCCAAGTCGTCTTCACACTGCCTGAGGGAAGCTACCGCTTCCGCGCCGACTACAACAGCGTGCCCTTCTGGAGCGCCGGGGCAAACGACTGCACGGTGCCAGGCTGCACCGAGGCGACCGTCACTTTGCCCGGCGGCGTGGGCTCGGCCACAACCACCATCGACTACGCCTACGATCCGCTCTACCGCCTGACTTCGGCCGACTACTCCAGCGGCGAGTTCTTCCACTACACCTATGACGCCGTGGGCAACCGGATGACACAGGAGACTTTGGACGGAACCAACACCTACACCTACGATGACGCCAACCGGCTGACGTCCGTGGATGGGGTTGACTACTCATGGGACGCCGACGGAAACCTTCTCGACGACGGCGTCAGCGCCTATGCCTACGACCACGCCAACCGGTTGGTCTCGGTCGTGCAGGGGGCGGACAGCTACTCGTTCTCGTACAGATGCAATGGGAAGTCAACAGGTCTGGACCCGTGCGGATCCGACCGGGTGAGCCAAACGCTGAACGGCGTGACAACAGACTACGTCCTAGATCAGGCTGCTGGCTTGACCCAAGTTCTCTCAGATGGAACTATCTCGTACCTTTATGGCATCGGGCGCGTTGGCGAGGAGCAACCTACAGGTTGGCAGTATCACTTGGCGGATGCGCTTGGGAGCCTGAGGCAATTGGCGAATGCGACTGGTACGGTGACACTCGCCAGGAGCTACGCGCCGTTTGGTGGTACGCTATCGACGGTGGGTGCCGGGCAGACGAGCTTTGCTTTCACAGGCGAGCAGCTAGATGCGACGGGGCTCACGTATCTCAGGTCTAGGTACCTCCTGAATGCGGTTGGGAGATTTCTTAGCCCCGATCCATGGCAAGGGAATCCCGATTCCCCACTGAGCTATCACTTCTGGTTGTATGTCGGGGACAATCCAGTCAATCTCACAGACCCCTCGGGGCTGCTACCTCCCTCGCCACAAGACTACCGCAACCTCACGGACTGGCTGGTTCGGGAGATGCGCGCAAATGCGAATAGCCCGCAGGTTCTACAGATTGCTCAGTACAACCAGATTGCTCGCTGGGTAGAGCCAGTCTCCCCTTCCGTCGGGAGGATCTTCAAGGGTCTTGCGTATTCCGATTGGGCCAATCTTGTCGGTGATGGCAAGAGGTGGGACTTCAAGGATGCGATCAATGATCTCATCCCAGAGAAAACGGTCGCCCTGTGTCATCAGAATGGCTGTGAATGGTTCGAGTATTCTGTGCCCGGGAATATCCACTACGGGTATGTTGGTAGGGCAGCGGGTTTCACTAGCCTAGAATTGCATCTTGGCGCCTCCTACGCGGAGGTGAGAGACCCGGATAAACGCGTGCTAAAGGAACTGATGCCTCTGCTGCATCAAAGAGGAATCGACATAGATTGCCTTCTGAGAAACCTATCAGTCCTTGAAGTTCACGTCAACTTGCGTTGGTGGAGGACCGGGTTCGACGATCCCGAGGACTTCGCCGCTGTGAGCCTAGGGACCAGTGTCTTTGACAATGGGCCCTACCCATCGAACTTGGGTAGCTTCCCAACAATATTGAAGGAGTACTCCCCACGCATGGCTCACCAACCCCAGCCTCTCCTGCACTATTTCAACCCACACTGGCCATATGCTAATGGCTACTTCGACGGGGGGCGCTGAATGAGAGACCGTCAACTTCGTAAGATCTTATGGCTATTCTTTGCGTTCCTCATTGGGTTGCTAGCCAGCGCGTGCACAGGTGATATGAGCACCGAATTATCTACCCCTGGGGCCCCCCAGCCCCGACTCCTTGAACTTCTATTGCGGGAGGATTCCTTCCCTCCAGGTTGGGCCGAATCACCGGAGGGACCTGCACCTCCCTCGGGACAGGCACCCATCGGCGGAGGACCAGCGCCCATTGAGACATTGACGCTGCACTTCCTGATTCCCGCAGACGGAGGTAGCGGGGGCGCGTACGAAGAGGTGTCCCGGTATTGGACTCCAACTGACGCAGCCAACGCGTACATCAAAACGGTGAGCAAGTACTTCCTCAACCGCTATTCATGGAATGTCCCTCCTTCAATTGCGGACTGGAGCCCTAGTGCCACCACCTGGCGTCTCGGATGCACTTCAGACGAAATCCCTCGTTGCCATTTCGTCGCCCAATATAGAGAATACCTAGTCGCGTTCAACATACATACCTCAGCCTACAGCTCTGACCTGCGTTTGGTCGAGATTGCGACCCCAGAGCAAGTCTTGGCATTGGTCCAACAGATTGATGTAGACATGTCATCGGCGGTCCAAGAACGCTAGATGTGCCACTCCTCTGGGAGGTTAACGCTGGATTGGAGGGATATTCCGTGAAGGCGGTAGGGGAATGGGAGGTGTCTTGGCGCCCCACGGGATCTCCCGCAGCTCTGCACCGAGGCGAAGTGAGTCTAGTTGCTCGCGGACAAACTCGGCCGTCGACTGTCCGCTACGGCGATTAGCCTTGCCCAACACGTATGTGTATTGCATCAGCTTGCGCGCTACGATTTCAGGATCGGCGAATCGGTCATGCTCTCCTGTAGCCAGCACATGCCACACCGCGACAAGCAGTTTCCTGGCGATGGCCACAATCGCCTTGTTCCTGCCCAGTCGGGGCTCAAGCCTGGCCAGCTCGGCTTTCCAGTGAGGGTGGGTGTTGGACGCCGTCTGCGCCGCTTCGACCATGGCTGTACGCAAATCGCGCCGGCCAGCCTTGGTGATTCTGCCCGTGCGGTGAGTCTGGCCGCTCACATGAACCCTGCCTCCAAGGCCCGAGTAACCGACCAGCTTCTTGGCCGACGGAAACCGATCGATCGTGCCGATGGCTCCAATGATTGTCAGCCCATTGATCAGGTTGATGCCTGGAAGATGGGCCAATCGAGTCACCCTATCATCTTGGCCGGCGATGGCCTTCAATGTCTGTTCGATGCGGGAGATCTGGCATCGAACAAACCACAGCGTCTCAAGATTGCACTCCACATTGGCCAATTCCGCCCGGTCCACATCGAGACCCATCCACCAGTCGGTCATCTCCGGACGGAAGATATCGCCGGGGGGAGCCGGTATCCTGTGCCGGTGGAGCGTCGCATGGAGGCGGTTCTTGGACTGAGTAGAAAGTCGAATCATCTTGTTTCGCTGGGCGAGAAGCGCACGCAGCTCACGGATCTCTTGGGGAGGAACCCAGATTCCGACAAGCAGACCCTTGGCCAGGAGCCTGGCGAGTGTAGCGGATGCGATCTTGTCGTTCATGACCTGTGACCGGGTGATCAAGGCGACATGCGGCGGATGCACGACCGTCACCGACCCGACGTGAGGGGCCAGGTCATCGTAGATCTGCCATGTGTTGGTCGTCATCTCGATTACGACCGCGTCGTCGGGACGGAGTGTCCTGGAGATCCATCCATCAAGGTTCAGAAGCGGCACTTTCTGTGGTCCGAGCACCTGGTTGAGTTCAACGTCCACACCGAAGGCGACCAGGTAGTGCTTGTGGATGTCAAGCCCGATGTACCGCCTGCTCTCAAGGTCACCGGAGTCCATGTGTCTGTCGCTCCTGTCTACGGTCCCTGGCAGGCCCCGCCAGGGAGGGCCGGGCGCACTTCTTTTTTGGGCCGCTGCTTCACACACAGATTTCGGGCTTCTCCATCGAAGGAGGTCCCAGTTAAGTGAAATCGAACGGGCAGGCCAAACACAACGACGGGCTTGGAAAGATCCATCCCATACGCGAACCCGGCTGGCCCAGATGCAGAGTGCCCGGAGCGCGCATCCCCGTTCTGGTAACACCAAGAGGCTACTCCGAAACGCGCCCGGCCGGGAGCGTTGGCATACTAACATAACGAACTCGGGGATCGGCTGGAGCAGACGGTGAACGGCACGCCCATCGACTACACCCTTGACATCAACACCGGGTTGACGCAGGTATTGAGCGATGGGACGAATGTGTATCTGTATGGGGTGAATCGGATTGCGCAAGTTGGTGACCCCGATACGGCGTATTTCCTCGGGGATGCGCTTGGATCGGTGCGCCAGCTCGTGGACGGCGGTGGGCAGGTGTCGCTGGCCGAACACTATGCCCCATTTGGGGCCGTTACCAGTTCATCAGGTTTCGGCAACTCCATCTTCGGATTCGCCCGACAGCAGACAGATTCGACCGGGCTTGTGTTCTTGCGAGCAAGGTACTACTCGCCCTTGCTTAACCAGTGGATCCAGCCCGACAGCCTTGTCCCGGATCCATACAAGCCCTTGAACTGGAATCTGTATCTCTACACGTGGGATAATCCAGTCAACTATGTCGACCCGTCGGGTCTCAGGGCTCTCCTGGTTCTGGCCTGTGGTGTGGGAACCAACGGGGCATGCGAAAGCGGGACACCACTTCCCGACTACGACAACAAGGTCCCGCTCTCGCCATTTGCGAACTGGGGCCATCAGAACGGTTATGACGTGAAGTACTATGACTACGACCTACATGCCTCCAAAGGGACCTTGGCCCACGAGATCGAGCGCTATATTGTTCAGCATCAGGAAGACACCAATGTGATCTTGGTTGGACACAGCGCTGGAGCGGATTCGGTTGTGTACGCAGCGTCACTGTACGTCGTTGACCCGAAGAAGCATGACCAGATACGGGGGGTTATGGTTCTCGATATGGATTTGGATACTCACTACAGTCAAGATGACATCGACAAGATCCAAGTAGCCCATGGCGTTCCCGTGAGGGCTTTTCATAGCCTAGGCTATGGGAATCAACCGGCGGGGTCTCAGTTAGTATGGCCGCCAATCCGAGAACTCTTGGGAGGATTGATCTGCTATGGCGTCCATTTGCCTGGCCATCTTCACCTGTACCTCGCAGTCGACCAGTCAGGTTTTGACAAGTACATGAAACCGGCATTGGATGCCTGGAGTAGGTAGAAGATGATCGCCAGGGGAAGGGCCATAGTGGTTGTTGGGCTGACGATTGCGGGGATTCTCTCAAGTTGCGCCGGCGCGACTGCCCAAGACGGCTCTCAGTGTATTCCACCGAACGCGACCTCGGGCTACGATCTGGGATTGAGGCGTCAAGATGAGACCAATGTCCCCCGTCGCAAATCGATGCCAGGGTGGTGGGAACCTCAGCTCGACATCTTCCAACACAACGTTCAACTCCTGCGGTCAGCTACTGACGTAGCTACCCGATTGGGAGATGAGATCTGGATCGCGGGTTATCCAATCGACTCTGATGACTCAATTCTTCTCTACAGCGCCGTCACCCGGAAGATCCAAGGCTTTGCAGTCTTGGATAGCCGCGGAAGGCCTTTCATGGCCGACGACTTGTTGGTGGCAAGTGACAACTCGCTCTGGGCACTCTTGGACGCGACCGGATCTGGGTCCGGCTACTCTGCTCTCGCGAAGTATGTCGCCTCCAAAAACCATTTTGACATAGTTGATGACGAGGACGGACTGCTGAGGCATGCCTTCGATCACGTCGAGATGTACCCCAACCCGCCACAAACCCTCCTCGCGCAAGAACCCGACGGGCGTCTCGTCATAGGGATGAATGGCGAGATCTACGAATATGATCCTGCGACCAACAGGGCAGTAAGGCTACTGGCACACAACTCCGGATTCACTGTGACATCGCTTGCAGTGTCACAAGGTGGCGACATCTGGTTCGTGGCAAGGGAAGACAATTCAATTCGCGAACTCGACCCAGCCAGCGGAACGATCTCAGACTTTGGACCACCACCTGGGAGCGATCCTTTTGACCCCAACGACCAATTGTCTTGGATGGCGAAGCCCCTCGAGATTGACGAGGAGGGTAGAGTGTGGGTTGCCGACTTCGGATGGCTGGGTACTGAGAGCGGAGAAGCTAGGTACAAATGGCATGCAATTTCCCGTTCCACCATCTTCCTCAGCATCTACGATCCAGAGTTCCTGTACAAGTGGGAACGTCCATCACGCGTGTATCAGTCCTCGAATGGAGACATCTGGTTCGTGGCGTTCCTCACGACTGTTCAGTTCAGCCCAGACGCCAACACATGGTGTTGGTCGTCCACGAGATCTGGTCCCATGGCTGAGGATCGGGATGGAAATCTGTGGCTCGTCGACCGGCAGATCTACAGATATGAATACGAACTGTATCGATAGGTCTTCTTTGGACAGGGACCGCATGTCCCAATGCCGTCTGTCGATCCACATTTGATGGTCGAAATCAATCGTCAGTGAGGGGGGGCCCGAAGAGTCGTACAGGCCTGGGAGAGCGCCGATTCTGGACCCCACGTGAGCCCCACTCTCACAGCTTCGCAGTCCATACCACATTTCAGACACCGATCGAAGGGTGAGGGATGACAGACTTTGTCTGCTGGTCTCAGATGCCAAACGATCTGGCCCAAGGGTCCTGTGCAAGCACTCCCGAAGCAAGGTGATTCGCCGTTATCCCAACCCATATGCGCTGCTCTGCGGGCCATTGCCACCCCTTGTGTGATAACATAGTTCGGAACCGAAACAACCTTCCATAACCGACTCCAGAGAGGGCCATTTCGACCCAACCCTAGACCACACGGATCGTCCATTGACCTGTAGTCATGGATCGTTTCTAGGCTAATCCGTGAGGTCAGGGGTTGAGAGGTCACGGATAACGGTTCACATCCGTGAGGTCGTTGGTTCGAGTCCAATCGCGCCCACTGTTGTCTACACGGTTTTGGAAATCCAAGAGCCGTGCGGTCCGCGATGGGCCCCGACGGGCTCGGTCATCACAACCTCAGACGTCACGGTTCAAAGCTCTCCTGAGTCAAAAAAACGGTCTTCGAGATTATCGGAACCCATCCGGTAGTTTATCGGAACCAAAACAAGGAGAGTTCTCCAATTCCACTAGATCCTCTCGCTCTCTTGTCGGAATATGGAACGAGGTTCCTGGTGGGCGACTGGCGGCCATCCGACGACGGAAAAGTGTGCTTCAACTTCCAGAGCACCTGCGGATGTCTCCACCGTCTTGTCGTTGCATGGGCAATCTCGGAGGTGCCGCCGCCGATGCCAGCCAAGCTAGCCACTTTCCAAGTCCCTTTTATCGCCCTGATCCTTTCCGGATGCGGCCTCGTCATCGGCCGGCCAATGTCCACTCCTAGACCCAGCCCGGCTGTTCATTCAACTCATTCGACTGGCACATCCGTAGTCACCCTAGCGCCGGATCCTACATCAGGCGTGAGTACTATCGACGCCATCCCGGCCGACACCCCAACTGGTAGTGCCTGCGGTCAAAGTCCTCAGACAACAAAACGCATCCTGTTCTCATCGAGCTTGGACAACCCTGACCTACCAGCAAAGACGGCGGTGTTCATGTTTGAGCCTAACGGCGGACGGGTTAGCTTGATCGCCGGAGGAGAAGGCAGGTTCTTTGGGCCGATCTGGTCTCCTTCAGCCGATAGGATCGCCTATGTCCACAGCGAAAAGGTCGTTGATGGCGAGACCGACTTCATCGAACTCTTGAATCTTGACACGATGGAGGTCAGCGTGGTCTCTCAGGAAGACGGGATCAAGGCAGCACTCTCTTGGGATCCCGCTGGAAATCGGATTGCATATGTCAATACTCGCAGTGGATCATCCCAGCTACATATCGTGACTTTTGATTCTCTCAAAGTGTTTGAGCTGAACATGCCGACAGGAAATGTCATCGCCCTTCGTTGGGACTCCCTCGGAGACAAGCTTGCCTTCTTGGCCAAGGAGGCAAAGATCTCCGGCAGTTCGGCTGTGTATGACTTATTCACGTTCTCTCCTGCATCCGAAGAAGTTGCCCAAGTAACCCGTACTCGAGACCTCATGCCATCAGCGCCGTCTTGGTCTCCGGATGGATAGAAAATTGCCTTTGCAGCCGCAAGAAACAATAACGTCGACATCTATACGATTCAGTTGTCAGATTTGACTGCGACGCGAGTCACAAGAGACCCGTCGGTGGACAACTCGCCTTCCTGGTCTCCAACAGATGCCCGGATCGCATTTGAAAGCAACAGGGGTGGTAGTTACGACATCTATTCTATTGATATGGTTGAATCCCGGGTATCGAAGGTCAGTGTGGGAGACAGCGAAGAGATACGCCCCAATTGGTCAGCTAATGGCAAATACATCTCTTACGTCGGATGGAATCTTCGGGCCGACGATTTCCTGGACATCGTGGATCTCGAGTCTTGTCGGCTCGCTCATATTCCGGCCGCCACAATCCTGGGGACCCCGGCTTGGGAACCGGGAAATTGACAATGTTCGCAGATTCTGGGACATTGTCACATTGCTTTTAGGACCACCTGGTACTTAGCAGACCGGGCCCAATCCCGCTACCCCGAAGGCCAACAGACATCTCATCAAGCCAGCCTCATGTCAACTCTGCCCTTTGCATGTGATAACATCTAGCGGAACAAGAGAGGCACCCCAATTCGCGTGCTCAGGTGTGTCTTCGAACCTTGCTGTTGACCACACGGTTCCTTTATAAAGCTGTATGCACGGTTCCCGGTATCAGCTTTCCGTGTGGTTAGAGGTAGCCGTTTGAGGTTGGATGGTTCACATCCGTGAGGTCGGGGGGTCGAGCCCCTCCGCGCCCGCCTCAGTGCCTTCTGAAGATGTGCCACCCTGCAAGGGTGGCTCTTTTGTTTCCACTTGCTCTGAGTCATCAGGGGTAGGGCTGCCATCCAGCACACTGCGTGGCTATCCCAACACGAGCACGAGAAACGACCCGACCGCTCGGGTCGGGTCGCCATGGGGACTTTGAAAGAACCTCGCCACTAGCCCCCGGCGATCGCACCCACGATCATGAAGGGCTCTTTGCCGGAGGCCACCGCCTCCGGCAGAGGCGCATCCGGCGATTCGTTGGACAAATCCTCCCCCGCGGCGAAGAAGCGCACCAGCGCCCGGCGCTCCTGGGTGCTGTGGTCACGGATCGTTCCCCGCAGGTTGGGGTGCGCGGCCTCGACAGCGTCCAGCACCCTACGCTGCGTCACCGGCCCATCCACTTCCACCGTGATCTCTTTGCCCACCCCGGCCAGGTTGCGCAGGTGGTGCGGCAGGACGACGCGGATCATGGCAAGGTCTGCACTTCGACCGAGTACACGTCCGGGAGATCGCGCACGATGGCCGACCAACTGTCCCCACCATCAGCAGAGGCATACACCTGTCCGCCGGTGGTGCCGAAATACACACCGCACGGGTCCAAGCTGTCGATTGCCATCGCATCCCGCAGCACGTTGACGTAGCAGTTTTCTTGCGGCAGCCCCTTAGTCAGGGCATCCCATTCATCCCCACCCGACCGGCTGCGGTAGACACGCAGCCTGCCGTCTGGGGGGAAGTGTTCCGAGTTGCTCTTGATCGGCACCACATACACCGTCTCCGGCTCATGAGCATGGATGTCAATCACGAAACCGAAATCGCTGGGCAGGTTGCCGCTGATTTCGTGCCAATTGTCGCCGTGATCGTCGCTCCGCATCACATCCCAATGCTTCTGCATGAAAAGGACGGCCGGATTGGAGGGATGCAGGGCAATGCGATGGACACAATGACCCACCAACGCATCCTCATCGGGGATGTATTCCGACCTCAAGCCACGGTTGATCGGCTGCCAGGTCTCGCCGCCATCCTCCGTCCGGAATACACCGGCGGCCGAGATGGCCACAAACATCCGCCTGGGCTGCTCAGGGTCGATCAGGATCGTGTGCAGGCAGAGCCCCCCAGCGCCGGGATGCCAACTGGGACCGGTCGCGTGCCTGCGCAGGCCCGGCAGCTCGTGCCAGGTCTGCCCGGCGTCTGTCGATCGGAACAAGGCGGCATCCTCCACCCCGGCATAGACCGTGTCCGGGTCGTCAAGCGACGGCTCAAGATGCCAGACACGCGCGAACTCCCAGGGGTGGGGTGTGTCGTCGTACCAGAGGTGCGTCCCTGGGTCGCCCTCGTACTTGAACTCGTTCCCCACCTGTTCCCATGTCTTGCCGCCGTCAACCGAACGTTGGATCACCTGCCCAAACCAGCTGGTGGATTGCGCAGCATAAATCCGATTGGGGTCCGCCGGTGACCCCTTCATGTGGTGGACCTCCCAACCGCCAAAGTGCGGCCCGTGCACATCCCATTTCTGGCGCTTGGCGTCCGAGGTCAATACAAAAGCGCCTTTGTGCGTACCCACCAAGACACGTACTCCGCTCATCCCAGCCTCCCATTGTGTTCGCGAGCGCCTCTCCCTGGGCGCACGCCTCAAGAGCTTTCGGTAGCCACCATTCTATAGCGATTCTCGAGCCCAGATGACACAAATCCCCCCGGAAGGGGATGCGGCGCAACAGCCATCACGGACTCACATCGGTTTGTGAAAGTCTTCACAATAACAGGGGCGAACGATACGCCGATCGCCGCACCGCCCACAGCTGATCCAAGCATGCCTTGAGCCGGTCGCCGAGCTCGGCGCCGCCTCGCGTAGTCACATCATCTTCGTTTTCAAAAACCACATACGGAACTCTGTGATCCCCAACTGTCAAGAACCGGTCATCAGCTCCGCCAAACGTCTGCCAATCATCTTGGTGGTAAAGTCGCTCCATCTTTTCGTCCGGCAGGCTGTGCTCAAGAATGCTTTCGGGACGATCCGGGTTCTCGCGGACCTTGTTCTTGCGCACAGATTCCTCGTACGAGACCTGAATGTAAAGGACCGCCGCCTGTTCGAGAACCGTACGAGACAAGTGCGGATAGGCTGCCCGGTAGCCTCCAGACTCAACGCCGCGTGAAAACTCGATCACACCTGTCCAGCCAGGGGGCGAATCTCTGCGCCAGCGTTCGTAGTCTCTCGCCAGGCGCCGAATCAAGAGGTGCCACAAGTCGTGGTGAATGAAATAGGAGTCGGGAGTCGTGTGCAGCCGCGGCCGGTCGAAGACATGCTCGAGTAGCTCATCCTCCTCAAACCAGGTCCAGAGCATGGGGAAATCGTCGAAGGTCTTCATTCGGCCAACATGGAATTGACGTCCGCGGGTCTCATCGTCCAGACCGGCGAGGTAGGCCAAGATTTCACTCTTGCCGGCCGCCGGTCGCGCGTTAACAATCAGGCAGGGAAAGATGTCTTGCATGGAATGTCAGATCCTCTCTCTTGCGCTCTCGCTTACCGCTCCCCTTCAATGGTGCTCCTGCGTCCGGCCAGCCCACACCCCGACCCTACTGGCCCAGCGGGCACAACCGAGCATCGGTCGAAATCAACTTGGACCGCCCCTTCTCCGCGCCGTTGGAGTTTAGCGCTGCCACCTGGAAATAGCACTCACCGGAGGGCAACCCAGAAAACTTGGACTGCATCTCAAAGTCTGAGTTGTCCACGGTCTGCAGCTCGTTCAGCTCATCAGGAGCCTGGCCGCCGAATACACGATAGCCTGCCACATCGGTCGCTCCGTTCCACGAGTATCCCAGGGTCAATTGATCCGCGTGGGCCATATAGGCAAGATCGGGTTTGGTCGCCGGAGCAGCCTGCCAGGGAAAGCGAAAGGCGCGGTAGCTCACATAGGGTTTGTCAAACGACATCTCAAAGAGGGTCTGCCCCTGAGGTGACACCTCCGTCATGGAAACGTAGGCATAGGGGTCCTTGGTGGATGGAGACCCCCAGCTCAGAAAGACGTTGCCATCCGGAAGGACCTGCGTGTTTCCCATGAAGGTTGCAAACACCTCCGGTTCGTGCGTGTAGCCCCAAATTTGCCTGGCCGTCTTGCTGACTGGGTCGACGCGATAGATCAGACCATGCGAGGGGGCGGGATTATCGGGCGATCCTTGGTTGTCAAAGACGGTGATGTCGCCGTTGGGGAGTTGCCGGACGTCGTGCTGGAAGGCAAACGGTGCCCCATCGACGAACTGGAACATGCCAGCCTTTCCTCCCCAGCGCCACATGACTTCCCCGGTGTGCAGGTTGATCTTGGTGATTTCGCTTTGATTCCGGCTCGAAAGGAGGAGGTTGCCATCGTTGGCCACCGCCAGCGCATTGCCGTGAACAAGATCCACCTTGTCCGCTGTCAGGTCAGACGTCGAGTTGAACATCGAGAAGTGATCCCAACTGCGCCACTCAAAAATCACGTTCTTGGAAGGGTCGAGCTCCTGGATGATCAGGCCGGTGACCAGAGCGTCCGGCTTGCCTCCCTGGACGATCTTGCTCATATCGATCGACTGGGCATCATAGGCCATCAGCAGAGCGTTTCCGTTGGGGAGCAACAGAAAGTCGTGAAGGTCAGCCACATAGCCATTCCCGGCCTGATAGGCGTCCACAACCTGGTACTTCGAATTCATGAGCACATAGTTGGATGTCAGCTGGTCATAGTAAGACAGCATGCCATTCGGCTGGAGCTTGAAATCGAAAGCGCCCAGATCCTCGGCCATCGACTTGTAGTAGACGAGCCGGCCCTGGGCATCCAAGATCAGCAAATAGGAACCGGTCGTGTTCTTAGTCCAATAGAAAGGTGACACAAAGATGTCGCCCTCCGAAGAGTTGGCGTCCGGCGTGGTTACGCGAAAATGCGGGATATCCTGGGGCACGGTTAGGAAGCCCGGGAAGGCGCTGCGCGGTTTGTCGTCGGCGGGGTCCGGCGTCAAGCTCGTGACTGTGCCCGATTCCTGATGCTGGGAAATCCTGAATGTGTACGAGAGTCCAATGTAGACCTCCCCCGAGTTCAGCCGCAGGGCGTTTACATCCACCTTGACCTCTTCCTCCGGCGAAAAAGGATGATCGGGCTTGAAGATTACCGTCTTTCCGTCATCGGCCAGGATAGACGTGCCTGAGTGCAGCCCGCTCTCTGTTCCCAAGACGATGAAACTCAGCTTCGAAAGAATGTCCTTGCTCAGGTTCGGGCCGTAGCGGACAGCGATCGTGGCATCCTTGGAAACATAGTCAGCGTTCTTGAGTGGGGCATAGTATTCGGGTAGCTTCGCTTGGGACTTACAGCCCGACATGGCAAAACCCAGCACCAGCAGGATCACTGGCAAACCATTCTTCAGACCTCTCACTACGATCTTCTTCTCCTCCCATGGGGTGAATTGACACTCGACAACAGGACTATCTTACCCGCACGACCGGAAATTCGGGCCGGGGATGGGGGGCGTTGGACAATGTGAACCCGGATGCCAAAAGACCATCAAAGGCTCCAAGGGTGGGCCATCGCCGCCTCGCCAGCATGTGACACGCGGAGGAGCTGCCTGGCCGTTCCACGACGTTCTGCTGGCAGAGTTGGGACATTAGTCGCTTTTCTGGACCACCTATTTTGGACCAAAATGGGATCAGATCAGAGCCAAATGGTCACACCGTCTCCGTTGGCTGACGACCGTTCAACGGAAGTGATCACGCGTACGCAGACAAGGGGGAAAGCGTGGAACTCCGACCGTCGATCTCAGGAAACTGGTATCCGGCCGATGCCGCCGAGCTGCGCCAATCACTTGCGGAACGGCTAGACACCGTCGCAGACCAGCCGAGAGTCGCTCCAAGCAAGGTGCGCGGCCTGCTTGTTCCCCACGCCGGCCTGTCCTATTCAGGCGATGTTGCTGCCCACGCCTACGCCACCCTGAGGGATGCCGCCTACGACACGGTCGTCATCCTTGGCCCCTACCACGCCTACCACGAGGCGCCTTTTCTTGTATGTCAATACGATGGATACATGACCCCTTTGGGTTCAGTTCCGATAGATCGCCAGCTTGTCGACCAAATCGGCGCCAACCTCATCACCGAAACCGGCATGAGCTTAACCCCCACGTCCGAGACGACAGAGCATTCGATTGAAATCCAACTTCCCTTCCTGCAGACCGTCTTGGGCACGATCCCTGTGGTGCCAATCATGCTCGCCCAGCAGACCCCAACCACCGTTGCGGCACTCGTCGGGGCGTTGGCGACCGCCCTGCACGATTTCGATCCGCTCCTGATCGCCAGCTCCGACCTCTCGCATTTCAATCCGCAACAACTTGCCGTCCTGATGGATCGTGAGATGCTGCGTCGCGTTGAGACCCTTGAAGCGGATGCGGTTCTGCGCGCAGAGCAAGAGGGTACGGCGGCCGCCTGCGGGGCCGGAGCCATTGCCACCATGCTGCTGGTGGCACGTACCTTCGGCGCCGAACACTCAAAGGTGCTCGAGTATCACACCTCGGGCAAAGTCACGGGGGATTTCAATTCCGTCATCGGGTATGGCGCAGCCGCCTGCTGGTAGACGAACACTGCCAACCCGGATTCGCCGCTGCAACAGCTTGCCCCAGAAACCGAAAAGAGCGCATGTCACCGACTGACCCCCACCTGATGACCGAGCGCGGCGGTGCGCCTGGCCTGTGGTGGCACACCACGACGGATGGCCGAGTTCAGTGCGATCTTTGCCCTCGCGTCTGCCGGCTGAGGGAAGGACAGCGCGGGTTTTGTTTCGTGCGCCAAGCCAGAGACGGTGGCATCGTGCTCACATCTTTCGGGCGCAACACAGGCATGGCCTGCGATCCCATTGAAAAGAAGCCCCTGTATCACTTCTATCCAGGCTCGCAGGTGCTTTCCTTCGGAACGTTGGGCTGCAATCTTGGATGTCGGTTCTGCCAAAACTGGCACATCTCAAAGGCACGCCAGGTGGCTGATTTGCGCCAATCGGCCAGCCCAGAGCAGGTAGCCGCGTTGGCGGTCACCGCAAGCTGCGACGGCGTTGCTTTCACATACAACGAGCCGGTTGTCTTTGCTGAATATGCCATGGCCTGCGCACGCGAAGCGCATCGGCTCGGCCTCAAGACGGTGGCGGTCACGTCAGGCTATATGTGCGCTGAGCCGCGGGCAGAGTTCTACAAGAATATCGACGCGGTCAACGTCGATCTAAAGGCCTTCTCCGAGACTTTCTACCAACGTTTGTGCGGCGGGGCATTGAATCCGGTGTTGGAGACGCTGCGCTGGTTGAAACAGGAGACCGACATCTGGCTTGAGATCACCACACTTCTGATCCCAGGACACAACGACAACCGCCACGAGCTGGCGCGGCTGAGTGATTGGATCCTGAAGGTGCTGGGCCCGGACGTTCCGCTGCACTTCACTGCGTTCCACCCTGACTTCCGGATGCGGAACCTCCCTCCTACGCCCTCCGAGACGCTGACAAAGGCGCGCCGTCTGGCCTTATCTGCCGGCTTGAAGCATGTTTACACGGGAAATGTTGTGGACAATGATGGCGGCACAACCTGGTGCGCCGTCTGCGGGGAAGCCCTTATCGGCCGGCGAGGCTACCGGCTGAAGACTGGCCGGCTCAACCCGGACGGCACATGCCAGACCTGCGGCACCCGCCTTCCGGGGCGGTTCAGCGGGGATGATCTCAAGTCCAGATCTGTCTAGTGGGGTCGTTCAGGCGCTGTATTCTCGGACCTGCTTCATCCCCCGACCGACCATGGCCTGGGCGTGGCGCTCAGCCTCGTACAGGATGCGATCCTCGTCCAACGTGAGAAGCCCTCGGTCGCGCATCAGCCACGTGCCATCGACCATCACATCGGTTACGTCGGACCCCTTCGCGGAATGAACCAGATTGGCCACCAGGCTATGAAGCGGGTGCAGATGGGGCTGGTCGAGGTCCAACAAGATCAGATCGGCAGGTTCACCAGGTTGGAGACTCCCTTGGCCTTCGAACCCCAGCGCGCCACGCCGTGTCGCCAACCTGAGCGCCTGGTCGCCTGCAATCAGCTCAGGATTGCGCCCCTGGTACTTGTCGCTCAAGGCCGTCTGCCGCAGCGTGGCGAACAGGTCCATATCACTGTTGGAGGCCGGGCCGTCGGTTCCCAAGCACACATCCACGCCGGCGGCCAGGCGAGCTTCTAGCGTCGGGAAAGGCATGGCCAGCTTCATGTAAGTGATCGGGCAGTGGGGCACATGCACCCCTTTGGCGGCCAGGATTGCGGTGTCTTCTTCATCGATCGCCAGGCAGTGCGCCGCCACACAGCCGCCCGGCGCATCGAACACCCCCAGCAAATCCATCAAGGCGACCGGCCGCTGGCCATGCCGATCGAGTGAATTGGCCACTTGCGCTTCCAATTCGGCCAGGTGCAGATGAATCCCCTGACCGAGTTCGTGGGCCAGTGAGACCACGCGTTCAATGAATGTCGGCGGGCAAATGTAGGGCGAGTGAGGTCCCAGATAGGTGCGAAGGCGCGGATGCGCCTCAGCCGCCATATCCCGGATCCAGGCCGCCGTCCCGTCGAGGTCCCTCCCCGTAAACGCTTCGTCTGACTCCTGGCCGAACACCGTCCAGGTCAGGGCGGCTTTCATCCCACTCTGGCGGACCACCTCCGCCACCCGGTCCATGTAAAAGTACTTGTCGTTGTACATCACGGTGCCGGAGCGGATCATTTCGCACGCCGCCAGGGCGGCTCCCCAGTAGACGTCATCCGAAGTCAAGACACTTTCCTGGACCCAGATCTTCTCGTTGAGCCAGCGGTCGAAGGGCAAATCTTCGGCCCAGCCGCGTTCGAAAGTCATCGGGCTGTGACAGTGCGCATTGACCAAGCCGGGCATGGCCGCCTTGTTGTGACCATCGATGGTCTCGTCCGGCGCGAACGTCTCCGGGACGGATCCGACATACAGAATGCGTCCCTCGTCGATGCCCAAATCGGCGCCCTCGAGCAGGGTCCCGTTGTCGTCCAAGGTGAGAACATGCAGGTCTTTGATCAGCGTGCGTGGCATCGTGAGCACTCCGGAGGTCAGGTGGGAAGAACCAGCAAGTCTACTTTAGCACGGGCAGGGTTGATCGCATGGACCGGCCGCCGACTCTCATTTCAGAAGGGACTGCAGGCCCTTGACCGCCTGGCGCACGCCGCCTTCATCCAGCATCTTGAGCTGAAGCTCCCCTGCCCGCCGCGCCATTTCAGGGTTGTCTACAGCCTGATCGATGGCGTTTGCCAGCCGGGTGGCCGAAAGCCGCGCGTGGGGAAGGGCGGGCGGTCCGACGCCCAGGGCCGCCACCCGACGTCCCCAGGTGAATTGGTCGAAGACGAAAGGAACCAATACCGATGGCCGGCCAGCGCGCAATCCCGCGTGGGTCGTGCCTGACCCGCCATGATGCACAACGGCCGCCATGCGTGGGAAGAGCCAAGCGTGGGGGACGACGCCGACGGCGTGGATGCTGGGAGGCAGATCCTGCGGTGCAAGGCCGCCCCATCCGGCGTGGATCACGGCCCGCAAGCCCAACCGATCGAGGGCCGCGAGCGCAGCCCGAGTGGTGCGCTCGGGACGCCGGGAGGGCATCGAGCCGAAACCGATGTAGACCGGCGGGGGGCCGGCCTCGATGAAACGCACCAGGTCCTCAGGCGGAGTCCATGCTTCGTCATCATCGAACCACGCACCGGTGGTGTGAATGTGAGGCCCCCAATCCGGCGGGGGCGGCGCCAAGTGAGGGCTGTAGCCATTGAAGACGGGCACGGCCCGATCCTGCAGCTGGCGCCAGTGGCCCCAGAACGGCGGCTGGCCCAGGCCGAGCACATCCGTCCGCCATCGGCCGATGGCTGATCGGAACATCCCCCAGGCGATCTGGTGGGCAACCCAGTGGGTCAGCCGGTTGTAGCCGGGAATCGGCGCCAGCCATCGCGGGAACATGAGCATCGGGTCCAACCGCGACGGTGCCAGCGGCATCACGGCTGCCATGGCCATCGGCACCCCGGCCGCCTGGGCCAGCTCGAGGCCGAAGAGCGCCCCGGGCAGCTGATTCACAATCAGGTCCGTCTTGCGCAGTTCGGGCGACGACAGATCATCGACGAAGCCCTGCGCCATGGTGCGGAATATGCGCAGCAAGGCTAGCGACATGCGAACCACACTCGTCCCAGCTTCGCTCATAGTCAGACCCGAGCCACCGGTGAGAAGCGGCCGCATTTCACCGCCCATGGGCGCAAAGTCGAAACCGGCGTCCCGAACCATGGGTTCGAAGTCCTCGAAGGTGATCACGCGCACGTCGTGGCCGGCGCGGCGCAGGCCACGCCCGAGGGCAAGATGGGGGACCACATCGCCGCGTGATCCGAGGGTCAGAATGGTGAAGTGCATGTCTCCGCCAAGCCTATCTGTGTGTGGTCCAGCAGGATGGCGAGGAGCCAAGCAACCATCCGCCCGCCGGCCCGAGTATGTGCCATCCGCAGGCTGCCACCAAGGCTATGGCGAATCACCCAGGACGGCAAGCAAGTTCTCGATCCAGTCGATTTCGAAGCGGTAGCGGCGGACGCCGTATTCCAGGGAAAACATCCCGCGAGTGACCCCCTTCTGCAAGGCGTCCTTCGGCAGCGGGATCGGCAAGTTGAGGTTGTCGGCGCGGCGCTCCAGCTCAGCCATCTCCGCTCGCAGCTCATCCCGCCGTGCCTCCAACACACGAATTTGGGCATCCACCGGGATGGCGACGCCTACTATCACTGGTTGGAGTTGGGGACCCTGGGCGGAACGGATCTCTACCTGGCCCGGCACAACGGTTCGCTGCTGCGCTAGCCGATGTCGTCCCGGGCGCTGGCAGCACCTAGGGCAAGTCTAGGGCTGCCCCCCTCGGATCGAGCCCCACACCGCCAGGGCCGGCTTGGCCTGTCCGTTGTAGGTGCGCAATCCGACGGACTGGAACCAGCCCAGGGTGTCGACCTGCGACCCGATGCCCTGGGCTTCCAAGAACGGACGATAGGCTTCGACATTGAAGTCCTGGAGCACCAGATAAATCCAGAACGTCAAGTGCCCGCCGAGCTGGGAATCGATCGCCTGCAGATACCCGATCTGGTCATCGGTCGAGCCGTGGAACGGGGCCACATCCTCGGATGGCCAGCCACCTTCTGCCACCGCCAGCGGCTTGTCGGCCCGGTCCAAGAGCCGCGTGTAGTAGTCGTCTGGAATCTGGGCGGCGTCATCGAAAGCCACAAATGGGTAGCTCGAAATAGCCCACAGATCCAGCTGCGGTTCAAAGACATCCACCTCCTCCCAGTTGATCTGGAAGGGCGGTTGGCCCTCGCTCATGATGCTCAGATTGTTGAGGTCATCCCATTGGAACGTGACGAACACTTGTGTGTTGGGGGACTCAGCCTTGATCGCCGCATAGGTCTGTTTGTACAGATCGACGAAGTGGGCGAAGTCATCCGGGTGAGCATCGGCATAGGTGTTGATTTCGGAAGCCAGCCCCAGGTAGCGTGGGTGGAAGGTCTTCGCCATTCGCACAGCATAGTTCAGGTAGGTCCGGCGAAGAGCCGGCGTCCCGAAATCTGCTCCTTGCAGCTCCGCCGGCAGGGGCGCCAACTGGCGTCGATCGAGCCCGTTGAGCGGGTCAATGACGAAGATCGGCTCCAACCCCTCCCGCCCGGCGACGATCACCAAATTCTGCTCGTCCGTGACGTCCTGCGATTTCCCGTCGGGGCCATCCATGAAATCGGACCACGGGACGGCACGTTGGATCAGCACGACCTCGCCATGCGCCCCCATGGCATGCAGCAGATCGAGCAGGCTCTCGTCGGTCATTTCCGGCGGACTGGGAAAGAAGCCATAGGCAGTCTGTCCGCTGTCGAATGCGGATGGACCGGTGGGAGGTATGGGCGCCGGTGCCGTCGGATTCCCCCCCGAAGCACACGCCAACATCGACAGCACCAAACACAAGCCAGCAGCCAGCCCTGATCGGGTCATGATTTCAATCCTGGTGTGGGGCCCATCGGTGCTCCCCTCCTTTGCCGTGAGTACACGGTCAGCTGGCTGAAAGTCGCGCATCGGACGCAGTCTCAGTCATGCAGCCGGCGCTTTTCGGTCAGCCGTCATGGTTTCCACTCCAGCGACGACGGCGCCAGCCCGGAATGCCCCACCGGAGCAACCCGGTCGTCCGGGGCCTCAGGCACGTCGAACGTCGGCCCCGCTGCCACGCCGTCTCCACCCCTGAGAAAGCACACGAAGACTCGTTCAAGCTTGTCCCTCAAGCCGGTCGACCACCACATCACCTATGGCGAAGCAGGCGGTAGCGGCCGGGGACGGGGCGTTGACCAGATGGACCATCCGCCCGCTCTCTTGAAAGGCAAAATCGTCCATCAGGCGCCCGTCCCTCAGCAGCGCCTGGGCGCGCACACCGGCTCCGTCCGGGGTCAGGTCTTGCGGCTGGACGTCGGGGAGCATTCGGCGCAGGGCGGCGGCGAAAGCGCGCCTGTTCCATGATCGCCACACCTCGCCCAAACCCATCCGCCAGTGGCGCCACGCCAGTCGGATCATCCCCGGATAAAGCAGCGTCCGCACCAGGTACGCCGGGTCGATGTCGCCCCAACCATAGCCTTCTCGCGCCAGGGCCAGCACAGCGTTGGGACCACACAGCACCCGCCCATCCACAGATGGTGTCAGGTGCACACCCAGGAACGGGAAGCGCGGATCGGGAACCGGATACACCAGGTGGCTGATCAACTCCTTGAGCGGGCTGCCCAGGTTGAGATACTCGCCCCGGAATCCGACGATGCGGAGCCCGGGTGCCGCCCCGGCCATCCGGGCGACCCTATCCGAATGCAGCCCGGCACAATTGACCGCCAGGTCGAACGACAGCTCGGCATCTGGCGTGGTGATGATCACCTCCGCCTCCGCGCCTTGGATGTCGATCACCGGCGCACCCACGAGGAGGTTGTGTCCAGATGCTCGAAGACGATCCGCCATCCTGGCCATCACCAAACCGTAGTCAACGATGCTGGTCTCAGGCACCCATAGCGCCTCGACGGCGTGCACCCGGGGCTCCAATGCCTCGGCTTCGTCCGATGCCATCAACCGGCACTCGACGCCATTGGCCTGGCCGCGCCTAAGGAGGTCCTGCAAACCCGGTCTCTCATCATCGGATGTGGCCACGATCAGCTTGCCGACCCGTTTGACGGGAATATCTTCTCCAGCGCAAAAGGCAAGCAGGGCCTGCTTCCCCTTTCGACACAATTCGGCCTTCCGGCTGCCCGGGCGATAGTAGATTCCAGAGTGAATCACATTTGAGTTGCGGCCTGACTGGTGTCGTCCAATGTCAGATTCCTTCTCGAGCAGGGTGACATGGGACTCCGGCCAACGCTCCGCCAAACGGAGCGCCGTGGCCAGGCCGACAAGTCCGCCGCCGATAATCCCAACTCGCTTGCGCTCACTACTCATGTGCTATGCCTCGCTCGCTTTACAGTCTGCCAGAGGATGGGTCCCGTCCGCTCTTTGTGAATTCCTTCACATATCATCGCGCACTGTGTCAGACCCCGCGCTGCCATGCAAACGGAAAACCCTTACAATGATGGCCAATGGGAGACGGCAGATGACATCGGTAGATCAACCAGCTGATAGGCACGTTGTGGATTCTTGGGCGGTTCGTCTCAACAGGGCGGTGTACCGGGCAGCCCACCATTGGTTCGCCTGGTTCGTCCTGATCAGCGGCCTGTGGGTGGGACTCCCATGGCTGGCCCCGATTTTTATGCACCTGGGCTGGACCGGTCCGGCAGAGGCGATCTACTTCGTCTACTCGTTTCAGTGCCATCAGCTCCCCGAACGCTCCTTTTTTCTATTCGGTCCCAAGGCGATGTATGGATTGGATACCATCCAGTCCGCCTGGAAAGATACCTTGAATCCACTCGTACTGCGACAGTTCATCGGCAACGCGCAGCTGGGGTGGAAGGTCGGTTGGTCGGACCGCATGGTCTCGGCCTATTCCAGCATCCCCCTGGCGGCGCTTGTCTGGTGGCCCCTCAGAAAGCGCATTAAGCCGCTTCCGGTGTGGGGTTTCCTGCTCTTCATTCTTCCGATGGCCGTTGATGGCATCAGCCACTTTTTCAGCGACTTGGCTGGGATCGGCCAGGGATTCCGATACACCAACGCCTGGCTGGTGGATTTGACCCATCACAGCTTTCCCAACTGGTTCTACTACGGCGATGCCCTTGGCTCGTTCAACTCCTGGATGCGCCTGATCACCGGAGTCCTGTTCGGCATCGGCCTGGTCTGGTTCGCCTTCCCCTATCTTCGAGCTTCGTTCGATGCGACCTCCCGACAGGCCGAAACCCAGTTTGAACAGGCTGGGGTCGATCTTTAGCCAAGGCGCCAGCCCCCTGCATCCGCTAACCTGAAGATCTGCCGACTCAAAGACTCCACTAATACTGCTGCGGTAGGCTTTCAATGCAGACAATTCACGTCTGAGATGAATAGTGCAAGTGCCTATTGGTTTCGGATCGGAAAACGAGGAGGTTTTTGCAGTGAGTACAACAACTGGATCAGACGAGAGCCGGCGATTCGTGGAACACATCGAGGAGCCGCCTGTTGCAAGGGCACTGTTCGGCGGGACACGCTGGGCTTGGATTTGGCTCATTCTGCGCGTCTATGTGGGGTACGAATGGATATCAGCCGGTTATGGCAAATTGACCAGCGCCGCCTGGACCGGTGCCAACGCCGGAGCCGCCCTGACCGGCTTCGTCAAGCACGCCCTGACCTTGGCCGGCGGTGAGCACCCTGCCGTGCAAGGATGGTACGCGGGATTCCTGCAGAATGTGGTCCTGCCCAACGCGTCCGTGTGGGGCTACATGGTGGCCTGGGGGGAGACGCTGGTCGGCGCGGCCATGATCCTGGGAGTATTCACCGGGATCGCCGCCTTCTTCGGAAGCTTTATGAATGTCAACTACCTTCTGGCCGGCTCCGTCAGCACCAACCCGATCCTGTTCGCCATCGCCACCTGGCTCGTCCTGGCCTGGCGGACAGCTGGCTGGTGGGGTGCCGACCGTTGGCTGCTGCCTCTGTTGGGGACGCCCTGGAGGCCCGGGCAAGTGTTCCGACATGAGACGGCTCCCAAATCCCAGAGTCCTTCCACTTCAAGCTGACCCCCTCGCGTTCGGGTGAGAGGAGACAGCCTCTCGGAGAACGTAACTGCGCCGCGGCCAGGTTCGGCCGCGGCGCACGCATACCACCTGCACAGGGGAAATCAGATGGACCACAAGGATCATAGAAGCTCGGGGGCTGAAGGCAGCGCTCCGAAGCACAACACCGATCACAGCGGCCACGAGCACATGTTTCGTCGCCGGTTCTGGATCAGTCTTGCCCTGTCAATCCCGGTCTTGATCTTCAGCCCAACCCTCCAGGACTGGCTTCACTTTACCCTGCCGACCTTCCCGGGCGACGCATGGGTGACGCCCATGTTCTCGGTGGTTGTCTTCGCTTACGGTGGGCTGCCTTTCCTGCGCATGGCACTTCCCGAGCTTCGTGACCGCGCCCCAGGGATGATGACCCTGATCTCATTGGCCATCTGCGTGGCCTTTATCTACAGCCTGGCCGCCCTGGTCTTGCCGAACGGCCGCACCTTCTTCTGGGAACTGGTGACTCTGATCGACATCATGCTGCTGGGTCATTGGATCGAAATGCGCAGTGTCCGCCGGGCTTCCAGTGCCCTGGATGAACTGGCCAAGCTGATGCCAGATACCGCCGAACGTATCACAGCCGACGGGGCCTCGGAACAGGTACCGGTTAGCCAACTCAAGCAAGGTGATCTGGTTCTGGTGCGGCCAGGGGCCAGTGTTCCAGCAGATGGAAAGATTGAGACAGGGGAATCGCAAGTCAATGAAGCCATGATCACCGGTGAATCCAGGCCGGTGACGAAGACCGAGGGTGACGCGGTTATCGGCGGCACCATCAACGGGGATGGCAGTCTGAGGGTGCGCGTAAGCGCCACCGGCGACGACACCGCCCTGGCCGGGATCATGCGATTGGTCCAAGAGGCTCAGGCAAGCAAGTCCAACACGCAGATCTTGGCCGACCGCGCCGCCGGCTGGCTGTTCTATATCGCCCTTGGATCGGCGACGGCCACGGCCATCGGCTGGACCGTGGCGGTGGGCTTCAACGTCGATGTCATCGCCCGCGTGGCGACGGTCCTGGTGATCGCCTGCCCGCACGCCCTCGGCCTGGCCATCCCCCTTGTGGTCGCCATCACCACCTCATTGGGCGCCCGCAACGGGATCCTGGTCCGAGACCGCCTTGCCCTGGAGCAGGCCCGCAAGCTGGACGTGGTCGTCTTCGACAAGACCGGCACCCTCACCAAGGGAGACTTCGGCGTGGTTGATATGGCTGTGGCCCATGCTTGGGATGAAGCCCAAGCGCTCGCCTTGGCAGCCGCCGTTGAGGGGGACTCAGAGCACACCATCGCACGCGGCATCCGCGCCAGCGCCACCGAACGCGAACTGCATCTCCCGCACGTGACGGACTTCGAAGCTCTCAAGGGACGGGGCGTGCGCGCCCGGGCGGACGGCCAGACAGCGTACGTCGGCGGGCCGCAGATGCTCGACATGCTCGACCTAACCCCGCCGGATGGGCTGCGCCGGTTCGTGGATGAGGCAGGCCAACACGGCCAGAGCACTGTCTTCCTGGTTGCCGACGATGCAGTTGCCGCCGGGTTCGCCCTGGCCGACGTGGTCCGCCCGGAAAGCCGGGCGGCTGTCGATCGGCTCCACCGCATGGGCATTGACGTCGCCATGCTCACCGGCGACAGCCAATCGGTGGCCAACTCGGTAGCTGATGAGCTCAACATCGACCGAGTGTTCGCCCAGGTCCTGCCCGAAAACAAAGCCGAGAAGATCGCCGAACTGCAGGGCAGAGGTCACATGGTCGCCATGGTAGGCGACGGGGTGAACGACGCTCCAGCTCTGGCCAAGGCCGACGTGGGGATCGCCATCGGCAGCGGCACCGATGTGGCTGTCGAATCTGCCGGGCTGATTTTGGTAAAAAGCAACCCCAATGATGTGGTCAAGATCATCAAATTGAGCCAGGCCACCTACCGCAAGATGGTCCAAAATCTGGCCTGGGCGACCGGCTACAACGTCCTGGCTCTGCCGCTGGCAGCCGGCGTCTTGGCGCCCATTGGCATCCTGCTGTCCCCGGCCGTGGGCGCCCTGTTGATGTCGCTGAGCACGGTCATCGTGGCCGCCAATGCGCAGCTTCTGCGGCGGGCCCCGCTGACGAACTAGGCCACAGCGGTGGCCGGCCAGAGCGCGGCCAGGTTGTCCTGCCCAAGGCGCCACGCGGTTTGTGAAATTCTTCATAAGACAGCGACGGCATCAGTCGCGTAGAGCGTTACAATGAGCCGATGGCCGAAGGGCCGGCATTCGGATCCAACGCGTTCTGAGAACCATGTCCAGATTTGACATCAACCCCGAACCCTCCATGCTTGCCCAGGCGATCCGGCCGATCGCTTTTCTTCTGGCACTGGGATTGGGTTTGTTCTTGGGATGGCGCTTGTTCATCGTGCCCAGGCCCAACCCCACGCCCACCCCGTCCAATTTTCCCAAACCATCCCAGACCATCGTCCCCACCGCTACCATCGCCGTGGCGCCGACCGGGGAATCGGCGGTCCAACTTGGGCAGTCGGTGCGCGTCGGCCAGCCGGCTCCCGACTTCACCCTCCAGGATTTGCACCGGCAGACCCAGCGCCTGTCCGACTATCGAGGCAGCGTGGTCTTGGTAAATTTCTGGGCGACATGGTGCCCGCCATGCCGAATTGAGATGCCCACCTTGCAGGCAGTGTATGAGAAATTGGGGGACCAGGGGCTGATCGTCCTAGGGCTGAACTGGACTCAAGTCGATGCCCAGCAGCAAGTCGAACCCTACGTGGAAAGTCTGGGGGTGACCTTCCCCGTCTTGCTCGATCCTGATGGTCGCGTGGCAGACAGCATCTATCCGCTGCAGGGCCTGCCAACCAGCATCATCATCGATCGCTCCGGCCTGGTGCAGCAAATCTCGATCGGGCCCTTGCCTGCCGACAAGTTGGAGGCCCAATTGCAGGCGCTTCTCGGCCCGGCGCCATGACACGCCGGCTGCCGCGCGGCGTGCGCGCACACCGACAGCGTGACATCTGTGCCTTGACGGCGCACCACCATCTGGTATGCTCCGTGGCGTGACCAGCACGCACGATCCAGCACCCCAATCCCCCATGGAAAGCGACCCCGCGCCGGAGGAATTCATCCGGCAGAATTCGCGTAACAGCGCCCCCTCGTGGCGACGGCGGGCATTGCTCGTGGCCCTCAGCCTGGTCGTTGTCTCCGGTCTGGCCTTCATGGCTGTCCGCGGCGCCGGGCTGGCCCCCACCCGAGTTCAATCGTCGGGCGGCGTCGTGACCGCTGAGCCGGACAAGCCGACGGCTGAGCCCGAACTGCAGCTCAAAGTCTCCGACCTGCCGGCGTTCCCCACGCCGGCCGGAGACGTGGTCGTCACCCGAAAACTGCAGCTTCACACCACACGGCCCGAACGGCCGCGCGTGAAGGTTACGCACTACACCGTAAAGCAAGGCGACACGTTGTTCGACATCGCAGACAAGTACGGCCTCAAGCCCGAGACCATCTTATGGGGCAACTACAACCTGCTCAAAGGGAGCCCCGAGAGCATACAGATGGACCAGGAGCTCAATATCCTGCCGGTGGACGGCACATACTACGAATGGCAAGAGGGGGATTCAATCCGGGGTGTGGCGAACTTCTTCAAGGTGGAGCCAGAGGACATCCTCGACTACCCGGGCAACAGCCTGGCCGGCTACGCCAGTGTTGACGAGGCGTCGATCGAGCCGGGCACATGGCTGATCGTGCCTGGAGGCAAACGCGAAGTGGTCACATGGACCGCACCGCGCATCACCCGCGCCAATCCCGGCACAGCCAAGTACGTCGGGCCCGGCGCCTGCAGCGGTGGCTACGACGGCCCAGTTGGCGAACCATCATTTATCTGGCCGACGACTCTGGGCACCATCTCCGGCAGCACCTTCAGCAGCATCCACCCCGCCATCGACATCGCCGGGGCTGTCGGGAATGCCGTCTACGCCAGCGCCAGCGGCGTGGTGGTTTACGCCGGATGGAACGATTGGGGCTATGGCTACATGATCGTCCTTGATCACGGCAACGGCTGGCAGACGCTCTACGCGCACCTCAGCGGCATCAACGTCGGCTGCGGTCAGGGCGTCGGCCAAGGGCGAGTGATCGGCGCCGTGGGCTCAACCGGCAACTCCACCGGCGCCCACTTGCATTTCGAGATGCAGAGTGACCAATACGGGAAGGTCAATCCGCTCAATTTCGTATCCCCCTGAGCAATCCGCTGCACGGCATGCCGGCCCCGCGGCTAGTTTGACAAATTATCGATGGCTTCCATCGCCTCGCTGTCCAACTCGAAATCAAAGACCGCCAGGTTTTGCTCCAGGTGGTCTCGGCTGGACGCCTTGGGAATGGCCACCACGTTCGGCTTCTGGATAAGCCATCTCAGGGCCACCTGCACCGCCGTCTTCCCGTAGCTGTCGCCAATCTCCCTCAACACATCCGAGCTCTGGACACGGCCACGCGCAAGGGGTGTGTATGCCGTCACCAGAACATCCGACGCTTGGCAGGCCGCCAGGACGTCGCCCGGGTACCGCCAAGGGTTGATCTCCACCTGGTTGCAAAAAATGCCTGTCTGGCTGACCTTCTGGGCCTCGGCCAGCTGAGTTGGGCTGAAATTGCTCACCCCGATCCGGCGGACACCCCCCGAGCGTTGAAGTTCATCCAGGGCACCCACCGTTTCATCTATCGGGACGTCGGTCACCGGCCAATGAATCAAGTACAGATCGAGATAGTCCGTCCCCAAGTCTTCCAGGCTTTGATCGCATGCCTCGAGCACATCGTCATGGTGCATATGATTTCGCCAGACCTTGCTGGTCAGAAAGAGCTCTTCCCGCGGCAGGCGTGATTTCGCCAGTGCAAGCCCGATGGCCCGTTCGTTGCCGTACATCTCGGCGGTGTCGATGTGACGGTAGCCCAGATCCAAAGCTGCCAGGACAGTCTCCTGGCAGGTCTCGCCTCGCAAGGCCCATGTCCCCAGGCCGATTCGGGGAACTCGGGCGCCTTGGATGTCGAGTGTCTTCATACGGCATCGCTCCTTCGACGTGCAGAACCGGGGGCCTCAGACCACCTGGGCGAACGAACCCCCGGTCAGCTGGGGCAGGTCGTCCGCCTTGAGGGAAAAGACGGCGTGCGGCGTCCCGGCTGCCGCCCAAATGGTCTCGTGCTCCTTCAGTCCCTCATCCAGATAGGTAATCAGGGGCTCGAGGTGGCCGAGCGGTGGCACCCCACCGATGGCGAAGCCTGTCGCCTGGCGCACAAAGTCCGGATCGGCCAACGCCACTGGCTCCCCTACAAGAGCCTCGACTCTGGACAGATCCACCCGGTGGGCCCCGCTGGCAATCACCATCACCGGCTTGCCCGACGTGCGAGCCTTGAAGACGAGCGACTTGGCGATCTGACCAACCTGGCAGCCGACCGCCTGGGCTGCTTCCTGGGCGGTGCGCGTACTCTCCGGAAGCTCCACCACTTCGAACTCTGCCCCTGCGGCCAGGAGCGCCTCCTGCACCCTGCGCGCGCTGGCGCTCAATTCGGACGGCATGTCATCACCTCCACTATCTTTCCTGTGCTACACAACAACCCCGGCGCCCCGGCCCGGTTTTCCTCGCCCATGCCAGCTACCCTTGACATTAGCATCGAGCACGATTATAGTCATTTCTGACTAATCAACATTGAACAATGGATTGCGAGGGAATCCTATGGATCGCCAGTTGCTCCTCCTGGGACTTCTGCGCCAGGGCGACAGCTACGGGTACGAGCTGCATCAGTTTATCGATGACAACCTCACATTTTGCACCGATCTCAAGAAGTCCACTGCCTATTATCTGCTCGACAAGATGCAGGCGGAAGGATGGATCGCCGAGGAGACCGAGCACGTGGGCAACCGACCCCCACGTCGAGTGTATCGCCTGCTCCCAGCCGGCGAACGAGCTTTTCAAGACATGCTGCGGGAATCCCTTTCCGAGTACAGCCCGGCCACCTTCAGTGGAGATGTGAGCGTGGCGTTTCTTGACGCGCTCGAACCGGCCGACGCCCTCGCCTGTCTGGCCGCCCGACGCGGTGAGCTCACGGCCCACCTTGAGCACGCCAGCCAGGCTCCGGATCACAGCGGCAGCCTGCAGTGGGTGATCGAACACCACGCCCGGCACCTGCGCACAGAGCTTGAATGGCTCGACGAGCTCATCGGCCGCGTAGAGAACCGGCTTGCCTAATGCCGTCCCTGTTCTGTCCATCAACAAAGGAATGAGTACATGTCCCAGACCGATTCTCCGGCACCCGCCGTCAACACACCCCCCGAAGACCGGCTCGATCGCCGCAAGGTGATGCCTGTATTTGTCATCGTCCTGATTGACCTGCTGGGCCTGACGGTCATCATCCCACTCTTGCCGCTGTATGCCGCCTCTTTCGGCGCCGGCGCACTCACCATCGGCCTGCTTGAGGCCAGCTACCCAATGTTGCAGCTGTTCGGTGCGCCCGTCCTTGGGCGGCTCTCGGACCGTTTCGGCCGAAGGCCGATCCTTATCATCAGTCAGCTGGGGACCCTGGTGGGCTTCATCCTTTTGGGCTTGGCGGGGCAGCTCTGGATGCTTTTCTTATCACGCATCATCGACGGCGTGTCCGGCGCCAACATTTCCACCGCCCAGGCGGTGATTACCGACTCCACCACCGAGAAAACCAGAACGCAGGGCCTGGGATTGATCGGGGCCGCGTTCGGCCTGGGATTCATCATCGGGCCCGTGATTGCCTTCGCCTCGCTGGCCCTCTCCGGCCAAGACTACCGCGTACCCGCCTTCGTCGCAGCCGCCTTCTCCGCCCTTTCGATTCTACTGACATGGTTCTGGTTGGAGGAAACACATCCCCCGACCGCCAGGGGAAAACAGGAAACCACCTCGCAATGGCAGAATCTCGGCCAGGCCCTGCGGCATCCCGCCCTGGGACCTCTGCTGGGCTTGATGTTTGCCCAGCAGCTCGCCTTCGGAGGGTTTGAGCAGTTGCTGGCCCTGTTCACCTTAAACCGCTTGGGGCTCAACGCTTCCGGCAACGCCGTGATCTTCGTCTTTGTGGGCGTGATCGTGGTTGGGGTGCAGGGTGGGTTGATCGGCCCAATGAGCCGCCGCTTCGGCGACCGCCGGTTGGTGTATCTCGGCCTAAGCACGCTGGCCGTCGGCCTGATCCTCACCGCCATCACGCCTCATACGCCGGTTCCCTGGTATTCAGAGTCGGCACTGCGACAGGAACTGGGCAGCGCTGCCCGCGCCACCAATCTGCAGGGAATGCAAATGGCGGTGCCGATACCCACCGGGGAAACTGGTGGCTGGAGTGGCCTGATCTGGATCCTGGTGGCGATGATCCCGGCTTCGATCGGCGGCGGCATTCTCCAGCCGGCCATCAACAGCTTGATCACCAAGAACGCCGACGCCAGCCAGGCTGGCGAAATGCTCGGTCTGTCGTCCGGCTTGATGAGCGCCTCGAATGCCGTCGCACCGCTGATCGGCGGGGCCGCCTTTCAAGCGCTTGGCGCCACGGCGCCTTTTCTCGGCTTCGGCGGCTTGATGGCCATCCTGTTCGCAGCCGCCCTCCGCTGGATCAAGCCAGCGCCATCGAGATCTGCGGCCTAGGGTGTCCGGGGCATTAAGCGCGTTGGGCTTGTGAAATTTATCACACACTCAGGCCTTTGAGCGCAGGCTGAGCAGGCGCTCTCCGGCCGCCTCCAGCGTCTCACCCTTCTTGGCGAAGTGCAGGCGGATCCAGCGCTGGACGTCACGCCCGAAGAAACTCGAGCCAGGCACGGCGGCTACGCCAATGTCTCGCGCCAACCAGTGACAGAAATCCGTGTCGCTCTCCGCGCCAAAATCGTCGATGTCTACCAGCACGTAGTAGGCGCCCTCCGGCACGGTGTGTTTCAGACCTGCACGATCCAGGTAGCCCAGAAACAAATCCCGGCGGGCGGCATACGCCTGCCGGAGCTCGTCATAGTAGGTTGTCGGGAAGTTGAGCGCCGTCACGGCCGCCTCCTGCAGCGGCGCCGGGGCGCCCACCGTGAGGAAATCGTGCACCTTGCGTGCGGCCCGGGTGATCGGCTCGGGCGCAATTAGGTAACCCAGCCGCCAGCCGGTGATGGCGTACGTCTTCGATAGCGAACTGCATGAAATCGTACGTTCGAACATCCCCGGCAGCGACGCGATGTACGTGTGCCTGTGGGGTTCATAGACGATGTGCTCATACACTTCGTCCGTGATGACGAAGGCGTCATACTCACGCAGCAGGTCAGCGATGGCCTCCAGCTCATCCCGACGAAAGACACGCCCGGTGGGATTGGCGGGATTGCACAGGATGAGCGCGCGGGCCCCTTGCCGGAAGGCCGCCTCCAGCTCCGAGCGATCGAAGGCAAAGTCTGGTGGATACAACGGCACGTAGATCGGATCGGCCCCAGCCAGGATCGCGTCGGCGCCATAGTTCTCATAGAAGGGAGAGAAGACAATCACCTTGTCCCCGGGGTTGCAGACCGTCATCATGGCGGTCATCATCGCCTCGGTGCTTCCGCAGGTCACGGTTATGTGCGCATCAGGGTCCAGGTCGAGCCCCATGAAACCGCACTGCTTATCGGCCAGGGCCCGTCTGAAGCTCGGCGCACCCCAGGTCACCGCGTATTGATGGTAGCCATTGTGAAGAGCCGTCACGGCCGCCTCGACCAAGGCCTTGGGGGGGTCGAAATCCGGAAACCCTTGGGAGAGGTTGATGGCGCCATGTTCGTCGGCAACGCGGGTCATCTCACGGATGACGGAACTCGGTGAAGCTTTCCAGGCGGCGGGCAGTCAGGGGCATAGGCTTCCTCCTCGGTTCGTCAGTATACTCATTCCCTTGGCCTGACGAAGCGCGGCCAAGCTATACTCAACGCAGGCGCCAGCCTTCCTCCAGCCTTTTTCCGCCTGGACAGAAGTCTCGTCTTCCAACTCAGAGGAGGTTCGTCTATGTCCAACTCAATGCAAGGCAAGGCCGTCCTCGTTACCGGCGCCAGCAGCGGAATCGGCCAAGCTGCGGCCGTCAAGTTCGCCCAAAACGGGGCAAGTGTGGCCCTGTTGGCCAGGCGTGAAGACAGGCTGCAGACCCTGGCAAAAGAGCTTGGCGAGTTGGGGGTCAAGGCCATCCCGATCGCGGTTGACCTGACCGATATGGCCGCGCTTGACGCCGCCTTCGATCGGGCGGTGGAGGGCCTGGCTGGGCTGGACGTGCTGGTGAATGCGGCCGGGATCATCGCCTCCGGCACGATCGAAAACACGCCCATGGCACAGTGGGAGGAGATGTTTGCCATCAACACGCAGGCACCCTTCCGGCTGATGCAGAAGGCGATGCCCTATCTGACCGAACGGCAGGGGTCGGTGGTCAATGTTTCCAGCGTGACCGGACTGCGGTCCTTCCCGGGGATCCTCAGCTACTGCACCAGCAAGGCCGCAGTCGATCAACTCACACGCTGCGCTGCCCTGGAGATGGCCCCCAAGGGTGTGCGCATCAACGCCGTCAATCCGGGCGTGGTCGTCACCCACCTGCACCGGGCCGGCATGATGGATGAAGACAGCTACGCCGATTTCCTCGAACACAGCAAGACAACGCATCCCTTGGGACGCGTTGGGCAGCCCGAAGAGGTGGCCGACCTGATCCTCTTCCTGGCCTCACCCCAGGCGGGCTGGATTACGGGCGTGACCTACGAAATCGACGGCGGCCGATTTCTGACCTGTGCCCGCTGAGGGGCCAATCCAACCTGGTGCATGCTAGAATTCCCACCATGCCACCCTGGCCAGGCGTCATCCGCCGCTATTCCGAACTGCTTGATCTTCCTTCAGCTGCCGAGCCAATCACGCTGCTGGAAGGCAACACCCCGCTCGTTCCGATCCCGCGCCTGGCCCAGCGTCTGGGCGCATCCGAGCTGTATGTCAAGTTCGAGGGCCTCAATCCGACCGGATCATTCAAAGACCGGGGCATGACGGCCGCCATGACAGAGGCCGTACACCGCGGAGCCAAAGCCGTGATCTGTGCCAGCACGGGCAACACAGCCGCCAGCGCAGCCGCCTATGCCGCCCGCGCCGGCGTCCCCTGCTACGTGGTCATTCCCAAGGGGCATGTCGCCGCCGGGAAGCTCGCCGGCGCCGTGGCCTACGGTGCCTGTGTGCTCCAAATAGAAGGCGCCTTCGATGCCGCCCTTGACATGGTCCGCAAGGCCGCAGAAGCAGAGTCCCTGGCCTTGGTTAACTCGGTGAACCCCTTCCGGCTGGAGGGGCAGAAGACGGTGGCCTTTGAAATCTGCGACACTCTCGGCCGGGCTCCGGACTGGCTGGCGCTCCCGGTGGGCAATGCCGGAAACATCACCGCCGCCTGGATGGGCTTTCGCCAGCACCAGGCGCACGCAGGCACTTCGCTGCCGCGCTTGTTGGGTGTCCAGGCCGATGGGGCTTCCCCGCTGGTCCTTGGCCATCCGGTGGATTCTCCCGAAACTCTCGCCACCGCCATCCGCATTGGACGACCTGCCGCGGGGCGACCAAGCTCTGGCCGCAGCCAGAGAATCCGGCGGGAGAATCGTGGCCGTTTCTGACCAGGAAATCCTTAAAGCACAAACGATGTTGGCGGCGGAAGGGCTTTGGGTCGAGCCAGCTTCGGCAGCCGGCCTGGCCGGGCTGATGGTTCAGACCGAGAGCGGGGAATTGGATCTCAAGGGCAGCCAGGTGGCGATCATCTGCACTGGGCACGGCCTAAAGGACCCAGAGATCATCACCGACCATATGCCGCAACCCAAGCTCATTCCGGCCACCGACCAGGCGCTGGCCGACGCCCTGGAGCTATGATTGTCTCGGTAGACGTACCCGCTTCCACGGCCAATCTGGGTCCCGGCTTCGACTGCCTAGGCCTGGCCCTCGAACTTCGTAATCAACTTGAACTCTCGGAAACCGATGGCGACCTGCAGGTCGAGATCGAAGGCGAAGGCCGTGCCGATTTGCCGTTCGATGCCAGCAACCTTACGGTCCAAGCCGCGTTTGCCGTGTTTGATCGCCTGGGAGAACGCCGTCGAGGCCTTTCTTTCCGCTGCAGCAACCACATCCCCCTCGGCTCCGGACTTGGCTCATCATCTGCCGCAGCCGTTGCCGGCGCGCTGGCCGCCAACGCTCTCGTATCCGGTGAGCTCTCCCTGGAGCAAATCTTGGGTATTGTGTTCGAAATCGAAGGTCACGCGGACAACGCCGCCGCCAGCCTATACGGCGGCCTGAACGCGGTGGCCTCCGACTCTGGGGAGCTGATCGTGCGCCAGCTTCCGGCGGCCGATTTCACCCTGACAGTCATCGTACCAGACATCAGCCTGTCGACTCAGGCGATGCGGCAGGCACTTCCCGGCTCTGCTTCGCTTGATGACGCCACCTTCAATCTCGGTCACGCCCTTTTGCTGACGGAAGCTCTTCGGACGGGCGACTTGAACTTGCTCGATCTCGCCGCCCGGGATCGGCTGCACCAGCCCTATCGCCTGGCGCACATCCCCGGTTTCGAAGAAGCGGAAGCCGCCGGGCGTTCGGCTGGCGCTCGCGCCGTTGTCCTCTCCGGAGCCGGCCCGGGTGTGGTCGCATTTGGCGGCGAATCGTCTCAGGTTGCGGAGGCCATGGTCAAGGGATTCCAACACGCCGGGGTCAAGGCAAGGTCATGGGCCCTTCCCATTGCCGAGAAAGGCGCCATCACCAGGACCGACGGATCCCCCTCCTAGACCGCTTTGTGATGATATTCACAATCAGGAACAATTATCTCAGCGCCATGACCAAACGGCCAAGCTGCCGTCAGAGACTCGGCGTGGTGAACTGTTTCCGTCGGCATCGACAACATACACACCTGGCGGTCCACTTTGTGCAGTGCGCGTGAAGACAAGTCGCTTGCCGTCGGGCGACCAGATGGTTGTTGAGCGCTCATACTGGTCAAAGAATGGCAGGACTGACAGGAAATCTTCCGTCGGGGTGAAGCTGGCAACCTTCGTCGCCGAGCGGCTGTTGGCGGCGACCACGAACAGGTTGAGCTCCAACTGGCCGGATTGTTGGCGGTTGGCGACCGTCTGCTGGTTTCCTGGGCTGACCAGCTCCGGAACCAGATACGCCAGTCGGTCCCCGAGCGGCGACCAGAAGAAGCCTGCCACGTGGGAGGCGACACCCGTAATCTCTTGGGGTGAGTCCATGTTGCTCATATCCACCCAGCCAAGCGAGCCGAACGTCTCTTGGCTCGTTCCAGGAAGGGTGAGGAGGGCGATCGAATCGCCAGCAGGGGACCAGCCGAATCCAACCGGCCCATCAAGCGCGACCAACTGAGTCTCTCTGCCGCCCTCGACGTCCCACATGTTCAGCGCCGAAGCGCCGTTCGAAAGCCGGCTTGCTACCAACACGTGCTTCCCGTCGGGGGAGACATCCGGCGCCTGAAAGTCCGCCGGGGCCAAGGGCAGGTGTCTGGCCTGCATGGGCTGGCCCTGGAACAAAGACAGGCGCGCGCCCTCTGGATTGTCGGCTTCCGAACCGCCAACGTGAGAAAGGAAGTATGTCCCATCCGGCGACCAAACCCAATAGTAGGGTTGACCTCGATCGAGCACCTCGACACCGCTGCCCTCTCGCCACAGGTAGGTGCCCAGGCTCCCGTCGGCAGCCGATGCCAGGAAGCTCAAGGTCTCGCCATCAGGCGACCAGTAAATGTAGAACGGCGTTCGGGACGCGTCGCTGAAGGCCGCCGCAGACCCCCCGGGTTGGCCAGAACTGACCATCAGATCCACAAGATGGGCGCCGGCGGCAGTGATGCGCGTGCGCGTGAAAGCCAGCTGCCCCGTCCGTGGCGCCCACGTCGGGGCCCCATAGACGACCGACTCGCCATTCGGGTTGAGCGAGGCATCATCGGTTAGCGCGGTCTGGTCGCCTGATAGCGGGTCGATGGCATAAAGATTATGATCGGCCCCGACCACGGCCAACTTGCCCACCGATGCGGACGCGGGCGTCAGTGTGCCCGTCTCCACACCCGCACCGCCAGCCGCACAGGCCAACGCGGCCAAGGTCAACAGTGCCAGACTCAGCCACAAGACTTTCGTCCCGCTGACGGATTTATCATTCGGATTGGGCATCGGTCCTGTCATCCTATCTCGACTAGCGTCGGCAAGCAGGTCCCCCCAGTCCATCCATTGTGCGCTAGGATGATGATCAGACTATTAACGGCCTTGGAAGGTCAGCTCATGCCCGCACATCGAATCGCCCGCATCGCATCATTGGCTCCCATCGGCCTCACCCTGGTACTCGCCGCCTGTGCTGCGCCGCCCCTCGATCCGACCCCCATCGCCGTTGCTGGCCCGAGTGCAACCTCCCTTTTCCCTTCGCGAACGCCAACCATCACCACAACCAGCACGGCCACGCCGCCGCCGGCCCCTCCAACGCAGACTCCCACCGTTACCGGCACCTTCATGCAGGCATCGGTCTACGGCGTCTCCAGGCTGTCTGGGCATCGGCTATTGGTCAGCATCACCGTGCCGGCCGCGGAGTCGCATCCCTCTCTCCTGAGCCGGCCGTTCACGGCGGTCGTCGGAACCTCCGACCTGGATTGCGAGGTCCTGCCCCAGTACCTCGACCGTCTTTACTGCTCGGGCCCGGATCCTTACGTCAACTACAAGCCTCAAGCCGCCGAGCTGGCCCTGTTCGCCGACGGTCAGGCCGGCTCTGTATTTGTGACAGAATTCACAATCCCCGCTCTGCCCACCTTGACCCCAACTCCTTCGCAAACCCCGGAACCGTCGGCCACGCCGTAGTCACCCGGCATCATGGATGGTCTCCATGTGATTTTGCGGAACAACCTGATTAATATGAACCGCTCACCCCGCTTTGCTCTTCGATGCAACTGGCCGGGCAAATGGAAATCCCGCTGAATTGCACTACAATGGGCAAACAGCGTCTTGATCATAGGAGCCGTGCCGTGTCCACTTCGCGCCCATCAGCAGCCATCATCTCGTCCCTTGCCCTTCTGACAGCCGGAATCTTGGCCTGCAATCTTCCCTTTGGCCCTGCCGGAGCGCCCCCGGCCGCAACCGATACGCCGCAATCCGGACAGGCGGAGACACCGGTCCCCGAGGTCGCCACATCCACACCTGCCCCCAGCGAAACGCCTGTGCCCAGCGACACACCGGAGCCGACGGAAACCCCCACCATCACGCCCACCGAAGGCCCGAATTTCGCCGCTGCTTCCGTCTATGCCGTTTCCCACCTACCCAACGACAAGCTCTTGGTGACTGTCCAAATCCCCGGTGGCGTCGAGGGCGACTACAAAGCCTACGTCAGCAATCTGCCCTTCGCGTGTGAAATCCTTGATCAATATCCCGATCGGCTGTACTGCAACGGTCCAGAGCCATTTGGATTGTACGCCGCCAAGGACGCCTCGCTCGAGATCCTGACGGCGGCCGACAATACGACCGTCTTCACCACCCAGTTCACCGTTCCCCCTATCCCTACACCGACATTCACTCCTACGCCGAAACCGACGGCCACGCCGTAGTCCATACGCGGTAGGGAAATCAGACCAGGGGCCCCGAGCTCTCGGGGCCCCTTCTTTTTACACGCCGGGATTCATGCGTTGGTCAGGAGCTGCGCTATGGCCCGGTCGACTTTCCCCATCGCTAGGCCAGGCAGCGAATCCAACTCGACCCAGCTGAGCTCAGCCAGCTTATCCGACGTCGGGTGCCCCTCCCCCGCATCGCACACATAGGCATAGGCCGTGACGGTGAAATGGGTATAGGCGTGTTCGACTTCACCCAAACGCCCCAGCTCTGAACACGACATCCGTAGCTGCTCTTCTACCGTTCTTCTTGCCGCGCTTTCTGGTGCCTCATCGTCCATCATCGTCTCGCCCGGAAAGGCCCACAACCCGGCCAAGAGCCCATGCTGAGGGCGACGGCCGACAAGCACGCTGCCGCTTCGCCAAAGTGCCACTTGCGAAAGTCGCCGGTGTGGCCTTGCTTTTCGCTTGGGCCGAATCGGCCGCTCTTCTTCGACCCCCGCCTGAAATGCTGCGCACATCTCAGCCACCGGGCAGGTCGAGCACCGTGGCGCCCTCACCACGCACACGGTGGCGCCGAGATCCATCAGGGCCTGATTGAAGGCTGAGGCCTTCCCCCTTGGGAGCACGGATTCGCCCAATTGGCGGAGCTTCCGCTCGCCATCAGCCGTCGAGATATCCAGCTCGACATTGAAAAGCCGTGCCAGTACCCGGCGCAAGTTGCCGTCCAGGGCCAGCACATCGGCGCCAAAGGCAATCGCAGCCACGGCACGCGCCGTATAGGGTCCAATGCCCGGCAGCAATTCCAATTCGGTGACCGTGTCCGGCAGCGAGTCATATCCAGCCGCGCGTCGTTCTCGGGCGGCCCGGTGCAGTGCGTGGGCACGACGATAGTAGCCCAAGCCTTCCCACAGGTTTAGCACGTCATCGATCGGCGCCTCAGCCAGTGCCTGGAGAGATGGATAGCGCTCCATCCAACGCTGGAAGTAGGGCACCACGGTCTCAACTTGGGTCTGCTGGAGCATTACTTCCGAGATCCAGACTGCGTACGGATCGCGTGTATGGCGCCAGGGCAGATCGCGTTTCTCAGATGCATACCACGCCAGCAGCGCCTCAGCCAACTTGTGGGTCATGCCAGAATTGTAATGAGCCAGGCCGCGATCGAGCAACCGATATAATCACATCAGGCGCTCGCCTTCCGGCAGCGGTCTTGATTTCCCGGGTCGCAGTTGACCCTGAAATCCTTGGAGGTTTCATGACCACCTATGACGATGCTCTCTCGAAGTACATCACCGAGACGTTCGCCCAAGAAGACGACGCTCTGGCGACGATCCGACAACAAATTCCCATCCGGGGACTGCCGGAGATCATGATTCGCCCCGAGGAAGCCGCCTTCCTGCAGTTGCTGGTGGCCGCTTGTGGGGCACGTTCAGTTGTTGAAATCGGAACGTTGGGAGGCTACAGCGGCTCGTGGATCGCCCGGGCGCTGCCTGACGATGGCAAGCTGATCACGCTTGAAGTCGAGCCCAAGCATGCCGACGTCGCCCGCGAGCACTTCGAGCTGGCCGGTGTGGCGGACAGGGTCGAGATCCGCATAGGTGACGCCCACCAGGTCCTTCAGGATCTATCCAACTTAGGACCCTTTGACTTTGTTTTCATCGATGCCGAGAAAGAAGGCTATCCAGACTATCTGGACTGGACGCTACGCAATCTGCGCCCCGGAGGCGTCCTCGCGGCGCACAATGCTTTTCGCAAGGGCGCGCTGCTCGACACTCACGAAACCGATCAACGCGTGGTCGCCACTCGCGAGTTCATCCGCCAACTGGCGGCGGATGAAAGGCTGTTTTCCACCATCTTCCCGGCCGGAGATGGCATGGCCATCGGCGTGCTGCGAGCCTGATCTTTGAGGTAACCTTGCCGCGTCCCAGCTAGCGCGAATCGTCGGCAGGAACCACGCGGATGAGCACTGCGCGGACGGCCAGGCGCTTAGCGTAGGACCCTGACCTCTGATCGAAGCCCTCGCATGTGAGCAGGGTTAGCCAATCCCGCTCCTCGTGGTGCAGGACACTCAGGTCATCCGGGGCCACCGACCGCAGTTGGCGCACCTGATAGACATAGACCGCACCGCCGGACGTGATTCGGATTTCATCTCCCCAGGCCAAATCCGGCAGATGGTAGAAAGGACCTGGCAGGCCGTCTGCACCGTAGACGTGCCCGGTCAGCGCGGTGTTGCCGGCATGCGTTGGATAGGCAGTCCCCTCCAAGTAGCCGGCATCCTCGCCGAGCCAGGTCAGGTTCCATCCCGAGGCGCTGAGCGGCACCCCCACAATCGGAAGCCGTACGCCCAGACTCGGGATACCGAGCACCATCCCGTCCGTTGGGCCCTGGCTGGCACCCTGAGGCATCCGAGGCAGATCGGTCACCTGTCCAGGGGCGAATCCAGTGGCAGGCAATTCGGGCGCACGGATATTCGCCGCCCCGGTCACCTGGTAAACGTCTACCGTTGAACCCGGATCGAAGCGACGCTCGGTCGAGAGCGCGTTGAACGTGGATTGCGGACTGGAAACGTCGTCGGGCAGGCTGGTCCACTCCAAGCTGGCCTGGTTCCGCACCCGCTCCCCCGGACGGATATCGCCCAAAACCGCCCTGAACTCGATCTCGCTCGTGCTTCCCAGCGGGAAGTTCGACCATGCAGCGTTCAGCGTCGGGGCACCGCTGTCGACCAGGGACTCCGGCGCCACACCCACGCCGGTCCAGCTGAGCGAGCCGGGGACGTAGGTAAGGTCCACCGGAAGGACGTCGGCCAACTCGAGGTCGAAGGCATCGGCGTCGCTGGAGGACGTATGTTCGATGGTCAGGGTGAAGGTGACCTGATCACCCGGCGGCAGGACCCTTGGCGACGGTGACTTGTGCAGAGCCAACGTGGGTTCAATCAAGGTCACGCGCTCGGCTGCTCTCTGAAGCGATCCGCCGCGCCACGTCCAGTCGACCCGGTTGCCCAAGGCACCGCCACGCACATTCACGGCCGAGTCCAGCGCCACCACCTGGTAGCGCAGCGTCAGGGTGGCGTTGTCCGCGTCGTTGTTGGTCAACGCACCGAACGCAAACACGACCCGCCTGCCCTGGTCGGTAGGATCGCTGCTGCTGGATGGCTCGGCCCCGACGGTCGGGCTGCTGCAGATCGTGTCGAAGTCGTTGGGCGAAGATGTCAAACCGTTCGAAGATGTCACCAGGCTCTCGCAGCCGACAAACGCCAGACCGCGCTCCAGAACATCCGTCAGCGAGGCGTCCTGCATCGTCCCGTGAGGCAACGTCATCACGATCTCGTAGGTCAGGATTTCTCCAATCGCCACATCTGAGCCAGAGCTGAAGGCCTGGTTGGTAGCGACCAGCGTCTTGGTCAGGTCCACCTTGGGCAGGCTGACGATGTTGTCGGTGTCTGTAGCCGTGTTGTTCTCCGGCGTCGGCTCCGGCCCATTGGACCCGTCGTCGGCGACGGTCACCGTGTTGGGGATCTGAGACACGCTGGCATCCAGTGGGTCATCCACGATCAGGGTGAAGACCAGGTTCAGAGATGCGCCGGACGCGAAGTCGCCGATAGTGTATGTGCACAAGCTGCCCGGCGAGCTGTCCGGGACACAGCCCCAACCGGGCGTGCTCCCCCCCGAATCGAAGGTCGTGTTGGCCGGAATGGTGTCGGTGACCTCCACGCCGGTCGCATCCTGATCCCCAACGTTCTGCACTGTCATTTGAAACACCAGCGTCGTCCCAGGAGAGACGATATCCAGGCCGTCGTCTTTGGTGATGGTCAGATCGGGGACGGCATCAACAGGGGTGACTTCGGTATCGGCGTTGTCGGATGGGGTGGGTTCCGTCCCATGGGTGCCGTCATCTGAAACGCTGGCCTCGTTGTCGATCTGCTCCAGCCCCGCCGGCGCCGGGTCGACCACCTGCACAGCAAAATCAACATCGGTCGACCCCGAGGCGGCTACCCCACCGGCGACCGAGAAGCTGCAGGCCGACCCCGCCGTGCCCCCGCCGGCGCACGACCAGCCGGGGGTGCTCGAGGCTGGGACAAAAGTGGTGTTGTCGGGCACGGTTTCGCTGACCGTCACACCGGACGCATCCGCATTGCCCACGTTGTTCACCGTCAGGGTGTATACAATGACGTCACCCGGCGCAGCCGTGATGCCGCCGTCGGTCTTGAACAGCTGCAGGTCAATCCCGGTCACGGTCACCGACTCGCTGGTCGAGTCCGAGTAGTCATTCACCCCGCCGGCCCCGCTTCGCTCGTTGGTGTCATCTCCCGAGATCGACGTCCATTGCATCGATGGCGCATTGGTGAACACGTCACCGACGTTGGCCGATGGGGGCAGATCGACGGTGGCCTGATAGGTGAACGAAGTGCTGCTGTCGGCCAGCGCGAGCGAAGGAATCGTGAACACAATCGTCGGGGCGCCGCTTTCATCAACCTGCGCAGCCGGCAAGCTGGCCGAGCCGGGCACGTAGCTCAGCCCAGCCGGGATCGTGTCGCTGATGACGATGTCCTCGGCATCGGCCGCGCTTGATCCCGAGTGCTCGACGGTGACCGTGTAGGTGACAGTCTGCCCCAGATAGGGCGTGTCATCGTCGGCGAGCTTGGTGATCGTCAGACCCGGCTCCACGACTTCCACCTGGGCGCTGTCGCTTTGCGTGTCGGTGCCATAGTCCAGCGTCGCCTGGTTGGTGAGCAGATCACCATTCTGGTTGAGCGCGTCGTTCTCCAGCCGGGCGACGACCTCAATCGTGATCTGATCGGCCGAATCTTGAACGCCATCCGGTTCGTTGTGCAGGTCACCGAAGTCGAACACCAACTGGTCGTCCAAACCGTCGCTGCCGGTATCACTGGCCACGCCGGGGTCGCCGACGCTCAACGAGCTTCCGCTGATTTGGCCCCCGATGCTCAGCACCTGCGAGCTCAGCAATCGCAGCACCCCATCCGGCGGCGCGGGTAGTTTGTCGGTCACGGTCACCGGGCCATCCCCCTCCGGCAGGGTGACGGTGATGTTGAAGGTCACCTCCTCGCCAATCACCAGGTCCGTGATCGAAGGCGTGAACTGCCCGCTCCCCGTGCTGCTGACCGACGTTGCCGAAATCGACTTGGAAATGGCCGGGTCGGCCAGCGACATATCCAGGGAGGCCGTGTCGGCATAGTCGTTCAAGGCGCCGCCGGATCCATCGGCTCCGGTGCGCTCGCCGGTAGCCGAGCCTGGTGTGCCGGGCGTGCTCGAACCGGTGTCATTGGTGGTGGTGCCGTTGGTTCCCGGCAGGCTGGTGTAGGTCAGGCTGGCGCTGTTGGGAATGGTGCTCCCAAAGGCGGCGTCATCGACGATCACCGCCGTCACCTGCACACTGACCGAGCCTCCGGGATCCACCTCGTCGATGGAAACATCGACCGTCGGCGAAATTGAGTTGTCGACGGCATTGACGTAGCCTGAACCGCTGATGGCCACCGATTGGAAGATCAGGTCGCCATCCAGCGTGTCCAGCAGGTGAACGTCGAAAGCGGGGGCCGTGTTGACGGTCGACGGATTGCTGAAAGCAAGCGTGTAGACGATGGTGTCGCCGGCGTCAGGCCCGCTGACGTTCACCGTCTTGGTCAGATTCGAAAGATTGGCCTCCGCCAGCCTGACCGTTACCGAATTGGAGTTGGTGTTGGCCGTGCCGTTGACCAGAGCCTGGAAACTATCGGTTCGGTTGACCGCCGGAGAGGTGGCGGCGCCGGTGAGGTTGTTGATGGACTGATTGCCGGCGATGTTCTCCATCACGGCGTTGAACTCAACCACCACGAATTCCTGATTGGTGTCGTTGTCAGGATTGGTCACGTTGCCGAACTTGAAATACGGATCAGTTCCGCTACCGTAGGTGTCGTCGTCTGAACCGGTAAGCCGAGAGACGGCTGAGTCTGGAAGGACAAACGTAGGCGCAATCGATCCTACGCTGGTCTCATCCCCCGTCACCGCCAAGCCTGCCCCGGAAAGCGTGGAAGATGTGATCCCACCATCCGAGACGAAGACAACTTTGGCCGTGCCATCGTCCAGGAAGCGCATGCCGGTAGGGAGCTGATCGCGGAACTGGAGATTGGTGGCAGTGCCTTCCGCCAGCCGGAACGCCAACCGGTAGCGCACGATCTCGCCGATGGCGGCGCGCTCGTAGCCGCCGGCCACCCCGGTGAAGCTCTCCGACGTAGCCACAATCGACTTGACCGGCTGCTGGAAAACGGTGACATCCGCACCGTTGGAGGCGGTGTAGTCGTTGTCCGCCCCTCCAGGGTTGGATGTGTCGCCCGTGCGCTCGGTGGACAATCCATTGTGGGTCGACTGGGGGCTGGTTACGTCGCCGGGCAAACTGGTCCAGGTGATCGTGCCGGTGTTGGTCAGCACCTGCCCCGGTTCGACGCTGCGATCGAGCGTCGCCTGAAACTGGATCTGGCTGGTGTCGGTCAGGGCGAACTGGGTCCAAGTGGCCGTGATCGTCCCGCTCGACTCGATCAACGTTCCTGTATCGGGGGCCAATCCCGCCGTGTGAGTCAGCGAGGCTGGCACGTAGGTCATACCCGCCGGGAGCGTGTCGTTCAACACAACATCAAAAGTGTCACTATCACTTTGCGGGGTGTGGGCGATATCGATGGTGAAGGTGATCACGTCGTCGGCGTCGCCGCTGGTCGGGTTGGCGGTCTTGGTGATCTGCAAGGTCGGCTCGACGATGGTCACGTTGGGGGCCGAGTTTGAGACGCTTGAAGTTTCACTGGCGGCGGTCCAGGTGTACTCGGCGTCGTTGTTGCGCGTATCTCCGCGGTCGTTGCTTCCCCCATTGATGACCACCACGGTGTAGGTCAGTGTGATCGTCTCGGGGGCGGTGTTGTCGTCATCGGCATTGGTCAGCGTGCCGAAATCAAAGGTTGCGCTTGCGCCGGGGCCGGCCAATGCCGACTGTGCATTCGTCAGAACTTGGGCGAACCCGCCGGCCACATCGGTGCTGAGCGCAGCCGAGGCCGTCAAGTCATCGAGGCTGACAAAGGCCAGACCTGCGTCCAGAGTATCCACCAGGCTGACGTCGCTGGCTTCACCCTCGGGGACGGTGATCGTCACCTGGTACTGGACCTGCTCGCCGATGGCCACGTCGTTGCCCGACGTGAAGGTCTGGTTGGTGCCCAGGATGGTCTTGGCGACCATCGGAAAGGCGATGGTCACGTCGGCGCTGTCGGTCAAGTCCGAGTCTGAGCCGGTGAAGTCCTCGCCGCCCTCCAGGCTGGCATAGTTGAAGACGGTGGCCGTATTGGTGATGGTCTGCGACGGCCCGACATCGGCGTCGAGCTGCAGATCGTAGGTCACCACGGCGATGTTGCGCCCGCCCGTCAGGCTGTACGCCTGGCAGGCGCCTTCGTCACCAGATGGGTCGACCAGCTCGATCCCGGCGTCGAATAGATCGGCATCCGTGGCGGATGAACCGAGGGGCGTGTAGCTCAACGCGGCGCCATCGCCGCGCGTAACGCTCAGGTTCAGACCGCCGCTCGGAATGCTGTAGCCGGCGGGCAGGTCATCCTTGATCCGGATGTCATGCGCGCCGCGGTGCCCGGACCCCAAGTTCTCCACCACGATGGCGAACGACACCAAATCGCTGGCATCGACATCGCTCAGGTTCGAATCAATAGGCGTCGAGTCCAAACCCTGAGAGCTGATCGTCCCCGACCAGCGCGTGCCCGAGGACCCAGGCGCCGAAAAAGAGACTGGCCCGGCCGAAGCGGGATCGAAGGTCCCGTTGGCGTTGTCGGTGGCGATGACGCCTTTGGTGATCTTGAGCAGGGGTTCCGAACTGACGATCTGGATGATCTGGTCATCGACCTGGGTGCCGGCGTTGGTCGACCCCTCTTGCTCGCGCACTTGATTGGTCAGGAACAAACCGTCGGCGTAGGGCGTGTCGGTAAGGGTCACAGTGAACAGGATATCGACGACCGTGGTTTGGTTGCGAGGATCGTCATAGTTCCCATAGCTGAAAGTGACGCTGTTGGCAGACCCGTCACTTGTGACAGAAGGCACAATCCCCGAATAGGCCCGGAAGGTATCGTTGGGCCCGAACTGGGCCTCGCCCGCCGCTGGTGCTGAGCCCGACTGCACATCGTTGAACGTGGTGACTTCGGTCGAGAGGAACACCGGCAGCGGGAGATAGTCGGTGAAGGCCAGGTTTTCAACGTCGCTGGTGGCCAGCGTTTGCTGGATGCGGTAGGTCACGGTGTCATCGGGCGCCACGGGCGGCGGCGACGAGAACGATGTCGACCCGTTGACCGCATAGATCGATTTCGAAAGCGTGCCCCGCGGCACGGTCAGGCTGGCGCCGCTGGTGTCGCTGGGCGAGCCGCCCAGAAGCGTGGTGGGAGACGCATTGTCCCGCACCGTGCCGGTGGCGCTGACGTCGTTGTTGAGGATATCGCCCTGGTCGACACTGGGGTCACCCGAGGGATAGGTATCGGTGAAATTGTCCAGAATGGTCGTTCGAAAGACGATCGTGACCGTCGCCGGCCCGGCGTCGGGCGCGATGGCCCTTCCACCCTGGAGAATCCCATCGCCGGCAATTCGGGCCAACGCTTGGGAAAGATGGAAATTGAGGGTCGTGCTGCCGTCGGTTGCCGGAGAGGTATCGTTCCCGATCTGACTGGTGTCCACGATCAGATCCGTGCCGACGATGAACGAGCCGCTGTTGGCGGTACCGCGCTCGGTGACGCTCAGGGTGGGCGTGAAGCTGCTGTCAAAGTGCTGACCATCTGAGAAGACATCCGTGATCTCGAGGTCGCCGAAGGTGAAGTAGTCCGAGACCTGAACGTCCAGTGTGTACTGAACCGTGTCGCCCGGGCTGGCCCCGGCTGCCCCGGTGTCGGCCACGATGTTGGCGCCTTTTTGGATGGCCAGGCTGCGATCGTTCAGGGTGTGCTCCGGCCCCGGCGGGTTGGCCACGGCGTTGTCCGGCGACCCCGAATCGCGCGTGTCTAGCGGCGTCCACGTGCCGACGGCGCTGGCGTTGTCATCCGATTTGACCGAGGCGCCCGAGGTGGCGTTGATCACCGGGCTGCCGTTGGCGTCCAGATCGGGGACGAAATACTCGATCACCATCGACGCGTCGGACCCCGAAGACGTTCCGGTCACCGAGGCAAAGTTGGCCACGACCAAGTTGTCCGGCGGATTGGCGGCCACCCCAACGGCGGGCGTGGTGGTCACCACGCCGCCGGCCGAGACCGAGACCACGCTCAGAAAGGCCAGATTGTCTGGCAGGCTATCGGTCACGTCCAGGTCGGTGACTGTCTGGCCGGCCGGGATATCGACGTTAACTGTGTAGCGCCGCGGGTAGTTGGGGCCGGTGGCGGTTTCGTCTTCGGGTCCGTTGTAGGTCTTGTTGATGGTGATCAGGCTGGGCGTGAGCGATGAACTGGGCCAGGCGTTGCTGTTGGTGCTTCCGTTGCTGACAATCACCGCATCACAGCACCAGTCATCCAAGGGCGTCTGTCCAAACTGGAAGCCGCCCCTGGCATGCAGACTGAGTGACGTACCCAAGTCGGCCAGGTTGCTGAGGTGCGCCCCGACGGTGACGGTCATCGCCGGCTGCGCCGGGGTCACCGAACCGAACGGGAGCAGAACCACAACCAGCGTGTCACCCGTTGTCCCGCAGACCTGGAGATAGGCCCCGCTTGTGTCGCGCGCATAGGGATGAGCGACACAGCCCGTTCCGCCGCCGTCATCCGGAAAGGTCAGGCTGGTGGTGGTCAGCGCCGTCCCCAGATAGGTGGCGCTGGTGAAGCTCAGTCCATCCGGCGTGTCGGTGCCGGCCAGGCCATCGGCCCCGTTGACGGGGAACACCAAGTCGATGAACGGCCCGTAGCCGGTGGTGTCGCCGGTGTTATCGAAGGTGACGTCAAACGAAATGTCGCTGCCGATGAAGGGAGAGCCAGGCAGCGACAGGCTGACAGACGGGACAGCCGCAGACAGGGGCCTGGCCTCGGCCGGGGCGACGTTCCAACCGGCGATAGGCAGGCCAATGGACGTAAGAGTGACGAGGATGACGGACAGCCATCGCGTGGATTTTGTGATCATTTGGGCAGGCTCGCGGTTGCGGTTGTGAGTTCGGCGTACAGCCTATGACGAAGGGTGCGTGCGGGTGCTTTGCCCACCCTCGGTGCTGGAGAACTCCCGGTGGGGTCGACAATTCGTCAATTCCCCCCAGGCCGGTCTATTCTAAGCTAAATGGTGCCCGGCAACAACTTGCCAGGCGCTGGAGATTGGGTCCCTGTCTGGTACTTAAGAGCCACCCCCTTCCGGGTAACACCACCCCCCAGCCACCGTTTTATAGGTTAGGATCTTACCAACAGAATAGCGACTCACCGAAAAGGCAAAGTCATCGAAAGATGGCGGCGCAAAGCTAAAGGGTCTACTGCCAGAACCACGGGCTAGGACTGCCAGCTGCCGAGTTGAGTGTGGAAGAAGCTGATCTCAACTTGCAGCTTCGCGTCAACCCGTGCAACGGCCTGAGGCCTGAGTGCGGGTCTTTTCATTATGGGGTAACGGGCGGGGGGATCTATTGATGGCCCTGCTTGGATCTGTCCATGGGAGGACCAAAGTGCCCTCCCACTGTTACGAAACTGTAAAGAGAGACCCCCGGCACAATCGCTTAGAGTAGGAATATGGATTTGGGTACTGGTGCAAAAAGTCAGCATTCACGTGAAAGAAGAACCGCCTGGCGCCATCGCGGCCAGGGACTGGTCGAGTTCATGCTGGTGCTGCCGGTGTTGCTCTTGATCACCTTGGGCGTGGTCGAGTTTGGGCGTCTGTTTGCTATTTACAGTATGGTGACATCCGCCTCGCGCGAGGCCGCCCGTTATGGGGCATCCGTGGGCGACAACGGCTCCGGGACCCCCAGGTATTTGGATTGCGCCGGCATGCGGGCCGCAGCGAAGCGCATGTCTGTTCTGACTACATTGGGCGACTCTGATATTCAGATCACTTTCGATCATGGAGACACCAGCTCGGTCATCGCCACATGTGATAGCCACCCCATCCCGGGCTCAATTGCGCTGGGGGACCGGGTGATGGTACGGGTCAACGCCCACTATGAACCGATCGTGCCACTGGTCAATATCCCGGTCCATACCATCACATCTATGACTGCCCGCACGATCTTGAAGGAAATCGACGCCGGCCCGACCGCCACCTTGGGCGGACCGATGGTGACGGAGACACCCACCAACACACCCAACCCGGCCTGGACGGCAACCAACACACCCACCCCAAGCAATACGCCCACGGCTACCGCCACGGCCACGGCCGGGCCATCGCTGACTCCCACCATCACCAACACGCTGCCCCCGAGCCCGACCCCGCTGCCTGTGCCGCAGAACTTCGTGGCCAGCATCAACTGCGCCAACAGCAAGGTCTCTTTTGATTGGACCTTCATTTCTGGGTTGGACTATTTCGCCATCTACCGCGTCGACCCGACCCCGGTGATCCAGATCGCCATTGACAGCAATCCGGCCTGCAACAACTGCGACGTCCTGCCATCGGGCGACACCACCCGCACATATTACGTGGTCTCTATCCGAAGCGGCCACGAAAGCGCGCCGTCCAATACCTCCACGGTGACTTGCCCATGAGACACAGAGCCCTGATACCTTGCGAGAAGAGCGCAACGACCCGCCGATGTCGAACGTCTATCGGGCAGAGGGGCCAGAGTCTGGTCGAAATGGCGATCTCCTTGACCATGCTCCTGATGCTCATGGCCGGCGTGCTGGACATTGGGCGTGCGTACTACACATATCTTTCGCTGCGCGATGCCGCCGCCGAGGGCGCCGCCTACGGTTCGATCCACCCCACAGACACCAGCGGGATCATCGATCGGGTGGTCGGCGAGAGCCCGGGCGGCGTCGTCGATTGGAACGCATCGACCGTGGCCACCGACATCCTGGTGAAGAACTGCCGCGGCGGCGGGATCAAAGTCAAAGTGGATTACAGCTACACCCTGCTGACGCCATTCATCGGATCGATCGCCGGCAGCCAGACCCTGCCGTTGAGCGCCACAGTGGTCAATACGATTTTGTCCCCGGCCTGCCCGTGATGTGTGTCGATCGGATAGGGCGGGGAATGAGGAGAATGGGTTGTTGATGAAGTTTCTGGGGCGTACATCTCAATCGGGCCAGTCGATCATTATCTTGGCGCTGAGCTTCATCGTTCTGCTCGGCTTCTCCGGCCTGGCCATTGACGGCGGGATTCTCTACTCCGACCGCCGGCATGCCCAGAATGCTGCCGATGCCGGTTCTCTGGCCGGCGCCCTGGCCATTCTGCAGGGAAACAACCCGGTTCCCATCGCCTACGCCCGCGTGGCCGACAACGAGTACGACAACGACGGTGTGCGCAATTGGGTCAACGTGTATTGGCCGCCAGTAGACGGCCCCTACGCCGGCGACAACAACTACGTCGAGGTCAAGATCCGCTCCAAGGTCGACAGCGTTTTCGCCCACTTTGTCTACTCGGGCGACCTCGAGAACACCGTCACGGCCATCGCCCACGCCAAGCCGGCCACCGTCGAGCCGTTCCTCAGCGGCGATGCCATGGTCGGCCTGGCCAAGAGCGGTTGTTCTGTGGTGTGGAGCCACGGCAACAACCACACCGAGATCGACGGCAGCGGAATCTTCGTCAACTCGGATCATCCAGATTGTGCCTTCAAGGCCAGCGGTAGTAATGTCCTCGATGTGGATACTTACATTCACGTGGTGGGCGGCTTCGAGATCAGCGGCGGGGCCATCGTCAACCCCACCCCACTGGGCGGGTTCCCGCAGATCGAGACCCCCATCGTGCCGACGCCATCGTGCGGTGGCAGCTCCACCACTACGACCAACGCCGACGGATCGAAAACAATGACCCCGGGAAACACGTCCGACTTCAACTTCCACGGCGGCACCTGGACCCTTGAATCTGGCATCTACTGCGTCAGCGGCGGCTTCTCGGTCAATAGCGGGACGAACATCACCGGCCAAGACGTGTTGATCTATCTCGAGTCGGGCGACATCAGTTGGAATGGCTCGGCAACGCTTAACCTTGGACGCGCCGGACGACGGCGAGTATGCCAACATGCTGATCTACCAGGACCCATCCAACACCAGCATGGCTACCATTAACGGGGACTCGGGGTCGTCATTCACCGGCACAATGTTCATCCCCAGCGCCGAGGTGCAGATCAACGGGACCGGTTCGGCGGATGGCTTTCATTCACAGGTGATTGGCAACATCGTCGACATGAGCGGCACAGCGGACATGCACATCATCTACAACGACAACGAGAATTTCGCCTTCCGGGAACCGGCTCAGGTGGAGCTGACCCAGTAGCTGCCGTATCCCGCGCTCAACTTAAACGATCCCTTGAGCCGCCAAATAGGCGGCTCTTTCTTTGTCAGCAGCACCTGCTGGCGCGGGACTTGCACTCTCCAACATAGGCGTATCCTGGCCATCATGGCATTCGAATGGCCTTGTCTGGGCTGGAAAAACTCATATACATTTCTAACGCGCCGAGGCGGGTCTCAGGATGAGCCCGATGTTATAATCGCCTCGAAGCGTGCTCGGGAAGGCCTGGGCACGCACTTTTGAAGGGAAGGTACGTCCCATGATGCGATTCGATCGCTTCACCGAGCGTGCCCAGGACGCTGCCCAGCGGGCGGCGGAGATTATCCAACGCTATGGGCACAATCAAATCGACACCGAACACATTCTGCTGGCGCTTATCGAGCAGCCCCAGGGTGTGATTCCTCAGATCCTGGAGCGCCTCAACATTGAAATCGAGCAGTTAGCTGATCGCATCGACCAGCAGCTGCGCAGCAGTCCCAAAGCCAACATCTACGGCGGCGGCGCCGGCCAGATCTTCATTACCCCGCGCGTCAAGCGCGTAGTGGATATGGCCAACGAAGAAGCCAACCGCCTCAAGGATGAGTACATCTCCACCGAACACCTGTTTCTGGCGATCCTTTCCGAGCGCAACACGGCCATCGCCAGGCTGCTGTCGGAGGAGGGCATCACCAAGGACCGTGTCTACGATGCCATCAAGGACATACGCGGCGGACAGCGGGTCACCGACCGCAAGGCGGAATCTCGCTATCGTACGCTGGAGAAGTACTCGCGCGACCTGACCCAGCTGGCCAAGGAAGGCAAGCTTGACCCGGTCATCGGGCGCGACGACGAAATCCTGCGCGTCATCCAGATCCTTTCCCGCCGCACAAAGAACAACCCTGTGCTGATCGGCGAGGCCGGCGTGGGCAAGACAGCCATCGTCGAGGGCCTGGCGCAGAAGATCGCCACCAACGATGTCCCTGAAATCCTGATGGGCAAGCGCGTCGTCCAGCTCGACCTGGGCGCCATGATCGCCGGCTCGCGTTTCCGGGGTGAGTTCGAAGAGCGGCTGAAGGCCTCCATGGAGGAGATTGAGCGCTCAGAAGGCGAAATCATCCTGATGATCGACGAGCTCCACACCGTCGTCGGTGCGGGATCGGCCCAAGGCGCCATGGATGCCTCCAATATGCTCAAGCCGGCGCTGGCGCGCGGCGAACTGCAGTGCATCGGCGCCACCACCCTCGACGAGTATCAGAAGCATATTGAGAAGGACGCCGCCCTCGAACGGCGCTTCGCCTCCGTCTATGTGGACGAACCGACGGTGGACGAGACCATCGAGATGCTCAAGGGGCTGCGAGATCGCTACGAGGCCCATCACAAGGTGCACTTCTCCGATGCCGCCCTTGTGGCGGCTGCCAAGCTCTCACACCGCTATGTCTCCGGCCGATCGCTGCCCGACAAGGCCATCGACCTGATCGACGAAGCGGCTGCCAAGCTGCGCATCGCCCTCTACTCGCTTCCTTCCGAACTCAAGGAACTCAAGACCGAGATCGACCGCATATTGGCCGAGGAAGAGCAGGCCGGACTGGAACGTGATTATGAGCGCGCCGCCGATATGAAAGCCCAGCGGCTGCGGCTCGAGACCGAATTCAAAGAAAAGCGCGACGCCTGGGAGTCGGAACACCAGCTGGACGAAGTGGTCGACGAACACGACATCGCTGAAGTCGTGGCCCAATGGACCGGCATTCCGGTGAGCCAGATGTTGGAAACAGAAGCCGAGAAGCTGCTGCACATGGAGGAACGGCTCCATGAGCGCATCGTGGGGCAGGACGAAGCCATCCACGCGCTGGCAGATGCCATCCGCCGGGCGCGAGCCGGCCTGAAAGATCCGCGTCGTCCGATCGGCTCGTTCATCTTTTTGGGCTCATCCGGCGTGGGCAAGACCGAGCTGGCCAAAGCGCTGGCGGAATTCTTGTTCGACGATGAGGATGCGGTGGTTCGCGTCGATATGAGTGAGTATCGCGAACAGCATACGGCCTCCCGGCTCTTCGGGGCGCCTCCAGGGTATGTCGGCTACGAAGAAGGCGGTCAACTTACCGAAGCCGTGCGGCGCCGCCCCTACCGAGTGATCCTCTTCGACGAGATCGAGAAGGCCCACCCTGAAGTCTGGAATTCGCTGCTGCAAATCTTGGACGACGGTCGCCTGACCGATGGCCAGGGCCGGCTGGTGGACTTCCGCAACACGGTCCTGATCATGACCTCCAACCTGGGCACCGAATTCGTGACCAAGGGCGGCACCCTGGGGTTCTTGCGAGCCGATTCTGAAGACCAGGCACACGAGGGCGATGAGAAGATCGAAAAGGCGCTCCGTGACACATTCCGTCCCGAGTTCTTGAATCGGATCGACGAGATCATCATCTTCTCGCCGCTTTCGCCCGAGCAGATGCTGGAGATTGTCGATCTGCAGATGGACGAGATTCGCGGGCGCCTGGCTGAGAACGGCCTGCTCGTCGAACTCACCGACCCCGCTCGGTCGTGGCTGGCCAAGGAAGGCTACGACCCGATGTTCGGCGCCCGACCACTGAGGCGCGCCCTCCAGAAGCACGTCGAGAGTCCGCTCTCGATCAAGCTGCTGCGCGGTGAATTCTCCGAAGGAGATACCGTCGTGGTCGACCTGGACGAGGTCGAGGGCGAGGTCATCTTCCGGCCCCCGGACAAGAGCGCCCCGGTTGAGGTCACCGAAGAAGTCTCTGCCTGAGACTTCTGATAGAACCCATACCATGGATAGATAACGCCCCCGCCAGTTGGCGGGGGCGTTTCGCGTCTCATCCCAACCAGATTTTGATTGTGAAAGTCTTCACAATGGTCCGGCCTCGGAATCGCCTGCGGTTTTGGCTGCGGCAGCCCCTTTCAGCAGCTGGCGCGCGCTCTCCAGGTTGGGTTCGGACTCCCCGCCCAACATCTGTGCCAGCTCCGCATTTCGAGTCTCGCCTTCCAAGGGCCGAACAACGGTGATCGTGCGGCCTGAACGGATGACCTTTTCAACCTTGAAGTGCCGGTCGCCGAAGGCTGCCAACTGCGGCAAATGCGTGATGCACAGCACCTGGTGGGATTGAGCCAGTGTCCAAAGCTTCTGGCCCACGATGGCGCCCACACGACCGCCGATGCCCTGGTCGATTTCATCGAATATCAGAGTTGGCGTCTCGTCAGCAGTGGCCAACACGCCTTTCAGGCCGAGCATCAAGCGCGATGTCTCGCCCCCGGAGGCGATCTTCACCAAGGGCTTGTGGCCCTCGCCTGGATTTGGGGCGACCATGAACTCAATCTGGTCAAGACCGTTGGCCGTATACGCCAGCCGGCGGCCGTCCACCGGCACCCCATCGGGGGTCTCTCGCGCCGAGATCTCCACAGCGAACTCGGCGCCGTCCATGTTCAGCGCCTGCAGTTCCGACCCAATCGCCTCAGCCAAGTTCTCGCCAGCCGCCAGGCGGGATGCGGTCAGCCCGGCGCCCAGGGCGCCCACCTTCCGCAGCAGCTCATCACGCTGGCGCGCCAGATCCTCAAGCCGCTCGCTGGCGTGTGTGATTGACTCCAGTTGCTCCCGCGCACGCGCGGCGTGGGCCAGAATGGCGTCTTCGCTGCCTCCGTACTTGCGCGACAAATCACGGATCAACGCCACCCGTTCTTCCACTTCATCCAGCCGGCTGGGATTGAATTCAACCGAATCGCGGTAGATTCGAAGACGGCGGGTCAGGTCGCCAAGCTGCTCCAGCAGGGCCTGGGCTTCCGCCTGGGTTGGGGATAGGCTCGGGTCAATGTTGGAGAGATCATCGATCGCTTCCACCGCCTGGCCCAATAGGTCCGAGGCCGAGTATTCGCCGTGGATGCCCTCTTCCAATGCGGCCATGGCCTGTTCACAAAGCAAAGCCAAGCGCTCAGCGTTGGCCAGTCGTGCCCGCTCCTCGACCAGGGCCTGCTCCTCGCCCGGTTCCAGGGCGGCGGCTTCGATTTCGTTGATTTGGAAGGCCAACAGATCCGCTCGCCGCTCGCTGTCCTGTTCGTTTTGGCGCAGCGCCGTGAGCTGGTGCTCCACCTCACGCAGCTGGCTGAACACTTCGCGGTACCCGTCGACCGCGTCCTCGAGACCTGCGTAGCGATCCAGCAGGCGCAGGTGATGGCCGACGTGGAGCAGACTTAGGTGTTCCGATTGGCCGTGCACGTCCACCAGAAACTCGCCCAATTCTCTGAGCAAGCCCAGGTTCACCACCCGCCCGTTGACGCGACAAATGTTCCGGCCTTCGAGGCGAATCTCCCGTGCCAGGGTCACATAACCCGGATCATCCAGCAGGGCTTCCCGCTCCAAGATGCCCGCCACCGCATCGCGTATGGGAGTGTCCAGGCGAAAACCACCTTCGATAAGGGCCATCTCAGCCCCGGCGCGGACGGCCGTGGTGTCTGCTCGTCCACCCAGAAGCAGTTCAAGGGCATCGACGATAATCGACTTGCCCGCTCCGGTTTCGCCGGTGAAGATCGAAAGGCCTTCTCCGAGAGAAAGCTGTAAATCATCGATAATGGCGAAGTTGCGTATCGTGAGGTCTGAAAGCATGTCGGTGGCTAGAAGCGAATCCCCCTCAGCCGGTAGTAGAGGGTGCTGATCATGATGGCACCACTCGCCAAGGGCCACAGCGTACCAAACAAGATCCCGAGGAGGGCTTGCGACGATCCCACCCCGCCGCCCACCACCAGGACCAAGCTGACGATGGGGAAGACCAGATGGGGAAGCACCCCCGCCGCGCCGCCGATAGCCGCCGCCCGAGGCAGTCGCCGGCCGCGTCGCCTGCGAACGGCCCAACGGATGATTTCCGCCAGCCCACCGCCGGCAATCGGCGCCACCAGCAACCCCCAAAAGCCGATGAAGTTGAGCACGCCCACTGCCACCGCCACGCCGATGGCTGCCAGGATAACAGCTACCGCGTAGTCCAACCCGACTGCCGTCTCGAAGATCTTCTGTTGGCCCCGAACACATTCCTTGCACCGGTAGCCCACCGGCGTGCGCACCGCGCACTGGCTGCAGATCAGCTTTCCACATTTATTGCAGCGCAGGCTGGTCTCGCGATCGGGGTGGTTGGCACATACCAGCGCCAATTCGGCCATCTCGCTCCCCTACTGCGGAAAATGATCCATATGCGATATCAGATTTCTGAAGAAATAGCCTCGGTCCTGCAGGCGCACAAAATATACGTCATGTTCCGATGCACGGACTCGAATCTCATCTCCGCCTCGGACAGGGATGGAATTCTGACCATCCACGCCGAATGACGCCTCGTGGTCAACATCCAATCCAATGTGAACGCGGCTTCCTTCCGGCAGCACGATCGCCCGGTCCAGGGAGAGATGCGGCGCCACAGGCACAAGGACCAGATTGCGAAGTTCGGGTGGCAGGATCGGTCCCCCTGCGGCGAGGGCATAGGCCGTTGAGCCCGTTGCCGTGGCGCAGATCAAGGCGTCGGCGACGTAGCGAGCCAGGGTGCGATCGTCGACTTCGGCGGAGACACGGATCGGCCGCGCCACATCGCCCCTGCCAACGACACATTCGTTGAGCGCATTCCAGGTCTCCACGACCTTGCCTTCCCGAACCAATTCGGCGTGCAGGCGCATCCGCGCCTCCAGCCAAAAATCGCCCGCCAGGACCCGCTCCAGGGCCGGCTGCCAGCCCTCTCGACCGACTTCCACCAAGAAGCCCAGTCGGCCCAGATTGATCCCTAGGACAGGCGTCCTTGACGCTGCGCCCAGAGAGCCGGCGCGCAGCATCGTCCCGTCGCCGCCCACAGCGATGACCATGTCCGTTGCGCCATCCAGGAGCGCTTGGTCCGAGGCATCCTGGGCCATGGACGAGGTCAACACGTCGACAGATCGGTCCTGCAGGAAGCTGGTGAGATCTGACAGAAGGTCTACTGCCTCTGGCGCTTGAGGATGCGTGATAATCACGACTTTGCGTGGGGGTGAAGGATCCATGGTTGCTATTATATGCGCTGGGCTGGGGCCGCTCATACCAGGCTTTGCTCGCATTCGTCCCGATAGCCGCAGGCACGGCAGCGGTTGACGGACGAGTGTGATCGGCCCAGCTCCAACCCCTCCTGACGGCGCATAGCTGCCAGCACGTCCAACATTTCGTTCTCCAGATCGTGTGTGTAGTCCACAGCCACGGACCGATCCTGGTAGCGCAGGACGCCATGGGACGGCCGCTCCCCGTAGACGGCTTCGGTGAGGAAGCAGTAGGCCGCCAGCTGGAGGATATGGCCGCGGTAGGGGACCACCGGCGCTCTGGCAGACTTGACTTCGACAGGGACACGATTCCCGCCGGCTTGCACCAGAAAATCAGGACGGCCGGTGAGTTGCACCCCTGCGTCGAACAGCGGCGTGCGCTGCCGATCCGTTTCCCGCATGTCCATGTAGACCACGCGTCCCGGAGGAAGTCCCGCTGATCGCCGGCGGCGACTGGCCCATAAGAGCAGGCCCATGCCTACCAGCACGAGAAGCAGAGCGGAAATCATCGTTTCATCCAAGCCAGCCGGACACGAGCACGGCGGCGGCCACGGCCAGCCCGGTCAGAATCAAGCCGAACCCGATCAGACGCATCAAGCCCGACACGATGACCTGTCGCCCGTGCCTTTCGTGCATCGCATGACCGGCTTCCAGCCACGCGACGTTGGCGGAGGGGATGTTTTCGGATTGGTACCACCAGGCCCGATGGCAGTAGACGTAGGTGACGAGCTCAGACGCCCGAATAACACGCATGCAACTTCATTTCAGACGATCTTCAACCGACCGAAGGGCCTTCATCAGTTCGGCCTGCTGAGTATGGGTCGTCAGGTCACCGCGCGTCCGCTCCGTGACCCCGCGCACCATATCTGTAATACGCCGCAACCCTCCCGTGATGGCATCTGGATAGTCGACCGTCACCAACATCCCGTAGATATCTTCCATGGAGGAGAGCAGGCGCTCACCTTCCTCGGCCCGGCTGCGGCGCATCAGGTCGAGGACCCGCCGGCGCAGCTCGCCGGCCGCCTCGCCCAGGCCGCCCAGATAAGCAGCAAATTCCACCCGCAGCTCTTCAGGTGTGGGCAGTGGCTCCCCGGCTACCAAAGCCGCCGTGATGTTGGCTTCGCTGAATTCTTTGAGCGCGTCTCGCGTGTACCCGGCATGATAGAGATCCGGGTAAGGTTTCAGATCCTCTTGCAGTTCATCCACCAGCGCTTTGGCCTGGGCCAAGTGATCGGCGGCCACGTCCTTCTCATCACGATGCACAGCCCGGATTGCCAAAGAGCAGTGGCGGATGACGGTGCGCGATTGTTTCAGGGCCCGATCGCGGGCGGCGTTCTTCTCATCAAGGTGTTCACGGATCCGGTCAACAATGTCTTCCAGGGCGTCCATCACCTATGCTCCCTCCCCCTCGTTTTCTTGGTCGTCATCCTTGTCTGGTTTCGATTGACCGAACAAGTGCTCGGCCAGGGAGGATCTCTCCGGCACGTGGATTTCGCCGTGCTGGGCCTCAAACCGTGACAGGTGTTCGCCGAGCGCGTTCAACAGAAGCTTGGCGTTCATCGGGGTGAGCACGATTCGGCTCTTGACCCGCGCCTCGGGCACTTGAGGCATCACCTGGGCAAAATCGATCAAGATTTCGGAGGCCGAATGGGTGATGGCCGCCAGATTGGCGTAGGTCGGCTCGAGGTCAGCCGGGACGCGAAAGCGAAGCCGGCCGCTCGCCGGAGTTTCTTGGGGATTTGATGACATCGGGTTGTCTCCAAAGGGAAAGCCCGAAGCCGGCGATGGGCCGGCTTCGGGCCACCGGTAACCGGTGCTTAGAAGGGGATTTCGTCTTCGGTTTCGGGCGCCCCGGCAAAGCTGGAGTCGTCCGAACTGTAGTCACCCCCGGTATCATCGCGACCACCGAGGAAGCGCACCGTCTGCGCGTTGACCTCAAACGAAGCCGCCGGGGTTCCATCTTGCCAATTCCAGATGCGAGGGTTCCCGTTCTCATCCCCCTGCAGGCGACCTTCTACCAACACCTGGCGCCCCTTGCGCAGGTACTGATGGCAGGCCTCTGCCTGGCGCCCCCAGACCGCTACGCGGAACCAGATCGTCTCTTCGACTGATTCTCCGTTGCTGTTGGTGTACTTGCGGTTGGTGGCAACGTTGAGATTGGTGACAGCCTGACCGCTGGGAGTATAGCGCATTTCGGGGTCGCGACCCAGGTTGCCGACGAGGATAACTTTGTGGAACATCTTAGTCTCCTTCCCGATGGGGGTGGGATTCGGTTCCGGCCTGGGCGACCGGTCAAAGCGTAACTTGCGCCCATCGGTGTATAGAACAATTGTACTGATTTTTCGAGCGGAGTCAAGTCTCTTCCGATTTCGCAATCCCAAAATGGCGCCAATCAAGTCAAAGGCCCGCCACAGCTGCCACGGGACCGCGCCCGGATTATGATACGATTCTTCAGGCTCGAGGAGCGTGGATTGGCCGTCGCCATGACCGCCAAATCCGAGAATCGGGATGCCGGCCAATGTGGTCTGGATCTCCCCAGCTTCGAGCCTGAATGACCTTTCGCCACCCGCCGCAGCGCGCACCGGCCGCCGCATTTGCCGGCCCCCCGCCCGGCCCTGGCCATCTCATGACGTAGGTGTCAGGAGGAACCATGCCGCGCGATCTCCCCCTTGGCAACGGCACCTTGTTGGTCGCCTTCGACAAGACCTACCAGATTCGAGATCTCTACTGGCCCCATGTAGGCCTCGAAAACCACGCCATGGGGCACACATTTCGGGTAGGCATCTGGTCGGAGGGCAGTTTCAAATGGCTGGATGATTCCGAATGGGAGCGACATCTCACTTACGAACGGCCGGACCTTGTTACTCAGGTTGGCCTGAAACATCCGGCGTTGGAGGTCCAGCTTTCCATTCAGGACGCCGTAGATTTCCATGAAAGCCTGCTCGTCCGGCGCTTCGAGTTGACCAACCTGGCCGACCATGCCCGCGAGCTTCGGCTGTTCCTGCACCACGACTTTCACATCTCGGGCAACGAGGTCGGCGATACAGCCTACTATGAGCCGGATAGGCGGGCCGTGCTCCACTACAAGCGGGACCGCTGGTTCCTCATCAACGGCGCCCTGCAGGTAGGTCCTGACGAGCCAGGGCCGGGCTGGGCTGCCACCGACGATACCGCGCCCGGGATGGTTGTCGGGCTACACCAATGGGCCTGCGGCCTCAAGGAAATCCGCAATCTTCAAGGAACCTGGCGCGATGCTGAAGACGGCCAGCTCTCCGGGGAGGTCGTCGCCCACGGCTCGGTCGATTCGTGCGTTGGTTTCAACATGGTCGTCCCGTCGCAAGCCAAACGGACCGTGTACGCCTGGTTGGCCATCGGACCCGACTTCCCGGCCGTCGCCTTGCTCAATCGCCTGGTCCGCCAGCGAGGCCCCCAGAGCTTCATCGAACGCACGCGAGGCTACTGGGCCCTGTGGCTCAACAGCCACCTTCCCGAATTCAACGACCTGCCAGATCGCATTCGCGACACGTATCAGACGAGCTTGACCATCATACGAACCCAGGTTGACGAGGGCGGTGCTGTGATCGCCGCCAACGACAGCGACGTCTCCTCCGATGTGCGCGACACCTACAGCTACATGTGGCCGAGGGACGGTGCGCTCGTCACCAGCGCGTTGGTCGATGCAGGCTACATTGATATCCCGCGCAGCTTCTTTAAGTTCTGCTCCCGCGCGCTGTCTCCCGAGGGTTATCTCTTGCACAAATACAATCCTGATGGGACGCTCGCCTCCAGCTGGCATCCCTGGATACGGAATGGGCACAAGGATATTCCGCTCCAGGAGGACGAGACCGCTCTCGTTTTGTGGTCGCTTTGGCGCCATTTTGACAACCACCACGACGTTGAATTCATCAAGCCCCTGTACCGACCGATGATCATGCGGGCGGCTGACTTCCTGGTGCGCTTCCGCGACGAGAAATCCGGGCTTCCCTTGCCCAGCTACGATTTGTGGGAGGAGCGCCATGGCGTGCATGCATGGACGGTGGCCGCCACCTGGGCGGGCCTGGATGCCGCAGCCCGCTTTGCAGAAGCCTTTGGTGATGCGCAGGGCGCCGACAGATATCGACGCATTGGGGAATCAATCCGACAGGCAGCCACCGATCATTTGTGGCGTGAGGATTTGGGCCACTTTCTACGCAGAATCGAGCCGGCCGACGACGGAACATGGCAGGCCGACGAATCGCTGGATGCATCTTTGGCGGGAATCTGGAAGTTCGGTCTTTTCGAGGCAGACGACCCGCGGGTGGTCGCCACGATGCGGGCGATCGAAAACACCCTTCGAGTGCAGACGGACGTTGGCGGCATGGCCCGCTATGTTGATGATCGCTACCATCAAGTCAGCCAGGATGTGGAGCACGTTCCAGGAAACCCATGGTTCATCTGCACGCTTTGGATGTCGGAGTATCGATCCCTTACCGCACATGCCAAAGCCGATTTGACATCCGCCTTGGATCTGCTGACCTGGGCATCGGATCGTGCTCTACCTAGCGGCATCCTGGCCGAACAGGTGAATCCCTACGATGGTTCTCCGCTTTCCGTCAGTCCGCTCACCTGGAGTCACGCCGAATTCGTGACCGCCGTTCACCTCTACCTGGATGCCTGGCGCCGGGTCACCTAATTCCACAGTTCGCTCCCCATCAGGCGCAAGGGAGATGTAAGGTCAATTTTCACCAAGCTGCGATAGAGTCATGTCGGGCATCAGGATCACAGGTGGTTGCAGGGCAACCTGCATCGCCCAGGCCCGCAACGTCAACTGAAACGAAAGGGCAAACCCACCGAAAGGTGGCGGCGCAAAGCTAGAGGGTCTACGGTTGGCACAGCCAGCTAAGATAGCCAGCTGCCGAAGATCCGGGGACGGTCCCCGGAATGAGCCTTCAACGGCCCGGCAGCGCTCGCACCGGGCCGTTCGTTTATGTTGGCCCAATCCATGAGAGACGTCGCCATTGAGGGGGCGTCGCCAGCTGGTACCTCGACCGATGAGCGGCCGATGGCAACGGAGGCAAAGTATGGCGAAGATTCTGATCGTTGACGACGAAGAAAACACGGTCAACCTGCTGTGCAAGGTGGTCGAAATGATTGGGCACGAACCCATCCCCACTTACAGTGGTTTGGAGGCTTTGGCCCAGATCGACCTGGAGCTGCCGGACCTGATTCTGCTGGACCTGATGATGCCAGAATTGGACGGCTATGAGACCCTGCGTCGAATCCGCGATCTTCCCCAGAGCAGGTTCCTGCCGATCGTGGTCGTGACCGCCAGTCCCGATCCCAATGTCGATGAGAAGGTTCGCCTGGCCGGCGGGAACAAAGTCTATCAGAAGCCATTCGGCGTGGGCATGCTCAGCGACGCCGTCGAGACCTTTGTCAACCGCAGGCACGAACTACAGACGGCACCCCTGCGGCCGGTGCGCGCCGCGCCGGGCCCATCCCAAGGCACAACCACTTGATTGCCAACCTCTGGGTCGCTTTGGGAGGCTCAGCCTTCCCAGCCTTAGGCTGAGCCAGGCAAGAAAGCATTTGTGACGATTGGCACAAGATCGACGTGACACTCGGACATGCCTCGATGACCTGCGGCGGACTATGATCAAGATAGCAACCATAGGGAGGGCCTAAGGATGCAGAAAATCCCCGGCGGCGAGCTGGCCATCGACCGGCGCGCCCGCGTCAATCAACTGGTTATCGAGCCCGAGGCTCGGCGCCCCGAAGAGCGTATCTGCGACTTCGAACCAACGTTCCTTTCTCTCACGCCTGAAGAAGCCCAAGCCGCCGCAGAATGCTGTATTCACTGCCCGGACCCGGCGCTTTGCTATCTGGCGTGCCCGGCCAACAACGACATCCCATCAGCTATGTGGCTGATTGAACAGGGTGATTTCCTGGCGGCTGCTAAGCTCTACCGCCAATCCAGCAGCCTGCCGGAGATTTGCGGGCGAGTCTGCCCGCACGAAGCCCTCTGTATGGGCGCCTGCATCCGCAACAAGCAGGGCGATCCGGTGCTGACAGGACGCTTGGAAGCCTTCGTTACCGACTACGAGCGCCAGCATGGCGGTGTTGAAGTTCCGGTTGGCGAGCCAACTGGCAAGCGAGTAGCCATCGTCGGCTCGGGCCCCTCCGGCCTTGCTTGCGCCGACCGCCTGATCCAACAAGGCCACAGCGTGACCATTTTCGAGCGCGACGAGGAACCGGGCGGCTTGTTGATGCACGGCATCCCCAACTTCAAGCTCCCCAAATCGGTCGTCAAATCGCGCATTCAGGACCTCATTGACGCCGGTGTCGACATCAACACCGCTACCGGCGTGGGTCAGGATCTCACCCTGGATGACCTCCTCCAGCAGGGTTTCGACGCCGTGTATTTGGCCGTGGGCTCCAACGTTGACGCCGAGCTAAAAGTCCCAGGAGTCGACCTACCCGGTGTGGTCGAGGCATCCGAGTTTTTGCAGCAGGCCAACCAGGTATCTTTGGATCGCGGCGGCCAGGAGCCGCATGACCTCACCGCCGGCCAGAGAGTGGTGGTGATCGGCGGCGGTGACACGGCTGCCGACTGCCTTCGAACCGCCATTCGGATGAAGGCGGACAGTGTCACTTGCCTCTATCGGCGCACCGAAGCCGAGATGCCGGGCAGCAAGAAGGACCGACACTTGGCTGAAGAAGAAGGAGCCGCCTTCCAGTTCTTGACCCAGCCGGTGCGTTTCATTGCCGGTGACGATGGCAGCGTGGCCCAGGTCGAATGCCTGGCCTGCCAGCTGGGTTCCCCGGACAGCAGCGGCCGGCGTCGGCCGGTGCCGGTCGAAGGCTCCAATTTCACGGTCGAGGCGGACACCGTCATCCTGGCCGTCGGCTACTGGCCCGATCCGACCTTGGGTGAGGCCAATCCCGACCTCAAGACGCGCAACTACGGCTTGATAATCGCCGATCCCGAGACCGGTGCCACCACCGTCCCCGGCGTCTACGCCGGCGGCGATGCTGTCACCGGCCCGGACCTGGTTGTCACAGCTATGGCCGCCGGGCACCGCGCTGCCGCCGCGATCGACAAGTATCTGGGCCAGGGGGAGGCTGAGTCGATCGACGAGAGCTCAGGCGAGGCCGTTCCAGCCTAACCTCTCTAAACCTGCTCAAGCTGCGAGGGTTCGGATTCTTACGGGCTCTGACGCCCGCACGCACACACTTCCGTAGTCCTTCCGCTGGCTGCCTCTGGAGCCGTTCCGCGTGGCGACTGTGCGACGCAGGGCGGCCAGGCTACCAGGCTTCTTCCTCCAGACCGAGTTCCGTTCCATACTCTGGCGCCAAGGGGCAGCCACGCCCCTTTGGGTAGAATGTGCCACTGAATCCGATCAACTTTCAGCATTGGGGAATCGCGAGAATGAGTCCGGCGAAGGCGCGCGAGCCGGACGTCAACGGTCAGAGCTCTTGAGTTAGGGTAACTAGCGTAGGTCGAGGTACTTGCCGTCGATCCAGCCGGTCTGGCCAGTGGCGCAGACCACCAGGTAGAAATAGCGCCCGGCGTCGCGGTAGGTGCTGCTTACTGTGCAAACGTCCCCGTTGTACACGCTGCCCACGTACTCCTGCATGGCTGGCGTGTTGGCCAGCTTAATCGGATCGGATCCGCACGGGTCGCAGGCGATGACCACCGTCATCACAGTAGGCTGGGCGGGTGTGGTCGGCGTGAGCGTAGGCCCGGGGTTGAGTTGGCCGCAGCCGGCCAAGGCCACGGCAGCGATGCCCAGCGCAAGATAGCGTTTCAAGTAACTCTCCCATTTCGGCATGGTCAACACCCCCGTAGACAGGTGCCCCAGGTGCGATTTGAACGCACAACCTAGGCTTTAGGAGAGCCTCGCTCTATCCTATTGAGCTACTGGGGCCTTCGAGCCGATTATACTTTCTTTTGAACATACCCTAAGCGCGGCCGGCTCAGGTCGAACACCAGGCGATTTGGGGCTATGGCGCCCAGGTCAAGGGCCGGCCGATGAAAGGACATCCCAACACATGAAGACAACCGGGTACGTTTTGTCGGGGCTGTTGATCCTGACCGGCATTGTCTGGTTCCTGCAAGGGATTAACATCTTACCGGGCAGCTTCATGACCGGCCAGATCCAGTGGGCGATCGCCGGGGTTGTATCCTTTGTGATCGGGGCAGGTCTGGCCGTGGCCGTACGGCGCCGGTCGAGCTAGTCACGAGCCCCTGCCGGCTTGTGAGTTCTTTCACAAAGTAGCAGGGGCGGCATCCGTGCCACCCCCCAGTTCCCCCGGCGGAACGGCAACCAGGTAAGCGTCCACGCCCCCTTCTCTTCCCGGGAGCTGGACCCCTTCCAAGTGGCTGGCGTCCGGCGCCTTGACAAGATTGTATGTGGCCTCGCTCATGACGATTTGCCCGGAGCGAGACAACTCCTGCAGGCGCTTTGAGACGTTGACCGCATCTCCCACCACAGTGTAATCCATCACACGATCGGACCCGATATTCCCCACCACCGCGTCGCCGGTGTGCAAGCCGATGCCGAGGCCCAGGCCGGCGAAGTCTCGTTCAGACTCTTTCTTGAGCACGTTGAAACGGTGGTGCATGTCCAGCGCTGAATCCAATGCTCTTTGAGCATCGTCCCCGGCGGCGACCGGTGCCCCGTAGAAGGCCATCAGCCCATCGCCAAGATACTTGTCGAACGTGCCATGGTGCTGAAAGACAGCCTCGCTCAAACTCTGGAAGATTCGGTTGAGCGCGTGGATGACTTCGGTGGCAGAGTGTCGTTCGGTGTAGCTTGTGAAGCCACGGATGTCAGCGAACATCACCGTCACGTTGCGCAGCTCCCCACCCAGCTTCAGATGCCGATCCGGGTCTGTCAGGATGACGTCGGCTACGTCCTCGGCCACATAGCGATTGAGCACCTGGCGCAGCAGCCGGTTGCGGGCTTCGACTTCATCGTTGAGCTGCTTGATCCGCAGCAGCGAACGTACTCGGGTCAGCAGTACGACGGCGTTGTACGGCTTGCTGACAAAATCGTCGGCACCGGCTTCGATCGCCTTCAGTTTTTCCTCTTCGCTGTCCAGTGCGGTCACGATCACGACCGGCACGAAACGTGTCGCCCGGGTCGATTTCAGGAGGCGGCACAGTTCGAGGCCATCCATGTTAGGCATCTGGACATCAGCCAGGGTTAGATCGGGGGGTGAATCGAGAGCGCGTTCGAGGGCTTCCTTGCCATCGGCAGCGGTCACCACTTCGCAGCCAGAGGCGGTCAGATAAGCTTTGAGCAGGTCGCGGTTGAGCCAATCGTCATCGACGATCAGCACCTTGGGGGGCCGGTCGAAGACGTTCTTGAGGTCCATCGCCTCTCTTGATGGGCCGACCTCCATGCCTGTTCTCCCCTGTCACGACGGATTCGCTGGTCGCCCTGCTAGATCCTGCCGGTAGCAATCGCTTTTTTGACTTCACCAATCGCCTGGGTGACCTTGATCTCGCGTGGACAGGCCGTCGTGCAGTTGAATACGGTCCGGCAGCGCCACGCGCCGAATTGCTGATTCAAGATCTTGAGACGTTCGGCGGCGCCATTGTCGCGGCTGTCAAAGATAAACCGATGTGCCTGGACGATGGCGGCCGGCCCAACATACTCTTCATCCGCCCAAAACGACGGGCAAGACGTGGTGCAGGCGGCGCAAAGGATGCATTTCGTGGTGTCGTCGAATCGCTCGCGATCGGCCTGGCTCTGCAATCGCTCGGCCTCCGGCGGCGGGCTGTCGTTGATCATGAAGGGCAGCACGGAGCGATAGTGCTCGAAGAAGGGCTCGAAATCGACGATCATGTCCTTGATGACTTTCATGCCCAGCAGCGGCTCGATCGTGATCGTGCCCTCAATATCCTTGACCAAGGTCTTGCAAGCCAGGCGGTTCACGCCGTTGATGCGCATGGCATCCGATCCGCAAATGCCGTGAGCGCAGGAGGCGCGAAACGCCAGCCGGCCGTCCTGATCGGCCTTGATCTGGTTCAATAGATCCAGCACCCGATCGGTCGGCTCAGCGTCAACCGTATAGGTTTCGTAGTGAGCCTTCTCGTCGACCTCGGGGTCGTAGCGCAGAATACGAAGCGTAACTTCCATCGATGTCACCGCCCTAGTAGACGCGTTCCATGGGTTCGAACTTGGTCTTCGTCACCGGCTTGTAGCGGATCTCGACCCCATCCGGCTTCAAGAAGGCCATTGTGTGCTTCATCCAGTTCTTGTCGTCCCGCTTCGGGAAGTCTTCCCGGGCGTGCGCCCCGCGACTTTCCTTGCGGTTGAGTGCCGACTCGGCCGTCACGTCGGCGATCTCCAGCAGGCAGCCCAGCTCCCAAGCCTGCAGCAGCTCTGTGTTGAAAACACGGCCCTGATCGGAAACCTTGATGTCCTTGTAGCGCTCCCGCAGCTGGCGCACTTTCGTGACCGCCTCGGCCATCATCTCCTCGGTCCGGAACACGCCGACATTGTCGAACATCACCTGCTGCATTTCGCGCTTGATCTGGGACACCTTCTCGTGGCTCTCGTGGCCCGGCCCCTTTCGGAAGCCATCCAGCATCTCCAACACCGGCCCGGCCGGATCGTCCGGCAGGGGCACGTAGTCGCTGCCCTTGGCATACTCGGCGGCATTCATTCCGGCATGCTTGCCGAAGACCACCAGGTCCAGCAGCGAGTTGGTGCCCAGGCGGTTGGCGCCATGCACCGAGACGCAGGCCACCTCGCCGGCCGCATACAGGCCCGGCACAATATTGCCTTTTTCGTCACCCAACACATGCGAACGCATATCGGTGGGGATTCCACCCATGGCGTAATGCGCCGTCGGCTGGACCGGCATCATGTCGGTTAGTGGATCAACACCGGCGTAGGTGCGGCAGAAGTCAATGATCTCAGGCAGTTTGTGGCGAAGGTCTTCGATGGTCAGTTCGTAGGGCGTGCCGTCGGGGTTTTTGCGCTCGTCCTGCCTGGCATACTTGTTGACCGTTTCCGGCCGGACATCCAGGTGCAGGTAGCGCTTGCCGTTGATGCCGCGCCCCTCACGCATTTCGATGTACATCGCCCGGCTGACGACGTCACGCGAAGCCAGTTCCTTGACCGTTGGCGCATAGCGCTCCATGAAGCGCTCCCCCTCGTTGTTCATCAGGACGCCGCCTTCGCCTCGCACGCCCTCGGTGATCAGAATTCCCATCTTGTAGATCCCGGTGGGATGGAATTGGAAGAACTCCATATCCTCAGCCGGGATGCCCTTGCGCATCGTCAGGGCCACCCCATCCCCGGTGTAGGACAGGGCATTGGATGTGATTTCCCAGACGCGTCCCCAACCGCCGGTGGCGATGACGACCGACTTGGCATGGAAGACGTGGAGTTCGCCCGTCAGCAGTTCCACCGCCACCACGCCACATGCCTTACCCCCGTCCATCAACAAATCCAACACCTGGAACTCGTCGTAAAAATTGACCTTGTTCTTGATGCTCTGCTGATACAGCGTTTGAAGGATCATATGCCCGGTCCGGTCGGCGGCATAGGCGGCCCGGCGCACGGGCTTGTGGGTCTCATTGTTGGTATGACCGCCAAATCGCCTCTGGGCGATCTTGCCTTCCGGGGTCCGATCAAAGGGCAGGCCCATGTGCTCCAGCTCATAGACGGTGGGCACGGCCTCTTCGCACATGAACTCGATAGCATCTTGATCGCCCAGGTAGTCGCTGCCCTTGACGGTATCAAAGGTATGCCAGGCGATCTTGTCCTCTTCCTCGTTGCCCAGGGCAGCCCCAATTCCGCCCTGAGCCGTCCCGGTGTGTGACCGAATGGGATAGAGCTTGCTCAGGACGGCCGTGTCCGCGCCCCGGGATGCGTACAGGGCGGCCATCAGACCTGCGCCGCCGCCGCCTACGATGACCACCTCGTGTTGGTGGGTCTTCGTCATCGATGACTCCTATCTTTCTGCTGGAATGATCATAGGGATGCGTGGGCTCACGGCATGCGGACGCCGCCGATGATGGCGACCGCGCCGATCAGGCTGACCAGAAGCCAGAAGGCCAACAGGCCCCAGTCCAGCCACTTGCGATGAGACAGTTTGTGGAGATAGTCCCGGGTGACGGTCCGTAATCCGTTCACGCCGTGGGCGAAGGTAAATGACAGGAGCAGGATGTCGTATACCCGCCAGCCCATCAGCGCCCATCGCTGCTGCACGTAGGTCAGATCTATGGCGTGGACACCCACCAGAACGTCGTTAATCAGCACATGGATCCACACCAACGGGATCAAAAGCACGGCGCTGTAGCGCATGAAGAGCCATGCCCAGGTCTCGTAGTTCTTGGGAACTTCGACTCGTCGTTCGGTTTGGATAGAGGTTGTCATGATGGTGGCCTAGCCTCCCATGAAGTTGTTGAGGATCAAATTGCGACCCATGATGAAGGCGGCCGGGAGCCAGAGCAGAATGGCCAGGGTCAGCGTGATGTAGAACGCCTTGCGCTGACTGGGTTCCTGCCAGTAATGGGGAAACAGATCGAAGAAGGCGATCCGCAGCCCGTTGGCGCCATGAAACAACACGGAGAAGACCAGGATGATCTCTCCGATCATAAACGGCGTCGATTGATAGATGGCAATGGCGTGGTCGTACAAGTTCGGGGCGAAATAGACAGTCGCAGTGTCGAGGATGTGGATGGTGAGGAAGAGCAGCGTGCCCAGGCCTGTGAGGCGATGGAGGATGAAGCTCAGCTGCCCTTCCTGGCCACGGTAGCGGACGCTGCCGGACAGCGTGGCCTTCAAGGTGGACATACCTGCCTCCTGAAGCTGTGGAACCTGTGGCTATCAGGCCGATTCTATCACATGGGCAGGAAGGCGCTCATGGGGCAATCGCCCCATGGCAAAGCTCACGGACAATGCAGCGGCCATCAGGCCATGGCCGTAAAGCGGTCGATGTCCTCGCGGATGACATCCAGGCTCGCTCGCCAAAAACCCGGGTCATGCAAATCGATTCCAAAGCGTCCTGCCAGGTCGGCCGCCGGAGCCATCCCCGTGGTGCTGAGCAGGTCGTCGTAGTGCTGGCCAAAGCTTTCGGGGTCGGACTGATAGCGGGCGAACAAGCCAAGACCGAAAAGTTGGCCGAAAGTGTACGGGAAATTGTAGAACGGATTCTCCGCCCGGTAGTAGTGCGGCTTGACGGCCCACATGTATGCGTGCAGCCGGTCGAGATCGAGGCCGTCGCCGTAGGTCGCCCGCTGGGCGTCGAGCATAATGTCGCACAGCTCATCGGCCGACAACTCGCGGTCCCGCCGGCGGTCGAAAACTTCTTCTTCAAAGGCCAGTCGGCTGGCGATGTCGACCATGAGCTGGCACTGGTCCTGCAGAGCGGCTTCAAGTATCGGAAGCTGGGCCGCCTCCGGAAGCTGGCTCAAGGCCGCTTTCTGGATCACAGTCTGGCAGAAGGTGCTGGCCGTCTCGGCCAAGGTCATCGGCGTGTACGCCTGGAGCATCGTCCGCCGGGCGAGGTTCAGGTTGTGGTACGCGTGGCCCAACTCATGGGCGATGGTGCTCATCCCATCATAGGAAGCGCTGTAGTTGACCATGATGCGCGACTGGTCGCCCTTGACCCGCATGCAGAACCCGCCGTCGCGCTTGCCGGGACGCGGTTCTGCATCAATCCAGCGTTCATCAAACGCCCGCTCGGCCAGCCCACGCAGCCGCTGCGAAAAACCACCGAACTGCTCCAAGATGAAGGCCCGGCCGTCCTCGAATGCCCAAGCAGGACTCTCCGAACCCATCGGCGCAAACAAGTCATACCAGGGGAGTTGGTCCTCTCCAAGCATGGCGGCCTTGGCCTTCAGGTAGCGACGGAAGTCGGGGAAGGACTCGCGCACGGCACCCATCATGGCATCCAGTGTGGCGCGATCAATGTGATTGTTGAACAGCGCGAAGTCCAGCGCACTCCCCCAAGACCGCCGGTCAATGAGGGTGTTGACCTCCCCCTTGATGCTGTTCAAAGACGCCGCCAGCGGCACCCGCCAGGCGTGCCACGTTTCCAGTTCAACCTCATAGGCGATGCGCCTCGTCTCTCGATCTTCATCATAGGCAAGATTGCGCACAGCCGACATGGGCAGATGGCGATGGCCATCCGGAAGGTCCAAATGCACGTCGATGCGCGAGGTGACATCTTGATGGAGTTTGCCCCAAGCCTCACTGCCCGTCAGGCGCAGGCTGGCGGCCAACGCTTCCAGCTCTGGCGCCATAAGGTGCTCGGCCTGTTCTGCAGCTCGAGCCAAGAAGTAGGTGTGGTCGGCAGCTGTACTTGAGACCTCCACCAATCGGTCGATGTCCAGCATTCCAATCCAAGCCGCCAGCCTTTGGCTGAGGAGCTCGACCTTCAACTGAGGTTGCTGCAGTTCACTCCATTTCGCCTGCGCCGCGTCATCGGAGGCATCGGTGGCAATCAGCCCGTACAGATAGCTCGCCAGGGTTTCGATACGCTCGAGCAAACGGTTGGTGCCGTCGATGATGTCATCGAACACGGCCACCGATGGCTGGTCGGCTTCCCCCACTTGGACGCCGACTCCGAATTCGTCATACGTCGCTTCCAGGTCGTCAATCCCCTGCACCAAAGCATTGAACTCATCTTGGAACGCCTGGCTGTCCAAACCAGGGAAAAAGACGTCCAGATCCCAGCGGGGCAGGGTGTCGGCTTGTTCTGCCATAGAGATAGGCTCCTCAGAATGCGTCGCGATGGCAACGCACACATTCTGCCACAACTTGAGTCCGCCGGGTCGAAATCTCGTCATGTCTTGCCTCTTGACAGACTATACATACCTGTTAGTATGTATGCAAGGAGAGCTATGAGACGAACAAAGGAAGAAGCCGCAGTTACCCGCCAGACCCTGCTCAAGCAGGCGCTGGCGACCTTCAGCCGGAAGGGCTACGCCGCCACCACGCTGGAGGACATCGCCCAACAGGCCGAGGTGACCCGGGGCGCTATCTACTGGCACTTCGGAAGCAAGGCCGACCTTTACAACACGCTGATCGATGAGTACACCGGCCGTGGGCAGGCGATCATGCAGCAGGCAGTGGCTGAAGGCGGGACGCTGCTCGAGATCCTGCGTCGCGTGTTCGTCTGTCAGCTTGAGGCTGTCGAAGAGGACGAAGAATTGAAGGCGCTTATGGACCTGGCGCTGTTCAAGACCGAGCGCGTGGATGAATTGGAAGCGGGACGCCAGACACAGATTCAATCCGGAATAGGGCTTCTCGACATGTTGGCAAAGATCATGAAGGATGGCGCTGAGCAGGGTCTGCTGAGAAAGGACGTCGATCCGAAGAGCCTTGCACGCTCCTATCTGGCACTCCAAAACGGCCTGATTCAGCTGTGGCTCACCGCGCCATCCCAGTTCTCACTAGCAGAGCAGGCTGACACCTTTGCCCAAGTTCTCATGGCCGGCATCCAGGCCTAGCCGTCGGCCTCTTTTTTTGTTTCGCAGACATACATAACAGTATGTATCTATAGAAAAGGAAAAAACATGAATGCCCAAAGTTTGTTGGCCCGCACGATCATCACCTTCACCGTTTTGACGGTCGCAGGTGTGGGAGTCGTCACCGGCGCCCAGTGGGTGTCCCAACCCCACGTTCAGTCCGTGTTGATCGGCATCGGCAGCACCATCTTCGGCGCTGGACTGACGTTCTTCCTGATCCGCATGTTTCCCCTCGGCGAACGCTAAGCCGGTGCGGCCGTCAGCGGGGGCATCAGGTGCCAGCAACTCGTCCGCTGTCCCGGCGGCGGCCAACCTTCCCTTTGGAGGACTCTGATATGAAACCGGAATCCAATGCCCTTCCCCAACTCATAATGTGGCATCTCCTCCCCGGCCTTGCCGGAACCGCAGCCTACGTGGTTCTGGCCCCCATATCCATCACTTTCGGTTACCCGGGGGTGCTGGCCTTGCTGCTTTCCGCCCTGTTGGTGATCATGCCTATCGAGGTGGGGATGTTGATCCGCCGCGCCCGGCAGGGCAGCCGCAGCTTGTCGTTTGATGGCGTTGTGCGCTTCCGCGAACATCTTCCAAAGTGGCAGCTGGTGGCGCTCTCCCTGGCCCTTGTGATTTGGGGCTTACTGGCATCGGGCTTGACGGCACCGTTGGACCTGTTCCTGCTCGACCGCTGGTTCGCCTGGCTTCCGGATTGGTTCGCCCTGTTCGACGCACGCCAACTGGCGCCCTTCTCCAGGTCGGCGTTGCTGGTCACGTTTTGGGTCGGCCTGGCGGTCAATGGAGTAATCCTGCCAGTTGTGGAAGAGTTCTATTTCCGCGGCTACTTGCTGCCGCACATGAATAGGTTGGGCAGATGGGCACCCCTGGTGAACACGAGCCTCTTCTCGCTTTATCACTTTTGGTCTCCCTGGCAACTGTTCTCACGCATCATTTGGCTGTTTCCGTGGGTCTATGCGACGTGGGCCAAGCGCAACTTGTACCCGACGATGATCGCCCACTGCACCGCCAACACCTTGGGATGGTTGTTGTTCTGGGCATCAATTTTGACCTAGCCGTCTGCCTGGTTGATGCGATCGCGCCGCGCTCGGTCTTGACCGTCGCAAGCCATCCGTCTTCACAGGAGGGGCGGAAGACGCCAAACGAGCCCCCAGGGGCCCTCGCCAACGAAACGAGCTCCGGGCCAGGACTGGCTCCCGGAGCTCGTTGGATTCAGGGAACGTCCGTCCCCGGCCTAGACGATCATGGACTCCCGGTGCTCGACAATTCGGCTGCCGAGCACGTCATGAAGGTGGCCCTTAACGTCCTCGACCGGCACCGCCAACCCGACGTTGGGGCCGGCCATCATGGTGTTGATCCCCACCAAACGGCCGGCGTGATCGACCAGGGGGCCGCCCGAGTGGCCCGGCCGCAGATGGGCGCTGACCGCAATCCACGACAAGCCGCCGGCGCGCGGCGGGGCTTCCGGGAGATGGGCGTCCACCCCGATGACGACCCCCGCCGTGGTGCCGCCTGGGACTCCCCATGGATGGCCAAGTGCCATCACCCACGCCCCCGGAGCGAGGCTCTGGGAATCCCCAAGTTCGATGGCGGGCAGGTCGCCGGTTTCCACATCCAGCAGCGCCAAATCGCGCGCTGGGCTCCGCCCCAACACCCTCGCCGGGAGGCGGCGGCCGTCCTGCAGCCCGACGTGGATCTGCCCGCCGCGGATGACATGGGCGCTCGTCAGGACCAGGCCCTGCGGGTGCAGGATCACCCCCGCACCCGCCCCGGCGCGTTCATCGCGTACCTGGACCAGGCTGGACATGGTCGCGCTCACCACGTTGGCAAGAGCCTCGTTCAGGTCGGTCAGCAGGGATGGCATGTCGCCCGCCTCAGGCCCGCTCACCGAGCGTGACCTCTCGGCTTTGTATCTCACCCCCGCGCAGAAAGGTGATTTCTGCCTTGCGCCCAGCTCGATCCGCCAAAGCCGACAGCAGGTCGTCCAGATGGCGCAGAGGCAGCTCATCCAGGGACAGCAACGTGTCCCCCAGCATCAAGCCGCCCGCCACAGCCGGGCTGTCCGGCTCGACGGAAGCCAGCAGCAAGCCGGTCTCCTGACCGAGCGATTGGGCATGCTCCTTGGGGAGCCGCGCCGGCTGGGCGGAGACCCCCAAGTAGCCGCGGCGGATCCGGCCGTGTTCCAGCAAGTCAGCCGTCACCCTGGCCACAGTGGATGTCGGCAGGGTCAGGCTGACGCCGCGAACAAGAGCCGAGGTGTTGATGCCAATGACGCGCTTATCCACGCCAAGCAGCGCCCCGCCGGAAAAACCCGGGTACATGACAACGTCAGTCTGCAGGTAGCGCTCGACGCGCCCTCCCATGGGCGTGCGCCACGTATCTCCCATGGCGCTGATCACGCCCAGGGTCGCTTGCAGGTTTCGCCCGGGCCTTCCCACGGCCAGCACCAGGTGTCCGACCTTGACTGACTCCGCTTCGGCCCATTCGGCCGGCGTGAGCTCTCCATCTTTGAGTCTGAGTACGGCCAGGTCGGTGCTTGGATCGCGCCCCACCAGCTCGGCATCCCATCTCTCGCCCCCCGGCCCGAAGACGCCGATGCCTTCTTCCTGCTGCACGGTGTGGTGGGCGGCGATCACGATTCCCTTGTCCTTCCAGGCCACCCCGCTGGCGGGAATCCGGCGTCGGGCCTCGATCCGCACAATCGACGGTTCAGCTGCCTGCACCACGGCTGCCATGTTTTCTGATAACTGGGTCAGTACGTCGCTCATGGGTAATCTACCCTCCTGATTGAGGCCAACCTTCTGGTAAGCCACGCCTTAAGCCTAATTCGGGCGACGGACTGTTGCCTCCTCCATTCGGCTAGGTCGGACTCGTAGATTGTGGCAGGCCCAGGGGGACAGCCGGCTTAGATAAGAATCAGCCCCAAGGCGGCGGCGCGCATGGCGGCTTCGGTCCGGCTCTGCGCGTCGAGCTTGCCCAAAATGCCGTTCACATGGAATTTGACGGTGTGTTCGCTGATTCCCAGTTGATGGGCGATGGCCCGGTTGGACAGCCCTTCCGCCAGCAGCTGCAGCACGTCCATCTCGCGCTCGGTCAGCGGTTCGACCAGGGGTTCGGCCGGAGGCGACCCGGGGGCGATTTGGGACGCGAAGGCCTGGTCGAGCAGCACCCATCCTTGGGCCGCTGCCTGGAGAGCAGCCGTCAATCGGTCGCTGTCAGCCTCCCGCGAAACCAATCCGCCGAGGCCGCTCCGCCAGATCTCGCGCGGTGCGTGTCCTTCGGCCAGCAGCAGCACGGTGGGCGCCGGAAGGTCGGGAAGCTCAAGTGGGGCCTCCGTCTCCCAACCAAGGTCCCAGGCGACCACATCCGGCGCGAACAAGGCAGCTTCATCTGCCAGCCCAGGGCCGGGTTCGAGCTGCCCCACGACCTGCAGGCCGGGGGCGTCTTGCAACGCCGCCGCCAAGCCAGCCCGCACCAGCGGGTCGGCGGCCACAATCAGCACACGCATCCCGACCTCTACCGAATTCGACATGAACCCATCCCGATGTGCCCCCACCCAAGGCCGCACCCTCGCCGGACCCGGGCAATGGCCTCCCTGGACTTTGCAGGTGTATCTATTCTAGTTTGGTTTTGACCTCATCCGTGCCGCGTCTGGGATACGCCACCGGGCCCGCGATTCCCTGACGCCGCGCCTGTGCGCACCGGCGCTTGTCACCCTCCGTCTGTCCTGTCAGCCCATGAAGCCCCATGACTTAATCTTGTTCTCATTAAGTGTTTAAGCTAAACCTTGACGTCATTAAGTTCTTCGGCTAAACTATGGGTGGAGATTGCATCATGACTGAGCCAGTCTACTTGGCGATCATCGGAGACGTGATCCGCTCGCGGCAGGTGGCCGATCGGGCATCGCTGCAGGCGCGGCTGGCGCATGCCCTGTCGCGGCTGAATTCTGACGAGCCGGCCGATCTGGCGGCGCGATTTGTGCTGACTGTGGGCGACGAATTTCAAGGCCTGTTGGCATCGGCTGAGCGCCTGGTGGCGATCATGTCGGCGCTGCGCACGGCGGCCCATCCCGACGAGCTGCGCTTCGGTCTGGGCATCGGTGAGCTGTCCACCCCGCTGCAGCCCGACGCCATCGGGATGGACGGCCCGTGCTTTCACCGTGCCCGGGCGGCCATCGAGCGCGCCGAGGGCCGGGGCACGGTGGTCGAAGTCGATGTCGGGCGGCCGGTGGCTGCCTTCGGCGTGTATGCTATTCTCTATTCGGCCCTGCGGGCCGGCTGGACCGAGCGGCAGAAACAGGTGCTCGACCTGGCCTTGGCTGGGATGTCGGGGAAGGACATCGCCCACGTGTTGGACATCAGCCCCAGCGCGGTCAGCCAGCACCTGACCGCTGCCAACCACGACGCCGTCGCCGCCGCCACAGATCTGTGGTTGACGCAGATCAACCGGATGATGGAGACTTGGCCATGAACCCGCCGCTCGAATGGTTTCTTGGGGGCAGTCTGGTCCTGATCATGACCGAGTACGGCGTGCGCTCGCGGGCGGCGGCGATTAAGGGCCTGACGGGTGGCTGGCGCTGGTCCAGCGCGCTGATCCGTTGGGCACTGTGGATCATCATCGGCCTGGTGACCGAGCTTTTCCGTGACCCGACCGGATGGGTCCAGCTGCTCGCCGCGTTCGTGGTGATCGAACTGGGCGCGTGGGTGCTGCGAGGTCAAATCGAGCGCGACGTCAAGCGCGGCGCACCGCACGGCCGGCCATGGTCCCACCTGATCCCGCTTGCTGTCGGTTTCATCCTGGCGATGGTGGTTCAGGTCAGCCTGGATCTGATGCGCGCCACGCCGGAGCCGCTGCTGCCCCCGCTGCTCGATCGCGCCCTATTGGTTGCTTTTGGCCTGGGCCTGCTGTGGACCTGGGGAACGCTGGCCACGGTGAGCGTGATCGAGATCGCCCGACCCATCCGCGACGACGATGATTCGGCTGCCCGCCCCGGCGGGGGTGAGATCATCGGCCTGTTGGAGCGGATCCTGGTCTTTGTTCTGGTGATCGCAGGCAGCCTGGCGTCGGTCGGATTCATCGTCGCCTTCAAATCGGCAGCCCGCTTCCCACAGTTCAAAGACACCGACTTCGCCGAGTATTTCCTCATCGGCACGCTGACCTCGATCGGCCTGGCCACCCTGTTGGGCCTGCTCATCGGCGCCGTAGTCTAAGTAACAGCGCTGCCCGACCGGCGTTGTACCAAATGGTCATTGAAACTGGCTGCCGCCTCGTCTATGATGACGGTAGCCGTGTGCTGGGCCAGCCGTCCTGCCGGGGGACGGCAGGGGGCCGGAGATCTCAGGAGGGGGGAACCATGATTACACTCGATCAAACGCTCTATCGCCTCGAACGCCTCCGCGACTTGACGCGCTCGGCGGCGCAGCTTGAGCCCAACCTGCGGCATGCGCTCTCCAATTTGAAGGACCTGGAAAGCATGCTGGCCATGGCGCGCGAGAAAAGCCTGAAGGACCCTGAGGAATTCGACCGCTACGCCGGCCAGGTGCTGGCCCCGCAGCTCAGCAACATCATCCAGGCGCTGGAAGCCGGCGCAGAGACCCAGCTCGAACATCTCGAGCAGGCCAACGAGCAGGTCAGCGCCCTTATCGCCAGCCTGGAGCTGGTCACCGGCGGCGGGGACGACTCGCTGCTCGGTTAGCCCCCCTGCGCCCGCCTAGGGCGCCAACCCCCCGGTCCACACCCTCATGGCCAGGAGAAGATCGGCAAAGAAGAGCAGCAATCTGCCTGTTCGGCCCCAGGGCGACTGTCAGTACCTCATCTGTCCAGTCTCGGGCATTTGGGTCCCTGAGATCAGTCTTGGAGAATCGGCTCGTTAGAAGTCGACTTCTCAGCCATTTGCCCAATGTGTGACACAGATCATTTGCACCCATGACGTGCCCCCACTTCTTGATCCACTTTCTAAGTTAGACTCACCTGTTGCAGCGGTCGTCCAACGGTGATCCATGCTGCCGGCGCGGGCGGCTTGTAGCTCAGCGAACTGTGCGGCCTGATGTGATTGCACCGTCCCGGCACGGGGTATTCCCATCTCCACATCTCAACCAATTGCCTGGCTTCTTTCACGGTGTAGAAGATCTCCCGATCGAGCAGCTCGTCCCGCATTTTCCCGTTGAACGATTCAACGAAGCCGTTCTCCCAGGGGCTCCCGGGTTCGATGAACAAGGTCCTCACGCCAAGATGGGTCAGCCACTCCCGGATCCTCTTGGCTGTGAACTCAGGCCCGTTATCCGAGCGGAGGTGCACAGGGACGCCTCGCTGACAGAACAGATCGGTAAGGCAATCCTGGACATCCCCATGCCTGATGTTCCGAGCCACGATCGACGCCAGGCATTCCCGGGAGTACTCATCGATGATGTTCAGGATCCGGAATACCCGGCCGTTGTGTGTTCGCTCCTGGACGAAATCGTAGCTCCATACATGGTTCGGGTACAGCGGACGAAGTCGCACACATGAGCCATCGTTCAACCAGAGCCTGGAGCGTTTAGGTTGCCTGGCAGGCACCTTCAAGCCCTCTTTCCGCCAAATCCGTTCAACACGCTTGTGGTTCACCCTCCACCCCTGGTTTCTGAGCAGCGCCGTGATCCTGCGATATCCATAGCGGCCATACCGGCTTGCCAGCTCAACAATGTGCTCGGTGAGCACAGCCTCGTCTCCAGCTTCCTGCCCTACACTGCGCTGTGTCGATCGAGGCTGGCCCAGGACCCTGCACGCCCGGCGCTCGGAGACACCCAGGGTCTGCTGAACCCGCTCGACAGCCCTGCGCCTCCTGGCCGGGCTGGTCAATTTCCCGAGGCGGCTTCCTTCAGGATGGCATTGTCCAGCGAGAGATCGGCTACCAGCTTCTTCAACCTGACATTCTCCCGCTCGAGTTCCTTGAGCCTGCGGACTTGCGAAGTCCGCATCCCACCGTACTCTTTTCGCCAGCCGAAGGTCCTGCGGTTTGGGCAGGGCGGTAGTAGGTCTGATCGCTCACGCCCAGGGACTTGCAGGCTTGCCCCACGGTTTGGCCCTGGCTGAGCAGAACCTCGGCTTCACGGAGTTTGCTGATAATCTGTTCTGGGGTGTATCTTCTTCGTGGCATTTGACCCTTCTCCCTTGTCTGATCCTAACTCTACATCTGGATCAGTTTTTGGGGGGCAGGTCAGGTGGTTACGATTCCCGCAAATGGAGTTTTGACAAGATCCCGATGGAATCCGTCGATAGCGTTCTCAGATTTCTTTTTGAATGTCTCATGAACAAGGGAGTGGCAGCGATCGTAGCTTCCAGTCAGAGATTTGATTTCCTCCTTGAGCAATGAACAGTAGAAGATGGGGTCGTCCTTGTGCCTCCGGTGTTCGCTTGTGATCTTCACACCACAACCGACCGCCGTATTCTCCAGCAAATCCCCCAGCCGCGACCAAGTCGGGTAGCCAGAAAGGGCGCTGCAGCCTGCTCCCACGAATAGCAGCGGCCTTTCTTCAGCAACGACGCGGAACAGTTCGCTCTTGCGTCTCGCGTTGCTTTCCCGTTCTTGTTCATCTAGGATCGGCAGTGTCGGCGGAGCCGTGTTCATCAGTTCCGATTTCCTCAGCTAAATGCTCAACTGCTTGGTCATTTCTAACACCTGCGCGAATCCCCTGCAAGTCGAAGGGGCGACAACGGGCTTGAGGGTGACTGGTACTCTGGTCATGGTTGGGACCTTCATTGCGAAGCGGATGCACGCGATAGGTCTTGGCCATCCCAACCTGAGAGGGCAGATAGGGGCCAATCACCACCTCCACGACCCGAGGGGGACGGGCCGGGAAGGTGGCTTGCAGCATCTTAGCATCATCAACATGAAATCAGGGGCGGTGCTTCTTGCTCTCCCCCATTTTGGCATCAACCCTTGACCGTTTTCCCAAGAGCCGGTAAATTTTATCTATTCTTTTTGAAATATTCAGGGAGAGGCTGTTGATGCTTGCCGCGCTGTTGATCGCCTTCCGCGAGGGGCTGGAAGCCGCCCTGATCGTCGGTATCCTGCTGGGCTACCTGCGGAAGGTCGGTTCTCCCGGCTTGAAGGGTTACGCCTGGGCCGGGGTGCTGGCCGCCATCGTCGCCAGCGCCGGGCTGGCCGGGCTGATCCAACTGGTGGGATTTGAGCTTCAAGGTCGGGCGGAGATGCTCTTCGAGGCCACCACGATGTTCCTGGCGGTGGGGATCCTCACCTGGATGATCTTCTGGATGCGCTACCAGGCCCGCATCCAGCGCAGCCAACTGGAGCAGGAACTGGCCCTGCGGGTGGGCACCCGCCAGAACTGGGGCGTGGCCGCCCTGGCATTCATCGCCGTCTTCCGCGAAGGCGTGGAGACGGCGCTTTTCCTCTCGGCGGCCGCCTTCGCCAACCCGACAGCCGAGCCGCTGGCCGGCGCGCTGATCGGCCTGGCCCTGGCTTTGGCCGCCGGCTACCTGATCTACAACTCATCCGTCCGTTTGAATCTGCGCTTATTCTTCTCCGCCACCAGCCTGCTGCTTCTGCTGTTCGCCGCCGGCTTGATGGCGCAGGGCGTGCATGAACTGCAGGAAGCCGCCCTGATCCCGGTGTTGGACGCCGGGGTGTGGAACACCAACTTCCTGATCAACGAGCACTCGCTGTTGGGCAAGCTGCTGGGGTCGGTGATCGGCTACAACGCCAACCCATCCCTGGCCGAAGTGCTCACCTACTGGGGCTACTGGCTGGCCGCCCTGTTCGGCGTGCGCTGGCTGGTGGACCGCAAGGTGACCCACCTGGCGGCGGAGCGCCAGCCGGTCGAAGTCTGAGACAGCCACCTCCGGATCGCCTCGAACGCCAAGCGGCCCACCGCAAATCGGTGGGCCGCTTTCACGTCTCGGGCTGAAGAACCGCTGTCAGGGCACGAGCTGGAAGGTGACGTTCACCTGCACGCTGACACTGAGCTGCCCGGTGCTGATGGGCACAGCCCCGCCGCCCAACCCTTGGGCGGCCTCGGCGCTGAGGGCACGCGGCTGAGGCACGCCGCTGGTGGTTTCGCTCACCTGGATCGGGTCACCGAGCTTGACGCCCAGCGCATCCGCCAGCTCGCCCGCCCGCTGGCGGGCATCATCGATAGCCGCCGTGCGCGCCTGGGATTCAAGCGGCTTGGGATCGTTGATCCCGAAGCTCAACCCGTTCACCGAGTTGGCGCCGGCGTCGAGCCCCTTCTGGATCACCCGCCCTGCCTGGTCGATCTTCCTCACCTTGACCTGCAGCGAGCTGTCCACGTGGTAGATCGTCGTGCCGGTGGGTTGGCCGGTCTGCGGATCGGTCTTCGTCTGCGGCCAGACGTTGTAGTTCGTGGTCTGAATGTCCTTGGGGTCGATTCCCACCTCGCCCAAGGCCTTGGTGATGTCGGCCATCGTCTGGTTGGCCTCGGATACCGCCTGTCCAACGTCGGCGTTGGTGATGCTCACACCGAGGGACACGTTGGCCACGTCCGGCTCACCGTAGGCCTCCCCCTGTCCGGTGACCACGATCGTGTGCTCCGGCGGTTTGGACGAGGCCTGCGCCGTGGCGGCTGGCGCCCCGGCGCCGCAGGCGCCGAGCAAAAGGGCGCCCGCCACGGAAAGCCCCACCACCATAAGCAATGACTGTCGATGCGTTCGATTCATGGTTGATCTCCTCTATATCTGCGCGCTGCCTGCCAGGCAAACCCAGCCGCCTGGTCCGACAGGCTGATGTCTCACGGTCGCTGTATTGACGTTGGTTCGGTCTGGAAAGTTCCCGAGGTTCCGGGGTGAAGGCCGGCCCCTCTCAACCCTGCTGGAGCAGGGGCATGGTTTCATCGTCTGCTTCGCCCAGCGGCCAGTAGAGCAGCACCCCGGCCAGGCTGGTGACGACACCCAGAACAAGCCCCAGGGTTTGCACGGGGCCGAAATAGACGTTGGGCATGTGTTGGGAGCCGATCGACAGGAAATCGGCCAGCGAGGCCACGGCCGCTGTCACGTAGCCGGTGGCGATCAGGCGCACCCCGACGTCCGCCCGCAGGCTGTTGTAGCGGCCGTTGCGGATCACGCGAACCGAGGCATAGGCACCGATGAGCAGCACCCCCAGTCCGACAAGCCAAACCCCGATCTGCACAAACCCCACCACCGGGCTGCGGTCGAGCGCCAACAAGTCCGGCTCAACGCCGATCATGAAGACGAACAACCCGATCAGGGTGACCGTCATCCAATTGCGGGCCCAGCGCACCTGACGCTTTGTGAGAGGTTTCACAAATCAACTATCCGGCAGCGATGTCTGCAGCATACGAATCCAGTTTCCGCCCATGACAGCTTCCACGTCGGACGGTGCGTAGCCATGTTCAGCCAACGCATCCCCAATCTTACCAAGATCCGCCACACTTTCGAAATCGATCGGGACCTGGCCCAGACCAAATCCGCCGTCGAAATCGCTGCCCAAACCCGCGTGCCGAGCGTCACCCGCCATCTGGCACACATAGTCAATGTGGGCCACCACATGCGCCACGTTCACCTGGTCCCTCGGATCTCCCTTGGTCCACCCGTCCTTGAGAAAGGTATTGCCAAGCACCGTGCCTATCACCGCATCCCGCGCCAGCAGCGCCCGCAGCGCATCATCTGTCAGGTGCCGTTCGGGGAATCTGGCGTGGCCGAGCAGCGCCCGCGGGTTGCTGTGCGAAGCGATAACAGATCCCGGGTAGCGTTCGATGGCCCCCAGGGCGGCTTCATTCGGCAGGTGACTGACATCGAGGATAAAGCCGAGCTCTGCCATAGCATCCAACAGGCGCTTGCCGGCTTGGGTCAGCGGGCCGGGCTCTTTGGTGCCCCCGGCATATTGGTTGGCGCCCATCCAGACCAGTCCGATGGCACGCACCCCAAGCTCCCACCACAATTCCACCTCGTCTGGGTTCTGTATGCCATCGGCACCCTCCATGAGGGTTACGAATCCCACACTGCGCTTATCTGGGAGAGTCTCCGGCCACGCTTGCAGATGCCCCTCCAGATCGGTCAGCGATCGGATGGAGAGGAAGGCTTCCGGCGATGACTCGACCATTTCCTGGTAGGCGTCAATTTGCTGCCGGTAGACGTGATGGGCGGCCGCCTCGTCGTCGAAGACCAGCTTGTCCCAACCTTCCAATGTCAGCCGGGCCGGCGAGGCGAACAGCGTGCCGAACACCACCCCGACGCCGCCTTGAAGCCAATCCGGTCCGCCAAGGAGCGTGTCACCGTTGCGCTTCGGGGTGGGCCCTCCGGCTTCCAAGGCGCGCGTCTCGGCCACCGACCGCCGATAATCGCGGCCAAAGGTCAACATGTTCCAAGCCAGGTCTTCGTGTGCGTCGACGATCATGCGTCCGCCATATCTTTCAAGAGGGGTGCCCAGAACGATTCAATATCGTCGGGATCAAAGGCGCGATAGATCATCAGGCGATCGGCCAGGCCGGCATAACGGGCTTTGATCGCCGAGGCCAGGTCTTCCGGCGGCGCCACCACGGCGAAGGTGTCCAACATCTCATCGTCGATCAAGGCTGGCAATGTCGTCCCAGGCCCCACGCCGAGACAGCGCGCCCAGCAAATCGGCCGTGTCGCCCCAGCCGTGCATCGTCAACACCGGCCGGTAGCTTGGCGTCGAGGCGTAGAAGGCGATCTGCGATCGCACCTCATCGGCTTGCGACGGATGGGTGACCACGAAGGCGGTGACCGTGAGTTGAATGTCCGCCGCGGTCCGGCCGACCTTGCGCGCCCCAGCCTCGATGGCTGGCCTGACGGTCTGGGCCAGGTAGTCGGCTGAATGCAAAGGGTGGGCGTGAAAGCCCTGGGCCACCTCGCCGGCCAAACGGCACAGCCCGGTGTTCACACCGGCCAGGTAGATCGGGATCTCCGGATGCTCGATTGGCCCCGGGTTGAAGAAAGGCGTCATGAGGGTGAGCTTATGGTAGTCCCCACGGAAATTGAGCCGCTCTCCTGTTTGCCACGAAGACCATAGGGCGCGCAGCGCGTGTACCGTTTCGCGCAGCTTGCCCACCGGGCTTTCCGGCCAGTCAACCCCGAAGCGCCGCTCGATGTGGGCCCTGACCTGCGTGCCCAGGCCCAGCAAGAATCTCCCCTTTGAAGCCGCCGCCAGGTCCCAGGCCGTATAGGCCAGCGAGCCCGGGCTGCGTGCAAAGGCGATCGCCACGGCCGTGCCGTGGTTCAAGTGCTGCGTGTGCTCGGCGATAAGCGCGTGGGGAAGAAACGCTTCGTGCTGTGTCTCATTGGTCCAGATGGCAGAAAAACCCGCCGATTCGGCGGCACGGGCCAGGTTGGGAATGGCCGTCAGGGGAAGGGTGGGGAGGATAGCGTCGAATTTCATCTCAGATTGGTCTGGTTTCAGATGGCTATTCTACACCTTCAACGCAGCACCATCACTGGGCCTTCCAGGCCATCGACAAAGTCAATCAATGGGTCGCCTTCCAGGCCCGGCAGGTTGGCAGGGACGACGAGCAGGCAGTCCATGCTTTCCACCAGCCTCGCCAGGTCCTCCGATCGAGCTGCCAGCACCCGAAAGAAGCTCACGTCCTCGGCCTCGACCCCCAGATCAGCCACCACGGCCTGCTCCAGACGCGCTGCCCCAGCCTCGTCTTGGGCGACGGTCATCACGGACAGGGCATGTCCGCTTTGTTCCGCCAGCTCACGGGCCACATCCAGACCGCGCTTCGAGGCGGGCGACCCATCGTAGACGAGGAGCACGGGTCTGGCCCAATGCACACCCTGTTGAAGGACCAGGACAAAGCTGGACGCCTGGCGGATGACGAGCCGGGTGGTGGAGCCCATTCGACGAGTCTTCGACCATCCGGCCTTCCCCATAATCATCAGGTCGGCGCCTTCAGCCTTGGCCAGCAATTCCAGGGAGATGTCCCCGCGAAGTACGATGAACTCCCAATCTACGGCTTGCCGGCGAGCCTGGCGCGCCAGCGCCGCTCGGGCCTGGGAGGCCTGCGCCCTGAGTTGACGCTGGATACGTTCGGGGGGCAGGCGGTGAATGCTGGCCGTATAGTGGCTGACCTCGCTGGCAATCGGGAGCTGTGCCATCCGCAGGAGATTCAGGTCTTCGACGAAGACGGCGACCAGCTCGGCTTTCAATCCAGCCGATAGATCGACGGCTGCCTGCATGGCGGCCAGGCTGTGAGGCGAACCGTCAATCGCCAGAAGAATGCGCTTGATTGAGCCGGGCTTCGTGGGGAAGGTCATCCGGTCGCTTCCGTTTGGCCATCCGAGGATTGAATCTCCTGGCGCCGTTCGGCTAGATCCTGAAGCCGCTGTGTGATCTTGCGATTGAATGAGCCATCAGGGTACTCTCCGGCCTTGGTTCTTTTCCCGGCAGGCAAGCCTGTCAGCAGCCCCATTCCCTGGTCCACCGTCTTGACCGGGTAGATATGGAACTTACCTGCGGCGACGGCCTCCACCACATCCTTGCGAAGCATCAGATGCTTCACATTCGAGGCCGGGATCAGGACGCCTTGATCGCCCGTCAACCGGCGTGACTTGCAGATGTCGAAGAAGCCCTCGATCTTCTCGTTGACCCCGCCGATGGGCTGAATCTCGCCCAGTTGATTGACGGAACCCGTCACGGCCAGTGATTGCCGGATGGGGATGTCTCCGATGGCAGACATCAGGGCATACAGCTCGGCGGAAGAAGCACTGTCCCCGTCAACGCCACCGTAGGATTGTTCAAACACCAGGCTGGCCGAAAGGGAAAGGGGGCTGTCCTCTGCGTAGCGGGCCCCCAAGAAGCCCTCCAGAATATAGACCCCTTTGGAGTGCAGCGGCCCGCCAAGCTCCACCTCGCGCTCGATGTCCACCACCTCGCCCTTGCCCATCCGCGCCCGAGCGGTGATACGGCTGGGACGCCCGAAACTGAATCCGCCGAGCTCGATCACGGACAGCCCGTTGATCTGGCCGACACGCTCCCCCTTCGTGTCGATGTAGATTGTCTTGCGCAGGATCTGCTCCTGCATCCTCTCCCGCAGGCGGTCGGCTCGGTGGATTTGGGCGTCGATCGCTTTCTGGACATCTTCGACCCTCACCACATCCTGTTTGCTCTGGCCCGCCCAGTAGTCTGATTCTCGAAGCAGATCGGACACCTGCCTCAGCCGCGCGGTGAGTTTGTCGGTGTCCTCGACCAACCGCGAGGCATGTTCGATCACTCGGCCGACGGCGGCCCGGTCGAAGGGCCGGAGATCCTCATTGCGCGCCAATCTGGCGATCAGGTTGGCGTAGTCTTTGAGACTCTTCTTGTCCTTTTCAAGCGCCGTCTCGAAGTCCGCCATCACCTTGAACAACTCGTCGAACTCCGGATCCAGCGCCGACAGCATGTAGTAGAGCTCCCGGTCGCCGGTCAGGCCGACTTTGACATCCAGGGGAATCGGCTCGGGCTCCAATGAGACCGTCGACAGGAGACCATACGCTTGGCCGGGCAACTCAATCTGGATTTTGCCGGCGTGCAACGCCCGCTTGAGCCCCTCCCACGCGTAGGGCTGAAGGAGCACCTTGCGCGCATCCAAAATCAAGTAGCCTCCGTTGGCTCGGTGCAGCGCGCCGGGCTTGATCAGGTTGAAGTCGGTCAGCAGGGCGCCCATCTGGGGAATGTGCTCAACCCGCCCTATGAGGTTGGTGTAGGTGGGATTGTCTTCATCCACTACGGGTCCGACCTCGGATTGGCTGTGATCGACCAGCAGGTTGACTTTGTACTTGCGCAGCGGCGGCGAATCGCTGGGGCCCCCGGCCAAGGCCATCGCGGCCCGGGCCATCTGACGTGATTCGCTCTGGTCGTCATCTTCGGCCACAAAATCGCGCACGTTTTGGATGACGTCTTCCTGCACCTGCTCCATATGGTCGACGACCTTGGGAAACTCGTCGTATTTCTGACGGAGATCCTCGATCAACCCGCCGACCGCCATGCCGGCCATCTCGCGCTGCAGGTCCCGCAGACGTTCTTGCATTTCTCTTTGGAGACGGGGCATCTTGCGCAGGATCTTCTGCAGATCCTCCTGCAGATCAGAGACAGCCGCCTCCAGTTTCTTGCGCTCTTCTTCGTCCAGTTTTTGGAACGCTTCGGGCTCGACCACCTCACCGTCTTTGACCGGGGCAAACCCCAAGCCGGCAGGCGTTCGCAGCAGCGTGAATCCTTCGGTCTCAGCCTTCCCCCTGAGATCTTCGAAGGCCTTTTCCTGGTCCTCCTGGAAGGTCTCCTGGATCTCCTGCCGGCGGTTCTGGTATTCCTCGCTTTCAAACGCCGTGGAGAGTGCCGTGCGAAGCTCCTCGACCAACCGATCCATGTCTTGGGCGAGTTCGGCTCCCCGACCGGCGGGAAGCTCGAGCGCCAAAGGCTTGTGCGGTTGTCGGAAGTTATGGACGTAGCACCAATCCGAAGGCACCTCCCGGCCCTTCGCCCGAGATTCAAAGGCCCGACGCAACAGGCTGTGCTTGCCGGACCCCGAGGGGCCGAGGGCAAAGATGTTGTAGCCTTCCCCCTGCATGCCGATTCCAAAGGCGACAGCCTGTTCGGCCCGCGCCTGTCCCACGAAAGACGTGCCCCCGTCCAGATCGGCGGTCGTCTTGAATTTGAATTGGCTCAGATCGCAGCTCTGGTAGAGATCTTCAGGGGACAGCTCTTGGATTGGAGGCATAGGTACATCCCTTTCGTCGGGGGGCGAGGTGCCCGCGGCCAGGCCGAAAAGGTCGGCCCACTGACGGGCCGTCGAGGTCCTAACTAATCATATCAATTGACGCAAGAAGGCAATCATGCCAGCGGGAGCCCCCCTTCGTCCAGACCCTCGAACGCGGCAATGGCTTCCCGCCACTGATCTGGTACGCGCACGGCCCGCCCCAGGTCATAGTCAAAGGATACCTGGATGGAGACGCCTCGAGCCAGCTCATGCCCGGCAGCCTCATCCTGCAGGCTGTATCTCATCTCCATACTCTTGTTGCCGATGCGCGTCGTGCGCACGCCAACTCTGATCGACTGACCGAAGAAGATTGGCTCGATGAAGGTACAGCTGGTCTCGGCCAACACCGATCCCCACTGATCCAGGTCCTTGCCGTCCCATACCCCGAGGTGCTCAAAGTAGCGAGCCCTGGCCTGCTCCATGTATGTGAAATAGCGGGCATTGTTCACATGTCGACGTGAATCAATGTCCGCCCAGCGAACCTCGACGGGGTGGAAGAACCGATAGTCGGCCAATGAGTGCCTACAGTCCGGGGAAGAGCGGTCGCCACCAGGGAATGGCCACGGCCACCATCACCAATGCCAACGTATAGCCCAACGCCGATCGCTTGAACTTACCGGGGTCTTCGGGGGCCCGCTGCGCCAGCACGCTTGTCACGTGCACCACGATCAGGGCCAGGACCATAAGCGGGATGTGTTCAGCGATGAAGAAGCGCAGCATGTCTGTGCTCATTATGGCAGCTGGATTGGCGACCGCCGCGTGGGTCAGCGGACTGACCACAATCAGGATGATGCCAATCAGCAACTGCGTATCGAACGCCGTCGTGAAGAAAAAGCCGGCCTGCTTGTCAGCCGGGGTCCATGACCTGGCCCCAAGCCAGCCCGAATACGCCCGGATCATGGCCCAGATGGCCGCCACGAGCACCAGCCAGCGAACGATGTTGTGGGCTCCAAGGATCACGTTGTACATAGTGCACGCCTCCAGGATAGGGATGTTGGCTGTGAAGTACGCGGAGTCGCGTCGCGCTCAGAATATTTCTCTCATTCTAATCGCTAGCCAATATGGGCCGCTGCCCGGCCCAAGTGGCGAGCGAGCAGAGTCAGCCCTGATTAAACTCTATCAGCAAGTGATTGATGGCCTGCCTTGCTGCGGGCAGGGTCTGCATCGCCGCCCAGTCGCCGACGAAAGCCTGCGCTCGGGACCGCCCGAGAATTGCTAGAAACGGATCGGCTTCGACCGGCCTGCCGGCGGCCGCTAGGCCCCGCCAATGGGGTTCGAGCATGGCTTTCCACTTCTTGTAGGCCTGCTTCGCTTCGCGCTTGAGGCCTGGATAAGCCCGAGTGTCTTCCTTCTCAGCGCAGCCGCGCTTGTAGATATCAATCACCAACGATTCCAGGCGATCCCAGGCCTCGACAAAGGCGATCAACTCAGGCTCGCTTACGGCCTGGAGCAGGTGGTGGGTGACAATGTTCATAGTTTCTTCAACCTCGCGCATCTTCCGCCTTGCGCGTGCCCATTGGACATCCTCGTTGGAGGGGTTCTTGCCGGCGGATGCTTCGCCCCATTCGGGGCTAGCCAGGCACAAAAACCGATGCTATTATCGACCTCAACAGGTTGCGAGTACGTTCGATCAGGAAGTCGGAAAGCCCATGGCCCGTGTTCGGCACGGACCGTCCTGGTGTGGCGGCATTGCCGGTCATCTCGACCCTCCGACGAACGCACCAAGCACCTCCCAATCCTTTTCGCACAAGGAGTTGAACGCATGTCGGAGCGTCTTACCGGAACCGTCAAGTGGTTCAACAGTGGCAAGGGCTACGGCTTCATTCAACGTGAAGATGGCCCAGACGTCTTTGTCCACTATACCGCCATTGAAGCCGACGGTTTTCGTACCCTCGAAGAGGGCCAGCAGGTCGAGTTTTCGATCGAAGAAGGGCCCAAGGGGCTTCAGGCTGCCAACGTAGTCGTCGTCTGACCCGGAACATTCGATCTTCAAATGAGCCTCGGCCACCAGGGAGGCTCATTTTCATTTAACTGACTTTCAACGCACAAGATCGGGATGTTCGACAGCCATTCTGACCCTAGAATAGTCTCAGGGCACGAGCTGACCTGGATCATTGGGAGGAGACGACCATGTCCGGCCGCACAATCTTTGGAACGCTGCTGATTGTCATTGGCGCTGGTTTCTTGCTCGGTCAGATGGGGGTTTGGGATTTCGGCTCGATCCTCGGCACCTGGTGGCCGCTGATTCTGATTTTCATGGGGGTCGTACAACTCATCAGTCGGTCGGCACCCTTGATCGGCGCGGTGATCGTTATTGTGGTGGGAGTGGTCTTTCAGGGGCTGACCCTCGGGATCTTCCCGGGCAACTCGTGGGCGCTGGTGTGGTCGGCGCTGTTGGTGATCGCCGGGTTGTGGCTGCTTTTCGCCCGGGGTTTCCATCCCGTTTCTTCTGCATCCACCGATGACATGGTGCGGGTTTTCGCCATCTTCGGTGCGTCCAACCCGCGCAACCAATCATCAGCGTTTCGCGGTGGCAGCGTGACCACCCTCTTCGCCGGAGCGGATGTCGACTTGCGCGACGCCAAGCTGGCCCCCGATGGCGCCCACCTGGAGGTGACCACTGCATTTGGCGGGGCCAAGATCATCGTCCCAGATGATTGGTACGTCAGTGTGACCGGCTTACCGATTTTCGGCGGCTGGAGCAACAAGGCTCGACAAACCCCCGCCGAGGGCGCTTCGGCCAAGCTTCACGTCAGCTGCTTTGTGATGTTCGGTGGAATCGACGTTATGAGCTAAGACTTCCTGTCGCACTGGCTCGATCACCCTCCTCAGGGCCGCCCGATGGGGCGGCCCTGAGGCAACAATGATCAGACAATCATCGACCCCAGCTCGACATCCGCCTCAGGGGTGAGCAACGTCAGGCGGCCATCGCCCCCCACGGCCGCCAGCACCAGGACCTCCGACATGTGGTGGCCGATCTGCTTGGGCGGAAAATTGGTGACCGCTACCACCAGCCTGCCAACCAGGTCTGACTTGTGATAAAAATCACGAATGGCGGCGGAGCTCCGCCTAACACCCCCTTGCGCCCCAAAGTCGATATCCATCCAATATGACGCCCGTTGTGTTTCGTTCGATTCCCACACATCGGTCACCTTGCCCACGCGCATCTCGACCTGCTTGAACGTCTGCCACGATAGCGCCATCCGATGAATGCCCTCCCTGAAGATCCAACTATCAGTCTGCCCGGGCCCAGCCACGATTTCGGGACCCGACACTTTCGTTCAGGCCGTAAGGCTGGCCAGCACGTCCCCCGCCCGCATCCGCACCCACCCTTTGGGGTCCACCTTGAGATGCAAAGTGTGGATCCGCTTCCATGGGCCGCCCTGAAAGGCCAGGAAACTCACCTCCCCTCCTCCCCCAGGGGCCGGCCGGGACATTGGATCGAAGGTCTTGGGGCGGGTAATCCTGACGATGCGCCGGGCTTCCGTCCTGAGTATCGAGTTCAAATCGGTGTTTGACGAACAGTGGCTTCAGATCGAGCCACTCGGCAGCCTGGGCCTCCGATTTGATCGCCCACAGTTCTTGGACGAAGACAGCATATTCGAAAAGACCCAACGGGCTTTGCTCGTACTCGAGGAAACGATAGAGCGACTCGACCTCCAAAGGCAGGGCCTGGTCGCTGCCCCGCATCCCGGCCAGCCGATCGCTGGGCACACTTGCCAACGGCTCCGGGATTTCCGTCAACTGGCGGACCTTGGCCTGGCGCGCGTAGGGCCAGATCCAGCTGGTGCCCTTCCCGCCGAGCGAAAGATAGTCCAGCATCAATCCGTTCTGGATCGACACACGCGGGAACTGCTTCAGCAGCTGGTTGACATCGTCCGGGCGTCGATACCGGCTCCACATCCGACGGAAACGGAGCACGGCTTCCATCCGCTCATCAGCCCGGTAGCCTGGAATGCGATCGGCATCAAAGGATTGGCGCATCGGCTCTCCCTGCCAGCATAGCAGAGTCACCGGTGGCTGTCACCTGAGGCTGCCTGCGAGCGTCATAACAAAGCGCCCCGATCACACGGGGCGCCCTCTATTCGGTGGGGTTCTCAGTCCATCCCGGAAGGTGGTCCGTAGAGCTCGCGATGCACGTCGCTCAGAGCACGCACCTGCTGTTCAGCGTGGTAGGAAGATCGCACCAGCGGTCCGCTCTCAACCCAACGGAAGCCAATCTCCATGCCGAAGTCCTCGATCTCTTTGAACTCTTCCGGCGTGTAGTAGCGGTCGATCGGCAAATGCTTTTTCGACGGTTGCAGATACTGGCCCACAGTCAGGATATCCACGCCCCACGAGCGCAGATCCCGCATCGTCTCCTTGACCTCATCCATGGTCTCGCCCAAACCGACCATGATTCCGGATTTCGTCAGCACCTGTGGATCGATGGCTTTGGCGTTCGACAGGGTCGCCTGCGCCCATTCGTAGTGGTCCTGGGGTTGGACATCACGGAACAGACGGCGAACGGTCTCCACATTGTGATTGAGGATTTCCGGCCGGGCGTCCATGACGACCTGGAGCGCATCCCTGGATCCCTTGAAGTCGGGGATCAGCACCTCGATAGAACATCCGGGTTGGAGTTCGCGGATGCGGCGGATGACCATGGCGAAGATCGGCGCGCCGCCGTCGGGCCGCTCATCCCGGTTCACGCTCGTGATCACGGCATGGCGCAAGTTCATCGACTGGACCGCCCGCGCCACCCGCTCAGGTTCCAGCCAATCCAAGGGAGAAGGCCGCCCAGTCTTGATATCGCAGAACCCGCATGATCGGGTGCAAACGTCGCCCATCAGCAGGAAAGTGGCCGTGCCATCCCCCCAGCACTCGCCGATATTCGGGCAGCGGGCTTCCTCGCATACAGTGTGCAGTGACTTGGAGCGCATCATCTCGCGCAGCCATTCGTACGTCTCACCGGCGGGGGCGCGGACCTTGATCCACTCCGGCCGCCGCTGGGGCCGACTCGTCTGGATGCCAATCTCTTCTTGGCGTATCATCTGTCGCTTGTCAGTCATGAATGAGCCTCTCTTTGACACGGCGTCATTCTACCGCGCTTTCTCGCCACGCCTGCGGGCCAGGCCCGCGTCCGGTCGTCCGATTCCTGGCCCACGCATTGCCTACGCACTACACCTGCCGGCTGGAAACGGTAGAAAGGTCCTACCACCCTTCCGTAACACACATGCCCTTTCTCCGTTCTACCCTGTACATCCCTTGATGGGGTGGCCCGTCCGGGTATTGCCCGGCTTGGCTATGAATTGAAACACAGTATACGGAGGGAACAATGCGAAGGTTGGGAAACAGTCTCTCGGTTTGTCTTGCTCTGGCGATGACTTTGAGCTTCCTGCCGGGCGCCACGGCATTTGCCCAGGCTCCGGCTTTGCCATCCTGCTCGGGTGACGCGGTCTCAGGGACCGTTGTGGCGGTGGACTCGTCCACAGGCCTGGTCACGATCGAGCAGTCGGACGGGACCCAGTGCACCGTCAGCCTGAACGAGACCTACGATCAACCGATCGTGGGGCTCCTGGGAAGCTTCTTCGAAAACGTGACCCCCGAATCTTTGGCAGCCGCGCTTGATTCATTGAAGACGACCATCGACTGCAGCTCGGGGCCATGCACCGTGTCCGGCGACGGATCCGGCACGCCAGCCACCGTGCAAAGCGTGACTGAAAGCACGACCGAAACCGGCTGCTACGATGTCACTTTCCTCGTCGATGGGGCAGGCGGGACGACTGAGACGGCCACCATCTGTGACGCGGCGCTTGCCCAAAGCTGGGCGGATGCCCTCAACAACCTGACGGCGGATTGGACTCTGACGTCAGACGCCACCGGTCAGGCCATTTACTCCGGCGCAGGCGACGAAATCGCCGCCCTGCACGATGACGGTATGGGCTTCGGCGTGATCGTCAAGCTGTACGCCATGGCCGCCCAAGCTCAACAAACCTGCTCCGACACCAGCGGTACGACAGCCGAGACCGACACGGTCAACCCGTGCGATGTTACGGTCCAGGGTCTGGTGGACGCGTTCCATTCGGGGACCGGGATGGGTCAACTGTTCAAGGAATACGGCAAGCCGGCGTATCTCGGCGTAGGGCATGTGCGCAATGGGACACCTGACAGTCACGGCAAGCCCGAGAATCCAGGCAAACCTGATAACCCCGGCAAGAGCGATAAACCGTGCAACCCGCACGCCAACAGCCATTCGCCGAAGAGTTGTCCATCAGGCGATTGAACCTTGGGATCTGGCAAGGGATTGCCAATTGGCAATCCCGAGCTGCAATCAGAGCGGGCCGCTAAGCGGCCCGCTCTTCATTTGTCGGTTGCCAAAGGTCTCCCTTCATGACCATGGCTCCCGCCTGGTCGTACAATAGAGAAACAAACGGCTGCCCACCACGGCGACTGATGTCATGCTGAATACTTGACAGGCGGCGCTGGCAACGGGCAGACCGGACCATTAAGCTGAAGGGGCTCGCCCCACAACGCCTTGGGGGGAGCCACCGCCCGATCGCTCATCACGATCGGCTTGACCATCCACAACACGTCGCCAGGCAGCACGCTGCACTGGCTAAGGAGGACCCTCGGCATGGCTGAAGACAAACTCACCCTCACTGACCACCGCACTGGCAAGACTTACGACATCCCCATCGAGAATGGAAGCATTCGGGCCATGGCCCTGCGGTCAATCAAGGTCGACGACGATGATTTCGGGATGATGAGTTACGATCCCGCCTACAAGAACACGGCCTCGACCACAAGCAAGATCACCTTCATCGACGGCGACAAAGGCATTTTGCGCTATCGGGGCTACCCCATCGAAGAGCTGGCCGAGAAGAGCTCATTCCTCGAGGTAGCCTACCTGATTATTTTTGGTGAACTCCCCACCAAGGACCAGCTGGATGAATGGGTGTTTGACATCACCCACCACACCTTTCTGCACGAGAACGTGAAATCGATGATGGAAGCTTTCCGATACGACTCCCATCCGATGGGGATGTTCATCAGCACCGTCGCTGCCCTGTCCACCTTCTATCCTGAGGCCCAGAAGGTCGATGATCCCGACGTGCGGCTCTACCAGATCAAACGCATGATCGCTAAGGTTCCCACCATCGCTGCCTTCTCATACCGGCACAGCCGCGGGTTACCCTATGTCTATCCCGACAACCGCCTCAGCTACACCGGCAACTTCCTCAGCATGATGTACAAGATGACCGAGACCAACTACGAGCCCAACCCGGTGCTCTCAAGAGCACTTGATATCTTGTTCATCCTGCATGCCGACCACGAGCAAAACTGCAGCACGAGCACCATGCGAGCCATCGGTTCGAGTCAGGCCGATCCTTACAGCGCCCTGGCCGGGGCGGCAGCCGCGCTTTCTGGCCCGCTTCACGGCGGGGCCAATGAACGTGTTCTGCGCATGCTACGGGAGATCGGCGATAAGAATCACGTCGCCGAGTACGTCCAGCGTGTGAAAGATGGGGATTTCCGGCTGATGGGCTTCGGCCATCGAGTTTACAAGAATTACGATCCGCGGGCGCGCATCATCAAGAAGGTTGCCGACGAAGTCTTCGAGGTCACCGGGCGTAGCCCACTGCTCGACATTGCCCTCGAATTGGAAAAGATCGCTCTCGAGGACGACTACTTCGTCTCCCGCAAACTGTATCCCAACGTCGATTTCTATTCGGGGATCATCTACCAGGCCATGCAGATCCCGACGGCTATGTTCCCGGTGATGTTCGCCATCGCGCGCACTGTAGGCTGGCTCGCCCAATGGCAGGAGCTGCTCCAAGACCCCGAGCAGAAGATCGCCCGCCCGCGCCAGGTCTATCTGGGCGAGGACAAGCGGCCCTACATCGAAATCGGCAAGCGCAATTAGAGCTGTTGCAATCTGTCGAATCCAAAGGGGCACGGCATGCCGTGCCCCTTTTTTGTTTTGGACGTCAGGCGCGTCCTTTGCCCCTTCGACTGCGCCGTAGGGCCGGATCGTCCATCCCTTGGTTCGAGGCGGTCTCCGCTCAGGGCGACAGGGAGAGGGCGGTGCGCGTGAAGCGCGGTGTTGAGGTTGGACGTCGGGGGATCACCGGTCAGGTCGACGCGTGGCCTCGCGCGCGGTCAGCCGTCCTGAGCGGAGGCGGCTCAATGCCTTCGAATGGCTTTTGCGGAACCGCAGCCTAGTCGAAGGACGAGCGGATCAGTATGACTGCGCGACATCATCATCTCCCCTTCGACTGCGCCGCAGGGCCGGATCGTCCTTCCCTTGGTACGAGGCGGTCGCCGCTCAGGGCGACAGAGCGGAGGCGGCGACCTTCAAGCCCCGGTTCGATGCGCTCTGCGCTCGGGGCGACAGAGAGAATGCGATGTGCTTGAAGCGCGGTGTTGAGGTTGGGCGTCGGGAGCTTAAGGAGATCTTCCGACTCCACTGGTTCAATCAGGCAGAAGCGCCTCAAGCAACTGAAGCGTCAATGTCTTGACCTCCGCCCCACCTGGCCCTGCCGGGCCGACACACACGGGACAGCCGTCCTGGCAGCCGCAGCTTGAGATCAGTTCGTGGGCGGCGGTCAGCAGCTCGGCGTGCAGATCATACAAGCGCTCCGACAGGCCCAGCCCCTCGGGAAGGCGGTCATAGAGAGTGATCGATGGACCCTTGGTCTGCCGCGAACGCACCTCCACAACTGTTCCCAGGTCGCGCGGATCGCACATCAAATAGAGCGGCGCGATGTTGCCCAGCGCGTAGCCCAGGCCGCTGAGCGCGCTGCGCGTGCCGCGCGCTGCTTCGGCGCGCTGGTGGCAGGTGGGGCAGAGCGTCATCAGGTTATCAAGCTGGTTGGCCAGGCGATCGTTTCGATTCTCCCCAGGGACATAGCCATACTCGCGGAAGGGGCGGATGTGGTGCACGTCATGTGATCGGCCATCCCTCTCGGGGGCACTGCATTGGCGGCATCGGTGGCCATCACGCGTCAGAGCGGCCTTTCGCGCCTGGCCCCAAGACGGACCGTAGTCGTTGGGGGCCATCAGCACGCCTTCCGCCTCCAGTCTCTTGACCGTATCGGGAGCGATCCACAGCCAGTAGGCGCTGGTTTCGTAGGACCGCTCCGGCAGGTCGATGGCGCCGTAGCCCAACGTCTCATGCGTGTAACGTTTTACCTTGCGGAACGAGCTCGCCAGGCTGGTGACCTGAGCCCAGCCGTGGGCACGCCGGGCCAGCTGCGTCTCGTCAGCGTCATAGGTTTCCAAAACCTGCAAGTCAACCAACTCGGAGGCGTCGGTGTAGTAATCGACTTCCGCCGGCTTGACGTCGGCGATGCCGGTTTCCCAATCCAAATGCTCGACGATGTGGGTCCGGCCCTCATGAGTGTAGACGGCTCCTTCGTGAATCAACACCGGCGCCGTCGCACGGTCAACCTCACCGATCACCACCGGCTTGCCGTCTTGGACATTCTGGATGACCACCGTGTCATCAGAACCGGCGCGCAGAGAGACTCCTTCGGCCGGGTAGGCATCTCCCACCCAGCGGTAGGTTTCGGCCGATTGATGAAGCCAGCCTTCATCCGCCAGAAAGTCGAGCAACTCAACCGCCTCGCCGAAGCCACCGAAGGGTTCCCCGGCTTCAAAGGGCAGTTCGAAGGCTGCACAGCGAAGATGCCGAATCAGGATCGCCAAATTATCGGGGTTGATCAAGCCCATCTCGGGCGGGCGTTCGAAGAGATAGCGAGGATGGGTGGCGACGAACTGATCCAAAGGCGCCCCGGACGCCACCAGCACCGCCGCCGAGGTTTCGATACGGCGTCCGGCGCGGCCGGCCTGCTGCCAGAGACTGGAGATGGTCCCCGGGTAACCGGCCAGAACCGCGGCACCCAGTTGGCCGATGTCCACACCGAGCTCCAGGGCGTTGGTGGCCACCACGCCGCGCACACTGCCATCTCTCAGGCCAGCTTCGATCTCCCGCCTTTCCAATGGGAGGTACCCGCCGCGGTAGCCTCTCACCTCGGACGGATCACCCCCATCACCCTGGTAGGAATCACGCAGATAGCCGAGCAGCACTTCGGTCGTCAGGCGTGCCCGGGCGAAGACCGCAGTCTGCACGCCGGCTTGCAGAAAGCGCTCCGCCACACGCGTCGTCTCCAGGGTGTATGAGCGCCGGATGCCCAACGAAGGATCGATGACCGGTGGGTTGTACAGGATCACGTGCTTTTCAGCGCGCGGCGCCCCGTCCAAGTCGGGCGAGATCAGGCGCACCGGTGCCTCAATCAGCCGCTCCGCCAACTCCTTGGGGTTGGCAATCGTGGCCGAGGTCAGGGCGAAGCGGGGCTGGCTTCCGTGAAAGGCCGTGATGCGGCGCAACCGACGGAACAGATTGGCCACGTTGGAGCCGAAGACGCCCCGGTAGGTATGCAGTTCGTCGACCACCACCCACCTCAGGCCGCTCATGAAGCCTGCCCAACGCGGGTGATGCGGCAGGATCCCGGCGTGGAGCATGTCGGGGTTGGTGATCAGGATGCGGGCTTCGTCCCTAGCCTGCCGTCGCTGGCCCCGGGGTGTGTCACCGTCGTAGATCCGCACCGGGATCAGGTCCGCGACCCCAGCCGTCGACAACAAGGCGCCTAGGGCGGCTGCCTGATCCTGGGCCAGAGCCTTGGTGGGGAACAAATACAGCGCGCTGGCATCGGGATCCTGCAGCAGGGCTTGGATTACCGGGAGATTGTACGCGAGGGTCTTTCCGGACGCCGTCGTCGTCACGACGACCACATTGTCACCCGCCAGGGCGGCCTCCGCCGCGGCGGCCTGGTGGGTGTACAAGGGCGCCTCCCCTCGCTGGCGCAGCGCCGACTGCAAGCGCGGATCCAGGCCGGCCGGGAAGTCGGCGTAGTGCGCCGGCCGGGCGGGCAGGCGCTCCCAGGCCGTCACATTGGCCATGAATTTCATGTCTCTCCGGAGCGAATCCAGGACGTCGAGGATCGGCATGCTGCAAGCGATTATACGGCAGCAGCGGCGGCGGATGGTATCATGGCTTCGATTTCGACTCGGTGACGAAGCATCACGACGATCACCCACCAACTCGCCCGAGCAGGATGTGACCTATGGCCATCTGGAAGCAGCTCCCCAATCCCGAACTGATCAACCGGACATCTGTCGGATCGATGGCCAATCATCTCGGCATCGAGATAACCGAGGCGGGCGACGATTACCTTCGCGCCCGCATGCCCATCGATCACCGCACCCAACAACCGATGGGCTTGATGCACGGTGGCGCATCCGCCACGCTTGCCGAGACCCTGGGAAGCATCGCCGGCCTGCTGACGCTCGATGAAGATCACTACGTCCTAGGGCTCGAGCTCAACATCAGCCACCTGCGCGCGGTGCAGGAGGGCCAGGTGATCGGGACCGCACGGCCGATAAAGATGGGGCGCACAATCCAGGTCTGGGAGATCCGAGTCCACGACGCCAACGAACGGCTTGTATCGATCTCCAGACTCACCCTGGTCGTCCGGGTAGGTGATGACCCGGCCAGCTCCGACCTTCGTCGGCGCTTGAGTTCTCTCCGCCCTGGCGAATCCTGACCTCGGGACCCTTCCCATAACCCGCTCTTTGTGAAATCCGTCACAATTGGGCACGGCCCGACCCCCATGGCCGAGGGCCGTGTTGAGCGTCATCTTCTTCACAACTTCCACACATTTTTGTCATGTGGCTTTCATGCGCCGTTGGGATACTTGAACGCGCTGGCAGAATCGGTCGCATCACGGATGGATGGCTATGAAGCGTTTTCGCTCTCGCAAGGTTCTTATCGGTCTCCTGGCTTTGATCTTGGTTGGTGGCGGGGGCGGCTATTGGTATTACCGCTCAGCGGCCCTTTCCAAGTCTCAAGCGAGCACATCTCAGCTTCAGACGGCGACCGTGGAGACGGGCAGCATCGTTCTGTCCGCCAGCGGCACCGGTGAACTCATCTCCAACTCAGAACGGCAGCTCGGCTTCGAGTCCTCGGGCACGCTCACAGAATTGGACGTGAGTGTCGGCGACCTGGTGCAGAAGGGTCAGGTTCTGGCCAGGATTGACCCCACCTCCGCTCAACAGGATCTGGATCAGGCGAAGCTCAATCTCGCCGCCATCACCGGACCAGAGGCACTGGCCAGTGCCCAGCAGACGTTGGCCAACGCCCAAAAGGATCTCGCGTCAGCCAAATACACCTACTCGGTGCAGCAGCAGGGGAACCGGGCCAGCCCCCAGACCATCGCCGCACAGGAGGGCAAGGTGCTGCTGGCCAAGCAGGCGTTGGACCAGGCCAGGCGGCGCGCCAGCAGCGGGACCCCCGACAGCCACGACAGCGCGCAGGCAGCCATCAATCTCAGCAACGCCCAGATTGCCTATAACTCGGCGGTGCGCACGCTGAACTGGTACAAGGGCAAACCGACCCAGGCCGATCAGGCCCTGCTTCAGGCGAACTTGGATCTGGCACAGGCCCAAGTTGACTCCGCCCAGGCTCTGGTGGACGCCCTGACCGGCACCAACAATGGGGCCGACGCCAACGCACCGGTGAGCTCCGATTTGCTCAAGCTCCGGCAGGCCCAATTGGACGTCCAGTCAGCGCAGACGGCTGTCGACAACACCGTTCTCAAGTCGCCAATCTCTGGTACCGTCCTCTCAGTCGATGCCACGGTTGGACAGTCGGTGGGCAGCAGTTCCATTTTGACGGTGGCTGATTTGACGCACCCCGGCCTGAAGGTGAACTTCGACGAAACCGACCTGGCGCAGGTCCAAGTGGGCAATTCTGTGAATGTGACCTTCGACGCTTACCCCAACCAGGCCTTCACCGGCAAGATCACCCAGGTGGAACCGCAGCTGGTCACGGTGGAAGGCGTACAAACCGTCCAGGCCATCGTCTTGCTGGACACGGGGTCAGCTGGGAACGGGGGAGCCAGCTCGTCCGGCCCAGCCGCCTCCTCCAGCACAACTGTCACCGCAGCCAGCACTGATCCGGCGGGGACAACACCTACGCCGGCCGCATCTCCCCAGCTCTTCCTAGGGCTGAACGCCACGGTGCAGGTCATCAGCGCAGAGGCGCGCAATGTGCTGCTGGTTCCGATCGAAGCCGTCCACGAGTTGTCACCTGGCAGCTACGGCGTGTTCGTGATGGCCGATGGTCAGCCCCAGCTGCGCGTCGTCCAGGTCGGACTGGAAAGCCTGACCAGTGCCGAGATCACATCCGGGCTGCAGCGCGGCGATGTGGTTACCACCGGCGTGGTTCAGACCCAGACACAACCCCCGTCCGGTCAGAGTCAGCCATGAGCCATCAGCCCCTGATCGAGACCCTGGACCTGGTCAAGACATACGGCAAGGGACCGATTCAGGTGCACGCGCTGAACGATGTCAGCCTGCGCATCCAGACAGGTGAGTTCGTGGCCATCATGGGCTCATCGGGCTCGGGCAAGAGCACGCTGATGAATATCCTGGGGTGCCTGGATCGTCCCACCTCCGGCCGCTACATCTTGGCCGGCCAGGACGTCAGCGACCTGGATGTTTACGAGCGGGCCGAGATTCGCAATCGGGAGATCGGGTTCGTTTTCCAGTCATACAACCTGCTCGGCCGCACGACGGCCCTGAAGAACGTCGCCCTGCCCCTGATCTATTCGCACAATGGCAAGCATGCCCCTGAAGTGCGCCACAAGCTGGCGCTGGAGGCGTTGGAAGCCGTGGGGCTGGCCGACCGAGCCGACCACCTGCCCTCGGAACTTTCCGGGGGACAGCAACAGCGGGTGGCCATCGCGCGGGCCCTGATCAACGATCCGCTGATCATCCTGGCCGACGAGCCCACGGGAAACCTGGACACGGCTGCCAGCCTTGAGATTATGGCCCTGCTGCACGACTTGCACGACCGCGGTCGCACGATCGTGATGGTGACGCACGAGCCCGATCTGGCGGAGCACGCCCAGCGGGTGATCCATTTCCGAGACGGGCGTATCGAGACCGACAAGGTCAATGGAGAAGCCCAGGCTGCCAGGTCGGCGGGAGCTCACAAGTGAAGCCGCTGGAAATCCTGTCCGTCGCCTGGGAAGGCCTTTTGACCAACAAACTGCGCACACTGCTCACCATGCTCGGCGTGATTATCGGTGTCGGTGCGGTGATCATGATGTTGGCCGTCAGCGCCGGCGCCCAGGCCATCGTGGCCGATCAGATCAAGGGCCTGGGGACCAATCTGATCTTTGTCACGCCCAACTTCACCCGCGGCGGCCCCGGCGGCGGTGGAAGCGACACGTTTCTCACCATGGACGACGTCTCGGCGATTGAGGCCCAGGTGCCGGGCGTGACGGGCGTATCCACCGAGCGCGATGCAAGCGAGACCGTCCGCGCCGGGAGCGTCACCCTTTCCGGGGTGAGCATCGTCGGCACGACCGCCGACTACCCCACTGTGCGCAGCGTGGGCATCGCCAGCGGCCGCTTCTTCACCGCCCAGGAAGTCACGCGGGGCACCAAGGTCGCTGTCCTCGGCCCGTCTCTAGCAGAGAGCTTGTTCGGTTCAAGCAACCCCATCGGTCAAACGATCCTGGTGGGCAACGCCCAGCTCACCGTGATCGGCGTGACCGCATCCAAGGGGACCGTGGGCAATGTCGACTACGACAGTCAGCTTTACACCTCCCTGACAGTCGTCAATCAGCGATTCCTGCCATCCCGCCTGTCGCGAATCTTCGGAAGCCGGGTGTCGACGATCTTTATCAAGGTGGCGGATGGCACGTCGATGGATCAGACCATTTTCCAAACCCAGGTCCTGCTGGCCAAGGCGCACAACGTCTCCCTGACAGAGCTCCCGTTCAACGTCCAGACACAGCAGGATGTGATTCAGACACAGACAGCCACAACGGCCGCCTTCCGGGCGTTGCTCGCCTGGGTGGCGGCGGTATCCCTTTTGGTAGGAGGCATTGGCATTATGAACATCATGTTGGTGAGTGTGACGGAAAGGACGCGTGAGATCGGCATCCGCCAGGCGATCGGGGCCACCCCGACCGATGTGCGGCTGCAGTTCCTCACCGAAGCCCTTCTCCTCAGCCTGGTCGGTGGCGCCTTGGGCGCACTCGGCGGCGTGGGCGGAGCCTGGGCTCTGGGTCGTTTCGGAAGTTTCCAGACCGTGATCGTGCCATGGTCAATCCTGCTGGCGTTCGTCTCGGCGGCGGCGGTGGGGATCGTCTTCGGCTACTTTCCGGCCAACAGCGCCGCCAAACTGGACCCCATCCAGGCGCTGCGCTACGAATAGGACCACCCTGCCTTTGAGGGTGATGGAGATCACATCATGCATGCACTCCGCCCCAGTGTCTACGCCAGCCTCGTCGCCGCCCTGATCTTGGCGGCATGCGGCGGCGCATCTGCCACACCCCAGGCATCCTCGGGGCTGTCAACCAACGTCCGCGACGCGCTTCCGGTGGCGGGCCAATTGGCCGCCGGAACGTTGAAGCTCGATGGGTCCGACGTCGCCGTCGACCCCCAACAGGCGAGCCAGCTCCTTCCGCTGTGGCAGGCTCTTTCAAGCCTACTCACCAGCGCCACGAGTTCCGACCAGGAGATTCAAGGCGTGGTGGCCCAGATTGAGGCAACCATGTCGGCCGACCAAGTGGCCGCCATTGCCGCCATGCAGATCACGCAATCCGATCTGACCGAACTCCTACGGAGCACCCCGCCCGGGCTTGCTGACGGCGGCACCAGCGCCCAGATTCAAGCCACTCGCAGGGCAGGCTCCGAGGGTGGGTTCGGGCCCGGCGGCGGGTTTGGACCCGGTAGCGGCGGGAGCGGTGCATTCATCGGCAGCGGGCCCGGAGGCGGATCTGCGGGCGGGCTCGCGGGAGCTAGCGCGGGGTTCCCACAGACGACTGCCTCGGCCGACCGGCAGGCTACGGCTCGGGCCTATCAAGATCAGTATGCGGCCGCCGGGGTCAATCCGATGGTGGTGCGTGCCGTCATCCAGTACTTGCAGTCGAAGTCGGGTTAGCCCTGGATACTCGGGGCAGCGCCGGCTTGGGCCGGCGCCCCAGACGATTTGTGAAATTTATCACTAGTGTGGAGGTGTGCATTGAAGCGTCGTATGACTTTCCCAACCTGGGTGCTGATGCTCACATTGCTGCTGTCTGCCTGCGGCGGCAGCGCACAAGCGTCGAATCCGGCCCAAGGGGGGCAATCGGGGAGCGGCGCCCAGAACGGGCCAAGCGGGCGGTCACCATTCGGCAATCAGGATCCCAACGCGCCGCTGCCGCTGGCCAGCGCACTGGCCGTAGGCACGATCAAGCTCGATAGCACGGCTCAGGCCGTGTCCGTTGATGAAGCCAAGCAGTTGATCCCACTGTGGGAGGGCCTTCAGAGTTTGATTGGCAGCGATACGGCCGCCAAAGCCGAAGTCGAAGGCGTCATCAATCAGATTCGGTCAACGATGACAACCGATCAAGTGAGCGCCATCCAGGCCATGAAACTCACGGGCTCGGACGAAGCATCCATATTTGGCCAGGGAAGATTCGCCTTCGGTGGCCCCAACACCCAGGGCACCCCCCAGGCAGGCGCCACACCCGACGCCGGGCGGTTCCGCGGCGGCTTTCGCGGCCGAGGCGGAGGCGGATTTGCCTTCCGCGGCGGCGGATTCCCCGGACCGGGTGGGCCTGGCGGATTCAATGGCGGGGGCCTCCCGGGTGCGGGGACCAGCGGCGGAAACAACAGCGGCAACAGCGCCGCCCAAGATGCGCGGGCCACGGCACAAGCCAGGTTCACTCAGTTCGAGCAGTTGGGCGTTAATCCGATGCTTGTACGGGCAGTTGTCAACTACCTGCAGGGCTTGACAAATTAGATCAAGCCTTGCGTCTCTTCCCTCCCACACCGAAGGGGCACGCGTGTGCCCCTTCGGTGCGTTTTGCTTCCCATGCCGAGACCCTGGCCGCCATGCCCATCAGGTAGGATGAAGGCATGTCCAGCCAACGTTCTCAACCAGGCAATCGCACACTTTGGAAACCTGTGGCGGCCGAGCTAGTGGGCACAGCTCTGCTGGTGGCGATCGGGGTTTCCTTCGTGATCTTCGACTTCGGCCAAGGAAGCCCTATGGCGCGCCTGATCCCATCGGCTGGGCTTCGCCGGCTGCTGACAGGATTCCTGTTCGGGTCAACCGGCGCCGTCATCGCCCTGTCTCCTATCGGCAAGATCAGCGGCGCCCACATCAACCCCGTCGTCAGCGCCGCATTCTGGTTGGTGGGCAAGCTCCGCGGCCGTCATGCGCTGGCCAACATCGCTGCCCAATGCCTGGGAGGCGTCCTGGGAGCCCTTCCCCTGCTGCTTTGGGGCAACATGGGCCGAAGCGTCCAGTTCGGTGCAACGCTGCCTGGGCCCCAATACGGCATGGGGCTTGCGCTGGGAGGCGAAATCGCCACCACTTTCGCCCTGGTGGCCCTGTTGTTCGCATTCCTCAGTCACCCGCGGCTGCGCCCGTTCACCCCGGCGCTCTTCCCCGTGCTTTACGCCCTTATGGTCTGGCTGGAGGCCCCGATCTCGGGGACGAGCACCAATCCGGCCCGCAGCCTTGGGCCGATGCTGATCTCGCTGCGATGGCAGGGCTGGTGGATCTACTGGGTTGGCCCAGCCCTGGGCATGGTGCTGGCTGTCGGGCTGCACCGAATCTCCTGGATGAGATTCTTCGAAATCGAGATCGCCAAACTGTATCACTTTGAGCACGATCCCGAGGGCTGGTTCAGCCAAGCCTCCCCTCTTCAAGCCTCGACGGCAGAATCGCAGGAGTCACCACAAGATGGATGAGCTCGCCGAGACCATCTGCCCCCACTGCGGCGAGACCATCCAGGTGGAAGTCGACCCGTCCGCTGGTCGCCGCCAGTCTTTCATCGAGGATTGCTGGGTCTGCTGCCGGCCAATCCAACTTGAGGTGACATTTGACGCGGAGGGGCACGCCGAGGTTCAAGCCGAACCCGAATAGACGCCACCCGGAAATGTCACGGCCGGCTCCGTTTGCCCCCCCTTTCCCCCGATGTCATACTTGCCCCATGCCGAACACTCAAGCGGACAAACGTTGGCAGCGCTAGGTCGACGGCCGGACCATTGGGTGCGGTACGTGCTCCTGGCCGCGGGCTCGTTGGCTGCGCTGGCCGGATTGTGGGCCATCGCCCATCACTTCGTCCTCTCCATGCATTACGCCGACAGCGATTTCTTCACGTTCTGGCTCGGCGGTCGGTTCGTGGTCTCGGGACTCGATCCGTACGACCCCGCCTTATGGACAACCGCCCATGGCCAGTATGGTGCTGTCTGGATCTCCGACCCAGCCTACACCTACCCCCTGCCTCTGGCGATCCTGATGTCGCCGCTTGGCGCCATTAGTCTTCTCGACGCCTACCGGCTTTGGATCAGCCTCAGCGTCTTGATGATTCTTGCCGCATGTTGGCTTGTCTCCGGTAGGCCGACCCAACGGGCCGATCTCGCGTTCGCTCTCCCTTGGCTCGCTGGGGTCCTGCTGTTCCGTCCGGTGATCGTGACCCTGCGGAACGGGCAGCTCGGCGGCTTGCTGCTCCTCGTGCTGATCTTGGGCTGCAGTCTCGCAGCTGATGACAAAGACAGGGCGGCTGGCATCGTGCTGGGGCTTCTAAGTCTGAAACCTGCTCTTGGATTGCCCCTGCTCGGACTGATCGTGCTATGGATGTTGAGCCGACGCAGATGGCGCTTGGTGGGGGGAACCATCGGCTCCATGACGGCCCTGTTTCTCTTGGGATGGCTCTACGATCCTCAATGGGTCAGCCGACTGGCCGGTTCGGGATCCCCCAAACTCTTCTCTTTTGTCGGTCACTTCCCGACCGCCTGGGGCCTGGGCACAGCCCTGTGCGCCGGCCGGGGTACGTGTGCCTGGTGGGCAGGGGCTGGCTTGAGCGGCGCAGCGCTGCTCGCTTTCGGCGCAGCCGTCTATGTCAAACGCTCTTCTCTTGAGACCTGGGGCGCCGCTAGCCTGGCGGTCCCAGTGGCGCTCTTCGCTTCGCCCTACGTGGGTGCCTACGACCTTCTCCTGCTGCTGCTTCCCATCGGAGTCAGCCTTCGCTGTCTTCGGGTTCGCGGCACCCCTTATCTGATCGTCGCCAGCCTGCCCATTTGGATCGACCTGGCAAGTTTGATCTTAGTATTGGTGGCCGCCAGGGTCGGCCTTGACCTGTGGAGTGCGACCCTGGATCTGCTGACGCTGACGCTGGTATGGTGGGCGCTGGAACTGCCCCCATTTGACCAGACCGCCACGCCGCGGATGCCTGCCTCATAGCGCCCCGGGTGCTCTGGGGCCCGCCGCCAATTGGCGCTGCCCGGCGGCCATGCGTTAAGATAATGCAGCAGGGAACCTCGGTTCCAGCAACGGGGTGGCAGGGCCATTCTCGACCGACGCTCGACGCAGGAAGCCCAGGAGTTGTCCATGGCCGGCATCGTTTGCGCAATCCGCGGCGGCCCAAGTAGTCAACCTACAATCGACCGGGCCATCCAGTTGGCAAAGGAGGAGGATCTTCAGATTCACTTCCTCTACGTTGTTAATCTCGATTTTCTGGCCCACACCAACAAGAGCCGCGTACAGACACTGGACAAGGAAATGCATCAGATGGGTGAATTCATCCTCATCTCCGCCCAAGACCGCGCCATGTCACGCGGCATCCACGCCAATGGCGTGGTTCGCAAGGGCGTCATCGCCGACGAAATCATTGGCCTGGCCCGAGATGTCGAGGCCGATTATGTGATCTTGGGCAGCCCACAGGTCGAGACTGAGGCCAATGTCTTTACCCGACAGCGGCTGGAGGCCTTTGGCCAGCGCATCAGCGACGAAAGCGGCGCGGAAGTTGTGCTGGTGGAGGATCAGGCGGCGTGAAACAGCGCTGGTTCTCACTGCTGGCAGCCGTGTTCCTTGCGGTCCTGGCTGGATTGATGGCCTGGCCGGGTGGCGGCACAGCCGCTCAGTCCGACCAGGGGCCAGTACTGGTTGGATTCATACACAACGCACAAAACCAACCCGTGGCTGGCGTTCAGGTGCGGTTGGTGCGCAGCAGTTCTGGCACCTCGTTGGCCGAGGCAGAATCCCAACCCGACGGCCGCTTCGCCTTGCAGATCGAACACCCGCTCCCAGGGGAGATGGAGATCAAGGCCGACCGCGAGCACTTTGAGTCGGCCGATGTTCCCCTATCCCAAGCAGAGCTCTCTCAGCTCCAAAGCGGCCAGAGTGTCGAGATTCCTCCCATCACTCTCACCCGCCGCATAGGCATTTCCTTTTGGATTGCTACGGGCATCTTCCTGCTCGTTCTGGTCCTCATCGCCATGGAAGGGTTGCAGAATACTCTGGCCGTGCTGGTGGGAACAACTCTGGTTTTCGGCTTCAGCTATCTCGGCTCCGCCGTCAACCCCGATCTGTTCATCTTCAATTTCAGCCGCGCACTCGAGTTTGTCGACTGGAATGTTATCTTCCTGATCATGGGGATGATGATCGTGATCGCCGTCGTTGAGCGGACCGGGCTCTTCCAGTGGCTGGGCTACTTCGCCTACCGTGTTTCTCGCGGCAAGGCCTGGCTCATGGTTCCGGTCCTGATGGTCACCGCCGGGGTGGCTTCGGCCTTTCTAGACAATGTCACAACCATGCTGCTGATGACACCGATCTCGATCCAAATCGCTATGGCGCTTGGCATTCAACCCCTGGCGCTGCTGATGCCGGAGGTCTTGGGGTCGAACGTGATCGGCATCTCGACTTTGATCGGTACGCCCACCAACATTCTGATCGGTTCGGCCGGCAAGATCTCGTTCAGCGACTTCCTGATCAACCTCACCCCTGGAGTCCTGATGGCCATGGTGGGCTTGATCATCTATTGCGAATGGACTTATTGGAAGGAACTGCGTGCTGCCACACATCCCTCCCCCACACTGTTAGAAATGCTGGAAGAAAACGCCCAAATCACGGAGCCGGACAATCTGAAGAAGGCCGGTGTGGTGGGCGCCGGGATGATCGTGCTGTTCGTGACCGGTGAGTTCTTCCACCTGGTCCCCTCGGTGACGGCACTCATGGGCGCCACGGCGCTGCTGCTGTGGATCGGCCCGGACATCGAGGAGATGATCGAGGCCGTAGATTGGACCACGCTGGTCTTTTTTATCGGCCTGTTCGTTGTCGTGGGCGCCATCCAAGAAGTCGGCCTGGTAGATCTCATCGCCCAAGGGATCGGACGGCTCGTGGGCCAGAATCTCCTGCTGACGACCATGGCGATCATCTGGTCGAGCGCTCTCCTGTCCACGGTCATCGCCAACATCCCCTTCACCGCCGCAATGCTGCCTGTGATTGCCTTCCTCTCGGGTACTGTCCCGGGCGCTTCTGACAAGGTGCTCTACTATTCTTTGTCGGTCGGCTCCGCTATGGGAGGCAACGGCTCACTCATCGGCGCATCGGCCAACTTGGTGACGGCTGGGATCGCCGAGCGCGCCGGCTATCCCATCAGCTACATGTATTTCCTGAAGCGTGGATTCCCGGCCCTGCTGATCACGGTCGCTCTGTCGACTCTCTGGCTCTACTTTCACTTCCTCCCCTAACCAGCGAGGGGGGGCGCCTTCGATCCTCCGCGTTCAGCGTGATACACTCTCCGGGCCGACGTGGCCTTCCCCGATTTTGGATGACAGAGGCGCTCAATGGACCCAGTAGCCCAATTGACTCAAGAGAAGGTTAATCAGGCCGTCCAGCTCCTGTCCGACCTCGATCTCGACGGTTGGTTGACGTTCGCCCGTGAGACCAGCCAGACCCCGGATCCAGCCCTCGATCTGATCTATCCGTTCGGTGTCACTTGGCCATCAGCGTTCCTCATCACTCGAGATGGCGACCGCATTGCATGCCTCGGCCGGCACGACGCGCCGAATGCCGAGAGACTGGGCGCCTACTCGCGCATTGTCCCCTATGACGAGTCGATTCAGCCCGCTCTTGTCCAAACCCTCGCCGAACTCAAACCGAATTCCCTCGCCGTCAACCGAAGCCTCAACGATCCATCCAGCGACGGCCTGACGTCGGGCATGCAGCACATCCTCGAGGGCTATTTGGAACAGGCCGGCATTTCGCCCGAGGCGACCGTTTCGTCCGAGGCCTTGCTTGGCAGCCTGCGCGGCCGAAAGACATCATATGAGCTTGGGCGCATTCAAGCGGCCGTCGACACCACCCAGACCATCTTTGACGACATTGGCGACCAGCTCCGGGTCGGGATGACCGAAGTGGAAGTGGCCGATCTCTTTCATCGGGCGGTCCGCCGGCTCGGGCTGGGCTATGCGTGGGACCCCATCGGCAATCCGCTGGTGAACACCGGACCGGAATCCTCAATTGGCCACTCCGTTCCGGGGGATCTCAAGCTCGAGGCTGGCCACCTGGTCCATGTCGATTTCGGCATCCGGCAAGAAGGGTTCTGTTCTGACCTGCAGCGCACCTGGTACATCCTCAGACCAGAGCAGACGGAGGTCCCGGAGGCGGTGGCGGACGCCTGGCGTGCCGCGCGAGGCGCCCTGCTGGCGGGTGCCAACGAGATGCGGCCCGGGGCGCGAGGTTGGGAAATTGACGCCGCTGCCCGAGCATCCTTGGTGGAGGCCGGATACCCCGAATACCAGCATGCCTTCGGCCACCACCTCGGCCGCGTTGCCCATGACGGGGGGACCGTGCTTGGACCGCGTTGGGACCGTTACGGGCAGCTTCCCTATGGGCAGCTTGAGGCCGGCAACGTGTTCGCCATTGAATTGGGCGTTCACCTGGAAGGGTTCGGCCCGGTCTACCTGGAAGAGAACGTCAGGGTCACCGACGAAGGGATGGCCTGGCTCAGCCAACCGCAGACCGACATCTGGCTCATCCCACCCCAAGACTCCTGAATCAGGGCAGCCAGCCACACCATGGACTCGATCGCCGATCTACGGTCAGAATTCCTGCTTGATCCCAAAATCATCTATCTCAACCACGGTTCGTTTGGCGCGTGTCCCAGACCCGTATTCGAAACCTATCAGGCTTGGCAGCGCAAACTCGAACTTGAGCCGGTGCAGTTTCTCGGCGTGCATGCCGCCGAATTCTTGAGGACCGCCAGGGGGGCACTGGCCGGTTACCTCGGCTGCCAAACCGACGAGGTCGTCTACTTCGCGAACCCCACCACGGCCGTCAACATGGTGGTCCGCAGCCTGCATCTCCAACCGGGCGATGAAATTCTGACCACCGACCATGAATACGGTGCCATGGATCGCACCTGGCGTTTCATCTGCCAACGCACTGGGGCCAAGATTGTCCGGCAACCGATCCCTCTACCTCTCGCCCCGCCAGAGCAGATTGCAGAGAGCATATGGTCCAAGGTCTCCCCGCGCACGCGTCTTGTTTTTCTCAGTCATATCACCAGCCAGACGGCATTGACTCTGCCCGTGGAAGCCATTTGTGCTCGCGCTAGGGAGGCGGGCATCCTCAGCATCATTGACGGGGCTCACGCTCCAGGCCAGATCCCCCTTGACCTGCCTTCGCTGGGCGCCGACCTATACACCGGCGCCTGCCACAAGTGGTTGTGCGGGCCCAAGGGTTCGGCGTTCCTCTTCGCGCGAACAGAGATTCAGCCCGTCCTCGACCCGCTGGTGGTCAGCTGGGGATGGGAGGCGGAGGAGCCTTCCGGCTCAAGCTTCATCGACCATCATGAATGGCAGGGGACGCGCGACCTGGCGCCATTCCTCAGCGTGCCGGCGGCGATCGAATACCAACGCAGCCATGATTGGCCGGCGATCCAGGCGGCCTGCCACGACATGGCTGTGGCATGGCGGACGCGCCTCAACCGGGCCTTGGGTCAGGACCCGATCTGCGGCGAAGACGCCTTTCACCAGATGTTCGCCGTACAGGTCCCGGTTTCCGATCCGCGGGCCTTCCAGAGCCATTTGTTCCACGAGCACAACATCGAGATCCCGGTCTTCCGCTGGGAGGACGCTTGCTGGATGCGAGTCTCGGTCCAGGCATACAATCGACCATCCGATTTTGAGGCCCTGATGGAGGCGTTGGATGTTCTGCTCTGAGCGGGAGACCGGATGAGATCTGGTCGCAGTGTGCCCAACCGACTGGCGTTTTGGGCGGCAGTAGGCGCGCTGTTCGCACTGGCCTACAGCCAGTCACCTCTCTACACCTCTAACCAGAATCAGTACTTCTTGCACGGGCTTGCGTCGGCGGGATATGGGCACCTGAGCCAGGATTGGCTGGCCAACACACTCGATCCCACACCCGTCTTCTCGTGGCTGGTGCAGGCAACCTACGCATCGGTTGGGGCCTGGTTCTTCTACATTGAATACGGATTGCTGCTGGGCGTCACCTTTTGGGGGCTGTACGCCATCGGTGGTTCTCTCCTCCCCGGGAAGACGACCCGATCTCAGCAGCTTGTTTTGCTCCTATTCCTGACTGGGTTGTTTTCCGAAGCGCTCAGGTTCCCCCTTTCTCACATGTCTTGGGCCGACGGGGGCTATCTGCTTGAGGGTGGGGTTGCCGGCCAGCGCTTGCTGGGTCCCGTCTTCGAGCCGAGTGTTTTCGGCGGGCTGCTGGTGGTGTCCGTCGCCTTGTTCATCAGGGGGCATCCGCATGCCGCCGCCCTCCTGGCGGCCGCCGCGGCCACCGTGCACCCGACCTACTTGCTCACGTCCGGGGCGTTGGTGGCCGCCTATATCGGCGTGCTGGGGCTTGGTGATCGCCGCTGGCGTGCGGCCATCACCACTGGCGGCCTGGCGCTGTTGGGCGTCGTACCCATCCTGGTGCACACACTGACCGTCTTCGGCTGGGGCTCTTCACAGGTCTCCGCTGACGCCAGCCGAGTGCTGGTTGAGTTTCGCATTCCCCATCATACGCTTGTTTCCCAATGGCTCGGCCCCTCGGTGGCCATCAAGATGCTGCTGATCCTCGGGGCGCTGCTGGTCGTGCGCCGGCGCCGCCTTTTTCCCATCCTGCTGGCCCCCGCCCTCATCGGACTGGCGCTGACGGCGCTTCAATTGGCCACGGGGAACAACCGCCTGGCGCTCTTGTTCCCGTGGCGTGTGTCAGCGCTTCTGGTTCCTGTGAGCACCACCCTCTTGGCCACAAGACTCATGGGCTGGTGCTTTGGCCAGCCCGATAAGCGACAGCAGCACCTTCCCCCCTGGGCCGGCCGGGCTGCGTGGGCCATCATGGCCGTCCTAGCCGTGGCCGGCTTCGCCTCCTTCATTCAGCACCTGCAGGCTCGAAACCATGAGCCTCAGCAGAGACTGTTCAACGAAGTTCGACGCATGGCAGCCCCGGGCCAAGTTTTCCTGATCCCCCCCAAGTTGCAGGCTTTCCGCCTCGACACTGGTGAGCCTGCCTTCGTCGACTTCAAGGCGATCCCCTATGCTCCTGCCGAAGTGCTCGCGTGGTACGACCGCATCCAACTGGCCCAGTTTTTCTACCGCGACAACCCAGCCGATATCGACTGCCACCTGCTCTACCGCGCTGCGGCCGCCGGCGTGACGCATGTGGTGTTGGAGCCGGCGCAGCAGGGCGCTGATTGTGAAATGCTTCACAAGCTGTGGGGCGACGACCAATTCCAAATCGACAGTCTCAAGCCATGAAAGCCTTCTACTGCGACCACTTCGTGCTGCCCTTGCCCCCGGGTCATCGGTTTCCGATGGACAAGTACGGCCGTTTGCGCAGCCGTCTCTTAAGCGAAGGCGTACTGCGGGCGGCAGACTTGCGCGTACCTGAAGCCGCCACGGACGAGCAACTGTTGCGCGTCCACACACATGCCTACCTGCGCAAGGTGATCGACGGGGATCTCACCCAGCGAGAAATCAAGCGTATCGGGTTCCCGTGGTCCCCGGAGATGGTCGAACGATCGCGCCGATCCGTAGGAGGCACGCTGGCCGCGTGCCGGGCGGCGCTTGGCGACGGCACAGCCGTCAACCTGGCCGGCGGCACCCATCATGCCTTTCCCGACCACGGCGAGGGGTTCTGTGTCTTCAACGACGTGGCCGTCGCCCTGTGCCAACTGTTGGCGGATGGATCCATCACCAGAGCTCTTGTGGTCGACTGCGACGTGCATCAAGGCAACGGCACGGCGGCCGTGTTCAAGAACAATCCTCGCGTCTTCACCTTCTCCATCCACGGCCAGCACAACTTCCCCTTCCGCAAGCAGGACAGCGACCTCGACTTGCCTTTGGCTGACGGCACCGGAGACGAGGCCTATCTCGCCCTGCTTGACGAGGCGCTGTGGCGGGTGGTCGACCAGGCGGGAGCCGATCTTGTTGTTTACGTTTCGGGGGCGGACGCCTACGCCGGAGACGCCCTCGGGCACTTGGCCCTCAGCAAAGAGGGCTTGCTGGCGCGGGATCACTTGGTGCTTGCAGCATGCAGGCGTGCAGGTCTGCCGGTAGGCGTTGTGATGGGTGGCGGCTACGCGCCCAACATCGATGACATCGTTGACATCCACGCTGCCACCGTGGCCGCCGCGGCCGCCTCCCAGGCGCCGGCCGCGTCGGAAGCGGCTTAGTCCCTTCTGCCGCCGGCCGGGTGGCATTGCTTAGGCATCCCTGGTAGGATGAGGCTTGCAGTCCGCCGGGCAAGGTGGGGAGCAGGCGGCGCGAGAGCGAAGCACCAGTTGCCTTCGCCAACGCCAGCCTCCCGGACAACGATCTCACTGCGGTCATCTCATCTAGAGTTCGCGCGCGTTTTGCCCTGTAAGTCGGTCCGCTTTGCGGGTTGATTTGCATTCCCCAACCGGCCCTCTATATGAGCCTCGACGGCATGCCTGCAGTTCGCTTGCCATCGGCGTTCGACTCAAGGAGTGACCTCGCATGTTGAAACTTACCCATCGATGGGCTGTTCTCGCCTCGGCATCCATGCTCTTGCTCAGCCTCATCGCATGCAGCACCATCACCGGGTTGGCCGGCCCTACCAGCACGCCTACGGCCGCGGTCTCGATCGGCGAATCTCAGGGGTCAGGTGGCGAAGGCTCCCCCTCGACCAACGAGCAGAATGACTCTCAGCCGAACGACTCGCAGTCGGCCGAGCCGCCTTCCGACTCCGGCATGCCCCAAGGTACAGCCAGCTGCCTCATCGGCACCTGGAAAGCCGATTCCGACAGCCTGGCGGCATATATGCAGGATGCATTCACCAAGAACTCGCAAGGTCAACTCGACATCCAGGTGAGCCACACCGGCGGCGACCTGTTCCTGACCTTCGCCGAAGACGGCACCATGGCGATGGCCAGCGACGGGGCGCAGTTTGGCATCGCCATTGCCAACCTGGCGAACATCACCGTCACGGTCAATGCCGAGGGCACCGCCTCATACGCCGCTGACGCGGAGAACATCGGCGTCTGGAATCCAGATTACGCTTCCACCGCCAGCGGCGAAGGCCAAGTGCTCAGCCTGCCGAAGGTCAGCGCCAACGCGGAACTCACCCTGACCCCGGACCAGCTCTTCGCGTACGCCGAGAGCGATTCCATGAGCTACAGCGTCACCGGTGCTCCGCCATCGGCCCATGTTGCACCTTACACCTGCCAGGGCGACACCCTGGTGTCCGGGCCGCCGGAGTACGCGCCGATCAGCTGGACCCGGGCGCCTTAGGCCGCCAAGAGGTTCCTCGCTCGGAGGGCCCGGCCCAAGTTTGCCGGACCTCAATAGACCCGCAGGCGATTTCACCGAGCAGCACAGGGAGCGGATTGATGAATGTGATCTGTTGTTTTCGACGCCCAAGTCGACCGTGGATGGGGATCTCCCTGGCCGTACTGTTCGGGGTCTTGGTCTCATCCTGCGCAGGGACTCAGACCGGCGCCTTCCTCCCCGACGAAGGACCGGCTGTTCCCGTCTCGAAGCAAGCCGCTTCGCGGCTGTTTGAAAAGGTGCTTTCGGCGGTGGAATCAGCCGCCCAGACGCAATCGGTACGCTTCACATTGACCGACGAAGAGGTTACCTCAGCTCTTGCGTTGGCGGCACAATTCGTCACTTTCACGCCCGCCGGCCCCGTCATCCAAGGGCTCCCCGGAAGTCAAAGCGCTCAAGGCGCGCCCGGGCTGGAAGGTATGGGCCAACCCAACGCGAATGGTGGTGGGAACGGGGCCCTTTCTCTCACAAATTTTGGCCTGAAGATTGAAAAGCCACAGGTGCGCTTCACAGGCGACGGCAGAATGATCCTCGAGGGATACGGCCGTGTCGGAAGCTGGCGTCAGCCGGTGAGGGCGGTCATGGCCCCGCGCGCTAGCGACGGCGAACTCGATCTTCACTTTGTCAAGGGTCGCATCGGCAGCCTGCCTCTTCCAGCCTTCATTTTCAACCCGATCGGCAAGGCCCTGGCGTCGCTGATTCTTGCGGGGAGCGACAGCCTCAAGATCCACGAGATCAGCATCCAACAGGGCTCGATGACTCTTTCGGGGGAATGGGTCGGCGGCAACCCTCTTCAGAGCCTGCCGTCCCCGTGAGTGGATCTGCGTCTCCCCGCACGCGCCAGGCGGATGATACAATCCCCGGGCTGTGACAGAAGAGCCCGAACGAGACCCACAACCGCGCTGGCTTCCGGCGGCCCTGATCGGTGGCGGCGCGCTCATGTTTTGTATGTGCGCATTGGTGGTCACCGCCGCCACTAGCGGCCTGCTCAAGTCCGGCCTGCTCCGTCTCGGCCTGGAGCCAGAGGTCACAACCACCGCTTCGGTCCAGGTGTCCCGTCCTACACATCGACCGACGCGCCCTTCCAGCACCGCCGCCACCGCCACGCCAGCGCAGCTTTCACCCAAAACCCGGGCTGCCATGGACAAGATCCAGTCCCAGGTTTCCCAACTGCGCGGCCTCAAACCCCTGGATCAGACCCAGCGCCAGCTGATTTCCCCATCCGATTTGAAGGCCCAAGTCGAGTCGGATTTCATGAGCGGCTATTCGCAAACCGACGCCGAGCACGATTCGCAAGTGTATTCCTTGCTCGGACTGCTGCCCGAAGGATTTGATCTCTGGGATTTCTACACTCAGCTCTATACCGAGCAGGTGGCCGGCTACTACGACGACGAGAACAAAGTCATGTACGTGGTGCAAGGGTCGGGCTTCGACGGTCCTGAGCGGCTGACCTACGCCCACGAGTACACACACGCTCTTCAAGACCAACATTTCGGCCTGCGTGACAATCTGGGCTACACAGAATCTGCCTGTCAGGATGACAGCGAACGCTGTGCTGCCATTCGGGCGCTGGTCGAGGGGGATGCAACGCTGCTCGAAGACCAATGGCTGCGCAACTACGCCACACAGCAAGACATCGACCAGATCATGGCGTTCTACAGCACCTTCCAGAGTCCGGTCTACGATTCCGCCCCCGCATTCCTGCAAGAGAGCTTCGCCTTTCCCTACACCCAGGGGCTGGCCTTTGTGCAGGGCCTCTACCGCAAGGGGAACTGGGCCGAAATCGACGATGCTTATCAGGACCCCCCCGCTTCGACCGAGCAGATCCTGCACCCCGAACGCTATCCGATCGACGATCCCGTCTACCTGGCACCCCCCAGCGGATTGAACACCGCGCTCGGGTTCGGGTTGGGCAAAGACCATTGACGGCACCTTCGGAGAGCTCTTCACGCGCCAGATTCTGGAGTCGGTCCTACCCAAGGAGACCGCCGCCAAGGCGGCCGAAGGCTGGGGCGGCGACATCTACCAGGCGTTCGCCAACAGGGCCTCTGGCGATACCGCGCTGGTTTTGGTCACGATCTGGGACACGATTCGGGACTCCCAGGAGGGCGCCCTCGCCTGGCGCGACTATGGCGATGCCCGCTTCGGAGACCACAAGTCTGTCGGCAGTGGCTACGTCTGGGACGGAGAACATACTTTCGTCATTGTGGACCGGCAGTCAAACCAGACCATGCTGATCTTGGCGCCCGATCAGTCGGCCGCCGAAGCCATCCAAGACGCTTCCGGCTTTCCCCTTCACAAGCGTTAGGTCGTGGCTCCTGCCTTTGAACCCCAACGCGTCAGGGCCATCTTGTTCGACCTCGACGGCACGCTGGCGGACACGGATGACATGCTCGTCGATCGCCTGGCCCAACGATTGGCCCGCTGGGCCTTTTTGATGCCCGGGAGAGATCCGGCCGTCGTCGCACGCCGTCTGATGATGAACGCCGAGAATCCTTTCAACGGCCTGTACGCTTGGGCCGATCGCTTGTACCTCGACGAGGCCTGGGCCTTCGCCCGCGGGTTGGTCCCCCTTTGGCGAAAGCCTGCCCATCCTTCCGAAGCAGCCCCAGTGCCCGGCGTCGTAGCGGCCGTCAGGGACCTCGCCCAACGCTACGCGGTTGGCGTGGTGACAACTCGCTCCAACCGAGCCGCGGTCGATATTCTTCGGGCGATTGGCTTGGACGGTGCGCTGGGTGTGGTCGCCAATGCGCGTTCAACCCTTCGCATCAAACCCCACCCGGCCCCGGTGCTTTGGGCAGCCCGCCAGCTCGGCATCCCGCCCGAGGCGTGCCTGATGGTCGGTGATACGACGGTCGATATGCGGGCCGGCTTGGCGGCCGGCACCCAGGTCATTGGAGTCCTATGTGGATTCGGCGATCGGGATGAACTTGCACAGGCTGGCGCGCAGGCCGTGATTGAATCCCCGGCTGCGCTGCCATCGCTTCTCGCTGCCAAGTGAGGGGCGGCCGCTTGTCGGCCTATTTGTGAAAAACATCACACATCGTCGGCGCCGTTGGGCGCGTATTGGATCACCGCCCAGCGCCCATCGATCATCCAGTCATCATCGGACTGGGCCGCACCTTCTATCTTTTTAGCCGTCAGCCCAACGGCCACATCAGCCTTGAGCGCCCTCAGGCAAAGCATCGGAGCAGGGAAGTAGCTCACCACGGATTCAAACGGTGTCGTGTATGGCCAGTGCCTGTCGCCGAGCATCCTTCTGTAGTTGGCATCCCCCTTGAAAATCACCAAATCCGACTTCCCAAAAGCCTCTCTCAGGTGTGAGGGCAGTTCCCAACCGGCCTTCGGCGACGTCCAGAACTCGTCCGTGGCCACATCCAGGCGCCCCGATTGGGAGGCCTTCTCCAGGTTCTTTGCGAGAACCGCCAACGCGCCTTCCGAAGCTGATGCCTGCCGCAGAGTGATGTCAAGATCCTGGCGGGTTGCATCCGAAACGAATGTGGGGTGGCCTTTGACGTGCAGCACGACTCGACATCCGGAGGCGGCGGCAAGCAGGCCGCGCGCCAAGGCCAGATCTGCCAGCAGTTCTTGCCCGGCATTGTCCAGAACGATGTCGATCCGATACGGTCCGTCGGGAAGTCCCTCGAGGTGGGAGATCACCGCTGGGCGGTTGTCGACCAGCAGGCGATTCATGGGCCCGGATTGGGCCTTCGGATCGCCGGAACCAGCCGACGTCGTCGGCCACAGGCTGAGATCCGCCCGGTTGCCCCACAGAGCGGCCAGGAGCAACTTGTCCAACCCTTCAGTGCTTTCGGGCAAGTTCGCTTCCTTGAGGCCTCTTTCTAGCCCGCGCCGCTTCTCGGGGCCAAAGGGGTCCAGCATGTGGGTGGGCCCCTGTCGGAAAAAGCCGGTCTCGGCCAGCAACCGTCTGTAGAAGAAGGACTCGGCGAAGAACCAGGGCACCTCCAGCCAGTTCATCCCCACGTAGGGCATAACCAGGCCAGCCCAGGCGCCAGCATCCGGCGCCTCCGGATCATGGATGGGCGTGATCTGGCCGCTTGGGATACTGTCTGCCAGACTCGACAGGCGGGAGGCTATCTTCCCTGGCCAATCGTGTTCGCCGAGCGCCCGCCGAGCGATTTGGGGCAGACGGTCCTTCACCGATCGCTCGGCCCATGTGCCGGGCTCGTTTCCGCGCAAGGGGGCTGGAATCGGCAGGCTGGGCCTGTCTGATGTCATATGTCCTGGAACCTCCTGAGACTGGGAGATCGTCGATGCAGCAACGTCAACTGGTCACGCGACCAGAGCCGCCACACCCACCGAACCTGGCCCGACGTGAGTCCCGATAACCGTTGTCGCTTCGGCGATCAGCGGCTGACAGCCGCACAGCGGGGCCAACCTACCAGCCAAGGCCAAGGCCCCGTCGGGGTCCGCCACGTGCATCGCCGCCGCCCGTGTCAACCTACCCCAGCTGCCCACTCGTACCAGGAGGCTCTGCTCTCCGCGCCGGCGTGTCCTGGCCCGATCAACCCGTTTCACGTCGCCGTCGGCGACTTCAATGACGATCTTCAGGTTGAGGGCCTCGCCCACGCTCCCCCGCAGCCATCCCACCCTTCCGCTTCGCCGAAGGTAGCGCACTTTGTCGACCATGGCTGCCAACCGCGATCGTTGGCGCAGACCGTGGGCCAGCTTGATCAGGCTCGCCAAGTCGGCCCCTTGCTCCGCCGCCTCGGCCACTTCCAGAACCTGAAAGCCCAGCGCAAGTGAGGCCTGTTGGCTGTCGAAGACAGCAACGCGCTGGTCGAATGCCTCGGCTGCCTTCAGCGCCATATCGAACAAACCAGAGAGATTCCGGGCCAGGTGAATTGAGAAGACCGCCTCGGCGCCTCGCTCCAGCGAGCGCTCATAGACCTCAGCGAACGCGCCAGGCGGCGGCGCGGCCGTGGTAGGCAAATCATCCATCACCGGCAGACGCTGATACAGCTCAGCGCGGCTAATATCCCGCCCGTCCGTCAGCGTCTTTCCGTTGACGATCAGTGCGGCTGGAATGACCTCGATGCCCCATCGCCCGATTTCTTCTTGGGGGAGGTCGGCCGTGCTGTCGGTCACGATCGCGATATTGGCCATAGGGAACCTGTTGGCGGCCTCCAACGGCTGCCGGCTTCAAGTGCTGGTTGATTGTAGCCGAAACGAATAAGGACATTTGACCCGGGGAAGCTACGTTTGGGGAGGCGTTAGAAGCCGAAAATCCTCAAAAGCGCTTGGGGCACCCAAAACTGTCCCAAGCCCAACAATGAGGCGGCCATCGAGGTCAGGAACACGACCACACCAACAGCGATGAGGATGTAATCGCGCGTCTGATAGTGCAGTTCGATGAGCCACGTGCGCGGCCCGGTGCCGAAAGCCCGCAAATCCATGGCGTCGATAATATCTTCGCTTCCCGCCAGAGCGTGCACGGTCACCGGGACGACCAGCGGGGCCAGCTTGCGCACTTGTTCTAGCAGCCCCCCTTGCAGTTTCTCCAGCTCATATCCGCGGGCTTTCTGCGCATCCAGCGTGAGCTGGAAATCGCGCCCGAAGGTGGGGATGAAACGCATCGTGAGATCCATAGCGTAGGCAATTTTGTCCGGCAAGCCCAAACGCCGGAAAGCCACGCCATAGTGAGCCGGGTTGAGGGAATAGGGGATCAAGATGGTGGTGCTGGCCAGGGCGAAGACGCGGGCCATTTGACTCAGCGCGAACAGGATCCGCTCAACCGTGACATCCAAGGTCGGACGCCATCCGAACAATGTGAATGGGGCCTTCAGTGTCCGAATGATATGCTCTTGGCTGTACACCTCGACCCCGCCCCGTCCCGTAAGGAACGTCAGGACGGCAAAGAAGACGATGAACCCCCCGATGAACAGCCACGCCCGGCGCGATTCAGACCACCTGACCCCGGATGTGACCACGATGATGATGGCCACCAGCATGAAGACCGCCAGGATCCTCAGGTCCCAAAAGAAGAGGGTTGAGGCGATGAAGGAGGCGTAGAAGATCAGCCAGGCCGATGGATCGAAAGCCTGGATCAAAGAGCGTCGGGGGCGATAGCGCCAGCTAACCAGCATCGTCTTATGCGATCCTCGAGAGGGGCCCGAAACGGGCCCCTCTCTCGATCAACGAACTCAGCGTCCGGTCTGTCTTTGCAGCGACATCCAGGCCCGCACCAGAATGGGCACCAGGATGGCGGCGAAGATCATGTTCGGTCCAGCGGCCGGCAGAAACTCGCCGACGATGGCCACCGCCGGTGGGAAGCCATTGATCCAGATATCGGATACAGCGGCGAATCCGATCCCGACGAAGTTGCCCAGCATAGCCCAGGTGACGGCAGCCGCGATGTCCATATCGCTGGCGAAGCCGTAGCGCACCGCCAGCACCAAGATGAAACCGACGACGGCCGACAGGCCGGCGAAGGCGGAGATTGTGGCGTCACCGAAGATGCCCGCGCCCGGATCGAAGAACATCATGTTCGACTGGGACGGGTTGAGGAGCCACAGGAACGTGGCGATGGCTGCCAGCACGGCGCTCACGATCAAGACCGTGTTGAGCCCCTTCTTCTTGTCGACGTACAGTGCCGCCATGCCGGAGATCAGGCCGACCAGTCCGTTGCCGATGCTCCACTGCGGTGACAAGCCGAAGCCGGTCAGGGCGTCGCCAAACATGTTGCCCACCGCACCGGTAAAGAAGCCGACCACCGGCCCAAACACGTAGCCGAAGAACATCGGCAGGGCGATGGCCGGGCGCAGCGAAACCTGGGAAACCGAGGGCACCACGAAAACCGTGCCGTTGAACAAGTATGAAAAGACGGCGTAGAGAGCGGCGCCGATGGCCATATACACCACCTGCCGTGTGCCGACTTCCCAGGCGTCGTTCTCTTTCGTCAACCAGTAAAGCACGAAAACGGCCAACAATCCGATCCCAACGAATACGAAGCGAAGTGTGGCGGTCTCGTCCAGCTGCAGATCAGGGTTGATCTGGCCACCGATCCAAATGATCCCAGCGAAAAAGACGATGACCCCAACAAGTGCACCTACAACCGACCAAAGCTTCGAGTTACTCATGACTCCCTCCTGATTGATCTCTTGATCGAAGGTCCGCTCATCAGACACGGCTCCCCATCAACTTGCATTCGCATGGGCCAAAGCTTCCGCCCGCAGGAACCGGCCTGTCTGCGGCAGTCGCTCCAGATTGGCCTTGAGCAGCGAGGTGGGCACCAGGTTCGATCGTTGGATAAGGTCGAAATCCCGGAGGACCTCTTCCGGCCGGCCGTCGGCTGCGATCCGGCCGTCCGCCATCAGCAGCACCCGGTTGGCGTACACGAGGGCCAAATCGAGGTCGTGGGTGATGAACAGGATCGCTTCAAAGCCCGGCGTCTGCAGAATCGAATCCATGAAACCCATGTAGTTCTTGTAGTCCTGCCCAGCCGTCGGCTCATCCATCACCAAGATCCGCGATTTCATCGCCAGAATGGCGGCGATGCTCACTCGTTTCTGCTGTCCGAAGGACAGCGATAGCGGGGGATCTTCCGCCATGCCCGAGAGATTCATCACGTCTATGGCATAGGCCACCTCCTCTTGAATAGCCTCCGCTGGGTGCCCAAGGTTCTTGGGGCCAAAAGCAAGCTCATCGCCTACGGTCGGGGCGAACAACATATGGCTGGGGCTCTGAAACACATACCCTAGATTTGATGCAATCTGCGCAATTGAGAGACGGGCGCTGTCCTGACCATCGATTTTCACGCTTCCCCGTCGCGGCTTCAGCAGCCCAATCGCGTGCTTGACGAGCGTGGTCTTCCCGGCACCATTTGGGCCAAGCAGGGCAATGATCTCGCCTGGCGACACGGCGAGATCGACATCGTGCAGCACTTCGGGGCCCTCTCCATAGCCAAAGCCGACGTTCTGGAACTCGAGGATCGGCTGACCGGCCTTCGTTGGCGCCTGCACTGCAGGCTGGAAGTCGGGTGGGGCCGGCTCAGATGCGGACTGCTGTATCACCATCGGCGCGGGGAGTTTGACCTCGTGATGGTCGAGGTGGTTGACGAGTTCATCGGTCTTGCCCAGGAACTGAATGCGCCCCGCCTGCATATACATCACGTTGTCTGGGAAGATGCCTAGGACGTCTTCCACTCGGTGTTCCACAAGCATGACGCTCATGCCAGCATCCACCAGAGAGCGGATCGTGGCCAGGGCGTCCTGGGCGCTGGCGGGATCCAGACTCGCCAGCGGCTCATCCAGAAGCAGCAAGCTGGGCTCCATGGCCAGCACGCCGGCCATAGCCACCTTCTGCTTTTCGCCTCCGGAGAGCAGGTGAGTCTCTCGCTCTGCCAGATGGCTGATGGCCAGCCGCTCTAGGGCGGATTCGGCCCGTCGACGTATCTCGTCCCGGGGAAGCCCAAGATTCTCAAGGCCGAAGGCGACTTCATTGAGCACCCTTGAACCCAGAATTTGTCGCTCGGGGTCCTGCAGCAATGTGCCTACATGATGGGAAATCTCAGCCAAGGAGAGATCGGTCGTGTCTTTGCCAGCGAGCCTCACCTGACCCGTTAGTTCTCCCTTGTATGAGCGGGGAACCAGGCCATTGATAGCCCGAATGAGCGTGGTCTTGCCACAGCCACTGCTTCCCGCCACCAGCATCAGCTGGCCACGGTCAAGTTCGAATGAGATGTCCTGTATCGCCTTCTCGTTGCGATCGCGATAGCGAAAAGCAAGCCCTTCGACGACCAGGTTGGATTGAGGTGTCATGCGCGTCTGGCTGCTCTCCCTGTCATCAAGATACAACACCGACCTGCGGCATTCGATATGGTCTGTGTTTGGGAATTCGGAGGCTTCCCCACGCTTGAGTTCGTGCGCGGTTAGATGCGATACCCATGGCCCGCCTGGCGCCGCGTCTCGTTTTCAGGCCGACCATCAGACCTGCTCTTCGAAGCCAGATGCCCCCTCTGCCAGCCGCGATGGTGGGCGCGGCATGTCGAACCTGTCAGTCACCCGGCAGTAACCGGCGCCCGACAGGCGGCCGATCGGCTGGAGCTTGGCCAGGTCAACCTTGCTGCCGTCGAAAACCAGATCGTCGTCAGCATGGACATGGACCACCCGCCCAATGACCACACTGCCGCCGCCAGGCTGATCTCCAAGGTCGACAATCTCAACCGTGCGGCATTCGAAGTGAATCGGGCTTTCTCCCACCCGGGGTGGCTTGACGGCCACCGAATCGACCGGAGTCAGGCTCGCCAACTCGAATTCGTCGACCATCGGGCGGACCTCCATCGAGGTGATGTTCATCGCCTCGGCCAGAGGCTCGGTGACGATATTAATGACGAATTCGCCTGTCGCCCACGCGTTCTCCAGGCTGTCTTTCGACCTGGAGTCGGTGCCGCGGATCATGGGGCAGAAAAGCACGTGCGGCGGATTGCCGCAGATGGCGTTGAAGAAGGAAAAGGGCGCCAAGTTGTGCGCCCCTTCCGGGCTGATAGTGGACACCCAGCCGACGGGGCGCGGCAAGATCGACCCGATCATCAATTTGTAGACATCCTTCCAGGGGACGTTGGACGGATTCATTTCCATGGTGCAGCTGCGCTCCTCACGCTCCGAGGCGGGATGAGGGTTGGGCTTGGGGAGAGCTTACTCTCCGTCCCCTTCCAGCCAGCTTTCCATATAATCTGTCTTCTCCAACTCGAGGGCGGGAAGCGCCACATTGAGCGGCCGGAATGTGTCCACCATCACCGCCAGCTCCTCAGTCTTCTCGGCGCCGATGGAAGCTTCGGTTGCGCCAGGCTGTGGCCCATGGGGCAGACCGGACGGATGCAGGGTGATGTCGTACTGGTTGATCCCCTTGCGGGACATGAAATCACCATCGCAATAGTAGATCACTTCATCTGAATTCACGTTGGAATGACTGTAAGGCGCCGGAATGGCCTCTGGGTGGTAGTCAAACAGCCTGGGCACAAACGAACACACCACGAAGTTCCAGCCCTCGAAGGTCTGATGCACTGGCGGCGGCTGGTGGATCAGCCCGGTGACAGGCTCGTAGTCGTTGATGTTGAACGCCCAGGGGTAGAGATAGCCGTCCCAACCGATCACATCCAACGGATGGTGATCGAGTACATGCTTCGAGATTTGATTGCGCACTTTGACCCGCACCTCAAACTCGCCGCGCTCGGTGTGCGTCTCCAAATCGTGGGGTGTGCGGATATCACGCTCCGTGTATGGCGCAAACTCGGTCAGCTGTCCGAAATTGTTTCGATAGCGTTTGGGGGGCTGGATCTGGGAGGGCGCCTCGATGACAAAGAACCGCGCCTCCTCGTTCAGACGCATCTGCCACGTGGTGCCATAGGGGATGACCACATAGTCTCCCGGCCCGAACTCGAGCAAGCCAAACTGCGAGTGAAGCTCACCCGAGCCTTCGTGAGTGAACCAGACTTCGTAGGCTTGACCATTTCGATAGAAATAGTCCATGCTGTCGGTAGGGCGGGAAATCCCCAGGGTGACATCGTCGTTGCCTAACAAGACGCGGTGCGCCGAGACGGGATCACCGCCGGCCGGCGCCTCGCCCGTGGTGAAGGCACGGTGGCGGACGCCGCCGAAGTCCGAGTATTCTGGCCGCGCATCACCCAGGTGGTGGACCTCTTTCACCCTCGGTGGGAGGAAATGATGATAGAGAATGGACTGCAGACCGGAGAAGCCCTCCAGCCCCATAACCTCCTCGCGATAAAGCCCGCCATCTGGCTTCCTAAACTGCGTGTGCCGCTTCTGCGGCATCTCGCCTAGCCTTTGATAGAACGGCATGTTCCGCCTCCCTGGTGCTAACTTTGCCCTATGACCGATCGGCCGGGCCGACGACGTTTCGCAAGACACCCATGCGCTCGATCTCGAGCTCAACCTCGTCGCCCGGCTGAAGCCAGGGCCCTTTGCCCTCCGTCAGTTCCAGCAGGCAGCCGCTGCCCACCGTCCCTGAACCCAAAACCTCACCAGGCAGCAGGAAGACCTCGTCGGAAGCGCGCTCGATCATTTCGGCGAAGCTGTAATGAATATCCTTCCAGTTGCCCCGTGACCGCTCCTCTCCATTGACTCGCGCCACCATGTCCAGGCCGAACACGCCCGGCCGATCGGTCCGGCGATCCTCGAACTCGTCGGGGGTGACCAGGCAAGGCCCAAAGCTCGAAGCGAAGTCCTTGCCCTTGGCCGGTCCGAGCCCGACCGACATCTCCTCTCGCTGGGCGTCGCGGGCTGACCAATCGTTGAAGATCATGTATCCGAAGATGAAAATGCTGGCCCGCTCAGCGGCGATGTTCCGCCCTGCCTGGCCGATCACGCAGGCGATTTCCAGTTCGTAGTCAAGCTCCTGCGAGTAACGTGGATAAGGCACCGTTTCGTTTGGTCCGTAGACGGAGTGGGGGTTGGAGAAATAGAACACCGGCTGACGGTACCAGGCTTTCGGCACTTGAGCGCCCCGATTGGCAAACGATCTGGACACGTGCCCTTCAAAGGCGTAGAAGTCTCTCAGCCCCATTGGCCGTGGCAGGGGTGGCAGCAAACGGATTTCCCTCATTCCATAAGACAGCTTCGGCCCACCGCTGGCCGCCAGCGCTGTCAAATCTTCCCCGTGCACGGCGGCCATCAACATCTGGGAATAGGCCCAGGCACCCGGTCCGGCCAGGATCAGTTCCATCAGCGAGTTGGGGACCGGCTCGGCGGGGAGACTCTTGGCGCTCTGCGCCCACGATGTTGCCGTGGCCAGGTCCACGACCCACTTGCCCTCGAGCGCACCCAGCCGAGGCACGCGGGGCGCATCGTTTGTGACAAACGTCACATACCGCAATTGAGCCGCTCCTGGGCCGAATTTGGCCGGCTGATATGCTCGTTCAGACTATAGATTGCCGCGACGGTCCTGCTCGGCTTCGATGGCCTCAAACAAAGCCTTGAAGTTGCCCTTGCCGAAGCCGCGGCTGCCGCGCCGCTGAATGACCTCGATGAAAGCCGTTGGCCGGTCTTGCAGGGGTTTGGAGAAGATCTGGAGCAGATAGCCCTCATCGTCACGGTCGACCAGGATCCCCAGCTCTTGAATGGCCTGGATGGATTCCTTGATATCGCCCACGCGCTCGGGGAGTGCTTGATAGTAGGCATCCGGCACCCGGAGAAACTCGACCCCCCGTTCTGTCAGTTGGGTCACGGTTTGGATGATATCGCCCGTGGCCAGGGCAAGATGCTGAACCCCAGGGGTGAGGTAGTAGTTCAGGTATTCTTCGATCTGGCTTTTCTTCTTGCCTTCTGCGGGTTCGTTAATCGGCAGCTTCACCCGACCGCTCCCGTCCTGCATCACCTTCGACATCAGCGCCGAGTATTCGGTGCTGATGTCCTTGTCATCGAAGTGCAGAAGCTGGCGGAAGCCCATCACCTGGTGATAGAAGTTCACCCAGTAGTTCATCTTGCCCAGCTCGACGTTGCCCACCACGTGATCTACGGCAGCCAAACCTGTCGATTCGGCCGGGTAATCGATGGGGGCGTAGCCGGGGGCGAATGGGCCGGTGTAATCGTCCCGATCGACAAAGACGTGCAGCACCTCACCGTAGGCACGAATGGCCGAGCTGCGATAGATGCCGAAATCGTCTCTCTCCTCTTTCGGGGCCCAGACTGCCACACCGCCACGCGATGTGGTTTCTTTGAACGCCTGCTCAACATCCTCAACGCCCAAAGCCACAATTTTGACGCCATCACCGTGCACGAGATGGTGCCCGGCGATGGCGTTTGACGGTCCATAGGGCGCAGACACAACCAGGCGAATCTTCCCAGACTCCAGAACGTAGGAAGCGAAGTCACGATTGCCCGTCTCCAGGCCGGAATAGGCCACCGGCTTAAAGCCGAAAGCCTTCCACCAGTAGTACATGGCTTGCTTGGCGTTCCCCACCCAGAAATGGATGTGGTCGATGCTTTTGATCTGGAGAAAGTCGGCTTCTTCCGTGATGGGCCGCGTTTCGGTCGTCTTCGCTTCCACCATCGCACACCTCCCAAGGTGTCTTAATGTGTCAGGGCAGCCTCCCGAATGGCTTCTGCCAGTCGGGCCACCCCAGTTTCAATCCTTTCCGTCCGCACGTTCCCAAAACTCAGGCGCAGGCAGTTTTCGTGGCCCCCTTCCACGGCGAATGCCGCACCGGGGATATAGGCGACCTTCTTGGCGACCGCAGCTTCGAACAGCTTCCAGGCATCCAGCCCTTCGGCCAGGGTCAACCAGACAAACAAGCCCCCTTGAGGTCGTGTCCAGCTTTCACCAGATGTGAACTCGGATTCCAGGGCGGCAAGCAAGCGGTCCCGCCGCGCTTTGTGCAGCGCATTCATGTCTGCCAGATGTGTCTCCAGGTGGCCGCGCCGGATGAATTCGTGGACGGCCCGCTGGGTCAAGGTCGAGGTCTCCAAGTCCATCGATTCGCGGACGACGGTGATCTTGGGGATCATGTTTTCCGGTGCCACGATCCACCCAAGGCGGACTCCGGGAGCGAACATCTTGGAGAACGAGCCCAGGTAGAAAACCCATCCATCCTGATCGTATGCCTTGATCGGCGGGAGGGGATCCCCTTCGAACCGGAGCATGCTGTACGGGTCATCCTCAATCAAGGGAACCTGGTAGCGAGCGGCCAATTCGGCGGCGGTCTGCCTGGCAGAGCTGGGCATTGTTGCGCTCAATGGATTGTGGAAGTTAGGGACCAGCACGGCCAGTTTGGGCGGCGGTTCATCCCGGAAGACATCTTCCAGTGCCTGCACATCGGCACCCGTGGTTGGGTCAATGGCCACCGTTCGCACCTCGGCGCCGCGGCCGGCCGTCACCTGTTGGATCCCGGTAAAAGCGATCGCTTCAACCGCGGCCGGGTCACCGGGATCGAGCAGCATTGTCGACAGGATGGACAGGCCTTGTTGAGCGCCATTGGTGATGAAAATCTGGTCCGGAGAACATGCCACGCCCCGCGAGCGCATATGTTCCGCAATCCAAGCTTGCAGGGGTGCATAGGGGGGGCTGTACTGAAGGCTGGCAGCGCCGTCTCTGGCAAGTACGGCGTCCAGGCACGCGCCATAGGCGTCCACCGGGAGGGTTTCATCGGCGGGAAGACCCCCCGCCAGCGAAACGATGTCCGGGTCGACGGCCAGTTTGAGCAGGTCGCGCATGACCGATCGCTCGAGATGAGAGACCCCTCGGGACATCTGAATCGACCGATCACCGCTCATGCTTGGATTATAGTCCACCGGCCGCATGTGCTCTCGGCTCAGTCCTCCGCCGGCGATGACGCTGAATCTGTATCTGGCTCGGGAAGGTCTTGAAGGGCCCGGTCGACCCGCTCTTTGAGGGTCACCCTCTTCGGGCGCCTGCGCCCCAGGTCTTTCAGCCGATCGACCACCAATTCGCTGGTGGCGCGAGCGATCTTGCGGATGTCTTCCGGAGCCAATCGCGCACCGCGCTCGAACCACACGGCGCTTGCATACCCAAGGGCAGCCGTCGTCCCAACGGCCACTCCGGCGGCCACAAGCCACCCGGGCGGGCCGCCAAGCTTGGACAGCTCGTAGAACAGGGTGCGCCCGAGCACGGCTGCGCCAAAGGTTGCCACCAGTTCGCGCGCCCGGGACAGGGTGATTCTATAGGTGTAGATGCGAGCGATGGAAATAACCATCGCCGTTTGCACGCCGAGCAGCGGCAGGAAATCGACAAACGGCAGAGGTGTCACTGCAATGGCCGCCGCAGCTGATGCTGAACGGGCTATCACCGTTTGCGAAAGGCTCCAGCGGTATGCAGGAAGTGCTCGCCCCAAGGCGGCTACGATGGCCGGCTCCGAACGCACCATGCCGGCCAGCAGCCTTTCGACGCCAGTCCCCTTGCGGGCACTCAAGGCGATGATCTCGTCTGATGAAACGCCCAGGTCGCCGGCCGCTTTGCCAACGACGGCCGCGGCATCCTTTGCGGGTATCACGTCCATCTTGTTCAGCGCCATAAGAAATGGCCTGTCCAGGCCGCGCACATCCCGCAGCAGCTGGCGCTCCGGCTCCCTGACGCCGTGCGTCGCGTCCAGGAGCAGGACCACCAGATCGGCATCTCCACCGGCCGCCATGGCTCGTTGGCGCTCATCTTCGCCGACCGAGCCCACGGCATCTGCCCCGGGCGTGTCCACGATTTGGAAGACACCGGCGTCGGCGGCGCTGGCGACGCGCGTTGTCCCTGGCACGGCACTGACTGCGGCGGGAGCCTGGCCAGGATGAATGAGGAGATTGTAGAGCGTGGACTTCCCGGCGTTGGCCGGGCCTAGAATGGCCACGGTGTGTTTGTCACCTGCCGCCAACATGACGTGTTCGGCCGCCTGGTCCACCAACCCCCGCCAGGCCTTCAGCCCTCCCGGGAGACGATCAAGCCACTTCATCAATCCCTGACGGGCCGTGTCAGGCAGGTCATCCCACGCCTGCGAGACGGTGTCTGAAAGCCGCCGGTTCATGCATTTCCCTCGGTCACAGTCGACTTTTCCCAGAGCCTACCTGTGGAGAAAGCCGCTCGGGCCTGTGGATAACTCCTGTAGCGTGTGGATAAAGGTTGCACACAACCATGTCTCATCTGATCGCCGAATCCCATATAACGCATCCGCCCCAACCTCGCCCCCACATATACGGTTTTGACGCCCAGGCGATCCCAGTCGCCTCCCCCGCGTCCCCAAACAGCCCACAGCCGGCGTGTGGACAAACTATCCCGTCTTTGCCCCCACATATGGTCATTGTCCGGCACCCTGCGCGTCATATGGGGGGTTGGCCTGGTGGCGAGTGTCGTATCCACAAATCCACAGTCCCTACGAAGACTACTAGTTATAACTCATATACTGATAAGGATATGTGTGGAAAGTAACAACAAGTCACACCAATGAAGTCCCCTTGTTAGGCCCAGCCGCGGAACTGCATAGCCCTCACCACGCGATCGATAGCCACCATATACGCAGCGTCCCGCATGGGGACCTTCTGGTCCTGCGATACTTTGAGCACGGACTGAAACGCGTTCGTCATCTTGTGGTCCAGGCGTGAAAGGACCTCGTCCGCGGGCCAGTAGAAGTTCATGTCGTTTTGGACACTTTCGAAGTATGAGACAGTGACACCACCAGCGTTGCACAAGAAATCCGGTATGACGAAGATAGACTTGCTGTTGAATATCTGGTCGGCCTCGATGGTGGTCGGGCCGTTGGCCCCCTCGGCTATGATCTTGACCCGGTCGCTAATCTCTCCGGCGTTGGCCTCGGTGATCTGGGCTTCCAGAGCGGCCGGTATGAGAACGTCCACATCGTAAGTGAGCCACGCATCCCCGTGATCGACCTTGTAGCCGGCCTTGGTGGCGGCGTCTTTGTCGATGGAACCATAGACGTCAGTAATGCTTTGCAGGAAGAGGGGGTCGATTCCGTCCGGCTTGAAGAAGGTGTGGGATGCCTTGTCGGCCCGGTCCCAACTTGAGACGGAGACAACCTTTCCTCCCAGAATGTCTGTAAATCCGATGGCTGCGTGCTGGGCGACATTGCCAAAGCCCTGTATGGACGCCGTCAGCTGGGCGGGATCCAGGCCCAGGTGGTGGACCGCTTCTCGTATGGCGTAGACGACACCGAAACCGGTAGCCTCTTTGCGGCCACGGGAACCTCCGGCGTCAACGGGCTTGCCAGTGATCACGCCGGGCGTGTAGCGGCCGGTGAGTTTTGTGTACTCGTCCATCATCCAGCCCATCATCTGCGGCGTGGTGCCGACATCGGGAGCTGGGATGTCGAGCCCGGGACCGATATTCTTCCAGACGGCATCGATCCAGCCGCGGCAAAGTCTCTCTTTCTCGCCAACGGTAAGATCGGCGGGGTCGACGGCCACGCCACCTTTGGCGCCGCCCAGAGGGATGTCGGCCACGGCGCACTTCCAGGTCATCCACATGGCCAATGCGCGAATGGTGTCGATCGTCTCGGCAGGATGGAAGCGAATACCGCCCTTGGCGGGGCCGCGGGCATCGTTGTGCTGGACGCGGTAGCCGAAGAACACCCGAATGCTGCCATCGTCCATACGTACGGGGATCTGGAAACGAAACTCACGCATGGGCCAGCGCAGCAGCGATGCGACGCCATGCTCGAGGTTGAGTTGGTCTGCAACGCCGTCGAACTGTGATTGTGCCATCTCAAATGCGTTCACGATACTCCTTAGCGAGGGTCAGAAATGTGCGACTGAGTGCGGCCTTATGCCTCGTCGTCCGCTGGCGGGCCCAGGACCTGCAGCGCGTGTTCAAGCTCACTGCGGACAACTTGCGGATTGGCTTTGCCACCTGTGGATCGCATCACCTGCCCGAAGAACCACTGCGAAAGAGCGGACTTGCCGCCTACGAATTGTGCCACCTGATCCGGATTGTCTTTGAGCACCTGCTGGATGACAGGACGCAGGGAGTCGCGATCGTTGAGTTGGGCCAAACCTTGCTCGTCGACAATCTGGCGGGGGGCCTGGCCGGTGTCAAAGGTGCGCGACAGCACATCCTTGCCGGTGGTGGCATTGATGGTGCCGTCTTCGACCATGTCAACCAGATCAGCCATGGCGGTCGGCGGCACGGGTGCGTCGGCGAGTTGTATTGAGGCTTGATTGAGCAATGCAAAGAACTCGCCGGTGATCCAGTTGGCGAGCTTGTCGGGAGCGGCGACCTCAGACGCCTCCACCGCAGCCTCAAAGTAATCGGCGACGGACGGATCGGCCGTGAGCACATCTGCGGCGTACGGCGTCAGGCCATAGGCCTGGACCAAGCGGATGCGACGGGCACGAGGCAGCTCGGGCAGCGAAGAGCGAATCTCATCAACCCAACCGGTGTCGACCACCAGTGGCGGCAGATCCGGCTCGGGAAAATAGCGGTAATCTTGGGCCTCTTCTTTGCCGCGCTGCGAAACCGTCACCTGTGCGGCCTCATCCCAGCCCAAGGTCTCCTGAACAATTGGCCGGCCGGCAGAGAGCTCAACTGCCTGACGATCGAGTTCGTGTTCGATAGCGCGCGCCATGCCTCGGAAGGAATTCAGGTTCTTAATCTCGACCCGCGTGCCGAGCGTCTCGCTGTCCTTGGGGCGAAGGGAGACGTTGGCTTCAAAGCGGATGACGCCTTTCTCCATGTCGCCGCTGTTGACACCGAGGTACTGCAGCAGAGTGCGCAGAGCGGTGGCGTAGCCGATGACTTCGTCGACGGCGTGCAGATCCGGCTCGCTGACAATCTCCAACAGGGGAACCCCAGAACGGTTGAAGTCGACCAAAGAATGGCCCTGGCGGTGGAAGAGCTTGCCAGTGTCTTCTTCCAAGTGAACCCGACGGACACGGGCGCTTGACTCGCGCTCTTCGTCGACGCGAAACGTAAGCCGCCCGCCTTCAGCCAAAGGGGCTTCATACTGGGATATCTGGTAGCCCTTGGGCAGATCGGGATAGAAGTAGTTCTTGCGGGCGAAAATGCTTCGTTCGGCGATCTGACAATCAAGCGCCAGGGCCACCCGCAGGGCATATTCGACGGCGCGGCGATTGATGACCGGAAGCGTACCTGGCTGGCCGGTGCAAATCTCACACACGGCGCTGTTGGGCTCGGCCCCCGTGGAATCGACCACGGCGCAGCCGCAGAACATCTTGGATTCGGTCAGGAGCTCGGCGTGAACCTCGAGACCGATGACAGGCTCATAAGAAGACATTGTGAAAACTTTCACACACTCGGCCGGCGCTGGAATCGGCGACTAGCCATGACGCTGCATAAAGCGCTGCATGCGGTCGAGCGCCCTTTCCAGATCCTCATAGGCGGTGGCGTAAGAGCAGCGGACGAATGAACGGCTGTCGCCGAAGGCGTTACCCGGGACGACGGCCACCTTCTCCTCCTCGAGCAGCTGGTTGGCAAAGGTTTCGTCGTCCATCCCCGACGCCTCAATGGAAGGAAAGACGTAGAAAGCGCCCAGCGGCTCAAAGGCCGTGAGGCCGAGGTCGTTCAGCCCGCCGACCATCAGTTGACGCCGGCGATCGTATTCGGCCCGCATCTTCTCCACGTGCTCGTCGCCGTTGGTGAGGGCCTCGATGGCGGCCACCTGGGCCATGGTTGGTGCGGACATGATGGTGTACTGGTGGACCTTGCGCATGGCGGCCAGGATCTTGGGAGGTGCGGCGGCGTAGCCGATGCGCCAGCCGGTCATGGCATAGTCCTTGGAAAAGCCCCCCAGGGTGATCGTGCGCTGGCGCGCCCCGGCCAGCGAAGCGAAGCACACGTGGTCGTGGTCGCCGTAGACAAGCCGGTCGTAGATTTCGTCCGAGATGACCAACAGGTCATGTTTGGCGGCCAGGTCGGCCAGGGCTTGCGCCGTGGTGCGCGTAAGGACGGCGCCGGTTGGATTGTTGGGATAGCCGATCAGCAGCGCCTTGGTCTTGGGCGTGATAAGGGCTTCGACGGCTTCGGCAGTGACCTGGAAAGCATCTTCCAACCGCGTTGGAAGCGGCACGGGCGTGCCCCCAGCAAAAATCACCTCGGGCTGGTAGGAGACGAAACACGGTGTGGGCACGATGACTTCATCGCCCGGGTTGATGGTGGCCGTCAAGGCCAGATAGAGGGCCTCGGAAACGCCGACCGTGATCAGCAGCTCCGTCTCCGGGTCGTAGTCGACGTCATACAAGCGCTTGAGGTGGGATGCCAATGCCTGTCGCAGCTCGAGCATCCCCGAGTTGGAGGTGTACTTGGTCTCGCCCCGCTCCAAAGACTGGATGCCGGCACGGATGACGGGCGATGGGGTAGTGAAATCCGGCTCCCCGATGCCGAGAGAGATGACATCGTCCATGGTGGCGGCGATGTCAAAAAAGCGCCGTATGCCGGAGGGGGGAACCCTCTCCACACGATCGGCTACAAAGTCTCGCATTATCCGATCCCTTCATGGAACGCGTCGGGCCTGGACCCATGCCCAGGCGGTCGGTTAGGCTGGCTAAAGGGCATGGATCCGCCATTCATCGTACAGTTCGCCATAGAAAAGCTCAAATCTTCGTCCATCGGATGTTCGCACACGAAAGCGCCTGCCACCGGGAATGCGCCACCGGGCCTCGACGTCTTCGATCTCCAAGCGGATCCCTTCCCAGCGCAGGGCCACCGGTCGCTCGGCATAAGTGTAGCCGGAGTGGCACTCAACCGGGGGTTCTGTGGGCGTCGAGCTCACCTTGCGTGCTCCAGTCGGACCGTGATCGGCCAGGAATGGTCACACACGTCAGCTCTCATAAGGTGCGAATCCGACTTCAGATGAATCGCCGACATTCAGGGTTCGGTAGCGGCCGGTGACACGAGCGTCGCGGCCGATAACCGAGTTGGAGAGCATGCTGTCGGCGATATGTGACTCGGCATCGATAATCGATTCCCTGATCAATGAGTGTTCGACGGTGCAACCGGGGCCGATGCTGACGTGCGGGCCGATCACGGACTCGATGATCGTGGCGCTTGGGTCGACGAAGACCGGCGGCACGATCACAACGCCCTCCCGCGTCCGGGCCTGGGCTGAATTGTCCCGACCATGGTCGAGCAAGTACAGGTTGGTGTCGAGCAGAGGACCCGGCTTGCCGCAGTCCTGCCAAACGTCGACGGCCTCGATGCGCATCTCCAGGCCGTCCTGGAGCATGAAGTTAATGGCGTCGGCCAGATAGTACTCCCCGCCGAGCTGCTTGTCTTGGTCCATCTGGCGTTCGATGGCGCTCAGCAAATCTGCCGCTTCCTGGAAATAGTAGAAACCGACCACCGCCAGGTTGTTGCTCACATCTTGCGGCTTCTCGATCAAACGGGTTACCCACCCGTCGTCGTTGACTTCCGCCACGCCAAAGCGGCGCGGATCGGGGACGGCTTTGACCCAGGCCACGGCCTCGGCGGTCTCGTCCGGGAGGCCCGAAAGATCGGTTTCGATCAGGGTGTCCACGAAGACCATCAACATTGGCCCATGCAGGCCTTCGCGGGCCAGCCAAATGGCGTGGGACTGGCCAAGCATCTCGGATTGCTCGACGTAGCGAGTAGAAAGATGGGGGTAGGCAGACCCGACATAGGCTTGTATCTGTTCGCCGAGGTAGCCGACGATGAATATGACTTCGTCCAATTCCGGCAGGCTGCTGAACATGTCGAGGACATGCCCGAGGACCGGCTTGCCGGCCACCGACACCAGTGGCTTGGGCTTGGACCATGTGTGAGGGCGAAGCCGGGTCCCAAAGCCGGCAGTCGGGATCACGATCTTCATAGGGCGGGATGCTCCTTGTGCCATGCGGTCTCGGATTGGTAGGCTTGCGCAGCACGGAAGAGCACCGGCTCGTTGAGCGGAGACCCCAGCAGCTGCATGCCAATCGGCAAACCTTCGGCATCGAAGCCCACCGGGAAAGCAAGCCCCGGAACGCCGGCGAGGTTGGCTGGCAGAGTGAACACGTCTTCCAGGTACATCGATAGCGGATCTTCCCCGTGTTCGCCAATCTTGAAGGCTGTTGTGGGCGTGATGGGGCAGGCGATGGCGTCGACTTGCTCGAATGCCTGATCGAAGTCGTGCTTGATCAACGTGCGCACGCGCTGTGCCTGTCCGTAATAGGCGTCGTAGTAGCCAGCGGAGAGGGCATAGGTGCCCAGCATGATCCGCCGCTTGACCTCCGGCCCGAACAGGTTGCCGCGGGTCTCGAGATAGCTTTCTAGCAAATCTCCCGCCCCGGACCGCGGCCCAAAGCGCACGCCATCGAAGCGGGCCAGATTGGCGGAAGCCTCAGACGGAGCCACAAGGTAGTACACGGGGAGGGCGAGATCGGTGTGAGGCAGGCTGATCGTCTTGATGGTGGCGCCCAAAACCCGCATCACATCGACGGCTGCGCGTACGGCTTGGCTGATGGACTCCTGCAGGCCGTCGATGAAATACTCTTCCGGGACCCCGATGGCCAGTCGTGACAAGTCGGAAGTTTCAGAAGTTAGATCTGGCACCGGCGCCCGAAGGGAAGTTGAGTTCGAGCGGATCATGCCCGGCCATGGCTGTGAAGACGGGGCCCAGGTCGGCGGCTGTGCGGGCCAAGGCACCGACAGTATCCAGGGAAGAACCGTAGGCAATCAGCCCGTAGCGAGAGACACGTCCGTAGGATGGCTTGATCCCAGTGACCCCGCAGAAGGCAGCCGGCTGCCGAATTGAGCCCCCTGTGTCGCTGCCCAAGGCGAGCGGGGCGAAACCGGCGGCCACAGCGGCGGCCGACCCCCCCGAGGAACCACCGGGGACGCGGCGTGTGTCCCACGGGTTGTGCGTCGGGCCGTAGGCCGAGTTCTCGGTTGACGAACCCATGGCGAATTCGTCCGTGTTGGTCTTGCCCAGCACGACGATTCCTTGGTCGATCAGCCGGGCGACACTGGTCGCCGTGTAGGTCGGGCGGTAGCCGTCGAGTATCTTCGACCCGGCTGTGGCCTGGACACCGTCAACGCAGAGCACATCTTTCACGGCCGTGGGAACTCCGCAGACGGCAGGGGGTGGTTCGCCGCCTGCTTTCCGCCACGCGGCAAAGCGTTGATCGGCTGCTTCGGCCTGCTGAAGGGCGAGCTCCGGAGTCAGGGCCAAGAACGCATGGATCTGATCGTCGAAGGCCCCGATTCGGTTCAAATGAGCTTGGGTCAATTCCACCGAGCTGACGTCGCCCGACCGCAGCAGGGCGGCGGCTTCAGTCAGGCTCAAGTAGTCTGGAGTAGACATGTGATGAGATCGCAGGTGGGCTGTATCAGCGGTCGGGGCCCAGCACAGGAGGCACCTGGAACATCCCCTCATCCACGCTTGGGGCGTTTGACAGCAGTGCCTGCCTCGGCGTCGATGGCCGTGCTTCGTCGGGGCGGAGTGGCGCGGCCATGGGCAGCACGCTGGATGTCGGGGGCAAATGGTCCGTATCCACCGTCTGAAGGCGCTGGACGTGATCGAGGATATCTGATAGCTGGGAGGCATAGCGCTCTTCCTCGGCCGGGGTCAGTTTCAGCCGGGCGAGCTGAGCAATATGCCGCACCTCGTCGAGAGTAAGATGCATGATGAGGCGAATTATAGCAGACGCATGCTGCCAGCCGTCGTTGAGCGATGGCTGCGAGAGACGGTTTATAATGGACCGGCTTCTGTTTCATGAGAATGAGATCGAAATTAAGGGGAGCCGGGTTGAACGCAATCGAAGTCGAAGGGCTACGGCGCGTCTACAAGGCCACCATCGGCGTCATTCGCCGCAAGGTTAAAGAAGTCGAGGCCGTCGACGACATCAGTTTTAGCGTCGTGGGCGGCGAACTTTTCGGGCTGCTGGGGCCAAACGGGGCCGGAAAGACGACGACGGTCAAGATGCTGACCACCCTGCTCCTGCCGACCGCCGGCACGGCCAGGGTGCTTGGTTACGATGTGGTCGAAACCCCCGGCCCGGTCCGATCTCGGATCGGATTTATCTTTGGGGGCGAACGCGGTTTGTACTGGCGCTTGAGCGGGAACGACAACCTGCGCTACTTCGCCAGCCTGTACCATGTGGACCCCGACGTGGCGCACCAGCGGATTCCCTACCTAATGGACATGGTCGGCCTACAGGCAAGGGGCAACGAGAAGGTCGAGGGCTACTCGCGTGGTATGAAGCAGCGGTTGCACATCGCCCGTACGCTTCTGCATGATCCAGAAGTGCTCTTCTTGGACGAGCCGACCATTGGCTTGGATCCCGTGGGGGCACGCGAGCTGCGCCAGGTGGTCCGCAATCTTCAATCTGAATCCAAGACGATCTTGCTAACAACCCACTACATGTTTGAAGCCGATTTACTGTGCGATCGGATCGCGGTCATCAACCACGGCCGGATTGTGGCCATGGATACGCCCTCCGGCCTGAAGAAGAATGTCAGCGATCTGTCGGTGATCGAGATCGAAGTTTTCGGCATTCCCGATGAGGTGGTGGAAACACTCCGCCAGAGTCCGGCCGTTCATTCGGTCTCGGTGGAGAATCGTGACCAACGTCAAGCGCTGCTGGTCCATTCACCGCTGGGATCAGAGGCCGTGCCGGAGCTTCTGGCAAGCCTGGACGGAACCCGGGTGGGCAAAGTGACCGTGCGTGAGCCGACGCTTGAGGACGCTTACGTGCGCCTGGTGGCGGAGACAGGCTGATGGGGGCAACAGTGGATGAGCCCCGCTCGTCGGAGGGACGAAGCACTCCGTGGTTGGCCAATCTGCGGGTGGTGGCGACGACCTGCGAAATGGCCCTCAAGCACGCGGCGACAGATTCTTTCATTATCTTCGCCGTATTCGTCCAGCCTCTGATCATCGCCTTGCTCGGTCTGTATATGCTGCGCGAACGGGGCGGCGACTATGCGATTTTCGTTGTCGTTGGGAGTGGGCTAACCGGGTTGTGGAGCAGCTTGCTCTTCGTCAGCGGGGGCGCTCTCAACCAGGAGCGCTGGAGCGGCACGCTTGAGAGCTTGGTGGGGATGCCGACCTCGCTGGAAGTGGTCGTGTTCGGCAAGAATCTGGCCTACGTAACCCAATCGTTGGGTTCGATGGTTCTGGCCTATGCCCTGGCCTCGTTGTTGTTCGGGACGCCCCTTCACGTTGCCCAGCCGCTGCTCTTCTTGGCTTCCATTATCTTAACCACAGTCTCCTTCGTCTGCTTGGGCCTATTGCTGGCACCGATGTTTGTCGCCAATCCGGACATCCGCAACTTCGTCAATGCGCTAGAGTATCCGATGTACATTCTGGCGGGCTTTCTGTTTCCCATCGCCCTGCTTCCGGGGTGGACCACGCCCCTTAGCTACGTTTTGGCGCCATATTGGGCCGCCGAAGCGCTGCACGCTGCTTCGACCGGCACGGCCGCGCTCAACAACATGGCTCTCGATTGGGGCATGCTGCTGGTGCTCGGTGCAGCCTACGTCTTGATCGGGCGTTGGCTGTTTCGGGTCTTCCTGCGCAAGGCGCGGCAGGACGCCACGTTGGATTTCTTTTAGGACTCTGCCTCAAGGATGAACATGGAAGCTGCACGGTCACCCATCCACAGACTGACGGCCAATATTCGTCTCTTCTACGAAGGGGCGTACCTCTCCTATGTGGCCTTGTTCACTTGGTTTGCTCCCTGGACCTACCTGGCATCCAAGGTCATCATGCCGCTGGGCCAAATCCTCTTCTTCACCTATCTGGGCACCTACGCCACTGGCCCGGCGAGCGCGGATTTCTACGTCATCGGCAACGCCGTGCAACTGGCGGCTATCAGCGGGGTCTACGGCGTGACGATGAGCATCGGGGGTGACCGCTGGTCGGGGACCCTCCCCTATCTGTTCGGTGCACCTGCCAACCGCCTGACAATCTTTGTTGGCAGGGCAGCCATCCACGTGGTTGACGGGATGATTGGTGTCGCCTTCGGGCTGGCCTGGGGTGCGTTGCTGCTGGGGCTGGACCTTTCCCGTACCGACCCGCTTGCCCTGACCTTGACCATCGTGGTGACCGCCTTCAGCACGTCCGGACTGGGCCTGATGCTGGGCAGCTTGAGCTTGATCACGGTCAACGTGATGTTCGTCAACAACCTGATCTACTTCATGCTCCTGATTTTCTCCGGCTCGAATCTCGATCTGACCAAGCTGCCGGCCATCATGCAGGCCGTATCGCAAGGAATCCCTTTGACGCGAGGCATTGCATCGGCGCGCTTGATCATCGCCGGTGGCAGCCTGGCGGAGGTGACGCCGCTGCTGATGCAGGAAGTCGGCATCGGCCTGATCTACGCGCTGGTTGGCTACGCTATGTTCCGTTGGTTTGAGATCCAGGCCAAGCGGCGCGGCACGCTCGAGGTGGTGTAGCGGCCTGATTGTGAGGGCCTTCACAACCACATCCATTGTCCCCGCTTACGGTGACAAACGGCAGATCCCCAATCCCAAAGACCAATACCAGCGCACTTCGCTCGGGCGCCCAGCGTGTCGCGACAACCGCGGCCATGGGAGCCCGCCCGCAGGGCACGACAGCGGCGCCGGGGCAGGAGCAGGCGCAGGCGACGAGACGATAACTGGCTCGACGAACAACAGGTTGGGTTCCCCGGGGGTTGGCCACAGCCCATAGGCCATGTGGTTGGATCCGTCCGGAAGACGCCCGTATGAGAGGTTGTACGCTCGTATGCGCAGGTAGCTGATCTGATCGACCACGTGTCCGTCTGGGTCCAAAAGGCGCACCGTGTCGCCTCCATCGTTCAGCGAAATGTGGATCTTGGATCGGAAGAACACGATCCGTTCCCCGGCAGGCAGAGTGACGGCAGGCAGGTCGTGGGGGCGCGATCCTGCGTCTTCAACGTCGTCGAGCCACCAACCCTTGAGGAAGACGCCCCCGGGGCCGCGGTTGTACAGCTCGATGAATTCATCCGACACCGTGACGCCGACGGTCCCCTCCCAGTCGGAGTGAGGCCGAGGCAGAACCTCGTTGATCACCAGCGCGCCAGGGACCCAGGTGGCCGTTGGTTGGGGGAAGGTCACCGAATTTGGGCCCCGAGGGGTGCCGCGGATGGCATGTCCAGCCGCGTCATGACCGAGGTTGAAACAGCCGGTGAATGTCTCCCAACCGACACCATCGGCGCGGCGTTCCATGCTGGCCTTTGCTTCGGAATCCCCGGCGGGCCAATGCCGCCCCCCAGAATTGGCCTGATCGACCGTGCGCCCCCCGGGATCCAGGAGCCGGAGAGCTTCTCCGCAGTTGCTCAGTCCACCGGTGTAGATGAGGTCGGCGGGGATATCGCTGACTGTGCTGTCATCGGTTCTCTCGAGCAGGAAGTATCCCCCGGGCGGGATCGATCCGGACAGTGCGATGTCGATGTCGCCGCCGTCCGTGAGCCGCCATCCGTTGAGCGTGAGTTCATGACCGGTTGGATTGAGGAGTTCGATCCACTCATCGGAAGCGGAAGCGCGGGTGCCGGCCCAGGCGACCTCGTTAATCAGCAAGCTGCCACTGGCGGCGGGTGATGGCGAAGCACCGGCCGTCGGCGACGGGGTATTCGTAGGTGACGACGCAGGTGTCGCTGAGGGAGTCGCGGCGATGTTGGGTGCCCTGGGGCTGCCCAAAATCGGCCGGCCGGAAGCGTTGTGTGCTGTTCCGGCCGCGGTGGTTGTACGCCAGCTGGCGGGCACATCGCGGTCTCCAATTCGGGCCATACTGGCCCGCGGGCTGGCATCGCCGGCGGGCCACGAACCCCCTTGCTGGTTGGCGGTATCTACGGTGCGGCCAGAATCATCAACCAGGGTCAGGCGCTCACCGGCATTCGAGAGTCCGCCAGTGTAGATCAAGCCGGCCGCCAGGTCGCTGACGGTGCTGTCATCCGTCCGCTCCATCAAGAAGTAGCTGTGGGGAGCTATGTCCCCTTGGAGAGTCACTGTCAGGTCTCCCCCATCGCTCAACGTCCACCCCGCGAGATCGACGGCAACGTCCCCCAAGTTGGCCAACTCGATCCACTCATCGAAGGGGCTGGCCACCGCCCCAGACCAGGCAATCTCGTTGATGCGGATTGGGAGAGGGGGTTCGGTTTCCGCGGTCGGCGGTGGCGCCGGAATGATGCTCGCTGTCGGTGTGGATGTGGCGGACGCCGACGGTGACGGCGAGGGGGCGGTTGTGACCGAGGCCAAGGGCGTGGAGGTTGCCGAATTGGTTGGAGAGGAAGATGGGGGCGTGGTTGATGCGGAAGTAGGCGATGTGGTCGGAGTGGATGTCGGCGATGCCGTCGAGGTGGACGACGGGGGATCTGGCAAGCGGGACGGCGTGAGGGTTGCGGTGAAAGACGGTGATGCAGAAGGCGTGGTCGAGGCGTCGATTGGCGGAAACGCCGGGGCAGCTGCCCCGTGGAAAAAGCAAGCCCGGCCCACACAAACAGAGCGACCGGGAGGGTTTGTCCATGGATCTGGGCCATCGATTCCCCCCTTGGGGCCCCGGGATCATGTGACCTCCGTACTTTATCGGCCCGTGAGGGGAAATGTCAAAGGGAGGCGCTCGGTTCAGTCGAACACGACCTCGATCAGCGGGCTGCCCTTGATGCGAGCTTCGAACTTGTCGCGGTCGTAGTCTGGCCCGACGATTTGCGCCGTAACGCTTCGACGTTCAGCTGGATCGGTGATTGGGATGGCGTGAGCTGGGAGATCCACTTTGTGGCTTTCTTTTAGATGGAAGGTGAAGGAGGGGTCGGCCAGAAGATTGGCATACCAATCCCGCTTGCCCGGACTTCCCGTGATATAGATACGATCTTCGACGCGGTGAAACCAGATTTCGGTGCGGCGCGGTTGGCCCGTGCGTGCGCCGGTAGTGATGATGTCAATCACCTTGTCCCGGGCCAGGGCTTCGGCGGCGCGTGGTGGCAGTGAAGAAGGCATTGCGAACCACTCAGTCGGCGGTGGCGCTGGCGGGCGTGCCTTCTCCCTCCTCGGCGCCGGCCATCTTCTCGCTTGAGTGGCCAGGGAAGACCTTGGCGCCGGGATTGACATAGGTGAATGCATAGTTGACGGCAACCGTCGCCTGTGCATAGCCGATGACAATCAGGTTGAGCGGATCCAGCCCGTCCTGGAGCGCAAGGTCTCCGGCGGCGAACACGCCGGGCAGATTGGTCTCCATATGGTTGTTGACCCGAATATAGCGGCGGCCAACGGTCTCGACGCCCCATTGGCGGATCGGCCCCAGGTCAGCCTTGAAGCCCAGGGCCAGGATCACCGCATCCACGTCAATGACTTCATCCCCATCGGTGCGATTGTCATAGATAACTGCCCGCTGGACCTGGTCGTCACCCTGCAGTTCGCGCAGTTCGTAAAAGACGCGCACGTCGACGCTTGAAGCTTTCATCTTCTCGACCGAAGATTCGTGGGCGCGGAAACCTTCGCGCCGATGGATGAGGGTCACTGACTCGGCCAAGGGCTCGGTGGCCAGTGCCCAATCAACGGCGCTGTCACCGCCGCCGACGATGAGGATGCGCTTGTCGCGGTAGACATCCAGGTCGGTGACGAAATACTCGACCCCCTTGCCCTCGAAACGATCAACGGACTCGCTCTTGAGTTTCACCGGTCGGAATGCGCCAATGCCAGCGGCGATAACCACCGCCTTGGTGAGGTGGGTGGCTTCATCGCTGGTGATGGCCCAGCAGGTCTCGCCTGCCTCCCCACCGGGAAGCGGCACTTGCGCCAGTTTCTGGGCCTGCTGGCCCAGAGCCATGACAGTCCCCCAGCGTTTGGTCTGCTTGACCAGGTTGGCAACCAGGTCCCTGCCATTGATGGAAAGGAACCCGGGGGTATCGAAGATGAACTTCTCCGGATACAAAGCCGTGATTTGCCCCCCGGGCTGAGGCAGAGCGTCCAAAACCTTGGTGCGCATGCCGCGCATTCCGGCGTAGAAAGCGCCAAAAAGCCCGGTGGGACCGGCGCCAACAATGGTGATGTCGAACACTTCAGAAGATTCAGGCGATGACATGATGATTGCGGCTATCTCCTAGGCAAGGTCATCCGAGCCTGGCCATTATAGAAAGGCGTCTGTAGGGGTGTCAATCCGACGCCCCATCAGTATGGTATCAGCCATTGAAGGGGCTGTGGGCGGCCGCCAGGCACAACAGGACCACGACGGCGGCGGAGAATAGGGTGCGCTGCCAGACCTGGTCCCAGCTTCGACGGTCGGTCCAATGCGGCTGGCCGAAGGAGATCATGGCAGCTTCGTAGCGGGGACCGATGGCATAAGCCAGGGCCAACCCGGCTACAAGGCCGCCGAGATGCCCCCAATTGTCGATGCCCGGAGAAAGCCCAATGGCCAGGTTGAGCACGGCCACCAGGGCAATCTGTCGCAGCTGCAGGCTGCCGGCGCGGCCGAACAGGCCGCGATGAAGGAACAAGAAACCGCCCAAGGCGCCCAGCAGTCCAAAGATCGCACCCGAAGCGCCGGCGGAGGGCGCGCTGGAAAACGCCAGGCTGAATGCCACCCCCGCTATGCCGGAGAGCAGGTAGATCGCCAGCATCCGTGGCAGCCCAAACAGGCGCTCAACGGGGGGTCCGACGATGTACAGCGAGTACATGTTGACGCCAATGTGAAGGATGCCGATATGCAGGAAGATCGGAGTGACGAGGCGCCAGTACTGGCCTGCGAGAACGGCAGAGTTGACCTTGGCTCCTAGGGCCAGGAGCAAGTCGCCGCCTAACAGGAAATTGGACGCCGTCTGAAAGATGAAGACGATGGCCGTAACACCGATGATAGCAAATGTGCCCGGAGCGGCAGCCATACGCATTCGAAGCCCCAGCGTCTGGGGCGGCGGACTGGGGCGGGATGGCGAGTTTGAGGTGGGTTGCGGTTGCTCGGGGGAAGGCTGATTCACAATGTGACCTTGCGGGGTTGGGTGCGGTGGTGTTCGGCCCTGATAATGGAAAGGATGATATCGACGGTCTCATCCAAGCGGTGGTCGGCGTTGATTACGTAGTAGTCGAACATCCCGACGCGCTTCAGTTCCTGGCGCGCCGTGGCGATGCGCAGCTTGAGACCCTCCGGGGTTTCGGTCTTGCGTGCCTCCAGGCGGCTGACCAATTCGCCCTCCGAACGCGTCGACAGGAAGACCAGCAAGGCATCCGGGCACAGCTCCCTGATCGTCTCAGCGCCCTGGACATCGATGCGCATCATCACATCTCGCCCGCTGGCCAGGGCTTGGCGGACCTGTCCTTTGGGGATGCCCTTGTAGTCGTTGTAGACAATGGCGTACTCAAGCAGCTCGCCCTGTTCGATCATCTCGGCGAACTCGTCGTGGGTCACAAAGTAGTAGTCGACGCCATCCACTTCGCCCGGCCGTTTGGGGCGCGTAGTGGCGGTCACCACGAAGTGGAAGGGCAGATCGCGTTCCTTCATCCGCTGAAGGACGCTGTCCTTGCCCACGCCGGACGGGCCGGAGATGACAATCAGTAGAGGTTGGTGTTGTTCTTCGACGAGATCGGGTTGCACGCTTGGAAGCCTCCTGCGCCGGTCAGTATAATGCATTCGCGGGAGGTGACTATGCCGACGTACGAGTACCGGTGCCGTGACTGCAGAAAGCGAGTCAGCATCTATCAAACCTACGAGGAGTACGGGAGCGCACCGGTGAGCTGCCCCAACTGTGGCGGGCACAATCTGAAGCGCCTGATCAACCGCGTGCGCATCGCCAAGTCCGAAGAGTCTCGATTGGACGATCTGTCGGACCCATCGGCCTGGGGCGACATCGACGAGAATGATCCCAAGTCGATGGCGAAAATGATGCGCAAGATGAGCCGGGAGATGGGCGAGGATGTGCCGCCTGAGTTCGATGAGGTGGTGGACCGCCTAGAATCCGGCCAGAGCCCGGAGGAGATCGAGCAGAGCTTGCCTGATCTGGGTGCGGACGGCGACGACCTAGACTTCTAACCCCACATTGTGAAAATTGTCACAAAGAGCGCCTTGCCAACGCAGGGCGCTTTGCGTATCGAGTCCAGGGCGAAAGCCAGGCGACGGGGGTATCTTGGCTAAGGGCCCATACAAGGGGAGGGTTGACCCGCCCCGTTTCGGGCGCCACACCACGGGTAGTCCTTCCCGCTGACAGGGTACTGTCCGCGGAACTGCTGCATGTCGGATGTCATGCGGAATTTGTACGGTACCGGCGCCGGAAGCGTGTTTTTTGTGACGTTGCCAGAAAGCCTGCGGCCACCTTCGCTGGTTTTTCCAGAGATGTCGTACGTGTCCCCGCCCGCAGCGAGCTGTCCGCTGACCGAATCGCCAGACTGCTTGAGGCTCATGGTCCCCGGGGCCCCGTTGAGCCATACCGACCAATCTCCGCTCCACACGTAGGCTGGCGTGGGCGTCGGCGGCGGGGTGAAGATGGGAATATTGGAGGTGTCCCCGCTGACCGTCACGTAGCGTCCCCAAAGCCAGCAGTCTTTGCCGGGCTGATTGGGGTCGGTGACGTACCAATAGTCGCCGCCGGCGTTCTTGCCAGTGATCTGTGCCGATTGACCGGTTAGAAACGTCCGGATCAGATCATACACGGCAAGGGGTCCGCCCCGGCAGTTGGTGTTTTGGGTCAGCGATGCCAGCGGCACGGACGGCGTCGCTGTGGCTTCCGGGGTGGCGGTGGCGCTGGGGGTTGGGGAAGCCTCAGGTGTGTCGCTGGCGGCCGCGGTGGGGGGTATGGATGAGGCGGCCAGGGTCCCGGCGGCCGAAAGGACGGCGGCCGTGGATGTCTGCCCGGCCGCAACAGTCCCCGCTACGGAAGTCGAGGCCGCGTTGGGGTCGGCGGCCAGCGGCCCCAAATTGCAGGCGAGAACAGAGAGCAAGATGAAGGCCGTCATAGCCACGGCGGGGCTCCGGTGATGAGGCACGCGTTGCTCCTAATCAGGAAATTTGGCTGCGGTCGGCGGAAGTGAATTCGTGGGTGAGTCGGCAACCGTCGGCGGTGCGTGGTTAGACCAGCTTAGCACATGCGTCAAGCGCCCCGGCGTTCACGGGGAGCGCTGGGCGACGAAGGCCTCCACGGCTGCCTGGAGAGCGGCTTGGACGCTGTCCGGACTCTGGTCACCGTCAACCGTTCGCCAACGCTCAGACTCGGTCTGCGCCATCGTTCGGTAAGCCGTGCGAACCCGCTGGTGAAACGCCAGGTCGTAGGCATCCATCCGGTTCCAGTTTCCACCCGTCTTGCGGCGGGCCAAGCCCGCCTTGGCCGGAAGGTCGATGAGCAGGGTCAAGTCGGGCACCAGGCCGCCGGTGGCGAAGGCTGTGATGGCCCGCAGTTCATCCAGCGGAAGGCCGTGACCGTAGCCTTGGTAGGCGAACGACGAATCATAGAAGCGATCGGAGACGATCACCCCGCCGGCTTCGAGATGCGGGCGGATGACCTCTTTCACCAGCTGGGCGCGGGAAGCGGAGAAGAGCAGGAACTCGGTGCGCGGATCCATCTGGCGGTTTTCGAGCGACATGATCACCTGGCGAATCTGGTCACCGATTTCGGTGCCGCCCGGTTCGCGCGTCATGACGACGTTCAGACCCTGCGAGCGCAGGTGTTCGGCCAGCCGCTTGGATTGCACGGTCTTGCCGCAACCGTCCGGACCCTCCAGGGTCACAAAGAGGCTCACTCTCGAAAGATCCTGACCCGGCGGCGCGGTTCCTTGCCGTACGAGTGCGATATCAGGTTGGCCTGGCGCGCCATCTGATGTTGGAGGCGCCGGACGTAGGAAGAGGCCGGGTTCAAATCAACCGAACGCGCCCCGTTGAGGACTGCCTGGATCGCGTCTTGCGTCTCGCTCATGGCCTGCTGCAAGGAAGGGTCCTCGGACATGGTGTGCAGGTTGAAGAGGTCGGTGAGAAAACTCTCCATCTGGCCGCTGGTATTGGTGCGCAGCACGTAGATGGGGATGCGGCGGGCTTCGGCGTCGGCGATGACCTTTAGGCGGCGGCGATAGTAGGAGCGCAGGGTGACCATGGCGTCCGCATCACTCAAGTTGTCAACCAGGTTGGCTGGCACGCCGAGCCGCTTGGCAGCCGTGCGCAGCCGATTGCGCGCCACGCCGTAGGCGTAGATCTTGGCCGGCGAGAGCGACGAACCAGGCATCCTGGGCGGCGTGGGTGAGAAGGGCAGCGAGCCTTCACCTCCGTTGGTGGGCGTCGACGGGAAGGCAGCCTGTCTTCGATATCCCACTTGTCCTGGACGCTGAGAGGCGGGCGGTGAAGCAGGAGTCTGAATCTGTATCTGTCCCGCTGGGGAGCGTGAGCGAAGCTCGGCTTCTTGCGGCCTGCCGCGCAGCATCGCATCCACTGCCGACGCAACGTCGTGGTGGACCGCCAACTGCTCGCGGGCCTGAATCTCGATAAGCACGTCGAACGTCGGGGCAGCGCGCCGCTCGAGCACCGTCTTCTGGGTTCCCCGCCGCCGAGCTTCCTCGTCAGAAAGGGTGACGGATTCAATGCCACCGACCAGGTCGGACAGGGTGGGGTTGAGGAGAAGATTCTCGAGGGTGTTGCCGTGGGCGGTGCCGATAAGTTGGACGCCGCGCTCGGCAATCGTGCGGGCGGCGATGGCTTCGAGCTCGCGCCCGATCTCATCGATGACGATGACTTCTGGATTGTGATTCTCGACGGCCTCGATCATCACCTCGTGCTGCAAGCTGGGCTCACGCACCTGCATGCGGCGCGCACGGCCGATGGCAGGGTGTGGCACATCGCCGTCGCCGGCGATTTCGTTTGACGTGTCGACGATCACCACGCGTTTGTCTTCGGCAAGGATGCGGGCTGCCTCGCGCAGCATGGTCGTCTTCCCAACACCGGGGCGGCCGAGCAGGAGAACGCTCTTGCCGTTGGAGATAATGTCCTGGATGATGTCGATAGTGCCGTAGACGGCCCGGCCCACGCGGCATGTCAGGCCGACGATGCGGCCGTGCCGGTTGCGAATGGCGGAGATTCGGTGCAGGGTGCGTTCCATCCCCGCCCGGTTGTCGGCATCGAACTCGCCGATGCGCATCACGACGTAGTCGATGTCCTCATGGGTGACCTCGTTGTCGGAGAGCACGATCTCGCCGTCGGTGTAGCGGGCCGTAGGGACGCGTCCCAGATCGATGATCACTTCCAGAAGCTCGTCTTGGCGGTCAATAGACCGCAGCCTCTCGGTGATTTCACTGGGCAGGACGCCCAGCATGGCCTCCAAGTCGTCAGTGATGCGGCGTCCGGTCATAGGGTCTCTTGGGTGTGGCTGGGTGGACGGTGTTCGATCACAGGCGCGTAGGGGGCCGTCGGTTCGGGGCGTGTCCCTTCGAACGCGGATATCGGCGAATGTGACGGGCGGCGCACACGAGCCGCCAGGCGCTTTACCATGACCGCTTGATCAACCCATTGTTGGATGCCCATCCGACTCAGCTTGGCGTTCATCCAGCCCTGATAAGAACGAACACACAGGAAGACCGGCCGATGGTCGTCGGCGGATACGGCATGCAGCAATCCCAGGATCATGGCCTCGGATTCCTCAATGGCTGGGTGAATGAATGGATGAAGCCAAACCCCATGGGGACCTTTGTCGATATCTGCGTATCCGAGAAGCTCCCCGTCCTGGTAGAAGACCAGGCCCTTGCGGGCGGCCACAGGGTCAGGTTCGACCTGCTGAACCAGGGCCGGGACCAGGTTTTGGTACAGGCCGCCGATGGCCGTGTGGTCGACATCGCGTTCGAGTTCCCATAAGGGGTGGTGCTCCGGCGATGGGGCCGGAAGGTCTTTGGGCAGACACTGCCAGAGCCGCTGGCGGGCGTAGATTGCGAATCCGGCCAGCCGCAAGCTTTCAAATGCTGGGCTGTGTTCATCTACTTCGGCCACCAAATTATGGGCACCCCTACGGCCGACAGAGCTGGCGAGGGCATCCAGCAAATGCCCGCCTGCGTCCGTCTGCAACGCGTCGGCAGGACCGACGAATGTGAGGCGGGCTACCCGCTCCTGATAGGGGTGATTCACCTGGCCGATCAGGTCCGGGGCGCCGTCTTGTCGGTCTCGCACCACGATGGTGCACTCGCTGCGGCCGGGGGTAAGACTGTCGAGCAGGGCGTTTTGGAGTGGCTGCGGGCCGCGCGTGAAGGCTACTTGTGAATGAAAGCACAAACCCTCGCGACGGACCCGGTGAAGCAAGGGAAGATCTCGCCAGTCAAACGGTCTTACTTGGGTAGAATCGGTCATGCACTCCGTGAGATTCCGTGCCATCGGCGTCGTTGGGTTCGCCCCACTGGGGACGCGGCGCTCGTGGCTGCTGGCACATCAAGTTGTGGCCGATTCTACCATGTGCAGGGGGGCCAGGCCATTGAAGCCAGGCGGAAGCACGAAGGGCAGAAGTTGACATCGCAGGGCCGTGGACTCGGACGTAGAATAGAAGCTTGCGGTGGCGTAGGTGCCGAATGGCAAGCAAGACGCTGCCCAGGAGGAGGAAGCGGTAGATGAGAGCACGCATGATAAGTGTGGTGGCTGTTAGCATTGCCCTTGTTGCTGCGGTGGTTTACAGCGTGCCCATTCCCATCCCAATCACCGGAGGATACACGCACCCTGGGGCGGTGGCTGAGGTGTTTGTGGCCGTGGCATTTGGTCCCATTGTGGGTGCGGTCGCGTCGGGCGTGGGTGCGGCATTGTCCGATTTGATGCTTGGCTATGGGACCTTTGCGCCTTTGACCCTGCTGGCGCACGGCAGCTTTGGCCTGCTGGTGGGCTGGTGGGGATGGCGGCGAAGTTGGAGGCTGAAAGTCTTAGGTTGGATCCTGGGGGGGCTGGCCTTGGTGGCCTTCTACTATGTAGGAGAAGCGACGGTCTATCAATACGGACCTGCGGCGGCCGCAGCAGAGGTGCCGATCAACATTATTCAGGTCTCCCTTGGGGTATTTGGGCTGTTGCTGTATCAGTTGGTGAAGCGAGCGTACCCGCAATTGGACGTGCTGATGGCGGATGTCTCCTTCGAAGATCAGGACATCCCCCAAGACTGAGAATAGGTCGCGGCCCGGCTGCTCGGTCTGGCCCGATCAATCGATTGGAAAACCCATCAGATGCCGAGCATAGACATCCGAGATTTCCATTACGCCTACCCACCGCTTGGCCAGGCTGAGCCACGCTGGGTGTTGCGCGGCGTTGACTTGGCGGTGGAGGCAGGAAGCTGCGTCGGGGTTATGGGGGCCACCGGGGTCGGCAAGTCGACATTATGCCAGGCAATAGTTGGTGTTGTGCCGCAGTTGACCGGGGGAATCGTGCGCGGTCAAGTTCGCGTGCTGGGCAAAGAGGCCAGGTCGACGCCCGTGCCGGATCTCGCCCGCCAAGTGGGCATGGTGTTCCAGGATTCAGAAAGCCAGCTCTTCAATTTGACCGTGGAAGAGGAAGTGGCCTTCGGCCCGGAGAACATCGGCCTTCCGCCAGAGGAGATTGAAAGCCGGGTGGCCTGGGCGCTTACGACCGTGGGTTTGATCGAATCCCGGAAACGATCCCCCTATGAATTGTCAGGTGGTGAAAAGCAGCGCCTGGCGATCGCCGCCGCTTTGTCCATGTCCCCGAAAGTACTCGTTCTGGATGAGCCAACGGCGCATCTGGACCCGCGGGGCAAGCGCGAGATTCAGGCATTGGTTGGCACGATGGTCCGCGACTCGGGACAGACCATCTTGGTGGTCGAGCAAGATGCGGATTGGCTGGCGGAACTGGCGGACCGGGTGGTGGTGCTGGCTGATGGCCGCGTGGCGCTGGAGGGACCAACCGACGAAGTGCTTGGGGACCCCGAAGCGCTTTCGGAACTTGGGGTCGGACCTCCCCAATTGAGCGAATTGGCCTCCGCCATCAATCGCGACCTGGGCACGCACTTCGCCTTCATTCGGTTGGATCAGGCGGAACACGCACTAAAGGAGGATCTGGGTGAGGTCTCCTGAGCCCGGTACATCCACCGGGTTAAGCCTGGAGACGGTCGACTTGACGTTTGCCTACCCCGGTCGTCCACCTGCCCTATCGGGGGTCACCCTGCGGGTCGAGCGCGGGGAGTACCTGGCGCTGCTGGGACAAAACGGCGCCGGCAAAACGACCTTGGCCAAGCACTTCAACGGCCTGCTCCGGCCGAGCAGCGGCAATGTGCTGGTGGGCGGGCGGGACGCGTCCGATCTCTCCATCGGCGAACTGGCACAACAAGTAGGGTACGTATTTCAGAATCCGGACCATCAGATATTCGCCGGGACGACACGCGAAGAAATCGCCTTCGGGCCTCGCAACCTGGGGTTGATGGAAGCCGAGGTCGCTAAGCGGGTCGACGCAACTTTGGAAGCCTTCGGGCTGGTCGCGCAGGCGGACACCCCGCCGGCCATGCTCGGCTACGGCACACGCCGCAAGGTGGCGCTGGCGTCGGTACTCGCCATGCGCCCACAGGCACTGATCCTGGACGAGCCGACCAGTGGCTTAGACCGGCGCAGCGTCATGGAGTTGATGGGGCTTCTTTCGGCTTACTCGGGCGAAGGACACACGGTAATCGTGATCACCCATGATGTCCGCTTGGTGGCGGACCATGTCCCGCACTGCGCCGTGCTGACATCCGGCAGGTTGGCAGCGCGCGGGGGAACACAATCCGTGTTGTCCGACGCCAACCTGCTGTCGGCGACCGGACTTGATCTGCCTCCGGTGGGCCGACTGGCCCAGCGTCTGGGCATGGGCGGGGCAGACGCCCCTCTGGATGTGGCGGCTTTCAAGCGGTCCTATGAGGCGAAACGCAGCGAGTCCAGAGGGAAGAGCAGATGACGGCTGCGCCCGATTGGTACGTCGAGCGAGAATCTTGGCTTCATTCTGCCGACGCCCGAGTCAAGTTGGCCATGGTTGCCTGCGGGTTGGCGTTCTTTCTCACGGTACAGAACGCAACTCTGGAGTTGCTCGGGCTGCTCACGCTGGTCGGCGCTTATGGGTCGGCTAGACTGCCGCGGTCAAGTGTCTCAGGCGTGCTGCGCGTGCTGCTGCCGGTCAGCATCTTCATGGCGATTCTGAGGGGCCTATTGGCGCCGGAGGGAAATGTGATGGTGGCCTGGGGCTGGTTGCGCCTTACTGATGGCGGATTGGCGGCTGGAGCGGCGCTCGGACTGCGTTTGCTTGCGGTGGGGCTGCTGGTCTTTCTTTGGCTGCACACCACACGCCCGTCGGCGATGATCCAAAGCCTAGTCCGGCTGGGTCTGCCCTACAGCTGGGGGCTGACTCTGGCGTTGGCGATGCGCTACATCCCCTTGCTTCAACGATCCTTCCAGAGCATTCTCGAAGCGCAGCAGGCGCGCGGCTTGTTGTTGGAGTCGACGGTGGGATTGGCCCGTGTGCGTGCCCTGATGCCGGTCTTTGTGGCGATGGTGATCAGCGGGTTTCGGGGCAGCCAGCAGGTGGCGGTGGCACTTGAGGCCCGCGGCCTGGGGGCGAGCGGGGTGAAGCGTTCGGATTGGCGGCCACTGCGCTTTCGCCGACGCGACGGCGTCTACCTGATAGCCCTTTTGGGTGCCACGGCGGCGTGGCTGGCACTCCGTTTTGGCGCAGGCGTCGGCACCAATCCCCTCGGCTGGTGGTGAGATGCGGCCGGCGAGTTTCCCGAAATCCGCGAATGGTATACAATGATACAATGCGGCCTATACTTGCGGCGGGGATATGATTTCGATCGATCCACATCAGGCGCTCCCCCTCTATCAGCAGATCGCTGGCGAGCTTCGGACCCGCATCCGTGCCGGTGTTTACCCGCCGGGCGAACGACTTCCAACTGTGAGGGAGTTGGGCGATGCGCTGGGGCTGAACTTCAACACCGTGGCGCGCGCCTACCGGCTCCTGGAAGCGGAGGGCGAGATCATCTCACGCCAGGGTCAAGGGACATTTGTGGAGGGCCCGGCAGCGGAAGGGGATCGGGCGGCGGCTTCGCTGGAGACCCTGACGGCGGAGTACCTGCGGGCGGTGCACGCGGCCGGCTTCAGCCCGCACGAAGTGCAGTGGGAGTTCTCCGGCGCCCTGCGGTCGTGGATTCAGTATGGGGAACCTGCTTCTTAATCCGAAAATGCGCCGGCCCTGAGCCGACCTTCGCGTAGTGTTTCACGTGAAACATCGGACCGTGCACGGCGCGCGTGTTTCACGTGAAACCGGTTGGCGGTGGCGGGAAAACGGGGATCAGGAGACCACGTGACCGAAACGCCCCCGGTTTGTGACTATGAGGGATCCGACTACCAGGCGCAGTTCTGGGGCGCCGGCGATCGGGCCTACGAAGATCGAGCGGAGGCTGTAGCGCTGCGCCGGCTGCTGCCGAGCGGCGGAATGCGGTTGCTGGAGGTTGGGGCGGGGGCTGGGCGCAACACGGGCCGCTATGTGGGCTACCAACAGATCGTCCTGCTCGATTATTCGGCCACACAGATCGCTCAGGCTCACGAAAGGCTAGGGGATCGTCCGGATCTGGTGTATGTGGTGGGCGATGTCTACCGCCTGCCGTTTGCTCCGTCGGTCTTTGATGGGGCGACCATGATCAGGACGCTGCACCACATGGCTGAGCCAGCGCTGGCGCTGCGCCAGATTGGTGGCGTGATGGCCGGGGGCGGCGCGTTGGTGCTCGAGTTCGCCAACAAGCGCAACGCGAAAGCGATTCTGCGCTGGTTGTTGCGCCGCCAGGCGTGGAATCCGTTTGACCGGGCCCCGATAGAGTTCGCTGCGCTCAACTTCGACTTCCACCCAGCGTCTGTTTCGGAGTGGCTGGCAGGGGCGGGGTTTGGTCTGGAGCGACGGCTGGCGGTGTCGCAGTTTCGGCAGGCGTTGCTCAAGCGCTTGCTCCCGCTGCGGTTGTTGGTCGGCCTGGACGCTCTGGTCCAGCGGCCTGGAGGGCTCTGGCCGGTCAGTCCGAGTGTCTTCGTCCGAGCCCGACGATCGGGTAGCGGTGGCGTCGCCGAGGCTTTGGTGTGGCGTTGTCCCGCGTGTGGCAGCCTCGATCTGCGGCCGGCGGTCGGCAGGCTGGCGTGCCCGTCGTGCGGTCGTGCCTGGGGGGTTGAAGATGGCGTCTATGACTTCAAGACTCCCATCAGCGGCCCGCCGCTGGCGTAGCCAAGCTTGGCGGGCGAAGGAAATCACCCCGCGCTATAATGGCGCCGGCTGGCAAGGCGCACGCAGCGCGCCATCCGGATGAGATGATTGGGAGGACAGAGCATGGCGGACCATCGGGAAACCTACGCTGTCACCGTGGCCGGGCTGGAACGTCGGCTGCCGCTGTTCGAAGTGGCCCCTGGCGTGCGGATTGCCGTATTCAACCTGCTGGGAGACACGGAAGTGGTGGAAGCTGGGGCCAGCGCGCTCTTGAGCCGGCTCGATGAGGTGGATTTCGATCTCTTGGTGACGCCTGAAGCGAAGAGCATTCCTCTGGCTCACGCCATGTCGGTGCGTTCCGACAAGGGCTATGTTGTGCTCCGAAAGGTCTTCAAGATCTACATGGGCGAAACGCTGAAGACGGAGACCGTATCGATCACAACCGGTGAGCCGCAAACGCTCTACCTCGACGAAAAGGACCGGGACCTTGTGCGCGGTCGAAAGGTTGTCCTGGTCGATGACGTTGTCAGCACCGGATCAACGCTCAAGGGGATGCGCGAATTGATGGCCATGGCCGGGGCGGACATCGTGGCGGAGGCGGCGGTGTTCACCGAAGGAAATCCCGGCGACTGGTCGGAGATCTATGCTCTCGGCCATCTGCCGGTGTTCACCAATTCGTAGGTCAAGATGGACGGCAGTGCTCTCATGATCGGCTCGGGGCAGTCTCCCGGGCCGCTTTCGTCTCTGAGTTGGCAGCCCTTGGTGAAATGGGCCGGGGGATGGGCGCGTGACGGCGGTGGCCGTGGGTGAGAAGCTGATCACGCTTGCCGAGCTGCGGCGACATGATGGCCAATCGGGACGTCGGATGTACATCGCTTGCCAGGGTGTCGTCTACGACGTGACGGACTGCCCCAAGTGGCGGACAGGCATGCATGAGCAGCTGCATTTCCCTGGACAGGATCTGACCAGTGAGCTCCCGGATGCGCCCCACGCCGTCGAAGTTTTCGACCGCCCCTGCGTCCTGCGAATCGGTCGAACTCGTGACATCCCTCGACTAGACTCGGCGGTTGCGTTTCGCGGCGAGCTCTCAGCCGCAGATCGGCGCGGCCCGGGGGTCTTTCTGGACCCGGAAGACTCCTTCCAGCAGATCCCCTGACGATGTCTCCAGCCGGAAGCGGCCTGAGATCGATCCCGCCTGGCCAACTCGCTCGAACCAGAGTGTGCCCCGCGAAGCCTGAAGGCATCCCCTCCTGGGTGAGCACCATCTGCCCTGGCCTCCCTCTAGGATTGTGAAGGATCTCACAATTGGGGCGCCGGATAGCTCAGCGTCCCAAAGACCGATCGATACCGTCTTGACGGCCCCGCCATGTTCCGGGACCAGGTCGACCTGAAGGGCACGGGCATCCGTCGGGCCACAGGCCGCTCGGATCGTGCCTGTAAACGACTGAACCGAGAGGGCGGGCCGAGGGTGTCTCGCCTGGATGCCACAACCAGCCAGCGCCACGATGCTCAGCACGAAGATGGTGAAAGGCGAGGTGCCGGGGAGGCCCGTCGGGCCGCCCCGGCACCCTACTGTCGGCTGTCGAAATGCATTCCTGATCCACATCACGGCCAGAAGTAGCGGACAGTGTAGGTCACGCTGCGCTCGCCGTTGGCCGGAATCTGGACCCGGAACTCGATGTTGGAGGAGTCGAGCTTGCTGTAGTCGTCAGATGAGCGAAGGATCCGCCAATCGCTCCAACGGAACAAATGTTCTACGACTCTGACTTCGACCGCCTCGTCCTTGTGGTTGCGCAGCGTGATCTTGTAGGATTCTTCGAGGCTCTTTTCCGTCGGCCGTGTGAAATCAGTCTGAACGCGCTCGCCCACGATGTCGAAGGCGTCTCCCACGTACAGCCGCAGATGCTCGCCCTTGGGGGTGTGGTCGATCGCATCTTCGCCGATCAGCAGCGCCGCCCCATCGATGTCCTCTTTGTAGAGGCGCACCCGGCCCTTGGGCAGATCGGCATCCACATCCTCGGTGTCGAACTCGACCATCACCATCACCTTGGGATTTGAGCTGACGCCGTAGCTGGGGTCCGTCTGCGGGTAACCGGCATAGCGGCAGTACCAGGGATTGCTGCGGCATTGGGTGCCATCGTAGACGAAGAACTTCTCGGCCGGAACCCCCTGTGCGCTGACGAACTGCACCTGCTTGGTCTCATTGTTCTTGACCGTCACAGGGCGAGGCACCTCATACAGGTGGTATTCGAAGAAGGAACGCTCGTCGATGGCCTTGTCGGCGGCGGCCCGTTCGGCCTGAAGAGCGGCTTCAGGAGCGGACAGTCCTTGGTTCTGCAGGCGCTGAAGATCGCCCGCCACCAGTTTGAGCAATGCGTCTTTGAAGGTCGCCCCGCTGGTGTTGTTCAAGGTCACCCAGCCGTCGAGGTCGATGGATGTCTCGTCTGGGTTGAGCAGGACCACATAGTCGGACTGCCAACTGACTCCGCCGGTCAAGTACGTGAGCTCGAAGGCCTCTTGGCCACTTCGATCGGAATTCAGCTGCCAGGCAAGCGTGGGCTTGCTGATCAGGCCTTCTGGAAGGTCCGGAAACGAGAATCCCTGAATGGCGCTAGATGAGATCACGTTCACCTGCCCAGAGGAATCCTGCAGGATGAGAGAATCTCTGCCCGACAGGAGCTTGCCGCGCGTCGTTTGCCCGTCCTGAGTAACCACGGTGATGGTCTGTCCGAGATACTTCTGCAGCAGGGCGGTGGCCCCCACCAAGTCGTACTGGAAGTTTTGTTCGAGGATTCCTACCTGCAAGGGATGATCAAGAGCCTTGAAGAGGACGCTGGTCGGATCCATGGAAGCGGCCACATCGTCGAACGCGATTTCGTTCAACCCGGTGGTCAGCGCGAACTGGCGCCGGTCGCGGACGAGCGCGCTGCCCTGATTGTAGATCGTCAAGGCCACGCCGTGGCCGGCGGCTTCGGCCGTGGTGGGCGGCCGGGTGCTGGTGGCCAGGGGTCCCGTGGTGATCCAGCCACAAGCGAGCAAGGTGCCGGCCATCACGGCGGCCAGCGGGAGCAATCTGTGCCAAAGGTGGGGTCTCATCAGGGCCTCCTTGGTCCTGTCGGGACTGTCAATCTTCAGACGCCGTCCGTGAGCGTTCGGTTCCCGGGTTGAGGCTGTGATCGACGGCGTTGATATATAATCGGGTGGCGTACGCTGTGGAGGTGGAATTTGTCTCTTAGAGGGATTGTGGGTCGTCGCGAGCGGGAAAAGCAGCTCAAGGAGGCGGGACGTCTCCCGCCCGGGCAATCGTTAACCGAGAAGTTTCCGGTGCTGCATTACGGACCCATTCCGGGATTCGATCCTCAAACCTGGACACTCCGGTTTTGGGGCGAGGTCGAGAGCGAGCGCAATCTGTCGTGGGACGATTTCCAAGCGCTCCCGCGGACCAAGGTCCAGATGGATATCCATTGCGTCACGCGTTGGAGCAAGTTCGAAACGCTGTGGGAGGGGGTTACGCTGCGGACCCTGATCGACGAGGGGCTGCTCGTCCTCAAGCCGGGTGCTGAACACGTCATGCAGCACTGCGAATACAATTTCACCGTCAATGTCCCCCTCGAAATCGCCTTGGCCGACAATTTCCTCTTGGCGACCCATTTCGACGGCCAGCCGCTGACGCCCGATCACGGCTACCCACTGCGGGGGGTTGTGGGAGCTATCCAGGGGCGGGAAGATCTCAAGACACCCTATCTGTGGAAGGGCGGCAAGTGGCTCCGAGGGCTGGAATTCATGCGTGAGGACAGGTTGGGGTTCTGGGAACAGGCCGGATACCACAACGAAGCCGATGTGTGGAAGGAGCAGCGCCTCGCACACGGTTGGTGACTTTATCTGCCGCGAATTGAAGGGGTCATGACCAAGGACAGCGAGTTCGCCAGGGCTCGCGAGCACATGGTTCACACACAGCTTGAGCTGCGCGACATACGCAATCCCCGCGTCTTGGCTGCCATGCGCAAGATCCCGCGGCATGAATTCGTCCCCGAAGAGTCACGCAAGCACGCCTATGCGGATGCACCGCTTCCGATTGGGGATTCCCAAACCATCTCACAGCCCTACATTGTGGCTTTGATGACCCAGCTTCTGGAGCTTGAGCCAACGGACACGGTGCTGGAAATCGGCACCGGTTCCGGATACCAGGCTGCCATATTGGCCGAGCTGACCAAGCAAGTCTATTCGCTGGAGCGTTTGAGTCCACTTGCGCAACGGGCACGGGGCGTACTCAACAGCCTGGGGTACACGAACGTGGTGGTCCTCGAGCGAGACGGTTCGCTCGGTCTACCAGAGCATGCACCGTATGACGCGATCGTCGTCACCGCTGCCGCGCCGAAGGCGCCCCAGGCCCTCAAGGACCAACTGGCCGAATCCGGGCGCCTGGTCGTCCCGGTGGGTGGGCGGGAAGGCCAAATGTTGGAGCGGTGGACCCGAGATGGCGGACGAGTGGCTGTGGAAGAGATGGTGCCGGTGGCTTTCGTGCCCCTGGTGGGGGTTCAGGGATGGGAAGAACCGTACTCCCCGAGGCCGTCCCGTCGGCGGAAGTGGTTCGGACGAGGCTAGCGGGAGCCGTCCGCTTTTTCACCAAGCTCAACTCAGTTGTGAACTCAACGCCAATCGATGATGGCGCGCTCAGTCGGGAGAGGCTGGATCGGCGAGGTAGGCCATTGCCGAATCGGCTTCCCCATCCATGACCAACTCAAGATATGACCCTCCAGCGGCTGCAGGGATATCGATCAACTGCAGCACATCTCGCCATGCCGAGGCACCTGGCACGAGCTCCTCCAAGACGCTGGGAGAGTCCTCGAAAAAGGCGCGACGGAAGTGGGTGGCAGGATCCTCGACGGCGATGGCCAGCGGGAAGATGCGGGCTTCGACCAGATCCTGGAAAAAGTGCGTCCCATAGGAAGGCTCCGGCGTGTCCGAGCCATCAAAGACCTCGATGAGGGCACGCGCATTGTAGATATCGGCGTAGCTTACCGGTATGCCGATATCGGGATTTGCGCTCCCCCATCGCCCCGGGCCCATGAGAATGAAGGACTGGCCTTCCAGGTGGCGGTTGATCTCACCGATGGCCTGGGCCATGCGGAGCCGCTGGGCTTGGTCGAGCTCTTGACAAGCGCTCGGCCTGGCGTAGACCACGTAGCGAATATTGGGAACGCGTCCTTCGGGGACAATGCGCTGGACCAAGAACAACTGCCGCTCAACGGGAATGTTCTTGGGGAGCTGAACCCGCTCATCCTCCAATCGGCTTTGCGGTCGGCACTGAAGCAGGCATATCTCAAGGTTGTGACCCTCCTGGCCTTCCCCGGCATGGATCAGCAGAGCGAATTCGGTATCGACCGGATTCTGGTAGGCGGTCTCGAGGGTCGAGAGCATACGGCGCATCAAAGACGGAAAAGCGGTGCGGCGAAGCAATTCCTGGAATGTAATCACGGTCTTCGTCGAGTCCAGATTTAGCGGCCGGCTCGCCAGCGACTGCAGCCCGTCGTCCTGGTAGACCTGGGCGATCAACGGCAGGCTCGGCGTGCTTGGAGCCACGACGGAGGCTACGGGCAGCGTCTGATACTGGTTGCCCTCGATGTCGATCAAATCGACGAAGTGCTGTGAATAACGGCGGATTTCATCTGCCTCGGACTCCGGTCGCAGCTCCGGATGGCTGAGCGCCACCAGCCGCGGATAATCCCCGCCGACGGGTTCAACGGCCCGGGTGCCTAGCCCCCACACCAGACGCAGGAATCCGGATGAACGGTCGATGCGAGGGCTCCAGCGGAATTGGTTGCGCGAAAATGCAACCCCAGCCGCATCCGGCAGAAAGTAGCGCCCCATGCGCTGACCCTGCACGACCTGTATCAGGATCGCCATGCGCTCATCGTAGTCAATCAGCCCCATGCGTTGGCGGTAGAAGAGCGCCCCCGGGCTGTAAACGCTGCCATAGACAGATGCGATTGCCTCTAGGAGCGCCTTGAGGTTCTGCTCATCGCTCCCCTGATTGGGCAGGAAGTAGCTCTCGTACTTGCCGGCGAAGGACGTTCCGAAGGAATCTTCCAGCAGGCTTGAAGAGCGGACGATGAGAGGGTTCGGGCCGGCTTCATTCAGCACCTCGGTCAAGCCGTCCACGATTTCGTCTGGGAAGTTCCCTTGCATGAAGGCCTGGCGAATGGCTGGATAGGCTTCGCGTATCTCATCCCCTTCACGGTATTTCTGATTGGCGTACCCTAACAGGCCGTTCAACTGCGTGAACTGGTAGAAGACATCCGCGCCAATGAACCAGGAAGGCGGAACCTTCAGATGATTGAGGAAGTCGGGGCCGGCGGACTTCTTTAGTACTGCCTCGGCCAGTATGATGCCGGCCGCCTTTCCCCCGATCTTCCCACGCCCCAACCGGCGGGATCTCACACGTTTGAGGTCGGCTATGTCGAGCCAATCCTTGGCGATGCCCAGGTACTTGAGATGGTCGCTGATCATGGCCTTGATAAGGACCACTTTGATTTCACGCAAATCATGCATCACGTGGGGACGCTCTTCGCTGGGAAGCGCTTCATACGCTTCCCCCTGCGCGAAGAGCATGTCCCATGGGGCCAACTCCGGGTGGAATGTCAGGACGACTTCGTGAGAGGGGATTCGATCCTCCAGAACGCCGCGTAGAATGCGTTCAAAATCCTCGTGAGGCAGGTTATAGGCGAAGTAGAAGTCGGTCAGATTGTCGCGAACGATCTCCTGGCGCCTGGCCCACACGTCGGGGGGCTCCTCCCCAAGAGGGTCAATGAGTCCCTCCCGCCGCTGAGACTGGATGGCCTTTTCCCGGACCTCGGCCTCAAAATCGTGGCGGCTGATAACCCCTCGATCGAACAATTCGCGGCGCATGTGCTCGCGTATACGCCCGGCCAGGATGGGGTATTGGCTGAGTTCGAGATAAAGGGTCAGGACTTTGGGGAAGGATGTACTGTCAAACGAGCTCACTGTTGACCTCGTCCTGCAGGCTGGCGTACGACAGGCGCCGATCTTTGGGAAGGGTATCAGGTCCCGGTGGCCAGGGACACCAACGCGCTAACAGGGCTACGAGAATCTGACAGCCGTTACAGGATGCGGAGCCTAGCGGCCGAGGTGCATCGGCATGATGACATGCAGAAAATCGTCCCGCCCGACGCTGCGGATGACTCCGGGGGCATTGGCGTTGCTGGTTTCCAGCGCCACATTGGGGGTCTCGACGACACTCAGGACGTCGATCAAGAAGCGTACGTTGAAGGCGATCTCGGCCGGCTCCCCTTCGATCGTGGCATCCACCACGGTTTCATTTGAGCCTGTTTCGGCCGCAGTGGCCGAAATCTCAAGCGTGCCAGGCTCGAGTTCGCTGCCCGGTGTAATCACCAGTCGGGCGGAGTGGGCGGCCTCGCGCGCAAAAATGTCGGCCGCCTTGCAGGCTTTCAGGAAGCTGCTGGTGGGTAGTACTGTCCGGGTCTGATACCCATTGGGGATAATGCCTTTGACGTCGGGGTAGGTGCCTTCGATGAGCTGAGACACTAACTCGACGTTTTCGGTGCGGAAGATGACCTGGCCCCGGTTGGGGGGGAGGCTCAATGTGACGGTATCATCATCGCCCACCGTGCGTGCGAGCTCCGATAGGGCCCGGCTGGGGATGATGGCCCGCAGCGGTCCGACACCGGGCGATGGCAAGTGCGACGAGCGCACGGAGAGCCGGAACCCGTCGGCGGCCGCCATGGAAAGCTCGCCGTCGTTTACCTCACACAACACACCTGTCAGCACGGGGCGGGCATCGTCGCTGGAGGCGGCAAAGACGACCTGGCTGATCATCTCGCGCAAATCGGACACATCCAGCGTCAAATCGCCCTCGAGATCCGCCGGCGGAAGCGGAGGGAACTCCTGGGCATCGATGCATTTCAACTCGTTGTTGAAAGTCTTCGAACGCACGCTCAGGGTCTGCGTGCGGACCGCCAACTCCATGTCGACCCGATCGTTGGGGAGCGTATTGACCAGATCGACGAAGGTGCGGGCGGGTACTGTAGTCGACCCGTCCTCTTCCACCTTGCCTCCGATCCAGCAGGTAATCCCCAGCTCAAGATTGGTGGCCGACAGGCGTAAACGCCCGTTGTCGGTGGCCAACAGGATGTTGCCCAGAACGGGCAACGTGCTGCGCGGGGCGACCGCCCGGGCGACGGTGTTCAGACCGCGAGCCAGGTTTTCTTGCAGGCAGGAGACCTTCATCGTTGGCGAGTCCTTCGAAGGGGCTTAGAGTGTGCTTGCCGGTGAAGTATACAACGAAAGGGAACCCCTAAGCAACGCTCGGATGGACAACTTGGGGGGCTTGGCATACACTACACGCATGCTGGGCCAGACCGCCACTTCCGACGGTAACGACCTGCGCCAGATGGTGTTGCGTCTGGCACGCTTGGTCGAGATAAGCGTCACCCTCAACTCAACCCTCGAGCTTGACCCGTTGCTTCAGTTCATCATTGATTCTGCCGCCGAACTGCTGGGCTCGGAGGCGGCCTCGATTCTGCTCATCGATGAAAAGAGCAAGGATCTACGGTTTGCCGCCGCCACGGGAGCCGACCCGGCTGAACTGGCCAAGATTCCGGTTCCGATGGACAGTTCCATCGCCGGGACCATCGTGCGTGATGACCGCCCCTTGATCATCAATGAGGTCGCCGCGGACCCGCGTCATTTCCGCGAAGTCGGCGAACGGGTCCAGTTGCAAATCAAGTCGCTGGTGGGCGTTCCGATGCGCATCCAGGAGGAAGTGATCGGTGTCCTGGAGGCCGTCAACAAGCGCCAGGGGGACTTCGGAGAGAGCGATCTGCAGACGTTGTCGATTGTGGCCTCTCAGGCTGCCGTGGCGATCAACAACGCCCGGCTGCTAGATGCGCTTCAGCGTGCCTACGATGAACTGGGAAAACTGGATCGACTAAAAAGCGAGTTCATCTCGATCGCTTCACACGAGCTGCGCACGCCGTTGGCCCTGATCCTGGGCTACGCTACGATCTTGCAGGAGGATGCCGGTGAGACGGCCGCCGAGCACGTCAACGCGGTCTTTAATTCAGCCATGCGCATGCGATCGCTGATCGAGGACATGACCAATTTGAACCTGCTGCGAGTGGGTTCGACGGAGATGAACTTTGAACGCCAGCCCCTCCAATCGGTTGTACGGGCGGCCTCGGAAGAGGTGCGAGACACGATTCAGGCGAAAGGGCAGGAGCTGGAAGTCGCCCTTTGGGACAAGACACTGGAAGCCAGGGTTGATGGGCCGAAAGTAGCCATGGCTCTGACCAATCTCCTGAACAACGCCATGCGCTTCACGCCATCCGCAGGCCACATTTGGCTCAGCCTGAAACCGCATGGGGATGAAGCCTGGTTTCAGGTTCGTGACAATGGGATAGGTATCCCCGAAGATGAACTGGAGCGCATCTTCCAGGCCTTCTATCAGGTTGAAGATCACTTGCGGCGCCGTCATGAAGGGATGGGGTTGGGCCTGGCCATCGTCCGCGGCGTGGCGCAAGCTCACCAGGGGCGAGCCTGGGCCGAAAGCGACGGTGAAGGCCAAGGCGCGACCTTCACCATTGCCCTTCCTCTGCAGGCGAAGCCGGCCGTAACACCGCCCTTCGTTGAGTGACCGCCCCTTGAGGCGATCTACGCCGGCAGGCTGAAACTCTCTCCGGGCTGGAGCACATGCGGCTCGGCCTGCGTTTCGCTCTTAACTCGAGCTGCCCAGTCCTGAGCATCCTGAGCAATCAGATCCCAGGTGTCATAGTGCACCGGGATAACATGCTTGGGCTGAATGAGCTTGACAGCTCGCAACGCGTCATCCGGGCCCATGGTGAAATTGTCCCCGATGGGCAGCACCGCCAGATCGATGCCTTCCTCACCAATCAAACGCATGTCGCCGAAAAGACCCGTATCACAGGCAAAATAGACCTTCTCGCCGGCGTTGGTCGTCAGCAGGAAACCGGCCGGGTTGCCGCCATAGGAACCATCCGGAAGCGCCGACCCGTGAAGGGCCAGAGTCAGCTTGAGATAGCCGAAGGGGTGCTTGTGCCCGCCGCCCAAATGCTGGGGATGGGCTTCTACACCCTGTCCATCGAACCAGTTGGCGATTTCGAAGTTGCTGATGACTTGGGCGCCGCTGCGCTTGGCGATGGCGACGGCATCGCCCACGTGGTCCCCATGGCCATGGGAAATGAGGATGAAGTCCGGCTCCAAGCTGTCGGGGCTGACGTCGGTTGAGGGGTTGTCGGTCAGATACGGATCAATCAGGAGTGTCTTGCCCCCGGTTTCGACTTGAAACGCGGCATGCCCAAACCAGGTCATCTTGAATGCCATGTTCTTTCCCTTCCTCTTGTGCGATCTGTCTGCTGCCCTCAAGATGAGTATAACGGGAGCGGAAAATGGGCCGAAGCTGAGTGGCCCAGTGCTTGTGATGAATTTCACAAAAGGAGGTGCGCCGGTAACTCAGTCCTCTTCGGCGTCAAGGATGGCGGCGGCGTCGGAACGAGCGGTGCGATGATGTCGCGAATCCTGCCAGGCCTGAAGGTGATCGGACAACTGATTGCTGAGGCCCATCCAATCCGCCACGATCAGGACCAGGCCCGTTCGGTCGGGGGCGAAGAACAGGCTGTGGAGGAAGAGTCGCATCAACAGGGGATGGAGCGGGTAACCGTCAAGGTCAACCCCCACGGCAGTCCGGCCGTAGAAAGGGGTCAGCAGGCTCCGCTTGCCGCGCGACAGGCTGCTCGCAGGGAGCAGTTTCGCCAATTCAACAGCTCTCGTGTTCAAGATTCGGCGGTAGGAGATCTTGAGTCGGTAGATGGGTGTTTGGAGCCGCAGATGGTCTTCGCGCGGCTGGGCGTAGGCCAGTCGGGGGCCGATGATGGCGAAGAGCGAAAACGCGGCCGAGACCGAACCGCCGGCCAGCAGCCAGGCATCACTGGGCGGTTTCGGCCAGGCGAGAAGGTCAAGGCTTACCGGGTACCACAGCCCCAGCAGGAGCAAGGCCAGCAGCATGGCCGGCCGTCGATAACGGCTGACGGCGAAATGGTACAGCAGCAGAGGAAAGCGGTCGCCGGCGGTCAGTTTGGTCATGATGGGCTAGACCAACTCCTCACGCCGGCTCAGCCGGAGCGCCGTTCTCACGAAAGTAGTCACACAAATCGGTGAGCACGCAGCGATCGCATGCCGGCCGCCGGGCCTTACACACCTCCCGGCCGTGTCGGATGATGTTGAGATGCGCCGCGTAGTAAGACTTCGGGGGGAACAGGTCCGCCAGGATCTTGTGTGCCTTCTCGGCCGATGTGCCCTGTGGGCACAGGCCGAGCCTCTGAGTGACGCGATGAACATGAGTGTCCACCGGAAAGGCGGGGATGTCCAACGCAAACTGCATCACGATGGCGGCCGTCTTGGGCCCGACCCCCTTGAAGTTCAACAACCATGAGCGGACCTCGTCCGGGGGTTTGTCGCGGAGAAACTCCAGGTCCAGCTCGCCTCGTTGTTCGGTGATCTGGCGCAGTACGGCCTGAATTCGGGGCCCCTTTTGATTGGCGAGGCCGGCGGTCCTGATGGCCTCGATGACCTTCTGAGGGTCGGCGTCACGCACAGCCTCCCAGCTGGGAAAAGCGCGCCGCAGGGCGTCGAACGCACGATCGCGGTTGTCGTCGTTGGTGTTCTGGGAGAGGATGGTCGACACCAGTTCGTCGAGGGGCGGAAGCCGCTCCCTCCACACCGGCTGGCCGTAGGCCTCCAGCAGGCGCTGGTGCACGGCCTGGGCTTTGGCGCCTAAGGCCATCATGGCTGCCGGAAATTGGTATTGGTTGCGCCTGGCGTCATGCCATAGATTCGATCACAACGTCGCCAAAAGCTGACGTCGACAACAGCGTGGCCCCGTCCATCAGCCGATGGAAATCGTAAGTCACCTGCTTGCTACGAATGGCGCCTTCGATGCCGCGCACGATCAGATCGGCGGCCTCGTCCCAACCCAGATACCGGAACATCAACTCGCCGCTCAAGATGACTGAGCCAGGATTGACCTTGTTTAGCCCCGTGTATTTGGGAGCCGTGCCGTGGGTGGCCTCGAAGATGGCATGTCCGGTCTCATAGTTGATGTTGCCGCCGGGGGCAATGCCTATGCCGCCCACCTGAGCCGCCAGGGCGTCCGAGATATAGTCGCCATTGAGATTCATCGTGGCGATCACGTCGAACTCATCGGCGCGTGTGATCGTCTGCTGAAAGGCGATGTCAGCGATGGCATCCTTCACCAGCAGCTTGCCTGATTTCAGGGCAGCTTCCTTTTCCTGGTTGGCGGCATCTTCCCCGGAAGCCTTCTTGGTTCGGTTCCACTGCGCCCAGGTATAGACGCGGTCGCCGAATTCCCGCTCGGCCACTTCGTAGCCCCAATTTCTAAAGGCACCTTCGGTGTACTTCATGATGTTGCCCTTGTGGACCAGAGTGACTGAGCGGCGTCTGCGATCGAGGGCATAGCGAATAGCCGATCGCACCAATCGTTGGCTGCCTTCGCGCGAAATGGGTTTGATGCCGATCCCCGAGCTTTCGGGGAACCGAATCTTGGCGTATTCATCGGGGTAAGTGTCGGAAAGCCATGACATGAAGCGCTGATTGGCTTCGGTTCCCAGCTCAAACTCAACCCCGGCGTAGATATCCTCCGTGTTCTCACGGAAGATCACCATGTCGACCTTTTCCGGATGTTTGACCGGCGTGGGGGTGCCGTCGTAGTAGCGAACCGGCCGCAGGCACACATACAGGTCGAGCGCTATGCGTAGAGCGACATTCAAGGATCGGATTCCGCCGCCGATGGGAGTCGTCAGTGGGCCCTTGATCCCAACGTAGAAGTCACGAAAGGCCTGCACCGTAGACTCGGGCAGCCATTCTCCGGTCTGATCGAACGCCTTTTGACCGGCCAGCACCTCCATCCAAGCGACGCTACGGCTGTCACCGTAGGATTGAGCAACGGCCGCGTCAAACACACGCACGGCCGCAGCCCAGATGTCGGGGCCAATGCCATCGCCCTCAATGAAGGGGATGATGGGACGATCAGGGACGACGAGCGACCCGTCTTTGAGCTGGATTCTCTGACCGTCAGGAGGTACTTCGGGTGGCGTGTTGGGCATATTGTGCGCTCCAAACTGGCGATTTGGCTGCGGGGAAGATCTCCCCGGAAGAGGGTCTTGGCGCCGGACCAAGCCGGGGGAGATTATAGCATGTGGGTCCTGGGGACCGATGGGCTAGAGATCCGCGGCATGATCAGCGTAGCCAGCGGGATGGGTTCGGTGCCAGCGCCAGGCGCTGTCGATGATCTGCTGGAGGTCGGGGTATTTGGGGGACCAGCCCAGTTCGTCGGCGATCCTGTCGGCCGCAGCCACCAGGCGTGGTGGATCGCCAGGGCGACGGTCGGCGTCTTCGGCTGGAATGGGCTCACCCGTCACTCGACGCGCCGTCTCAACCACCTGCCGCACCGAGTATCCAGTGCCATTCCCCAGGTTGTAGACCAGCTGGTCCCGCCCTTCCAGCGCGTCCAGGGCCAGCAGGTGGGCCTCAACCAGATCGGCCAGGTGAATGTAGTCCCGGATGCATGTCCCATCGGGGGTCGGGTAATCGGTGCCGTAGATCTTGATCCGGTCGCGCTTCCCCAGGGCCACCTGGAGGACAAGGGGGATCAAGTGGCTCTCGGGTTGGTGGGCTTCGCCCCGATTCGGGAGAGCGCCGGCGGCATTGAAGTAGCGCAAGGCAGCGTAGTGCAGGCCATGTACCCGGCGATACCAATCCAGCGCTTGTTCAATCATCAGTTTGGTCTGGCCGTAGACGTTGGCCGGGCCGAGCGGTGAGTCCTCTGACAGGGGCACATCGCTCGAGGCGTAGACAGCGGCGGTTGAGGAAAGCACGAAACGCTCGACGCCTGCCTGGACGCAAGCCTCAATCAGCTGCAGGGAGTGGACGAGGTTGTTGCGAAAGTACCTGCCGGGCTTCTGCATACTTTCGCCGGCCTCGATGAAGGCGGCGAAGTGGAGCACGGCGTCGAAGGCGTGGTTTCCCAGGGCAGCCCCCAGCTTGACGTTGTCCGCCAGGTCGGCCTGAATGAACGTCGCCGCCTCGGGCACGGCGGCCCGGTGACCGGTGACGAGAGAGTCGTAGATGGTGACCTGGTGCCCGGCATCCAGCAGGCGCTTGGCTGCGGCCGACCCGATGTAGCCGGCGCCGCCTGTGACAAATATGTTCATGCTGTTCGACTCTCCCAGCCGCCTAATCCGTGGCTGTTTCTAGATTGGCCAAGGAAGCGAGCAAGTGCTTCACATCCCCGGATTCGAAGGCCACCACGACTTCTTCGTCGTCTCGGTCTATCTTTGATTCCATCACTATACCCTCGCCGAAGGTGGGATGGATTACGCGCATGCCGGCCGTGTAGCGGGCTTGGCGGGGTGGTGCGGACGACTCCCAGGACGTTTGGCGGGTGTAGGTCGCTTGCTCCGCTGTCTGGCCGCCGATCCAATCGCCGGACATGATGTCGGCGGGCAGGTCGGAAAGGAATCGCGAGGGTTCGGACATGGATGAGGCGCCATAGATCCTTCGGCGGAAGGACCGGACCAGGTAGAGACGGTCCATTGCGCGGGTGATCCCGACATAGAACAGCCGACGCTCCTCGGCCATGGCCTCGGGATCTTCGAACGATCGTTGGTGGGGAATCATCCCGTCATCCAGGCCGATGATGAACACCACGCGGAACTCGAGCCCTTTGGCGGCGTGCAGCGTCAGAAGAATGGGGGCGTTCAAGTCATCGGTTAGGGTGTCCTGATCGGATACCAGGGCGATCTGTTCGAGGAATGCCCCCAGGTCGACATCCTGAAACTCCTCAGCCACCCGGCGCAGTTCAACGACGTTGTCCCATCGCTCCGTCCCCTCTTCGCTTCCGTCGTCGATGTATTCTCGGTAGCCAATATCTCGGATGATCCGGTCAATGAGATCTGAAAGGGAGAGGGCCTGACGCGCTTCAAGCCATCCGGGCAGCAGGCGCCCAAAATCGGTCAGGGCAGACGCCGCTCGGCGGTCCAAGTCGGCGTCATAGGGCGCCGAGACGCCCTGGCCGAGATCCCTCAGCACCTGCCCAGGAGACACGCCGGTGCGGTCGGCGGCGCGCATGAGCGACTCGACCGTCTTGGCGCCGATACCGCGCGATGGGGTGTTGAGCACCCGCAGCAGGCTTATCCGGTCGTCCGGATTTTGGACGAGCCGCAGGTAGGCTACGATGTCTTTGACCTCACGTCGGCCGTAGAAGCGCTGGGCCCCGACCAGACGATAGGGGAGGCCGGCCCTGAGGAAGGCCTCTTCCACGGCCCGCGACTGGGCGTTGGTCCGGTACATCACCGCGCATTCGCCGGGTTCGGCTTCGCCGGAGTGCGTTAGGACGGCAATGGTGTCGATGACAAAGCGAGCTTCGTCCCCCTCATCGTAGGCCTCGTGCAGTTCGATCGACGTCCCCTTCCCGCGGTCGGTGAAGAGCTTCTTGACGTGCCGGTTGGGGAGCCGGTTGATGATGGACATGGCGGCGTCGAGGATTGTTTGGGTCGAGCGGTAGTTCTGTTCCAGGAGGATGACGCGCGCTTCGGGGTAGTCCTTCTGGAAGCGCTGGACGTTCCGGTAGTCCGCCCCGCGCCAGCGATAGATCGATTGGTCGGCATCGCCAACGACGAAGACGTCCCTTGACGGGGGCGTCAGCAGACGCAGCAAAGCGTATTGGGCGGTGTTGGTGTCCTGAAATTCGTCCACCAAGACGTGGTTGTAGCGATGGTGATATTGTGCACGTACATCATCGTGGGCCTGTAGGAGCTGAACGGAATACATCAAGAGATCATCGAAATCGACGCCGTTGTTCGCCTGGAGCCGGAGTTGATAGCGTTCATAGATCCGGTGGACGATCTCGGCAAAATATGTGTTGGCGCTGAAGTCCTTCCAGTCGATTAACTCACTCTTGGCCGACGAAATCGCCCCCAAAACTCGTCCGGGCTGCACCTGCTTGGGATCGAAGTTCAGCTCCTTGATGCAGTCCCGGACCAGGCTCATTTGGTCTGAGTCATCAAAAATGACGAACTCTCGGGTGACAGGCAGGCGATCCGCGTGGCGGCGCAACATACGCGCCGCCAGTGCGTGGAATGTCCCCAGATCCAGTCCCCTTGCCCCACCGGGAACTGTCGGCGCAAGCAGGTCGCGCACCCGGGATTGCATCTCGCGCGCCGCCTTGTTGGTGAAGGTAACAGCCATGATCGACTGCAGATTGGCCCCCCGCTCCGCCGCCATATAGGCAATGCGGTGGGTCAGGACACGCGTCTTGCCGGACCCCGGGCCAGCCAGGACCAGGGTCGGTCCCTCGGGGGTGGTGACGGCTTGTTCCTGTTGATGGTTGAGATGATCGAGCATACGACCTGGCTGTTCAAGCGAAGGGTGAGGAGACGGGCGGACTATTCCTTGGTGCCCCCAAGGAGCATTCTAAGGGTCATGGATGGAAGGGACAAGGTGGTTCGGTCGAGTCACGAACGGCGAGGTTCGATGTCCAGGATGCCGGAGCCGCTCAATAGGCCCGTGAGCGGCTCGGCCTCGAGGGCTACCACGCGTGAATCGGCAAAATAGGGGAACTCGAAGTGCACCTCATCGCCGACGGATTTGCCAGGGATAGGCATCAGCCGGGCGGTGAGCGGCTTGTTGTGCCTCAGCGAGATCGCTCCCAGATCGAGCAGCACGGCGGTCATGGCGTCGGTTGAGGCATCCCCCGGGAGAGGGATCGTGTCCAGACCGGTGCCGCACAGGGTTGAGAAAAGGAGCAGATCCGTCAGCGAAAGTTGGCCGGCGGAAGCTCGGCTGGCGAGGGTGGAGTCCTCCAGGACGGGGAGCAGCAAGCCGCAGAAACCCGTGCGGGTGAACTCTGCCCGGTCCAGACAGTCAGCCAAGTATGCTACGGCGGCGGCCGACCCTGGGAGGCCGACGGCCGGAAGGCCGAGCGATTCCAAAGCTGTGCCGATGGAACGCAGGTGATCCGGATAGGGAGCCAGCGAGAAGTCGATTCCCAGGAAGCGGAGTTCGTTCTGGAGTGAGATCGGTGTCAGCAGGCGCTGGATGGCGGCAGCGTGGGCTTCGATCATGCTGACCATTCTGCGCCGGCCGCGGGCCAGGCTGGACACCTCACGGAAAGCGTCGATGGCCAGATCGGCGCCCTCGGTGGCGACGGCGAATGCCGGCGGCCCGGGCCGATGATAGGCGGCTGGGAAGAAGGGCGATCCTGCGCCGACGTTGGCCAGGGCGGCAAAACGCAGATTGGCGAATCCATCCCCGCCGATGCTGGATAGGCGCGAGATGATGTCGGCTGAGGCGCGGGCGGCAGCCACGGACAGGCCGGTTTCGGGATCGGCGATGATCGCTGAGGTGAACACCGTCTCAGTCGCCGCCAGCATGTCAGGGACGACCGTGAAGCCTCTGGGTTCATCTGGGAGCACGGGCCCAATGGCAACGTAGTCGATGCCGTGCACAAACGCCTCTGCCTCCAGACGTTGGGCGAATTCAGCCCGCTCATGGGGCGGCACGGCACGGCCCATTTCGGACGGCGGGGGAGTCGCCAAGCGAAGACTCTGGACCTCGTAGTTGGCTTCTTGCAGCGCGTCACGGGCCTGGTTGAGGTTGTTGGCCAGGCTGTCGAGGCGTTCAGGCTCGACGGGCCAGCCGGGATCGACAAAACCGGTGAGAGATCGAACGATCATGGATGACCTCGTTGACGTCTGATTTCGAAAAGGAACACTGCTGTGGCGATGGCCGCATTCAGCGAATCGCTGGCACCACGCATCGGGATGTGAGTCACTTTGGATACGGTTTGGTCCATCTCGGGTGTCAGCCCGTGAGCCTCTCCCCCAATGAGCAGCGTGGCAGGTTCCCGCCAGTCTACCTGATCGTAGGGTGTACCCTGGCCGACCTGGGTGCGCCAAAGTTGTGTTGGGCCGGCCCATCCGCGGACGCTGGCCGGCTCGACCATCGACAGAGGCAGGTGCAGCAGGGCACCCATGGCGGCGCGCACGACCTTGGGGTTGAACGGGTCAACACTGCCCGGCGTGAGGCCAACGGCTTCGACACCGGCAGCCAGCGACGTGCGCAGGATGGTGCCGAGATTGCCTGGATCCGACAGCCGGTCCAGAATTAAGAGCAAGGTTGGAGAGCTTGGCAGGGAGAGCTCTGGCCTGGGCAAAACCAACAACAACCCTTGCGGAGTCTGGGTGTCGGAGCAAGCCGCCATCACACTGTCGCTGACAGGCAGGATCTCGCCGCCAAGCCGTGCCAGACGATTGACAATGCCGCGCCCGCGGTCGTCGAGATGGGGGGTGTGCAAGACCAGGGAGACGGGGGCCTCGGCATCGAGCACTTCCTCAGCCCAACGCGTTCCCTCGACGACGAAAACGGACTCCTCGTCGCGCGCTTTGCGCTTGGCCTGCAGGGCGCGAACCCACTTGACGCGCGCATTAGAGAGGGAGCTGATCATGCGGTCACACCCGTATCGGGCCAGCGTTCAGCGAAAGCGACCGAGAAGGCATCGACGCTCGCTTGATCGATCAGGACGACGCGCACATCCTTGATGTCGCTGTCGGGATGGCCCGTAAGGTAGTCAGCAATGGCGTCGAGAATGACGCGCGCACCCAGTTGCTTTGGGAAACCGAAGATCCCGGTTGAAATGGCGGGCAGGGCGACGCTGCTGAGGCGTGTTTCGTCCGCCAGAGCCAGGCTTGACGTGACCGCCGAGCGAAGCTTGTGCTGCTCCTGGCCTTCTCCCCAGCGGGGCCCAACGGCGTGGATTACGTGGCTGGCGGGCAGATTGCCGCCGGCCGTGAGAGCGGGTCGGTCGTGAGAAGCGGGCCCGTGTTCTGCGACCCAGGCTCGGCTTTCTTCCTGGATTTCGGTCCCGCCCCGACGCACGATGGCGGCTGCCACGCCGCCCCCATGCGCCAGATGGGCGTTGGCTGCATTGACAATGGCATCCACCGCTTCAAGCGTGATGTCGCCGTGAATCAAGCTCAGATTCACGCCAGGGGTTGGATGGGCCTGGGCGATCAGTTCGGACATGCCAGGGGAGACTCCAAGGCGGATTCGAGATATCGGGACCGATTGTATCATCGCCTCAGTCTGCGAATAGCAAAAGAAAAGGGACGCCGTAGGCGTCCCTTAGGTCTCATCGGAGGCCGGCTCAACCGGCGACGGATTGGACGACGGCTTTGAAGGCGTCCGGATCGCGCACGGCCAGTTCGGCCAGCATCTTGCGATTGAGCTGCACGTTCTTTTGGCGCATGCCGTGGACCAGCCGGCTGTATGTGGTCCCGTTGATGCGAGCTGCAGCATTGATGCGAGAAATCCACAATCTGCGCAAATCGCGTCTGCGAGTGCGGCGATCGCGGTATGCGTACCACAGGCTCTTGAGCATGGCCTCATTGGCCCGGCGGAAGAGTTTGCTACGAGTACCGTAGTAGCCTTTGTTCCCCTTGAGGATCTTCTTGTGGCGACGGCGTGTGACGAAACCGCCCTTGGTCCTTGGCACGTTCTACTCTCCTGTGGCCCGCTGTGCGCCGGCGCCCGAGATCGACACCAGTTGCGTGCGCGCAACAGCCACGCTAGAGCCCAGGGGTCAGGAGGACTGACCCGTCCGAGCGTTGGGGTTGGCGCGGTACTTGCTCAGGTATGGGGCCAGACGGCGCACGCGCTTGCGGATCTTGCTGCCCTTCACGGGATGCATCTTGCTGAACATCCGCTTGCTCCGCTTGGGGGTGCGCCGGCGCAAGTGACTTTGGCCGCCCTTGGTGCGGACCAGCTTGCCGGACCCCGTCATGCGGAAGCGCTTGGACGTGGCCTTATGGGTCTTGAGCTTGTACTTGCCCTTCTTGGTCTTCTTCCTGGGCATGGATGGCTTCCTTTCATACAGCGCCGCGGACAATGTTGGTCCGCGGCGGACAGCACCAAATTGTAACAGAGACTCGCTGAGTTTCAGCTGTTTTCGGGTGCCAATATCATCAGCATCGTGCGCCCTTCCATGCTTGGCGCTTGTTCGATGGTGCTGATATCGGAAAGTTCCTCGGCGATGCTCTTTAAGTCGTTCAAAGCGATTTCGGGATAGTCGAGCTCTCGGCCCCGGAATCGAATTCGAACGCGCACCTTCTTGCCCTCGCCCAACCACCTTCTGGCATTCTTGACTTTGAAGGATTTGTGATGGTCGGATGTCTTGGGGCGGAAGCGAATTTCCTTTATCTCAACCTTGGTTTGCGACTTGCGCGCTTCGCGTTCTTTCTTCGCGCGCTCGTACATAAACTTGCCATAGTCGAGAATCCGGCACACCGGCGGATCACTGTTGGGGGCGACCTCAACCAGGTCGAGTCCTGCCTGCTCTGCGCGGCCGAGGGCATCCTCAATGGCCACGACGCCAACGTTTTCGCCGTCCGCGTCGACCAGGCGTACCTCTCGCACGCGGATGCCGTCATTGATGCGGAATTCTGATGCGCTTATGTTCTACTCCTTCCGACAGTGCACGCAGGCCGCCCCGAAGGTGCGAGCGGCCGGCTGGTGGTGCGATCATACCATGAGTTGCGCGAGAGCGTCAAATCCCGTGACGGCAAATTCGTGAACGCGCCGGCAGCGACCAAGTCCTAGCGCCGCCGCCCGACCAGGCGCAGGAGAAGCAGGAACAGATTGATGAAATCGAGGTACAGGCTGAGAGCGCCCATAATCCCAAGCTTTTGGAGCGAAGCCTGCGCGCCGCCGCCGATGATGGCCTCGGCTTGGCGCCGTATGCGCTGTGTGTCGTAGGCCGTGAGGCCCAGGAAGAGGGCGATGCCGCCGTAGGTCAAGACCCAGTACAGGATCCCGCTGGCGAAGAAGATGTTGACCACCGAACCCAGAATTAGGCCCACCAGGCCCATCAGAAACAGGCTGCGGTAGCGAGTGAGGTCGAGGCCGGTCGAGTAGGCCAGGATGCTCATGATGGCGAACAGCCCGGCGGTCACAGCGAAGGTGGAGGCGATACTGCTGGCGGTGTAAATCAAGAAGATAAGGGCCATGGTGACGCCGTTCAAGCCGGCGTAAGCGAAGAACAGCACCAGCCCGGCCGTGGCAGATAGCCGGTTGATTCCCGCCGCGAGCGCGATGACCAGGACAACTTCGCCGATCAACGCACCGTAGAAGAGGATCGGCTGCTGAGCGAAGACAAGCAGAATCGACGACGTGGCGACGACCCACGCCATGCCAGCCGTCACAGACAACCCGGCCGCCATCCACAAGTACACCTGACGCATGACGCCGGCTACCGCCTCCTGGCGCGCCAAGGTACTCATCGGTGTTGGGTAGCTTGATCCGAAGGAAGGGTTCATCTCGTTCACCTCCTGGAGTGTTCTCGCCCCCGTGTGGCCAGGATGTTGTCGTTTCAGAAGGCCCCGTCACGTATCGAAGTATAGCCGAGATGATTTGCGACGAAGCACCGCCAGTCTACCCCGAGCAGGCTGTGGCCCCGAGCGGAGCGCTCGCCGGGCTGCCCGTCACGGGGTCCAGCCACCAGACGTCGTCCTCGGTGAACGAAAACCGAACGGGCATTTGCGGCAGTCGGACGTCGCTCAGGGAGCACCATGATTGGCCATAGGGAGGCAGGCCTTCCCAGTTCCCGTCGGGCCCGAAGGCGATTAGCGATCCATCGGGCAGAATCTGCAGCGCCGGGAAGCTGTTGGGACTGCCGGCCGAGCCAGATAGGGCGGGGAGGGCCACGACCGTCCATGATGCCCCGCCGTCGATGCTCCAGCGGGCAGGGAAGGCTTCATCGCCGGCGACGACCAGGACGCTGCTCCCACCGAACCCGGCTGCCGCGCCTGCGACGCTGGCGTGCAGGTCGAGGGTGACGTCGGTGGCCAACCAGGTCTGGCCCGCGTCGGTGGACCGAAGGAGCGCCTGTGGGCGGGGCGCGCCCATGCCGCCGATCGATCCCGGGGCAGGTCCCCAGCGCAGGCATGGGCCGGACCCCGGGCAGCTCATGGGCGCGGGGTCCCAGGTCGTTCCGCCATCCCGTGTGGTCTCCGCCACGGTCGCGGGCGCATCAGCACCTGTGACATTGAACAGGGCTTCAATTCGCCCTTCGGGAAAGCCGGCAAAGCCGCCGAACGGGAAATCGGAGGGTTGGCCCGGTGCCGGGATGATGTGCCAGGTGTCCCCTCCGTCCGACGTCGTCAGGCCGTTGAAGAACTCTGGAGGAGCGCCCATCTGCTGATCAGCAGTGGGGAAGACGACGTACAGGCTGTCGGGGCGGGTGGCGTCGAGGCTGATCGAGATGCACCGTGGCGCGCCGCCGGACATGATCTGCAGCCCGAGATGGTCATCAGCCTCCACCGCGCCGCCGACGGGCACATCTCGCCACGACCGGCCGGCGTCGTCTGACAGACGAATGGCGTCCGACGCGCAGTAAGCCAGCCGCTGGGGGTTGCCGGGGTCGATGCTGACCGACGGGTTCACCAGGTCAGCCGAAGGCGCCAGCCAGACGGGTGGGCCAGATCCCAAAGACGCCCAGGTGACGGATGGGCCCAGGTTGAGACTGGCCGTGGCGACCGTTGGCCCGCCCTGGCCGACGATCACGGTCTGAGGCGTGGATGCCTGCAGCAGCACGTTGTAGCTGCCGGCGGAGAGCGGGCCAGCGCCGGGCACGGTCTGGGGCACCGTCAACTGGCCGCTGAGCCCTCCCCCGAGCTGCTGTGTGACCTGGCCTATTGGACCGGACGGAGAACCCAGGCCGGCGCCGTCGATCGCCAGCGTATAGCCAAACGGCTTTCCGTTGATGGTTTCGATGATGGGCGCCCACCCCGAGATCGTCAGCGTGTCTCCGGGTTGGGCGTGCTGGGGTGTCAGGGTCAATTCGGCGCACGGCTGCCCTGGCCCGCATCGCTTCGGCTCAGCCCCCGCTAGCTGAAAAGTGGCTGTGGCCTGCGCCTCCTGGTTGGCGCAGCCCGGTACGAGGGGACCAAGGCATTGAATGCCCACCGCGTAGTCCCCGTTTTGGACCGGCGCCGGTCCGAGCGGACTCCACCAGGGCACGCTGGGTGCGGTGAAGTCGATCGTGAAACGGCCGGCTTCGTCGGCGGACCATTCCACCGGGACGCCCACGGCGGTGAACCCGGTCAGGCAGCCATCCCAACAGACCGTGGTGTGCTGAAGGGTTGGGTTGCCGTCGGCATCGGCCGCACTCGGCCCCCCAGGCAGGAAGCCATCGATATGGATCGGCGCGCCGGGCGGCCCGTCGGCTGGTGCCAGGCGGATCCACGTTCCGCTGGGGGTGCTGGCCGGCGTGGGGCTGGCGCTCGGGGTGGGGATGATGCTCGGCGGCGCGCTGGTCGGGCTGGAGGGCCCAGCGGTTGGTGTGAGCCCTGCCTGACAACCCGAGAGGAGGATGGCGGCAGCGACGGTGACAACGGATCGGTAGGAGGGCGTGTTGGCCTCGTTTGTGTGGTGGGGGTGTGTGTTTGGGACGGATGCTGATACGCTTGCCGATGGCCTCAGCTGCACCGCCGCCATGGCCAGTACGACACGATTCTAATCGTTTCCCGAGCGGCCAAACCAGCGGCCCTCAGGAGAATCGGCGGCCCCAGTGTTCGGCATAGCGGTCCTGGGGTGCTGCGGCGGCGGGCTGCACGGGATGTGGCACGGCTGCACGCCGGCGCCGGCGTGCAGCCAGCAGGGGCATGCGGGGATCAGCGCCAGGCGGGGGCAGCACGCCGGGCGGCCCCCAGTACCCGGCGCCGGCCAGGAGCCAGTTCTCGAGCATCGAGCGGTCGACGTTGGCCACGGCCAAGAGCGACTCGACAGCGCGCAGGAACAGCTCGGTATAGGCTTCAACATCGTAGGGCACCGTCTGATCAACCAGGTCCCAGGCGCGCACCTTCTCCGGCCCAGGCACGTACAGGAAGCGCAGCTGCTCGCCGGCGCTGAGGGGGACTCCGGCACCCAGCAGCTGCTGGACAGCGCGAGCGGCCGCCGTACGCACCCTGAACTCCTCCGGCTCGCGTGACAGGCGCTGCTGGACCACGAGGCTTTTGGCCGGCGCTCGGCCGGCGCGCAGACAGCGCAGGCGCTCGGTGGCGTAGGCGACCGCTTGGGGAAGGAGCGCTCGGAAGCCGGCCGCGTCCCGCCCGTCGGCCAGGATCTCGAGGATGTGGAGCTGGGTGTCTTTAATGTAAGCCGGTGTGTCATGGCGCCGGGCTTCGATGCCGCGAATCTTGAGCGACCCGTCCTGAAAGGCGCCGAAGTAGCGGTTGGCGACCGCCACGCGCGGCTCGGTGCGGGAGGGCAGGAATGCCAGCCAGCGGTACACACCTTCCAGCTCGATCGATACGCCGGTCTGGCGCTTGATCACCTCCAAAAGCCCTTCGTAATCAGGTCGGCGGTGGGCGCCGGGCTTGTGGATCCACAGGCCGTCGACATACATGTGCAGCACGCGGTAGCCGCGCGCTTCGACGATCTCCTTGGCTTGCAGCAGAACCTCGCGGCCGTAGGCCGTGACCGCCTCGTGCGCTTCGATGCGCCCGAAGCGGGCGTTCTTGTAGCCCAGATAGCCGAAGCAGGTCACCAGGAGCCACTTGTGGGCCGAGTAGCGGCGGCGGTACACCTCGCGGCGCGGGTCTTCTTCCGGCAGGGCGCGCATGAGCGCCTTGTAGCGGGCGCGTTTCTCCAGCAGCGGCGCCAGCGTCTCCGGCACCAGGCCCTGACGATGGTTGCAGACGGGTGTGCCCAACTCGGGCACCGGCACACCCGGGCAGCATTCAGCCTTGACGGTCTCGGGCGACAAGTTGAAATGCACCATCAGGCTGGGGTACATGGCGGTGAAGTCCAGCTCGGCCACGTGCTCGTGCAGGCCAGCGATCGGAGTGTAGACCAGGCCGCCCTTGTCGGCGGCGAACAGGTCGAGGCCGGACTTGAGCGCTTCCGGCTGGCGCTTCTGCCAGGGGACGAGCACGCCGCGCCGCATGGCGGTGGCGACCTGCATGGCGCTGATGCCGGTGCCGGTGGAAACGCGGGCCACGGTCTGTACCGGCAGGCCGGTCAGGCGGGCGATCTCCAGGTTGCCGTCCAGCCCGTAGTCGTCGGCCAGGAAGGCATTCTGGCGGTCGATGTGCCAGCGGCCGAACAGGGTGTGCTGCTCGTCGCGGAAGATCACCTTGCCGTATGAGAAGTACGAGTGGGCGCGTTTGTGGCCGACCGCCTGGCCGCGGTCCCGATTGAGCGGCAGGGGAAGGCCGTAGTGGCGGGAGAGCTCGATCAGGCGCGGCAGGATGAAAGAGTTGCCATAGGCGCTGATCAGCAGATCGGGATCATGCTGCTCGAGCAGATGGCGCACGCCAAGCAAGAGTTGGCGCCCCTGGTCGCGCTTGAAGGCGTAGCTCTGGCCGCCGACGTCAACCAGCAGGTCGCTGCGGTAACCCCGGGCCGGGTTGCGCAGCTCGCCATCCAGGCGCAGGGTCATCACACGCAGCGGCGGCAGTCGGTATTCGGCGTCCCAAGGCGAGTCCAGCGCCTCGACGGCCGTCAGGCGCCCGTCGGCATGCTCGACCCGGCAGTAGGCCAGCGGGAAGATCCCGCGGGCCAGAACATAGCGCTGAGGGAGCGGGATATCGGCGTCGTAGTAGGTGAGATGAGGGCGGAACTCGGCCACTTGGCGCTGCAGGCGCTGCAGTTGGGCGGGAAAGCGCACGCCCACCTCGAGCACCTCTACCTGCTGATCGAGGAACAGGTCGCGCCGCTCGGTCCGGCGCAGGTCAACCGGGGCGCGCTGGGCGCGCAGCATCTGGCAGACGTCGTGCAGGTCAGGCTGTGGACCGCGGGCGTAGAAGGCGGGGGTGAATTGATCAAGCAGGGGCACAGAGCGCCCATCGTTGTCGAGGAACCAGACCGCCATGCCGCGTCCGCGCGGGTAGGCGTCGAACAGCCAACCGTAAAAGCTGGGCACGCTCAGGCGTCCGTCCGGTCGCCGTCCGGGGGAGTCAGGTGGGGCGAAGAGAAGGTTTCGGCCGTCCCTTCCAGATCGTCGAGGCGCCGCCGCAAATCGATGACCGCCTTGTGTTCTTCAACCAACATGGCCAGAAGCATGACTTCGAACGGCAGCAGGTGAGAGGCGTAAGCGGCTGCCGCCAGATGGCGCCGCGCGTCGGCCAGTAGGTCGTCCAACGCGTGCTGGTCCTCTCGGCGTAAGGCGCGGCGGAAGCGCGCCAGGGAACTCTGCTCCTGGAGAAAGGCTTGCGTGATTGAGGGGAGGGTACGGCCCATGGTTAGTGTCTAGCTCCTAGTGTCAGCATGTGAGCACCGGCCGCCTTAGGCGAACAAGCGCGGCTGCAGCGGCGGGAGGCTTTCCGGCGGGCGCAGCAGCCAGGCACTGTCGGCGGCCGCCTGCAGCTGGTCGAGCAAAGACCAGCGGTCTTTGACCAGGCTGCGCGGTTCCTGTGCGCCGATGATCACCGGGCCCACGGCTGCCAGGCGCTTGAGATGCGCCAGGGTGGTCGACAGCAGCCGCTCGCTGTCGCGCAAGGGAACGCTTTCGTCGTAAAAGGTGGCCAGAAAGTCGAGGCCAAACAGGGGCGCTGGCTCGGCTGGGGCGTTCTCGATCAGCTCGGCGAGTTGGAAACACGTGAATGCCCGTGATAGACGGATGCGCCCCATCGCCGCCTGAAGTTCGGGCGTCAGCCGGCGTGCCAGCCGGGCCACAAAGTAACCATCGAAGCGATTGCCGCCATCGAAAATGCGCACGTTCTGGCCGCGGGAGGCGAGCATGGTCACGGCTGCCAGCAGGGTGCGCGTGGGCGTGGCGGTGCCCCACAACAGGCTCAAGCGGGGCTGGCTGAGGGCCTCCAGGAGGGCCGGATCGACGGCCGGGATCGGCAGATCAGGGGTCGTTCGCAGGGTGAGCTCGCGGTGAACCATGGCGTTCCTCTCAAACAGCACGTGTTGTGAACAGAACATGTGTTCTAATTGTATAGCCGCAAAGGCATGGCGGGGCAATCCCGCCCGAGGTTGATTTGCGACGTTCGCCGGGTCACCCGCGCGGGGGGTCGGGGGCGAGGACCGCGCCTCCGGTCAGGGCGGGATCAGCTGCTGTGCGCCGGAAGCGCAGCTCGAGGAGAATCAGGCCGACCAGGAAAAGCAGGCCGACGATGGCCATGCCGGACGTGTCGTCGGCGCGGTTCTTTGAAAGCTGCTGAAGCGGCGCCAGTAGGACGAAGAAACCCATGCCGCCCGAAACCAGGCCCAGACTCTGCCGCTCGGACAGCTGACGGCCGCGGCTGGCCGCGGTCACCGCGATGAACACAGCCAGAGGCAGGCCCGCCATCAGCCACAGGTTAAGCAGGGCCGGGGCACCGGTGTTGGGGACGGCCCAACTGAGCGCAAAAAGAGTCAACGTGCCGATAAAACCAATCACGCGCAATCGCATGACCGGTTCGGATGGATCATCGGGCGGACGAACGAAAATGTGGACCGGGAGCCGTTGAGCCGCCCCCGCGAATCCGATGACGGTGGCTAGCGTGAGCACATATGGCAAGAAAGGCGGGCGGTAGGGAGTCAGGGCCAGGAAGCCAAGCAGGATGTCGCCGATGAGGAGCAGGCTGAGCAAGGCCGTCATCCGCCGCCCAACCCAGGAGTCGTTCTGACGTTCCGGGAACAGACGCTCGGTCAGCAAGATGGGCACCGCGATGCTGAAAACAGCGTGGAACAAAGTCAGCTCAAACGCCCAGACCCAGTTGACACCTGCCCAGCGGCCGTAGCTGCCCAACAAGCCAATGTCGACCCAATGGGGGTCGAAGAAGCTCTTGACCATCAATCCCTCTTCGACCAAGCCGTAGGCGGCGCCCAGAAGCAGGACGGTCGGCCAGCCCTTGTGCCAGCGGCACCTGAGCTCACGGATCAGCAGTGCGCCGCCCCCATAAAGGACAGCCAGCAGGAGCAGGGTCGGGGGGGAGAAGAATTCGGACGGCGGTGAGGAGCCGGATAGGAGCTCGCCGATGACGGGGGCAAGGAAGAACAGCGTCAAGGCGGGAGCGCGCCGGCGGAATCTGGCCATGGTGTTAAGTTGTACACGCGCTGGTGACCCTATGTCGCGCCTGAACTGGGATTGATTGTGGGGTGTCCCCTGGTCGTCGGAGGTCAGACTCCAGAAAGGCCGACGGCCAGCAGCCCGTTGAGGACTGCCACCGCCACCAGCCCGAGCTGGAAGCGGGGGGCGAGAAAGACAAGTCCAGCCGCCGCCAAGGCGCCCAGGCGTGCCGCCCACAAACCGACGCCGGCCGGGTCGGGGATGCCGAACACCAGGCCGACGCCGCCGAGGGCTGCGGCCAACGCCAGGCACCAACCGCTGAACTCACCGGTCTCTCGGCTGGCCCAGTAGCGTACCAGGCGCAAAACAGACAGGATAGCCACGGCCGCCAGGCCGAATCCAATGGTCCACTGCACGGTGCGATAGACGTCGCCCCACAGCAAGCCGAGGGCCAGAAGGGCGGTGGCCAGCGCCATCAGGCCCAGCGGCAAGCGGAACGACCCGGCGGCCCACGCCAGCAGCACCGCCAGGGGGACCGCCACCAGGGCCATCACCAGCCCGACAGAGAAACCCCCCAGCAGCGACATCGCGTCCAGGCTCCCGATCAGCGCCAAGGCAGCCAATCCGAATGCGCGTCCCTGACGGTCAGTGGCCCCCCGAGCCAGGACGATCAACGAGCCCAGCGCGGTGGTGGCCAGTGAGTAGAACAAGATCGACAGCGGATTCACGAGAGAAATCGGCTCCGCCTCACATTGTGAAAGATTTCACAAGAGGGACCCCTGCCCCGAACTCACTCTTCGAGCGTGCGCTTGCCGTACCCTTGTTCGAGCAGTTCAAGCGTGCGCGGGTGCTCGGCATAAATGCCGCGGTATTCGGGAGGCAGCAGGGCGGCGATGTGGCACATGATCTCGTCGGTGTTTTGGCGAAGGGCCGCGCCGCGTCCCTCATCCGGCAGGGACGGAAGCTGGAACGGCGGACCGAAGTGAGCCGTCATCAGTGGGCGCCGCAAACGCAGCCAATGATCGTAAGGCCGATGGGTGCCGGTGAGCGCCACCGGGACCACCGGCACGCCAGATTCGGACGCCAGGTAAGCCACACCGGTCTTGCCGCGGATCAGGCTGTGCCGAGGGCTGCGGGTGCCCTCCGGGGCCATCCCAAATGATTTGCCGCTCTTCAACGTCTCAACGGCGAAATCCAATGCACGGCGGTCCACTTTGCCGCGTTGGATGAAGACCGCCCCGCCGGCCCTGAGGATGGTGCCCCGGATCAGACTGTGTTCATATTTCTCGGCCGCCCAGCCGACGAGGTGCGGCCCGCCGACGGTGGCGTAAATGAAAGGGACGTCCAGCGTCCCCAGGTGATTTGTGGCCAAGATGTACGGCGGATCAGGAACGTTCTCGACCCCCACGATCTGTGTTCGGGTCAGGAGCCACAAACCAGATCGGAAAAAGGCCAGCAGCAGTTTGATGATCACGTGACGGTAGTCCTCCTGATGTAGGGACCCGATTGTAGACGGATAGGGCCGATGTTACAATCCGCTAAACCATCGGGCTGAGGTGCGCATGCTCAATATCGAAAAGATCGACACTCATTCCAAACGTGAGACGCGTGACTTCCTCAATCTGCCATTCGAACTCTATCGCGATCACCCACTCTGGGTGCCCCCCATCCGCATCGACGCCGCCACCATGCTAAACCGGGACAAGCATCCATTCTACGGCCACTCGGAGGCCGACTTTTTCCTGGCCAGATTGGACGGAAAGCCGGTTGGCCGGATCGCGGCCATGGAAAACAAGCCCTTCAACGCTTACCACGACGTTCACGAAGCCCAGTTCTACCTCTTCGAATGCATTGAGGACTTCGAAGTGGCCGAAGCGCTGTTCGAAACGGCCTATGATTGGGCGCGCCAGCGCGGCCTGACCGATATCATCGGTCCCAAAGGATTTGGCGCGTTGGACGGATACGGCATGCTGGTGGAGGGCTACGAATTTCGGCCGGCCATGACGATGATGAATTACAACCCGCCGTACTACCCGGCCTTTGTCGAGAAGCTGGGTTTTGAGAAGAAAGTCGACTTCGTCTCTTGCTACCTCAGCGCCGAGAAGTTCCACATGCCGGAACGTGTCCATCGCATCGCCGAACGGGCCGCCAAGCGAAGCGGCCTGCATGTTCACCGGTTCAAGAACAAACGCGAGCTGGTCAAGTGGGCGGACCGCATCGGCCGCACTTACAATGAATCCTTCATCAACAATTGGGAGTATTATCCACTCTCTGAGGATGAGATCGCCTTCCTCACCGACAACCTGATGACGGTCGCCGATCCGAAACTGATCAAGATCGTCACCCATGAGGATCGGGTGGTGGGCTTTTTGTTCGCTTTTCCGGACGTCTCGGCCGCCATTCAGCGCAACGGCGGCCGATTGTTCCCCTTTGGATTGATCGATCTGCTGATAGAATTCCGGCGGACGAAATGGGTTGCCATCAACGGGGTAGGCATCCTGCCTGAATTTCAAGGGCGTGGTGGGAATGCTCTGATGTACTCCGAAATGGAGAAGACAATCCGCGAGTTCAACTTCCGTCACGCCGATTTGACCCAAGTGGCAGAAAGCGCCGTCGAAATGCGGCGCGACCTGGAGAACGTGGGTGGGGTTCCATATAAGAACCACCGGGTCTTCAAGCGTCATATCTCCGCTTGATCCGGGGTTCATCTGGGAGGCCAAGGATGGCCGCTCGACCCGGGAGGGTTGAGGTTAGGAGAAACGATCCATGAGTGCAACTCTCGAACAAACAGCCAAGCCGGCCCATGGTTGGCTGAAGAAGATCCGGGTGGTGTTCGAGCCCGGACCCATGACGGGGATGCTCGAAGATGTCACCGACAATCTGCTGAGCGCATTCGAACAGCATGGCCACGAGATCCAGGATGCCCCGGCCAACGACACCGACGTGCTGCTGACAACGGCCCGCTACGGCGAGCCGTTGGGCTGGCGCGACGCCATGCTCTTCTCGGCCCGGCGGAAGTTCGGGCTGGACAAATCCCCCACCATCTACACCTTGATTCACGTGAAGCCAGATGAATTCGAGCGCGCCTTGGCGCATTTTGAGAAGGCGCTAGCGAAGAGCCCACGCGACCCGGAGGACTTCCAGTTCCCCGGACTGGCACCGGATGCCTACCGCGTGCTGGTTGAACAGGGATTGCGCGGCGGACCAATCATGGCCTTTGAGCGCCTGCTTCAGGCGCAATCCAAGAGCATTCGCATTGTTCTCGTGGTCGGGGACGACAAGGCGGAAGAGGCCTACCACTTCGATCTGGTGGGGGCGCACCCGCGCAGCCTGGCGGATGACTCGCAGGCCTTCTACTCCGACATTGTGATGCGAATTGTGACGGCCGCCAGCACGGGTGAGGTCACGGAGCACAGCGTGCTCGAACCGATGATCAGCCGCGCCAAGTGGGATGCGCTCAACACAGTTGAGGAGATGCGCTCGGCGGCCCTGGCGTTGGACAAGCGCAAGTTCTTCACTGAAATGGTGCGCATTGTCGACCTGGTCCAGGTCCCTGCGGTCGCCGAACTCGGTCGCCAGTCAATACAGCGAAGGTTGCTTTGCCACGTGGGAGCCGCATCTCCAGGCGCTGATCGCCACCGTCACCGGCAGCGCGCGCCCGGTGGATAAGGGCAACATTACCGAGGACGACCTGGCAGTGATTGTGGGGTTGCAGCCCGACGGGAGCGGAGCCCAGGTGCGGCATGTCGAAGGCAAGCGCAACGATCCGCCGTCATCGGAGGCGGTCGAGATGCTGGATATGGACCGGGTGTTGCCCACGATCACGCTGGACGATCCGTGGGATGTCGACGGGGAAGTTCCGGTCGTCCGGTCCAAGCTGCATGGGCACCGGGCCATCGGCGGCTACGATCCCGAGGCGGTCGAGTATGTGCCGCTGGACGCGCCCTACTATCACTATCTGGTGTCCTGTGCCACCGAAGCCCAGGCCCAAGGCATCAAGGAAGCCTTCAACCGCTCGGAGGCGCTGCACAATCCGGATGACCCCCGAAGGCTGGTGTTCACCGTCCTGCCCGGGCACGGTTGCGTTATCGCCGAGAAATGGGTGGCTGGTAAGGCACCGTTCCAGATCATGTGGGAGGCCATGGACGCCGGCCAACTGCAGGTCATCAACAAGATCCCGCAGGGGCCCATGACCTATGAAGCTGCGGCGGACGGAGGCATGATCCTCAAGACCGCCGACTAGCGCGGGCCTCATTCTGCTATCGGAGGGGATCCCATGTTTGAGCGTGTGCTGCGTGCGGTACGTTTGGACCCGAGCCTCTACCGCGAGGTAGCCGTCGACGAACGGCTGCAGGGGGAGGCGGCCCTGATTGTGCTCGCAGCCACCCTGCTTTCAGCCATCGGCACCGGGATCGGGAGCCGTCACTGGGTGCTGGGGTTTGGCGCCGAGATGATCAACGGCTTTCTCATCGGTTGGCTCCTTTGGGCAGTGATCGCCAATCTGGTGGGCGACTTCCTCGGCGGACGCAGCCAGCTGGGCGAGATGGTGCGTGCTCTGGGCTACGCCAATGCGCCGCGCTTCATCGGCATCTTCGGCTTTTTGCCCTGCGTCGGGCCAATCTTCAGGCTGGCAGCCTGGGTCCTGACCATCGCCGCCGGAGTCATCGCCATCCGCGAAACCATGGAATTTGACACCTTCAAAGCGCTGGTCACGGCCGTCATCGGCCTGGCCGTGTACATCATATTCAATATGTTGATCGGCTTGTTCTACGGGGGTTTGCTGGGCTGAGCCCCTTAGATTTCAATCCACGCGAAAAGAATTGCGGCGCCCCCAGGGGGCGCCGCAAGTGGTTGAAGGGAGAGATGGGTTCGGGGGTCTAGGGGTTGCGAACGACCAGGTTGCCGGCGCCCATTTCGACGTGGATCGTGAGGGAAGGACCGGGGGAGGCCTGGTTGAATTGACGTCCTCCACCCTGGAAGCTGCCCTGCATATCAATGTTGGTCACACCGCCGCGCACGTCAAAAACCACCGGTACACCATCTGGGATGATCAGGGTGACCTGGCCGAGACCCGCCTTGATGGTGACGTCCTCGTCCGACTGGAGCTGTCCGGAGAAGTCGAGGCTGTAGTCGCCGGCACCGCCGGTGAAGATGAGGGACTTGAAGTTGGCATTTGCCAACCCCGACAAGTCGACGTTGGAGGCTCCGGTTGAATATGAGAAGCGCTCCATAGCCACCTGGTTTGGCAGTCCGAAGCCCAGGTGGACGTCCGACGCGCCATCCTGAACGGTCAGGGATGTGATCGAAAGCCCGCCGAGATCCACCTCGGCGTGGTAGGCGCCGGCAGCGATGGACAGATCGATGGGCTGATCGCCCAGTTTCAAGTCCCAGGTGTTCTTCATGTCCGAGCCGATGTTGAACGGGATGGAGTTTGTGTTCATCGGTCCGCTGGAGAGAGTCACGCCCGAGGCGGTTTGGGTGATGGTCGGCTTGAGCTGTTCCACGTTGTAGGTGGCCGTGCCTTCCACCAGGCCGGTGGAAGCGCCGGGTGCCAGCTTGAGTTCGCCGGCGCCGAACTGGAGCTTGAGCCTCGCCGGGCTGCTATCCTGCGCCGGGATCTCAATCGGCTCGGTCTGCGTCGGGCCGGTATCCACGGTCCCCCCTCGGATGTTGGGCAGGTCGATGTTGAAACTGCAGGCGAGCGCTGCCATGGCCAGCACAGCGAGGGCGAGCAAAGGTGTTCTGGTGAACATGAATGGATCTCCTTCTGTCATTTCGCTTGATCTGGGATCGTTCTCGGATTCTATACGTGGACTCTACTGCCGCGGTCGCGGTTTGTGAAGTCTTTCACATACTCAATGAGCTGGGATGTTTGTCATCTCGCCGACCAGGCTGAGGACTCTGTGGGCTTGGCTTTCGTCGGGGACCGGCAGTCTGTCCTGGCCGGCGCGCGCTGAGTGTGGCCATCGTTCCGGCCTGCCCCGACGGACCGGCGGCCTCTGGATACGCCGGCGCGGAGTCAGTTGGATGCGGCTTGGGGCCAGGGGGTGACGTGGAACGCAATGATGGGGAGGCTTTCGGCGATGGCGCGGATATCGGCCTCCGTGTCGTGCTTGGGGAATCCCATCACCCCGGCCAGTTCCCCCATGGCGATGGGGTGGCGACGGGCGTAGTCCACTAGCCTATCACCGGCCTGGGCGGGATCGAGGACATGGGCGATGGCGGCCACGCGGCGCCGGTGTCCGGTGGACAGCCGAACCTGTGGGTGCGCCAGGATGTTGCGGTACCAGTCTGAGCGCAGGTTCCAGCCGGAGGCGGCGAAATAGGTGTCGGAGTCGTCATCGTGGCCGACGACTTCGATCACCACCTGGTGCCACCGGCCGGATTTGCGGCCGAGGTGCTCGAGCAGCATGAAGCGTTGGCCGAGCACCCAACCCAGGCGCAGATGGTACAGGTTGATCGGCAAGCGGAGCAGCCATCTCAGGAGGCCGCGCGGGGTCGGGAGCTGCCGGGTGGGGGTGGACATGGCCGTAGTCTAACACCGATAGCTGGGTCGGCTTCGGGCGGCCGGGAGCACTTCGCGCCGAGCATGTCTTTGGGGCGGCGCCGTCACACGGATGCGGATCAGGAATCGACATCCCACCAGCGGATCTTGAGGTCGAGCAGCAAAACGCGCAGGTCGGCCTTGCTGGCGGCGCCGAATTTTTCCAGCACGTGGCGGATGTGGGTTTTGACCGTCTCGGGTGAAACCACCAGCGCCTCGGCGATCTGGTGGTTGGTGTAGCCGCGGGCGGTCAGCTTGGTAACCTGCTGCTGGCGCGGCGTGAGCTGCTCGAGGACCGCTTGAGCCTGACGCCGCCGCAGCGCCTGCTCAAGACCATCGGTCAGCAGATCGCGGACAAAGGCTTGCGGAGGGCGGCCGCGCCGCTTGGCCGCCTGACGCAAGCGGGCGCTGAGCTCGGGATCGAGCTCCAACTGGAGCCCGGTTCGCTCATCGAACGGACGAGCGAGCGGATCACCGTCGCTGTCTCTTTGGCTACGCAACCGGCCGAAAAGTCCCACACAACCTCCTGGCCGCTGTTGTCAGGCTGCCCCCGGAAGGGGCTACGGCTGCCTCTCATTATATAGAACATATGTTCTCCTGTCAAAGGGTGATTGGGGCGGGTAGACTCAGGGTGTGCGTGTCTTATCTTGCTTTCGGACCATTCGTAGCGCCCGGTTTGCGCTGGGTGCCGGCCTGCTGCTGGGCTTGATCGGCTGCGGCCTGGCGCCGACATCCAGCCCGGTCCCATCGCAGGCGCCGTCCACCCTGGCGCCTGCCACCGACGCCCCTGTCGGGCGGCCGACGGCTGCCGGGCAGCCTCCAAAAGAAGCCATCCTGATCCTGTCGCCTGGCCCGGGTTCGCGTGTGACCAGCCCGATCCATCTCCAGGGTATGGCTGACCCGACCTTCGAACAGACGTTGGCGGTCAGGCTGCTGGCGGACGACGGGAGCCAGCTCGCGTCGCTTTCAACCACGATACAAGCCGACGCCGGGCAGCGCGGTGTTTTCAAGGTTGATGTGCCCTTCAGCATCGGCCAGAGACAGCAGGCCTTCCTACAGGTCTTCGCCACCAGCCCTCGGGACGGTGGCGTGACCCACCTCGCCTCGGTCGGCGTGCAGCTGGCATCGGGCGGATCGGCGGACATCCGTCCGGCAGAGCCCCATGCAGAGCAAATCGCCATCCGGCAGCCGCAGCCGGGAGAGACCGTCGGCGGCGGGAGGCTGCACGTGGCTGGTTTCGGCCTGGCCGGGTTCGAGCAGACGCTGGTGCTCGATGTCTATGATGCCCAAGGCAATCAATTGGCCGAACAGCCGGTGATCGTGAAGGCCCCCGATCTGGGTCAGCCCGGCCCATTCGAGGCCGACGTGAGCTACGCCCTGGCCCAGCCCGGGCCAGGCCGGGTCGTCGTGCGCGACGTCAGCCCGGCTTTCGGCGGTGATACCCATCTTGCGAGCGTGGAGGTGAGACTGCAGCCATGAATGCAATGGAGCAGGACCGACAAATTGCCAATGGCGAAGCTGCTGGCCGCCGCTACACGCGCTGGGCGGCCGCCGCCGTGCTCGTGCCGACGGTGCCCATGCTGCTGCTCTCCGTGGCGGCACTGGCCATCTTCTACGCCGCGCCGACTCGCTTCGGCCGATTGCTTGCTCAACTGCCCGGCGAGGAAATCATCCGCTCGATGCTGGTCTTCGCTCCGGCCACGCTCCTGGGAATTGTGATTCTGGCCGCGTTGTATGCGCTGGAGCGGCCGGACGCCGCAGCCCGCGCCAAGCCGGTCGAGGTCAAGAGGCAACCGCAGGCGATGCGCCTGAGCCGCAGCGCAGCCTGGCTGCTGCCGCCGGCCGTCCTGCTTTTTCTCGCCTCGGTCGCGGCGCGACTGCTGGCTTTCGTTTCACCCAGCCGATGGCAGGCGCTGCTGGCACCGCTCCCCGGGGACCGCTATCTGGCGCCCGTGTTCGAAGCCGCACCCTGGCTTTTGTTGGCGCTGCTGGTGGCCCTGACCGTTGTCGTCTGGCGCTCGCGCAACGCCCAGTCGGTCGGCCCGCTGGACCAAAGGCAGGCAGCCCGCATCGGCGCCGTGGCGACCCTGATTGCGGCGCTGCCGATGCTCGGCCTGTCCCTGGCCGCCCTGGCGGTCTTCGCCGCTTCGCCGGAACGGTTTGCCAAACTTCTGGCTCGCTTGACGCAGGAAGCGTTCGTCCGACTGGGACTGGTCTTCACACCCGCCGCGCTGCTCAGCCTGGTCCTATTGGCGGTGCTGGTGCTGTTCTTCAGCGCCGTGGGGCGGCAAATGGATCGATCGTCGGCTGAGTCCGCCAAGCCTCGAGGGGCGACCTGGCGTCAGACCCTGGCCGTGTGGGTGCTCACGGCTGGCTTGGCGTTCAGTGCCATCGTCGGGTTGGGCTTGGGCGGCGTGGCGATCTATCTTGTGATCCGTTAGTTGGACGGTGCCAGGCGGTAGAGACCACCGCTGTGGTCAATCATGTAGACATGGCCGGCGGCTTCAACGCCGAATCCGCTGATGGCGGCTGAAGTCTGGAAGAGGCGATTGTTCAACCAGCTGCCGTCGGGCTGACGAAGAAGCCCCCAGACCGATCCCGAGCAGAAATCCCCATAAAGATAGACGCCCTGCCACGCTGGAAGATCTGGATCGCGGACCACGACGCCACCCGAGACTGAGCAGCCGTCACTGTGGCTGTATTCGACCACGGGATCGACGAGACCGGCCGCCTGCCCCCTGTATTTGTGAAATCCTTCGCGAATAGACCAGCCGTAATTCTGACCGCCCGGGTCGCCGGCTGGTTGGAAGTCGATCTCCTCCCACTGGTTCTGGCCCACGTCACCGATGTAGAGATCTCCGGTGGTCGAGTCAAAAGAAAAGCGCCACGGGTTGCGCAGTCCGTAGGCCCAGATTTCCGGCCTGGCGTCGGGTTGGTTGACATAGGGGTTGTCCGGCGGGATGGCGTAGGGATCACCGCTGTTGACATCGATCCGCAGAAGCTTGCCGAGCAGCACCCCCAAATTCTGGCCGTTGCCCTGGGGGTCTCCGCCTGAGCCGCCATCGCCCATGCCAATATAGAGATAGCCGTCGGGGCCAAAGGCCACGTGGCCGCCGTTGTGGTTGGCGTAGGGCTGCTTGATATGCAGCAAGTTCTGCTCACTGGACGGGTCGGTCCGGTTCGAGCCGGGGTCGGTGTGGAAGCGGGACACGAAAGTGTCGCCTCCGGCCCCAGTGTAGTCCACGTAGAAATCGCCCGTCTGAGCGAAGTTGGGATCGAACGCCAAACCGAGCAGGCCGCGTTCGCTCCCATTGGTGTTGACCCGATCTCGCAGGTCCAAGAAAGGCGTTCCTTCAATCTGCCCATCGTGAGAGACCAAGATCGTCCCCGCTTGCTGCACGATGAACAGACGCCCATCCTCGATCGCCTCGAGATCGACGGGCTGGGCCAAGCCGGTGACCACAGATTGCCAGGTCGCCGAGGCCGGGTCAGGCAGGCTCGAAACCGACGAAGGAGTCGGAGAGGAGGCCTGGGTGCCGGGGACCGACGTATCCGTCAGAGCAGGAAATGGGCTGGGAGGACGCGTGGCAGTGACAACCACGGCCGGAGGGGCCGGGGCGGTCTCCCTTGGACTCAGGAGCGAGCAGCCGAGTACGATAGGGAGGGCCAGGGCGATGACCAGCGTCATGCGAGCTCGTTCGCGAAGGAACATCCTAAGATTGTAAACTACACATCGAGCCATATCACCGAGGAGAAATATCTTTGCCCCCAATCTTCGATGCCTATCAAGAAGAAAGCAGCTTTGCCCTTTCAGCCGTCCGAGCCGCGGCGCGCCTTGGGATCAGCGTGCAGGCGGCCATGGTCACACCGGAACTGATCAAGGACGATCGATCGCCGGTGACGGTGGCCGATTTCGCCTGCCAGGCCCTCGTCAGTCATCAATTGGAGGCCGCCTTCCCGGACGACCCTTTGGTGGCCGAAGAATCGAGCCGTTCGCTGCAGGGCAAAGCGGCCGAGAGCGTGCGGCGGGCTGTCAGGCAGCACCTGACCAACTCACTGGGTGAGGCGACCGACGACCAGGTCGATGCGTGGATCGATCGCGGCCAGGGGCAGCCGGCTCAACGATTCTGGACCCTCGATCCGGTGGACGGCACGGCTGGATTTCTGCGCCATCAGCACTGGGTGGTGGCACTGGCCCTGATCGAGGACGGCCTGGTGAACGTGGCCGCCCTGGCTTGCCCGAGATTGGATTTTGGCCGCTCAGGCGACAAGGTTGGGTCTGACGGCTCAGTGGCGGTAGCCGTGCGCGGCGGGGGCGCTTGGGGAGGCGCGCTCGAGTCGGATGAGCTGACTCCCCTTCACGTTTCGGATTGCGCCGAGCCGTCCGAGGCGAGGCTGTTGGCGTCGGTCGAGGCCGGACACACCAATTTGGATCAACTCCACGCGTTGGAGGCGGCGCTGGGAGTCTCGGCACCGCCTGTGCGCATGGACAGCCAGGCCAAGTACGCGGCGCTGGCCAACGGCCAGGGCGAGCTGATCTTCCGCTTGTTGTCGCCCGCCAAGCCGAATTATCGAGAGAAGATTTGGGACCAGGCAGCCGGTTCGTTGATCGTCGAGGAGGCGGGGGGTAGAGTCTCCGATTTGCAGGGCAACCGCCTTGATTTCTCGGCCGGGCGAACCCTGGCTCGCAACACGGGCGTGCTGGTCTCGAACGGGACGCTCCACTCGCAAGCCTTGGAAGCCCTGGCCAGCATTGGCGCTGATCGGCCCGCGGAGGGCGACTGATCTTGCGGAGGAGCAGTCTTCTGGCGGCGGCGATCACCTTGGTGGCCTTGGCGATTGGTCTGGGCGCCACGCGCTGGGTGTTTGAGGGGCTCCCCCATCTGGAAGACGAATTCGCTTATCTGTGGGAAGCGCACGTGATGGCCGACGGTCAGATCCGGCTGCCCGCGCCGGAGCATGCCGAGCCGATGCTTGTTCCCTTTGTGGTGCAGGCGGAGGGATTTCGGTTTGGCAAGTACCCGCCAGGCTTCCCGGCGGCCCTTGCCCTTGGCATTTGGGCAAATGCGGCCGGCGCCGTCAACCCGATCCTCGGCGCTCTGGCCGTGTGGCTCATTTATCGACTGGGCACCAGGATTGTTGACGAGCGGACTGGCCTGGTGGCAGCCGGGCTGACAGCCATCTCGCCGTTCTTCGCCATGCAGTCTGGCAGCTTGATGTCGCACAACCTTTCGCTTGTCCTGGGCGCAGTCTTTGCCCTGGCCTGGTTCGATCGTTTCTGGGTGGGGGGAGGGACCAGAGGCGACCCCCGCGTCCCCGATCGACTGCTTGAGGTGCTGGCCGGTTTGAGCCTGGGCCTGCTTGTGCTCACCCGGCCCCTGACCGCCGTCGGTGTTGTGCTGCCGTTTTTCGTCCATGGGCTGATCATGCTGAGGCGCTCACCTCAGGCAGCTTGGCGCCCGCTGGCTGTGATTGGGGGCCTCGCCGGGATGTTGACTCTGGTGCTGCCGCTCTGGCAGGCCGCCCTCACTGGGAATCCAACCCAAAACCTATACGCCTTGTGGTGGCCCTATGACAAGCTTGGCTTTGGGGCGGGGTTTGGCAACGTCCCCGGAGGTCACAATCTGACCTTAGCCTGGCTCAACACCCGTTTCAGCTTGAGGGCCGGCATTCACGATCTGCTCGGTTGGCCGTACCTATCGTGGATCCTGCTGCCTTTCGGCCTATGGGCACTGCGTCGGAACAGAGACGGTCTGCTGCTGGCGGCAATCTTTCCCAGCCTGCTGGTCGTCTACAGCCTGTACTGGATCGGATCCTGGCTGCTCGGACCTCGCTACTATTACGCCGCCCTGCCTGGGCTGATGGTGCTGAGTGCGGCGGGATTGCTTTGGGTGGGAGGTTGGTTTGTCGATGGAGTGTCACGCGCCTTGCGTGCGCGGCGGCTGGCTACGCTGGGCATCGTTTGTATGCTGGTGGCCGGCAATCTCATCTTCTACTGGCCGACCCGCTTGGGTAATCTGCGTGGACTGTACGGAATCTCGCGAGCAGCGCTCGCACCGGTGGAAAAAGCCCAGATTGATCGGGGGTTGATCTTCGTGCACGCTGACCGGTGGATGCCGTATGGCAATCTGCTGACGCTCGAACCGCCGTTCTCAAAGTCAGATTTGAGGATTGCCTGGTCGAACGGCGATGATGCGGATCGGAGCGTGGCGGCGTCCTACCCCGGCTGGCCCACCTTTGATTACTGGCCGGGTCCACCCCCAAGGTTGACCTCGGCTGAAGATCGGCTTGGCAGCGACTCCCCCTGACCGATGCCTAGTTCAGGCCGGTCCCATCGATGGCAGTGAAGGCGGTGAGATAGTCTTTCAGATGGCGTGAGGAGAGGAAGTTGCGGCGGACATGCTCGCGGGCGTTGATGCCCATCTGATGTGACTGTTCAGGATTGACCAACAAGAACTCGGCGCGTTCCGCACAGTCCTCGATGTTGTCCACCAAAAAACCGGTTTCCTGATCAATGATCTGAAGGGGGATGCCCCCCACGTGACCGCCGACCACGGGCTTGCCTTTCCACATCGCCTCCGCCACCACAAGGCCAAAGCCTTCCTTGAGTGACTTCTGAATGACGACGTCGGCCGCTGATTGAAAGCAGCCCACCTGGAAATCGCCAACGCCCTGCAGGTTGTGAAGAATCAGGATGTCCTTGTCTTCGCCGGCGCGCCGCGCCGTCTTGTCCAGGTAGAACCATCCCTCCGGGTCGTCGGTGGCCATGGCGCCCAACAACGCCAATTGGACGCCGGGAATCCGGGCCTTGATCTTGCGGTAGACGTCCACGACACCCAGGGGGTCCTTCCAAGGGTCAAAACGGCTCACCTGCGTGATCAGCGGCCTACTCAAATCCACGCCGAAAGACTCCACGGTTTGACGGGCTTGATCCAGCGGAATGGGAGCGTTCTTGGGAGACAGCGGATCAATGGTGGGAGGAATGACGAAGACAGGCTGTGCCTCCAGCCCAGGGCCGACAAAGGCCCCCATGGTGAAGACGCTGGCGTCGTAGGCCTTGATGTATGGGGCCAGAAAATCCCAGTACTCGGGATTGGGCGTAGAAGAATCCAGATGGCAACGCCACAGCCAGTGCTTTCCCCCTCGTCGTTCGTTAAAGAACAACAGCCCGGCAGGCTGTGGGTCGTGCACGACGACGAAATCGTAGTCGCCTTCGAACTCGGTGCCATTGACCTTGTTGTAGTGACGCCAGACGTCCCGCATATCCTCCGTGAGGGGCAGGTCCATCCCTTGAAGGCCATTGTGGCAGGCTTTGGTGACCTCGAAAAAGGTGTTGTCGCCTCGGATGACCTGCCATTCTGCCTCCAGCCCAACATCGCGCATCAAAGGGACCAGGCTGCGCAGGATTTCTACAACCCCGCCTCCAGTGCTGGTGGCGTTGATGTGGAGCACCCGAGCACCTCGCAGCGGCTCGGCCAAGGCGCGGATGGCTTCAATCTCTTCGTCTCCGACCAAGGTCTGGAAGTCCTCAAGCTGCTTGGCGCCAAGCAGGACAGATTGAAGCATGTGCATCTTCCTTGAGGTGATGGGCAGAGGGCTTCGATAAGCCGGCGTAAGAATAGCGGAAGATGCCTCTCCCGCCAAATACAGAGAGCGATCGTCAGGCGGCTATAATCGGGGCGTGACCACCCTGCTGATCGTTGAAGATGACCAAACCGTCCGAGAGACCCTGGCCCTTAATCTGCGGTCGGAAGGGTATCAGGTGGAAACGGCTGAGGACGGAGAGATGGCTCTTGAGATGGCACGTCGGACAAATCCTGATCTGGTGGTCCTGGATGTGATGCTGCCCAAGCTCGACGGCCTGACTTTGCTGCGCATTCTGAGGCGAGAATCTCGTGTGCCTATCATCTTGCTGACCGCACGCGGAACCGAGACGGATAAGATCGTCGGGCTGGAAACCGGGGCTGACGACTACGTTGTGAAGCCATTCTCCCTGGGTGAACTCCTGGCCAGAATCAGGGCGGCGTTGCGACGGGGACAAACCAACGCGCCGCACGCGACCGAGTTCACGGCTGGCAATCTGACCCTCGATCTGGTCTCCCGTCGCGTGACCCTTGGTGGGGAAGAGCTGCAGCTGGCGCCGCGCGAATTCGAGCTCCTGGCCACCTTGGTGCGCAACGAGGATGCTGTCCTGACGCGCGACTTCTTGCTGGCCAGCGTGTGGGGCGACGATTATGTCGGCGACGCTAGAACCGTCGACGTACACATCCGTTGGCTCCGGCAGAAGATCGAGCTTGATCCGTCCGACCCGCAGCGTATCACCACCGTGCGGGGTGTCGGCTACCGGTTCGAGGGCTGACGTGGAAATCTGGGTCATTGTCGGCCTGCTGGGCGTGGTCATCTTGCTGGCATTCCTTTGGCGGCGAGAACGGCGGCTGCGACTGCGGCAGTCGAGCGCGCTGGACCACGATCAACGGTTGACCGAAGCCCATGCCCACCAATTGGATCATCAACAGCGCCAACTGGCACACGTTGGCCAGACGACCCATGACCTGCTCATGATCTTGGACGGCGAACTGCAGGTGACCTTTGCCAGTCCCGGATGCCTGGCCTTCTTCGGCAACGAGGGCGTGGGACAGTCACTGATGCGTTTCACCCGGGCTGTGGAACTGGAGGAGTTGGCCCGCCAGGGGATGCGGGCCCCCGTTGGTGAGATTCAGGAGGGGGGATTTCGGCGGCAGGATCGGAGCTTCGATCTGCGCTGTGTGCGTTTCGAAGAGGGGCTCGTCTTGGCCCTAAACGAGACCACCGAACTTCTTCGCCTCAACCGTGCCCGTCAGGACTTGGTCAGCAACTTGTCCCACGAACTGAGAACGCCGCTGACTTCCCTGCGCCTGCTGGCCGAGACGCTGTCCGGCCCGCCAGGAAGGAACCCCGATGTGGCCCGCCAATCCGTGGACAAGATCTTGGACCAGGTGGATGTGCTGCAGACCATGGTCCAGGAGATGCTGGATCTGGCGGCGATCGAGTCGGGTCATGAGGTGGTCCGTCTCAAGCCCATCGATGCCGAGCGCGCTGCTCATCCAGGCTGCCTCACGCCTCAAAGATCAGTCCGACCGGCGGCAGATCAAAATCCAGATCCAGGAATTTCCTGAGATGCGGCTGCTGGCTGACGAGGAGCGTGCTGTGCGCTGCCTGGTCAATGTGCTTCACAACGCCATCAAGTTCTCGCCGGAGGGGGGTACGATTTGGTTGAGCGCCGAGCCTGATGACGGTGACGTGCGGTTGACGATCAAGGACGAAGGTCCGGGCCTGGCCCCACAAGATCTGAATCGAATCTTCGAGCGCTTCTACCGCAGTGATCAGGCGCGTGGCACACCCGGAACCGGATTGGGTTTGGCCATCGCGCGGCACATCATGCAAGCCCACGGCGGACGCATTTGGGCGGAGAATCGCCGTCCGCCTGATAACGGGGCGGCTTTCCATATGAGGTTTCAAGCAGCCTGACCCCCACTCGGCTTGCTCAGCAAGGCTTAATCCAACCTTGATCTGCCTTTAAGGCATCCGAAAGAAAATCGTCCTATGATGAAAAGCGTAATGAGAGCCGACGAGGCTTGTGCAGAAAGAGCCGAAATCGCCACAGATGACGGCAAGCACATGCCCAAGGGTTGTCCGCTCGTGAAAGTAGATGAGGCTCTGCGCTCTCGGCTGAAGCCGAGACCCGGCCGGAAACATCTTCGAAGGTGTTTGTGAGGTATAGGTTGCGACCGGCCGGAGACGGGTTTGAGAAAGCCCGGAAGCAAGTTTCAATGTGATGGTAGACAGCGGAGCGGGCCCCTGCTCGGAGCGGTTTGACAGCCGCATGCGTCGTTCTCTCCTCCTTCCCCTATCGCACCTGCCTGATCAGGCAGGTGCGTTGGTTAAGAAGCCTTAACCCCCTCTTGACGTTCAATTAAGCCTGAGCTCCTACACTGACCACATGAAGTTCCTTGCATCCTACCAGGAGAAGAAGACAATCATGCTTTCGTTTCGACGCGTGTTGCTGGGCAGCCTAATTCTAGGCCTGGCCCTATCGGCTTGTGGGGGTGGTTCGGGGACACAGCCCTCTGGCGACCTCCCGGCCGGTTCGGTGCAAATCAATGGGGCTGGGGCGACCTTTCCACTCCCGGTCTACACGGAGTGGACCTACGCCTACCAGTCTGTCGATCCGTCTGTCAGCATCAACTACCAGGGCATCGGATCGGGCGGAGGCAAGAAGGCCATCATTGATGGCACAGTCGACTTCGCCGGCTCAGATTCGCTCCTTACCCAAGACGAGTACGCAGCCGGCAAAGACCTTCAAATGTACCCGGCCGTGGCCGGCGCCGAGGTCATGATCTACAACATCGACGGCGTGACGTCCGATGACCCGCCGCTGATCTTCAGCCGGGACGTGCTGGTCGGAATCTATGACGGCTCGATCAAAACATGGAGCGATCCAGCCATCACGGCCCTCAACCCGGACCTGGCGAGCAAGCTGCCGAACGCCAGCATCACCGCCGTCCACCGCTCAGATGGCTCCGGCACGACCGAGATCTTCACCCGCACGTTGTCATCCATCAGCCAGGACTGGGCGGACAACGTCGGCTTCGGCCCATCCGTTGAGTGGCCGGTGGACAAGGCCGGCAACGGCATTGGTGGCAAGGGCAACCAGGGCGTGGCGGCTGCGGTCCAAAACACGCCCAACTCCGTGGGCTATGTCGAGCTCAGCTATGCCGTGTCGAACAAGATCCCCTTCGCACAATTGCAGAACAAAGCTGGCAACACGCTCAACGCCACGGCGGACACCCTGCAATCGGCTATGGCGGACTTCGCCGACGCTTTCACCCCCGAATTGACGGCGGTCATCGTCGACGCCCCCGGGCCGCAATCTTGGCCGATCGCTGGCTACACCTACCTGGTGCTGCACACCCAGTGGAGTGGTGACTGTGTGAAGGCGCAGAAGCTGTTGGAGTACATCAACTGGACTCTGACCGACCCGGCGGCCGCCAAGCGGGCAGCCGATCTAGGATATGCGACTCTTCCGGATTCGGTCCGCTCACAGGTGCTGGACAAACTGAGCCAGGTGACCTGCGACGGTAAGGCTGTCATGCCGCAGATGGGACAATAGCCCTGGCATACGAAAACATATACAATCCGACGAAGGGACTCGTGGAGGGGCTGCGGCTTTCATTGGCCCCTCTACGCGCCCGTCTCCGGACAGACATGCTCTATCCGCCCGGGAGCCCATAACCCGATATGCAACGCTCCGCCTTCCTTAAACAAATCAATCAGCTGCTGGATCATGGTGACCGTCCCTGGCGTGCGCTCTTGCTGGCCTCGGTGGCCATCGTTTTGCTCCTTCTGGTTGGATTCGCCGTCCTTCTTTGGACCACATCTTCGGACTCGCGGGCTGCTTTTGGTTGGTCGTTCCTGCGTCCCACATTGGACGCCTCCTGGAATGCGGTGAGCGGTGAGTTCGATGCCTGGCCCTTCATTTATGGCACGTTGATCACCTCCTTTGCCGCATTGGCCTTGGCCGTGCCCATGGGTTTGGGGATCGCCGTCTTTCTGGCCGAACTGGCGCCGAACTGGCTGCGCATCCCACTGGGCTGGATGGTGGAGCTGCTGGCTGCCATTCCCAGCGTCATCTACGGACTTTGGGGGATCTTCGTCTTCCTTCCCTTGGTGGTGGTGCCGCTGGGGGAGGGGCTCAATCAGGTCTTCAGCGGGCTGCCCGTGCTCGGCGCCCTGTTTGCCGGACCCGTGCCGCAAAGCGGCTCAAGCCGCCTGGCAGCCACGCTGATCTTGGCCATCATGGTCCTGCCCACCATCGCCGCCGTCAGCCGGGACATCTTTCGGGCCATTCCGGGCTCCCAGCGAGAAGCGGCCTTGGCGCTTGGGGCCACGCAGTGGGAGATGATCTCCCAGGTGCTGATCCCGTATGGCATGTCGGGGATTTTGGGCGCAGTAATCCTTGGCCTGGGACGCGCCCTGGGCGAAACGATGGCCGTCACCATGGTGATCGGCAACTCCTTGGAAGGCTCGGCATCACTTCTCAGGCCGGGCTACACCATGTCGAGTGTGATCGCCAACGAATTCGCCGAAGCGGTTACCAAACTGCACACGTCAGCCCTGATCGAGGTCGGTCTCATCCTTTTCGTCATGACGCTGTTTCTAAACGCCATCGCCCGGCTGCTGGTCTGGCGGGTTGCCAACCCTGCCTCTCGAGGGCAGCGCGCATGACCGCCGGCGTCTCTATCGACGACCGGGGCCGACCGCGAATCCGCACCCAGTCCGGGCACATGCGGCGGCGGGTGGTCAATGCCGTGGTGCTGGGATTGACTGGCCTGCTGACGCTTCTGGCCCTGGTCCCGTTGTTCTGGATCATCGGCTACGTCGTCTACCGGGGCGGGCAGTACATCAACCTGGATTTCTTCCTGCATATGCCGACTCCGCTGGGGGTGGCGGGCGGCGGCGTTCTGCACGCTATCCAAGGAACGATCATCCTGACGGTGCTCTCGGCCATCTTTGCCATGCCGCCCGGCGTGTTGGCCGGCGTGTTTGCGTCGCGGAACCCACAGCATCCTCTGGCCATCGCGGTGCGCTTCAGCACCGACGTGCTTTCGGGGGTGCCGTCAATCGTGGTGGGCTTGTTCGGCTACGCTTTGGTCGTCAAGCAGCAGGGGCATTTCTCGGCCCTGGCCGGCGGGATTGCGCTGGCGATCTTGATGCTGCCGATCATCATCCGCACCACTGAGGAGATGGTCAACCTGGTGCCCAAGACACTTCGCGAAGGGTCGCTCGCCCTGGGCGCGTCGGAGTGGAAGACGACCGTGAGCGTGGTGCTGCCGGCCGCCGCCAATGGTCTGATCACCGGCTTCCTGCTGGGGTTGGCCAGGGCGTCTGGCGAGACGGCGCCGCTGCTCTTCACGGCGCTTGGCAATGAGCGGCTGGATGCCTGGCGCATGGTCTCCAGCGGCCTCGCCGCCGGCCAAAACCCGATCGCAGTCATCATCCGGTTGATTGAACAGCCGGTGGATTCCCTGCCGCTGACTCTGTTCAAGTATTCTCAGCAACCGTATCCAGAACGTATCGATCAGGCCTGGGCCGTGGCCCTGGTGCTGATGATTCTGGTTCTGTTCGTCAACATTGTTTCGCGACTGTGGGTCGAATATCGCAGCGCCAAGCTTCAAGGATGACTCATGACTGAAACAACCCTGGGCGGTTTGGCCGCCGGTGGACGGAGTAGTTCAGAGGGCGACGCCTCCACCCTGCTCACGCCGGCCGAGATCGTGCGCGAACGAACCCTGGCCAATGACAGGCCCATCATCATCCCCGAACCCGCCAAGGTTGAAGTGAAGGGATTATCCGTCTTTTACGGGAGCTTTCGCGCATTGGCGCAGGTCGACCTGACAGTCCCGGAGAAGCGCATTACGGCCATCATCGGCCCGTCCGGGTGCGGCAAGTCAACTCTTCTCCGCTCGCTGAATCGCATGAACGACCTGACCCCTACCGCCCGGATCGAAGGCACGGTGCTTCTGGATGATGAAGACATCTACGGACCCCAGGCGGATGTGGTCGACATCCGTCGGCGAGTGGGGATGGTCTTCCAAAGACCCAATCCGTTCCCCAAGAGCATCTACGACAATGTCGCCTACGGGCCGCGGTTGTACGGCATCCGACGGCGCTCGGAATTGGACGACATGGTCGAGTTCAGCCTGAAACAGGCCGCGTTGTGGGATGATGTCAAGGACAAGCTCCATCAATCGGGCATGGCACTTTCGGGTGGGCAGCAGCAGCGCATGTGTATCGCGCGGGCGCTGGCGGTCGAGCCAGAGGTTGTCTTGATGGATGAGCCGGCTTCGGCGCTCGACCCGGTGGCCACGATGCGCATTGAGGATCTGATGCAGGACCTCAAACAGGCTTACACCATCGTGATCGTCACCCACAACATGCAGCAGGCTGCCCGGGTGTCGGATTTCACCGGGATGATGATGATGCGGGATGACCGGGCCGGGGAATTGATCGAATTCGATGAGACGGAGAAGATCTTCACCCGGCCGAAAGACCAACGAACCGAGGACTACGTGACGGGCCGCTTCGGCTAAGGCAACTCCTGATGAAGACGACCGAGTCTTCCGATGAGAACGGCAGCATCCGCATCATGCAGTACGTGCGGTAGGCCATCCAGCCGGAACAGCACGCGGCGGCCATCCGAGCACGGGATTTGATCGAATCGTTCGCCGATCAGACACAAGCCGGAGTCCAGCCGGCGAATGCAGGTGACTCTCATGAGTAAAAGCCGACCGGCCTTTGACCGCACGTTGACCGAGATCCAGCAGGATTTGATGGACCTGGGCGCCGACGTCATTCAAGCTGTTGACCTGGCCATGAATGCCCTCCTCCGCCGTGATCACGATCTGGCCGAGCAGGTCGTCGACGGCGACAAAGCCATCAACGATCGTCGCTTCGAAATCGAGAAAGCCTGCCTGTCGACGATCGCCACGCAGCAGCCCGCGGCGAGCGATCTCCGCCGTCTGGTCGCTGCGCTGAACGTCGTGTTGGACCTGGAACGCATTGGGGACTACGCGGCCGGAATCGCCAAGGTCTGTTTGCGCATGCCTTCAGGCTCCGACTTTGAGCTTCCTGTGTCGCTTCAGGCCATGAACGACCTATCCCTGGCCATGCTGCGCCAGGTCTTGGACGCCTACAAGGTGCAGGATGCGCGCGCCGCGCTGGCGATCGCTCGCAAAGATGACGTGATGGATCAGCGGTATCAGGAGCTGTTCACCAAATTCCTCAGCCTGATCGGGCAGCCCGGGATGGAGCCGGAGTCGGCGCTGTATCTGCTGTTCGTCGGCCACAATCTCGAGCGTATTGCCGACCGGGTGACCAACATCGCCGAGCGCGTCCTGTACATGATGAGCGGCGAAATGCGCGAGCTCAACACCGAATTCGACGAGCCGATGGGCCTGGAATAGCTCGCCAACCGACGCTTTGTGATAAGTTTCACAAATTCCCATGCGCCCGACATCGCTTTGAGCGTCGCCTTTGTGTCATCTGCTTGTCAGTCAGCAGACACATCCCCGATGCTATAATCCCGGCCGAACGTCCGAGCCGGGCATTCCCAATCGCGCGAGGTCGCACTTGAAGCCATCCCCACCAGCTGTGCCAACAGCCGACGAAGAGCCCACCCGGGGCAGCGCCCCGCGCCCTTGGCACACCCTCGCCGTGGACGATGTGATTGATGCTTTGACCACATCGCTCGAGGCTGGGCTCTCAGCGCCGGAGGCCGAGGGGCGTCTCGCCAGGCTTGGACCCAACGAGCTCCAAGAGGCACCCCGCCCCGGTTTCTGGCAGAATCTCATCGCCCAGTTCAACAACTTCATCGTCATCGTCCTGATCGTGGCCTCCGTGGTCTCAGCCATCTTGGGGGACTACTTTGAAGCCGGAGCGATCATGGCCATCGTCGTGCTCAATGCTGCCTTGGGCGTGATCCAGGAGCGACGGGCGGAGCAGGCGCTGGCCGCGCTGAGAAAGCTGGCCGCGCCGGATGCCTTCGTCATCCGCGGCGGTCACCGCCGCAAAGTGCCATCCCGCGAGCTGGTGCCGGGTGACCTGGTGATTCTCGAATCTGGCAACTACACGCCGGCCGACTTGCGGTTGGTCGAGGCCGTCAACCTGAGAGTGGACGAGTCCGCCCTGACCGGTGAATTGCGCACGGTCAACAAAGAGACCTCACCCCTGGAGTTGGCCGATGCTTCCTTGGGGGACCGCATGAACATGGCCTACTCCGGCACGCTCGTCGCCGGAGGTCGAGGTCGCGGGCTGGTTGTGGCCACCGGCATGCAGACCGAATTGGGGCGCATCGCCGGCATGATCAGCGAAATTGAGGACGAGGAAACACCGCTTCAGCGGCGGCTGGATCAGCTCGGCCGGGTGCTCGGATGGGGAGCGCTGGCCATCTGCGGCGCCGTTTTCGCGCTGGGCTGGGTCCGCGGATTTGATCCGCTGGAGATGTTCTTGGTGGCCGTCAGCCTGGCGGTGGCGGCTGTGCCGGAGGGCCTTCCGGCCGTGGTCACCATCACCCTGGCGCTTGGCATGCGCGAGATGATCACCCGCAACGCGCTCATCCGCCGGCTGTCGTCGGTCGAGACCCTGGGCTCAACCACGGTTATCTGCTCCGACAAGACCGGCACCCTGACCCAGAATCGGATGTCGGTCACACGCGTCTGGGTAGATGGTCGGATGGTTGAGATCACCGGCCCGGGTGATGCGCCCACCGGCGAATTCAAGCTGGATGGTGAGACGATTGCGGTCGACAGTATCCCCAGTCTGACGACCGCCCTCTGGGTGGCCGCCCTGAACAACGATGCCGTGATCGAGAGAGGCTCGGACGGGGACGAGGGATTCCGAGTTCGTGGGAGAACCCACCGAGGCGGCGCTGATGTTGGCGGCGGCCAAAGCGGGGGTGTGGAAGGATCCGCTGTACGAGGCCTACCCGCGGATCGAAGAGATCCCGTTCGACTCGGGACGCAAGCGGATGACCACCATTCACAGTATGAAGGCACCGCGTGCCGAGGATGCGAGCCCGTTCTACGATCAAGCCATGTCGGAGTGGGAAGTGGCGGCCACGAAGGGTGCCCCCGAGGTCATCCTTGAAATGTGTTCTCGCTACCAGTCGGCCGACGACACGCAGCGGCCGCTGACGGATGACCTGAGATCCAGCGTCCTGGCGGCCAACGAGAAGATGGCCCAGCAGGCTTTGCGCGTCCTGGCAGTTGCTTATCGAGTTCGAGGCGGACGTGCCCGATCCCTCCCTACCAGAGGCTGTGGAGCGCGACCTCATCTTCGTGGGCCTGATCGGGATGATCGACCCGCCGCGCCCAGAGGTCCGCGAGGCCTTGAAGTCAGCCGAGCGGGCCGGGATCCGGACGGTGATGATCACCGGCGACTACCCAGATACGGCGCGGGCTGTGGCCGAGCAGATTGGGCTGCTGAAACCGGGCCATGAGATCGCCACCGGCCGCGAGCTGGCCGAGATGGACGACGCAACGCTGCGCCAACACGTGATGCAGACCGACGTCTTCGCCCGAGTGTCACCCGAGCACAAGGTCCGCATCGTCGATGCGCTCAAGGCCAACCGCCAAGTGGTGGCCATGACCGGGGACGGAGTCAACGATGCCCCGGCCCTTAAGATGTCGGACATCGGCGTGGCGATGGGCATCACAGGCACCGATGTCGCCAAAGAGACGGCCGATATGGTTCTGACCGACGACAACTACGTGAGCATTGTATCTGCCGTCGAGCAAGGCCGCATCATCTACGCCAACATCCGCAAGTTCGTGTACTACCTGCTGTCCTGCAATGTGGCCGAGATCATGACCATCTTTCTGGCGATCCTGTTGGGGTTGCCATCACCTCTGACGGCCATCCAGCTGCTGTGGCTCAACCTGATCACCGATGGTGCACCGGCGCTGGCGTTGGGGATGGAGAAGGGCGATCCGGACACGATGGAAAAACCGCCCCGTCCTCCGGATGAACCGATCATCAACCGCATGATGCAGGTGGGCATCACCATTCAGACAGTAGCCATCACTGGCGCGACCCTGACGGCCTACCTTATCGGCCTGAGGGTGTTTCCCGAACACGCCCAGATCGCCGAGACGATGGCTTTCGCCACGCTCTCTTTCTCGGAACTTCTGCGCGCATTTACCGCGCGTTCGGAGACGTTCTCGCTGTTCCGTCTGGGATTCTTCAGCAACCGGGCCATGGTCCTGGCCGGTTTGTCGTCGCTGGTGCTGCTGCTTGTCGTAGTCTACGTTCCCATCCTCGAGCCGATCTTCGACACCTACCCTCTGACCATAGCGCAGTGGGAGATCATCCTGCCCCTCCTGGTGGTGCCCTCCTTGGCGGCTGAGCTCACCAAGTGGGTCATGAGTTAGAGAAGCGCTCGGCCAGCGGCAGCCTAGAACTGATGCCTTGCGGGCGTGCCCTGTTTGGCGCTCGGGGGACGAGCGGTCGATCCGGCCTGCAGTAGACTTAGGCCGATGCTTGAAGCCATCCTTTCCCAACATTTGACAGTTCACGGCGGCGCTGCGAGGCGGCCGATGGCGGCCGCCTGGGCGGCTGTCTTCCTTATGGTTTTGATTGGCGGCTGTGCGCCTCAGCCCTCCTTGGCGCCCACGCAAGCCCCGCCCACAGAGATGCCCCCGATAGAGACCACCGGCAACTTGATTGCTGCCCTGTCTTTGGCAACAGGCGAATCCGTGCCTGTTAAGGGTGACGCGCAGCCCCAGTTTGGTGTTACGGGCGAAATCATTCAGGTGGCCGGGGAAGCGGTGGCGGTGTACGCTTTCCCTGACTCCGCCAGCCGGGCTACGGCGCAGTCCGAAATCGACCCACAGCGCCTGACATTTCTGGGGCAGCCGCTTGCCGGATGGCAGCATCCCCGGATATGGGGTGTCGGCCGGCTGCTGGTCGTCTATGATGGAAGCCAGGGAGGGACCTTCCTCCTCCTGAGTGGATTGCTCGGCGATCCATTGCCGGCCGAGACCTCGGCCCCCGGTCAAGACGAACCCTATCCGCCGGCGGTGTCGGCCGCCATCGGTGCGTTGGCGCGGGCCAGAGGTGTCGATCCGGGCCAGATTGAGCTGTTGTCATATTCCGCTGCCACGTGGCCGGACGGATGCCTGGGTCTGCCGAGTGCAGGCGACGCGTGCGCCCCGGGGGATGTCCAAGGCTGGCAGGTGAATTTGCAAGTGGACGACGTCAAGTTCGAGCTGCGCACAGATGATCTGGGCCAGCGTGTTCGTTGGAGGCGGTAGATGGCGAATGATTCTCGATCTCAAAAGGATGTCGGCCAGGATCCACGGCTGACCGGGCGCAATGTGTGGTCACTGACGGTGACCAGCTTTCTGACCGATGTTTCATCGGAGATGATCTTCAATCTGCTGCCATTGTTCCTGTTTGATGTGCTTGGTGTGCGGACGCCGCTGATTGGCCTGATTGAAGGTGTGGCCGAATCCACCGCCAGCCTGATGAAGGTGTTTTCGGGCTGGTTCTCGGATCGACTGGGGCGCAGGAAAGGCCTGGCCGTCCTCGGATACGGCTTGTCGACGGTTGCCAAGCCGTTCCTCTACTTTGCCGCTGGCTGGGGGACGGTGCTCGGGGTGCGGTTCACGGACCGTCTGGGCAAAGGGATCCGTACGGCGCCGCGGGATGCGCTCTTGGCGGGAAGCGTCAAGGACTCTCGCCGGGGCTGGGCGTTTGGCCTGCATCGGGCGGGCGACACAGCCGGAGCGGTGGTGGGTCTGGCGATCGCGCTTGGGGTGCTGCTGGCCTCGCGCGGTCGGGGTCTCGATCTCGATCGAGGCACGTTTCAGCTCATCGTCCTCTTGAGCCTGATCCCGGCCGTGTTGGCGGTTCTGGCGTTGGTCATTGGCGCCCGAGATGTGCCCGTCGAGGGTGAAAACACCCGTCGCCCCAGCCTCTCACTAAAGCAATTTGATCGACCTTTCCTGCTCTTCATCAGCATTATGCTCATCTTCACTTTGGGCAACTCGTCTGACGCCTTTTTGATCTTGCGCGCCCAGAACGTTGGGCTGACCGCGGCCGGCATATTGGGCATGATGCTCGTCTTCAATCTGGTCTATGCCGGCTTGGCGGGGCCAGCCGGAAGCCTGTCGGACCGTTGGGGTCGCCGCCGTATGCTGGCCGCCGGTTGGGGGCTGTATGCCCTGGTCTATGTTGGCTTCGCCCGCGCTGGCGGCGCCTGGCAGGTGGTGGGTTTGATGGCTGTCTACGGTGCGTTCTACGGTCTGACCGAAGGGGTGGCGCGGGCCTTTGTGGCCGATTTGGTGGATGCCGAACGACGCGGTACGGCCTACGGTGTCTATCATGCCGCCGTTGGATTGGCCGCGTTCCCGGCCAGCCTGATCGCCGGTGTGCTGTGGCAGGGCGTAGGCAGTTGGACGGGGCTTGGGCCGGCGGCACCCTTCTGGTTCGGCGCTGCCCTGGCGCTGGTGGCCACGGTGCTTCTGGCCCGGATGCCGCTGCCGCCGTCCAGGCGTGCCGTGACATCATGAAGCGCATGGTAAGTCACGTCCGTCGGCCGGTCAAGCGCCAGCAAGCGGACACCTATCTGCTGGTGACCCTGCTCAGCTTCGCTGGGTCGGTTTCCCTGACACGGCTCTTCTTAAGCCTGACCGGCTACCCTCAGGTTGGCGGGGGCGAGTTCCACATCGCGCACGTGCTGTGGGGCGGCTTATTCCTCTTCGTCGCTTCTTTGATTCCCTTGATGATCGCCAACCGCTGGGTCTACGTTGCTGGAGCTGTCTTGGCCGGGATCGGCATGGGACTCTTTATCGATGAGGTTGGGAAGTTCATCACCCAGTCCAACGACTACTTCTACCCTGCTGCGGCGCCGATCGTTTACGCTTTCTTCTTGCTCACCGTGCTGCTGTACTCACGTATACGGCAGGCACCTCATCGATCGGCCCGGGCCGAACTCTACCGCGCGTTGGACGATCTACAGGAACTGCTGGATCATGACTTGGAGCCGGAAGAACGCGCCGAACTAGAACGCCGACTGAGGTACGTTGTTGCCAGTGCCGAGGACGGTGATATCGGCCGGTTGGCGGGCCATATCTTGGAAGTCGTGGCAGATCCGGCGCTCAAGCTTGCGCCTGAGAAAACGACCTTCGTCGAGCGGGTGCAAGACGCCTTGGTTGCTTTCGAGAACCGCTGGTTCTCGCGGCGGGTGACAAAAGGCATCATTGTGACCGGGCTGGTGTTGATTGGCGCCCTGGCCCTCTACCGCGTGTGGCCGCTGTTCCACCCTCAACTGGCTGCCGACGAGATCAAGGCCCTGGTTGAGCTGGGGCGAATCGGCTCGACGCGAGGACTGGCATGGTACACCGCGCGCGTTGCCCTGGAAGCCTGCACGGGTCTGCTGCTGATGATTTCGGCGGGTTTGTTCATCGCTGGACGTGATGAGCAGGCCAGCGGCCTCGGCTACCTGGGCCTGCTGCTGGCCCTGACCACCGTGGATCTGGTGGTCTTCTACTTCGAGCAGTTCGGAACGATTCTCAAAGCCGGCGGCCAGTTCGTCCTGCTGATGGTGTTGCTGCGCTACCGGCGGCGGTTCCTGGCGCCGGAGCCTCCAGAGGAACCCCCCTAACTTGTCCAGACTAGTACTTTCTTTAAGGTCCGCGGACAATTCTTTAAGGGAAAAGTCATTGACTCGACGGGTTTGAAAGTGCTAGGATGTCCCCACTGAGAGAGGCTCCCTGAAGCCCAGAGACGATCTCAGGGGAAGGTCGAAGAAAACAAACTGAAGTTGGCGAGCGGTTCATCTCATGCAGAAGAACCGGAGGCTGGCGGAAAGGCCCTCGGGCCAGGGAAACCAGCGAGCGAGCGGCAAGGGCCTTCGGGCACCGGCCGATCGGGGGCCAGCGTAGGCGGCTTCAGTTCCTGGAACTGAAGCAAGTAATCGACCGGAAACTGGGAACGGATGTAAGTTACTCGGGGTCTCTCTCACCCCTTTTAAGAGACTGGCCGAGCCGAACAGGCTCGGCCTTTTTGTTTTCGAGGATGTGCGCTCAGGCGCCAGGTGGTTGATCTTCTGGTGCGAGCTGGGCGATGTATGGGAGCTGCCGATAGCGGCCCTGATACTGGAGCCCGTAGCCGACAAGGAAGTCCTCTGGCGCCTGGAAGCCAGTGTATGCCAGAGGGACTCGGATCAGACGTCGATCGGGGCGTTCGAGAAGGGCGGCGATCTTGATTGATGCCGGCTGGCGCGGCACGAGTGCGCCCATCAAGTGGTGTACTGTCAATCCTGTGTCGACAATGTCTTCGACGAGCAGAACCGGGCGGCCGCGGATGTCGGCTTCAATGTCCCGCTGGATGCGCACCTCGCCCCCGGTTTCCTCCGGCGGACCGAAGCGGGTGATGGCCATCAGATCCAACTCAACCGGGATGGAAAGGGATCGGACCAGATCGGCGAGGAAGAAGATCACGCCGGGGAGGATGCCGACCATCACCAGGTCTCCGTCTGGGTAGTCGCCGGAGATTGCCGCGGCCAGGCGCGAGACACCGCTGCGGATCTGATCCGTATCGAAGACGATCGGGCCGACCTCGATGCCATCGACCGATGGCTGTGCGTTAGGCGTTGGGGGCACCGATTAGCCGCGGCAGGCGATCCTGGAGGTCATACTTATATAGGAGGCTGCGCATCTGTCGACGATTTAGCAACCTCAGTTCGACCTGAGGATACAGTTCGTTCAGGCGCCGGATCTTGTGGTGTTTGCGGGTCAGTGTCGATTGGCGGCGAGTGGTCAGCTCCACGTAGAGATCGAACGGAGGCAGATAGAAATCCGGCGTCAAGGCCTCCGCAATGGCTCCCTCGGGTCCGTAGGCCAACGGAAAGGTCGTCGGCTCGTAGCACCAGGGGATGCGGTAGAAATCCAGCAGCCGGGCGAATTCGGCTTCAATCGGATGGGCGAAGTCTTTTGGGGGGTTGGGGTTGGGTACCGGTTCCACAATGGTTGGGGATGATACCCCCACCCGCGCCGCCTGTCAAATCAATGCCCGCCAGATATGGCGCTCCACCCCGCTGTTTGTGAGAGATTTCACAATAGCGTCCCGGCAGGTGCTCAACCCTCCGGGTCGTGGAAGACCTTCTCGCCGGCGCGGATCGGCACCTGGATCCTGTTCTCGGCGGGCGTGATCGGGCATGACCAGGCATCGTTGTATGCGCAGTAGGGATTGTAGGCATAGTTGAAATCCACCTGGAAGCGATCGCCTCCCAACGGCTCCGGTTCGAGGTAGCGCCCGGCGCCGTAGGTCTCATCTCCCCGCAGCGAGTCTACAAAGGGGAGAAAGTAGCCGTGCTGGTTGTGGTACACGGTCAGCTCAGCGGTCTGTCCGTCGACCTCAATCGCGAAACGGCCATAGCGCTCATAGGTTTGGACGTCGCCGGTGGTGGTTTGCATCTGGATCGTCTGCTGTTCATCGAATGGAGACACCTCGACTTCCAGATCCAAGCCAGGGTTCTCAGGGAAATAGCGCAGACCGTCGAAGTCAGCCTGCTGTTGTGGGGAAAGCGGGCTTTGCGGGCTCTGTCTGAAGAAATCGTCCTTTTGTTTCCGGAAATCGTCCAAATCGGACATGGATAAGGCTCCTTATCGCGTGGGCTGCAGGATGGTGTCGATCCGCTGCTGCAATTGGTCGTAGGACGGCGGGCCGACAAGCGGTTCACCGTTGACTAGGAAGGACGGTGTGGCGTGGAACCCATGCTGGAAGCCCTCCTGCGTCTCCGCCTGGACCAGGCCGGCATAGCGGTTGCTGTTGAGGCAGGATGTGAAGGCAACGACATCCAGTCCGAGCCGCCGGGCGAGATCCGGCATCTGGGAGGGCTGGGTGGGCGACATTTCAAAGAGCAGATCGTGGAAAGGCCAAAACGCGCCCTGATCGGCGGCACACTCGGAAGCCTCTGCCAGCTTGGGGGATGCGGGGGTGATGATCGGCAGGTGGCGGAAGACCAGGCGAACCTGGCTCGGGTAGGTCTTTTGAATGCGCTGGAGGATGCCTGAGTTGAAATAGGCCTTGCAGGTCGGGCAGTCAAAATCACCGTATTCGATGATCGTGACCCTGGCTGTCTCCGGGCCGCGGCTGTGCTGCTCGGCAATGCGCGCCGCGGACACGGCCGGCGCACTCGATCGTTGCGTCCACCACTGCCAGCCGAACAGCCCTCCAGATACTGCGATCAGGGCGATCAGGACCCCGAGCCAACTTGGGCGCAACCTTCCGGATCTGGATTTTGAAGATCGCTTGCTCATGGCATCCTTCTTGGCCGGCGGGTTGCCAACAAGACCCTGCAAGGATTATCTCAGATGAGCCGTCGCTCCGAGATACATGGGAAGGCCAAGGCCGCTGCACTCGCAGCGGCCTTGGCCAAGAACGCCTGAGAGTCAGGCGGTATGGCGCTGCCCGGTCCCGACAGCTGTGCTGGCCAGTACCAGGCTGTCAACCAGCAGGCCGAGCAGCAACGCGACCAGGAACAGGGCTGTCGAACTCCATCCGAAGAGCGATTGGGGATCTAGTGCGTAGGCACCAGGTCCGCTCAGACCGATGGCGATCATCCCGCCCAGCATGGCCAAGGCAAACTCGATGCCGCCGTTCTTGTTGAAGAATCCATTCTTCCAGTGGACCTTGACGATGGCCATCACCATCACCGATGCCAGCCCGGCCGCGGCCAGGGGCGTGAGAAGGCCAATGCCAAGCATCAAGCCTCCGACGAATTCCATCAAGGCATGCAGCCAGGCCCAGACCCGCGCCGGCCGCACCCCCATCTGTGACAGAATGCCGGTCCAACCCTCGATCCCTGGGCCGCCAAACCAACCGAACAGTTTCTGCGCGCCGTGTGCGGTCAGTGTCAACCCAACCACCAGGCGCAAGATGAGCAATCCAAGGTCATTCATAAGCAGCTCTACCACCTTTGCTACTACGGTCTCAATGAAGGTACGCACTTGAGCGTACCGATTGCTATACAAAATATAGTCTTCGGGCGTTAACTTAGAGTTAGCACTGCCCGGTGGTTCGACGTTAATCTTCCTCTTGCGTGCCTGAACTATGATGAACGTGACCTTTTCCTGACCCCTCTTATTAAGTGGGGTCCATCATGAAGAAAAGAGTGAGGTGACATCACATGTCGAAGATTATCGGAATTGACCTGGGGACCACGAACAGCGTTGTGGCCGTCATGGAAGGTGGCGACCCAACGGTGATCCCGACCGCCGAAGGTGGACGGCTGGTGCCGTCCGTTGTGGCATTCAATAAGAACGGTGAGCGTATGGTCGGTCAGACGGCCAAGCGCCAAGCGGTGGTGAACTCAGACAACACCGTCTATTCCATCAAGCAATTCATCGGACGTCGTTTTGACGAAGTTGAAGAAGAACGCAAGATGGTCTCCTATGAAGCCATCGAGGGGCCGAGCGGCGACGTGCTGGTCAAGGTGCCAGCCACGGGCAAAGAGTACACGCCGCAGGAGATATCGGCCATGATCCTGGCCAAGATCAAGCAGGATGCCGAATCCTATCTGGGCGAGCCCGTGAACCAGGCAGTGATCACGGTTCCCGCTTACTTCAACGACTCACAGCGCCAGGCCACCAAGGATGCCGGCAAGATCGCCGGGCTGGAGGTCATGCGCATTATCAATGAGCCGACGGCGGCCGCGCTGGCCTACGGACTGGACAAGAAGGAAAACGAAGTCATCTTGGTCTTTGACTTGGGCGGTGGGACGTTCGACGTCAGCCTGCTCGAGGTCGGAGACGGCGTGATCGAAGTCAAGGCGACCAATGGTGACACACACCTGGGTGGCGACGACTGGGATCAGCGCATCGTCAACTATGTGGCCGAAGAATACAAGAAGGATCAGGGAATCGATCTCCGGGGTGACAAGCAAGCCCTTCAGCGGCTGCGGGAAGCCGCCGAGAAGGCCAAGATCGAGCTGTCGACGGTGACCGAGACCGAGCTCAATCTTCCCTTCATTACCGCCGACGCCTCCGGCCCGAAACATCTTCAAATGAAGATTTCCCGGGCCAAACTGGAACAGCTGACAGAGGACCTCGTCTCCCGCTGCCGAGTGCCGTTTGAATCGGTTCTCAAAGACGCCAAGACCCAGGCGCAAGAACTCAACGAAGTCGTGCTGGTCGGCGGCGCCACGCGCATGCCGATGATCCAGGACTTGGTGCGTGAGCTTACCGGCAAGGATCCGCACAAGGGCGTCAACCCGGATGAGGTAGTGGCAGTGGGGGCCGCCATTCAGGGTGGCGTGCTTGGCGGTGAGGTCAAAGATGTCCTGTTGCTGGACGTCACTCCCTTGTCCCTCGGCGTCGAAACGCTGGGCGGGGTGATGACCACGCTGATCGAGCGCAACACGACCATACCCGTGAAGAAGTCAGAGATCTTCTCTACGGCTGAGGACAACCAGACGGCCGTTGATATCCACGTTCTCCAGGGTGAACGGCCCATGGCCACCGACAATATGACTCTGGGCCGATTCCGCTTGGAGGGCATTCCCTCCGCACCGCGCGGCGTCCCGCAAATCGAGGTCACTTTTGACATCGATGCCAACGGGATCATCAACGTTTCGGCCAAGGACAAAGCAACCGGGAGCGAGCAGAAGGTGACGATCACGGCCTCGACCAACTTGGACGAATCCGATATCGACCGGATGGTCCAGGAGGCCAAGAAGCACCAGGCCGAGGATGAGAAGCGGCGCGAGCTGATCGACGCTCGCAATGCTGCCGACACCATCGCCTATCAGGCGGAGAAGACGCTCAACGAATTGGGCGACAAAGTGCCAGCCGACGACCGTCAGAAGATCGAATCGCAGATCGCTGAGCTGCGCGAAGCGATCAAGGGCGAGGATCTGAGCCAGATCAAGAGCCTGACCGAGCAGGTCCAGCAGGCGAGTTACGCGCTTGGCCAACAGATGCAGGCCGAGCAGGCCGGCGGGGCCGGCCCGTCAAACGGCGGCGCCAGTGGGCCTGGTGAGGCCGAAGGCGATGTCGTCGAGGGCGAATTCCGAGAGGCATGATCGCCCGAAACGTAGAGTAAATCCTGGCCGGGACCCGGAGCAGCAACATCGGGTCCCGGTCTTCGCTTTATGGGGCCCAGGTGGGCGAAGGTATAATTCGCTGACAGCCCGTCCTCAGGAGGCGACCCCCATGCCTGCACCCTCTCCACGCCTGCTCGAAACCGAAGACCTCGAAGGCCTAATCGAACAGGCGTTGATGGCCTATGAGCCTGTTCGGAGCAGCCATGTGCCGATCCGCATGGATGTGGATCATTCCGGCAACGTCCAACTTCAGGGATGGGTCCGGTCGCGCGTGATCAAAGACTCGATCGGGAACATCGTACGGGGTGTTCCGGGAGTCGCCGCCTTGGATCTGCCCCTGGTGGTCGATGCAGAACTTGAGATCAGGGTCGCCCGGGCCCTGGCGACATCGCCTGCGACGGAAAGCCTGGCACCGGGAAGCGTCCTCTTGAGGGCATATTTCGGCACCATGCGTCTCATCGGCAGCGTCCCCACGCAGCCTCTCAAGGACAGCGTGGCGCAGGTGGCGGCAGAGGTGGACGGCGTGCGGCGGGTTGAAAACGAGCTGAAGGTTGTGCAAGGCGTTGGGAAAAAGTAGGCCAACGATAGGGGAGGCTTCTTGTCACTGCCTATGGCGCGTCCTATAATCAAAGAGCCAGACTAAGTATCGCACCGTGCCCCTCACTCCCCTCGACTCGCTCGTCGTTTGACCCAAGCCTGGTAGGAGGCAAGTCAGCGTGACCCTTCCGAAGTATGCATATTTCCAGGGGAAGATCGTCCCGTACGATCAGGCGAAGGTGGGCATTATGACCCATGCCTTGAACTATGGGACGGGCGCATTTGGCGGGGTGCGCGGGTACTGGAACAGCGAGGAAAAGCAGCTGTTCGTATTCCGCCCCATTGACCATTTCAAACGTTTGCGGGAGTCAGCCCAGCTTCTCAGATGCAAAGTCGAGCTATCGGCGGAAGAACTGCGTGACATCGCGCTCAAGCTGCTTCGAGCGGAAGGTTATCGCGAAGATTGCTACCTCCGCCCCCTCGTGTACAAGGCGGACGAGATCATCGGCGTGCGGCTGCATGATTTGACCGATGAAGTCGCCATGTTCGCTGTGCCTTTTAGCCGCTACGTCGAGCGCGACCAGGGCGCGCATGTCACCGTTTCATCCTGGCGGCGAATCGACGACAACATGATCCCCGCTCGAGGCAAGATCACCGGCGCCTATGTCAATTCGGCGCTGATCAAGTCCGATGCGGTTCAGGCCGGCTTCGATGAAGCGTTGGTCTTGAACCGGGACGGACATCTCTCCGAAGGAAGCGCCGAAAACCTGTTCATGCTGCGCCGCGGCAAACTGATCACGCCTCCGGTGACCGACAATATTCTGGAGGGCATCACGCGCTGGACGATCATGACGCTGGCCAAGAAGGAGTTGGGGGTTGAAGTCGTCGAGCGGTCGATAGACCGAACCGAGATCTTCCTGGCGGACGAGCTGTTCATGACCGGAACGGCGGCTCAAGTAACAGCCATCACTCAGGTCGATCACCGCCCGGTTGGAGGCGGCGAAATGGGCCCCTTGACCACCAAACTAAGGCAGCTGTATGACGATGTCGTGCGCGGACGAATGGCTGCCTACCGTGAATGGAACGCTCCGGTCTTCGTGGACCAACCGGCGGCGGTGAACTAGTGCGTTTCTGGGTCTGATCGCGTCTCGGGGTGCCGTCCGTTGGCGGCACCCCGTTCTCATCCTGACATGGATTTCACACCTCGTCGAAGCCTGGGCACCCTGATTGGAGCGGCATTCCTGCTCGTGTTGTTGGCGGCCGCCGTGGGGGGGCTGAGCCAGTTGAACGTCTCTCCGGTCACACCCCTGATCATCCTGTGGGTTCTCCTGCCTCTCATCTCCCTGCCCTTGATGGTGGTCGTCGGGTACCGCCTGTACGGTCTTTGGACCGCCGTCTACCGAATCGACCGGGAAGGGTTCTACCTGCGCTGGGGTCTGGCGCACGAGCAAATCCCCTTGGGACAAATCGAATCGGTGAGGCTGCTGGGCGATGCGGAAGCCGCCCCCCGGCCGGCGTTGGGGTGGTGGTGGCCGGGTTGCGTGGTGGCGATGGCGGAAGCCGAGCATCAGCCGGCGATGGAGATCTTCGCCGGCAATGGACTCGGCGAGGGCGTGCTGCTCGTCTCGAGTCATTCCCAATTGCTGATCGCGCCGGCCGACCCGCAGGGATTTGTGAAATATTTCACAGAGGCCACGCGTCTGGGCTCGCTTCAGCCGATCGCCGCGCATTCGGAACGCCCGGCGTTCGTATTCACGGATGTATGGGCGGACCGGTGGGCACGGACGCTCATACTCGTCGGCGCAGCGCTGCCGCTGGCGCTGTTGGCTTTTGTCGGCTGGCGGGCACCCGGGTTGCCCAGCACCGTCCCGTTTGGATTTGACGCGTTTGGAAATCCGGCCGCACCGGCGCCACCGGGGCGGTTGCTGCTGTTGCCCTTCATGGCTGGCGTGCTGTGGCTGGTCGACTTGAGCTTGGGGGCCTGGCTGTACCGAGGCGAGGATGATCGACGGCTCGCCTATACAGTGTGGACCATCGCCTTGGCCGCTGGGGTGCTCCTCTGGGGCGCCGTCCTCCACCTCATGTCCAACGCCTAGGCATGGTTTCTCCACCGTTCAGGCCACGTTTTCCACAGCCTACGCGTGAGTTATCCACAGGTTGCAGGCGATGTCGGCCCTGAATGCCTCCCAAATCCTGGCCGGCATCGGCTTGGCCATGTTGGTTGCGGTTGTCAGCTACCGGGTCAAAGCCCTTTCCGGATCCGGTGCGCTGGCCGCCGCCGTGGTCGGCGGCGTGACGTTTGGGCTGGGTGGCTGGCCAGCAGCGGTACTTCTGTTGGGTTTCTTCATCTCGTCCAGCGCATTGTCGGGCGTGGGGCGGGAACCGAAGCGAGCCTTGTCGGAGAAATTCTCCAAGGATTCCCGGCGGGATGCCAGCCAAGTGCTGGCCAACGGCGGTCTGGCTGCCGCGCTGGCGGCTGTGTACGGGATCAGTGGTGCACCGCTGTGGCTGTTGGGCATGGCGGGCGCCCTGGCGGCGGCCAACGCCGACACTTGGGGCACTGAGCTGGGCGTGTTGTCATCGCGCCCACCCCGGCGCATTGTGGGTGGTCAACCGGCAGACCCGGGGACCTCCGGCGCGGTGTCCCTGGTGGGAGTCCTTGCCAGCCTGGCGGGAGCTGGTTTGATTGGCGCCCTGGCCTGGGCCGGTTCCGGCGAACCCAGATGGATCCTATGGGGCATGCTGGCCGGGCTGGGCGGGTCGTTGTTTGACAGCTTCCTGGGTGCCACGGTCCAGGCCATTTACTGGTGTCCAAGCTGCGAAAAGGAAACCGAACGTTATCCGGCCCATGTGTGTGGGAATCAGACTTAATGGCTGCGCGGCTGGCGCTGGCTTGACAACGACCTGGTCAATGCTTTGAGTGTGACGGTTGGGGCTGCCGTCGCCATCGTCCTCGGGTACGCTATCCGCTAGGGACCCCGCGGTATCCGTAATAGAATGAAGGCGAGCATCGCTCTCCCGGCCTGGAGGCATCGCACATGGGCATGCAGGATATTCTGGGTCTGGTTCTTGGGGGAGGCCGGGGCAGCCGTCTCTGGCCGCTGACCAAGCTTCGCGCCAAGCCGGCCGTTCCAATCGGCGGCAAGTATCGTTTGGTGGATATCCCGGTCAGCAACTGCCTGAACTCTGGGATCCAGCGTGTGGCCATCCTCACCCAGTTCAACTCAGTCTCCCTCCACCGCCACATTGTCCAAACCTACCACTTCGATTTGATCCATCCCGGATGGGTACAAATCCTGGCTGCCGAGCAAACGCTAACCAGCGCAGATTGGTACCAGGGAACGGCCGATGCGGTGCGGAAGCAGCTGTTCGAAATCCAGGTGACCGGAGCCGAGGATGTCCTCGTTCTGGCCGGGGATCACCTCTATCGCATGGACTACGCACGCTTGGCAGCTTTCCACTGGGAGCATCAGGCCGATGTCACCATCGCCGTGAAACCGGTGGGCGAAGATGAAGCCGGAAGGTTCGGCTTGGTCAAGCTTGAGTCCGACGGTCGCGTCACAGCCTTCGCCGAAAAACCAAAGACACAGGCCGAAAGACAGGCGTTCGCCCTGCGCGAGGATCGCCAGGCGCCCTATTTCGGCTCCATGGGCCTGTACCTGTTCAAATTCCCTGTCTTAGAAAGCCTGCTGAAGTCCCCGCACGATGACTTCGGGTCGGGCGTGCTGCCGGCGGCGCTCGAGACCCGGCGGGTGTATGCTTTTCCGTTTGACGGCTATTGGGAAGACGTGGGTACGATCCGGGCCTTTTTCCAGGCCAACCTCGACCTCACCGATCCTGATCCGGCGTTCAGCTTCCATGAACGGAACCAGCCCATATTCACCCATCCTCGATTCTTGCCCGGGACGCGGACATATGACGTGAAGCTGGATCGTGTCCTGCTCTCCGAAGGGTGTTTCATCCAGGGAGCGGATATCCGTCATTCGGTGATCGGAATCCGCAGCCAGATCGGCGCCGGCGTTGAGATCCAAGATTCGATCATCATGGGCGCTGACTACTACGAAGCGGAGTCGCGCCGGCGATCTGAAGGAGCCCCGCCAATCGGCATTGGCGCCGGCTCCAGCATCCACGGCGCGATTATTGACAAGAACGCCCGCATTGGCATGGACGTGACCATCCGCCCATTCTCTCCCGGCGAGAGTTTCGAAAGCGAGCGGTTCAGCGTGCAAGCCGGGATCGTTATCGTCCCCAAACACGCCATATTGCCCGATGGAACCAGGCTGGCCCCGGATATCGACGATGATTAGGGCTTGAACCTGAAGCCCGATTCTTGCGTAGTATCAAGACAAGAGGTTCGCGTAAACAGGCCGGATGTGCCCGATATCTGCTCTCATCCGGGTTTGCCGGCGAGTCGCGAATCAGCAGGTTGATGTTGACGCTTGGCTGGACTCGGGATACTATTCAATACTAGCGCGCCTGGCCTCTTGGCGCGCTTCCCCAAGCCAGAGCACCCTGGACGGGTTCGCTTGGCTTGTCCTAACCAGGATGAAGGCAATATTTCCCAGAGGAGGGAGGTGCAGACCTCGACGACAGATGATTCGTATAAAATCTGAGCTTGACGCATATCCGAAACACGAATTTCAGGAGGAGAGAACGTGAATCGCCGAAACGTATTAACCATCGTCAGCTTGCTTGTGCTATCCAGCATGCTGTTGGTGGCGTGCGGCGGTCAGCCAGCCGCGGCCCCCACACAGGCCGCTCAGCCGACCGAAGCCATGCAGCCGACTGAGGCTATGGCACCGACCGAAGCCCCCGCGGCGACCCAGGGCCCGACCACGATCGTGATCGGGACCACGGACAAGATCGCCAGCTTCGACCCTGCGGATGCCTACGCCACCCGTGACTGGGAGGTCCTCAAGAACATCGACGAGGGTCTCTTGAAGTGGAAGCCCGGCACGGCCGAACTGGGCCTTGGCCTGGCCACCGCCATGCCGGACATCTCGGCAGACGGCCTGACCTACACCTTGACCATGCGTGATGGGGTCAAGTTCGGGGATGGCACCGATCTGACGGCCACGGCGTACGCTGAGCAGCTCAACCGCCTGCTGACCATCGGCCCCGACTGCCCCAACGGCGTCGCCGGCGCCCTGGCCACACCCTATCTGGACAGCGTCACGGCCCCCGACGATCACACGGTTGTCTTCAAGTTGAAGCAGCCGGTCGGTTACTTCCCGCAAATTCTGGCCAGCGGGGCCTACCTGCCCGCTGACCCGAAAAGCTTCCCGGCTGACAAATGCAACCTGTTCCCCGAGGCCCCGATCTACGGCACCGGGCCCTGGTACGTGAGCCAGTTCACGGCCGGCGAGCAGATCGTTTTTGAGCCCAACCCCTACTACAACGGCGAGCTCAAGCCGCAGGTCGATCGCGTGATCGTGCGCTACTTCTCCGATCCGCAGACCATGGCCTTGGCCGTGCAGAACGGCGACATCGACATCGCCTGGCGCTACCTGGGCACCGACTTGATCAGCCAGCTCAAGACAGTTGACGGCTTGAGCGTGGGCAAGATTGCGGCCGGCAGCATCCGCTACCTGATCGTCAACCACACCATGGCCCCGATGGATGACCCCAATGTGGCCAAGGCTGTGGCCTATGCGATCGACCGCAACGAAATTTCGGACACGGTGTTTGCCGGCCAGGCGACACCGCTGTACTCGATGGTCCCACCGGGATTCATCGGCGCCAACGAGGCGTTCGACACAATGTACGCCGCGCCTGACCTGGACAAGGCCAGAGCAGCTTTGGCCAACTCCGGCTACACGGCCGACAACCCCCTGAAGCTCCAGATGTGGTACCCGCCTGAGCACTACGGTGCCGAGACGGCCTCCTGGATGCAGATCATCAAGCAGGAACTCGAGGCCACCGGGGCTATCCAGGTCGACCTGCAGGCGCAGGAGTGGAGCACCTACGTTACGGCGCTCACGGGTGGCGAGTCGTATGCCATCGGTGTGTTGGGCTGGTTCTTTGACTATCCTGACTCGTCCAACTACCTCGATCCGTTCGTATACAACGGCGGCGAGGGCACCAATGTGACGACGCCGACTGAAGGCAGCACCACCGGCACGCCGATCAACGACAAGGCCAAGAAACTGGTGGATCTGCTTCAGCAGGCGGACACCGAGACGGATCAGGCCAAGCGGGCTGATCTCTACCAGCAGGCGCAGGACGTCTACGCCGACCTGGTTGTGTCCGTGCCGATCATCATCACCCCTGAGAACGTCGTGTTCCGCAGCAACATCCAGGGTGATTCGATGTACGCGTCGCCTGAGACGCTGAACATCGGCCCCACGATGGAATTCAACTACTCTACACTGAGCAAGACTCAGTAGAGCGGAAGAGGGGCGGGCCGCAAGGCCCGCCCCAACCCCATATCATCATGCCTGTTTCGCCCTTCGCACTTATCTTCATTGTCATTGGCGTACCGGCCCTGCTCGGGCTGACCTATATCTTCGTGCGCGGCTCGGCTGGTCTGCGGCGTTATATCCTGACTCGGGTGGCCCTGACCGTGCCGATGGTTTTCATCCTCGCCAGCCTGGTCTTCTTCATTATGCGTGTCTTGCCGGGCGATCCGGTGAGATCGGCCCTGGGCCCCAAGGGCAGCCCCGAGACCATTCAGCGCATCCGGACACAGCTGGGCCTGAACGATCCTCTGCTCGTTCAATATGGCAGGTTTCTCGGGGGGGTCGTCACCTTCAATTTCGGCAACTCGCTGGTCGGAGGACACCGTCCTATCGTGGATGAGATGAGCGAGCGCTTCCCTGCCACCCTTGAGTTGGTGGTGCCAGCTTCCATCCTGGCGTTGCTGATCGGCATCTATGGCGGTGCCTTTGCCGCATCCAAGCGCAAGCGGACGATGGACTATGCCTTGCGGCTCTACTCCGTGATCATCTACTCCTTGCCCATCTTCTGGCTGGGTTTGATGCTGCAGCTCTTCTTTGGGGTTCGATTGAACATCTTGCCCATCGCTGGGCGAATCGACCCCGTCGTGGGTACGACCTTGAAGCACGTCACCAATGTCTACTCCATCGACGCGCTCATCAGCGGCAACTGGCCCGCTTTGCGATCTGTGGCCTTGCATCTTGTGCTGCCGACGGTGACCCTTGGCCTGATCCTCTCGGGCGTGTTCGTGCGCTTGACCCGCATCAATGTCATTGAGACCATCCAATCGGACTTCATCGCTGCGGCCCGGGCCCGTGGGATTCGCGAGCGAGTGCTTGTCTACGTGCACGCCCTGAAGAATGCCATGATCCCCGTCATCACCTTGATCGGTCTGCAGGTCGCCATCCTGTTGGCCGGAGCGGTCCTGACCGAGACCGTGTTCTCGTGGCCCGGTATGGGCAGCTACTTGGTGGAGCGCATCTCGGGCAGAGATTACACGGCCGTCCAGAGCGTGATCACCGTCTTTGCCCTCTTCGTGGCGCTGATCAGCCTGGCTGTGGACATCATCTACTCGTTGGTCGACCCTAGGGTGAGGTACTGAGTCATGGCGATCCCCCAAGATACCGCACCAGAACAGCTTCCGGACGCCACGACCTGGCGGGATGAACTTGCCGATGTCGGGTTCGTTCGTCGGCTCCTGATTTCACGTCACTGGTACGGTCCGGATTGGTGGTTCGTCGCCATTTCGGCGGTGATGGTGGTTGGTTTCATCACCCTGGCCATCATCCCTCAAGTCTTCGCCCCCTATCCCTATGACAAACTTGTGGGACCGCGTTTCTTGGCGCCAGGCGCCCGGCCCGACCTGCCAGTGCTGGTCGTGCGCAGCGATTCGAGCGCCAATAATCTGCGCGATCTGGCAGCGCCTCCGGGTACCCCCCGACCGACGGTAGGTGTCCTGCTGGGCGTGCCGACCGCTGGCGCCCTCAATCAGGAGTCCCAGAAAATTGACGAGCAACTCAAGAATGGCCCCGATGGACTGAGACTCCGGCCCAGGATCGAGCGCTTTGACACGCTTAAGGCCACACTGCAAGCTTTGCAGGATGGTCAAGTTGACGCGGTTGTGGTTCGCCAAATCGAGTATGAACAGATCGCAAACCAGTTCTCGGGACTGCGTGAGGGTCAGCCGATCACAGGCGATACCGCCACGGCGGGGGGATTCCTACTCGGCACGAATGAAATCGGCCAGGATGTGTTCAGCCGCCTGATCTGGGGCACAAGGATCGCGCTGATCATCGGCTTCAGCGCCTCCATCGTAGCTTTGGTGCTGGGCGTGCCTTTGGGATTGTTCGCCGGCTATTCAAGCGGTCCCATCGACCGCTTGCTCAGCCTGGTCATGGACAGCATGTATGCTTTCCCCGGCCTCATCCTGGCGATCGCTATCACGGCCGTGCTTGGGCCCAGCGTGCTGAATGTGATTGTGGCCATCGCCGTGCTCTACATTCCCACCTACTATCGCATCGTGCGCGGCCAAACATTGGCCGTTAAGGAAGAGCTGTACGTGGATGCAGCCCGCAGCCTGGGCGCCCGCAGCATGGAGATCCTGCGCCGATACATCTTCCCCAACGTCATCCCTTCGGTGGCGATCATCTTCTCCGTCAATATCGCCGACGCCATTCTCACCGGAGCGGGGCTTTCTTTCCTCGGTCTGGGGCTGCCGCCGACCATCGCCGATTGGGGGATCGACCTGGCGCGCGGCCAGCGGTTCATTCAGACAGCCTGGTGGATGATCACGTTCCCCGGCTTGGCGATCATGCTCGTCGTTCTGGCGTTCAGCATGATGGGCGAAGGACTGACGGAGATCTTCAACCCCAAGCTTAGGGAACGCTGATGACCGACGATATCCTCTATTCTGTTCGCAATCTGAGTGTCGACTACACCACGCGGAGCGGTACCGTCCGCGCAGTGGATGATGTCTCTTTGGACATCAAACGCGGCGAGATCCTCGGCCTTGTCGGCGAATCGGGCTGTGGCAAGTCAACCCTGGGCAAGGCGTTGATGCGGCTGCATACCGGCCCGGCAGAGATCACCGCCGGGGAGTTGTGGTTTGATGGCCGAAATCTGATGACTCTTTCCGACGGTCAGATGCGCCAAGTTCGGGGCGCGGAATTGGGCATGGTCTTCCAAGACCCAATGACGTCGCTCAACCCCGTGCAGCGGGTCATCGACCATATCTCCGAGACCATCCGTACGCACGAGCCCAGCTCTGAGCATTTGGCACGGCAGCGGGCGGAGGAATTGTTCGAGCGCCTCGGTATTCGCAGCGAACGTATTGACGACTATCCCCATCAGATGTCGGGCGGGATGCGTCAGCGGGTGATGATCTCACTTGCCCTCGCCCTGCACGCCAAATTGGTGATCGCCGACGAACCGACGACGTCTTTGGACGTCATCGTGGAAGCCAAGTTCCTCGATCTGCTGCGCGAGCTGCGGGAGGAGTTTGGGCTGACAATCCTCCTCATTACCCACAACATCGGAGTGGTGGCAGAAGTCGCCGACCGCGTGGCGGTGATGTACGCCGGGCACATGGCGGAAGTCGGGGACGTCGAGGATGTGTTCGATCGACCTCTGCATCCCTACACACAGGGGCTGCTCCAATCGGTCCCGAACATCAGCCTCACCGAGGCCGACAATCTGTATCGGATGGGTGGCGAGCCTCCCAATCTGGTCAACCCGCCCAGCGGCTGTCGTTTTCATCCCCGATGTCCAAGCGCTATGCCGATCTGTTCCCGGCTTGCGCCCCACCTCCAACCGGCAGTCGACGAGCACTTTGTCCATTGTTGGCTGTATGAGGATCACCCTGAAAAGGAAATGCCGACAGTGAAGGCCGAAGGATGAGCGAGAAGACCACCCCCGCACCTCACGACGAGGGCAACCTGGTAGAAGTGACCGGCCTGAAGAAATGGTTTCCCATCCAGTCTGGTTTTCTCGATCGATTGATGTCCCGGCAGGTGGATTATGTCAAGGCCGTTGACGGGATTTCGTTCTCCATCCACAAGGGAGAGGTCTTCGGGTTGGCAGGCGAAAGCGGAAGCGGCAAGTCCACCACCGGCCGGCTGGTCATTCACTTAGAAACACCTACTGAGGGCAGGGTTCTGTTCGACGGTATCGACCTGGATCAGCTCAGTCCGGAGGAGCTGCGACTGCTGCGACAGCGGATGCAGGTCATCTACCAGGATCCTATGGCTTCGCTGAACCCCCGGATGTCGGTGGAAGAGGCGCTCACCCATCCGCTCCAGATTCACTTTCCCGAACGCAAGAGTGAATACCACAGCATGGTGGTCGAGATGTTGGGTAAGGTTGGCCTAAGCCCGGCGGAGTACTATCTGGACAAGTATCCCCACCAAATCTCCGGCGGTCAGCGCCAGCGGGTGGTCATCGCTAGGGCCCTGATCACGGGCTGCGATCTGATCCTGGCCGATGAACCGATTGCCATGGCCGATGTAAGCGTGCGATCGCTGCTGTTGGACCTGATGAAGCAGCTCAAACGCGAGTTCGATTTGACGTTCCTGTTCATCACGCACGATCTGGCCACCGCCAAGTACATCTGCGACCGGATCGGGATCATGTATCTGGGCAAGCTGGTGGAGGTCGGGGAGCTGCGCGAGGTGTACGGACACTCGCTGCATCCCTACACGCAGGCGCTCCTGGCTGCCGTACCGGTGCCCGACCCCAAGGAGCGCCGCACGGTTCCGCTGCCGGAAGGTGAAATCCCCAGCGCCATCAATCCGCCTTCCGGTTGCCGTTTCCACCCGCGCTGCCCGATCGCTCGCCTGCCGCACTGCTCGGACGAAGAGCCGGAACTCAGGGAGCTGCGGCCAGGCCATCAGGTCGCCTGCCACTACGCCGAGGACTTCCTCTAGTCCAGACCGGATGCCAGGCATTTCCCCAATACATCCAACAACATCGCGCTGATAAGGAGGCGAGGAATGGACGTCTATCTGTCCCGCGTCAGGACATTCCAAAAAAATCTTCAGGGAAAGGCCGAAGCGGCTTTCTTCCCCGTGTCGGCCGACATGCAGTACCTGACCGGCGTGCAGCGCCCATTTCCGAATTTCGGTGCCGTCCATCATCCCGGGGAGTGGCTGGAAGGCGTGTGGGTGGGTGCAAAGGGCGACCCGATAATCACCCTGACGCGCATGTCGTCCGAGTTGAGTGGGGTGGGCCACGAGGCGGGCATCGAGAAGCGCATTCTCGGCGATTGGGACGATCCGTTCTCGGCCGTCGACTCTGTTCTGGGCCAGCTGGGCGCACGCAAGGCCGGGCAAGTTGCCATTGGAGATGCCACCTCGGGAGAATCGGTGGTGGCGATCTCCGGGCTCCTCCCAGGGGTGAGCTTCGTTTCGGGAACCGAGATCTTAGCCTCCCAGAGGCGGATCAAATCGGCCGCCGAAATCGATATCATGCGCCAGGCGGGCGAGGTCACGGAGGCCGCGTTTGAGGCCGTGCTCCAGAGCTTGAAACACGGGATGACTGAGCTGGATGTGATCTCGGAGGTCGACCTGCAGCTGCGCCGGCGGGGTGCCCGCGGGCCGTCCTTCACGACCTCGCTCTACTGCTCGGGGCCCGACCATCCCCTGATCCATGGTCAGCCGGAGCAGACGCTCAACCGACGGTTGGATCCGCCGGTGGCGGTGCTGTTTGATTTTGGCGCCATCTTCCAAGGATACTGCTATGACTTTGGACGGACGGTGTTCTTCGGGGAACCAGACGATGAGATGGCCGAGATCCATCGCTTGGTGATGGCATCACAATCGGCCGGGATCGAGGCTTTGAAAGCCGGGGCTGCCAAGGCGGAAACGGCGGACGCGGCCGCGCGCCAGGTGATCGAACAGGCTGGATTCGGGGAAGCCTTTCGGCATCGTCTGGGTCATGGGATCGGTCTCGACGTCCACGAGGCGCCATTTCTGACCGCCGGGGATACTACGATCCTGCAAGCCGGTATGCTGTTTACGGTTGAGCCCAGCATCACGCAGCACGCGGGCTTTTCAGCGCGGGTGGAAGATGTGGTCGTGGTGGGAGAGGAGGGCGGGACTCCCCTGACCCGGAGTCACCCCGAGCTGATTGTTGTGGGCTAGCTCTCTGGCGGGCCATCCTTTGGTAGGAGGACGGCCATGGTGGGGTAGGGCATATCGATGCCCTGCTGCTCGAAGGCGGCCTTGATGGCCCGAACACCCTCGTCTCGGGCTTCCATGAAATCGACCTTCAGCATATCCACCCAGTAGTAGACCGAAATCTCCACCGCCGAGTCCCCGAGATTGCTGTACACGACCTGCGGTGCTGGGGGATCCAACAACCCGGTCACTTCTTGGACGGCCTCCAAGGCGATTTGTTTAACCTTCTCAGGCTGGGCATCATAGCTCACCCCGGCCTGGATCTCGATCCGGCGCTTTGGGGCCCGCGTGTAGTTGGTGATCGAACTGACGAACACATCTCCGTTGGGGATGGTGACAAACAGCCCATCGGCCGTCCGAATGTCGGTCGTCCTCAAGCTTATATCGAGCACGGTTCCCGTGAAACCGGAGACATTGACGACGTCGCCGATCTCGAACGGACGCTGCAGCAGGATCAATAGGCCGGCGATGAAGTTCTTGGCCACATCTTGAAGGGCGAATCCCAAGGTAAACCCAGCGATCCCCAGCCCGGCCAAAAGGCTGGTGACATTGGGTATGATCTGTTCAGCGGCCAGGGTCAGCCCCAGGATGAGAATGCTCCAGCGGGTGAGACGGGAGAGGATCAGGCTGATGTTCTCCCGATCCTCCTGGCGGCCGGCAGCGGTTCGCACGGCCTTCGACAGCCAACGCGAGAGGACGATGGCGGCCAGGACGATGAGCAGAGCAGTCAAGAGCCGGTTCAGCAGATCCGGCGCAGATGAAAGCAGGTCCGCATAGCCTTGCTGGATCATGAATATCCTCTCATGTGCGATTGCCGAGGTTTCCAACCTCACGCCTCGGTTGGCCGATGCTTGGATTATAGACTCTTGCGGCGAGCCACGATCCCTGAAAGGTCCCCGGGGGTGGCCAGGTGACGGCTCAAGTGGCCGTCGTGATGCCCTGCCGCAATGCGGGCGAAACCGTCGACGAAGCCGTTGAGTCGGTGCTGGCCGGGTCTTTCCGAGATCTTGAGTTCATTGCCGTCGACGATGGGTCGGATGACGATACGCCGGAAAGGCTGGCGGCATGGGAGAGAAAAGACCGTCGCCTGCGCCTGATCCGTCAAACGAAGCAAGGCATCATCCCGGCGCTGAATGCCTGCCTGGCCTCCAGTCAAGCTCCCCTCGTGGCACGAATGGACGCCGACGACATCTCGCTGCCAGAGCGCCTGAGCAAGCAAGTTGCTCGCATGCAGGCCGACCCCGATCTGGCTGTTTTGGGCAGCCTGGTGCGTGCCTTCCCGGAGGCCGACGTGCGAGCGGGATTCCGGATATACATCGAATGGCTCAACAGCTTGGTGTCTCACGCCGAAATCACCACACAGATCTTTGTCGAGAGCCCATTGGCGCACCCGAGCGTAATGATGCGGCGTGGTTGGGTTGAGAAAGTGGGTGGCTACCAGGAGCGCGGTTGGCCGGAGGACTACGATCTCTGGCTGCGCCTGCATGAGGCCGGGGCGGTCTTTGCCAAGGTACCGGAGATACTCCTGCTGTGGCGCGAGCACGCCGATCGGGCGACACGCACCGACAGCCGCTATGCGGTCGAGAACTTCCTGCGCGCCAAGGCCCACTACCTGGTCAGAGGCCCCTTGGTTGAGCGGGACGGGGTGATCATGTGGGGGGCCGGCCAGATGGGGAAGCGGTTGTCAAAGCACCTGCTGCGCGAGGGGGCCGAGCTGGCAGCCTTTGTTGATGTCGATCCAAAGAAGATCGGCCGCAGTCGCCGAGGACGGCCGATTGTCGCCGTAGAGGATCTGGAGGATTGGTGGGGGCGATACGAGCGCCCAGTGGTGCTGGCAGCGGTTGGATCGCGCGGTGCCCGGGCGCTCATCCGGCAGCAGCTGGTCGAGCGGGGGCTGGTCGAAGGCCGAGACTGGTGGGCGGTTGCCTAGGGCCCACAAGGCTGGCGCCAAAGACCAGCCCGCGTATTGTGAGAGATTTCACAAAGCCCAATGGACCGAGGTGGCTAAGATGCCCCGCCCCTCACTTGGCGGCGTTTAGCTGGACCACGTAAGCGATAACATCTGCCATCTGCTGATCGGTCAGCATCTTGGCTCGCCCAAAGGCAGGCATCACGATAAGGGGTTGGTCGCCTGGCGGGATGGAGCCGTTCTGCAGGATGTCCTTCAGATTGGCTGAGAACTCCGAGGCGGAGGCTCCCACGATTTCCGGATCCATCGGGTTCAGCACCGGAACGGATCCATCATCCGATCCTGGGTTGGGAAGACCCTGTACGCCCTGAGGGCCGTGGCAGACGGCGCAGTAGGTCCCAAAGACGAGCTTCCCCGCTCCGGGATCGCCTGTCGGGGCTGGGGCGCTGGCCGTTGGGGCAGATGTTGCCCCGGCAGCGTTTGGTGCCGGCTGAAGGGTTCTCAGGTAGGCGATCACCTGCAGAATCTGATCCTGATTGAACGGCCCGCCGTTGGTCCGCAGCCAGGCTGGCATCTCCGTGCCAGGAAAGCCAATCTCCACGGTTTTGGCAAGGGTTGGGTTGTTCGCATTCTGAATGTAAGTGTTGTTCGCAAGCGGGGGAGCATCGATCCCCTCGCCCTGGGACCCATGACAGGGCGCGCAGTTCAGCATGTAGAGAGGCGCGCCCAAGGCCGCCGGCTGAAGTGGACCAGCGCCAGCATTCGCAGTGGCGGAAGTTGGCGTGGCTGATGGGGCGGGTGATGTGGGTGAAGGTGAGGCAACGCACCCGGCCGCAAAAACTGCGGTGGAGAAAAGAATCGCCAGCCGGATGATGCTTGTCTTGGTCATCGTGACTAACTCCTTGCCGCCGAGCATGATCTCCGACGGGGCATGCGCCATGGTTTCCGACAACTCTCTGGATCCCTCGCGCCGGTCCTCAACCGATGAAATCCGCGGTCTTTCAAGGCCTTGCCCCGCTGAAGACTCATTGGCCAGTGCGGGACGAGAGGAAATCAACCAGTAGATTGAGCGCTCCAGGAACTCATGGTGGCAGCGTAGGAAGGCATATTGGTGCCGCCATTCAGGATGCGCAGGGTGATCTGTTGTTTCGACAATCGGCTGCCAACATCCGAAAGATCGGGTCCCCGCTGACCCCCCTTCCCGTTGACGGTGTGACAAAACTGACAGCCCTTGACGTAGAAGAGCTGGGACCCTGCCCATACGGTGTCGCTGGTTGGCCCAAGATCCTGTGCGGTCAGGGGTTGGGCAGAAAAGTTGGGAGACCAAGGTGCCTGGTCTGCGAGGCGCCAAAGCGTGCCGACCATCATCACCGCCACGATGACGATGGCGATCGCCCAAGGCCGCCGAAGCGGGTGGCGCTCACCCTTGCTGCCCAAGAAGGGGAGCAAGATCACCGCTATGCCAAAGGCCATCGGCGCACCGATGATGACCCATGACTCGATCCCCGGTGGTATCAGCGCCAACACGGCGAAGTACCAAAGCAGGTACCAATCCGGCCGGGGGTCCGCCTGGACGATGGATGGATCCGGCGGCTTCCCCAATGCGGGGGGACCCAGTAGAAACGCCAGGGCGACCACGCCGACCACCATTGCAACTCCAAAGATGACATCACGCCAGGCGACATCCGGCCAGAATGGGATGCCACGCTTCTCGAGCAGCCGGTTGTACCAATCTCGGTAAGTCTTTGGGTCGACAATGTGACCCAGAACCGGTGGTTCGGAAATGCCGTTGCGGAGGACCAGGTACAGATGCACACCGATGAACCCGAAGATGAGGGCCGGGATGAAGAACACGTGGAAAGAGAAAAAGCGGCTCAATGTCGCGCCGCCGACGACGTCCCCTCCCAGGATGAACTGGGCCAAGCGCTGGCCGATGAAGGGCATTCTTCCGGCCTGAGCTGCTCCCACAACCACCGACCACACGGCGTTCTGATCCCAGCGAAGCAGCTGACCGGTGAAGCCCATGCCGATGGTGAAGAGCAACAACCCGGCGCCGGTGAGCCAGTTCACCTCGCGCGGGAATTTGTATGACCCCATGAGGAAGACACGGATCATGTGAACGCCGACGAACAAGACCATGGCCGAGGCGCCCCAGAAATGGATACCGCGCAGGACACGTCCGAGGAGGGCGTCTTGTGTGATGAACTGCAGGCTCTGGTAGGCATGGGCTGTGGAGGTGACGTACATCGTGGCCAAGGCGATGCCGGTGACCACTTGAACGATGAAGGCGAACAAAGTGGCGCTTCCGAAGACATACCACCAGCTGGTCCCGGGGGGCACCAGATGAGAGGCGATGGGCGAAAGCACTTCGGTCAGCCCGGTGCGATCGTCAAACCAACCCCACACGCGTCTAAGCAGGCTCATGTCTCTTCCTTTCAGACGCTTTCGGTGTCTCAGTCCGCCCGGCAGGCGGTGTGAGAGGCAAGTATGGGCACATAAGATGCTCTCTCATCGGGCTAGGAAGAAATCGGAATGCGGCTGGTCTGAATTTCAACCATCCCATTTCGGATCCGTGTCGGGTAGGTGGCGAGGGGTTTTGGGGGTGGGCCGGCGGCCACAGACCCATCCTGGTTGTAGACACCACCATGGCAAGGGCACATGAACAAGTCCGCACCTGAAACCCATCGCACCGGGCACCCCAGGTGGGTGCAGTTGATCGAGAAGGCCGTGAATGCCTGTTTCCCATCGCGCCGAAGCCAGGCGGCCGTCTTGGCTGTCACGCCGGACCAGGGAAGCGGGGAGGCGTCGACAAAACTCACCTGCACAGTCTGGCCCAATGGGAAATCTTCCAGCCGTCCGACACTGCGCCAAATCTCTTTGGGCTTTTCGATTAGGGGGGATACCACCACCCCGACAATCGGCAAGGCCACCAATGCCGCCGCCACCGTGCCAGCGATGGCGCTCAATTTGATTAAGAAGGCGCGCCTGGAGAGGCTGGCCGGTTCTTCGCTGGCCCCCAAACTCTCTGCGAACTGATCATCCGTCGGCATGCTGCACCTCCCTGATCCAAATCGCCAGAGCAACCGCGAAAAGTGCCATTCCCACCAGGCTGATGATCCAGGTGGTAACGAAGCCCCACAGGATGAGGACAATCCCAAAAGCCAAGGCGGCCGGCGCGTAGGTTGGCTGAGGAAGACGATCCGGAAGGGGAGAGGTCCATTCCGGTCGGGCATCCGGCGCCGCGGAGGATGGGGCATGTGTTTCTGGCGGAAAGGTCGATGGTTCAGGATGATCGGGCACGGGAAGACTCCATAGGGACAGCCGACAATTCGGAATTGATCGCCTGCAGGCCGGGTTCCTCCTCGGCATACCAGCGGCTTACGGCGTTGAGTATCGCCAGCAGATAGACGAGTCCGCCGGGTATCCACATGATCAGGCCCCCCAGCTGTTGATCTGCCAATCGTGTCAGGTGCCATTGGTTTCGGATGATCGTCAGAACTCCCAGCACATCGACCGGGTTTTGGTAGGCCGTGTAGACATTGGGCGGCGTGTACGTCAGCAGGATTCCCAACAGGCTGTTGGCGACCACGCCAGTCATCAGATAGAGGAATGCGGAAAGCGGCGATATGCGGTGCTCTTCGAGCGGGGAGAGAATGGGCCACCAGAAAACCGCCGCGCTGACGAGGAAGAACAGATGCTCGATCACATGCAGGGTTTCATGGGCGACGGCGGCATCGTAGAGCACGGGAAGATGCCAGACCCAAAGTGTGAGCACGCCGATCATCCAGGCGAGCCAGGTCTTGCTCAGCACCTTCTCAACCCTGGCGGCCGTCGGCCAGGCTAACAGGCGCGAGAAGACGTCAGAAGGTGTCCCCAAGATCATCAAAGGGACCACCACATCGACCAGAAGCAAGTGCTGGATCATGTGGACGCTGAAAAGGTAGCTGTCCCCGAGAACATCGATGACCGACAACAAGGCGATGCCCAATGCCAAGACGCCGGCCAAGAAAACACCTGCCTTGGGCGTGATCCGTCTTCCGGTCGCTTGGACGTAGACAGCCAGAAGCAACAGACAACCGATCACGACCGAAGGCTGAAGATCCCAAGTCGATAGCAGCCAGATGCCGTTGCTCATGCAAACACCAACCGCAGGTAGATGACGGAGAAGATCACAATCCATACTACATCAACAAAGTGCCAGTAAAGGGAAAGGACCTCCAGCGTTGCCGGCTTGGGTGCCGACCCATGCGACGAGAAGCTGAGCCCGACAAAGATTGACAAGGCCAACAATCCAATCAAGACGTGCAGCCCGTGGAACCCGGTGAGGGTGAAGAAGGTTGTTCCGAACAGGCCCTGCGCTATCGTCACGCCAGAACCAAGAAGGCGGGACCATTCCATGCCCTGCCCAGCCAGGAAGACGATGCCCAACAGGACGGTGACTGTGACCCACATGGCAGCCCGCTGATTTGAACCTTGCTTGGCGCTTCGTCCGGCAAGCCAGATTGTGAGGCTGCTTCCAATGAGACACAGCGAGAAGGCGCCTGTCGTGAGTGGATCGAGCTGGTGGTGTGCCACGCGCGCGCCCCCTGAGGCGGTCTGGAAGTAGAGGTAGGCGAGGATAAGCAGCGAGAAGAAGAACGCTTCGGAAGCGACAAACAGCGCCATCCCGAGCTTGTTGGATTCAACCTTCATGCGTTTGTTCCCCCTGCGCGGGCGGGAGACATCTCGTCCGCCTGATCAGGATGGGCCAAATCCCAAAGCGGCCGCCGACCTCGCACGGGCGGCACGCTGTCGAAGTTGTGCACCGGAGGCGGTGATGACGTAGCCCATTCCAGGGTCCAAGCCTCCCACGGATTGTCGCCAGCCGAGTGTCCGCGTCTCAAGCTGACAAGCAGGTTCCAGACCAGAACGAGCGTGGCGATGGCGAGGACGAAGGCGCCGACGGTAGAGATGAGATTCATGTCTCCCCAGCCCGGAAAATTCGGATAGGTGTAGACGCGCCGTGCCATCCCGGCCAATCCCAGCAGGTGTTGGACGAAGAAAGTCAGATTGAAGCCGATCAGCGTCAGCCAGAAATGCCACTTGCCGAGGCGTTCCGAGAGGAGCTTCCCGGTGATCTTGGGGAACCAGTAGTACAGACCTGCGAAAACACCGAACAGGGTCCCGCCGAACAGGACGTAATGAAAGTGGGCCACCACATAGTAGGTGTCGGTGGTCTGCCAATCGATGGGCACCATCGCAAAGGTGACGCCGCTGATGCCGCCAATGGTGAACAGCACCAGGAAGGCGGTGGCGAAAAGCATGGGGGTCTTGAATCGGATTCTTCCACCCCACATGGTGGCGATCCAGTTGAATATCTTGACCCCGGTCGGGACGGCAATGGTGAGGCTGGCCAACGAGAAGGCCGCGTCGAATGGGTGACCCAGGCCGACCACGAACATGTGGTGGGCGTAGACGGCGAAGCTGAGAACTGCGATGGCCACCGACGAGCCGGCGACAAATTCGTAGCCGAAGATCGGCTTGCGCGAGAAGACAGGGATGATCTCGGAAATCATGCCCCAGGCGGGCAGGATCATAATGTAAACCTCGGGGTGGCCAAACGCCCAGAAGTAGTGTTGCCAAAGTATGGGGGATCCACCCCCGGCGGCGGTGAAGAAATGGGCGCCCAGCAGACGGTCGCCCAAGAGCATGATGAGGGAGGCGTTCAGCGGGGGCATGGCAAACAGGATGATGAAGCCGTTGACCAGGACCATCCACACGAAAAGCGGGACCCGACGGAGGGTCATGCCCTTCACACGGAGGTTGATAATGGTCACCATCAAGTTGATGGCCGTGGCCAGGGTGCCGGTGCCCACGGCCAGCAAGCCGAGTGCCCAGTAGCTCACGCCTTTGGAAGTGGAGTATGCGCTCTCGCTGAGCGGCGCGTAGCTGAACCAGCCAGTGGCCGGGGCGCCGCCATCGATGAAGCTGTAGTAGAGCAGAAAGCCGCCGAAGACAAGCAGCCAGAAGCTCAGGGCGTTGAGGCGCGGGAAGGCCATGTCGCGTGCGCCGATCATGAGCGGAACCAGATAGGTTGAAAAGCCGATCAGGAGCGGCATAACGACGAGGAAGATCATCGTCGTCCCGTGCATGGTGAATATCTGATTGTATTCTTGGGGTGAAAGAAAGTGTTCCCCGGGTTGGGCCAGCTGGATGCGCATGAGCAAGGACTCAATACCGCCCACGCCGAAGAAGAACAGGCTGATCAGCAGATACATGATGCCAATCTGCTTGTGATCGACCGAAGCGATCCAGCTCAGCAGCCCGCCGGCTGCGGAGATCCGGGGGAGGGCTTCATGGGATTCGGGAACCAGGGCTGTATCGCTCACTTCAATGACTCCAGGTAGGCCACCAGCGCATCGACCTGATCGGGCGACAAGTGGAGGTTGGGCATGTAACTTCCCGGCTTGTACGCTTGTGGGTTGGTCAGCCAGCGCTTCAGGTTATCCGGGGTGTTGTCAAGCACGCCCGCGCCCAGTGTCTGACGGTCAGCAAGGTGCGTGAGATCGGGACCGACATGAGCTTGGGCGGGCGTCCCGGCGATGGCGTGGCAGCTGCTGCAGGTCAACGACTGAAACAGTTGGGCGCCCCGTGTGGCAGCCTCGGTCTTGGCCGGTGTGGGAACGGCAGCTTGCTGGGAGAGCCAACGGTTGAAATCTGCCGGGGATTGGGCGACAACGCGGATCCGCATCCAGGCATGCTGTGCGCCGCAGAACTCGGCGCACGTGCCGAGGTAGATGCCGGGCTTGTCGACGCTGATGCTATAGGTCACCGGATGCCCGGGCGTGGCGTCCATCTTGCGACCCAGGGCCGGGACCCAAAAATCATGGATCACATCGGCCGATTCGAGTCTTAGCCGGATAGGTCGGCCAACAGGCAAATGGACTTCGTTGGCCGTGACAACGCCGTCTTGCGGATAGCGGACTTCCCACCACCATTGGTGGGCGACGATGACCATGTCGGGCAATTCGCTGGGCGAGACAGGCGGATCGGACACGGCCATCGCGTGCAAGGTGAAACCAAACAGCACCAGCAGCAATCCGGCTGGGGCAGCCGTCCAGGCGATTTCCATCCGGCGGTTGCCAAAAACCTGCTTCGGATCGGCCCCGACTTGCCTCGATCGATACCGGATCGAGGCGTAGACGACCAGGGACGTCACCAGCAGAAAGACGATGCCGCCGATCGCCAAAGTCAGGATGAAGAGATTAGAGATGGCCAGGGCTTGTCCCGAGGCCGGATCGAAGGGGGAGATTGGACCCACGATGACCTTCTAAAACGTGTCAACCGATGAAATTGTTGTGAAGTCACGCACGGCATTTCAAGCCAGCGAGGGCAGGTCTGGTGGAGACCTCGGTTCCAGTATAACCATCTCCACCGTGTGGTTTCGGCTCTGGGGGATTAAGAGTGTGTGAGAGTTGTCAGAGTGTGAAGAACTTCGCAAACGCTAGCGGCCGCCGGCCGCTCGCAGCCGCGGCCATGCGTGAACGGCAAAGACAAGGGCGCTGGCGGCCAGGCATGCGGCACCCGCCGGGGCGGTGGCTCCTCGAATGGAAGCCAGCGAAGACAGGCCAAGCAGCACGACGCCCAGGTTCAGGAGAACAGCGGCCGTGATGGCCAGGGGTACGGAACCCCGATGGCCGTCAATCCGAGGCAGAATCCAGAACGCCACCCCGTAGATCACCTGCCCTAACCAACCAAAGAGAAGCAGGGCAATGTGGGCGGGGAGAAGCGCCGCCAACCTTGCATCCCACCCCAGACCCTCATTGGCCAACATCAGGGCTCCCAGAGTGAACCCCAGCCCCAGGTAGACCAGAGCGAGGCGAATCGTGAACCGGCTGTAGCTTGGCATCTATCGGCCGCGGACGTGGGGCCAGATATCGACGATGAAACTCATCCCTGCCGCCCATTGGAACACGGCCGAGATGGCCAACATCGCACCCCACGCTCCTCCTGCATCGGAGAGGGCCCTCGGTTCGGCAATGGCCCTGAAAAGGAGCCCCAGATTGAGAAGTGCGTAGGTCGTCCATGCGAGGCGGTGCGAACCTTCCCTACGCTGGCGCGATGTTTGGGGGAACATCCACAGCGCCACGCCGAAGATCACCTGCGTGATCCAGCCAACCACCAGAAGGTGGTAGTAGACGGCAGCGGACCCACTCAGGGCCACCTCCAAACGTGCAATCGGCAAGCTGCGCAGCGTGCCCAGCAGCAATCCGGCAGCCAGAAAGACCAGAGATGTCTTGAGGTAAACGCGCGTGATTCTGGGCATTAGGGTTCCTGCCAGTGGAGATATGGCGCGAGCGGAAGAGTATGCGACCCAGATCTACCGAGGGCCAGGCGTGTGCCCGGGCGGGGCGCGGCTTTAGCAGCCGCGCCCCGCCGAGAGTGCACCCGACTATTCTGCAGGGCCTTGCCGGTAGATATCGGGGGCGTCAGGTCCTTCAACATACAGGTAGCCTACCAGACCGCGTTCCAGTCGGCTGAGGGCATGGTCCACCAGTATGTACTTTCCGGGGACTTGCAGCTTAAGTTCCACCATGGCTGCTCCGCCGGGTGGCACCAACGTGGTTTGCACGCCGGCCATCGGGGGAGTTCTCAAGCGACCCGTAGTTGTACAGCTTGTCGAACATCTCGCCGATGATGTGAAAGGAAGATGTGAAGTTCGGGCCGCCGACGCCGAAGAATATGCGGATGTTGTCGCCGACACTTGCTCGGAGCGCGTGCTCATCGGTGGCCAGGGCACCTGCGGCCCCGTTGAAGACGAAATACTCGGGCTGTTCATCAAGCATCTTCTGGTAGTCGAACTCGGCCATGCCTTTGGTTCCGTAGGGCTGATTTGTATACATATCGCCCTGCATCACATAGAACTCTTTGTCCACCTTTGGCAGGCCCCCGGCTGGCTCGACGAGGATCATGCCGTACATGCCGTTGGCAATATGCTCGGCCACACTCGGGGTGGCACAGTGGTAGACAAACAAGCCCGGCAGCAATGTTTTGAAGGTAATGGTCTTGGTGTCGCCGGGTTGAACTTGCAGGAGTGCCGAACCCCCGCCAGGTCCGGTGACAGCGTGAAGGTCAATAGAGTGCACCATCTTGCTTGAACTTGGATTGGTCAGACTCAGCTCGATCGTATCCCCGACCCGAGCGCGCAGCATGGGGCCAGGGACCTTCCCATCGAATGTGTAGTAGAGATAGCTGGTGCCGTCGGCCAGCAGCCCCACCACTTCTTCGGCCGTGAGATGGACCTTCACCAATTGGGGTGCCCGGCGCCCGATCGGGTCGGGAACGTCTGTGGGGTCACGCACGATCGAGACGGCGTCAGGGGCGGCCGCTACTGGGGCTCCCACCTCGAGCTTGCCCCACATGCCAGCCAACCGGTGACCCGGGATTGAACAGTAGTAGATGTATTCACCGTCCTGATTGACGGTGAATGTCACGCTGGCCTGAGCCCCCTTGGTGGATACCTCTCCGGTGGAAACCCCGAACTCATCGATGGCGAGGTCGTGTGTTACCCCGTCCCCGTTCACCATCGTGATCTTGACCACATCACCTGGGGCCGCCGTCAGGGTAGGGTTGGTCTGACCGTCGATGTCACCGCCGACGCCGACGAACGCCATACCGTTGCTGGTGTCGGTTTTCAATGTGTATTGCACGGTCGGGGATTGAACGGCAACGCCGCGGGATGGACGCATTGGTCCTGCCGCCGATGCTGATATGGCCTGCAAGGGGGCAAGGACGACGAGGGCGAGACCGGCGGCCACAAGGGTCAACCGGTGAGAAAAATGAGACAACATCGATCTTCTCCTCATGCTGTTGGGGGGGAGTTTCCAGAGTCTGACTTCGCCGAAACGGCTGCCTCGATCCCCTGCAGCAGCTGCCCGGGGGCAATTCCGTAGATTTGGGCCACGTCACCCACGGTATGGAAGGCTGCTAACTGACAACCGACACAGCCCAGGCGTAACTTGATGAGGGCATTGGCGGCCATCGGCCGCCGGGTCAACAGGGTCTGAACTGACCATGCAATGAGTTCGGATGAGGCAGGCAACTGGGACATCACATGTCTTGTATATCAGCCACGAAGACACGCGTCTTTGCGCTGGCGCAAAGACGCGGCAGAGAGGCTATTCTTTTTTGGGGTTCTCGGGAAGGTCTTCGGCGATCGTGACCAGGCCATGCGGATCGAGGATCACGATCTTCTGGCGTCCGGAGCGCACGAGGCCGTCGCTCTGCCAACGCTTGAGCGTTCGACTGACGGTGTAGAGGGTCGTTCCGCTCATCTCTGCCAAATCCTGGCGGGAGAGCGGCGCATCGATCTCAATCGATGTTCCCTGTTTACGTCCAAGCTGTGACGCCAACCGGGTCAGGGTACGCGCGATGCGTCGTTCGACTCGCTCGGTCGCCAATTCGCGCAGACGGCGGTGGGAAATCTGCAGCTGTCGTGTGGCAAATGTCAGCAGGCGACGCATCACTTGCGGGTGTGAAAGCAGGATGGATTCGAAATCCTCCGCCTCGACGGAAAAGGTCACGCAGTCTTCCAGCGTCTCAGCACTGGCCGGATAGCCGCCTTCGCCAAGGGTTGGCAACGCGCCAATCACTTGTCCTGGCTCGGCCACATGCAGGATCACTTCCTCCCCCTCCGGTGAGGTCTGGGTGATCTTGACTTTGCCCTGGGCGATGAGATAGTAGATCGATGCCGGCTGCCCTTCGAGGAAAAGAAGGGTTTGCGCCGGATGATCGTGGCGTCTCAGTCGACCGGCGAGCTCAAGCAGTGCGGGTTGGTCAAGGCCAGAAAAAAGCTCTGACCTGATCAAGGTGCGCGACAAAAGATTGGAATCTCGCTCGGCCATGGGACTGCATTCTAGCATGGGCCCGCAGGCTCAATCCTGCATGGTCCCAGGGTGTTAAGGATTGAAGGTGCGCCATGGACGCGGGATGAAACGGGGGACCTGCCTCTGGTATTCAGCATAGGGCACGCCGAAGGAGCGGGCAAGCTTTCGCTCTTCGAATATGCTCCCGATGTACAGATAGAGGCTCAAGCCAAGATTGAGGGCCAGGACACTGCTGGTCATGAGAGGCGTCAACCAGATGACAAGCATGCCGCCAGTGTAGAGCGGATGCCGCATATAGCGGTAGACGCCGGATACCACCAGGTTTGTTTCGGTGTCGTTGCCTCCCATCAGCTGACTCAGTCCGAGGAATGCCATTGGGCCGGTCTGCAGCAGACCCACAAGGATCAGCATGGCGCCGGCAGCTTGGATGAGCAGGGTCACGAAGACCCAGGGTGGATCAATGCGGTAGAGGTTGGTGCCGGGGAAGAACGCCGGAACGGCCAACACTGGAAGCAATGTGATTCCAGCGACAATGTTGTAGATCAACCGGTAGAAGCGGCGCTCCAGCCGGGGCCAGCGAGCGTACAGCCAGACTTTAACCCGCTGGCTGGCCAGCCAACTGTGAAAGCCGCCGTACAAGCCAACGGCCACGAGAGTGACAGCAAAACCAAGCATCGGCATCCCCTTATTCCGGCACGAAAAGCTTGCCAAAACCGGATGGGTTCATCATACTCGAATGGCCGGTTTCGTGACCGCCGGCGATCTGGCGCATGGTAGAATGCGCGCCAAGAGGGGTACCAAGCTGCCGTCGCGAGCTGGGGGGCACACCCATTGCTGGGCTGAGGCGGCACCATCGAATCGTACTTCACATGCAAACTTTCCCACAATGGAACGCCAGCGGGTTCATGCCCGCAGGAGCCGGCCAAGAGCGACGTGATCCGTTGTTGATCTGTTGCAGTATCTTACGTATGAGTGTCGCGCACCCGCCGGCCCGGACCGGCAGGCTAGCAGTGGAGGAACTCGGATGAACGCCGCCCAATTCTTTGATCATTGGCAAGTCGTCCACAGAGACCTGATGCGGGCTGTGGCGATGCTGAAGGATGCCGACCTTGAGTTTCGGCCGGCGGAGACCTATCCTCGAACGGTAGGCGACATCCTGCGCCACATGATAAGGCTTGAAAGAGGATGGATTCACTTTGTAGTCCGCCGCCAACTCCAGGCCTGGCCGGAGACGACTGATGGCAAACCCAACACGGTAGCTGAGATCAGGCGGGAACTGGACGAAACTCATCAGGATACTTTCAACTACCTGGCCACCCTCCCCGTGGAAGATTTCAACCGCATCGTTCAAGTGCCCGGCGATGGGACACCCAAGCTGGGGTGGATCATCTGGCATGTCTTCGAGCAGCAGATTCACCATCGTGGTGAACTCTTTCTGTGTCTCAGCCTTTTGGGCTACGATCGTCCAAAGACAGATCGCCCGCAGTAGCTCGGCCTTAGAGGACATCTCCCTTTGCCGGAAGCCATCCGCCTGCTCCACTTCGCCGACATTCACGTCGGCATGGAAAACTACGGTCGCTTGGACCCCGCCACGGGGACCTCGACTCGGGTGCGCGACTTCCTCGATCGTCTAGACGAGGTCATTGACTACGCTTTTGATCATGACGTTGATGCGGCCATTTTTGCCGGCGACGCATTCAAGAACCGTGATCCCGAACCCACCCAGCAGCGCGAATTTGCCCAACGCATCAAACGGCTTGCCGACGCCGTCCCGACCTTGTTGCTTGTCGGCAACCATGACATGCCGGGGATGGCCGCCAAAGCGAGCAGCGTGGACATTTTCCGCGCCCTAGATGTCCCTGGCGTGATCGTCGGTCACCGCCCCGAGGGCCGGGTGGTCGAGACCAAACGCGGCCCGATCTACCTGGCCTGGATGCCCTACCCGATGCGCAACCGGCTGCTCAGCCGGGAGGAACACCAAGGCAAGACGATCGATGAATTGGAGATCGCCCTGCGTCAAACTGTTTCGGAGATCTTGAGGGATCTTGCCCAAGAGGCTGTCGAACACGATATGCCGCGGGTGCTGGCGGGCCACTTCTCGGTGGCTGAGGCGAAGTTGGGATCGGAACGAAGCGTGATGCTCGGCCGGGACGTGGCGGTGACGACCTCGACGCTGGCAGACGAGACCTGGGACTACGTGGCCTTGGGCCATATCCACAAACACCAATCCCTGAACTCCGGCGCGATGCCGGCCGTCGTATACAGCGGCTCATTGGAGCGCATCGACTTTGGTGAAGAAGCCGAAGAGAAGGGGTTCTGCTGGGTTGAGCTTGAGAGAAGCCACACCCAGTGGGCTTTCGTGCCAGTCAACGCCAGGCCATTCAAAACGCTGCGGATTGATATCCGCCAGTCCACCGAACCCACCCAAGCCGTCGTTGACCAGCTTGCGCCGGTGCCGGAAGGGTCGGTGGTGCGCGTGGTCGTCTCGCTCCGCGCCGACCAGCAGGCCGGGCTGCGAGACCGGGAGATCGAAGCTGCCCTGCCCCAGGCGGCCAGCTTCAGCCTGGTGCGTCAGGTCGAGGTGGAGAGTCGAGCTCGCTTGGGCGACCTGGCACCCGAAGCGCTGACACCCGAAGCGCTGGTCAGGGCCTACTTCGAAACCCGCAACACGGCTCCTGAACGCATCGAGATCCTGCTGGCGAACGCGCGCGAATTGATTGATCCCGTCGACCCCGTATCATGATCCCTGTCGAGCTCCGGCTGCACAACTTCCTCGCCTACCAGGACCCAGAACCTCTGCGCCTCGAAGGCATTCATATCGCCTGCCTGGCTGGGCCAAACGGGGCTGGAAAATCGTCTATCTTGGACGCCATCACATGGTGTGTATGGGGAAAGGCCCGGTCCAACAGCGCCGATGAGTTGATTCATCAGGGTCGCGACGAGATGCAGGTCAGCCTGGTCTTCGACCAAGCCGATGTCCGCTATCGGATCATGCGCCAGAGAACAGGCGGCAAGCGGGGAGCGTCGCTGCTGGAGTTTCAGGCTTGGGACGAGACCTCCGAAGCATGGCAGCCAATCTCCGAGGGTGCCATTCGAGAAACTCAGGCCAAGATTGACCAAATGTTGAACCTGGACTACGACACCTTCGTCAATTCGGCCTTCCTGGTCCAAGGACGCGCCGATGAATTCACCACCAAAACGCCGAGTCAACGCAAGCAAGTTCTGGCCAGCATTTTGGGACTGTCCCAGTGGGAGACCTACGAAGGCCGGGCCAAGGACCGCATCCAGCATTCAAAGGCAGCCATTCAGCGTCTGGAAGGGCGGCTGGAGGAGGTCGAGAAGGAGTTGGGTCAACGGGAAATGCGCCAAGAGGAACTTGAGTCTGCCGAGGAGGCCGCCCAAGAGATCTCCGAGCGTTTGGAAGCCGTCGAAAAGCAGTGGGCCGATCTTGAACAAACGCGCAGCCAGTTGGTGGGGCTTCAGCGGCAACTGGATGACCTGACTCGAAGGATTTCCATCCGACAAGAAGAGCTTGGCGAGTTCCAGAAGGAACGGGATGTAAGCCAGACCCGAGCCGACAAAGCGGCCTTGGGCGGCGCAATCAGCACCGTTCGCACTCAGCTTGAGAGGTTGGAAGTCTCCCGGAGAAAGTGGGAAGAGGCCTCCCAAAAGCGGGCTGAGGTGGCGGAAACGGCTGCCACGCTCCATGGCGTCAATCAGACCTTGGGCCCGGAGACTGAGCCCCTCAAGACGCGGGCCGAGACACTCAAACAGGCGACCGATCCTGTCTGTCCCACATGTGGCCAGGCGTTGTCTGAAGACCACCGACATCAACTGGTGGAAGAGCTGACGCAGGAAATCGAATCGCGGCGTGACACCTACCGTCATAACCAGGAAGAGATACGGAGTCTGGAAGAAGAAAGCCGTGCCTTGGACGCGCAGATCCGATCTCTGAAGGCGGATATCGACAGGCACAGTGAGCTGGAACGCAAACTCGCTCAGCTTGAGGCGGACCTCAAGCATGCCGACGAGGCGCAAGAACATGTCACCACCCTGACGGAGCGGATCGATCGCTGGGAAAGGGAACTTAAGGAGGACGAAGCCTCGCGACAAGAGCTCGAGACGCAGGCTCATGCCACCGAGGCGCGTCTGAAAGCTGCAGCTCTGACCGAAAGAGACGTCGAGAGTCTGCGGCTTGAGAAGCGATACTCCGACGAGCGCGTAGGCGGTGCGAGGCAGCAGCTAGCAGCCCTGGATGCGTTTGAAAAGCAGCGCGCTGATTTACGGCAAAAGTGGGATGAAGAAACCGCCTTGCTGGGCGTGTATGAGGAGTTGCGTGAGGCGTTCAGCAAACGCGGCGTGCCAGCCATGATCATCGAAACCGTGGTTCCCGAGCTGGAACGTTACGCCAATGAGTTGCTGTCGCGTATGACAGATGGAAGGCTGCATGTCCGCATAGAAACGCAACGAGAGATCAAGACAGGCGAGCTGCGCGAGGCGCTGGACATCATCATTTCAGATGAGTTGGGCAGTCGTCCCTATGAACTGTACTCCGGGGGAGAGGCCTTTCGCATCAACTTCGCCATTCGTATTGCCCTCTCCAAACTCCTGGCGAATCGAGCTGGAGCCCAACTTCGAAGTCTCTTTATGGACGAAGGATTCGGCACCCAGGACGCCAGCGGTCGGGAACACCTGGTCGAAGCCATCAACAGCATTCAGGACGACTTCGACCGCATCCTTGTGATCACCCACATCGATGAGCTCAAGGAAGCTTTCCCAGCCCGGATCGAAGTGCGCAAGACCCCGGATGGCTCCCAGTTCAGCCTTAGCTAATCCCCCTCGGTTGCAGCGACCTAGATAGCCTTTTCCCCTTCACCTACGCTGGGAAGCCATACCGTGACCCGGGTCCCGCGCCCATCATTGGGCTCGACCTGGATCTGACCGCCGTGGATCTCGGCGATTTCCTTGCAGATTGCCAATCCAAGCCCCGTCCCCGGGGCGCCTGTGGACAAACTGGCTTTGCCTCTGAAGAATCGGTCGAATATCCTCGCCCGCTCCTCGCTGGCGATTCCTATGCCTGTGTCCTCGAAAACGGCGGTGATCCAGGCCTGCCCGGAGCGCTGCCTGGCGTCGGTCCGGAGCGTGATGCGCCCACCGGACGGGGTGTAATTCATGGCGTTGGTAAGCAAGTTGGTGAAGACCTGTGTCAGCAGCCGCTCATCCCCCATGGCGGTGGGCAGGTTCGGCGACGATTCTATGAGCAGCATCAGACCTTTGCTGGCCGCTAGGGCGCGGCGGTCGTTGTACAGGGCATTGAGAAGTCCGTTGAGATCCACGGGGCGAGGTTGGAAGGGTGTGGACCCGGATTCCAATCTCGACAGGGAAAGCAAGTCATCGATCAGATGGGCCAACCGTTCGCTTTCCCTCGTGAGAGTGTCGATGTATGTGGAGGATCGGTCGGCGTCTTGGGTCTCCCGCAGCAAGTCCACGTAGAGGCGGATGTTGGTCAGCGGAGTCCTGAGTTCGTGGGATACATCCGACACAAACTGAGACTTGAGCCGGTCCAATTCCTTGAGGGCACTGATATCGTGCTGAACAGAGACGAAATTGACGACCTTCCTGTCTTCGCCGAGCACAGGCGTGATCGAGGCGGCAACTTCATAGGTTTCGCCGTCTTTTCGGCGATTGATCAACTCCCCGTGCCACGCCTTGGCTGACTTGAGCGTATCCCACATCTCTTGGACCACGGGCTCAGGGTTGAGGTCCTCGTCTGCCAGCGCAGCCCAGCCTTCAACTGCTTCGGGCCGGCCATAGCCGCTCAGGCGTTCCCACGCCGGATTGGCGTACTCGACGACACCTTGCGGGTCTGTCACCAGCACGGCATCGCCGATGCTGGACAGAATCGTGTCCAATCGGTCGCGTTCCGATCGAAGCTCCATTTCGAGCGTTTTTCTTTGGGAGATGTCGAGCACCAGTACCGTCGTGCCTTGGGGTTGGCCATCTTCGTCGATGATGCGGTTGACGGCGAATATGGCCGGGATGCCGGACGGTTGGTCAGCGGTGAGCTCGACTTCATATATCTCACGCGCGGGTAGGTTGAAGGCGGCATCGGGCCGCAGGCGATCGATCATAACCTGTCGAAGATGTGGGGGGAAAATCCGCAGTGCAGCCTGGTGAATGTTCATCCCCTGCAGTTCGTTCTCAGGGACATCTACCAGAGTGCAGAACACCTGGTTGACGTAGGTTAGGGTTCCCTGGTTGTCAATCTGGGCAATTCCGGCCAGAGACGTCTCAAGCAGGCCCCGAAAGCGGGCTTCTGAGAGCGCCAGGTCGCGGGTCCTCTCGATGACTTCCGCCTCCAACCGCTGGGCCTGGGACTCAATCTGGCCGTAGAGGTCGGCGTTCTCAATCGCCACTGCCGCTTGAGCTGCGAAAGCCGCCAGCAGATCCATGTCGGATGACGTGAACGGGTGGTCTAGACCCAAGCGACGGATGGCCATGACGCCCACCGTCCGCTGACGGGCAAGCAGAGGCGCCAGCGCCAGGCATTCGGGTTCGTCGCTCGGGGTGCCTGGAACCTGCCGGCTGCGTGGGTCCGAAGATGGGTCGTTGATCACCATGGGTTTGCCGGTGTCCATCACGTGTCCGATAAGCCCCTCGCCCGGTTCAAGCTCGAGGGCGAGCATCGAATTCGGCCTGTGGGTCAATAGCCACCAGGCAGCGCAAAACTCCCCGCTGGGGGTCGAGCATATGGATTCGGCTTCCGTCAGCCTGGAACAACTCCATGGCCTGCTCAGTGATCATGCGCAGGACAGTTTCGAGATCGAGGGAACTCGAAATCGAGCGCGAGGTGCGGATGAGGGCCTGAGATTCATCAGCCCGCCGCCTAATTTCGTCATACAGTCGGGCGTTCTTGATGGCGACAGCGGTCATGTTGGCGATCGCCTGAGTCATATCCACCTGATCTTGATGGAATGTTTCGCCTTGACGTGTGAGGAAGAGTCCCAGCGCGCCAACTGGCTCGTCACCGGCGTTCAAGGGAACACCAAGGAACGCGTGCAGGCCAACCCCCGCCCAATCTGCCAGGGACTGAAGGTGCTGACCATACTCATCAATCAGGATCGGTTCACCCCGCTCGATCAGTTCCCAGGCGAGACCGGTCCCGCGCGGTGAGATGCCTAGTCTGAGCGTCTTCGGGAGGCCGAAAGTATATGGGTATTCAACATGGTCTCCTTCAGCATCGATCAGAGCAAAGGCGCCGGCATCCGCCTCGGTGACGGTCACGGCAATCTTGATCACCCGTTCAAGGATGGTTGACAGGTCAAAAGCGCTGGCCACTGCTTCGGCGACCTGGTTGCGCAGGCGCTCGCGGCTGAGGGAAGCGCGCATCTCCTCGCGGGACCTGACGTGACTGAGCGCGATGGCCACGTGGTCCGCCAGGGATGTCAACAGCGGCAGATCGTCCTCGGTAAGCCAGGCGGCGTTCACGGTGATCACGCCCAATGGCTGATCTGAAACCATGAGCGGGGCGACGATGGAAGGTGTACGGCCGCCAACCAGTCTGATGATGGCAGGTAAGACGGGGCTCAAACTCTCAGGAACGATATGGGCAATGGTTTCCATGCGATTGGAAATGAACATCGGTTCGCCGCGATCGAGAGCAGCTTTGATCTTGGGAACCTGGGCCGGGTCAAATCGGAAGCCGACGATTTCAAGCCCGGTGAGGCGGCGCAGCGTAAGGTCGACCACTGGGCTGATGACTCGATTGCGCACGACGAGAAACCCCTGGTCGTCCAACAGAAGTACACCGCCGATGAGCTTGAGTTGGCGAAGCTCCTCTGAGACGGCCCGCAGGACATCTGCCTCGGTTGAGGTTGCGCGCCGAGCGACCCCTGCCGCGGCGTGCAGTACGGAGATCAAGTTTTTTTGAAACGGGGTCCGTCGCGGCCCACTCTGCCTACGAGTCAGCCATTTGAGCCAGGACATGTGCACACCTGTCGGTCAGGCCGTCGCATCGGCTGGGCGCAGCCGGAGGCCGGCATGTTCTCCGCAGATAGTGTACATCCCCTGTCGCCGAGTGCAATTGGCCCCAGAATCCGGCGGGTCACTCGAGATCTTCGCCATGGGCGCGAAACCAGGCCGCCGCCTGGGTTATGGCCTCTGAAACAGTGTGTTGAGGCTCGAAGCCAAGCTCATCGTGCGCCAGGGTTCCATCGTAGTAGAAATGGAGGCCTGCCATGGCAAACAGGCCCAACCACGTGGGAAGGGGGAGCCAGCGGCAAAAAGCCTGAGCCGCCCGCCCGAGCATGCGCAGGGGGGGACCAGGAATTCGCAACCTGGGGCCGATGCGCCCAAGGGCGCGGGCGGCCTGGGTGAGCAGCTCGACATGCGTCATGTTTTCGCCCCCCAGGATGTAGCGAAACCCCGGCGTTCCACGCTCGAGGGCGGCCAAATGACCGGCCACAACATCATCGATGTGTATGGCATTCAGACCACCTGGTGGTGCCACAGGCGGAAGCCGCCCGGCCAACATGCGGCCCACCAAGCCGACATGATAGCGGTGCACGTCCCCGCTGCCGAAGACAGCTGAGGGGTTAAGAATCACGGCAGCCAGCCCATCGTCAAGGGCTCTGTAGACCTCCTGCTCGGCCAAATGCTTGGCGAAGCCGTAGGGCCAAACGCTGCGAGTGGTGTTCCAGGCATGGGTCTCGTCCATCTTGGGGAAGCTGCCGTCTGGGTTACGATCGCGGTCCGGCAGGCCCAAGGAGGCGACTGAGGAGGTGTAGATCAGTCTCTGAACGCGGCTGCTTTGGGCGGCAGCAATCACATTGCGCGTGCCCTGAACGTGGCTCTCGATCATGTGGTCGGCTCTGCGCCACCGCGCAACCTGTCCGGCGCAGTGGAAAACGACATCGATCCCTTCAGTGGCAGCCCTCAAGGAGGGTGGGTCGAAGAGGTCGCCAACCGCAAACTGGAGCGACAGACCCTCCAGGCCGACTCTGGGGCTGGAGGATCGAACCAGGGCACGGACCAGGTGTCCTTGACCTACGAGTGCTCGGGAGAGGTGGGATCCGAGGAATCCAGAGGCACCGGTGACGAGTATCTTCACGTCAGGGAAGGGGTGCTAACTCAGCCACTCGACGATCGTGGCCTCGCCCTGGCCCACTCCAACGCAGAGCGTAGCCAAGCCGTAGAATGGGCGCGGCTGAGATGGGGCGCGACGTTTCATCTCATGCAGCAAGGTGGTCAGGATGCGGGCGCCAGAGCAGCCCAGAGGATGGCCGAGGGCGATGGCGCCGCCGTTGACGTTGGTGATCTCGGGCCGGAACCCCAACTCACGCATCACCGCCAGGGACTGCACAGCGAAGGCTTCGTTGAGTTCGATCAAGCCGATGTCATCACCTGTGAGGCCGGCCCTGGCGAGGGCTTTGCGTGTGGCAGGGATCGGGCCCAAACCCATGGTCCGTGGAGCCACCCCGGCGGCGGCGGACGATACGATCCTGGCCAAAGGCTTGACGCCAGCCGCTCCTGCCGCCTCGCTGTTCATGACAACCAGCGCGGCCGCACCATCGTTGATGCCCGACGCGTTGCCCGCGGTTACCGTGCCATCTTTTCGAAATGCGGGGCGCAGACGTGCGAGGGCTTCCAGGCTTGTGTCACGGCGAGGTCGTTCGTCGGTTTCCACGAGCACCGGGTCCCCCCTGCGCTGCGGAACCGGGACCGGGACGATCTCATCCGAGAACCTCCCCGAGTCCATGGCGTCGATCGCCCGGCGGTGGCTCTCCAGAGCAAACGCATCCTGATCCTCTCGGCTGATGTCGCGCGTCAATTCGTAAATGTTCTCGGCGGTCTCACCCATGGAGTCGTTGCCGTACATTTGCTCTAGTTTAGGGTTGGGAAATCGCCAGCCGAGAGTTGTGTCCCAGGCCGTGAGATTGCCCCAAGGGTAGGCCAGTTCGGGCTTGGGAACAGCGTAGGGTGCGCGGGACATGCTCTCCACGCCGCCGGCGACAAAGGCGTCTCCCTCCCCAGCCTTGATCGCCCGATAGGCGGCGTTGACGGCCTGCAGTCCGGAGGCGCACAGGCGGTTGAAGGTCACGGCGGCGACGTCCACCGGCAAGCCGGCCAAGAGGGTGGCCATGCGGGCGACGTTGCGGTTGTCCTCGCCTGCCTGATTGGCGCAGCCGAAATAGACCTCCTCAAGTTGGTCGGGATCGACCCCAGCGCGGCGGACGGCTTCTGCGATAACGAGTGCCGCCAGGTCATCGGGTCGAACAGCGGCCAGCGCGCCACCGTGGGCCCCGATGGGCGTGCGGACGGCCGAAACGATTACCGCGTCAGGCATGAGAGGGTTCCTCCAGGAGACGGTGGTGGCCGGGATTCTACCATCCTGTCCGGTCGGGTCATGGCAGGCGCGTTAGAATAGTCGTGGTCTGCTAAACATCGAGCCGCTGCTCGAGAGCCGTGGCGGCCGGAATCATAGGAGTGATGGATGTCTCTGGTTTCTAATTGGAAAGAAGTGATCGACACGGCCAACCTATCACCGGACAAACACATGGACGTCGTCAGCCGCTGGCTGATCATCACGCGAGCGGCTGTGTTTTCGATGACCATGACGTCCGGCTTGATTGGCGGCCTGCTGGCGGCCCAGTTGGCGCCAAACATCAACTGGCTTCGATTCGCACTTGCCTTCGTAGGTCTGGTCCTGGCCCACGCAGCCAACAACATGATCAATGACTACTTCGATCTGGAAGGTGGCGTTGACACGGACGAGTACACGCGCGCGCTGTATGCGCCGCATCCTGTATTGGCGGGCTTGGTTTCGAAGCGTGGCCTGCTGATGGCCATTCTACTGGTTAATCTGGTGGACGCCGCCATCTTGATCGCCCTGGCGGTGATGGTCGGGTGGCCGGTGGTGATCTTCGCCCTGCTGGGGCTGTTCATCAGCGTCTTCTACGTCGCTCCCCCGATCAAGCTCAAGCACCATGGGTTGGGCGAGCCGGCGGTCTTCCTCGTATGGGGTCCGTTGATGATCGGCGGCACCTATTTCGCTGCCGCAGGGAGCATGCCGCCGGCCAGTGTTTGGCTGGCGTGCATTCCCTATGCCTTGGTCGTGACGACGGTGTTGATTGGCAAGCACATTGACAAGTTGGAAGTCGACAAAGAGAAAGGTATCCACACGCTCCCCGTGCTCATGGGAGATCGAACCTCACGTATCCTGAACGCCGCCCTGATGATCTTCTACTATGTTGCGGTTGTGGCCCTGGTTCTATTCGGAGATGTCGGATTGTGGGTTTTGCTGGTCTTCTTGGCGGTCCCGAGGCTGATCTCGGTGCTGAAGACCTATCGTGAGCCCAAACCCGAAGAGCCGCCGGAAGATTACCCGGTCTGGCCTCTCTGGTACGTTTCGGCGGCCTTCTATCACAACAAGCTGGCCGGCGGTCTGTTTGTGCTGGGTCTGATCTTGAACTGGGTCGTGCCACCTATCCTGCACGGCCTGGGCGTGGGCTAGACGGATCGGAAATTGGGGAGAGCAGGAGGACTGAGCCTTGGACTCAAAAACTCGAATCAGCAGGGTGGTGGTTTGAGTCCCTCCGGGGCATCATACACGTGGCGGTGCACCTCCGGTGCAGATATCCGGGGGATTGGGGCCGAGGCTCAGCCTGAATTACCTGGGGGATAGCCAATGCATCCATCTCGAGCCTGATCGGAGCGACCAGGTCTTCCAATGAGCATGGCGATACGCGGCGATGCCTGGTGCGGCTGGCCCAATGCCGGTCGGGAATCTTGGGCCGAATCCGGGTTTCGGATAGGCCATAGACGCCCTGTTCTTCTATGACTTCTCGCTGCCTGCCCTGGATACAGTTCAGGCGATCGGAGGGAGCACGCGGTGCCCTCTTGGCTGGATTGTAGTATGCTCAAAACAGCCCGGGACACAGCCCGGGACACAGCCCGGGAGAGACCCAGACCGATGTCCACAAAGAACATATGACTTCGCAGCTCGAAGGCGCTAGTCACAGCCGTCAGGTCGAACCAGTATTCCAAAGGAGGCATTGTCATGAAGAACGAAAAGCGGAACCCAACAACAACAGATGCCGGGATCCCCGTTCCCAGCGACGAACACTCCCTCACGGTGGGACCCGATGGACCCATCCTCCTGCAGGATAACTACCTCATCGAGCAGATGGCCAACTTCAACCGGGAGCGGATTCCGGAGCGCCAACCCCATGCGAAGGGTTCTGGGGCCTTTGGACACTTCGAGGTCACCAAAGATGTCAGCGCCTACACCAAGGCTGCGGTGTTCCATCCGGGCACGAAGACGGACACGTTGATCCGTTTCTCCACGGTGGCCGGCGAGCGCGGCAGCCCTGATACCTGGCGTGACCCGCGTGGCTTCGCGCTGAAGTTCTACACCAGCGAGGGCAACTACGACATGGTGGGAAACAACACTCCGGTGTTCTTCCTACGCGATCCTATGAAGTTCCAGCACTTCATCCGCTCCCAAAAGAGGCGTGCGGACAATGGCCTGCGCGACCACGATATGCAATGGGACTTCTGGACCCTGTCGCCTGAGACGGCCCACCAGGTCACGTGGCTGATGGGTGACCGCGGAATCCCGAAGAACTGGCGGCATATGAACGGTTACTCGAGCCACACATACATGTGGGTCAACGCAGACGGCGAACGCTTCTGGGTGAAGTACCATTTCAAGACCGACCAGGGTATCGACTTCCTCGCGCAGGCGGAGGCGGACCGGATGGCCGGCGTTGACTCCGACTACCACCGGCGCGACCTGTTCGAGGCGATCAAGCGGGGTGATTACCCCAGTTGGACGCTGAAGGTGCAGATCATGCCCTTCGAGGAGGCCAAGACCTACAGGTTCAACCCCTTCGACCTGACCAAGGTGTGGCCACACGCTGACTACCCACTGCAGGAGGTCGGCCGGCTGACGCTCGACCGCAACCCGACGGACTTCCACACCGAGATCGAGCAAGCGGCCTTCGAACCGAACAACCTCGTGCCGGGAATCGGTGTCAGCCCGGACAAAATGCTACTCGGCCGCCTCTTCGCCTACTCCGATGCCCACCGTCACCGCCTGGGTGTCAACTACAAGCAGATCCCGGTCAACCGGCCAAAGGCACCGGTACACAGCTACAGCAAGGACGGGGTGATGCGGGTCCAGAACGTGTCCGACCCCGTATACGCACCGAACTCTAAGGGCGGCCCGCAGGCTGACGGCGAGCGCTATCCCGAGGCAGCGATCTGGGAGGCGAGCGGCGAGTTCATCCGCGCCGCCTACACGCTGCGCAAGGACGACGACGACTACGGGCAAGCCGGCACGTTGGTGCGCAAGGTCATGGACGATGAGCAGCGCGACCGGCTTGTGTCCAACGTCGTTGGACACCTCAAGGGTGGCGTATCCGAGCCCGTGCTGCAGCGTGCGTTCGAATACTGGCGCAACATCGACGAGGAAATCGGCGACCGTATCATCAAGGGCATGAAAGGCGGCTGATCTCAGCCGTGCACGCTGCGCGGCGATCCTGATGGGCGGGCCCCTGACGGGCGCTTCGCTCAACCCGGCCCGAACGCTTGGCCCAGCGATCGCAAGCGGCAGTTATGCCGACCTCTGTGTCTATCTGGCGGGGCCAGCGCTTGGCGCCGGTCTGGCGGCATTGCTGGACTGGAGCCTGGAGCGCTAGGTCAGCCCTCCCCCGAACTCCTCTCGTTCCAGAGCTGGTTGGGGACGGGCAGCCCGCGCAACGAGCGGTCTGAGACCCAAGGTGCATAGGGAGCCATGGTCAAGCCGGCCAGAGCGAGCAGGGGCGTGTCGTAGTTGACGCGCCAGCCGCTGTAATCTCGCCACGCTTGGTCACGATCCGCCTTTAGGGGAACCCCCTGGTTTTCAAACTCGCGGCAGGCGGCATCGAATTCGACCCTGGAGATGCTGATTGGATCATCTGGGCGAGGTTGCGTGTCGTAGGGGATTTCAAAGAAGTCGGCGATCCGATGCAGCGCCAAGTAGCCGGACCGGATGCAGAGGTCGGCCTGGACGTCTTCGGGAATGTCGAGCGTCGACGCGGTCAGCGAGGCCGCGTCCAGCACGGCGCCGGCGGCGGTGATCCACGATCGGTCGCCTTGCGGTGATCGAAAGAAGACCAGCGCCGAGAGGGAAGTATGCGTTTCCTCGATCTCGGTGAACCAAAATTCCCAGCTGCGCCACAGATCGTTGAGCCGGTCGAGACGCCCAAGGCGGTGGGCGCGCTCGATGAGGGTCGTGGCTGAAGGAGGCGAACCGGCGCGGATCTCAAGCATGGCCACGGCCGTCTCGCGCCGAGAGAAGGCGGAATAGATCGCCGGCAGATAGGCGATCAATAAGGCGATCAGGCCTAGGCCGATGGCGGCCTCTGTGAACGTGAGAATCGAAAGCAGCAACCCAGAGGCGCTGGTCGATCCAAGGGTCAGAAGCGATGCACCGCTGAGTTGGAAGGCCGCCGACCACTGCATGGGTCCGATCGCCCAATACATCCCCGTGTAGCCGAGCAGGACGATCACAACCCATACCACCGGCTGGGCAAGCAGCATAAGGGGGCCATACAGGGCCATGACCCGGTCTCGGTCTTCGTAGGTGCGGCTGCGGTTGGCCCGCCAGCGGAATGGAAGGTACAGGCCGCGCACGATCCAGCGTGTCAGGCGCACGTTGGCGCTGCGGGGAAGGACGAAGGTCAGGACGGCGGCGCTGAGGGTCAGGATGACGAGGTAAGAGCCCAACAGAAAGGCTCCGACCCGCATGATTGTGAAATATGTCACAAACTCTGCTCCGAAAGGGCTATCTGGTTTGGCGAGCGATGGGGAGGAGCCTATCGTACCTTCGGCGAGGGGTTCCGGCAAGATCAGGCCCGGTTGTGGGCTTGAGCGTGGCCTGACTTCGCCGTATAATCGCAGGAACAATTCAGTGTGCCCTCGGGCGCACTTGGCGGCGAGCGCGGAATCCAGTACACGGGAAGCCTCTCCAGAGAGCCGGCGGATGCTGTGAGCCGGCGGGGCAACTTGGTGGAATCCCTTCCGCCGATCTCAGTGCAAGAGATCACGCCAAACCCGCAGGGGCGGATGGTTATCCGCCGTAAGGGAACGGGTCCGCCCGATACAGCGGCCAGAGGCCGGTTCGCCGGTAAAAGCAGGTGGCACCACGAGCGCCCCCTCGTCCTGCAAACGAGGGGGCGTTTTGAATCGCCATCAGGAGGTGGAGCATGTTGGATCTGCGAACCATACGCGAGGCGCCCGAGGCCGTGAAGGCGGCCATGGAAAAACTGCATGTGGAGGCGCCCATCGACGACATCCTGCGCCTGGATGAAAACCGGCGGGAGGTGCTCACCGAGCTTGAAGGCTTGCGGCACGAACGCAATGTGACGTCGGAAAAGATCGGCAAGATGAAGGACCAGGACGAGCGCCAGCGGCAAATCGAGGCCATGCGCGGAGTGAATGACAAGATCGGCCAGCTCGAGGACAAGCTTCGCCAAGTGGATCAAGCGCTGGAAGACGCCATGTACCAGGTCCCCAACCTGCCGCACGAGAGCGTTCCCGAAGGCGCCGACGAAAGTCAGAACGCGGTGATCCGGATAGAAGGTGAGCCCAAGACGGCTGAGACTCTCGGCTTCGAACCTAAGCCGCATTGGGACCTGGGACCGCAGCTGGGCGTGATCGACTTCGAGCGCGGAGTCAAACTCTCAGGGAGCCGGTTCTACGTGATGTATGGGGCAGGGGCGCGCCTCGAGCGTGCCTTGATCAGCTGGATGCTGGATGTGCATGTCAGTGAGCATGGCTACCTCGAGGTGTATCCGCCGTTTGTGGTCAAAGAAATGTGCATGTACGGCGCTGGGCAGCTGCCCAAGTTTAGGGACAACATCTATCACGATGCCGAAGAGGACTTGTGGTTGGTCGGCACGGCGGAAATCCCACTCACCAACCTGCACCGAGACGAAATCCTGGATGCGGAAACCTTGCCTCGCAAGTACGTTGCCTACACGCCGTGTTTCCGCCGCGAGAAGTTCTCGGCGGGTCGAGACGTGCGCGGCATCAAACGCGGCCATCAGTTCGACAAGGTCGAGATGTACAAGTTCACCACACCGGAAACATCCTACGCCGAACTCGACACCCTGCTCGACAATGCCGAGGACATCTGCCGCGCTTTGGATATCCCCCACCGCGTGGTGGAGATGGTGACCGGCGACCTGGGTTTTGTGGCTGCCAAGAAGTACGACGTGGAGATGTGGGCGCCCGGTTCGGGGGAGTGGTTGGAGGTCAGCTCCTGCAGCAATTGCGAGGCCTTTCAGGCTCGGCGCGCCAATGTCCGCTATCGCCCCGAAGCCGATGCCAAGCCGGAGTTTGTGCACACGCTGAACGGATCGGGCCTGGCGCTGCCGCGCACCGTGATCGCCATCCTGGAGAATTATCAACGCGAAGATGGGAGCGTGGAAATCCCCGAGGTGCTGCGGCCGTGGATGGGCGGCATGAGCGTGATTGAACCAGGGCCGCTTCCGTGACTGAAACGGCGATTATCGTCCTGGTGGCGGGGATCATGTTGATCGGATTGATCGGGATACTGGTCCCCATCCTGCCGGATGTGGTCCTGATCTGGCTGGGAGGACTGGTGTATGGGATCCTGGTCGGCTGGGGGGATATCGGAGGCTGGCTGTTTGCTGGGATGACCATCCTCGGCGCTGTGGGCGCGCTGTCGGAAATATGGGCGAGCAGCGTCGGTGCGCGTGTGGGCGGCGCGTCGTTCTGGGGAATCCTGGGGGGTCTTGCGCTGGGGCTGGTGGGGTTGATCGTGATCCCACCTTTCGGCGCCATCATCGGCCTGCTGCTGGGCACATTTTTGGTGGAAGCTTGGCGCCTCCGGGATATGCGCCAGGCAGCCAAAGGCACCCTCGGGATGGGCGTAGGCTATGGGATGGCGTTTGCGGTCAAACTGGTGATGGGACTGGGGATGGTGGGATTGTGGGTGGCGTGGCTCTTTAGGGGTTGAAAAACATCATACCGATCCCCAGGCGGTCGAGCCCCTCTTCGGCCCAGTGTGTAACCACGCTGGAAGGGTCATCTATACATTTGAACAGCGGACCGATCGCATCTGGATGCCGCATCTCGGCCAGGGCGCGGACAGCTTCAATGCGGACGGCCGGCATGGGATCCTTGGAGGCTTCGGCCAACGGCGGTACGGCGGGGGCACCAAGGGCGGCCAAAGCGTCTCCGGCCAGCCGTGCCGTCAACCGATCCTCTGAGCGCAGGGCGAGCATCAACTGAGAGAGCGCATCAAGTGAGGGATTGTGTTTCAGGGCCAGGGCGGCACACTGCTGGACGGCATTGTCTGGATCGCGCAGCATGCGGATGATAGCTTTCTGTGCTTCAGGCTCATCTTTGAACGCAGATAGAGCGTAGGTGGCCCACCATCGACGGTCGGCGATAGGAGAGTCCAGCAGCTCTGTCAGTGCTTTAATGGCGGCCGGGCCGTGCACGGATAGGGCAGGTATGGCGGCCTGCGCCCGGTCTTCGTCTTCTGATGATAGATCTTCGAGAAGTTGGTCCAGTTCCGCCATGATTGACGAGGTCAATCGGAAGGCGGAGGGACGGGGAGCTCGTCCTCAGCGACGTTGACCCACTTGTCCCCCTCGTCAATGAGCATGACGGGGATGTCTTCGCGGATTGGGTACTTGCGTCCGCAATCCGGTTCCTGACAGACAAGCCAGGCATCCTTGACGAGTTTTAGGTTGCCTTCCTTTTCCTGTACGCAGTGCGGACAGCGCAAGATTTCAAGAAGATCATCACTGATCATGCCGGCCTCCTTAAAGATGGAGCGATTCTACCATGCGGTCGGCGGACCACTCAGTGTGTCGACATGCCGATTGTCGATGAGGGATCACTTTTCGGTCTTGGCGCCCTTGGGCAGATCGGTGCCTGGGCCGTATTCGTACACAGCCTGCCAAGGAAGGTAGTGCGTCTTGATCGTATCCTGATCGATCACTTCCCCGTCGCGCGTGACCGTACGGTACACGGTGACATCCATCCCGTCGGCCTGATAGTCCACCTGTTCGATCTTGCCCTTGGGCAGATCGGAATTCTCCTTGTAGATCGGATCCGGGGCCTTGACCACGTTCTTGGGGCCGGTTGATGACCAATCCACTGTGCGACCATCCGAGGTGGAGTAGAACTTCCACACCAGTTGATTGCCGTAGATGTAGGTTTCCATGAGCAGCCAGTAGGGCGAGTCGTTGGTGAACTTGAAATCGACCATAGGGACGAAGACGGTTGCATCCAGGCCGGGGCCAGGCGAGTTGGGTCCCTGTTCGTAGTACAGGACGCGGTAGGCATGCGGATTGCGCTCCACGATCTGGTAGCCACCGAAGAAAGCCGCCCGGAAGAGGGTGGTGCTGACCTGACACACACCACCGCCAACGCCCTTGATGGTCTGCTTGCCGTAGATGATGAGGGCCTCGGCGTAGCCGGTGTCCAGGCTGATGTCACCCAGAACGTTGGCCATCGACAGGGTCTTGCCGGGGGGCACCAACAGCCCATGAAAAGCCGAAGATGCAGTCTTGATGTTTTGAATCCGCTCAGGACTCGACCCATTGAAATAGGTGGAAACCGTGACGACATTCTCGGTGATCCCGAGCTGCTCCCCGGTGGCGGAGTCGGTCACGGCCGGGTCGGTTGTGTGGAACGCGAGGGGGATCTCGTGCTTGCCGGCGATCAGGCCATTCCGAATTGCCTGCTGGCTGCCGGCGACGTCAAGCGAACGTCCGATGACGGCCGGCTTGAGCAGATCGAGCTGATGTGTGTCGTCGTTGAAAATGAAGCGCGCATTCTCGGGCGACCGCTCCAACTCCGGTGCCATCGGCTCCAAAACATCGCTCAGAGCCTGCGGGTCGATATTGATCGTGTAGTCGGCCTGCCCAGCCTGTCGGACAAGGTCGAAGCGCAGCATGGCGGCCAGTTGGCTCGGAGAAACGGTCCAGGGGCCAGCGCCCTCAGCTGTCAGCGTGAGGGGGGCGCTGAGAATCCCGCGGGCTGTGTCTGCCGCAGCGCTGGGGTCAAGCACAATCGGATGGGTCTCGTGAACGATGAGCCCAATCTGGGCGTCATGCAGCTGGGCGATGGGGGCGTTCAGCAGCTTCAGGCTGGCCGGGACATCGACCTGGCGTCCAATCTGGCCGGCCTGGGCTGTGACTTGCGTGCCCTGGATGTCGACCTTGGCCTCAATCATCGGCCGGTCGAACTGGTCGGCGATGTGCCTAAGATAGGCGCGGGCAACTCGCTGATCGAGGATCACGACCGGCGACAACCGGTGCCCGTTGAACCAGGCATCGAACTGCTGGTCGATGCGTCCGGGCAAGCTTCCCTGGCGTCCCCAATCGACAGCCTGCTGGGCCATGGCGGGAATGTCGACAACGACCCCGAGTTCGGCTGGATGAGCCATCCACTGGGCGCCGTCGGCCGAGAAGACGATGGTTCCCCTCTGTGGATAGTCGTATTGCTGACCGAGAGCGACTTCGATCTGGCTCTTGGTCATGCCCGTCAGGTCGATGCCCGCGGCCTCAACCCCGGGAAGGGCCTGGTTGATGTACGCCAGCCGCAGACCGAGGATGAACACCACCAAACCGATAACCACGGCGGCCAGCGCGGCGCCCAAAAGCATAATGGCCCGCTGAAGCCAAAGGTCGAACTGTCTTCTTCGATTGGTGAGCGTACCGAGCACATTCATCATCAACACCGCCAGTATGGCGCGCCATTATAGCAAAAGGAAGACGCAAGATCGCCGGGATTGGTTCCCGGGGCCTCAGGGCTGAAGGTAGATCTCCGTTGATGATAGATGCACGATGTAGGCCTGGGATGGGTCGCGTTCTGTGAGGACGACCCTGGCGAACTGCGAAAACGGGGTGTCGTAGGACAAGCTGACGGTGAACGTGCCGAGTTGGCCAACTTGAGGTGCATCGAAATGAGCCTGGGTTGAGGCGATAGTCTTGCCGGACCGGTCGACGAGTGTGACTTCAACGGGTACGTCGGAGTCGACCCAACCAGCGGCTCGGACCTGAAGCTCGCCACCGGTGACTCGCAGTCCGTCGGATGGGTAGATGATGGCCAGCTTCTCGGGTGGCTGCATCGCCGGATGGATCAGATGGGTCCCAGTAGCTAGCAGGAGCAGTGACTGCGTGCTTATATGGTCCACTCGATTGTATCGGCGGTCGAATGAGTCGAGTTCGAGCCGGCCGGCCTCAGCCACGCCATCAATATGGAACGAGAGCTGGGTGGAGAACCGGCCGGCATTGCCTGGATAGGCAAAAAGGATGGTCGTGTGCTCGGCCAGGACGCGTCCGTCCTCACCATACAGTCGCAGGCGGATGCGTTCATTGTAGCTCGGCCCGCCGCGACCGATCACGCGCAAGGGGCTGGTTACCTGAGAGCCGGGGCCAGGCTCATAAATTGTCAGGCTTTCAGGAGGAAGATTGACGGGCGGGACACGTGGCGTAGCTGTGGGCGGGAGGTCCGGCGGCTCGAGCACGATCGCTTGGGTCGCGTCTGTCAGAGGTGCCGGGTGCGAGGTGGGCGTGGCGGGCATCGGGTCCGGGGCCGGTGTGCGCCTGGCGGACACTGTCGGGGAATGGGTGGCGGCCGTCGGCAAGTCTTGATGTCTGGCGCAGCCCGTCGTGGCCAGCATGAGGACGGCGAGCACAAGCCGGGCGGGGGTGGCGAGGCGGTCTGGGCCGACGCGGCCGGCTTTTCGTGACCAAAGCAAAGGATGGGTCAGATCAGTCACGATCTGTTCCACTCAGCCGAGGGAATCCCAGACTTCAAGCTTGGAACGCACGCGTTGGATGACCCCGTCGGTGAATTTTGTGGTGGTCGCCTGACCTCCTAGGTCGGGCGTCGCCACACCCTGAGAGACGGCTTCAAAGACGGACTCGACCATCGCCCGGGAGGCCCGGCTGGCGTGATCCGAGCCGAAATAGGTGAGCAGCGCCGCCTCGGCCAGGATCATGGCCATCGGGTTGGCGATGTCCTTACCCTCCAGAGCCGGTGCCGTGCCGTGGGGCGCCTCGGCCAGAACGGTGCGGACACGCATAGCGTCTTCGTCAAGACTCAACACCATCGACTCCGAACCGGCGATCGAGCCATACATTTGAAGCACCAGGTCGGACATCGAATCGCCATCCCGGTTGAGGGTCGGGATGACCAGTGCTTCCCCAGCGTTGCGAATCAAGAGGGCGAATGTGGCGTCGATCAACTGCGGCTCGTAGACGACATCCGGGTGCCGTTCGGCGGCTGCGTCAAGCTCCTCCTTGAGCATGCCTTCGTAAGTGGGGCTGACGGTGAACTTGGGCCCGCCAAACACCTTGGCCTTGAGTTTGTGTGCGTGTTGAAAGGAAAACTCAGCCACAGCACGGCAGGTGCGGCGCGAGATTCGCTCGGTCCGAAATGCCAGCTCATCACCATCCTCCATCTCGCGCCATTCCTTGGCGCCGTAGGCATCTCCTACGGCCATTCGAACGACCGAGATCGGTGCGTGGATTCCGCCGACCGGCCGTACATTGGGGATGCGCCGTCCGGTGCGGAGGATCACCTGGGCGCCGATAAATTCCCTCAAGATGGCATTCGGGCTGCCGACGTCGTCGGCACCAGCCGGGGTAATGGTGGCGGCCTTGAGGCCAAATCCATGTTCTCGAATGGCATCGGCCGCCTGCCGCACAACGTCGTTGTGCGTCGCCCGCCGGTTGGCCAGGCTGAGATCGAACGGTGACAGGCTCACGTTGAACCCGATGACCTCCGGGTCCAACACGCGCAGGGCCTGGTCCAGAAGTTCCTGCCCCGTTTGGTCCCCTTTGAGGATGACGATGGTGGCCTGTGGATTGTCGCTCATGGGTGAGAACCCTTGCACCACTACAAACGAGTTGGGCCGGCTTGGATTCTGGGTGGGATGGTGCCGCTAGCCCGCGGTCGAGATTGCCCGCAGTGTAACCCCCGCCACAAGCAGGCATAGAAAGCCATACATCAGGGCTGATCTGCGGTCATCTTCGCCGTGGCTGATCCCGTAATAGACCGGAAGAACCAGGGCGCCGACAGCGCCATACATCAGGTGAATGCCTTCGGCCGGGCGCAGTCCCCGCAGCCAGAGCAGAATGCCCAAGACACCCTGCACGATAACCAGCAGCTCGGATGCCCCCAAAACGCTCCAGTAGTTGCCGTCCACGCCTCGGCGCATGGCATAGCGCACAATCCCCCAAATGCCGGCGATAAGCGCCAGAAGGAGCAAGCTGTAAGCGACGCGTTGGTGGATGAAGAGCAGACTCATTCGGCTACCACCTTCTGTTATTTGATTTTAGCATCCCCCACGGTCCAATACTCTCAGTCAAGGTTGTACAGTTGGCCGTATTTGTGGCGCAGGTAGCGCAGGTAGGGCTGAGCGTTGAGGGCTTCGCCTGTGACCCGCTCGATCAACTCGGTGGGCTTGAACTTGGCACCGTGCTGATGAATATTCGACCGCAGCCATTTCAGCAACTCTGTAAAATCGCCGGCGCCGATTTGTGCGTCGAGGTCAGGGAGATCTTGGTGAAGTTTCTCCCACCACTGACATGCGATCAAGTTGCCCAAGGCATAGGTTGGGAAGTAGCCGAAATACCCGATGGACCAGTGGATGTCTTGCAAGACCCCGTGCTGATGGTCCGGAGGCGTAATGCCGAGAAACTCTTCAGTGCGCTCATTCCAAGCGGCCGGTAGGTCCTCAACGGAAAGATCTCCGGTGAGCAGCGCCTGCTCCAGCTCAAAGCGGATCATGATATGCAAGTTGTAGGTCGCTTCGTCGGCTTCAACGCGAATCAGGGAATGTTCAACTTTGTTGACGGCCCGGTAGAAAGTGTCCAGCTCAACCGAGGCCAGTGTGTCGGGGAAGGTGTTCTGCAGTTCGGCATAGAAGTGCGACCAGAATGGGTGACTCCGTCCGACCAGGTTCTCCCACAAGCGAGACTGTGATTCATGAACTCCCAAAGAAGCACTATCTGCGAGGGGCGTGCGAGCGAACGCGGATGGGTATCCTTGCTCGTAGATGGCGTGTCCGGCTTCGTGCAAGGTGGCGAACAGCGCAGGAGAAAGGAAGTCTTCCTGAAAGCGGGTGGTGATACGGACGTCGCCCAGGCCGAAGGACGTGGTGAATGGGTGGGCGGATTCATCTTGGCGGCCGCGCTCAAAATCATAGCCAAACTGCTTGACCACGCTCTCGCCGAACGCCCATTGGGCGTCGATGGGGTAGTGCTGGTGAAGCACGGAGTCATCCGGCTGTGGCTTGTCAGCAATGGCCTGGACCAGGGCCACCTGCTGTTTTCGTAGGTCGGCGAAGATCTCGGTCACCTGGGCGGTGGTCATGCCGGGCTCATAGTCGTCCAAGAGCGGGTCGTAGATGTGATCGTAGGGTTCGAAGAAGCCTGCGTATTCTCGGCGAAGCTTGATGACTTCCGCCAGATGGGGTTTGAACGCCTCGAAATCTGACGTCGGTTTGGCAGCCTGCCAAGCCTGCTGGGCCAGGGAGGTCGCCCGGGCGAAAGCGCTCACCCAGGCAGAGGTCACCCGGGTTTCTTTGTCGAAGTCGCGGCCGACTTTCCAAACCAGCCGGGCGTCATCAGAGTCCGGATCGCTCTCGCCGACCGCCCCCCGCGCCGCTTCCAGCGCCTCACCCATGGCGGAGCTGGTGAACTTGTCGTGTGCCAACCGTTGCATGGTGGCAATCTGGTGCGAGCGATCATCGACGCCGCCGGGGGGCATCATCGTCTGCATATCCCAATCCAGCAGGGCGGACGTGTATCTGATATCGGCCACCTCGCCCACCAACTGGCGAAGCGTTTTGATTGGATCGGTCATGAGTTCTCCTGATAAGGTGGGCCGCGCCCTAGGCGACCTGCCAGCGGAGCGAGGCGCCGTTGAGTGCTGCCAGAACCTCGTCAGCGATGTCGGTGGCGGCCCGAATCTGGGCCTCGATGGTCTGGGCGCCAAGGTGGGGTGTGGCGATCAGATTGGGATGCTTGAGCAGCGGAGCGTCACCCGGGGGTTCATTGGCAAAGACGTCCAGTGCCGCCCCGGCGACTTGGCCGCTCTCCAGGGCCGCCAGGAGGGCTTCTTCATCGACCACCCCGCCGCGCGCAGCACACACCAATCGGACTCCAGGTTTCATCTGCCCCATGGCTTCGGCGCCGATCATGCCGCGGGTCTCTTCGGTCAATGGGACGTGCAGGCTGATGTAGTCCGCCCTCTCGAGCAGCCCCTCGCGTGAGACCGGCTCGGCAGATCGGCGTGCGATTTCTTCGTCAGGTATCAAGGGGTCATAGCCGATCACGTCCATACCCAGGGCGGCAGCCCGCTCTGCCACAGCGGCGCCGATGCGCCCCATGCCAAACACACCCAGGGTCTTGCCGCTTAGCTCGGATCCCTTGAGGGCTTTCTTCTCCCATCGGCCGTCGTGCATGGCAGCGTTGGCCTGGGGGATGTGTCGGGCCATGGCCAGCATCAAACCCAGCGTCAGCTCTGCCACACTGTTTGTGGCCGCCATAGGGGCATTGACAACGACAACCCCCAGCTCGCGGGCGGCGTCCAGGTCGATATTGTCGACGCCGACGCCAGCCCGGCCGACGACTTTCAGCTTCGGCCGGCCGCGTTCAAGCACCTGGCGCGTCACCTTGGTGGCGCTGCGCACGATCAGGGCGTCGACATCGCCCAGGCTGCCCAGCTCGGGATCCTTGACGACATCAGCTGTTGCGGAAAGGCGTTCCTCGCCCTCTTGGTGAAGGCTGTCAGCGATTAACACGCGCCAAGTCATAAACGGTAGCACTCTCCTGGGTTGCGTTTCAAGGGGCTATTGTACCTTGCTCAAACGCGCCGGCCGAGGGATGTCTCCCCCGGTCGATTGTGAAGAATATCATAAGCTGGGTTCAGTCGGTCGGTTCGGGGGGTGGCGGGGACCGGTAGGCGAGGTCGAGGGCATTCACAGCCGCCAGGCAGGCATCGTCATCAGGGTTAGGTTGATAGGTTGTCTCAAACCACGAATCGAGGATTTCCTTCGCTACGGGAAGGGAGGTGAGGCGCAGCGACAAACACAGGATGTTGGCGTTGTTCCACAGGCGGGCGCCGCGGGCGGTTTCGGCGTCAGCGCACAGTGCCGCCCGGATACCGGGGACCTTGTTGGCGGCCAAGCTGACGCCGGTGCCTGTCCAACAGAACAGGATGCCTTCGGCCGCTTGCCCTCCGGCCACGGCCTCGGCCACGGCGCGGGCCACGGTCGCCCACGTTTCGGGCTGATCAGCCAGCGGGCCGAAGGGAATCACATCATGGCCGCGACGCTGCAGATCGGCGACGACGTCTTGGGTCAGCTCGGACCTTTCGTCTGAACCGATGGCAATTCTCACAATGCACCTCCCAGGCGGCCAGGTCTCCGGCTGGTCCCGCTGCCCGTCAAACCGTCGAAAAGTTGTCCTGGCTAGGGACCGATCTCCAGGGTGGTGACCACCGGCCGGTGGTCCGAGGCGGTCGTGGCAGGGACGTGGGCCGAGGTCGCCCGGATGTCGGGTGTGTGCCAGATCCAATCGATGCGCTCATAAGGGTTGGTCGAGGAGAAGGTGAAACCATCCCCTTCCCCCGCCTCACGCCAGGAATCCACCAGGCCTGCCTGCGAGAAGAGCTCCATTTCGGGGTCTCCAGGTTGGGCGTTCATGTCGCCCATCACCAGGCTGAAGGGCCGCTGACCCCAGAAATCCACCAGCACCGGCACCTGAAGCAGGCGCACGTCGTGATCAGCTTCAAGGTGGTGGAGATGGGTGGCGATGACCTGCAGCGGTTCGGGGCCGCCGACATCCACTCGGGCCCACAGATAACCGCGCGTGATCAAGGTGTGGCTCACAGGAAGCGAACCGAAACCGGTCTGGAGCACCGGGTCGTGGGTGAGGATCGCGTTTCCCCACACGGGATCTTCGGTTCCTTTGAACAAGATGGGCATGTCCAGGCGGCGTGACAACCAGAAGACAAGATCGGTCGAGCCGTCGATCAGCCAGCCGCGTGAGACTTCGTTCAGCGTGATGATATCCGCTCCGCTGGCTTCGATGGCCTGGGCGATCGCTTCCGGATCCTGCCGTCCTGCGGCGCTGTAGGCGGAATGGATGTTGTAGGTCATGACGGTCACCGGCGAACCGGCCGGCGTATGTGTGGCGGGCGCTCCCCCCAAGGCGATCATGGTTGCCAGGGGAAGAGCCAAAAGGGCTATGCCGCACGTCAGGGCCGTGCGGTCAGCCCAGGGGGTCCTTCCCTGCTGCTGAACTCGGCTGATGCCCCACACGACTGCCAAACCGAACAGGACACCGGACACGGGCGGGATAGCGTCGCGCGGGATTCCGACGTTGATGTCCATCGATGCGTAGTAGACGAAGGCCAACAGCACAAAGAACAGCAATCCCACGCCCAGGCTGACGGTGGTAGGGGTCAGCCCTGGCCGGTCACCGCTGCTGTTCAAGCTGGCGATGACGGACCACGCCCAACCCATCAGGAACTGGCCAATCCCCAGGATCACCAAAAAGGCCGGCCCGGGCTGATCGGCCGATGAGATCGCGATGCCCAGATAGGCGAGCACGACGAAGGCAAGCAGGTAGCGGAAGGTGTATGGCCTCGAAAAGCCCCAAACGGCTCCCAAGATGGCCAGCAGGTTACCGATCATGACCATGAGAAAGGCCATCTGCGCCTGAATGCCGGCCACCTCTGCGGTCCAACCCAGATTCTGGAAGATCAGCGCCTGAACAAGGAGGAATGGCCCCAAACCGAACAGAGCCAGGGCATCCCCCCAGCCGTTCTCCGAGACCGGCCGCCCGGCCGAAAACGGCTCCCGGCGCAGGCTCCAGAAGATCAAGGCCACCAGTAGAATCGTCACTCCGGTCGTCCACACCCCAGGCGTCCAGCTCAGGTCCAAGGTACCGTTGGCGCCTTTGATGGCTGTGTCGAGGCTGAGCCCGAGCCACAGGCCGAAAGCCCAGCGCGGGCCGGCTTCCAGACCGCGTTGGGCGCGCAGGTGGCCGAACCAGACCGGCAAGAAGAGGGCGAACAGCGCCGTACCTATCAGGCTGAGCCAGAGATCGACCGGTGGGCTTGAGACCAGCTGCTCCGCCAGTCTGGCGAGTGCCACACCGCCGGCCGTAAACCAGAGTGAGCGACGCGGGCCGAGCAATCGCCAAAGAACGGCGGCCAGAAACCCCACCGCGAATGTGACAAGAGCGTAGACAGCAAGCGATGTCGAAGGCAGCCCCACCGTGTCCTTGAGGTACCATGCCAGGCTGGGGAAGAAGACCCTCAGCGTTTGGAGGCCGGCGGTGATGACCAGAGCGGGCAAGATGTATCCCAAAAAGACACGGCGGTCCACCAGACCGCGCAACGCGATGTTCATCGTAGCTCCTTCACTCCCTCGGTCGGGAGAGCGTAGCAATCCCATCCAAAAAGGTCAACCCTTGCCAACCGGGAATTCCCGCCGTGGGCGTAGCGCATGGGCGCCCAAGGGGATTGTGGGATAATAGTCCACCTCAACCCAGGAGGCGAACCTTGGATTTTGAAACCATCTGCATCCTCGGTCTGGGCTACATCGGTCTGCCGACCGCCAGCACATTTGCCACGCAAGGCGTGGACGTCGTGGGGGTGGACGTCAACCAGGGTGTGGTTGACATGCTGAAGGCTGGTCAGACGCACATCCAGGAGCCGGGGCTGCGCACGCTGGTGCAGGCAGCTGTCGCTTCCGGTCACCTGGAAATCGCCGACAGCCCGGCCCCTGCCGATGCCTTCATTATCGCTGTGCCGACCCCAATCCTGCCAGACAAGCGGGCGGACCTGAGCTTCGTGAAGGCGGCCGCGACGTCCATCGCCCCTCATCTCCGGCCGGGGAATCTGGTGGTGCTGGAGTTGACCTGCCCGCCCAGGACGACGGTCGACCTGCTGGCGCCATTGTTGGCCGAATCCGGATTGTCCCCCGGACAGGACTTCCACCTGGCCTATACCCCTGAACGGGTGCTTCCGGGCAAGATCTTGCGCGAGTTGATCGAGAATCCACGCGTGATCGGCGGCATCGACCAGGCTTCTGCGGAGGCAGGACGAGATCTGTACCGGCTGTTTGTGCGGGGTGAGATACTGCTGACTGATTCCACGACGGCCGAGCTGGTCAAGTTGATGGAGAACACCTACCGTGATGTCAACATCGCCGCCGCCAATGAGTTTGCCCGGCTGGCGGAGCACCTTGAGGTGGACGTGTGGCAGGCGATCGATTTCGCCAGCCGGCACCCGAGGGTCAAGATCCTGCGCCCGGGCCCGGGGGTCGGCGGCCACTGCATCAGCATCGACCCCTGGTTCTTGGTGGAATCTGCGCCCGAGTTGACGCCTCTGATCCAAACGGCTCGTCAGGTCAATGACGAGCAGCCGAGCCACGCCGTCGAGCTGATCAGAAGAGCCCTTGGCGGCGATGTGGCCGGCAAGCGGATTGCTGCCTTGGGCCTGGCCTACAAGGCCGATGTGGATGACCTGCGCGAAAGCCCGGCGGTGGCCGTGGTGCGACAGTTGGTGTCCCAGGGGGCGAAGGTCGCCACCTACGATCCGGCGGCACCCAAGGCCTCGGTGGAAGGCGCACGCGTGGCGAACTCGGCCAAGGACTGCGTAAAGGGGGCGGAGGCCATTGTCCTGCTGGTGGATCACCATGAGTTCCTGAACCTCAAGCCAGGTGAGGTGGCATCCTGGCTGACCGGCCGCACGGCCGTGGACACACGCGGGGTTTGGAACCGAGAGAGCTGGCGGGCGGCCGGATGGAAACTGCATATTTTGGGTGTCGGTGGTGATGCCTGATAGACCCCTGAAGGTTCTGTCGATATTTGGCACGCGCCCGGAGGCCGTTAAAATGGCTCCGGTCGTTAAGGCGCTGTCCAACCAGGACGGGGTCACGAGCCGCGTATGTGTGACGGCGCAGCATCGCGAGATGCTTGATCAGGTCCTTAATCTCTTTGATATCGTGCCTGATCTCGACCTGGACTTGATGCGCCCCGGCCAGACGCTGGCGGAGCTGACAGCAGCCGTGTTCAGCGGGCTCGACCCTGTGCTTCGGGACGAGGCGCCTGACTGGGTGCTTGTCCAAGGGGACACCACCACCGTCATGGCGGCTTCCCTGCTGGCCTTCTATCATCATGTCCGGGTCGGCCACGTCGAAGCCGGCCTGCGGACCGGCGACAAATGGCATCCGTTTCCGGAGGAAATCAACCGGCGTATCGCTGGCGTGACGGCCGATTTGCACTTTGCGCCCACGGCGAAGGCAAAGGAGAATCTGCTTCGGGAGGGTGTGCCGCCGTCGAGCGTGGTTGTGACCGGCAACCCGGTGATCGATGCCTTGCGTATGATCGTCGATCGCCCCTACGATCTGGATTCTGGTCCCCTGGCAGCGCTCCCGGCTGATCGCCGCTGGGTGGTGGTGACCGCTCACCGGCGCGAGAGTTTGGGCCGGCCCATGGAATTGATCTTCACCATGCTGCGCGAGCTGGCGGAGGAGTTCCAGGACGATATCCACTTGATCTATCCGGTCCACCTCAACCCTCGGGTGCAGGAGCCCGCCCATCGCATTCTGGGCGGATTGCCCAATTTGAGGTTGGTCGATCCCCTTGACTACCAACCTATGTTGCAGCTCATGCGGCGGGCGGCCTTGATCATGACGGACTCGGGTGGGATCCAGGAAGAAGGCACAGCGTTGGGCGTGCCGGTGCTGGTCATGCGAGATACGACGGAGCGGCCTGAGGCCATCGAGGCCGGCAATGCGCGTCTGGTCGGGACGGAACCAGACGCCATCCTGAATGCGGCGCGCCGGGTGCTGAGCGACCCAGACGTCCACGCCGAAATGTCCCACAGTTCGGACCTGTTCGGTGACGGCCATGCTGCCGAGCGCATTGTGGCGGGGCTGATGTCGGCCGCCAGCGCGTCTCCAGGCTCGAGCTAGGGCCTCGAAGCACCTCTGAGGATGCCTCGTGGATAAGCGGATCAGCCGCCGCCTGTGCCTGATACCTCACGTGCCAGGGCACGCCGGGCCGGCGGCTTTTCAAAGCCGGCTCGCCCTGGGGCTGGAGCGCCGCGGAATTGAGGTCACGTTTGACGCCGCTGCTCAGGACTTGGATGCCGTCTTGGTCAATGGCGGGACGCGCCACCTTCGCCGGCTGCGTCAGCTGCGGGCGCGAGGCCTGCCTGTGATCCAGCGGCTGGATGGCATGAATTGGATCCACCGACGACGCCGTACGGGCGCTGTCCATTTCCTGCGGGCAGAACTCAACAATCTCAATCTGCGCTTGATTCGCCGTCGATTCAGCGATGGCCAGGTCTATCAGAGCCAATTCTCGCAGGCCTGGTGGCTCCGAGTCGGAGGGCAGATCCAGAAACCGGCCAAGGTGGTGTACAACGGCGTGCCACTGGATGACTACACACCTGGCAGCGGCACAGCCCGCACGCCGGATTGCATCCGGCTGGCTGTAATCGAGGGTCGCCTGGCAGGCGGGTACGAAATCGGATTGGAATGGGCGCTGGGCCTGGCGGCCGGCCTGAGCCGTCAAGCCCACAAACGCGTCGAGTTGCTGATTGCCGGTATGGCGCAGCCCGAGGTCATCCCGAAAGCGCCTGGCGACGGGGTTGAGGTCCACTGGCTGGGCGAGGTGGCTCCGGAAGCGATCCCAGACCTGGATCGCTCGGCTGACCTGTTGTTCGCGGCCGACCTGCATCCCGCCTGTCCCAACAGCGTGATCGAAGCCATGGCATGCGGCCTGCCGGTGGTCTCCTATGACACGGGAGCGCTTCCCGAGATGGTGGTGGGAGATGCGGGGCGATTGGCGGCGTATGGAAGCGATTCTTGGCGGGTTGAGCCTCCTGATGCGGGCTCCCTGCTCGATGCGGCACTGGAAGTTCTCGCCGAGCCCGATCGCTTTCGCAAGGGCGCACGCCGGCGTGCCGAGGAGGCTTTCGGGTTGGAGCGTACGGTGGAGGGCTATCTGGCGGCCCTGGGCTGGGCTTAGGCGCGATATGAGGCCTTCCCTGCTCCGATTGGCGGCCTGGTTGGCCGATGCGCTGCCCCTGCGACTGAGAATGAGGCTCTACAGGTTGGGGCCGATTTCAAGGGCCCTGCGAAGCGCCCTCAACCGTGCGGCGCCAGAAGGTCTGACCGAAGTCACGGTGGCGGCCGGCCCCATGAAAGGCATCCGGCTGATGCTCGATCTGCAGACCGAGAAGGACCTGTGGTTGGGCAACTACGAACCTGAGCTGCTGGCGATGCTGCAGGCGGCCATGCCGGCCGGTGGTGTGGCTTTCGATGTGGGCGCCAACCTCGGGCTGATCAGCTTGACGCTGGCCGAAAAGGTTGGTTCGGAGGGCCAGGTGGTGGCCTTCGAGGCTTTGCCGGCGAACGTCGAGAGGCTACGCGCAAATCTGGCGTTGAATGCCTGCGGCGGACGAGTTCGGGTGGAGGCGGCAGCGGTCGGGGCGGCGACGGGGGAGTCGGTCTTCTTGGTTCACCGTTCGGGGGGGATGGGTAAACTGGGCGGATCAGCTGGCCGGCATGAGACGTACGATGAGGAGATCCCCGTTCGCGTGGTCAGCCTCGACGACTATGTTTTCGAGCAAGAGCACCTCCCACCGTCATTGATCAAGATTGATGTTGAAGGCGGCGAAGGGATGGTGCTGCAAGGGGCCGAAAGGCTGCTGGTGGAGCAGCTGCCGACTCTATTGATTGAACTTCATGGCCCTGAAGCGGCCTTGAGTGTGTGGGAACAACTGGTGCGGTTTGGCTATACCGTGCGTGAGTTGAAGCCCGGCTTGCCGCAGGTCGATGCACCCAGCGCATTGGGATGGAAGGCTTACACCGTGGCTGTCCCACCTGCACGAGACGGGGAACGCGTATGAGCCCTGGACCTCAGTTTGGGGGACATCTGGTGGTCCAGCAGCGCGTGCTGCCGACTTACCGCGTGCCTTTCTTCGAGCGGCTGGCGGCGGACTGTCACAGGTTGACGGTCCTGGCGGGGATGCCCCGCCAGGGCGAGGCGATCGTTTCGGCGGAGCGGTTGGATGGAGCGGAATGGCTGCCGCTTACCAACCGGCACCTGGGGAAGGGCGGATTCTATCTGCTGGCGCAGTCCGAACTGGTCTCCCGCTTGAATTCATTGGCGCCAGATGCCGTGGTGCTGGAAGCGAATCCGCGCTACCTGAGCACCTGGCGCGCCCGGAGCTGGGCCAAGGGGATGGGCACGCCCGTGCTGGGCTGGGGCCTGGGTGCCGAACCCGAGGGGCAGATGGCCACCTGGGTCTGGCGGCGTTTCTTGCGCGGCTTCGACGCGATGATCGCATACAGCACCCGGGGGGCTGAGGCCTACCGAGACCTGGGTGTTCCAGGCGATCGGATCACCCTGGCGATCAACGCCGTCGGCGCGGTCCCCGACTCAGCGCCGTCAAAGAAGGGTGAGCCATCCAAGCGGCTGCGGCTTCTTTTCGTTGGCCGGCTCCAAAGGCGCAAGCGGATTGACACGCTGCTGCGAGCATGTTCCCGGCTGGCCGAGCCGCCAGCCGTAACGATCGTCGGGGACGGTCCGGAGGGGCCCAAGCTCAAAGCCCTGGCCGCCAGCGTTTTACCTGACGCACAGTTTGCAGGGCACCTTGAGGGCGGGCGGTTGGAGGCCACCTTTGCGCAGGCTGATTTGTTCGTGCTGCCGGGAACGGGGGGGCTGGCTGTCCAACAGGCCATGGCGCATGGTCTTCCGGTGATCGTAGGGGAGGGCGACGGCACAGCCGACGACCTGGTGCGCTCAGCCAATGGCTGGCGGGTCGCCCCGGGCGATGAGGTGGGGCTGGTGGAGGTCCTTGGCCAGGCGGGGGCCAACCGTGACCGTCTTGCACGGATGGGCGCCGAGTCCTACCGCATCGTGGCCGAGGAGGTCAATCTGGACGCGATGGCCCGGGCATTTGTGAAATCTGTCACAAACGCGGCGGGTGGGGGCTGAGATGCGCCTTGCCTATGTGGCCGACGGGCGGAGCCCGATAAGCCGGAGCTGGATGGCGCATTTTATCGAGACGGGCCACGAGGTCCACCTGGTCTCCACATTCGATTGCCGGCCGCTCGACGGCCTGGCGTCGCTTGGTTTCGTGCCGGTGGCTTTCAGCCGGGCCAGTCACGCCCTGGATGACGGGGCGACGGCCACCGCAGGTCCGGCGCGGCGAGTGATCGGCGTCCGGCTGCTGACCGCTCTGCGGGATTGGCTTGGCCCGCTGACGATCGGCCCGGCCGCCACACGCCTGAGCGGCATGCTTCGGGAGATTGATCCTGACCTGGTCCACGCGATGCGCATCCCGTTTGAAGGAATCTTGGCGGCGGCAAGCGATCCGGAAGCCCCGCTTCTCATCTCTTCGTGGGGCAACGACTTCACGCTGCACGCGTCCGGGAATCCTTTGTTAGGACGACAAACGCGTGCGGCGATGGCGCGGGCCGATGGGCTGCACGCCGACTGCCAACGTGACTTGCGGCTGGCCTGGAAGTGGGGCTTCCCGCGCAACCGGCTCCAAACCGTCCTTCCTGGCGCCGGCGGGGTTCGACGCGAAATCTTTCACCCGGCAGGTCAGGCCGACACACAGGACTTCAGCCGGCGATCTGCGCTTGCCGATCTTCCGGAGTCAACGCCGGTTGTGGTCAACCCACGCGGGCTGCGAGCGTATGTGCGCAACGACACTTTCTTCAGGGCCATTCCACTCATCCTCCGGTCTCACCCCGACACGGTGTTCGTATGCCCGGACATGCAGGGCTCGAGCCAGGTGCAATCCTGGGTCCGCCGGTTGGGGATTGAGGCGCATGTCCGACTATGGCCCCGTCTCTCGGCCGACGAGATGGCCGACGTGTTTCGGCGGGCGGAGGTGGCTGTGTCGCCCAGCGAGCACGATGGCACACCCAACACGCTTCTGGAAGCCATGGCCTGCGGCTGCTTCCCGGTGGCAGGCGACCTGGAGTCGGTCCGGGAGTGGATCGAGCCTGGCGTGAACGGGCTCTTGGTGACCCCGAGCGATCCGGTGAGTCTGGCTCGAGCGGTATCGGATGTGCTGTCCGACGGGGACCTGCGAAGGGAAGCCGCCCGGCGCAACCAGCAGATCATCGCCGACCGGGCGAACTACGCTCAGGTGATGGCAGCGGCCGACTCTTTTTACCAGCATTTCCTTCCCTAGGGTCCGGGTGCCGCCGGCGAATCGCGGCTGGTGTGCTCGGTCGGCTCTCGATCCGGCCTTTGGTCTGGCCCGATGCTATAATCCGGGCGCCTGAACCTAGATTGTCGGCCGGCAACAGGCTCGGTACGGCCAGACAGGCCTTCTCTATGAAACAAGTTGTGCAAAACATGCGCTCGGGAGAAACCCAGGTCATCGACGTCCCCGTCCCCCGTCCGGGGCCCGGAATGGCGTTGGTCCGAACTGGGGCGTCCCTGGTGTCGGCTGGGACCGAGCGGGCGACGGTGGCATTCGCGGACCAGAGCATGCTGGGCAAAGCGCGCTCGCGCCCGGATTTGGTGCGTCAGGTTATCGACAAAGCGCTCACCGATGGGCCGCTGTCCGCATGGGATGCGGTGCGGAACCGCCTGGACCAGCCGATGGCGCTGGGCTACAGCTCGGCTGGCACCGTCGTGGCGGTGGGTGACGGCATGACGGGATTTGCGCCCGGCGACCGGGTGGTGTGCGCAGGAGGCGGCCGCGCCGTCCACGCCGAGTACGCGCAGGTTCCACGCAACCTCATGGCCCATCTCCACGATGGCGTCGAATACGAAGCGGGCGCATTTGCCACGCTGGGCGGCATCGCACTGCACGGCTTCCGCCTTTGCGGGGCGGGGTTGGGCGATCGCGTGGCCGTAATTGGGATGGGGTTGCTCGGCCAACTCGCACTGTCTGTGGTGCGCGCCTCGGGCGGCCTCGGCTTCGGCGTGGACCTTTCGGCAGACCGGGTCAGCTTGGGGCGTGAACGCGGCTTTGCGGCCGCCACGCGCGGTGAAGCGGAGGCCGAAGCCCAAGCTTTCACAAATGGGATGGGGTTCGACGCCGTGCTCATCTGTGCCGATACGCCTTCGGACGACCCGGTCGTGCTGGCCGGCGACATTGCCCGGGACCGGGCCAGCGTGGTGGTTATCGGCAATGTGGGCATAGACGTGCCGCGTCGCGTGTACTACGAGAAGGAATTGAACCTGGCCGTGTCGCGATCCTACGGCCCAGGACGCTACGACCCCGCTTACGAGGACGCCGGCCATGACTATCCGCCCGGCTTCGTGCGCTGGACCGAAGGGCGAAATCTCGAGGCGGTGGCAGCCATGTTGGCTTCCGGCCAGATGGATGTTTCCAGCCTGATAAGCCATCGTGTTCCCATCGACGAGGCGGGCCGTGCCTATGAGTTGATCCAGCAGCCGGACTCGGGTGCCTTGGGCGTTGTCCTGACCTATCCGGCCGCGCAAGATGGCCTCGATCTGCCACCGTCGCGGCAGACGCTGCGGGAGCCGTCTGGCGCAGGATCACCCGTGCGGCTGGGCGTCATCGGCGCCGGCAACTTTGCCACCGCCACCTCCTTGCCGGCTTTGGACAAGCTGGGCGGGGTGCAGAAGCTGGCGCTGGCTTCAGCCGGCGGGCTGAGTGGGGCGCGCGCTGGCCGGCGGCATGGATTTGCATACACGACCACCGACACCTCCGAAGTCCTGGCTGACGCTGAGATCAACACAGTCGCCATCCTGACGCGGCACAACCTGCACGCTCGCCAGACGGTGGATGCGTTGGCGGCGGGCAAACATGTGCTGTGTGAGAAGCCGCCGGCGTTGAACGAGCCCGAGTTGGCGGACGTGTGGGCGGCCCGAGAAGCCTCCGGCACCGTGTACACCGTGGGCTACAATCGGCGCTTCTCGCCGTTTGGGCGGGCTATGAAAGACCACTTCAACGCGGTCAAAGAACCTCTCCTGTGCAGCTACCGCGTGAATGCCGGCATGCTTCCGCTCGACCATTGGGTGCAAGACCCGGAGCAAGGGGGGCGCTTGCTGGGGGAAGTGTGCCACTTTGTGGACTTCTTGATCTTCATAACAGGTGCCCTTCCGGTTGAGATCAGCGCTTCGGCTCTTCCCGACGGGGGGCGCTACCGCCAGGACAACCTGGCGATATCGCTGCGCTTTGACGGCGGCTCCGTCGGCAGCATTGTGTATGCGGCCAATGGCGACCGCGGGATGGGCAAAGAGCGGGTCGAAGTCTTCGGGGGAGGCCGATCCGCCATCATCGAGGACTTCCGCAGGCTGACGCTGTACCGGAACGGCCGGTCCAGCACGCGACGAAGCTGGCTCAGGCAGGATAAGGGCCACGCTGATTTGTGGCGAGCATTTGTGAATTCCATCACAAATGGGTCGCCGCCTCCCATCCCCTATGACGAACTCTTTGCCACGTCGATGGCCACCTTTGCCGCGCTTGAATCGCTCCGAACGGGCCAGGCCGTGCCTGTCCGCGGCCTCCGCATGGAGTAATGCCCTCCTTCGGTGATGCATTTGAAGCCCTTCGGCGACTGGGCCTGCGCCCGTCGCTTCACTACGCTGCCTATCAAGCCAAGCTGAGATCGGGTTGGTTCCGCCTGCGCACACCGGCAGGTGCATGGGGGGCGGCCGCCAGCGTCGAATTGTCACATGCGGGGTTGGGCACATTCCCCTTCGCGAGCGGGGAAAGGTTGCGATCGGCGCTCGAGAGCCTGCCCGAAAGCACCCGACGCCAGGTGATCGAAGCTGGGGAGGCGGTGCTCCGAGGTCGCTTTGACGTCTTTGGGCGCCAATCGGTCGAGGTCGGCTTCCCGCCGGATTGGATGGCCTTCCTCCCGCTGCTCCCCAACTCCCCGCCACCGATCAGGGCCGGAGCACATTGGTCGACCTACCGGCTCGAGCATTTGGGCGGGGATGTCAAACTGGTTTGGGAGCTGTCGCGCTTCGGCTGGGTTTTGGCGCTGGGTCGAGCCTATGTGGTCAGTGGGGAGGACCGCTTCGCGGCCGCCTTTTGGGCACTGCTCGCCTCCTGGCGTCAGGCCAACGCCCCCAACCTGGGGCCACAGTGGATCTCAGGGCAGGAGGTCGCTCTGCGCCTCATGGCGCTGATCTATGCCTGGCAGACGTTCTCCCCCTGGCTTTCGCAGCAGGCAGACCGTCTCCAGGTTCTGATGGAGACGATACAGGTTCATGCCGACCGCATACCGCCCAGTTTGGACTACGCTCTGGCACAGGACAATAATCACCTGCTGGTCGAGTCGGCAGCTCTGTATGCGGCTGGGCAGGCATTCCCTGAGCTTGGCGGGGCGGAGATGTGGCGGTCGACGGGCCGGCGGATGCTGATCGATGCCGTGGCCAGGCAGTTCTTCGACGACGGCGGCTACACCCAGCATTCGGTCAACTACGCCAGAGTCGCACTCGAAGCAGTGTTGGTGGGGGCTGTGGCTGCTAAGCGGGCGGGTGATCAGCTGCCTCCTTCGGTATTGGATGCCCTGACCCGGGGTGGCGATTGGCTGGAGGCTATGATGATCGGGGAATCCGGTCGGACGCCCAACTTTGGGCCCAACGATGGGGCGCAGATCCTGCCCCTCACCGCCTGCGACTACGGCGATTTCCGTCCATCGTTGGATGCCTTGCGGAGGCTGGTTGGCCGTCCGTCCTTGGGTGAGGGCGCCTGGAGCGAGTTGGGGGATTGGCTCGGCTTGCCCCGGGCGAGTTCAATTGAGCCAAACGAAGGCCGGCCAGCATCTTCCGCCGAATTCCGACAGGCAGGGACATACAAGCTTGGCCAAGGACGGCTTCAAGCGGTCCTGCGTTGTGCTCAGTTTGACCGTCGTCCCGGCCACGCTGACCAGCTGCATCTCGATGTCTGGTATGCAGGCCAGAATCTGGCCCTTGATCCGGGAACTTATGTGTACAGCGGTGCGCCCCCATGGGACAACGCCTTGGCTGGCTCGGATGTCCACAATTTGCCGCGCATCGACAGCCTGCCCATGATGCGGCGGGCTGGGCGCTTCTTGTGGTTGGCTTGGGCGCAAGGCAAGCTCATCTCGCGGCACTTGAGCACCGATCGAGGCGTGGAAGTCCTGGTCGCGGCCCACGATGGCTATCAAGAGCTGGGTCTGAGCCTGCAGCGGACCGTGGTCCGTTTGGGACAAGGGGCCCTGTTGGTTGTCGATGAAGCCTTCGGTGTGGGGAGACACCGGCTCGACGTCGGATGGAACCTGCCTGATGCCGGGTGGACGGTCGATGGCCGAGCGATGTGGCTGGCCGAACCCGAATGGACGTGCCGTCTCGACCTGCCGGACGCGCCGGCGGCGCTTGCCGTCTTCAAGGCGGGGGAGCAGATCGTCGGCCAAGCGGTGGCGCCCCAGCCGACCTGGGGGTGGACCTCGCCCACGTATGCTGTGAAGAACGCATGTCTGCGGACGTTGTCATCGCTGGAGGGGAATCTGCCTCTGCGGCTGATGACCTGGTTCGAATGGGATACGGGCACGCGCGGCAGTGCGAATCTGGCCTGGCGTCCGCCGGATGTGGGGCAAGCACCTCTAAGCCACGTTGGATGGGGCGGGGAGACGGTCGAGCTCTGATGCATGTCCTGTTGATACACCAGGCATTTGCCTCTGTGGACGAGCCCGGAGGCACACGACACCACGAAATCGCTCGCTATCTTGTGGCGCAGGGCCACAGAGTGACTGTCATCACAGGCACACGAAGTTATATGACCGATTCGGCGCAGCAGCAGGCGGCGCGTGGGGGCTCGACGCCCGATGCCTACGGCGTGAACATCATCCGCTGCCGAAGCTATGAAAGCTGGCACCGTTCTTTCTTCCGCAGGCTGTTGAGCTTCTTGAGTTTCATGGCGGCCTCAACCTGGGCCGGACTGTGGGTCGACGGGGTGGATGTGGTGTGGGGCACCTCCCCACCCATTTTCCAGGCTGTCGGTGCCTGGCTGGTGGCGCGGTTGCGGCGGGCGAGCTTCCTTCTGGAGATTCGAGACCTATGGCCGGAGTTTGCCGTGGCGGCAGGCGTTCTGAAGCAGCCTGTGTTGATCGCCATGTCAACCTGGTTGGAAGGCTTTCTCTACCGCCACGCCGACAAGTTGGTGGTTAACTCGCCAGGCTTCATCGAGCCGGTCATGAACCGCTCCGGCCGAGCGCCCGAGGTCATACCCAACGGGGTTGACCCAAGCATGTTTTCTCCCGAGGCAGATGGCCGAGCCTTCCGCAAGTCCAACCAGATTGAAAGCGGGTTCGTAGTTCTGTATGCTGGCGCCCATGGATTGTCCAACGACCTTGGCGTGCTTCTCGACGCGGCGGAAAGACTGCGTGAGCACTCGGATATCCAGTTCGTGTTGCTGGGCGACGGCAAAGAGAAGGCAAGCCTGATGGCGGATGCCCAAGGGCGGGGCCTGGAAAATGTGCGCTTCTTGGCCTCGCTTCCCAAGAACCAGATGCGCCAGGCGCTGGCCGCAGCCAGTGCCTGCGTGGCCATATTGAAGCCCCTCCAGGCCTACAAGACCACCTACCCGAACAAGGTCTTCGACTACATGGCCGCCGGGCGGCCAGTGCTCCTGGCCATCGACGGGGTTATTCGTGACCTGGTTGAAGGCGCCGGGGCTGGTGTCTTTGTGCCGCCGGGCGACCCGGAGGCCATGGCCGACGCCATCCGCAAACTCCAGGCTGATGCCAAGTTGGCAGGCGACATGGGCCGTCGCGGCCGGGAGGCCGTGGAGCGGGAGTTTAAGCGTGCCGACCTGGCGGCAGCCATGGAATCGGCGCTGGCTGCCAGCCGGAAGCAACCGGGCACGCAAGATGGGACAGGCAAATGAGCGGCCAACTGCTGCCTGCAGGCATGAGCCCAGCCAAGCGCCTGTTCGACCTGCTGCTCACCCTGCCGGGTTTGATCGTGCTTAGCCCAATCCTGGGACTGATTGCCGTGGCTGTGTGGATCAACCAGGGCCGTCCGGTGCTCTTCCGCCAAGTCCGGCCGGGCTATGGTGGCCAGCCGTTTACGGTCTTTAAGTTCCGCACGATGCGCGTGGCGCGTGCATCGGACGGAGAGCCATTGCCAGACGAGGTCAGACTGACAGCTCTGGGCAGGTTCTTGCGCTCATTCAGCTTGGACGAGCTTCCCGAGCTGTGGAATGTCGTACGGGGGGAGATGAGCCTGGTCGGACCGCGCCCGCTGCTGATGCAGTATCTGGATCGGTACACGCCTGAGCAGGCAAGGCGTCACGACGCTGTGCCTGGGATAACCGGATGGGCTCAAATCCACGGTCGAAACGCAGTGAACTGGGAAGAGAAGTTCGCTTTGGACGTTTGGTACGTGGATCATTGGAGCCTTGGCCTGGACTTCAAAATCCTGCTGCTGACCTTGTGGAAGGTGATCACGCGCGAGGGGATCAGCCAGCCCGGACGCGCCACAGCCGATGAGTTTATGGGCAGCCCGCCCGGGACCGACCGCGGCTCCAGCGCATAGGGGGGGTCCGCAGGCAAGCCCTCTGGCGTGAACTTGACATAAAATGATACGGGGAACGGGAGGCGAATCGTTGAATTCTCCTGTATACTTCAAGCGTCGAAAGACAAATGCCAAGCAAGAGTCTTGGCTGAGCGGAATTCCTCACCAGCAGGCATATCCCTGTCCACCATGGGCAAACTCAGAGCACACAGCACCAGGCGGAGTGCCCACCCTGATGTGAGGGAGTGCGGGCAGGTGAGAGCATGCCGACAGGAGGCAGGCCTATTGAGAAATGACCCGGAGGACGAAGTTGTGCATTTTTAGAACGCCGAGTACTATCATTACAGCGGCTGCGACGATAGGGATTAGCGCAAGGAGGGCCCAATGAAGAACCCGCTTGAGTTCTATGATGTAAAGACTCGCTCGAAATTCACATCGGCTGAATGGCGTATTGAGGTCAAGGAAGCCAAAGGCACCAAGCGTTATTTCGCTGTGGCCAAGGCGCCCGGTGCGAGCCACGAAGCCTGGCGAATTGTGAGCGCCGATTTCGCCAAGCAGAATATGTAGTTCAACAGAGATGAGATTCAAGCCGCCCACAGCCTGTGGGCGGCTTGTTTGATTCCCTAGATGGTATGATTGCCGGCGACGAATTGACAGATCTCGCTTCCAAGCTGCAGGTGCCCTAGCCAATGCCCACCCTTGACCACTTCTATCGCGCAATGCTGCGCATCCGTTTGTTTGAGGAGCGGGTGTTGGACTGGTTTCCCAAGGGGGTCTTCTACGGCACCACACATACCTACATTGGACAGGAGGCGGACGCCATCGGCGTCCTGGAACACCTCCTGCCGGGCGACATTGTGGTGAGCAATCACCGCTGCCACGGCCATTTCTTGGCCTACGGTGGCTCCATGCATGCGTTGGCGGCAGAACTGATGGGGCGCCAAACTGGAGTCTGTGCAGGCCGCGGGGGGAGCCAGCATATCCAATGGCGTGACTTCTACGCCAACGGAATCCTGGGTGGCACCGTGCCACTGGCGGCCGGGATGGCCCTGGCCGAGCGTGGATCGGGCCATGCCGTGATGGCATTTATCGGAGACGGCGCTCTGGGCGAAGGCGTAGTCTACGAATCCCTGAATATGTGTGCACTGTGGTCCCTGCCGATGCTGGTGGTGTTGGAGAACAACCGCTACGCACAAAGCACGCCAATCGAGCGCAACCTGGCCGGCACGCTTCAAGGCCGTTTTGAAGCCTTCGGCATCCCGGTGGTTCAAATCGACACGACCGACGTGGTCCAAATCCACGACGTGGCCGGGCCCCTACTGGAACAGGTACGCGAGGGGGGCGGACCGAGGGTCTTGATTATCGATACTTACCGCTTTGGGCCTCATTCCAAAGGCGATGACACCCGCGACCCGGCCGAAATCGCCCGCTTCCGCGAGAAGGACCCTCTCGCATTGGCTGCCAGCCAGCTCCCGACGGATATTGTGAGCTACATTGACGAAGAGGCTGCCGCTGAGGTCGAGGCGGCCTTCGGGCAAGCCCAGGCTGACCCGCCTGCAGACCCTGGCAAGCTCATGGCTGCCATGGGGATGGGCCCATGAACGTCCTTCGGGCGCTGAACAGTGCCCTGTACGATTGCCTTGAACAGAACGAAGACGTCTATTTCCTTGGGGAGGATGTTCTCGACCCCTACGGCGGGGCGTTCAAGGTGGCCCAGGGCCTGTCAACCGCCTTTCCGGGGCGGGTCATCACCACGCCGGTCTCCGAGGCGGGGATCGTGGGTGTGGGCACAGGTATGGCCCTCCGCGGCCTGCGCCCAGTGGTTGAGATCATGTTCGGCGACTTCTTGCTCCTGGCTGCCGACCAACTGGTCAATCACGCCGCCAAGCTGCGCTGGATGGCCAACGACCAGGTTCGTGTGCCCTTGGTGGTGCGTACCCCAATGGGCGGACGACGTGGCTATGGACCGACCCACAGCCAATCGCTAGAGAAGCATCTGTTGGGTGCCCCCGGCCTGACGGTGGTGGCCCTTTCTTCCTTGGATGACCCTGGGGGCATCCTGAAGCGGGCTGTTCTTGAGGATCAGGATCCGGTGCTGCTGGTCGAGCACAAACTGCTGTACGCTCAGGACGTGTTGGCCCCTGGCGGCGATCACGACTTGGCCGTGGACCGCTTGGGCACCGGCTATCCCGCCTATCGCATGCGGGTGCGGGGAGCGCCCGCCCCGAACCTGACGATAGCGACCTACGGGTACATGGCAGACCTGGCGCACCAGGCTCTGCTCGCCCTGGCCTATGAGCATGAGGTTTTTGGTGAGTTGGTGGTGTTTACGCAGCTGAGCCCGGTCGATCTCGCGCCTTTGTTTGAAAGCCTGAAAGCCACGAAGCGGCTGATTACAGCTGAGGAAGGTACACTCAGCCTCGGCTGGGGGGCTGAAGTTGCGGCCAGAAGTTTGGAGTCCGGCGTAGGAGAGCTTCATCTGCGCCGAGTTGCGGCCCGCGAGATCCCCGTTCCAGCTGCCGGGGCGTTGGAGGCGGCGATGCTGCCCCAGGTTGATGATCTGGTTTCGGCCGCTATCGAACTCTCTCGAAGGGGCTAGCTTCAATGGAGCAGATCTGTGTGGAGGAACGAGGTTCGGGGGGCGAGTGTCAATGGAGGGGGGATGTCTGACGCCTTTGCAGTTCTTGTGCCTCTGCTGAACACGAACGAACCGGAGGCTCGCGTGGTCCAGCTGCATGTCCGCGCGGGTGAGAGAGTTGAGCGTGGCCAAGTGCTGTGCACGCTGGAAACCACCAAGTCAGCCGTCGAATTGGAGGCGGGCGCTGAGGGATTCGTGGTGGCGCTGGCGGCCGAGGTCGGCGATCGCCTGCGAGCCGGTGATCGACTGTGTTGGATCGCGGCCGATCCCGATTGGATGCCGCCCGAAGACGGACCCCAGGCAGAGGAAGCGGTGCCAGCCGGCCTTCGGATAACCCAGCCGGCGCGACGGTTGGCGCGTGACCTTGGGCTTGACCTGGGCACGCTCGACCAAGGGACCTTGATCACGGAGGCCGATGTTCGCCGACTGAGTTCAGGCCATCAATCCGCAGCCGCCGCGGCGGAAGGGGAATACAACCCGGTTGCGCTTGTGATCTATGGCGGCGGGGGCCACGGCAAATCGCTCATTGACCTGGTTCGTGCAGCGGGGCGATTTGATCTTGTAGGAGTCATTGACGACGGGATGAAACCCGGGGATAACGTGATGGGGCTGGAGGTTCTGGGCGGCGCCGAGATGCTCGGCGATTTGGTTGCGCGCGGCGTGCGTCAAGCTGTGAATGCGGTCGGGGGCGTGGGCAACGTCGTCAGCCGGGTGGATGTGTTTCGCAGGCTGCATGAAGCGGGCTTCCGATGCCCGACAGTGGTCCATCCGATTTCAGTGATTGAGCCGAGCGCTCATCTGTCGGAGGCTGTGCAGGTGATGCCGCGAGCCTACATTGGCAGCGAGTCCCACATCGGCTATGGCTCGATTGTCAACACGGCGGCCGTCGTTTCTCACGATTGTCAGGTGGGAAGCTATGTCAACGTAGCCCCGGGAGCGCTTATCGCTGGTGCTGTCGAGATTGGCGATCGAAGTCTGGTGGGCATGGGGGTCACGATCAACCTGGAAGTTCGCGTGGGCCAAGATGCGCTGATTGGCAACGGTGCCACAGTCAAGCGTGATGTGCCGGATGGCGCCGTCGTGCGGGCCGGGTCCATTTGGCCGCCAAGAGAGGCCGCATGAACAACTCACGCAACAACCAGGCTAGGCCGGTCGCGCCCATGTCGTCCCCTGATCTAACAGAGGATGAACGACAAGCGGTGGCGGATGTGCTGAAGACCCCGCGATTGAGCATGGGACCCCAGGCCGAGGCCTTCGAAGCTGAAGTGGCATACTACGTCGGTGCACGATTTGGGGTTGCTGTCAACTCGGGCACGGCTGGATTGCACCTGTGCGTCCGTGCGGCCGGGATCAGCGATGGCGATCTCGTGCTGACGACGCCGTTCTCGTTTGTGGCCTCGTCGAACGTCCTTCTGTATGAACGGGCCGTGCCCGTGTTTGTGGATGTGGATCCCAAAACCGGCAACATAGACCCCGACCTTGTGCAACAGGCGGCAAAGGAATTGGCAAGTGGCGGGAGCGCGGCTGAACGATGGCTCCCGCGCAAGGGGGCGCCATCGAGTGGACGCTTGAAGGCCCTCCTGCCGGTGGATGTGTTCGGCCAACCGCCCGAATTCGACGCCTTGAATGAGATCGCAGGCCACTACGAACTGCGGGTGATTGAGGACTCCTGTGAGGCAATCGGTGCCGCGTACCGGGACCGCCCGGCGGGGACCTTGGGGGACGCGGGCGTGTTCGCCTTCTATCCCAACAAACAGCTGACGACGGGGGAAGGTGGGGTGATCGTCACCGATCGCGAGGACTGGGCCCAAGCCTGCCGTGCCCTGCGCAATCAGGGCCGGTCGGTGGGGGATACCTGGCTCGCCCACTCGGTGCTGGGTTACAACTATCGGCTGCCCGAGATCAGTGCCGCCTTGGGACGAGCCCAGATGAAGCGGCTGGACCAGCTGCTTCTCAGGCGAGACCAGGTGGCCACCTGGTATCGAGCGGCCTTGGGGCCCGTGGAGGGAGTCGAGCTGCCCCAAATCGCAGCCACCACGACCCGGATGAGTTGGTTTGTGTATGTGATTCGCCTGCGCCCTGGTTTGGACCGCGATCGGGTCGCCGCTCGCCTCGAGGCTGCCGGGGTCCCCACCCGGCCCTATTTCCCACCCATCCACCTGCAGCCATACTTCGTGGATCGTTTCGGCTACCGACCTGGGGACTTCCCTGTGGCCGAGGATCTCGGAGCGCGCGGCCTGGCGCTGCCATACTCCGGTGTCATGACGCAGGACCAGGTGGCCCAAGTGGCGGAAGCGCTGAGCATGGCGATCGACGAAGGATAGGCAACTGCCTGCGTGCCAGGCAACCAATCGCAAAAGCAAAGCGCCCGGGCGATCGCCCGGGCGCTGCGATTTCCACTGATGGGAGAGGCGGTCAGCGAACCTGCTTCCAGTTGATAAGGACCAGATTCTGATCGCAGGAGTCGGACGTATCCAGGAACACCTTGTTGGAAAGCGGAATCCCGGCCGTGTCGTTGAGCTGGATCCAAAGGGTTCCCTGGCTGGCAATAGGGTGGTCGGACACGTTGAAGACATAGCCGGCCGGCCCGAGAGCACTGGCGCTCCCGGTCAAGCTGTCGAGCTTAATCGGAAGGTCGCCTATGGTCCCTTCCAGGTGTACGCCGAGCTGTTGAATGGGCTCGCCGTTGACGTCGAAGGCCTGCCCGCCTACGCCCATCCACTGGCAGGCTTGATCATTGGCGATGTTGGGCGTCAGAACGGGTGAGCCGGACTGCAAGCTGAAGGGCGGGCCAGTGGGGGAAGGCTCAGGCGACCCTTCAGTGGGCACCGGCGTATCGGTGGGAAGGGGGGCTGGCGTTTCCGTCGGAACGAGGCTTGGCGTCGGCGTCCTGCTGGGCGCCGGCGTCCAGGTTGGAGGCAGAAATATCTCAGGCGTCGGCGTGATCGTCGGCGGACCAAGTGTCGGTGGGAGCGTGGGCGGGGGGTAGGGATTGAAAGACATGTATGGATTGAGGAACACTGCAGCATACACGCCCCCCACAACCAGCGTGGCCAGGAGAATCAAGATCGTCAGGCAGTTAAGGAAGAACCCGCCCCGGTTTGTCTTGTAGACCCCAGAGTATTGGTCGCTCATCGATCTACCTCCTGCCCCGTGACTCAGGGGTTGACGAGTAGGTCAATCTGGGCCGTTTGGCGCTGTGATGCCAGCCAATCCTGTACGGCCGCAGCTTGTAGATGCCGCTTGGCGTCCGGTGACAGGGGATGGGAACCCCGATCCAAGACTTCCAAGATATCAAACCCGAGCTTGGTTTCAATCACCTGGCTGACCTCACCCGGCTGCAGCGAGAAGGCTGACTGCTCGATTTCGGGAGTGGTCAGATACCCTTCTGGAAACCAGCCCAGGTCGCCCCCAGCCGGCCGGGTGCTCAGGTCAAGTGAGTTCTCGACAGCTAGGGCTGCGAAATCGGCGCCGTTGGCTATTTGCTGTCGGAGCTGTTCCGCCTGATCGCGTGTGGCGACCAGAATATGTCTGGCATGGACCTGGTCCATAGAATCCGGTACCTTGGCCGTGAGGGTCTCTACCATTTGGGCAGCCAACAGCTCCTGTCGCAGATCGCGTTCGAAGCCGGAGACGTCGTAGTTGTTGGCCGCCATCCATGCTCCGATGCTCTCATTCCCTCCCAGGTCATTGGCCAGCTGGTTGATCTTCGCCTGAACGTCACTGTCGCTGACCTGGACCCCGGCTTGTTGGGCGCCTTGGGCCAGCAGGCGTAGGTTGACCATCGAATCCAAGACCTGGGCCTTGTAGTCTCCCAATGTTGCAAGGTCGGTGCCACGCGCGGTCTGGGCTGCCTCAAAGCGGGCCACCTCTGCCTGGTAGTCGCTCAGCAAAATGGGCTCGCCGTTGACGATCGCTGCCGGAGGGGGCGAAGTGGCCGTCGGTGGAACGGGGGTAGGCGTCGGAGGGGGTGGAGTCGGGCTGGGGCCCAGGCCGGGGACTGCGCCGCAGGCGGCGAGAACAAGGGCCAGGAGCCCCAGAGAGAGGCGATGAACCGTGCGCATGATCTTGCGGATTATACCCGTCGGGAGGCGTGCGGCAACCTCGGCTCCGCCTAGGGGGTCTCGGAGACGAATACCACCACCGTCGGACGTCGACCGGTTTCGGCGTAGAAGAACCGGCCGAGGTCCTTCTCGACGCGGCCGGCCACGTTTCCGCCTTCGCCGTCTTTCACGCTGGACGCGATGCGGTTCTTGGCCCGCTCGAACAGGTCTTCGGCTTCATGGATGAACACAAAGCCTTTGGAGACGATCTCGGGTTCACCCGTCAACTCGCCCTGATGGCCGTTGAGCTTGAAGTACACGCTGACAAAGCCGTCGCGCGCCAGCGCTTCGCGCTCGCGCATGACCATTGGGCCAACATCGCCCACGCCGCTGCCGTCGACGAAGACGTAGCCGCCAGGGACACGATCGCCGATGATCATCTTGTCATCGTCAAACTCGACCGGCGTGCCGTTCTCGATCACGGCGATGTTTTCCTCGGGGATTCCGAGTTCGCGGGCCATCTTGGCATGCTGTTTCAGATGGCGCAGCTCACCATGGACTGGCACGAAATACTTGGGACGCACCAGCTGAAGCATGAGCTTCATCTCTTCCTGGCTGGCGTGTCCAGAAACGTGCACCGGCGCAATGGGATCGTAAATGACATTGGCGCCGTGCTGGAATAGGCGGTTGATCGTCCGATGGACCATTTCCTCGTTTCCGGGGATGGGATGGGATGAGAGCACCACCGTGTCGCCCGGATCAATGTCGAACTGCCGATTGGAGCCGGTTGAAAGCCGGGCAAGGACCGAGGTTGGTTCGCCTTGGGTGCCGGTGCACATGAGCACCACCTTGGACGGCTTCATCTTCAGGGCCTGATCGATATTAACGATCAAATCATCAGGCACCTTGAGATAGCCGAGTTGGCGCGCCATCTTGGCGTTTTCGACCATGCTCAGGCCGACAAACGCCATGACCCGGTTGTGACGTTGGGCGGCGTTGGCTACCTGCTGCATGCGTGAGATCAGGGAAGCGAACGTGCCAATCAGGATCCGGCCCTTGGCCTTCTTGAACACATCATCCAGAGCGCCGTCGATGACGGCCTCGGAAGGTGTCCAGCCAGGCCGGTCGGCGTTGGTGGAGTCAGCCAGAAGTGCGGTGACCCCACGGCCGCCAAGCTCACCGAGCTTGCTGAAGTCCGTCGGCCAGCCATCCACCGGTGTGTGATCGAACTTGTAGTCTCCCGTGTGGACCAGCAAGCCGCCGGGGGAGTTGATCACCAATCCGACAGCGTCGGGAATCGAGTGATTGACGTGAAAGAACTCAACCTCAAACGGGCCAATGTTGACCGAGTCGCCAGCTTCCACGACATTGAGTTGCGCGTCCTTGAGCAAGCCGCCGCGCTTGAGCTTGACTTCCAGCAGGCCCATCGTAAGCCGAGTGGCATAGATGGGCGCCTGAAATGCCTCCAGGATGTGTCGCACCGCACCGGTGTGGTCCTCGTGGCCGTGGGTCACGATGATGCCCCGGATAAGATGCTTCTTGTCATCCAGATAACGGAAATCAGGGATGATGTAGTCGATCCCCAACATGTCGTTTTCGGGGAACATGACACCGGCGTCGATGATCAGGATGTTGTCCCCATACTCGACGACCATCATGTTCTTGCCGACCTCCCCAAGTCCGCCCATGGGGATGATCTTTAGTGATTTATTGGACATAGTGTTAACCTCAATTTTGCGCCTTTGCGGCGCACCTTTCTGATAATATGCGACGAAGCCCCGCCGGTAGCACTACCGCCCGGGGCTTCTCAATTGTCTGGGTCAGATCCAGTTTCAATTCAAACGGGCAACATCGGTGGCTTCGGCGCCTCGAACGGTTTGTTCGAGGAAGAAGGTCACCTCATCGCCAGCAGAGAGCAACGGTGCGCTGCCTGCTTCGAGTGCGGAATAGTGGACAAAGACATCTTCGCCATCACGGGCGTCGATGTACCCGTAGCCTTTGGACCCATCAAACCAACGGACCACGCCGGTCGTGCGCTTGGCCAAGTACTCAACCTCCGAACAAACAGGGTGCTATTTGGTGCTAAGGTGGGTTTTTTTAACGTTGTGAATTCTATCACAACTCACGAACAACGTCAATCTGGCCAGGCTACGCAGCTGTAAGCTCAAGTGGCCCGCTTGACCGGCGAAGACGTCGGCTCTATACTGCCTGAAATTCCGATCCCTGGGTCAAGGGGATCTCCCACCCGCGGTGGGAATTCTTTCGGGGGAAGCCGGTGACCATCCCTTTGGAGTCCGGCGCTGTCCCGCAACTGTAAGTCGGTCGATTGTCTGGACCGACAAGCCAGAACACCCGCCTTGACCCGGCGCATTCAGCCCCTTCGCGGAAAGGCGGTCGCGCCCGCTGAAATGCCAATGTGGGCCTCACCGCAGACGCGTGTGGTGAGGCCTCTTTCGTTGCCCTGGCCGGCCTACGCCCCGTAGAAGCTTGCTGAAGACTGGAGGCCTCACGGTGAACAGGCTGGCTCGATTGTGCTTGGTGGCGATGCTGTTGCCTTCACTTGCGTTTTCAACCCGATCGGCGGCGGCTGCCCCATCGGAAGGATTAGCAGAGGCCGTGAGCTGGCTGCATACCCAGCAGCAGGCTGATGGCGGCTTCTCAAATGGGGTGTCAGAGGGGAGCGATTTGGCCACCACCGCCGACGCCGTGGTGGCGATGGTCAGCGCCGGGGAATCCCCCTCGGATTGGGTTGGTGCCGGAAACTCGCCGCTGGACTATCTGGCCCAAGCGGCCACCCAGCTCGACGCCGGGGATACCGGAAGGATGGCCAAGTTGATCATGGCTGTTCAGGCCGCCGGCGGCAACCCGCGGGACTTGGCCGGACAAGATTGGGTGGACAACCTGGAAAGCGGTTGGGATGCGGAAAGCGGATTGTACGCCGGGGACGTCTACGCCGGCGCACTGGCCCTCCTGGCGCTGCACGCCGCCGGAAAAGAACCGGATCCCCAAGCCGTCAAAGGGCTGCTGAGCTACCGTCTCCCGGATGGTTCGTTTTCGTTCAATGGAGACCCCACACCTGGTTCGGGGGATTCCAACACCACTGCCTTGGTGGTCCAGGCATTGGTAGCTGTCGGAGCAGGGGCAGACAGCCTGGCACCTTCATTGGCTTACTTCCGCGCCAAGCAGAATCCGGATGGGGGCTGGACCTACCAGAAGCCCAGCCCGTACGGTGAGGCCACCGACGCCAACTCCACGGCACTCGTGCTCCAAGCGCTCTTGGCGGCAGGGGAATCGCCGGAAGATTGGGGCAATCCTGCCCGGTCTTTGCTCGCACTGCAGACCGACAACGGTGGGATGGCTTTCAACGCCGAAACCCCCGGCGACAACCTCCTGGCAACGGTTCAGGCCATCCCGGCCTTGGCGGGTGCCTCCCTGGCGGAGCTTCGCCAAATAGCTGCTCCAGCCGGACAAGCCGGAAACCGCGCACCCTTCCCGCTTGTGGTGGTCGTGCTTGAGATTCTGATCATCCTCTTGGTTGGAGCGGCAATTGCCAATCGCAAGGCGGGCTGACGTGCCGGATGCCGACGCGGCCGAGGGTGACCGTACCGTCCTGGGGGACGGACGTCGATGGCGGGGACACCCTGGGGCTTGGATCGCTTGGGCGGCGGCCGGGGCAGGTATTGCCCTGCTGTCCCGAAACCCTTGGCAGCTGCTGCTGGTCATGGTGACTGCCCTTGCGGCCCGCTTTCGGCTCTCGGACCGGCCACCGGGTCGCTCAGATGCGGCGCTGTATTTGGGGCTTTTGGCCTTCCCCACTCTGCTCAATTTCGCACTGAGCCGCACGGGTTCAACTGTTCTCTGGCGTCTCTCGATCCCATGGATCGGAGGGCCCTTCACGCTGGAGGCGCTTCTGTTTGGGGTGGTCGCCGGGATCCAGATAGCCACGCTCCTGGCGGTGATGATGGCATTCAGTGGGGCGGTGTCCAGCACCGATCTGCTGAGACGGGTCCCAAGCGGTCTGTACCCGGTTGGCCTGACGGCGTCCATCGGGCTTACCTTTGCGCCTCAGGCCCGGCGCACCTTCCATGAGATCCGTGAGGCCCAGGAGGTGCGCGGATATCAAGCCCGGGGCTGGCGCGATCTTCCGCAGCTGGTCGTGCCGATGGTGGTGATGTCCTTGGAGAACGCTCTGGCCCTGGGAGAATCTCTCGCCAGCCGCGGCTGGGGGCAGAGCCGGCGGGGGCACATCGGGCGTTGGGGAATGTTGGCTGCGTGGCTGCTCCTGGCTGGCGGGCTTGTGCTGTGGTTGGTGGCCCCAGACCTTGCCTGGCTGAGCCTGCTTTCGCTTGCGTTTGGATTGGGGACATTCGTCGGCCTGGCTCGCGCCATGGGGCGTCCAACTCGCTTCCGACCAGACATATGGGACCGGCGCGCCACTTGGGTGACGGGCCTTTGTCTGGGCAGCCTGGCTGTGTACGTCGCCGTCACGTGGCTTCAGCCCAGTCTTCTCGTGTACTACCCATACCCGACCGCAGCCTGGCCGGAAGTGCATTGGCCGCTGCTGTTGGCTTGCCTGCCATTGGGCCTGCCAGCACTGGTGTTTGGCCGTGCTTGAGTTCCGGCACCTCACCTACACGTACCCGGGGGGCGAGCGTCCTGCACTGGAGGATGTCAGCCTGGAAGTGCGGCCGGGAGACCTGGTGGCGGTGGTGGGTCGCTCCGGATGCGGCAAGTCATCCCTCCTGTGGTCAGTGAACGGGCTGATCCCCCATTTTTATGGGGGCCGCTATGGCGGCGAGGTCTTGGTACACGGGGTCAGCACGCGTCGATCGACGCCGCAGGATATTGCCGCCCACGTGGGCACCGTTTTCCAGGAGCCCGCCCGCCGTTTTGTCAGCCAGTCGGTGCTGGATGAGATCGCCTTCGGCCTGGAGATCGCCGGAGAGTCGGCAAACACCCTGAGGCGCCGGGTGGAGGAGGTGGTTGAACGATTGGAACTGGGTGGTCTGGTGCATCGTCCATTGGACCAGATGTCGGGCGGCGAGCAGCAGCGCGTGGCCTTGGCGGCGGCCCTGGCGAGCGGCCCAGAGCTTTTGCTTCTGGACGAGCCGACGTCCCAACTTGATCGGCGCGGCTCGGTGGAACTGTTTGCGTGGCTGGCGGACCGGGCAAGTCGAGACGGCGCCACGACGCTCGTGGCCGAGCATCGTCTGGAGGAATTGGTGGGCGTGGCCACAAGGGCGGCCTATCTGAATGAGCAAGGCGGCCTGGAGGCGGCGGGCGCGGCGGCAGACATTTGGCCTCGGATGCCATATGCTGCGCCATTGGCCCTGGCGCTTCGCCGCTTCGGCATAGACGAGCGCGACCCGAACAGTCTGGGCCGCCTGCGCCAGATCCTCGGCGATCTGGACAACGACGGCCGCAACGGGCGGAATCCCAAATCAGGGTCCGTCATACTGGCAGGCCGAGGCTTGCGAGCCGGCTATGACGGCAGGCCCGCCCTGAGTGATGTAGATGTCGAATTGGCTGAAGGGACGGTGTCCGCCGTTGTGGGAGAGAACGGTTCGGGCAAAACGACTCTGCTCCGGGCGCTTGTGGGCCTCATGCCGCTCGAGCACGGTGAAGTCTTCTTTCAGGGGAGGCGCATCGACGGCCGCCCGGTGTCGGAGTTGGCCGGCGCCATCGGATACGTGCCGCAATGGCCTTCGGCGCTGTTGTTCGCCGACAGTGTGAGGGAGGAGCTCCGATTCACTCTGGCCCAGCTCGAGGGAGGAGACTCAGGACGGGATCGGGTGGACGAGCTCCTGGCACGGCTGGGCTTGGTCGATGTGGCGGATCGCTATCCTCGTGATCTCTCGGCCGGACAGCGTCAGCGAGTGGCGCTGGCGGCGGTGCTGATCGCGCGGCCAGCGGTCCTTCTGCTGGATGAACCTACGCTTGGGATGGATCCCGTCGCCAAGCGTCACCTGATTGGGCTTCTCCGCAGTCTGGCGGCTGACGGAGCCGCCATCGCCGTCGCCACCCACGATGTTGAATTCGCCGCAGGTGTGGCGGAGAACACGATCATGCTGGAGGCGGGCCAGCTTGCCGATATTGGTCCGACCCACCAGACTTTGTTTCGGCGACCCGAGAATAGGACCGCCTTGCAGAAGCTGACCGGCCAACCGTGGCCAGCGACTGCCGAGGAAGCCGAGGTTATTAGTGAAGAATTTCACAAATCGAGTCCCTAGCGTAGAAGAAGCAGAAGCCTGGTACCCGGCAGAGGATCCTGTGCACGGGTTTGATCATGTCCAGCGAGTCTTGGCGATGGCGCTCCGACTGGGTCGGGCGCTGGACGCTGATCTTGAAATCCTTCAGGCGGCAGCCCTGCTGCATGACGCCGCCGGTGCGGTGCCGACGACCGGTTCGGAAGGCGAAGGGAGGGCGACGCACGAGCAGGCCTCGGCAGCCTTTGCTCGCACGGTCCTTGAGGAGGAGGGTTGGGAGGCCGCCCGGATCGAGGCCGTAACACACTGCATCCGTGCTCATCGCTACCGGTCAGCCGAGGCTCCCGAGACTGTGGAGGCCAAAATCCTGTATGACGCCGACAAGCTGGATGTCCTGGGTGCCTTCGGCATAGCGCGCACCATCGGCTATGCCGTGCAAGCTGGACAACCGATCTACGCCAGGCCGTCGGCACAGTTTGTGGCTACCGGTGAGGCGATCGAGGGGGAGCCTCACAGCGCCTATCATGAATACTTGTTCAAGCTGCGCCATGTGGTTGACCGACTGCACACTCACCAAGCGCGAAAGGTGGCGGAAGAGCGGGTTGCGCTGCTGGACGGCTTCTTCGACGGGCTGGACCGGGAAGCGCGCGGCGAAGGTTGACCCCCGACGGGCTGCGGGTGCTCCAAATTGACCACGCCCCATCAGGCTGGTATGATTTGGCCCGAGATGTCATCTTCTAGCGACCCCCAGATTCTGCTCACAAATGACGATGGGATCAAGTCCCCGGGATTGTGGGCCGCCGCCGAAGCCCTGTCTGGCCTCGGCTTCGTGACGGTCGCCGCACCGCGTGACCAGGCGTCGGGGAGCGGACGAAGCAAGCCGCAGATTTCTGACGGTGCCATCAACGAAGAAGAGCTGAACGTCAAAGGCCAAAGGTGGAAAGTGTACGCGGTCGGCGGGAGCCCGGCCCAAGCCGTGCAGCATGGCATCCTGGAGCTGATGCCTCGCCAGCCCGATCTGGTCGTCGCCGGGATCAACTATGGCGAGAACGTGACCACCAGCATCACCGTATCTGGCACGGTGGGCGCGGCGATGGAAGGCGCGGCGCTTGGCATTCCCTCGCTGGCCGTGTCGCTTGAGACCGACCGGGAATTTCATCTCTCTTATTCGCGGGACATCGACTTCAGTGCCGCATCCCACTTTTTGGCCATATTCGCCCGGCTGCTGCTGGATGGTTTCCACGCCGAGGATATCGACCTGCTGAAGGTGGACGTGCCATCAAACGCGACAACGGAGACACCCTGGCAAATCACAAGGCTTTCCCGAGGAAGGTACTACCTGCCAAAGAAGCCGGTTCGCGAGCGCCTGGATGCACCGGCTGATTTGGATTACGAAGTGGTCGGCGATTTGTCCGAGCATGGTGACGATTCGGATGCGCATGTGCTGCGCGTCGAAAGGCGCGTGGCGGTCACGCCAATCAGCCTGGACATGACCTCGCGCGTCGGCCTTGGCGACCTTGACAAGCGGCTGCGACAGGCCATGGATGACGCTTAGTCGGCACCAAGCAATCTCTTCGAGAACTCCCCAACTCAGGTAGGTCACCCCCCACGCTGGGCCAGTGCTTTCAGCATGGCGGCATGTATGCGTCCATTGGTCGCCAGAACAGAAACCCCCTCAGAACCGACAAAGCTAGGCGGCTCTCGGTCGGTCGTCTTAGAAACCGTGCCTCCCGCTTCGCTTACGAGCAGCGTCCCGGCTGCCACATCCCACGGATACGAGAGCAGCTCCCAGTAGCCGTCAAATCTTCCGGCAGCCACATAGGCCAGATCGAGGGCGGCTGAGCCAAGCCGCCGCACGCCTTGGGTGCGCAGTGCGAAGGCGGCATAGTTCTCCAAATTGTTTTCCTCGGTCGTCCGTACATCGTACGGGAAGCCGGTGGTGAGCAGACTGCGGTTGAGATCAGGAGTCTCGGAAACCTGGATCGACCGGCCGTTAAGCAGAGCCCCTTGGCCAAGGGCCGCCTGAAAGAGCTCATTGCGCACCGGATCGAAGACCACGCCCAGGCGGACGCCTGATGAGTCGGCAAAGGCAATCGAGACGGAAAAGAAGGGTATGCCATGGGCGAAGTTGGTTGTGCCGTCGAGCGGATCGATGATCCAGGTCCCTTCGACCCCGGCGCGTCCCCCGCTTTCCTCCGCTAGGAATCCATCCTCCGGGAATCGCGCCCGGAGGACATCGAGCACCGTCTCTTCCGCCTCGAGGTCGATCTCGGTCAACAGGTCGGTGTCGGCACTCTTGGTGCGGATGGTGTGGGGTTCCCCCAGCCCTTTCATCAGGATGGCGCCGGCGGTGCGGGCTGCGTCAAGCGCGGCCGTCATTCGGTCTTTTAGGTTCGAGGCGTCGTTCAGCACCTTGTTGATTCTCTCCTTTGGCGCATCATGGTCATTATTGTGCCCAGGCTCAGCCCAGGAACCAGAAAACAACGTAGAGTGAACTGAAGATGATCTGCAGTGACAGACTGATTGAGAAGTAGGCAAACCTGAACCGTCGGGAGCGGCCAACCAGCCAGTTTGCCAAGATGATGAAACCGGGAAAAAGAACCAAGACGTAGCGGGCGATTGACCGCCATGCAGAGGCTTCGAAGGTATGGACCCCGGTGAACAGGATCAGGTTGGCTCCCATATAGAGCAGCCATTCGCCAAGACGCCAGCGGGGACGGATCAGCATGGCTGCAAGCAGGGCGGCGAAAAGCAGGGCACTGGCGGTTTCCAGCCCGGTCAGGAACTCCGGCTTGTTAATCACCTGTACCACCGCGTAGTAGATCCCATAGATCGGGCCGACCCAGGTAAGCTTGGATTCGGTCTGCAGAATGGTGGCCATCGGCGGGAAGCCGGCGGTCGCACGCCACGCTTGAAAGCTCAAGCCTCCCGCCACGGCCAGCCCGGCGCTGACCAGGCTCGGGATGAGGGCGCCTATTGAGTGAGCTCCTTTGTTACGGCGCCACTGGATCCAGCCCAGCCACGCCAAGGCCGCTGCGGAGAGCATGCCCGGCCCGCGTGTCAGACTGGCAAGAAATGCCGCAGGCCCAGCCAACCACCAGCGCCGGCGATAGGCTGCCAAGAAGGCGGCCAGGGTGAGGCCGATGAAGAGTGACTCGGTGTAGGGGGCCATCAGAAAGAAAGCCGTCGGGTAAGCGGCCATCACCAGCACAGACATCCGGGCAGTTGGCCTGCCAACAAGCTGATCGGCGATCAGATAGAGGAAGACCAGCCCGGCGGCCGTGGCCAGTGTCGAAATGAGCAAACCGCCAGCCACATAATCATGGGTGAGCCAACGGCTGGCGGCCCCGACCAGAGAGGCATACAGAGGGTAATAGACGCTGTCAGGCACACCGACACCGAAATAGCCGAGGCGGGCCAGGTTGAGATGGTGGATGGCATCCCAGCGCGGCCAGACACCGAGGATGGCTTGACCCGCCCAGCTTGGATACCATGGCAGGCCGGCAAACAAATCGGCGCTCGGATTTGGGCCTAAGGGGAGATGGGGTGCGGCCACCAGCCAGACCGCTGCCGCCAGCACGCCGAGGCCGACGCGCCAGGCAAGGGTGACAGTCACGCCGAGTTTGAACGCCTCACGCCAAGGGAGGGGCCCCAGATCATTCTCGGGTTCCTTTGCCCTGCCTGCTGTTAAATCTCTACCCGAGGGATCTGGATCCATGAGACAGCTCTCTCCACTCCGTATGTCGACCTTGTGCCAGGATGGCCACGGTCAACTGTCAGGCGCGTTGCCAGACCGAAACGGTCTCAATGTGATAGGTCTGAGGGAAGAGGTCGATGGGGGTGCACTCCAGAAGCTCATACCCCCCAGCGGCCAAACCGCGACCATCCCGGGCAAGTGTGGCAGGGTCGCAAGAAACGTAAACCAGACGCCGCGGCGCATGCCGTAGAACACCCTCGACCACATCTGATCCCAGTCCGGCGCGGGGCGGATCGACGATGATGACGTCGGCCTGCCGGCTGATGACCGGTAGGGCCTGCGCTACCGTGGCCTCATACAGCTCAACGCCATCGAATGGGTCCAAGTTGGCCTCGAAATCGCGGCAGGCGGAAGTGGAGCCTTCTACCGCCACGATGGCGGCCCCTCTGGCGGCTGCGAACGCACTGAACAGGCCCACGCCTGCGTACAAGTCAAAGACCGTGTCGCCTTCAAGGACGTCGGCCGCAGTCATGACCTTGTCGACCAGACTTGGCGTCAGATGCGGGTTGACCTGGAAGAACGATCCGGCCGAGACTTGGAAGCTCCGATCCAAGACGTCGAACACCAGTGGCTCGCCGCCGGCCAAGATCCAGCTTCCTTCAGGCGTAATCCAAACGATGCTCGCCGGCAGTCCGATCTCGATCGCCTGATCGGGAGGCTGGTCGGCATAGAACACGATCATATTCTGCCCATCGGCGCTCTGGACGTCAACTCGGACCACCCCTTCCAGTTCCGCCACATCCAGGCTCTGCCAAAGCTGATCAACGGCTGGGATCGGCAGGTGGCACTCGTCGATGGCGAACACGCGGTCGCCTGCGGCTGCGACGTAGCCCAGGCGTCCCTCAGGGGTCACGTGCAAGCTCAAGCGAGAGCGGTAGTGCCAAGGGTCCGGACAGGGGACAGTCTGGTTGATCTTCGGGGAGTCAAGGCCACCTAATCGCTGCAGCTGATCCCGCACGATGCGGGCCTTGGCCTGAAGCTGGGCGTCGTAGCCCATGTGTTGATAGTGGCAACCGCCACACACCTGATAGTGCCTGCAGGCCGGTGGAACGCGCTCGGACGATGGCTCGATCACGGACAGGAGGCCGGCGCGCGCCCACCGCTTGTGTTCCTCCAGAAGTTCAACCTGGACCGTCTCGCCGTCCATGCTGTAAGGTACAAACACGACCCGCCCATCGCTGTCCCGAGCAAAGGCTTCACCGCCGTAGGCGTAACCCGTGAGGGTCAACTGAATAGGTTCGCCGAGTGTGCTCATGGCGAAGGCCAAGCGATGATGCCCATCGCTGTCAGGATGACGAAGGTGTTGATCAGCCAGTGGAGCAGGAAGGGATAGAGGAAGGACTTTGACCGCCAGGCGAGCCAGCCGAAGAGGATGCCCCCGAAGATGGTTGACAGAGTCTCAAGCTCGGGCTTCCCAATGTGCGCCATGGCGAACGGGACAGCTTGGAGAATGATGGCGCTGGGTCCGACAACCCGATACAGGCCAAAAAGAAGGAAACCGCGGAAAAGGAACTCCCAGCCAAACAGATCGAGCGCTGATGTCTCAAGAACTTCGGTTACCGTCCGTTCGGCCTGAGCGTAGTAGGAGGTCATGGTGGGTGTTCTGGCCGAGAAGTAGAGGATGGGGAGCCCAACCGCGAAGAAGATCAGGGTCCACCGCAGACCGGCCCGCCAATCCCCCAGGCGGAAGCCATATACCGAAGGGGATTGGCGAAAGAAGATGAGAATGATCAACAGAGGGGTGATCAGATAGTAAAGTGTGCGTTCCAGCGCTTTGGCCAACAGGAACTCGGCATTGGTGCTGGAAGGAATGAAGTGGTGGTAGGCATCGAGGATCAGCAGAAGTGTGGAAGCGACCACGACCACCGTGGCCCGTGCGTCGAGCGTGAGTTGGCCCAGCCGGATCGTGCGTTCGGGGGCGGATTCTGATCCCAATGCAATGCCTCCCGCCGTTCAGGCAAGATTCAATAGTTGAAATGAGCGCTGGATCCACCTGGACCGAGCAGCACGGCCAACTCTGGACTGTGGTGGATGAGCTCAAGACCCCAATTGAGGCAGGCCAGGCCGATAAGGATGCCGGCCAGGGTCAGCGCCAGTCTGGGTGCGGTTCCTGAAACCGAAGACCCTCGGCGCCGGCGTGCGATGTCGGTAAGGCCCCGTGCCGCGAGCGCGGCCAAGATCGGCACCAGGGCCAGGTGAAAGCGCTCCTCCGCCATGATCAGCACGTGGATGCCGACATACCACGCCAACAACAGGCCCGCCAGCCACCATGCCGGACTTGCCCACCGCAGTGTAAGACCGATGATAGCAGGTGGGAGCACGATGATCAGTGGGAGGATCAGCACCAGGTAGATCGAGAGCACGGCCCAGGCTGGCAGTGTTCCCAACAGCCCCTGACTGTAGAAGAAGATGAATGCTCGGTCCTCGAGCCCCCACAGGTGCCCCAGTTTGGCCAGCATCAGCTTCGGAATGCGGCCGGGGTCCTGCTGGATGAAAGCCAGCGCCCGTTCTCGCCCCACCTGGTCTCGAGCGGCATCGTCGGTAATGGTGACCAGGTCCAGGGAGGGTCCAAAACGAAACGTCCCGTCGTTGCCGGGATAGTAGCCCAAGTACAGGTTGTATCCAAGGCTGGTTTCTACGAAGGTCGGCTTGCCGTGCAGGATCGAATTCCGAACGCTCCAAGGAAGCGCCAGAGCGAAGACCAGGCCTACCAGCAGTATGGCGCCCCGTCGTTGCCCCCTGCGCCAAACCCAGACGGCGGCCAGTAAAGGGAAGCCGACGATGACCGACCGGGTCAGAACGGCCAGGCCGAACGCCAGCCCAGCCAGTGCGAAATCTCGGCTGCGCCCCTCGGATGCGCCGCGGAGCAACATCAGAAAACCGGCTGCCAGGAGCGGGATGAAGAGGTTCTCGGTTGCCAACGCCAGAGGCAGCGCTACCAGCATCGGCCAGACGGAGACCACGCCAGCTGCGGCGAGCGAGGTCCTCGCGGATCCGCCGAAGCGGCGAGCCAACGCGTAGGTCAAGGGAGCCAACAGGCCGCCGAGCAGCGCCTGCACCAGCCGAACTGCGAAGTACCGCCCCGACAGTCCGTTGACGGCATAGATGATCGCCAAGAATGCCGGGTAGAGCGGCGCCCGAAAGCTGGTTTCCACACCGCGCGGGTCGGTGATGGGTGTCATCTGGCTGACGTCGATGCCGGCCACCCGTTTGAGTTGAGACTTGATCAAGGCCTGGTCGAATGGGGCGTACCAACGGAAGCCGTGGCCGGCAGCCAGGCTCCGCCCCAGCATGTCGTACTGGTACATATCGTCGAGCCCGATGGGAAGATTTGGGGCGGCCAGCACCGGGATCATGCGCAACCCGGCGGCCAGCAGGAAGAGGAGAACAAGCCGTCTGAGGCGCGTTCAGGCGCGGCGCGCCCAGCCACGTATTCGGCGGGAACTCGTGTCCTGCGTCGGCGCCGTCGGGCTCCACGCTATTTGGCTGCGAGAAAGTCGTCGATGGTCTCGAGCAAATGGTCCACATCCCCCGGCATAATCTCCCCCATGTGGCCGATGCGGAAAGTCTCGCCCTTGATTTTTCCGTAGCCGTTGGCGATCACCATGCCGTGCTCGGCGAGGAAGTCCGTCAGGCCGGCAAAATCGAAATCGGCGGGCTTGCGAACTGTGGTCACGGTCTTGGAGCGAAAACCCTCGGCGGCAAACAGGCCAAATCGGGCATCGGCCCATGATCTGACTCGTTCGGCCATGGCTTGATGCCGTGCGTAGCGCGCCGGCATGCCCTCAGCAAGCATCCGTTCAAGCTGGGCATCGAGGGCGTAGAGCAGAGAAACGGCGGGCGTGGCGGGCGTGCTCTTCTTTTCAAGCAGGTACTTCTCGAGCAGGACGAAGTCGAAGTACCAGCCTCTTCGTTCCACGCCCTTGGCGCGCGCCAAGGCCCGATCGCTGACGGCGGCGAAGGCCAGACCCGGAGGTAGGGCGAAGCACTTCTGGGACGATGTCAGCAAGACGTCGATTTCCCAGTCGTCGATCGGAATGTCCACTCCGCCGGCGGAGGACACCGCGTCCACCAAAACAACCAGGTCCGGGTTCAAACCCCGGGCGCGTTCGATGATGGCACGCACTGGGTTCTCCACGCCAGTCGAAGTCTCATTGTGGACAACGGCCAGTGTGTCGTAGTCCGCCTGGCTCATGGCGGCCTCAACCTGGTCGGGTGTGAGCGGTTGGCCCCATTCGGTGGCCAGCAGGTCTGTGGGCGCACCGTTGGACAACGCCACGGCGTGCCAGCGCTCGCCGAACGCTCCGGAGGCGCAGAGCAGCAGCTTCTTCCCAACACAGTTGCGAACAGCCGCCTCCTGCAGGCCGCTGCCAGATGAAGCCGTGATGTACACCCGGTGATCCGTCTGGAGCACGGTACGCAGGCGCGACTGTATGTGTTCGAAGAGATCGGAAAACGCCTGGCTCCGATGACCGATCATGGGTTGGTCTTGAGCCCGGAGAATCTCCGGTGATACATCGGTCGGACCCGGAATGAACAGCTTCGCCATGGACATACCCTTCCCATAACAATCGAGTGCGGCGATTCTATCAGATCGGTTGAGGATCGGCGAGGCGCAAGCCACCCGAAACCTGAAAGGTCCGCTCCAAATGGAAATTGAGTAATATTAAGTTGGAGATCAATATAATCAATATGTGTATTGACAAACTGAAAGATATGTATATCATTGCATACAAATCCTAACTTTGGTTTCAATAACCTGCACGCGGCCAATCGGCGTGGCTTAGGCGCCCGAGGCAGGCAGGTCAGGCGAGCGAGAAAGGCACACAGGCACATGGCAAACACGATGCTGACTCTCTGTCCGGTATGCGGTGAGCGCCTTTCCGCCACGCGGCTTCACTGCCGCAGCTGTGACACGATGATCGAAGGCCAGTTCGAGTTGGGGCGATTTGGGCGCCTGACAGCCGAACAGCTCGGCTTCGTTGAGACTTTCGTTCGCTGCGAGGGGAAGCTCAACCGGATGGAAAAGGAGCTTGATCTTTCGTACCCGACGCTGCGTTCCCGGCTGACCGAGGTCATTCATCAGATGGGATACGAGACAGGGCCGGAGGCGGAGAGGCTCAGCGACGAGGAGCGGCATCAGATCTTGGACGAGCTTGCGTCCGGAAAGCTCTCCTCCGAGGAAGCCATGCAAATGCTGGAAGGCGAGTAGGCGTCAGATTCGATCGAAGCCATCTGGAGGAACACACGACATGGGGCAACAGGAAAGCATCCAATGCGGCGAGACTCCCACCGTGCGGGTGGAGAAAGTTCTGGGCGCTCTGGACGTCAGAGGCACGGAGGACAATCAGGTTCAAGCGACTGCCAATGGCCGGGACCAGGTGAGCCTCCGGTGGGAAGGGGAGGTGATCGTTCTGGCGGCCGACGGCGATACCCGACTGCGGCTGCCCAAGGCAGCCAAGTTGCAGGTCGTGGAGGTCCGCCACGATCTCAAGGTGCGGGATCTTAAGGCTGAACTGGCGATCGATCACGTGCGTGGCAGTGCTCAGCTTGACCGGGTGGCTGGCGCACGCATCAACAGGGTTGGCGGCAATCTCAATGCCGCCCATATCGATGGGGAGCTGACTCTGGGCGGTGCCGGAGGCGATGTCCGGTTGAGGGACATGTCCGGCGCTGCACGAGTTGCTTTGGGTGGTGACCTGGTGGTGAAGGGCGCACACTCGCCCCTGGAGGCGACGGCCGGCGGAGATGTGGTGCTGCGGGTGGAAATCGCCCATGCTGAGCCGTTGACCGTTGTGGCAGGCGGAGACATTGTCTGTCGACTTCAGGGCTCGCCTTCAGCCACCGTCACCTTGACTTGTGGTGGCACTCGGACGATCGATCTGCCCGAAATTGCGCGAGACGAATCTGATCCTGGACACGTCAAGCTTGGAGAAGGAGAGGCGGAAGTGAGCCTGCGCGCTGGTGGCGACATCTGGCTCGGCGGGATAGGTGCTTCCTCTGGGGTGGAAGACGCCGATGCGATTGGGTCCCGCGTGGCGGCCTCGGTGGGGAAGACCTTGGCCGAAGTCGAAGCCGGCCTGGCGGCGATGGGGGCGGTGATGGAGTCGGTCCCTGAAGCTGAGATCTCTTCCAAGGTTCAGAAGGTCGTCGAGCGCGCCATTCGGAGAACGCAGAGGAGCCATCTGAAAAATGTTGCGCCCCTGCCGGTGGCTGTGGGGTCCGGGTCGGACCCGGGAGGCGCCAGCGACGAGGAGCGACTGAAGATCCTGAAGATGGTCGAAGATGGCAAGCTCAGTGTCGAGGACGCCGAGAAGCTGTTTGAGGCCTTGGGAGTCTAGAGTGACGGCGGCTGCGAAGATAGGGACCCAATCCCAGACGCATGATGGGCTTAGGCCCCTGAATGCTCGACGCGACATGAGCCAAGTGGCGAAGGTGATAGAGACCGCCTTCGCGGGTCAGCTTGATGCCAACGGCCGGGCCATGATCCGGCAGATGAAGGCCTTGGGCAGGTTCGGCTGGATCGGGTGGTTGATCGCCCAGTTGATCCTGCCGCCCGCGGCGTATCCGCTCGGCTTCGTTTGGGAGCAGGATGGGACCGTGGTCGGCAACGCCAGCCTGCTCCCGGACGGCCGTTATCCCGGGCGGTGGATGTTGGCCAACGTGGCCGTACTTCCCGAGTACCGGAAGCGAGGCATCGCCAGGGCCTTGGTGACATCGGCCATCGACCTGGCGGCTCGCCGTGGAGGCCTTGAGCTTGTGCTCCAAGTCGATGTGCGAAGCGAACCCGCTCACCGTTTGTATGAGAGTTCTGGGGTTCGCCACCCAGACCACGCGCACCACATGGTGGCGTTCCAGGGAGGCCCGCCTGCCCGTGGATCAGGCCACCCCGGCACACATCCGCCCGAGACGAGATGAGGATTGGCCGCAGCAGTATGCATTGGCGAGAAGCCTGTTTCCAGAGGGCTTGCTCTGGCCCAGCCCGCTGAGAGCCGATGTGTTTCGACCGGAGCCGTTTTCCGGCGCCCTGGGAATGCGGCGCACGCGGCACTGGGCCTGGTATGAGGAATCGGGCAGGATCGGGGCGACGCTCACGGCCCGGTTGGGAAGCGAGGCCCGACACTGGCGCTTCATTCTCCTGGTGCCGCCGGACCTTCAGGGCTTTGTCGAGAAACCGCTGCTCATCCACGGATTGAGAGAGCTCAAGGCTGCCCGACTTCCGACCACCATCGACTACCCCGCCGGTTTGGCGGTGGATGCCTTGCAATCGTTGGACTTCCAGGCCCGGCGTTCTCTAACCTGGATGGCGTTGGATCTGCGAACCGGTACCGCCCAGAAACCGAGGATCTAGCGTGAAAACCGACCACCGGTTTGTGAAAGAATTCACAAGCGGATTTGTGAGCGAGAGACATGTTGCGTAATCGGAATTTTGGGATGATGGTGGCATCGTTGTTCATTTCGCGGGCCGGAGACACGTTCACTTTCTTGGCTTTGGCCATTCAGGTGGATTCCCTGTACTCCGATCCGAAGCAATCCGCCGGTGCCTTGGCCTCGGTCCTGATTGCTTTTGCCCTTCCCCAGCTCGTGTTCGGCCTGTTTGCTGGGACACTCGTCGACCGCTGGGATCGGCGCCGGACGATGGTCGTAGCGGATTTGGCCAGGGCGGCACTTATCCTCGGCTTCCTGTTCCTGCGCTCGCCGGCGGATGTCCCGTGGGCGATGGCGCTCGCATTCGCCACCTCAAGCTTTGGGGCCTTCTTCTATCCGGCGCGAACGGCGCTTCTGCCCTCAATAGTCGAGGATGACGAGCTGATGCAGGCCAACAGCTGGATGCAGGTGGGCGAGACCTTTTCCAGGCTGGCGGGCCCCATCCTGGCCGGTGTGGTCATCGGCACTTGGGGAAGCCGGGCGGCGTTTCTGGTGGACAGTGTCAGTTTCCTGGGATCTGGGCTCTTCCTGGTGGCCATTCGTGGAGTCAGGACGCGGGCAGCCGATGCATTGGAAGGTAGTATCACGTCGCCGATCGAGGATCTTCGTGCCGGAATTCGGTTCGCGCTTGGGAGCAAGCTGCTCCAAGGCATCACCATCGGTCTCGTCTTGGCTCTGTTGGGAATTGGCGGAGTAGACGTCCTGATTGTTCCGTTTACACGCTTTGCCTTCCATGCCGCGCCGGAGGCACTGGGCTTGCTGCTGACCGCACAGGGGGTCGGGATGGTTGCCGGCGGCTTGCTAGCAGGTGTCCTGGCGCGCAAGCTGAGCCCGCTGGCGATCTCTATCGCTTCGATGCTTGTCCTGGGGGCCGTCATGGCAGGTTTTGGCATGGCGCCTAGCTATCTTGTGGGATTGCTCTTGATACCTTGGGCGGGCCTAGCCCTAGCACCGCTAAACGCTAGCTTGCAGACCATGCTGCAGCAAGGCGTGCCGAGCAACATGCTGGGTCGTGCCGGCGCGCTGACCGAGATGGCCTCCACCACGGCCCAACTGGCATCGATGGGGGGTGCCGGGGGCATGGCGGCGCTTGTCGGATTGCGACCGACGTTTGTGCTGGGTGGGGCCTTGATCGTACTCGGTGCCTTGGCGATGGGTGGTCTATTGCGCGTCAGGGCACCGTCAGGCATGCCGGCCGTCTCGGCGGCCCAAGCCGGGGATTAGAAGCCGTCCACCAGAACCAAAAGAGGATGGATACAAGCGCATGAGCACAGACGATAGCCAGGAAATCATCAAGAGTTTGGAAGAAGGACACATTGACGTCGGGGAGGCGTTGAGGCGCCTTGAGCCACCGCCTGCCGAGCACGTTGAGCCGCCGCCAAGACCACGTTTGTGGCGAATCTGGTGGGCGATCTGCTTCGGCAGCGGCATTGGCTTGGCGGTCATCGCGGCGGGTGTGGCGACGCTCGGCGGCTGGTGGTGGCTGGCTGCAGTCCCGGCTGGGCTGGTCGCCTTGCTTCTGATGGTGGTTGGTGCGCTCAGCGCAGACGCACCCTGGCTGCAGTTCCACGTCGAGACCGGCTCCGAGACCTGGCCCAAGGTCATTCGGCTTGGGCTGCCTTTGCCCCTCCGGCCGGCGGCTTGGATACTGCGCCATTGGCCGGGCCACAAGGCGGCCCTGGGCAGTACGGCCTTGGATGAACTCATCTTGACATTGGAAGAGAACTTGAGGGCCGGACAACCCCTGGTGATCGATGTCCATGAAGGTCGTGCCGGTGAGCGTGTGCGCCTGCACATAGGCTGAACGGAGGCAATGATGGTTACTTCGGAAGAGCGTATGAAGATTCTGAAGATGGTCGAGGATGGTAAGATCAGCGCCGAAGATGCTGCCCAGTTGCTTAAGGCGCTTAGTAAGCAGGAGCGCCGCCGGACGCCTCCTTCGGAGAGTGACGCCCGTTGGCTGCGGGTACGGATCACAGACTTGGATTCGGATCGCGCCTCGGTGAATGTCAACCTTCCGATCAACATGGTCAACGTGGGGCTGAAGATGGGTGCCCGCTTCATTCCGGAGTTTGAGGGGCTGGATTTGGAAGAGCTGGCTGAGGCCCTTCGCCAGGGGCTGACCGGGAAGATCGTCGACGTCGTCGATGAAGAAGACAGACAGCACGTCGAGGTGTACATCGAATAGACTGTAGGGGCCTCGAACAGCTGGCTGCATCCACCCAACCAGCCGATGAGGCGCACAATCATGAGGAGGCAACCATGGAGAGACTAGCACTTCGATGGGCGATCAACGCCCTGGCGCTCTACCTGGCTGTGGGGACAGGCTGGCTGGCTGGGATCCAGGCTGAGAATACGACCTGGTGGGCGTTCCTGCTCCTGGCCCTGATCTTCGGCCTGATCAACGCACTTGTACGCCCCATTTTGAAACTGCTTACATGTCCCCTGATCCTGCTGACATTGGGGCTGTTCACTCTCGTGATCAACGCTTTTATGCTGTGGCTGACGGGGGTCATCGGACAGCAAGTTGGCCTGGGAATCAGCTTTGCCGATCCACAGTGGTTGTGGATCCTCTTGGGCAGTCTGGTGGTGTCCATCGTCAGCGCTGTGCTGACGACCGTGCTTCGGGAGGACCGGCGCAGGCGCTGAACTCAAAGTGGGGTCTGGTGATCGACGGATCGCAGCGCACCGCAAGAGCGGGGCGCTGCTTTTTCGTCGCTTGAATTTAGGGTATGCTCAAGGTTAACAGGTCCAGACAGGAGCGAAACCGGATTGGATATCAAAGACAAGTCAATATTGGTTTTGGGTGGCTACGGCCTGGTCGGGTCGGCCGTGTGCCGTGAGCTTCTGTTGCGGCGCCCATCACGCCTCTTGGTGGGATCGCTGAGGCGAATTCAGGCCGAATCGGCGGTGGCCCAGCTGAAAGCGGGCACGCCTGGGAGCGACACCGAAATCGTTCCTGTGTGGGGTGACGTGCTTCTTCGGGCCGAGTGGCAGACGGAGGACGGAGAGGTGCACCCGCGTGTCCGGGTGCTGGAACAGCCCGAACAACGCCGCCAGCTGGTGGGAGATATCCTGGATGAACTAGAAGCTGACATCCTCCAGGCCTCGCTGCTCTACCAATTGATCACTGGTACGTGGTCGGGGATCGACGGCCGCGGCGCCGACATTGTGGTGGATTGTATGAATACAGCTACGGCCGTCGCCTACCAGAACATCTATCAGGCGGCCCGGCACTTGGAAGGCCGAATCCAATCGGAGCAGCCGACAGATTGGCCGGAAGAGGTCGAGCGAGTCTTCACCTCCCTGTACATCCCGCAGCTTGTGCGGCACATGCAGATCTTCTACGAAGCGATGGTGGCGGCTGGGACCCAAGCCTATGTGAAAGTTGGCACAAGTGGCACCGGTGGGATGGGCTTCAACATTCCCTACACACACGGCGAAGAACGTCCGTCCCGGGTCTTGCTGTCGAAATCGGCCGTGGCTGGCGCGCAGACAATGTTGATCTTCCTCTTGGCCAGGACTCCGGGTGCGCCCCAAGTCATGAAAGAGGTCAAGCCGACGGCAGCCATCGCCTGGAAAGAGATTGGTTACGGGCCGATCCGGGCCGGGGGGCACGAGTTCCCTCTGTACGACTGCGATCCGGACGCGCCCGCGCCGCTGGATAGCTCAACCACCACCCAGCCCCAAGGGGATTTTGGGATTGACACGGGAGAGATCCTCGAATCGGTCTACATCGATTCGGGCGAGAACGGCCTGTTTGCGGCTGGTGAGTTTACGGCCCTGACCACCTTGGGGCAAATGGCCTTCGTAACCCCGGAGGAAATCGCCCACAATGTGGTCAGGGAAATCGAAGGTGGGAACACGGGCAAAGACGTCGTGGCGGCTATCGATTCGTCGGTGATGGGGCCGTCTTATCGGGCAGCCTTCCTGCGCAGCGCGGCGCTGAATCGCCTCCACCAACTGGAACAGGAACACAAGGTCGATTCGGTGGCCTTCGAACTCCTTGGTCCGCCCCGGCTCTCCAAGCTTCTTTTTGAGGCCTACATCATCAAGAGGATCGCGCCCCAGATCTCGCTGGCGGTTGGGGCCGATCCCCAGGATCTCAGCCAGCAGGCTTATGACCTGGTGAGAGAGGATGAACCTCTGCGTCGGCAGATGATTTCCATTGGCATTCCGATCTTGGTGCCAGACGGCAGCGGTTTGCTGCGCGGGCCGGTCATCAAGTCACCTGATGCCGAGCACGGGTGGGTAGACTTGCGCCCCGACAACCTGCGGCTTTGGCAGGATCGGCTCAAGGCCGTCCAGCAGGAAGTCGCGGCCAGTTTGGATGGGGACACGAGTTCCCAAATCGACCGCCCATTCGAGGCAAGCCGCATCTGGCAGGCAACCGATCGTTTTGACGTGGGGGAGATCGTCGGATGGGTCTTCAATGAAGAAGAACAGGGCCGGCGGGGAAAAGGCTAGGGGCGAAGGCCGCGTTCCGCCTATGCTATACTCGTTTGATTTTTCACCCAGCCCGCAAAACCGCCGCACGATGGTCCGGAAGGCCCCGGTTTGATCGATGGGGTGCCCTCAAAGGCCAGCCTCGGGCCGCGTGCACGAGCGGGATCCCCTGATGGATATGTTGCTTGGGCGTCGTTAACAGACCAGATGACCGATGACTGCTGACCTGCCCGCCACCGAGCGGGCGCGTACCTCCCTTGAACTCCTGTACAGCATCAGCCGTGAGCTTGCCGCTCAGCTTGATCTACGCGAGCTGCTCCAACGCGTGCTTCAACTGACAATGGAGAACGTGGGCGCTGCCAGCGGAAGCATCCTTGTCTTGGACGAAAGCGGAGAGGTTATCGAGGGCGCCCTGGCCACCGGAGGCCGGGTTCATGACCACACGGCCGAGCAGTTGGCTGTCACCTATGAGCGCGGCCTGGCAGGTTGGGTGGTCGATCACCGTGAACCAGCACTGGTGGCAAGCACCAGGGACGACCCGCGCTGGCTCAAGCGTCCGCAAGACTCGAGCAACGGCGATTCCCGATCGGCGATCAGCGTTCCGGTTACGGCGCGTGACCGTGTGGTGGGCGTTCTGACCCTGGTTCATCCTGAAGCCGAGCATTTCAATCAGGATGATCTGACCCTGCTCAAAGCGATTGCAGACCAGGCGGGCATCGCGGTGGAAAACGCGCGACTGTTCGCCGAGAGCCGGCGGCAGGTGGAGGCGACGGTGGCCCTGGCAGAAAGTGCGCGGGTCGTCACCGCCAGCCTCGACATGGAGGACGTGCTCGACCGGATTCTGGAGCAAACCATCCGCACGCTGGACGTGGAGGCCGCCTCATTGGCCCTGTTAGACCAGGAGACCGGGGAGCTCGAGTTCAAAGTAGCTCGGGGCGGTGGGGGGAGGCGATTGTGGGTTTCCGCCTCAAGCCTGGCCAGGGGATAGCCGGGTGGGTTGCCGAGCATGGAGAAGCTGTGGCCATTGACAATGCGCCGGACGACCCGCGATTCTTCCCTGGCGTGGACGAGCGAACCGGTTTTAGGACCCGGTCGGTGGCATGCGTCCCAATCTTCGTGCAAGAAGCCCTTATCGGTGTGCTCGAAGCCCTCAATCCGAGACGGCGAACTTTCGGCTCGGAACAGGTCGAGCTGCTCACCGGAATCGCAGGTTTGGCTGGCACGGCGATCAACCACGCGCAGTTGTTCGCTGACACCCAGGCGGCGCATGAACGGTATGCGGGCCTGTTCAACGACAGCATCGATCCGATCATTATCACGGACCTGGCTGGCAAGGTAACCGAAGCCAACCACCGGGCTGAGGCCTTTCTCGGCCTGGATCTGTCGTACCTCAAGGAACAGACCATATTCTCGGTGCACCTGCCCGATGCGGAGAGACTGCCGCAGGACCTGAGCCAGATCCAGGTCGGCGAGACGATTGCCTACGATGGAGAGGTGACGCACAACGACGGTTACCGGATGCCGGTGGAAGTTCATATCAAGCGGATTGACATCGAAGGCCAACCGTTCCTTCAATGGATCCTGAGGGATATCTCGGAGCGGCAGGCCTTGGATGAACTACGGACCGATCTGACGTCGATGATTTTTCACGATTTGCGATCGCCGTTGGGGAATGTTATGTCGAGTCTGGAGATGCTCCAAGCCAGTCTTCCAACCGACAGCGAAACCGTGCAATCCGTGCTTTCCATCGCCATGCGGTCCAGCCGCCGGCTGTCCCGCCTGGTGGAGTCCCTGCTGGATCTGGGTCAGCTCGAAACCGGGCAGGCGGTGCTGCACAAAGAGAGCGCCTCGCTCGGCGCGGTCATTACGGAGGCGGTGGAGGAGGTGCACCCGGTGGCCGAGGCCAAGGGCCACACGCTTCGTTTCAATCTCGCCCGCGACCTGCCGGAGATCCAATGCGACGTGGAAATGGTACGGCGGGTGGTCATCAACTTGCTCGAGAACGCGGTCAAGTACACTCATTCAGGGGGGGACATTACCGTATCGGCTGCCCTGACCGAGGCCAAAGACAAGCTGGCGGTGAGCGTAGCCGATACCGGCCCTGGTATTTCACAGCATGACCAAAAGGCGATTTTCGACAAGTTCGCCCGCATTCACGGGGAGGGACGCCCCAAAGGACTGGGTCTTGGACTGGCGTTTTGCCGTCTGGCGGTCGAAGCGCATGGGGGAACGATCTGGGTCGAAAGCGAGGAAGGGCAGGGGTCAACCTTTGCCTTCACGCTCCCACTTGAATAACCACTGAACTCTGACCGCGAGGAGGCATCGTGCGGACCATCCTTTCCGGCATCACCATCGAAAATGCCTACCCCGCTCTGACTGTCGGGGCTGTCGCCGGGCAGGGCGAGCTGCTCCTGATTGATTTTCCCCTGCGCGCCGACGATGCCAAGGAATGGTTGGGTCAGGTCAGCGAACTCGGCAAGCCGCGCTATCTGGCCGTCCTCGATCAACATCCCGACCGCGTGCTCGCGTCCCGCAATATCGAAATCTCACGCGCCGCGCATGCTGCCACCTCCGATGCCGTGTCCCGTCTGCCCGACACATTCAAAGGGGCCAGCCAGCCCGTCGGCTCCGAGGTCGATCGAATCAAGCGCGTCTCTGGCATCACGCGGTTGACTCCGGATTTGACCTTCAGCGATACCCTCCTCATTCACCTTGGCGATCAGTTGATTCGTCTTCGGCATCAGCCCGGCCCGGCAGCCGGATCGATATGGGTGGTGCTTGAAGAGCGGGGTGTGGCCTTCGTTGGCGACGCGGTCGTGGTCAATGAGCCTCCATTCTTGGGATTCGGTCAGATCGACCCCTGGTTGGAGGCGCTGGATGTCCTTCGGGCAGCCCCTTTCGAAGACTACAAGATTCTCAGCGGTCGCGATGGGCTGGTGGATCGTGACGCGATCAACGACATGGCGCGCTTTTTGCGCAAGGTGCCCGTCCGCCTGGAACACATGCAGGAAGCGGACGATGTCGAAGCCGCGGCTGAGGCTGCCGCGGAAGATCTGATGGATGATTTCAAGGTGACTTCCGCCCGCTGGGACTTGTGCCACTTGCGGTTGAAGTCCGGCCTGATCCGACTCTTTCGACGCGATCATCCAGTCGAAGATTGAAACACCTCTAGGTCTAGGCGAACCCCAATGAAGAACGGCTATGAACCTGTTGTTCGGGTACTCAGGGGGGAGGTTGAGGAGTCTGTCCACTTCGGGGCGATTGCGGTGGCCAATGCTTCCGGCCAGCTCCTGGCAAGCTGGGGCAATCCCGAGCTGGTGACGTTCATGCGGTCGTCGGCCAAGCCCTTCCAGGCGCTGCCGCTGGTGGAATCGGGCGCTTTGGACTCCTTTGGTCTGTCGGCTGAAGATCTGGCGTTGTTCTGCGCGTCGCACGCCGGCACTGACGCCCATGTGCGCGGTGTCGAGCATATCCAATCCCGGGTTGGTCTGAGGGAGGTCGACTTGCAGTGCGGTACGCACGCGCCGTTCGATCGGGCCACCGCATTCCGGCTGCAGGCCGGAGGCCAGCTGGTGACTCCCAACCGCCACAACTGCTCCGGCAAGCACACCGGTATGCTCGCCCAAGCCAAGCACTTGGGCGCCCCCTTGGAGACATACCTGGCTCCAGACAACCCAGTCCAACAGCGGATCCTGTCGGCGCTGGCCGACCTGGCCGGATTGGACGAAGCGGATATTCGGGTCGGGACGGATGGCTGCTCGGCCCCCAATTTCGCCCTCCCGCTTCGGGCGGCTGCCACCGCCTACGCCCGGCTCGCCGACCCATCCAGTCTCTCCCAGGATCGGGCCCGGGCGTGTGAACGGATCTTTGACGCCATGACCGGCTACCCGGCAATGGTGTCAGGCGAAGGGCGTCTGGACACGGTGTTGATGAACTCGGTGCCCGGAGTCCTATCCAAGGGCGGCGCTGAGGGATACCAGGGCTTGGCCATCCGCGCTCAAGCTCGGGGCGGCGGCGAGGCCGTGGGTGTGGCGGCAAAGATCAGCGATGGCGACCTGGCGTTCCGGGCCCAGGCCGTGATGGTGCTGAGACTGTTGGAGCAGCTGGGAGTGAAAGGCGCCGAGCGCCTAGCCGATCTGCCGCCTTTCAACACCTCGCAGATGACAAATCACGCCGGCATCACGGTTGGTGCCGTTGAGTCCTGCTTCACCCTGGAATCAGCCTGACATGCCCGTCCTGGCGCCGTCTTTGCTCCAAGAAAGCGTGCAGTCTGTACTCGGGCTGCGCCTGACCAAGGCCCAATTGGCGGCCTTCGAGTGGTATGCGGAAGCGCTGCTGGTTTGGAATGAGAAGGTCAATCTGACGGCGATCACCGCCCCGGGGGAGATTGAGGTCAAGCATTTCGTCGACTCACTGACTTGTCTTCTGGCGATGGACCTGTCCAAGGGGGATCGATTGATTGACGTCGGCACAGGCGCTGGCTTTCCTGGCTTGCCCCTCAAGATCATGCGCCCCCAACTTCAGGTCGCGCTGGTGGAGGCGACGGACAAGAAGGTGCAGTTCTGCCGGCACGTGGTGGCTGGTTTGAAATTGGAGGGGGTTGAGGTGCACCACGCCCGAGCGGAGGACCTGGGGAACGATCCTGCCCATCGCCAGACTTACGACTGGGTGGTGGCGCGGGCTGTGGCCTCGCTGCCGGTCCTGGTCGAGTACCTGCTGCCTTTGGCGAAAATCGGGGGCGTGATCATCGCCCAGAAAGGCGAGACGGGACCGGCCGAAGTGCACGCTGCCGAGGCCGCTGTCGGGCACCTGGGCGGCCATGTGCGACAGCTCAAGCCGATTGAACTTCCCACCGTGGCTGAGTCGCGCTTTCTGATCCTGATCGACAAGATTGCGGCCACACCAGAGGGGTACCCGCGGCGCCCTGGCATCCCAGCCAAGCGACCGCTTTCAAAGAGCTAGAGACTCAGGTCCGATCGTTGGGCCGGATGGGGGGAGAGGTGGCCGGCGTTGACCTCCCAGACCGTGGCTTCGGCCAGGAACTTGGAGTCAAACATCTCCAGGTCAGCGCTGGTGAGAATGGCCTGCTGGGCATCCAGGATGTGGTCCAGCAAATCCTTGCGGCGGGCCGAGTCCAGTTCGGCCAACACTTCGTCCAGCAGCAAGACCGGCCACTCCCCCGTCCGCCGTTTTAGCCACCCCACTTCAGCCAGCTTGAGCGCCAGCATCGACGTTCGTATCTGGCCGCGTGAGCCGTAGGTGTGCAGATCCAACCCGTTGATCTGAAATCGTATGTCGTCGCGATGGGGTCCGATCAGGGTCATGCCGCGGGCGATCTCTTCCTGGCGACCCCGCTCCAGGGCCTCGCGCATCCCATTTCGGATGGCGTCGCGTGACAGCCCGGTGCGATCGACCGGCGTGTCGATATCCAAACCCATCTGGCCCGGGGGCCGAGGCAGTGGGTCGTAGCTGGGTTGGTAGATTAGCCGCAACCGCTCACGGCCCCGGGTCAGCTGGCTGTGCACAGGGCCGGCCTCGGCTTCCAGTTCGCGCAGGGCGAGGGCCCGGCTGCGTATCAGTGTGGCAGCCTGCTCGGTCAGTTGCTCATCCCAGTAGGTCAGCTCGTCCAGGCGCGAGCCTCGTTCGGAGATCTGCTTCAACAATGCGTTGCGCTGCGAGATCAGACGTGCATATCGGCTCAGGCTTTCGGAGTAGATCGGATCTGCCTGGGACAGGCTGGCGTCGAAGTGACGCCGCCGATCACCGGGGGATCCCTCCACCACGCGCAAGTCTTGGGGAAGGAACAGCACCGCATTGAAGGCGCCCGCAAGATCGCTGACCTTGCGCTTCACCCCGTTGATCAGAATTTCCTTCTTAAGCCGTCCGTCAGGACTTGCACCGTCCGTCTCCACCGATAGGCGGATCTCAATTCGTCCCAGGCGCTCGGCGCGCCGGAATTCGGCCACAATGCGAGCGAACGGCGCAGGCTCATCCAAGGACAGGAAGTTGATCAATTGCCTGTCCGAGGTGGTGTGTGGGGAGGAGGCAGAGGTCAGGTAGTAAATGGCCTCCAACAAGCTGGTCTTTCCCTGCGCGTTGGCGCCAAACAACAATGTGGCTCCCGGCTCAGCGCCGGTCTCGAGCCGCACAAAATTGCGGAAATTGGTCAGGGAAAGATGGGTGAGCTGCATGCCTTGTCCCGCGCAGGGAACCGGAGGCTCATGCCGTCCGGCCCGGTCAATTTGTGAGAATTTTCACAAAGAAAGATGGTGCGGGCCTAGGACGATGGCGCGCCCTCCACGGCGTGATCCTCGTCTTCGATTTCCCACACCTGGGTGGCCCGATCGATGAAGAGCACCCCATCCACATGGTCGACTTCATGCTGGAAAATGCGAGCCAGCCATCCCTTGGCCTTCAACCGAAAGGCATCTCCGTGCCGGTTGTAGCCCTTGACGGTTACCCACTCGTAACGTTCGACTTCGCCGTAGTAGCCAGGGATGGAAAGGCAGCCTTCGTTGCCCAACACGGTTTCCTTGGAGTGGCGCACGATTTCTGGGTTGACCACAGCGTAAAGCTTCTTCGGCTGCTCGGGAGCACCGGGGTCTTCTTCAACCTCGCCGTACTCCACCACGATCACGCGTTGGCTGACGCCCACCTGGGGTGCCGCCAGGCCGACGCCGGGTGCCTCTCGCATCGTCTCGATCATATCGTCGATCAGCGTTTGAATATCGGATGTGAAGGCTCTGACCTTGCGGGCCTTTTCGCGGAGCACGGGGTCCGGTGGGGTGACAATTCTACGGATAGTCATCGGAATCCCTGGGTACTTTCTTTTCCGTATCTTGGTCTGAAACCTGTTCGTGATATACGCTGAGCCATTCTACCATCTCGTCCTGACGCTGCTGGCGTTCGGTCTCTCGGCGGCGAGCGTTGAAGGCTTCCTGGGCGCGCACGACGTCCTGCTGCACGGCGGCCGGGTTGAAGACGCCTTCGAAGTCCAGCACTTCGGTGCCGACGTTGGCGGTGACGTCGCCGAAGTTGAGCAGGATGCCGATCAAGCCCCGGCGGTCGACCTCGGTGCTGAGCAGGTTCTCGAGCGGGGCGACTTTGCGCAGTTCACGCCCGAGCGGGCGCTTGTAGACATCGATAATGTGGGTCGGCGTCACCTGGTAGATGTCGTTGGCCCAATCGGCGTACTGATAGAGCCACCACAGACCGAGCGGGATCAGGCTCAACCCGGCGTATTCAAGCACTGCCCATGTCGAGCCAAAAGAGATCAGGCCGCCGAAGCGAGCGCCGACCCAACCGACCACGAGCAGGATTAACAGTGATGGCAGGCCGATGTGCTCCAGCAGGACAGCCCAGTGCTTGCGGTAGGTGACCACGCCTTGGCTTTCGAAGCGCAGCTGAAATCCCCAGTGGTCGAGGCCGATCTGGGGAGCCTGCTCCGGATCGGACGGCGTCGTCTCGGGAGCCGCATCATCGACCGCCGGCGCTGGCTGAGCGTCGCTGGCGGGGGCGGGTGAAAGCACCTGGCGCACCGCCTTTTCGACGTCCTGACGATCGGTCGCCTTCTGAACCAGTTGATGGCGGCGCCACTGCTCTTCAATCATGGCTGCCAACATCCGGGGAAGTCCCACGGCCGGGAAGACAATCTGGCCGGTGTACGTGCGAATGACCACGTCGCCGTAGCCGAGCAGACGGCTGATGGCGTCTGTGCTCACGCTGACGGACAAAACCTGATGCAGCGGTGTTTCCTGGCGGCTGTCGTACAGGGCAACGATCTTTTCCAGGCGAACAATGCGGCGGTTGGTCACGACGTAGTAGTCGTTTCGCCAGTCAATCCATTGCCAGATGCCATAGCCGATTCCAGCCAATCCCGCCGTGATCCCCAAAACCACGAACAGGCCGCCGCCCCCACTGGATGCCCACACGCCGAGGGTGGTCCCTGCGACCAGCATGATGGCTGGTACCAGTTCGGCAAGGACGAGCATCACCGGGTGCTTTCGCGCCAGACCAATGACGACCTCGCCGTCGTTGAGCCAGTCCAGGTCGAGGTGAAACGCCAGCCGTTGGCTTCGGGCTGCGAGGCGCAGGCTGGCCAGCGCCTGAGGCTGGAGGGAGAGAAACTCGGTGAGGGCCTTGCGGTCCCAACGCAGAGCTTGGACATCGGTGACGGCCGTGGCCCTGGTCTGGATCGTTTGCCCACCGAAGAATTCGAGCAGTCCAGCCACGGCGCCGGCGGACAGCCGGGTCAGGAGCCTCGAGTCCCCGTGGGCATCATAGGTCGTAAGCTCGACATCCCCGTCCAGGATCAAATATACGGCGTCGAGGGGATCGCCCAAATTGAGCAAGATATCGCCCGGTTGAAAATCGATAAGGGGGAGGTTGGCGGCAAGCTGCGACGCGTCGGCCTCATTCAAGCCGCGCAGGAAATGCGCCAGCCGCAGCCCCTGGACCACGTTCTCGGTCGACATGCGGCGATTGTAGCATGCAGCCGCCTGAGATGCCGGCCCCCTATGCTATAATCGCCGCCACGCATGGGGAGACCTGTTCGTGACACGTAAGCGCTCGCGGAAGACAAGCCGTGGACGCGGTTCGAAGTCGAGCCGCTCTTCGGCAGGTGGCGGCGTCCTCCGGTCGCTTGCTGGCGCCCTACAGAGGGTGGTTTCCGGCGTGGCGACCCGTCTGTCTGCCATCACCTCAGGCCGCAAACCTGAGCTTGCCGGTGTGCTCCTCATCGTGGTCTCTCTGTACACCTTCCTCAACTTGCTCACGCCCAATCAAGGCACGTTGACCGAAATCTGGCTGGGTTTCCTTCAGGTCACCTTCGGCTGGGGCATGTTTCTGGCCGCCCTGGCCATGCTGGCCCTGGGTGTCTGGCTCATCACGCGCGATATTGACACACCCTTGCCGCAGCCCGGTGCTGGACAAGCGGTGGGCGGCGTGATGCTGTTCTTGACGGTCTTTGTACTGCTGCAAGCTTTCAGCGGTGCGGTGCACCTGGAAGCGGCGCTTGCCGTGGGCCGGTCGGGGCAAGGGGGAGGCATGCTGGGCGCGGCTTTGTTGGGGGGCGCCGTGCGTGCTCTGGGCATCGCCGGCACGCTGGTGATGCTGGCGGCATGGTTGCTGGTTGCTATCGGCTTGGTACTGGAACGCAGCCTGGCAGATTTCGTCCGCTGGGCCCTGGATGGGGCGCGGTGGGTGGTGGGACGCCTGACGGGTCCCGCACAGCCGGGGCACAAGGCACATGTGGAAGCCGTGCCTGCTGGCGACGCGGCCGTTTCGGGCAGCGGGGAAGAGGCGGGAACGCCGGACCGGCCGACGGGCGCTGATAGGGCTCCGGCGTTTGAGGCGAAAGAAGCGGAACCGCCGGCCGCTTCACCCTGGGTCCTGCCAGATTTGGGCGCCGTGCTCGAGGCAGGAGAGGATGGCAAGGCGGATCAGGCCTTTGAGCGAGATCGGGCCCGTTTGATTGAAGAGACACTTCAGTCCTTCGGAGCCCCGGCGCGTGTGGTTGAAATCAACCGCGGCCCGACCATTACCCAATTTGGAGTCGAGCCTGACTTTCTTGAAAGCCGAGGCGGGCGGCGGGTCAAGGTCAAGGTGAGCAAGATCGCCGCGCTGGCCGACGACCTGGCCTTGGCGCTGGCTGCGCCGTCCATTCGGATTGAGGCACCGGTCCCGGGCAAAGGTTTCGTAGGCGTCGAGGTCCCCAATGCCGAAGTCTCCTTGGTGGCTTTGCGGGACATTATGCAGTCGCCTGTCTTTCGGAAGCTCGACTCCCCGCTCCGGCTGGGGTTGGGTCGGGACGTCTCCGGCCGGCCGGCCGTCGCCGATCTGGCGCACATGCCCCACTTGCTAATCGCCGGGACCACCGGATCGGGCAAATCTGTGTGCATCAACGCCATCATCGCCTCGCTGCTGCTTCAGAACACACCGGATGAAATGCGCCTGGTGATGATCGATCCCAAGCGGGTTGAGCTCACGTCCTACAATGGGATTCCGCACCTGCTGGCTCCGGTTGTCGTCGATCTGGATCGCGTGGTTCCGGCCCTGCAGTGGATTTCCCGCGAGATGGATGAGCGCTATCGGCGCTTCTCCAAGAACGGCGTCCGCAACATTGAGGACTACAACAGCCGCATGCGCCAAATCGGCCAGAAGACCCTGCCCTACTTGGTGCTGATCGTTGACGAATTGGCCGACCTGATGATGTTGGCGCCGGATGAGACGGAACGCGTGCTGACCCGATTGGCCCAGCTGGCCAGGGCCACCGGTATTCACCTGGTGATCGCCACGCAGCGGCCGTCGGTTGACGTCGTGACCGGGCTGATCAAGGCTAATTTCCCGTCGCGCATCGCCTTTGCCGTGGCCTCATCGATCGACAGCCGGGTGATCCTGGATCAGCCGGGCGCTGAGCGGCTGTTGGGTCGAGGAGACATGCTCTTCCAACCGCCGGATGCTGCCTCGCCTCGCCGACTCCAGGGAGTGTATGTCTCGGAGCCTGAATTGGCGCGCCTGATCCGCTACTGGAAGAACGCCGTTTTGGGTGGCGATCAAACCCAACCTTCACCTGTGGCCCAGCCGGCGGCGACGATCCCGGTGGGAGCTCCGCTCAAGCAAGCCCCACTGTGGGAGGAGGATGAGGCCGAGGAAGGTGATGAACTTTACGACGAGGCCGTCGATCTGGTTCGGCGGATGCGAAAAGCATCGATTTCAATGCTGCAACGCCACCTTCGAATAGGCTACACGCGGGCGGCTCGCCTTGTCGATCAGCTCGAAGCCAAGGGAATAGTCGGCCCAGAGCCAGGGGGCTCCCAGGCCCGAGAAGTGCTCGACTACGGCAGCCTGACGGCCGAGGAGGGCCCGGGATCGGATTGATCGGTGATGACCATATGTGACGTATGTGAATTGCAGGGCATATGGGTTCGTGCTATGATTGCTCGCGCACTACCCGCTGCTCATGAGAGCTAGCTTTTTTGCCGCATTTGAGCGGGAAAGGGGTGCAAACCGTCGAATTTCCCCTCGTGATTGCATGACGGATACGATCCCAAATTCCTTCCACTAAGGAGGAGGAGAACGAAATGCAGAAGAAGATTTACTTGGTCCTGTCACTCTTGATTTTGGCCTCGATGGCCCTGGCTGCCTGTGGCGGCGGCGGGGCGGCTCCGGCGGCAACCGAAGCGCCGACCTTCAAGGCCTGTCAGGTGACGGACACAGGTGGTATTGACGACAAGTCGTTCAATGCCACGGCCTGGAAGGGCGTTCAGGATGCCATTGACAAACTCGGCATTCAGGGCACCTATCTCGAGTCCCAGGAACAGGCTGACTACGAGAAGAACATCCAGGCCTTCATGCAGGCCGACTGCAATATCATCATCACCGTCGGCTTCCTGCTGGGCGACGCCACCCAAGCTGCCGCTGAAGCCAATCCCGATCAGAAGTTCTCGATCGTGGACTTCGCCTATGATCCGACCATCCCCAACGTCGTTGGCCAGGTGTTCAACACCGACGAAGCCGCTTTCATGGCGGGCTATCTGGCGGCCGGGATGTCGAAGAGCGGCGTGGTCGGCACGTTTGGTGGTCTGCAAATCCCGACGGTGACCATCTTCATGGATGGCTTCTCTGAGGGCGTGGACTACTACAACCAGCAGAAGGGCACCAGCGTTGAGGTCAAGGGTTGGGATCCCGCCAGCCAGACCGGTCTGTTCGCCGGCAACTTCGAGAGCACCGACGATGGTCGGCGCTTGGGTGAGTCGCTGATGGACGAAGGCGCGGACATCATCATGCCTGTGGCTGGGCCTGTGGGCCTGGGCACGGCAGCCGCAGCGCAGGAGCGCGGCGGCGTGATGGTTATCGGCGTGGACGCTGACTGGGTTCTCACCAATCCGGACTACGAAGCCATCACCCTGACGTCGGTCATGAAGAACATGGACGTCACGACGCTGAACGTGATCAAGTCGGCCATGGACGGCACCTTCAAGGGTGGCGTCACGGTGGGTACGCTGGACAACGGCGGCGTTGGCCTGGCCCCGTTCCATGATTTCGACAGCCAGGTACCGCAGGACCTGAAGGACGAGCTGGACACGGTTCGCCAGGGCATTATCGCCGGGGACATTACCACGCACCCGTCGAATGCGCCCTACGCCCAGTAGGCGTCTTTCAATCTGTCACCAAAGGAGGCCGGCGCATGCGCCGGCCTCCTTTCTTTTTGTATCGTGGTTTGACAGGCCCATGGTCTTGGGTAAGATGGATCTCAGTGGCGCCGGAGTCTGGCATGGGGCATGCGGGTTCTTGCCGCCCAGCATGGTAGAATAGCTCACTCGACAATTCATGGTGAATGGTCCCACATGGCACCTATCCTCGAGCTCAAGGGCATAACCAAGCGCTTCCCCGGTGTACTTGCCAACGACCATATTGACCTGACCCTCGAGCAGGGCGAAATTCACGCCCTGCTGGGCGAGAATGGCGCCGGCAAGACCACCCTGATGAACATCCTCTACGGCCTCTATCAACCCGACGAGGGCGAGATCCTGGTCAACGGCAAGCAGATAGAAGTGCACTCTCCGAACGACGCTATCGCAGCCGGTGTCGGGATGGTGCATCAGCATTTCATGCTCATCCCCGTCTTCACAGTGACAGAGAACATCATGCTGGGCGAAGAGTCCGTGCGCTACGGTGGCTTGTTGGACCGCGCCCAGGCATCCGAGCGAATTCGGGAGATTTCGGAGAAGTTCGAGCTCGAGGTTGATCCCAGCAGCCGAGTAGAGGACCTGCCGGTTGGCGTTCAGCAGCGAGTGGAAATCGTCAAGCTGCTGTACCGCCAGGCAGACATCCTGATCCTGGATGAACCGACTGCCGTGCTGACCCCCCACGAGGCGGACGAGCTGTTTGACATCCTGCGCTCCCTCGCATCTCAAGGGAAGTCGATCATCTTCATCACCCACAAACTGAGAGAGGTGATGGAAATCGCGGATCGGATCACGGTTATTCGCCGCGGAAAGGTGATCGGCACGACCACGCCGGACAAGGCCGACCGCAAGAAGCTGGCAGAAATGATGGTTGGCAGAGAGGTCTCCTTGGAGGTGGAAAAGCAGGTCGCCGACGTCGGGGACATGGTACTCAAGGTTGAGGATCTGAAGGTCATCGACGATCGTGATCAGGTGGCCGTCGACGGCGTGTCGTTTGAGGTGCACAAGGGGGAAGTCTTCGGCGTGGCCGGCGTTCAAGGGAACGGGCAGACCGAGCTGGTCCAAGCCGTCACTGGCTTGAGAGAGTTCTTTGGCGGGAAGATCACTCTCCTTGGCAAGGACATCACGCATGCTTCGCCCCGCAAGATTACCGAAGCTGGCGTGGGCCATGTGCCCGAGGATCGGCAGAAAGACGGCCTGGTCCTGGGCTATTCCGTCGAAGACAACTTGGTTCTAAACACCTACTATCTTGCCCCATTCGCCGAGCGGATGGTGCTCAACCGCGAAAAAATCCACGAAGTGGCTCTGGAGCGGATAGAGAAGTTCGACATTCGGACACCGAGTTCGACCGTGAGTGCAGGCACTCTCTCCGGTGGGAATCAGCAGAAGCTGATCGTGGCGCGGGAGTTTTCGCGTCCGGTGAAGCTGCTGGTGGCCTCACAGCCGACGCGCGGGTTGGACGTTGGGTCGATTGAGTTCATCCACGGCCAGATCATGGAGAAACGCGAGGCCGGGACGGCAATTCTGCTCGTCTCTCCCGAACTGGATGAGATTATGCAGTTGTCAGACCGGATAGGCATTATGTACCGCGGGAAGCTGGTGGCCGTGGTGCCGGGCGACAAAGCCACCAAGGAATATGTCGGGCTGCTCATGGCCGGTGTCGATCCGGACACGTTAGAGGCACCCAAGGAAGTCACCCGCAAAGCGGAAGTGACGCTGTAGCCAGAGGTCGTCTTGAGCCAAAACAACGAAGACAACACACCCAAGCCGGAAGAGAAGAAGGGCGCTGGCGAGATCCTCCTAGAGGAGCTGACGCCTGAGACTCCCAAGAAGGGCTCGTGGGTTCGCGGCGCTGCCCAGAGCATGGTCGTCCCCTTGCTGGCGGTGTTCACCGGCCTGATTTTCAGTGGGATCTTCATCTTTCTGACGACCACCGAGGTGTACCAGACGTGGGGGCAGTCTCCGCTGCTGGCGACCCAGGCTGGGATCAAAGCCATCTTCCAGGCCTATGGTGCGCTGCTGAACGGTTCCCTCGGTAACCCGGGCAAGATCCTGGCGTCGCTCCAGAGCGGGGATCCGACTGCGATCCGGAACGCATTCTATCCGCTGTCTGAGTCCCTGGTGACGTCGACACCTTATATCTTCGCCGGCCTGGCGGTGGCTCTTGGCTTCCGGGCAGGCCTGTTTAACATTGGCGCCGAGGGACAGATTTTCGTGGGGGCGATCTGCTCGGCTTTCGTTGGCTACTCCTTCACAAATTTGCCGGCAATCATCCATCTGCCGCTGGCGCTCCTGGCCGGCCTGCTGGGTGGGGCGGCATGGGGGTTTGTGCCCGGCTGGCTCAAAGCCAAGACCGGCGGGCACGAAGTGATCAATACGATCATGATGAACTACGTCGCTTTCCGCCTGTCCGATTGGCTGCTAAGCGGCCCCATGCAGCGGCCAAATTCATTCAACCCGATCAGCCCCAATATTCAGGCCAGCGCGGAACTTCCGCGGCTCTTTGGCGCCCCGCTTCGTTTTCACCTGGGGTTCTTTCTAGCATTGGCCATGGCCTATCTGGTCTATTGGCTGCTCTTCCGCACCACTTGGGGATTTGATCTGCGCACGGTCGGCCTGAATCCCAGTGCGGCCCGCTACGCTGGGATGAAGGCCTCAATGGTGACGATGGTGGCCATGTCGCTTTCGGGGGCACTGGCCGGGCTGGCGGGCGCCAACGACGTCCTGGGCGTCAACCACAACCTGGCGATGGCCTTCTCATCCGGCACTGGTTTTACGAGCATCGCGTTGGCATTGCTGGGCAAGAGCCACCCGGTGGGCGTCGTGCTGGCATCACTGTTGTTTGGGTTTCTCCAGGCAGGCGCCACCCAGATGCAGTTGGCTGCTAGCGTCCCGGTCGACATTATCGGTATCCTTCAAGGGGTCATCCTGATGTTCATCGCTGCCCCCGCCATCATTCGGACGATCTACCGGCTTCGGACCCCCAAGGAGGAAGAAGAGGGCGGTGTGACGATTAGTTGGGGAGGCGCATAAGCGATGACCACGACCGCCTTGCGACGCGTCCAAGAGAGAACGTTACCCGTGCGGCGGTATGTCATGGGTGTCTTCTTCCTGCTGCTGGCCGCAGTGATCTGGTTTGGGTTTGTCGGTAGCATCCCGGAACAGATCTCGGCCACCTTTACCTTCGAACTGGGTCGATCGGTGCCTGCGTTGGCGCCGTGGCATCTGGCAGCGCCGGGCACGTTGAAGATCCTGGCTGCGTTGTGTGCCGCCTTCGGTGCCTTCCAGCTTGCGCGAGGGTTTGGCTCCTATACCAACCTGACCCTGGCGTTGGTGGTGGGCGTGTTTATCTTTGGCTTTCTGACCTGGGCGGCCGCCGGAAAATCGCTCAATCTGGCCGGCTTGTTCAACGCTACCCTGCTCAAGGCGGTGCCGCTGACCCTGGGCGCCATGTCGGGCGTGTTGTGCGAACGTGCGGCTGTCATCAACATCGCCATCGAGGGGATGATGCTGATGTCGGCCATGGTGGCCACGCTGGTCGGGAGCGTCACCAATCTGTGGATCGGCCTGATCGCCGGCATCCTGTCCGCCGGCGTGCTGGCCCTGGTGCATGCCTGGCTCTCGATCAAGTACAAGACCGACCAGATTGTCTCTGGAACGGTCATCAATATCTTTGCCCTTGGCCTCACGTCCTACATCTCGCACAAGTATCTGCAGGTGTTCCAGAATTTGAACAACCCGGGCATCTTCCAGCCCTGGCCGGTTCCGCTGCTTTCTGATATCCCGCTGATCGGACCGCTTCTGTTCAACAACAACCTGTTCGTGTACGCCATGTATATTTCGCTCATCGTCCTCACCGTGGCCCTGTTCAACACACGCTGGGGGCTCCGGCTGCGAGCGGTCGGTGAACACCCTCGGGCGGCGGACACCTTGGGGATCAACGTCTTCAAGACGCGCTACATGGCCGTGCTGCTGGGTGGGTTGATGGCTGGCCTGGCAGGTGCCTACTTCACCCTGGGATCTGTGGGCCGGTTCGACGAGAACTTGACCGCCGGACGCGGCTTCATCTCCTTGGCAGCCATGATCTTCGGCAACTGGACCCCGATCGGATCCTTCGGCGCCGGCATGCTGTTCGGGTTTTCAGATGCGTTGGCAGCCCGGATGGCAATCTTGGGCGTGGACATTCCATCCCAGTTCTTGCTGATGATCCCCTATTTGGCCACCATGATCGTGTTGGCCGGGGTCGTTGGTCGAGGTCACATGCCCGCCGCCGACGGACAGCCGTACGAAAAAGAGTAGCTGCCCGACTTTCGGCAGTGGCACCCTGGCGCTTTGTGAAAGATTTCACATAACCCAAGATCGGTCTCGGCGCGCATCGTGGCGAATGACGCCTGAAGGTGGATGCGCGCCGAAGATGCAGAGATGGGGTTGTTAAACATCACAAGCAGCCCGAGTCCCGAAGAGACTCCTCGGAGCCCTGGTGCTTCAGCACTAGAACCTATGATGAATGGATCCTTGCGCAGGTCCTGGCTGCGCGGCCCCGGTAGACTATCGCCGGGGCCGCGGCGCGTTTAGCCAAAGGGGGGCGCGGGTTAGAGGTCGGCCAGCTCGTGCAGCTCGGGGCGGATGAAGATCGCCGTCAGCAAAGCACCGACGGCCAGGGCGACGGCAGCCGACAGGAGTTCGGACAGAGGGAGGGCGGACATCAGGGCGAAGGCCGCCGCCCCCGCCAGGCCGCAGCCGATCGACAGCCGCAGCAGCGGGCGACCCTGGCGGACCACCGCCGGAAAATGGCGGGACAAGAAGAGGATCAACAGTCCGGCCTCCAGGCTGAACGCCAGGCTGTTGCTGAACGCGATCCCCATGGCGCCCAGATTTCGGTAGAGGACCAGGCTCGCCACGACGAAGGTCGTCAGGCTGATCATGGACGCCAGCAGCGGGGTACGAGCGTCCTGGCGGGCATAGAAGGCGCGCGATGCGACCTCGAGCAGGGAGTGACCGACCAGCCCAAGCAAGTAGGCGCGGGCTGCCCAGGTCACCAACTCGGTGCCGCGCGCGTCGAAGTGGAATGCCGCCTGCACCAGGGGCCGGATGCCGATTATCAACAAGACTGCCGAAGGAAGGGTGAGCGCCACCAGCACGCGGAAGGCGCGCCCCACGCTGGCTTCGAAGCCTGCCCAGTCGGCACGGGCGAAGTGCTCCGAAAGGGTTGGGAGGATGGCAATCCCGACGGCCGTGCCGATGATGGTTTCGGGCACCTGCATGATCAACCAGCCATACGCCAGGGCAGTCACCGAGCCCACGTCCAGACGGGAAGCCAGATTGTCCTGCACGATGAAGATCAGGTTGAACGCGCCGATCGTGAGAATGCGCGGCCCCATCAGGCGCAGCACGGTGCGCACGCCTGGATGGTCGAGGTTGATGCGCGGGGTCCAGTGAAAGTGAAAGCGGATCAGGCCGGGGATCTGGATCCCCAGGTGAAGGGCGGCCCCTAGGATCACGCCGTATACGAGGCCGTAGACTCCCAGGCCGGCTGCAGGGAGAGCGAATCCCGCCAGATGGTAGCCCTGCTCCGGAGCCAGGACGACGGCCCCGAAGATCTGGCCCACATCGTAAAGGGCGGGCGCCAGCGCCGGCAGCAGAAAGTGCTGGTTGGCCTGCAGCCCGGCTGACACCAGGCCGCTTAGGGAAAAGATCAACGTGGCGATCAGGTCCAGGCGCATCAAGCTGATCACCAGGGCTTGATTCTCGGGGGAGAATCCGGGGGCCACGCCGTACTGCCATCCGACGAGCCGGCTCGCCAACAGCGCCAGGGCGAGGGCCAGGCCGCCGGTGATCACAAACGCCAGGTTGGCCACCCGGCTGAACACGCCCCACAAAGCGTCCCGACCATCGAGTTCCATGGCCTGCGACAGGACAGGGATGAAGGCCACCGCCAAAGCGCCGCCTGAAATGAGGGCGAACAGCAGGTCGGGGAGATTATTGGCGGCGTTGAAGACGTCCAACTCGGCGCCAACTCCGAACTGACGCCCGATGACCACCTGTCGAATCAGCCCAAGTAGTTTGTCCAGGCCGAAGAAGACGGCTATCAGCAGGGATGAACGAGCGACGTGAGTGATCCGCCGTTTTGGTGCGGGGCGCGCCGCTGAGGGGTTCACGAAGGGATTATCCTGGTGAGGCGCCGACGCGCTGCAGCTGCTGCAGGGCCGGAGCCCAGCTCGGATGATCCTGGAGGGCGGTTCGCCAGTCGTCGATGGCGCCAGCCAGGTCGCCGGCCAATTCGCGGGCCAGGCCGCGCCAGTAGTAGCTCTCCTCCAGGATCGGCTCACTCATCGCCGACAAAGTCTGGGTCGCCAGATTGATCACGTCGGCCGTCCGGCCGGTGTAGAAGTAAGCGAAGTAGGGCCCCGTCTGGTACCAAAGGATGCGCCAGGGGTTGTGATCGGGGTCGGTTTGGGCGATTTGAGCCTGTATGGTGAAGGCCTGGTCGTAGGCAGCGGCGGCGCCAGCGTAGTCCTTGAGATCCACCAGGCTCGACCCCCGATTGAACCAGGCGAAAAACTGCTGGCGGCCGGTGCTGCTGTAGATCTCATCGGATGCCTTCTGGGCCGCCCGTTGGAAATTGGTCGTCTCGTCGGCGTTCGGCCCCAAGAGTTGCATCAGATCCGATTCGCGGTCCGGCGGATAGACCACCAGGTAGGTGTAGTTGAAGTGGCGCCAGTACGTCGCCATATCATCGTAGCTGATGGGAAGGTTGGGCATGATGTATGAGTCCTGGACCGTGAACCTCTGGCGGGAGTCGTCATAGCCGGAGACCACTTCGTAATGCCCCATCCAGCCAGGGAAGCCGGGCCCTTCAAAGCCCTTTTCGACGATCACCGGGAAGCCCGCCGCAAGCAGGCTCTTGAGAAGATCCAGGTCTCCTCCAACCCGGACCAATGCCCTGAGGTCGGTCTGTGTGTTGACGAAGTCGACCAGTTCGTAAGGCATCACGTTCTTATCGCGCGGGTTGGGTTTGACATAGGCTGCCACCGGCCGTTGATCCCCCTGCCAGCCCCAGAACGAGAGCGCCATGGCCAGATTGGCTGGGCCGCAGTTGTTCCACTTCTGGTATTCGTGAACGATCCCGGTCAGCTCAACTTTGGACGGCAACGGCGTAGGCTCGACGGTAGGCGTGGGTGTCGCGCTGGGGACAGCTGTCGGGCCGGGCGTGGCCGTGGTGGTCGCAGTCGGTGTCATCGCCGCCAGGGTGGATTGGACCATGGCGGCCAGAGTCGGGTTGGGTGTGAAGGCAGCCTCTTCCGGTGGGTAGAGGGCGTATTTGATGCTCGCCCGCAGCTCGGAAATTCGCCAACCAAGGTGATCCTGAACGAAGGGGAGCTGCCAGGCCAGGGCGAGGGCGACCACTGTCAGAACAAGCCCGGATCCGGCAATCAACCAGGCCTGGCGGCGCCTGGAAGTCCTCATCGCGTGCCTCCCTCGATGTAACCGATACACATGTCCCAAACCAATACAAGCTGCACCCACATGGGCGCTCGACTGCTCAGGTTGACCATCGTCCGGCGATTATAACCGGCTCTCAGGCCGGCTCCCAGATCACCCGGGCGCGTCGCTGAAAGCGTTGAAGCGTTTGAATAAGGGGCCGGGAAAGCAGCAAGATCAAAGCAACATTGCCGACAACTCGCAAGCCGTCCCACGCGAAGGAGGTCAAGACGTAGAAACGAGCATAGCGGGAGAGGACGGCCAGCGCCCCCAACCCGGGAGCCCAACTCAGGTCGGGTGAACTCAGAGCATAGGGCCAATACTGCAGGTTGGTCGCCGCTCCATAGGCCAGGCCCCAGACGGCACCGTATGTCACCAGCGAAAGGGTGCGGCCGCGTCCGGATGGGAGCCAGGCAGCCCCCATGCCCATCCAACCCGCGGCAAGCATCTGGTAGGGAGTCCAGGGTCCCAAGCCTCCCGCGGTGAGTGGGCCGGAGACCAGCAGTGTGAGGGCGCCCATCAGGAAGCCGAGTCGGGCGCCGAACACGTGCCCAACCAGGATGATCAGCAGGAAGACGGGGGAAAAGCCGCCGGGCAGCGGGAGGACGGTGTCCACGACGCGTATCATCGCGTTCAGGCCGACCAAAGTCCCGATGAGGGCCACCGTCTGGGCCGTGAGTCCGGTCTGCGCCTCAGCCAGCAAGGCGGCCAGGATCAAGGCCAATGCGCCGCTCAGCACGAGCAGGGCGGCCCGGCTTTGATCGGCCGCCGGCCCGGGCGGAGCCCAAAATGGGTAGAGGAGCACCACCAGCCCTGCCAGGCTGATGATCAGGAACAGGAGATTGGCTGGCGTCAGGCGACGCAGCATGATCGTGACATCTCTTGACCGAGGCTTGGCGAGGAGGCTCGGACCTGGGAGCTTGTGATGTAGGACATCGACCGCATTCTAAACCAGCGTTCAGGTTGAGTCCAATCATCCGGCCCGAGCTGGGTCTTGACTCGGAGGCCGAGAATCGACTACGATATCCATCGATGAACATCGATGAGAAATCCCCGCTGACGCTGACTTTTGCCAAGGCTTTGGCCGACTCGACCCGGCAGAAGATCATGCAGGCTTGCTGCTGCCAGTGGTGCAGTGTGGGCGAATTGGCGGCCAGTGTCGACGTGGGACAGCCCACGGTCTCCCACCATCTTGCGATTTTGCGGGAGGCCGGTCTGGTCCATGTTCGGGAAGAGGGACGTCAGACCTTCTACTCGCTGAATCAGGACGCTGTGGTCAGCTGCTGTGGGCGGCTGGTCACGGCCTTTGCGCCCGAGCGGGATGGCCTGATCCGGCCGCAGGATATTTGCTGAGCGAACGGTCTGAAGGCAGCCCGAACGCGAATTTTTTTGCCCCTATTCATCGATGACCATCGATGAATAGGGATGCCGGCACACACACTGGAGCATGGGAAAGGAGGTGATGTGCCATGGGCGGGTCGTGTTGTGATTGTGGCGACGGCGGCTGCGGCTGCTGACCGCGTCATGAGCGGCTCACCGAATGGTGAGCCGCTCGCCTTGTCAACCGGGAAATCGGCCAGCTGTCAGGGGGTGACGTGGAGCACGACCACCGTCAGTGCCAGATCGACGGCTGTGGCCTGTTGGTCCACGGCATTCACGGGATCTTGAAGCTGGATGGCCGTCATTTCTGGGGCCAGGGGCTGGACCTCTTCCAGCGTGTCCGCCGAAGCGACGCGGGTGGCCAGGTCGCGGGCGGACCTGGCCTGTTCGAGCAGGGTCTGGATTTGCTGATCGAGTTGGTCGGCGGCCTGCCGGGAAGTCTCGTCGGCGGACGGGTTGTCCTGAATATCTACCACCAGGTCGCTGAGGAGCTGCAGGTAGGGGATCAAGCCAACGTCGTCTCCGGGGTTCTCCACCCGCCCGTCCCCGTTCCAATCCCCGTAGTCCTCACCCGACTTCCCTTCCAGGATGTTGATCACATGCTCGGAATGCTGTTTGCCGCCGGCCAGATTGCCTTGGTCGATTGAGCTCACTGCCAGGTCGCGGTGGCTGGTGAAGTGAACTGACTGGCGCGCCATGCCGTCGAGCAGCTCAGTGGTCAAGCTGCCCGGCCCATCGACATCGGTGACAAGCTGGGCGTAGCCCGTGACCTCATCCGGCACGCTGGCCAAATAGATCTTCTCGCCGGCCGTGCCGGGGTCCGGATCCGGATTGGGTTCCAGGCTGATCCAGAGCCCCGAGTAGGTGCCCAGCAGGCTGGTGCCCTGAGGATCCTCAAAGGAAACCGCCAGCTGCCCATCGATCGGGGAGACCAGCCCCAGGGAGAGCGGGTCGACGTCGTTGCCCACCAACCAGGCCTGGTAGGCGAAACCGTCAGGGGCTGGCGCCACGTCGTTGATTTGGGCTGTGAGCCTGGCGTCCTTGAAGACGGCGAATCCGCTTGGAGTGGCGGCAGATGAAGCGGCGGGAGTTGACGGGGCTGCGCCCACGGCTTCGGTCGCCGGGGCCGGCGTAGGAGCCGAGGCGCAGGACCTGTGCCGGGGTCTGAGTGGGCGAGGCCAAGAAGCGCGGGACGAGCAGGCGGAACGCCAGCCAGCCGGCGCCGAGCACGGTCAGGCCGCCGATGGCCAGGACACCGGCGGCGGCAGCCCAGATCCAGCCGCGGCGTGAGGGCGGCGCCGGCGGCCGGGCAGCGCCGGCCCCGGCGACCCGGGTGGCTCTCGGCCCCAAAGCGGCCTGCAGGTCGCGGGCCACGTCGGCGGCGCGCTGGTAGCGCTGGTTACGATCTTTGGCCAGCGCCTTGCTGATGATGGCCTGCACTTCGGGCTCGACCTGGGGCACGGGCGGCGGCTGCTCCTGCAGGTGTTTGACAAGAATGGCCGCCGGGGTGGTGTCGACGTCGAACGGCGGCTGCCCCGCCAACATCTCGTATAGGACAATACCCAGGGAGTAGATATCCGAACGGGCGTCGATGGATTCGCCGCGGATCTGCTCAGGGCTCATGTAGGCCGGCGTGCCCAGCACGGCGCCGGTGGCGGTCTGCGTGGGGGCAGTCGTCAGGCGGGCGATTCCGAAGTCGGTCAGCACCGGCTCCACATCCGGCAACAAGGGTAGGTGGGGGTCGATCGGCGAACTCCCTTGTCGAAGCATGATGTTGGCCGGCTTGATGTCCCGATGGATGATCCCTTGACTGTGCGCGTAATCCAGGGCAGATGCCACCGAGCCAATCAGTCTGGCCACGGTGTTGAGCGGGAGGGTCAGGCCGGACTCATGCAAAGTTCGCAGGTAGTCCGCCAGGGACAGTCCCTCCAGCAGCTCCATCACGATGTACGGACGGCCATCGACGACGTCGAAGTCGAACACCTGGACGATGTTGGAATGTCTCAGGCCGGCCACCGATTGCGCTTCGGCCAGGAATTGCTTGGTGAGTTCCTCGTCGTCGGTGAGATGAGCGTGCAGGATCTTCACCGCCACCGGCCGGTTGAGCGTGGTGTGGCGGCCGAGATAGACTTCGGCCATGCCGCCGCGGCCGATCGGTTTCTGAATATGAACCTTGGAGAACGTGCGACCGACCCATTCGGTCATGCCTACGACCCTCGTGGCTGGACTCATGCCCCGCCGGTTTGTGAAGTATCTCACAAGCTGGGCTTGGCTGGCAGGTGGGTGGGATGCGGAGGACGATGATGGAAAGCCCGGCTAGTATAGCATGCCGCCATGGGTCGGAGGCTGGCACGGAATGGTCGTCCCATGGCAGGTCTTGTTGAGCTCGTCTTCTTCAGGAATTAGGGGCTATTGAGGTGCGGGTAGGTCGACCGGCAGGATACAGGGCCAATACGGGCCCCGGCCGCCAGCCACCCTCGCTCGGTAGAGATGGGCACCGCGCGGCTGCCGGAGGGGTTTTGGGCGGACCTTGAGGGCATCTCGGCCTGAGTGCGGCTAGCGATTTCCGCCGGCTCTTGGTGCAGACATGCCCCGAATCAGGCCGCCGGGTTGGCAGGTTCGGCAGAAGTTGGTGATCTTCTGCTGGGCCGTCACGGATGAGATGGGGCTCCCGCACCGCGGACATGCCTCGCCCTCGCGCATATGCACCGAGAAAAAGCCGCGCGGCTTGAGATGGATGTCCTCCCCCATGGCCTCGCGCACAAGGCTGATAGATTGGCGAAGGGTGGCCTGCATGGCCTGGTAGAGCCGATTGGTCTCTTCCGGTGTCAGCGAGGGCCGCTTGCGATAGGGGTGAATCTGGGCCGCCCACAGGATTTCGTCGGCGTAGGCGTTGCCAATTCCGGCCACAAAAGAAGCGCGTGTGAGGATGCCTTTGATCTCACCCCTGAATGGCTTGAGACGGGCGGCAAATGTCTCGGCGTCTATCTGCAGGGCATCAGGCCCCATCTGATGGAAGGTTGGAATCAGCCCCAAATCCGAGGTCAGGTAGAGCTGGCCCATGCGTTTGGAATCGACGTAGCGAAGGTCTTCGAGAGGGTCGCCGAAATGCAAAATCACATGGGTTGGCCCGACCTTCTTGGCCTTCGGCGCGCACAACTGGAACCGTCCGCTCAACTTGGGATTGACCACCAAGAACAAATCCCTGGCGTCCAGGGTGAAGACCAGGAACTTGCCCCGGCGAGCAACCGCCTGTAATCGGCGGCCAGTCAGCGAGCTTTCGAACCCCTGATGGGTGAGGTCGCGGATCACCAGCGGGCCGCCTCTGGGAGACACCGTCACCTTCTAAATCGGGCGGTCCAGGGTCTTCCGCTGAAGAACTTCACACACGACTTCGAGCTCTGGGAGTTCCGGCATCGGCCGCCTCTATGCCCGGCCGGAGCGACCGGCTATAATCTGCTTGCGATGAGACACAATCGTAGCATGCTTCTGGGTGGGTGGGCTTTGGCGGCAGTATTGGCCGTGGCCTTGTCAGCTCAAGCCTGGGGGGCCGAACCGCTGGCACCCCCGCGCCAAGCACCGACCGCTTTTCCCACACCAACCCCGGACGCCAACGGCAACGTCATCTATGTGGTCCAGGAGGGGGATACGCCTTGGCGCATTGCCGCTGTGGCGGGGATCAGCCTGGAACAGTTGTATGCTCTCAATGGGCTGAAATCGACAGATCTTCTGACCCTGGGTATGCGGCTAACTCTTGCCCAGGTTAGCCCAACCCAGCCGCCGGCTGCTGCCGAAACGTCGGCCCCACCCACGCTGACACCCACGCCGGTGGGCGGGACGGCCGATATTTGTGTGCTTCTGTTTGTGGATCAGAATGGCAACGCCAGCCTGGATGAAGGTGAACCGGCGTTGGCTGGCGGACAGATCAGCGTGGCCGATTCGGCTGGCACGGTTGTTGGCGATCAAGCCACCACCGACGATCCCCAAGGCCACTGCTTTACCGGGCTGGAAATGGGGGACTATAATGTCAGCGCCGCGGTTCCATCGGGATACAATCCGACCACGTCGATGAACACACCGGTCCGCATCGCGCCCGGGGACGTCTCATATGTGGAGTTCGGCGCCCAGCCCAGCGCGGCGCTCGGAGGCGACAGTTCGGGCGACTCGCAGCGCTCGCTGCTGTTGGGAATCTTGGGGATCAGCTTTCTGGTGGCGGCAGGTGCCCTCGGCTACATCGCTTCCCGCTACAATCGACGCAACCCGATGTCGCTTCGCTAGGCGTCTCTGAGGGAACAAATCCTCCCCAGCAGTTCAGTCTGTCAACAATTCTCTCAGCGCCCCCAAGAGCAGGGTGACGTACTCATGCCGGCTTGATTCGCCCATCAGGCCGATGCGCCAGATCTTGCCTGCCAACGGGCCGAACCCGCCTGCGATTTCGACGTTGAATTCATCCCGCAGTTGGGCGCGCAGCTTGGCCTCGTCGAAGCCTTCGGGAACACGGCAAGTCGTCAGGCTGGGAATGCGCAGGGACTCGTCTTCCACCCAAAGTGTGAGGCCAAGGGCTTCCAGGCCATTCCACAGCCGCTTGGCGTTCTCCATATGCCTGGCTAGTCGAGCCTCGAGGCCCTCTTCTTGGACCATGCGCAGGGCTTCCCGCAGCGCATACATCGTGCTGGTCGGTGCCGTGTGGTGGTAGGCAGGTGAGCTGCCCCAGTAGCGATCCAGCAGATTGAGATCCAGGTAGAAGACCGACGGCGGGGTTGATCGGTCGCCGAGGGTCTTGACAGCCCTGGCACTGAGCGTGATTGGGGATAGACCGGGCACGCCGGACAGACATTTCTGCCCGGCGCTGTAAGCTACGTCGACATCCCAGGCATCCACCTCCAGGGCGACACCGCCTAGCGATGTGACACAATCGAGCACGAGCAGCGCGCCGGCCTGATGGCAGGCACGGGCGATGGCTGGAATACCAGGTTGGAGCGCGCCGGTGGACGTCTCAGCGTGAACCAGGGTCACAAGCTTGTACTCGCCCTCGGAAACAGCGGACTCAATCGCCTGCGGCTCGAAGACATCACCCCAATCGCGTGACAGGCGGGTCACATCGGCGCCGTGACGCTCAGCCATTTCTGCCAGACGCTCACCGAAGTATCCCTGAACACAAGCCAGAACCTTGTCCCCTGGCTCGACCAGGTTGGAAATGGCGGCTTCCATGGCCGAAGTTCCCGTGCCTGGGACCGCCAGGGTGAGGTCGTTTTCGGTCTGGAAGGTTTGCTGGAGAAGATCTTTGACGTCCGCCATGATCGCCAAGAAATCGGGATCCATATAGCCGATGACCGGGGTTGCCATGCTTCGCAAGACGCGCGGATGCACCATGCTGGGGCCGGGCCCGAGCAGGATTCGCGGCGAGGGGTTCAGATCGTGGAAGGTCTTGGGCATGGTTGAGCTCCATTAGATGCGCGAACGGGCCATGAAGGTCAACCGAGCGTGGCGTCCAGACTTGGCGCAATCTGTCGCCATTTAATGGCTGACGTTCGGGCATTATACATCTGACAGAAAAGCCCCGGTGAGGGGGCGAGGCCGCAGGATGCGGTGGAATGGGTTTCACCTTACAATCACCTAACAGCCGTGCAAGGATGTGTAACGCGATTGTAGAGTTATGTTGACCGTTGGCGGTTGTTCGCCAGGCGTTTCCGCTTGCTTGGGGAGATGTTCTGAATAGGCTGTCACCCGACAAACATGGGCGAGGAAACAAGGTGGAGCAAACTCAGCCAGATTTTCAGCGCATCGCGCAGCATTCAGCAGACATCTACTTCAGACTGTACTTCCGGGATGGCCTGGCTTACGTGAGCCCGGGCTTTGAAGTGGCGCTCGGCTACGCTTCCGAGGACTGCCTGCATCAGGCGCAGTTCTTTGGCCAACTGATTGATGGGTCCAGCCAGGACGAATTTGAGTCTGCCCTGTCGCTGTTGCGCTCGCGTGCGCAGCCAAGCATCTCCTCGGTTGTCAGGCTGAGGTGCAAGGACGGCGGGCTGATTTGGGCGGAACTGTTTGGGATTGCCGTCGAAAACGATGTGGGAGACGTAGTGGGCATCGACGGCGTGGCACGCGATGTTTCTGAACACCTGCAAGTCACCGAACTCCTCAGCCGCCATACCCACGAACAGCAGGTCCTGCTTAACGTTCAGCGTGATCTGTGGTCAAAGCTCGATCTTAAACAGACTTGTGATCTGATTGTGAACGAGAGCCAGCGATTCTTGAAGGCAAATTCGTGCATCCTGCTGCTGACCGAGACGGATGGGATCACCTTGCGGGCCCTATCGGCCATGGGTGATGTCACCACGAAGCAGCTGCCGCAGATCGTGCGCATTGGAGAGGGTCTATTGGGCCGGGTGGTTCAGCTGGGGGCGCCTCAGCGATTGGAAGGCCGCAGCGTCAGCGGCGGGCAGCTGCGCGATGAGGCCGGCAAGACCGTTTTGGTCGCCCCGCTCAAGCTTGAGGGCCAGGTCACGGGAGCGCTGATTGCCCAAGGTAATGCGGTGGCCCTCGGCCAGGCGGATCTCAAGTTTCTCGAGTCGATCTCGCAGGCTGCTGCGAAGGCCATTGACAACAGCCGGTCGTTTCAGGAAGTCCGCCGGCAGGCATCGATCGACGGCCTGACCGGGGCTTTCAATCGTCAATTCTTCGAATCCAATCTCGCCAATGAGCTCAGCCGTGCCGACCGACTAGGCTACGCAGTCGGGCTGCTGTTCGTCGACGTTGATGACTTAAAGGTGATCAACGACAACCATGGTCACCTGGTTGGAGACGATGTGCTGCGTTCTTTGGTCCAACTCCTAAAGCGCAAGCTGCGCGAGACCGATTGGGTCGCCCGGTACGGGGGAGATGAATTTGCCGTGGTCCTTCCGGGCTGCTCGGCCGACCAGCTCGAGTTGCTGGCAGGCAGGCTCAAGAAGAGTTTGGCGACGCTGAAGGTTGATTTGCCCAACGGGGATCGATTGCCGGTCAGCTTCAGCATTGGTGGCTCGGTCTACCCAGAGAGCGTGTCAGTCACTGATAACTTGGTGGCGGCCGCTGACAACGCTGAGCGAGCTGCCAAGCTGGCGGGCGGCAATCGCATCGTCATCCACAGGTCACATCTTGACCGTCGGCAGCGAAGTTCGGGAGATTCGGCCTGAGGTAGACTGACCTCGGAAGCGAGCTGACCCCGCCCGTACACCGACGGCTCGAGGTGGCATGGCACCCGTCAAGCCAGATTCGAAGTACTACCCCCTGTACGAGTTCTTGCGGCGCCAGGCGCAGGATAGCCTGACACTGTCTTTTGATGCCATCGATCACATGATCGCTGGCCGATTGCCTGCGTCCGCACACAAGAGCCGGGCTTTTTGGAGCAATCGTTCACAGGGCGCGCTCCAGGCGTCGTCATGGATGGATGCCGGATTCCACGTCCAGAGCGTGGACCTTGAGCGGGGGGTCGTGATCTTCGCCCGACCGAAGACAAGCTATCGAGTGGAACGGGAGGGCGGGGATATCCTGTGGAACGGAGACATGGTTCGTGCACTGAGGGACCATATGAACCTGAACCAGATGGAGTTGGCGCGAATTCTCGGGGTACGACAACAAACGGTAAGCGAGTGGGAAACCGGGGTCTATCGACCCACCCGAGGGCGCTCCAAGCATCTGACGATGGTCGCCGAGAAAGCCGCGTTCCCATTCCAGGTTGATCGAGCGGAATAGCCCTCACTGTTCCGTCTTGACAGCCAACACGGAACCGTGTAAGATGTCAACACCCGATCACGGTTCGGGCCTGGGCACGAGCGCTTGGGAAATGTCGGAGGGGACGTGAACCGTCACGGCGACATTCCTCGAGCGCTCTGCCTTTGGCGCGAGTTGAGGCAGGTACCACATCGGCGGGTGTGTTCCCGCGAGCACGTCGATCATCTGAAAGAGCACCCTCGCCCGTTTGCCGAGAATGGTCGGGGCCCCAGCGCCACGACCGGTCAGGCGAGATGGGATGCCGATTGTAGACCGGCCCGGGGCCACCGCCTTCCGCCTGCGTTGACAGGGCAATGGTCAATCTGGGCGTATGGCTGGATGTGGAGAATGTCCCGGGGGAGGTGACTCAGCGGAAGGGCTTCGCTGCCGGCAGGCAGCTGTGCATGTTGGTCACGCGGCACCCCGACCGAGGCAACCCGTCGGGGAGGGCGGTGACGTCAGGCCGCGACCTGTTGGGCGATCAGCGTCTTCAGACGGTCGGCGCCCTCCTCGAGCTCCTTCTTGATGTAGAGCTTGAAAAAGAGCTTGCCGAACCAGCGAGGCCTAAGCAGGACTCGGGCTCGAGTAATGACACGCGTCTTCTCCCCAATGGGCTCAAAGTACACGGTCTCAATCACCGCCTTGCCCAGGCGGCCGGCGGCTTCGATCTCCTGCGTGAAGTATTCGAAGGGGCGCCAATCGACTATGGTCAGGATGTAGGCGAGTTCCTTGCCGTGGATGCAGTGGTTCTTGGCGCCCGGCCCCATACGTCCATTTGTCAGCGGCAGCGGGCGGAACGACATTTCGGTCCCCATGGCTCGCTTGACGGGATCGTTCATCCATTCCCAAACTACAGGCGGGGGGGCGTCTACCTCTTGTTCCATACTGAAGTCCGATTGATCGGCTTCCACCACCACCTTGCGCGCGGCGACAATCTCCTGATAGCGGGCATTCAGGTCAAGGCAATAGGTTACGACCTCGCCAAACTCCCGGGCATCATCAACATCGCGCTGGAACATAGCCGGAGGTAAGTCCAGCTTCTCGAAAGCTGGTTGGGTGAACAATATGTACGCACGCCAGCCCGTCGTCATGGTCACGTGGTTCTTGAGAAGACGATGGGCCAGGTTGACGTCACTCCCGAGAGGCTTGGATCTGTTGGCCACGGTCTGGAGAGCATAGTCACCGTAGTGGCAAATGATCTTCAGGTCGAGCATCGGGAGCGACCGGCAAGCGTTGCAGTCGCATGTGGTCCGCCGACGGACGCCGGTCACCTGGTCTCGAAAGGCCACATAGGTCGCCTCGAACAGCTCGACCAAGGTCTCGCCGCGGTCCACGCGTTCCGCTGGCAGATGTCCGTAGACGGCATCACCTTCGACCTCAACCAGAATCATAAGCGGTGTCAGGTGGGCGATGATCCGCTCGGTCAGTTCTCCGAGAATGGCGTTGGCGTGATCCAGCTCAGCTTCTGATAGATAAGCCGTGAACCCAGTGATGTCTGCCAGAACGAGATAGCCCTGGTGTAGATCGGAAGCCATGATTATTGTCCTCAACGCAGAAAGAGGTTGGTGATTCCGGTTCGCAGCCATTGATGGATTTTGAACATGGGCGGGAGGGGGATGCGATGGCCGATGCAGAACGAGTATAGGCGCGCAGACTCAGCCGGGTCAAGCGAGCCAGCCTGCAGCTCACATGAAACACTCATTCTGGATGGCGCGAATCGGCCGGATGTCAGGCCGTGTGTGCCAGCATTCTTCGTAGGACCGTGTGCAGGATGCCGCCGTTGCGGTAGTACTCGACCTCGATTGGCGTATCGACGCGCACGACAACTTCGAATTCCTGGGTCTTTCCGTCAGGAGCTGTCGCTCGGACTTGGAGGTGTTGGCCGGGCTTGAGACCGTCAGCCAGGCCGGTGATGTCCAGCGTTTCCTCGCCGCTCAGTCCGAGACTTTCGGCGCTCTGCCCCGGCAGAAAGACGAGTGGCAGGACGCCCATGCCTATCAGGTTCGAGCGATGGATCCGCTCGTAGGATTCGGCGATCACGGCTCGAACTCCCAGCAGGAGCGTTCCCTTAGCGGCCCAATCGCGCGATGAGCCGGTGCCGTATTCCTTGCCGGCCACCACCACCAATGGCACGTCTTGGTCAATGTATTTCATGGCCGCGTCGTAGATGCTCATGGTTTCCCCGTCGGGAAGGTGACGTGTGTAGCCGCCTTCGACATCGGGGACGAGTTTGTTGCGAAGCCGGATGTTTCCAAAGGTGCCACGCGTCATCACCTGGTCGTTGCCGCGGCGGGACCCAAACGAATTGAAGTCGCGCGGTTTGACGCCGTGTTCGATCAGGTAGCGCCCCGCCGGGCTGTCCACCGGAATGGCACCAGCCGGGGAGATATGGTCGGTGGTGACAGAGTCGCCAAGCAGCGCCAGAACCCGTGCGCCGCGGATATCCGTCAGCTTCGGCGGTTCCGGCGAAAGGTCTTCGAAGAAAGGCGGCTCTTGAATGTAGCTGGAGTTGTCGGACCACGCGTACAGATCGCCGCCTTCGACCGGGATGGCGGACCAGGTCGGATTGCCGGTGAACACGCTGCCGTATTCGTGGCGGAACATCTCCGGCTTGACGGAACGCTCGATGACAGCGCGGATATCTTCCTGGGTTGGCCACAGATCACGCAAGTAGACGGGGTCGCCGTTGGCATCGCTGCCCAACGGGTCGCTGGTCATGTCGATGTCGGTGGTGCCGGCCAGGGCATAGGCCACAACCAAAGGCGGGGAGGCCAGATAGTTGGCCTTCACATGTGGGTTGATGCGGCCTTCGAAATTTCGGTTGCCGGAGAGCACGGCGGCTGCTACCAGGTCGCCTTCACCGATGGCTCGCACGACATCCGCCGGCAAGGGGCCGCTGTTTCCGATACACGTCGTGCAGCCGTAGCCCACGACATTGAATCCCAACGCTGAAAGCGGTTCGATCAAGCCTCCGGCCTGCAGATAGTCGCTGACCACGCGCGATCCGGGAGCCATGCTGGTCTTGACGTAGGGTTTGACCTGCATGCCCTTCTCTACGGCTCGCTGAGCCAACAACCCCGCCGCCACCATCACCGAGGGATTGGATGTGTTGGTGCAGGAGGTGATGGCGGCGATGACCACCGCGCCGTGTCCGATCTCGGCTGTGGCACCGTTGGTGCCGATGGAAAGGCTGACATCAATGGCGGTGTCGTCTTTCCCAAAGCCGCCTTCATCAGTCGGGGCCGTGAGTGCGGACCGGAAGGATCGCTTCATGTCGGACAGAGGGATACGGTCCTGGGGGCGTTTCGGACCGGCAAGGCTCGAACTCGATCTGCCCCAGATCAAGCTCGAGCACATCAGTGTATTCAGGCTCGGGCGCGTCGATCGTTCGGAAGAGGTGCTGGGCTTTGGTGTAGGCTTCCACCAGATCGATCAGCTCGTCATCACGCCCGGTGAGTCGCAGATAGCGCAAAGTCTCATCATCGACCGGGAAGAAGCCAACCGTGGCGCCGTACTCCGGGGCCATGTTGGCGATGGTTGCTCGATCAGGTAACGACATTTGAGCCAGGCCGGGACCGAAGAACTCGACGAATTTCCCGACCACCCCGTGTTTGCGGAGCATCTGGGTGACCACCAGGACAAGGTCGGTGGCCGTGGCCCCTTCCGGCAGGCTGCCGTCGATGCGAAAGCCTACTACCTCAGGGGCAAGGATGACCATGGGCTGGCCCAAGATGGCGGCCTCGGCCTCAATTCCTCCCACGCCCCAACCCAACACACCCAGACCGTTGATCATGGTGGTGTGCGAGTCGGTGCCCACAAGTGTGTCGGGGAAGGCAAACGTCTCGCCGTCATGCTCAGCGGTCCGGACCACGTGAGCCAAATACTCGAGATTGACCTGGTGCACAATGCCAGTGGCCGGCGGGACAACGCGGAAATTGTCAAACGCGTCCTTGCCCCATCGCAGAAATGTGTAGCGTTCACGATTGCGATCAAATTCCATTTCTGCATTGCGATTGAGCGCTTCAGCTGTGGCGAAGAAGTCGACTTGCACTGAGTGATCAATCACCAGGTCGACAGGGACCTGCGGGCTGATCTGCTTCGGGTCGCCACCGGCGCGCGCCAGGGCAGATCGCATGGCGGCCAGATCAACGACGGCCGGCACTCCCGTGAAATCCTGCATGATGACTCGGGAGGGCAGATACGGAACGTCCGGCCGCGTCTCCGCCTTTGGCTGCCAGGCTGCCAGCGCGCGGACGTCATCTTCCTTGATCTCGCGGCCGTTGACCTGCCGAAGGACGGATTCGAGGAGCACCCGGATCGAATACGGGAGCCTGTCGATCTTTGTCAGGCCGAGTGCTTCCAAGCTGTCTAGTCGATAGATAGTGTAGGACTTGCCATGCGCGTGAAGCGTATCGCGAGCGTCGAAAGGGTCTGACGTCATCACCAACTCCAATTAGGTCGTCGTGTCAATCCGGGGAGGTCCGCCCGGCGCCAGGGTCGATCGGTTTTCCGCCGGATGGGAATGAGTATAATCCAAAAGCCTTACTCCTTGGTTGGACGACATCAGCAGAAGCGAGCGAATCCGAACTTGACCGATCTCCTGTTAATTGTGCTCACACTATGGGGACTGTCAGGGAGCCTTCTCTATCTCTATCAGCGCCGCCTTGCGCGCCGGGGACAGGACGGACGACGGACTGGCGAGCAAGACACCCTGTACGAGTTGGGCGTGGGCCTGATCTCGGAGCATGGTGTCCAGGCGTTGTTTCAGAAGCTTGTCGACCGATCCGTCATGCTGCTTGAAGCCGAAGGCGGGGCCGCATTCCAGTGCGACGCTGAACGACGGTGGGCAGAATGTGTGGCGTTCACCAAGAAGGGCGAAACCTATCGTGAGGCCCGAGTGGACTTTGGCCATGGCCCGGTTGGGCGAGCGGCTGAAGATGGCGCAATACACAGTCAAATCGGAAGGGTAGAGGTCGCCGAGGCCTCGCCTGGTGAGATGGCGCTCTTGGTGGTGCCCCTCAAGTGGCAGAACGAAGTCAAGGGGGTCGTTCTGGTCATGCGCCGCGCCAACCAACCCTTCACTGAGGATGATAAGAACCTGCTGGGCTTGTTGGCGACGCAGGCTTCTGTGGCTTTGGAAAATGCGCGTCTCATCGAGGTTGAACGAAAGCGAAGTGAAGAGTTAGAAGCCCTGCGCGAAGCAAGCCTGAGGATGACCTCGAATTTTCAATTAAATGCTGTACTCGAAGCCATCCTGGAACATGCGCTGAAGCTGATATCGGCCTGGGATGCGCACATCTTCCTGTACGATGGTGAGCGCCTCCAATTCGCAGCCGCGCTGTGGGCTGGAGATGTCCAAAGATCACCGTTTTCTGAACCTCGCCCCGAGGGACTGACCTACACGGTCGCTCGGACAGGGAAGCGGCTGGTCGTTGAAGACGCGCTCGAGGCACCGATCTTCGAAGATGCCGCTTGGGATGGCGCGATTGTCGGAATTCCGCTGCGCTCGAAGAACCGGGTCTTGGGTGTCATGAATGTGGCCTACGAGGCACCGCACCGGTTCTCGGGTGAAGAGCTCCGCATACTCGATCTGCTGGCGGATCAGGCGGCGGTTGTGCTTGAGAACGCCAGATTGTTTGAGCGGACGGCCGCCGACCGGCGCCGGCTCCGACTGCTGTACGACATCACGCGTGAGTTGGCCGTTTCCACCGATCCCGACCAAATCTTGCGCCGGGCTCTGGACCTCACAAAGGAAAACTTGGGCGGCCTCTTGGGAAGTATTGTGCTCCTCGGGCCGGACTCCAAACACCTGCGTGTGGGGAATCTGGCCGGCTACGAGGGACATGATTTGGAGGGACTGGAAGCCAAGCTCGATATGCGGGTCGGCAAGGGATTCGTGGGATGGATCGCCAGCGAACGACAGCCGGCACTCGCTACAGATGTTCTAGAGGACCCGAGATGGTCGCCGGTTCCCGGTGTGGATGACGAGGTCCGGAGCGCGTTGGGTGCGCCGATCCTGGTGGACGGCGAGCTGCTCGGGGTGCTTGTGATCTTCCATCGCGAGCCGGGCGTGTTCGAAGATGAGCACCTTGACCTGATGGTGGCCATCTGCCGCCAGGTGGGTCTGGCGTGGACCAATGCCCAGCGGTTTCGACAAATCGAACGCCGGCTGGCTGAACAAACCGTTATTCAACACGCGGCGCAGGTGATCAACCGCAGAATGGAAATGGGACCGCTCTTGGAGGAGATCGTAGAGCAGGTCAGCACGACGTTGGGATACGACTACGTCGGCGTTTCCTTGGTGGAAGACGATTCCCTGGTTCTCATGGCCAGCCGCGGCCATGATGCGAGCGCCTTCCGCCTCGAGTTCAGCCAGGGGATCACCGGGCGGGTTGCCCGGACCAATCTGCCAGCGCTGGTAGGGGACGTGGACCGGGATCCCGATTTTGTGCGCTACTTCCCGGGCACCCGCTCCGAACTAGCGGTGCCGATACGCAAAGGTGATGTCGCCATTGGGGTGCTCAATGTCGAGTCGCCTGAACTGGAAGGACTCACCCAGGACGACCTGCGCCTGCTGTCCCTTTTGGCAGATCAAATGGCGGTGGCGATTGAGAACGCGGCGCTGTACGAGCGCCTGCGAAGGCATTCGGCCGAACTCGAATCTACGGTCGCATCCAGAACATCTGAGTTGGCCAACGCCTTGGACCGTGCCACGGAAGCCGACCGGCTCAAGACCCAGTTCGTGTCGGATGTATCTCACGAGTTGAGAACCCCCTTGAGCAACATTCGCCTGTACATCGAGCTGCTGGGCCAGGCATCGCAGGATCGGCAGCCGGCATACATCGAAACCCTCAATCGGGAGACGGAGCGGCTGGTTACTTTGATTGAGGATTTGTTGTCGATTTCACGGCTGGATGCCGGTACGTCGCCGCCGGAGCTCGTTCGAATGGACCTGAACGAGATGTCGCGTGCCCTGGTGGCGGATCGGAGCAAGCTCTTCTCGGAACGGGGCCTATCTCTTCAACTGCGGTTGGAGGCATCATCAGCCGAGGTGATGGCGGACGAGAATCTGATTGCCCAGGTGATTGGCAATTTGCTGACCAACGCCATGCACTATACGCCATCAGGGGGGACAGTGACGCTGCGAACCGAGTATTCGGAGAGCGGCGATTGGATCACATTGAGCGTTTCGGATACGGGGGTGGGGATCCTGCCCGAAGAGAAGGCCCATTTGTTTGATCGATTCTTCCGGGGCTCCGCGAGCCGAGAAATGAAGAATCCCGGGACCGGGCTCGGCCTGGCGATCTCGCACGAGATTGTGGACCGTCACCAGGGGCGCATTGACGTGGAGAGCACCCTCGGCGAGGGAAGCACGTTCAAGGTCCGGCTCCCCGCGGCCGACCGGATCCAGGCCGCACCACCGGCGACTCCCGGCCGGGCTCTATCCTAGATTCCCAGCGCCTTGTGGACGGGGCCTAGGTCCACCCTGTCTTGGACCAGCTGGACGAAGGTATCTAGTTTTTCGGTTTGCCCCAAGCGCGTCTTGCCAAACGTCCGCTCGATACTCTCCACGGTCTCGATTGTGTTTTCTTTCACAAGCAAAACCGGGACGTCGAGCGCTTCAGCCTGCTGAAGAACCATGGGGCTGGGCCTGAGGTTGCCGGTGAGGATCAAACCGACGGTTGATGTTTCCAGGGCCGCCAGCTGAATATCCGTGCGGTCGCCGCCGGTGATGACGACCTTGTGCTGTTGGCGCCGGAAACGGGCCAGGGCCGCCTCGGCGTTCATGGCGCCCACAGTGAATGTGTCGGCCAACGCATCCAACCCAGACGTCTGCGTCAGGACGTCGGCTTCGAGCAGGTCAACGAGCTCCTGCAGGCTGAGGGCAGCCAAGCGAGGCATGGCCGGAAGGCTGCCCAGCACAGGAATCCCCCTTTGTTGGATGAATGGAATAGCGTAGTCATCAACAAAAGTGCGTGCGGCCTCGGGAATGTGATTGAGAATCACGCCCATCAGAAGGTCGCCCAGCCGGAATTGTGCTGTGAGCGCATCATCAACAACCTGCATTTCGCCGCGGTACTTGACGAGGACAAGCGCCGGCGAGGCAAAGTGTTGGGCGACGCTCGGATTAGACAGTCCCAGGGCATAACCTTCCCTCAGGCTGGCGCCTCCCTCGATCAAGAGCACATCGGCGTTCTCCATCTGCCCCTTGGCGGCCGAATCGACGGAGGCGATCAGGTCCCCCTGGTTTCCATCCTTGAGATACCTGCGAAGGGCATCATCGGTGACGACCACCGGAGCCAGGCTGCTGGGCTCGGCCTCCAAACCCAGGGTTGTCCGAACAAAGGTGGCGTCTTCATCGCCCAGCGTGCCGTCCGGCAGGCGCCAGGGCTGTGTGCTCAAGGGCTTCAGGTAGCCCAACCTCAAGCCCTTGGACTGGAGATGCTTCCCCAACGCCAAACAGAAAGCGGTCTTCCCTGAAAATGATTCAACCGATGTAACGTAGAGCGCTTTCATCATTCGCCTCCTGGCGGAGAAGACCCAACCGATCCACTGTTTTGATCGGACCTCAAGACAAGCCGCATATCAATAGCGATCCCCCCATGGCCGTGTTCATAGACGACGAAAGGATTGATGTCCAACTCGGTGATTTCGGGAAAATCGGATACCAACTGCGCCACCCGGAGAAGCGCCTCGACGATGGCTTCTTTGTCGGCCTGGGGTTGACCCCTCACCCCGTCCAGCAAAGCATGGGCCCGAATTTCGCCAAGCATTTCCGTGGCCTCGTCCCTGGAAAACGGCGCCACACGAAAGGCCACATCCCGCAGCGTCTCAACGTATATGCCGCCCAGGCCGAAAGTGACCAGGGGACCAAACTGCGGATCTCTGTTCATGCCGATCAGGATCTCGAGGCCCTCGGGAACCATCTTCTGCACCTGGCAACCCCAGAGCTGTGCCTCAGGAAAGTAGCGCTGGGCGCGGTACATGATCAAATCGAACGCATCCCGGACATCGGCGGGGGAGTCGAGGCCCACCTTAACGCCGCCGGCATCTGTTTTGTGCAGGATGTCGGGCGAGGCGATCTTGAGCACGACCGGATACCCCATCTCGCCTGCCATATCGACGGCTTCATCGGCGGAGTGGGCCAAACGCGAATCGGGCACCTGCAGGCCGTACGCGATGAGGATCTCGCGAGCCTCGGCGTCGCCGATCGTCACTCTGTCGTCGGCGCGGACCTGTTGGATAACCTTGGCGGCGGATGCCTTGTCGACGTCGAATGACTCGAACTGTGGGTCCGGCCGGGAGCGCAGCTCAGCGTACTCGTGCATGGCTGACAAGACGGCGGCGGCACGTTCGGGAAAAGGGAAATTGGGCAAGTCGGCCCGAGCCAGAACGCGAACGCCTTCTTCGATGCGGGCCTCACCCATGAAGCAGGTCAGAATGGGCACCGATGCGGTGCGGCTCACATCGACAATGACCTGGGCCGTGTCCGCGATTTCGGTCATCGCCTGGGGTGTGAGGATCACGAGCACGGCATCGACATCCTCGGAACCGGCGACCTGCTCCAACGCGAACTTGTAGCGGTCAGCGCGGGCATCCCCAAGGACATCTACCGGGTTGGCAGCACTGGCGGCATCGGGCAAGTTCGTTTCCAGGCTGTGAATCACCTCCGGCTGGAAGCGGGCGAGCTCGAGGCCGGCGCGCTCGATGGCGTCTGTGGCGAGAATACCGGGACCGCCGGCATTGGTCACGATCGCCACCCGGCTGCCCTGAAGGTGGGGAAGATATCCAAAGGCGCGCGCCAGGTCGAAGAGATGTTCCATTGAATCGGCGCGCAGGACACCGGCCTGGCGAAAGGCGGATTGATAGGCTTGCTCCGATCCGGCAAGGGAGCCGGTGTGTGAACTGACAGCGCGTGAGCCCGCCTGGGTGACGCCGGACTTGACCGCCACCACTGGCTTCTTTCGTGTGACCTCTCGGGCGACTCGGATGAATGCCTGGCCGTCGGGCAACCCCTCCGTATAGATCAAGATCACGCGCGATTGGTCGTCGTCCCCCCAGGCTCTGAGCAGATCGATTTCGCTGACGTCGGCCTTGTTGCCCAGTGAAACGAACTTGCTCATACCCAGTCGGCCGGCCTGCGCCCAATCCAGAATGGCCGTGCCCAGCGCGCCCGATTGGGACATGAAGGCCATTGGGCCGGACGGCGGCATTCCGGCGGAAAAAGAGGCATTCAAAGGCGTGACGGTGTCAATCACACCCAGGCAATTGGGCCCCACCAACCGCAAGCCGTACCGCTTGGCAATGTCGATCAACTCCAGTTCCCGGTCGAGCCCCTCGCGGCCCGCCTCCCGAAAACCGGCGCTGATCACGATGACGGCCGGGATGCCTTTCTCCCCGCAGGTTTCAAGTGCGGCCGGGACGGCTGGGTAGGGAATGACGATCACCGCCAGGTCAATCGGCCCGTCGACGTTGGTCACGTCCGGGTAGGCGGGCAGATCAAGCACTTTGTCCGCTTTGGGATTGATCGGATAGATCCTGCGGTCCCCTTGCAGGAAGCCACCATCGATGAGGTTCTTGACCACCGCATGGCCGAGCTTGGTCGAATCGGTAGAAGCTCCGATGACGGCCACCGTGCGGGGTTGGAAGAAGGCGTCAATCGACATGGCCGACACCAGACGACTTTGAGTTTGGAGTGGCAACAAAGGAGGCCTGCAGACTGGCGGCTACAGGCGCATAGGATCGGCGGTGAATCTCGCACGGGCCATGCGCTGCCAGCGCCGAGCGGTGGGCGCGCGTGCCGTATCCCTTGTGGCGGGCGAAACCGTAAGCCGGGAAGCGGCCGTCCAGCTCACACATCACACGATCGCGGGTCACCTTGGCCAACACAGACGCGGCTGAGATGGATAGGCACTTGGCATCTCCATGGGCGATCGAAGTCTGAGGCAGTTCACACTCGGGAAGGATCATGTAATCCAGTATCAGATGGGCGGGCGCACACTCAAGCCGGCTCAAGGCGCGCAGCATGGCCAAACGTGTGGCGGGTATCAGACCCAGCGTGTCGATTTCGGCAGGGCTGGCAGACCCGGTGGCTGCGGCGCTGGAAACGTCCAGAATTCGAGTCAGGTTCAACTCCCGTTGGCGTGCTGTCATGAGCTTGGAGTCGCGGACATCGGACAGCTGTTCAGCGAGATCCAAGTGGGCCACGGGCAGGATCACCGCCGCCGCCACGACTGGCCCCGCCAGCGCGCCTCGGCCTGCTTCATCCAGGCCGGCAATGGCCGGGACGCCGCCAGCGTGAAGCGTGCGTTCGAGGCGCAGATTAGGCCTGTTCGGACTCAAGCCTCGGCTGATCGTAGACCCCTTTCAGGCCATTGTATCGAATGCGGAACAGGTCGAAGAACATGGCTGCCGAGTCCCTTAGGACGTGAACGCGGCTTCCGGTGAAATGAACCCAATCAATCGGGACTTCTGCAATTTTGTAGCCGCGCCGCTGCGCGATGTACAACAATTCGACGTCGAAAGTCCAGCCTTCGAGCTGCACGCGCCTGAACAGGTCTTCGGCGGCGCGTGCGGTCAGGCACTTGAACCCGCACTGGGTGTCCTGGATGCCGGGCACAGCCAGGATTCGGACCAGATTGTTGAACACGCGTCCAATCATGTGCCGGTGAAGAGGTTCGTCATAGCGCACAGCGCCCTCAGCCTCACGCGAGCCGATAGCCACGTCCACGCCGTTCAACTGTGGGGGCAGGAAGCGGTTCACCTGTTCGATCGGCATAGAGAGGTCGGCGTCGCAGATGAAGCGGTAGTCACCTGAAGCAGCCAGCATGCCGCGGCGGACCGCCAATCCCTTGCCGGGCCGAGATTCCTTCACCAGATGAAGCTGTGGGTGACGTTGGGCGAACTGCTCTGCGATGGCCGCCGTCTGATCGGTGCTGCCGCTGTCCACCACCCACACGTCCCATGTAAAAGCTTGTGTGCCGAGGTGGTCAAGCACGCGCTCGAGCGTGGCCGGCAGCCGCCGCTCCTCATTGTGGGCAGGGATAATGACGGATAGATGGACGGACACGCGGCTTCCTTCTCAAGAGGCGGCGAGCTCAGGGTTGGGCGAACACCACCAGGTAGGCGAAGACTCCAATGATAATCAACTCGATGACCAGCATGGCGCCCAATAGGCCAGCTTGTGCGAAGGACATTCCGAAAATGGTCCGTCGTCTCTGCCGCCGCGCCTCGACCATATCGAAATTGAAAGGATCATCATCGATTGCCGGCTTCGGGACGGGTCTCACAGGGGCAGGGGTGGGCTCAGGGAGAGGCGTCTCTCGAGCGGGGAGAAGAGAGTCCCTCGGCGGGTGAGTCAGGAGGCGGGTAATGTTCTCAATATCCTCCTGGTCCATGATGGCCGGGGCCTTTTCCAAGCTGGTCGCGATGTGCCGGATGCCGTCGGCGAGCACTATCCGCGTCTCGGGATCGACCGAGTCCACGTGGGTGCGTGGGTCGCTGAAGACAAGGATGGGTTCGATCTCCGGCAGGGGGACCCCCTGCGTTTGGATGTAGGTCAGCAGCGCTCGGGTGAAGGCCAATGCGCGGGTCTGAAGATTGGGCTTGGCGGGCCGAAATCGCCGCCCGCGCTGGCTGAAAGCGAGCCAGGCCTCCCCCTTGGCTCGGAAGATGCCGCGCGCCGGGGAGGCCAAGATGAGCCGCACGCCCTGGGGGCTGATCAAGACCAGGGGCAGCGTGATATCCACGCCGGGCAAGGTGGGGTTTCGTACGAGTACATGCTCGTCATCCAGCGCCTTCTCCAGGCGGTTGGTGGCATACTCCTGTGCCTGCATCTCGCTGAACCAGGACAAGCCGTGCTTAAGGCTGGCGCGGGCCCGGTTCTCCAGGCTGATTTCGCCTTCAGAGTCGATGAAGGGGGATTTCTCAATGACTTCGCATCGGCCTCAGCCTCCGTTCTGCATCGGCTGCGGAGTGAGCTGCGCGTGAAGCGGAAGATTGACGTGGCTCGCACCTATCCGGCCTTCGGAGAGGTAGTCATTGACCAGCTCAATCGAGCGGTCCAGCCACATTTCTTGAAGCTTCGACAGCAGCTCCGAGGGCAAATACTTAAAGACAGCTTCTGACATAACTGGTGGGGAATCGAGTTGCTGCGTGAAATCAGCGGGCGAGATTCCGTGTCGATGGGCAAAGACCTCAACCGTGAGCGAGTGCCCGCCGGGCAGCAACTGCTCCGCCAGGTGGTCCCGCCAGTTCGCCAGAGCGCGATTGTCTGCGAAGGGGAGCCAGTCGTTCGGCTCGGCATCCGCCAGGTCCTTCGCCAACCCGTCGGGCAGATGGCGGCGCGCTCCACGGTCCAAGTGGGCCCGGAGCAGGTTGTGATCAAGCAGGCGTTGTTGGAAGCTGTCACGGTGGACGTCCGGCCCGAAGATAGGTTCAAAGACGCCGATGATCCACGCCTGGTCCAACCAAAGGTGGGCCAAGTAGCCTGCAAGAAACGCAGCCTGGTCATCCGGGAGCCGGATGGGGGCGCTGAGCTCAGGGAAGAACTCGAGAAGCCTTCGGTGAGCTGGTTGAGACCGATGGATTGGCACATCGAAGAAGTGGCTCGTTTCGCGGGGAAGTCCCGCCAGGGTCACGTAGTCCGGGGCTGTGTTGCCCAAGAGGAAGGCGGACTGAGACCCCCGCAGTCGCTCGCGAAGCGTCGGATCGAGCGCACCGTGGCTCAGCAGCTTCTCAGCGAGATCCAGATGGTAGAAAGGTGTAGGCACAGCGGAATTATAAGTCACGCTGTCCGGGGATAGAAGTCAGGCAGAATCGGGTCCGTCAACGATATAATCGGGGTGATGAGCACCTCGCACGTTCGCCGGCACTGGGGCCTTCGGCTTGTCCTTGCAACGTGGTTCTGTTTGACCGCTTTCAGCTGGGGGGCTCAAGGCCGTCAATCCGGCCCGATCGTCGTCCAGCTCACCGTCGATAAGGCGATCACACCTGTCATGGCGGAGTACCTCAATCGTGGGCTGCGGTCGGCCGAGCAGCGAGGGGCATCGGCGGTCGTCCTCGAGTTGGATACCCCAGGCGGCTCGATCACCTCCATGAACAAAATGGTCCAGAGCATCCGTGCAAGTTCAATCCCGGTGATCGTCTATGTGGCCCCCAGAGGGGCCATGGCGGCAAGTGCGGGCACGGTGATCACGCTTGCCGGGCATGCCTCCGCCATGGCGCCCGAGACGTCGATCGGGGCGGCAAGTCCGGTCGGTGGTGGGGGAGAAAACCTGCCTACGACCGAAGAAACCAAGCAGAAGGAAATTCTGAAAGCCACGGTGCGTTCTCTGGCTTCGGCCCGAGGCCAGGCCGCAGTTGATTTGGCGCAATCAACCATTGAGAACGCTTCAGCTGCCTCGGCCGACGAAGCGCTGAAGGTCGGATTGATCGATGCACAGGCCAGCAGTGTTCCGGAGTTGCTGGCCAAACTTGACGGGCACGAGGTGACCACGGTGGACGGCCCTCAGATCCTGCATCTGGCGGGCGCCCAGGTTGAGGATGTGGCGCCGAGCTTCATCGAGAACCTGTTGGCTGCGCTGACTGATCCCAATATTGTCTTTTTGCTGCTGACGGTGGGTGTGCAAGCCATCCTGATCGAGATCGCCAGCCCGGGCGGATGGGTGGCGGGATTCGTCGGCGTGATCAGTCTCGCGTTGGCGGGATACGGCCTCGGGATCCTGCCGGTCAACTGGTTTGGCCTCATCTTCATCGGCACGGCGTTCGTGCTCTTCCTGCTCGACATCAAGGCGCCGACCCACGGTGCCCTGACAGCTGCCGGGCTGGGTTCGCTCATTATCGGCGGACTGGTGATGTTCAACTCTCCCGGAACGCCGGCTTTTGAACGCGTTTCCATTCCCCTGGTCATTGTCACCTCGCTGGTAACCGGAGCGGCATTCCTGACGATCGTGACTTTCGCCGTTCGTGCCCAGCGGCGGCCCGTGGAAGTGGGCAAGGAGGCGTTGGTGGGGCAGTTTGGTCGGTCGCAGACACAATTGGCGCCGAGAGGAATGGTCCACGTAGCGGGCGAGCTGTGGTCGGCCGAGCTTGAGAATGCCGATGAAACGTTGGAGCCAGAGGCGCCGATCGAGGTGGTTGCAGTGGAGGGCCTGCGCCTTCGAGTCCGTCCCAGGCAAGAACCGTCGAGTTGACGTCACCAGATACCGGTTGTAAACTAGCCGCGCCTGAGAAAACCTACAGGAGGGCATGATGGCTTCATCCTTTCGATTGATCGAAAGAACCGGACCCAATCCTGGGGCGACGTTTGAGGGGGCACAGGACGTCACCACGATGGGTCGAGACGTGACCAACGAGGTCGTCCTCGGTGATTCGGAGGTCTCCCGGCAGCATGCGCGGATCACGCAGACTCCGGGTGGGTTCGTGCTGGAGGACCTCGGCTCGACAAATGGGACGTTCATCAACGGGGAACGATTGGTAGCACCGAGAATACTGTCGGCCGGAGATCTGGTTGGACTTGGGGAGAATGTCACACTGACGTTTGAGATGGCGTCCACGGAAGGCGCCGCCACGGTTATGGCGCCGGCGGCTGGGCGCCCGGCAGCGGCGGCCCCGCCCTCGCCGCCGAGACAGGCCCAAAAACCGCCCACGCCTCCGCCCCCGGCCCCGGCTGAGCCCGCCCGCCCGGCGGCCCCTGCGCCCGCAGCGGCTGACGCTGGATGGGCCGCTCCGGAAGAAGAAGGCGGCGGTCCAAGGCGTTGGATACTGGCGGGCTGTGGATGTCTGGTGCTGATCCTGGCCTGCGGCGGCGCGTTCTACTTCATGGACGCGTATTATCCGGATATGCTCTACGCCCCATTGCGTATGCTCGGCTTCTAAGGCCGTTGGCACGAGACGACAATCACTGGGACGGCCAAGGCCGTCCCAGTTTCAGTTAAGCCGGTTGGCGTATGTGAATTCCTTCACAATCGACGACGGGTGGGAACAGGGAGACTGCCGCCCGCAAACATTGCTGGTTAGGGAGGCGACTTTGGACGACCTCATACCCATGGGCAAGCGGAAGAAGATCGCATTGGTTGCCCACGACCATCGCAAGGCGGATTTGCTGGATTGGGCCAAGTTCAATCGGGAGGAGCTGACACAGCACGAGTTGTATGCGACTGGGGGGACGGGAAAGATGCTCGAGGAGACCCTGGATCTGAAGATCACCCGATTGCTGAGCGGTCCTTTGGGGGGAGATCAGCAGCTGGGATCGCGCATTTCCGAAGGGACCATCGACATGTTGATCTTCTTCTGGGATCCGCTCGAGCCACAGCCCCACGACCCAGACGTGAAAGCCCTGCTGCGCCTGGCAGTCTTGTACAACCTGCCAACAGCCAGCAATCGTTCGACGGCCGATTTCTTGATTTCGTCGCCGTTGTTCGAACAGACCTACGATCGCATCCAGGCGAACTACGCGGCCAGGTTAGGTCGTGCATGAGCGATCGACAGGCAATGGCACGCAAATTCGGGATGAAGCCTGGCATGCGGCTCGGTCTGGTGGGAGCCGGCTCGGAGTCTGAAGCCATGCTCCGCACCGCGGGAATCGGCGAGGCGCGCTGGGAACTCGAACCTCAAGAAGGCAACTTCGAGCTTGTCTTCTACTGGCCAAAGTCACACGCGGAATTCACCCAAAAGATATGGGACCTGGCCGAGATGATCGCCCCCGATGGCGCCGTGTGGGTGATGTTCCCCAAGAAGGCTTATCTTGAGAAGCATGGTCTGGACATGAGCTGGGAGGAGATGCAAGCCGCTGCTCTCGAGACGGTCTTGGTCGATAACAAGGTGGCCGCCTTCTCGGACGAGTTCTACGCCACGCGATTCGTCATCCGGCGTGATCTTCGCAAGAGGCCGCGTCCGTGAGCGAGAGCTCTCTGGCCGGTGAAATCAGAGCCGGCCTCGACAGGTCCAGGGCGGTTGAACTGGGGAGGGAACAAGGCCTGGGTCATCCCTGGGTCTTGGCGTCAACCGCGCTGGCGACGCTCATCGACGCCTTGGCGTCTCTGCTGGCCTATCTGGTGGTATGGATTGACTCCAGCATCGGTTGGGTCTTTGACATGGCGCTCGTCCCGGTGGCGTTGGTGTTGGCGGTGCCCTATTTCGGCCGGGCTGTGGCCTGGGTCTTGGCGCTGGTTCAAACGCTGGTTTGGACGGCTGCGGCCTTGCCAGACGCGGTCCTGGCTGGGCTGGGGATCATGCCCGAGAAGCGTCTGCGAGTATGCGTTCAATTGGCTCCGGGGGCGAGCGAAGCGACGCGGATGGAGATGCTGCAGGCGCTGAAGGTGGCTGTGCAGATCTACCGTCGGGAAGCCAACGTCCGCCTGGTGCCGGCAATCCCTTGGTTCGCCGAGGGCGCATTCGCGGGACCGACGAGCCCTGCAGACAGCTGGCTCGGGGTAGGTGCCTCGGATACCCACAGGCTGGATGTGGGGTGCGCGCTTCAGGCGGTGGGTGAGGATATCGGAAGGGTGGGCGGGGTGTTGGCGTGGCGAGCGCTGCGCCATCATCCATTCGGGATCGGCCGCCGGCTGCTGGGATCGGGAGCCCCTCTGGTCGTGTTCGCGGTCGGTTCAGTGGCCGGAGGCCGCTTGATCGGGTGTTCGCTTGGCCCGCTGACGGACTACGTCACGGTCGATATCGGTCGACCTGGCTGCTTGGCACACGAGCTGGGGCACGCCTGCAATCTGTTGCATATCTCCCAGTCTGGAAACGTGATGAACCCCACCTGTGGCGGGGCTCATCTCACTCGCTGGCAAGCGGTACTTGTTCGACTGTCGAGGCACGTCAGCTATTTGTAGGGGTTTAGCGTGGGCGCGTCGAGGCGTCTGGGCTACGCGTCAGCGGCCACCTTGCCCGAAAAGCTGCCGATTCGAGGCAGGAACCGCCCGGTCCGCGCTTTGTACCGACGGTAAGCCTCCCCGAAACGATCTTCGAGTTCTGCTTCCTCCTTCGGAATGCGCAGCATGAGCACAGGGAAGACAATCAGCATCACCAGAGGCAAGAACCAACTGCCAGCCGCGATTGACATGCCCAGGAAGAAGACGATCGCGCCCGTGTAGAGTGGATGGCGGATGTAGGCGTAGGGGCCATGCGTCACCAACTGATGGTGTTGCCTGGTGACCACCGTGGTGGTCACGTTGGTTCCCAGGCTGCGCTGTGCACAATGAACAAACGGAGGCACGAGGATGGCGGCGATGACGAGGGCCCCCCACCGGATGGCGGACGGCACACCGAACGTCGACCAGGCCATCCAACGGGGCAGCAGGACATAGAGGGGCAGATAGAGCCAGAGAAACAGGCCGGCCGCCCGCAGCGGCACGGCGATGCGCCAGCCCTCCTTTTCCAGGTCGAACCTCTCTCCGCCCTGGGCCCTTCGCCGGTAGCGAATGACCATCCACACCACACCCACAAACACCAGGCCGATGGCCACTCTGAGAGTCATTTCTGAAGTCAAAGCAAACCTCCCCTGCATAATTTAGGGATCCCTAAATTATACTTGAGGTTTTGCTTATTCCGCAACCGGTTCGGGTTGGTGCTCGCCAGCTGTCTCAAACTGCAAACCATCCCCCTTGAGCTCGGCCCGGATGACGTCACCCGGCTGGAAGTCGCCGGCAATCAACCGCATTGCCAGCGGATCCTGGAGCTGCCTCTGGATGGTCCGCTTCAACGGCCGGGCGCCATAAACTGGGTCGTAACCCACCTCAGCCAGGAAGGATTTGACGTCATCGGGGACGACGAGGTCCAGACCCTGTTCTCGCAGGCGAGCTGCGACGCGCTGAAGCTGGATATCGACGATCTGTGCCAAATCTTCGCGGGTCAACCGGTGGAAGATGACGATTTCGTCGATGCGATTGAGGAACTCGGGGCGAAAGTGGCGCGTCAAGAGCTGGCGTACAGCCCCCTCGGTGACGTCCTCAGCTTCGCCTTCCTCGCCCCATAGTTCGGTGCCGAGGTTGCTGGTCATGATGATGACCGTATTGCGGAAATCCACGGTTCGTCCCTGGCCATCGGTCAGCCGGCCGTCGTCCAGCACCTGCAGCAGGACATTGAAGACCTCCGGATGGGCCTTTTCAATTTCGTCGAAAAGGATGACGCTGTAAGGTCGGCGACGGACCGGTTCCGTCAGCTGACCCCCCTCCTCGTATCCGACATAGCCGGGTGGCGCCCCGATCAAACGCGACACGGTGTGTTTCTCTTGATACTCACCCATGTCGATCCGGATCATCGCCTGCTCGTCGTCGAAGAGGAACTCAGCCAGAGCCCGTGCGAGCTCGGTCTTGCCGACCCCCGTCGGCCCGAGAAAGATGAACGAGCCCATCGGTCTGGCAGGATCCTGCAGCCCGGATCGGGCTCGGCGCACGGCGTTGGAGACCGCTTCAACAGCCTGATCCTGACCGATGACGCGCTTATGGAGCCGAGCTTCCATGTCCATCAGCTTCTCGCCCTCGCCCTCGAGAAGCTTCGACACGGGGATTCCGGTCCAGCGTGAGACCACGGCGGCGATATCCTCGGCGTCGACCTCTTCCTTCAACAAGGCGCCCTGGCTTTGGAGTTCTTGCAGGCGCTTCTCCTGATCGGAAAGTTGGTTCTCAAGCTCGCGCAGCGTCCCGTACCGCAGCCTGGCCGCGCCTTCCAGGTCGGCCTTCCGTTCAGCCCGCTCGATCTCGTGACGGGTCTGCTCGATCTTCTCTTTGGTGGCTCGCAGTTCGCCGATGGCTTCCTTTTGGGTCGTCCATCGCGCGTGGAGTTCAGACGATTGCTCTTGCAGGTTGGCCAGTTCGCTCTCGATGCGATCCAGACGCCCGCGCGATGCCTTGTCCTTCTCCTGCCGCAGGGCCTCCCGCTCGATCTCCAGTTGCATGATTTCCCGGTCCACCTGGTCCAGGGCTTGTGGCTTGGAGTCGATCTCCGTCCTCAGGCGGGCTGCCGCTTCGTCGATGAGATCGATCGCCTTGTCCGGCAAGAATCGGTCGGTGATGTAGCGATGGGAAAGCGTGGCGGCAGCGATGACGGCGCTGTCTTGGATGCGGACCCCATGGTGGACTTCGTAGCGGTCTTTCAAACCCCGCAGGATGCTGACCGTGTCCTCCACGCTCGGCTCGTCAACAAAGATCGGCTGAAACCTGCGCTCAAGGGCAGGGTCCTTCTCGATGTGTTTGCGGTATTCGTCAAGCGTCGTGGCGCCCACCAAATGGAGTTCGCCCCGCGCCAGCATCGGCTTGAGCATATTGCCGGCGTCCATAGCACCTTCAGCCGAGCCGGCGCCGATAACGGTGTGAAGCTCATCCACGAAGAGCAGGATCTCGCCCGCCGCGTCGGTGACTTCCTTGAGGACGGCCTTCAGACGTTCCTCGAACTCGCCGCGGTACTTTGCCCCGGCGACCAGCGAACCCAGGTCGAGTTGGATCAAGCGCTTGTTCTTCAAGCCCTCGGGAACATCGCCATTGATGATCCGCTGCGCCAAGCCCTCGACGATGGCCGTTTTGCCCACCCCGGGATCGCCGATCAAGGCCGGGTTGTTCTTGGTTCGCCGTGACAGGACTTGGATTACGCGGCGGATCTCCTGATCCCGCCCGATGACGGGATCAAGCTTGCCCTGTCGGGCCAGTTGGGTGAGATCGCGCCCGTATTTCTCCAGGGGCTGATAGGTGTCTTCTGGGTTGGCCGACACCACCCGTTGCGAGCCGCGGATGGTTGCCAGCGCCTGCAAGATGGCGTCGGGAGTCAGCCCGAACTTGGAAAGGCGCTTGGCTTCGGGGCCTGCCGCAAGGGCGAGGAGGAGATGCTCAGTGGACACATAGTCGTCCTTCATGGCTGCCGCCCGTCTTTCTGCATCTTCAAGCGTGGCAGACGTCTTGCGCGACAAGCCCGGCTGCTCGGCGGCGCCGGTCATCGTGGGCAGCCCGCCGATCTCGGCATGCAAATCACGAGTCAGCAGGTCTGGAGAGCCGGCGATGCGCGTAAGGATGGCGGGGACAACCCCTTCCGGTTGGTTCGCCAATGCCAGCAGAAGATGAGCTGGCTCGATGGATGTTTGGTGATGGTCGCGGGCGAGTCCCTGTGCGGCAAGGATCGCCTCCTGCGCTTTTTGAGTGTACTTTTCTAGATTCATTGTCTGCTCCTAAGATTCATTCTTGTCGGCTGGATCACACCCAAAGGTGTGACCGGCGACCGACAGTACCAGTCTATACAGGCAATATATGAAGGACATCGGAGAGGTTGTGCGTTCGCCATGTTGCTGAGGTCCGATGTCTTCCTGAGGTAGAATTTGCCGACTCTCGATCACACCCCGCTCTGGCCGTCCGACAGGCGTATGGAGAGCCTTTCATGATCCCACTCCGGGACACCGTCAGGTCTCGCGCTACCCCCTGGGTCAACTACACATTGATCGCGCTCAACCTGGCCGTCTTCTTCTACGAGGCGTCTTTGACTCGCGGGCATTTCCAGGCTTTTCTGACAAGCTACGGCCTGGTGCCCGCCCGCCTCAGCGCTGGCAATCCCATCCCCTATGCGTCACTTTTCACATCGATGTTCCTGCATGGAAGTTGGTTCCACGTGCTGAGCAACATGTGGGTTTTGTTCATATTCGGTGATAATGTAGAAGATCGCATGGGGTCCGGCCGATATCTGAGCTTCTATTTGCTGGCCGGTGTTGTGGCGGGTCTTACGCAAGTCGCCTTCGCCCCTTCGTCCCAGATCCCAACCGTGGGAGCCAGTGGAGCCATCGCAGGCGTGCTCGGGGCCTACCTGATCTTGTACCCATCGGGGCGGGTTCTGACACTGATCTTGCTCATCTTTCTGCCCTGGTTGGTGGAGATACCGGCCTATCTGTTCCTTGGCCTGTGGTTCCTGTCCCAGTTGTCCTCTGGCTTGCTGTCCCTCGGACACTTGGGGTCGGGCCAGTTCAGTGGAATCGCCTGGTGGGCGCATGTGGGCGGATTCTTGTTCGGACTGATCCTGGTTCGCGTGTTTGCCAGGCGGTCATCTGCTTGGAGAATATAGGCGGGCCGACCGATTTGGGATATCCGAATCTGGGCGATGTTCGCTTGAAAGAGAGATTGGGGCATGATGGTTGACAGGTCGTTCGATGCCGAACCGCTTGACGTGAACTTGGCCACCGCAGATGAGCTTGCGCAGCTGCCTGGAGTGGGGCAAGCGCTGGCAGAAAGGATTGTCGCCGGCCGCCCGTACGGCCAAGTGGATGATTTGCGCCGAGTCAGCGGCCTGGGGGCTTCCACGCTGGAAGGATTTAAGGATCAGGTGAAGGCGACTGCACGCCCCTCTCCTCAGGAGCCGGCTCGTCGGAGGGCCTCCCCCTCAACGGCCGCAGCTCCAACCCCTACCTACTCCAAGCGCCAGGTGGCTGGCCTTCTCGCCATGAGCGTTATCTTGAGCATCTTCCTTTCCATTGGCTTGACTCTGGCGACTCTGTTGGGTATCAACGGCACTCTGGACATCGGACGCAGCCGCGCGGTCCAGGATCTTCAGTCACAATCAGGGCAGCTGGCCAATCAGGCCCAGGTCCTCCAAGGCCGGCTGGATGCAGTTGACCAGCGCGTGCAGTCCCTGCAAGGGCTGACCGGGCGGATGTCTCAGGTGGAGACCCGAACCAGCGCCCTGGCCGATGAGGTTCAAGCAGCCAGAGCGGATGTGCAGCGTCTTAGTCAACAAGTCGACGACTTGGAGATGACCGCCCGTGGTCTGGAGCAGCGTCAAGCCCGTCAGGAATTGGTGTTCCAGGCCCTGGCCGACCTGTTGGCGCCTTGGGCCAGCACTTCAGCTCCGACAACAACACCCCCATCCACGCCGACCCCCGGCGGGTAGGATTGAAGAGGTCAATGATGACGGAAGCCAACGAGCAATCTCCAGTTCCCTCAGCCAGCGAAGAAGGTCCATCATTTTGGAGACGTGCTCTGAGTGTCACCCTGCGAATTGTGTTGGTCATTCTGATCGGGGCCGGCCTGGGAGCTGGCGCCTATTGGGGCTTGCCGGCTGTCTATCGTGACTTCATCGCGCCGGTGCAGCAGAACACCCAGCAGCTCGAACAATCCCGGTCGGAGTTGGCAGATCTCCGCGCCGCGCAACGCGTTGCCAGCGCCACCCAACTGGCTCAGTTGGCGGATATTCAGGGAGAAATCGCAAAGCAGGGCGAAGATCTGAGCGCGCTCCAGGCCGACGTTGGGAGCCTGCAAGCCAGCCAGCCGACCCTTGCGGCTGGTGTGCGCTCGCTGGACAGACTGAACTCCGCCCTGGCTGATCTTCAGGGGGCAGCTACGCAGACGGCGGGACAAATCGAAGCCCTGGGTGTGGCCGCGAGCACACCCAACCCGACCGTCCAGGCCGTCGACCAACGTTTGGAGATCTTGAGGCTGATGCAGTTGGTGTCCCAAGCCAGGTTGTCATTGGCTGAGGGCAATCTGGGGCAGGCTGCCACGGACGTTGAAACGGCCAAGGCTGCCCTTTCGGATCTGATGGCCAGGTCTGGTGAAGACCGTCAGGCAGCCTTGCAGGATGTCGGCAAGCGACTCGATCTGGCGCAGCAGGAGGCCAAGGCCAATGCATCGGTTGCGGCCGATGATCTCGACATTGGCTGGCAACTTCTGGTAGAACTAAGCCGTGCGCCTTAGTTCGACGCACCACCAAATTGAACATGGGAGGCATGCCATTCATGAGTGAAGAAGAAAAGCCGGGCCAGGAAGACGTTCAGCCTGATCTGGAGACGCCCGTACAGCCCGCCGAAGAGATGCCCCAGCCCGCTCCTGATGAGGCGCCACCGGGCAGGTTGGCCCGTTGGGGCAGCACCTTTCTCCGTTGGGCGACTGCCCTGGGTGTCGCCTTGGCATTGGGGGTCGTATTGGTCTGGTTCTTGCGGGTGCGCCCCCAAACCCAGGAACTGCGCCTGCTAAGCCAGAACCTTCAAGAGACACAGCAGCAATTGAGCACGGCGCAAGCAGAGGCCGACAACCTCAGACCGCTCAAGGATGAAAACACCAATCTCCAAAATCAGATGGAACAATCAAAGAACCATCTGGCATTACTTTCGGTCCTGGTCGATTTGACATCGTCACAACTTGCTTTGGCAGAAGACAACCCTCTGGCTGCCCAGGCCGCGCTCAAGAACACCGACAGCAAGTTGGCAAGCATCCAATCCGGCATCGATTCGGGCCCGGCCAAGACCGTCAAGTCCATGCGCGACCGTCTGGCTACTGCCCTGGACGAACTGAGTTCAAACGATCTGTTTGCTGCCAAGAGGGACCTGGAGGTCATCACGAACACACTGGTAGACCTGGAAAGCACGCTCTTTTCGGCAGCCTCCCCCTAGGCAATACTGATTGAGAATGATCAGCGGGGCGCCATTTGGCGCCCCGCTTTGTTGTTTGACTTGGGTCCGCTTAACGGGTCTGGCCCCGCTCCCCAGGCAGCTCGACTAGTTGGGCCGCGGCTGGAGCGTAACCTGGATGTCCATCTTCTGACCATCCCGCAAAACCGTCAAAGTGATCTGGTCCCCAGGGCTGGTTTCGTTGATCAGGTAGGAGAGCAGGTCGCTGAATTGGCGAACCGGTTGACCATCGATGGCCGTAATCAGGTCGCCGCCGCCCGTAAGGCCGGGCTGCTGGCAATCGCCAGCACCTTTCACGCCTGCTTGATCCGCGGGCCCGCCGGGTGTCACACAGGTGACGTAGGCGCCGGTCGCATCCGATGGGAGACCCAATGCATTCAGTGTCTTGAGTGTCCAGAGTTGGTCGTCGAGGCTCTGAATCCCGACGTACGGATAGTCATAGTGGCCAGTCTGGATCAGCACCGGAACGACGCGGCGGACGATATTGATCGGCACGGCGAAGCCGATGCCGGAATTGAGTGGGCTACCTACGGCGTTGGTTGAATCGGTGCGGATGGCGCGGTTGACCCCGATCACATCACCCTGCACATCGATCAACGGCCCACCGGAGTTGCCAGGATTGATGGCAGCATCCGTCTGGATAATGTCTCCGGCGGTGAAGGGTGTCCCACCAGGGGCGGCGTGTTCCGATTCAAGTGTTCGACCCAACGCCGAGACCACACCGACCGTCATCGTGCCAGACAGCCCGAAGGGGTTGCCAATAGCGATAACCGTGTCGCCAACGAGGACGTTGTTAGAGTCTCCAAGGCGAAGTGGGGTGAGGGTTGCGGCGGGCACATCGACCTTGAGCACGGCCAGGTCGGAGTCGAGATCCGTGCCGACCAAGGTGGCGTACGCCTTCTCGCCGGAGGGAAAATCGACTTCGATGTCACCGCCATCACTGACCACGTGCTGGTTGGTTACGATGTGGCCGTCGGTGTCGATCACAAAGCCAGAGCCTTGAGCGATGGGCAAGCTATCGCTGGCGCCGCCGGCCGGGAAGATCAGAATGCTGACCACGCCGTCGTTGACTTGTTGATAAAGGGCGCTGAGGCTTCCAGGCGCTGGAGAAACCGCCGGTTGTGTTTCGGGTGCCGATGTCGCCAACGGCGCGGCCGTCAAGGGCGGAGGCGTCGTGGCACTGGAGCCGGGGGAGAACTGGGGAAGTCCAAACCCGAAGGTGCAGGCCAAGCTGCTCATCAGCAACGCCGCCAAAGCTACCAACCACACATTTCTTCTCATCGTTGTCTCTTCCTTCTTGCATGACACACCATAGACGGGTACATGCGGGCTACCGACTGCGCGAATTGGCGAGTTTCTCGAAGAGCTCGCGCTCTTCAGGACCTAAATCTGTAGGAATGGCGATCTTTAGGCTGACGAACAAATCCCCATGTTGGTCCTTGTGGCGGAGCTTGGGCATGCCGCGTCCCTTGAGGCGGAAGGTCTGACCTGGTTGACTGCCGGGCGGGATGGTGAGCACAACGTCGCCTTCCAGCGTTGGCACCTGGACCTCTCCGCCGAGCACAGCCGTATACAAGTCGACTTCGGATTCTGCATACAGGTCATCGCCTTTCCGCTCGAACCGTTCGTCTGCGAGGACCTCAACGTCAAGATAGAGATCGCCCGAGCCTCGGGCGCCGCGGACCCCTTGACCAGAAAGGCGGATCCGGGTCCCGGTCTGAGCACCGGCCGGAATCTTGACTTCCAGCTTGCGCCCATCGATGGCCACACGCCGCGCGCCTCCGGTGTACGCCTCGGCCAGACTGATGGCCAGCTTCTGCCGGACATCCCTTCCTTGGCCGGAGGCCGCCGACCGGGGGGAAGCGCCTGCCATCCCTCCGCCGCCGAATATGGCGTTGAAGAAGTCAGAGAATCCGCCGCCAAACAGGTCGCCCAGATCTCCGAATTCAACGCGTGTTGCGCCGCCAGGTGCGCCGCCTGCCCATTGAGACCAATCGAAGTCGCCGGAACCACGGCCCATGCGTTCCCACTGACGGTAGGATGCGCCCAGTTGATCGTACTTGGCGCGCTTTTCAGCATCCCCAAGGACTTCGTAGGCCTCGTTGAGTTCCTTGAATTTCTCCTCGGCTTGTTTATCGCCAGGATTCTTGTCGGGATGATACTTGAGCGCAAGCTTGCGATAGGCTCGCTTGATCTCTTTCTCATCAGCCTTCCGGTCGACACCGAGAATCTGGTAGTAATCTCTGTATTCCATAGTATCAACACCCACGCGACGATGGGATAGGAATTGTAAGGGTCTCAGCGAACCATCGTCAAGATAACGCGTTGACCTGCAAGGGGAGGCCTGGAAGGAACGGGTCTTATGGGCCACTCCCTTAGGCGTGCTAAGCATGCTATCATAGCCGCACCATGGTTGATCATCCCAAAGAGCGTGTGTTGGTCGTCGATGAGGACCCGGAAGTGCTCGATCTGCTCGCCCGGCAGGTCCTCGAACCCATGGGCTATGAGACCTCGTCCGCCAGCAATGCAGGCAGCGCCATTCAGGCGTCGTTGAACTTCGCGCCGGACCTGATCCTTGCCAGTCTGACGCTTCCTGGTTTGAGCGGCAAGGACCTGCTGGTCGCCCTTCGTTCCCAAGGCATCGAGGTCCCAATGCTCGTCATGGCGCCGGAGGGCATGGAGGCAGACGCCATTCAGGCTTTCCGGCTCGGCGCCAGGGATTATCTTGTCAAACCGCTCCGAGAGGCCGAGGCTCTGGCCGCCGTGGAGAGGGCGCTGAACGAAATTCGTCTGCGCCGGGAACGAAAGCAGCTTGCCGATCAACTTGCCGAGAGCAATCGGCAGCTGGAGCGCAGGGTGCGAGAACTCACAACGATCTACGGAATCGGCAAGGCCGTCACCTCCACCACCAACCACAACCAGTTGTTCGCAAAACTCATGGAGGGCAGCCTGTACGTCACGGAAGCCGACATGGGTTGGATTTTGCTGCGTGACGAGACCACTGATGAGCTCGTCATGCGAGCCCAATCGGGCCTGCCCCCGGCCGAGGCTGGGCGACTGCATCAACCTTGGGACGACGGGGTGAGCGCCCTGGTGATGCTTTCGGGGGAGGCGCTGCGCATCCACGGTGAGGGCTTGAGCCAATTCAAGGTGGCCCAAATAGGTCGGGCGGCGCTGATTGTGCCCATCCAGGTGCGGGATCAATCCGTGGGCGTGATCAACGTGGCCCGCAAAGACACGCGGCCGTTTTCCGAACGCAATCAGGCGATGTTGGAAGCGGTGGCGGATTACGCCTCTATATCGTTGGTCAACGCACGCCTGTTCCAGGCCCTCGAGATGCGCGCCAAGAAACTTGAAAAGCAGGTGGCCCATGCACGCCAAGTGCCGACGCTGGACGTTGAAGAACGCGAGCGCCTGTCAGGCATTCACCAACGTCTGACCCAGCTGGCCAGAGGGTCGGGGGAAGGCGACGTCACCCAGGCTCTGGTCGACCTGCGCGATCAGATTGGCCTTCTCCTGGATACGGCATCTACTGAAGCGCCCGCTGGCCCTGAATGGGAGTACCCCGCTTCGAATCCCCGTCAGCACCAGCCTTGAAGGCCCCACCGTCCAGCCGAGCCTTGTGATGACCTACCTAGCCATGACATCCTCCCTCCAAATATCTCATGACCGGTGAACGGGTTCTAATTGTCACCAACATCAGCGATGTCCTTCGTCACCTGAAGGACATCGTTCTTGCGCCGGCCGGTTACCAGGTGCAAGCTGTGGGGGATGGGATGTCGGCGCTTGCCCTCGTCAAGGAAGCCCCACCTGACCTGCTGATCGCTCATATCCGTCTTCCAGGGCTCTCCGGCTTCGACTTGTCACGTCGTGTGCATCACGACAGCCCGCAGCTGCCGGTGATCCTGTTGGCAGATGAGGGATCTCAGGCCGAAGTGCTCGAAGCGCTGCGAGCCGGGGCGAGCGACTACGTTCTCAAGCCGTATGAAGCCGAACATCTGTTGGCGGCTGCGGGCCGGGCGCTTGGGGAACGAAAGCGCTTGGAAGAGTTGGTAAAGACACGCGTCGAGGCCGGGGCAGATGCCGCCGGACTGCAGCGGCGCCTGAAAGAGCTTGAGACTTTAGCAGGCGTGGGGCGCACGGTCACGGCCCTTCTGGATCTGGATGAAGTTCTCACGTCGGTTGTCGACGCGGCCGTGCACCTTACGGGCGCTGAAGAGGGGAGCCTGCTGCTCAAGGACGAGGAGTCGGGCCAGCTGTACATGCGGGCCTCGAAAAACTTCGACGAAGATTTCGCCCATACATTCCGTCTGCAGATCAATGATTCGTTGGCCGGGCAGGTTATCGCCTCCGGCGAGCCGGTGGTGCTGGACGAGCGCTCACCGCAAAAAATCAAGACATCCTATTTGGTGCATTCTTTGATCTACGTGCCACTGCGAGTTCGCGGCCAAACCCTGGGCGTGCTGGGTGTGGACAATCGGAAGGTTGGGCACACCCTGACCCGGGACGATCTCACCGTGTTGGTGGCGATGGCCGACTACGCTGCCATCGCCATCGAGAACGCCCGGCTCTATCAGCGCACGGACACCGAACGACGCAAACTCGAAACCGTGCTCACCCAAACTGAGAATGGGGTGATCGTTGTCGACGCGGAAAACCGCCTGCTGCTCATCAACCGGGCGGCACAGGATGCGCTTGGGGTCAATGGGAATGCCATCATCGGGCGCTCAATCGTGGAGAGCTTGGATGACCCTCGGCTCCTGAGCTTGCTGCGCGCCCCCGGCGACCACCCTCGACGCGAAGAAATCGAAGTGCCGGATGGGCGTATCTTCAACGCCCAACGAACACCGATAGAAGGTGTGGGTCAGTCCATCGTTCTGCAAGACATTACGCATCTAAAGGAACTCGACCGGATCAAGTCGGAGTTTGTAACCACTGTTTCCCACGACCTGCGCTCTCCATTGACGGCCATTCTCGGCTATGTGGAGTTGATTGAGCGGGCAGGGGATATCAACGAGCAGCAGCGGGACTTCATCCGCCGTGTCCAGCTCAGTGTGCAGCAGATCACAAATCTGGTGACCGACCTGCTCGACTTGGGGCGAATTGAAGCCGGCCTTGAGACCACCCGCGAGAGCTCGCCGATCAGTGTGCTGGCGCGCTACGCGGTCGAGGGTCTGCGATCCTCGGCGGAGACGCGCGGGCTGCGGCTCCAGTTAGATCTGCCGGATGATCTGCCAATGGTCAGCGGTGATCCGATACGCCTGCGTCAGATGATCGGCAACCTGCTTGAAAACGCTATCAAATACACGCCCACCGGCGGCGAGGTGGGCCTGAGTGCCAGCGCCGAGGGCGATCAGATCATCCTCAAGGTGCGTGACACCGGTCCGGGCATACCTCCAGCCGACCAGCCCTACCTGTTCGATAAGTTCTTCCGGGCCAGCAACGTGGTCGATCGGACCCCCGGGACAGGGCTGGGTTTATCGATCGTGAAATCGATTGTCGACCACCACGACGGACGCATCTGGGTTGAATCGGCGCTGAACAAGGGCACGACTTTCACCGTGGTCCTCCCATCTGTCGAAGCCTGACCTCTCTCTGGCCCCTCTGGCCGAAGTGTATAATCCGCCAGCGATAGCCGATACCCCTGCTGGGGAAGCATCATGAGCCCGACCGAAGATCGAGACCTGAGGCGAAGGTTGGCGCGCCTTGGGCGTCGTGCCGCCAACGCAGGCCCCGAGAAGCCCCCTATTCGCTCCGCCCCGATCATCTCCGATGAGGGACTTGAGGGCGAAATCCTGGAAACATCCAGGGGCCCCACCTACTACATTGAATCCCGCTTTCCGATCCATCATGTGCATGGGTCGGAACCCCTCGCCTCGCTGTTGGATTTCCGCCCCGAATTGGCGGCTCAAGTGGCGCGCGATGAGCAGTTGGCCAGCATCGACCTTCACGGGTTGGCCTTTATCGACACAGAAACAACCGGCCTGTCTGGGGGGGCAGGCACCCTGGTTTTCCTGGTCGGGTTGGGTCATTTCCTCGCCGATGAGTTTGTCTTGCGCCAGTACTTCCTGCGCGATCCAGGCGAAGAAGCGGCAATGCTCGTGGCCTTGCAGACCTACCTGGACGAGGCCGCCGGCTTTGTTACATTCAACGGGCGCGCCTTCGACCTCCCGATGCTGGAGACGCGCTATATGTTGGGCTTGAAACGCAGCCTGTCGATTGCCAGCCGTCCCCACCTCGATCTCTTGCACCCCTCTCGACGTCTGTGGCGCCGCCAATTGGCGGATTGCCGTCTGGGCACCATAGAGACCGGTGTGCTGGGGATTTCTCGCACAGAGGAGGATGTGCCGGGGTCGGAGATTCCTGGCCTGTATATCGAATACCTGAAGACCGGCGAAACCAGCCAGATGCGGCGAGTCGTCTATCACAACGCCATCGACATCTTGTCCTTGGTCGGGTTGGCGACCGAGGTGCTGCGCCGCTTTGAGACGGCGACGCCGAATGAGTTGTCGCCATCCGAAGCCCTGGCGGTCGCCCGCTGGCATGAGCGGGCCGGGCGGACCCGACGAGCGGAAGCGGCCTATCAAGAAGCCGCCGAATCCGACGCCGGTTCCGAGCTGAGGCGCGAAGCGCTGCGCCGTTGGGGAACCCATCTCAAACGCCAGTCTCGCTATCCGGAGGCGGTCAACGTCTGGAAGGCGTGGCATGAGCTTTCCCCTGAGGACCCGATCCCGTGCATCGAGTTGGCCAAGCAGGCTGAATGGCGCGATCACGACTTAGCTGCGGCGCGGGCATGGGCCGAGGCGGCGCTGATATGCCTCAGCCATTGGCCGGAAGGCTGGCGCCGAGAACAGGTCTGGCAGGCCCTTGAGCACCGGCTGGCCAGGTTGGCGCGAAAGCAGGAAGCTGCCCCCTAACGATTGTGACAAGTTTCACAAGTGGGTCTTGCTGACAGAGCCGGTCAGGCGCGAGCGGACCCTAAGACGCCGCCGAGTTCGATCTCGCGCCGCACAGCGTGGTAGAGGTTCTCGGCCTTCAATTCGTGCAGGGTGTAGCACGGGGCGGCCAAGCGTTCGCTGAGCGCCCGGGCCAATCCCTGGTCGAAGGCAGCGTGCTCCATGTTGATGACCACCGAGCGAATATCCGCTTCGCGTATCAAATCAGAGATTCTATGGGCTTCTTCCTGGGGTGGAAGATCGCCGAGCGCCACGTTGCCTGCGCCGTCGGTGAGCAGGATCATGAGTGGCAGCACATCCGGATGAAGCGTCTTCTCCTGCTTCAGCAGCTCGTACGCCATCAGAAGCCCAGCGGAAAGAGGGGTCTTTCCGCCCACGGGAATATCCTTTAGGGCTTGGCGGGCCAGCTGGATGGAGTTCGTCGGCGGGAGGACGGTCAAGGCCCGATCCTTCTGGAAGACGACCAGGCCCACTCGATCTCGCCGCTGGTAAGCGTCGGTAAGCAGCGACAGGATGGCGCCTTTGGTGGCCGACATCCGTTCGGCGACGGCCATCGACCAGGACGCATCCACCACGAACAGGATCAGGTTGGCGGCCTTGCGGACGCGCACCTTCTGCTGCAGATCTGAGCGTTTGATCGAAAACCCTCGCGAAGGGTCTTCCGCCTTGCGGTCCTTCTGATAGGGTGCGGCGGCGCGCAGCGTGGCGTCGAAAGCGATGTCGCTGGTCTTGCCGCGGGCAGGCCGAGACATGATGTAGCGCCCGCGCTTGCGATCGGTCCGGGTCCGCGTGCGCCGTCCGCCCTGATGGCGTACTAGGCGGTCGAGGGGGGAATCAATCTTCCTGGGCTGGAAAGTCTCGCCTGAGGCGACTTTGTCACCGCCCTCCCACCAATGCGCATCCAGGGATTGACCGCTGGTTTGGCGGGTGGGTTCGGTCCGACGGGGGTCGTCGCTTTGTGGTGGCGCGTCGCTGGCTACGCCTTCACGCTGCTCCCCGCTTTTTTTTTAGACGAAGCGGCTTGGTCTTCCGCTCCAGCGGCTTCCGCCGACTCGTCGGCATCGACGTCGGCTTGGACCTGCTGGATGCGCTGTTGCAGCTCATCGGTTGTGATTTCAATCTGCTGGAATGGCCCCCTTCGGAGCCGATGCGGCAGCGCGAGTTCGGCGGCCAGCGCGATATCGCGATCGGTGATGGCCTGCCGACCCTCAAAAGCTGCGTGCGCACGCGCTGCCTTCAATATCACCAGGTCGGCGCGATGGCCGTCCACGTGAAGCGAAGATGTCAGTGCGGCAATGGCCAGTAAATCCCGCTTGGCGTAGGTTACCGATGGGAGCAGCTTACGGGCGGCGTGAATCTCGCGCGAGAGCGCCTGCTCACGGTCCATCCATTGTGCCCGAAAGGCTTGGGGATCCCCCTCGTAAGCGAGGTTGCGCTCCATGATGGCCACCCGATCGTGTGGATCTTGCAGGCCTCGAATCTCAACCGATAGTGCGAAGCGATCCAGAAGCTGCGGCCTGAGATCTCCCTCTTCGGGGTTCATCGTCCCGACCAGAATATAGCGGGCTGGGTGGCTAAAAGAGATCCCTTCACGCTCGACGATGTTCATACCCAGGGCGGCCGAGTCCAGCAAGACATCTACTACATGGTCATCGAGCAGGTTGACTTCGTCGATGTAGAGCAGTCCCCGGTTGGCATTGGCCAGCACGCCGGGTTCGAATCTGCGCTCGCCCTCTTTGATGGCTTTTTCTATGTCCAGGGTGCCCACGACCCGGTCTTCGGTGGCCGAGACGGGGAGGTCGACAAACGATGTGCGCCGCATTTCTGTGGGCAGTTCTTCGCCGCGCGCTACTCGCTCGCGGCATTCGGTGCACCATGTGGTTGGTTCATTGGGGTCGCAGCCGAAGCGGCAATCGGCGACCACCGGGACTTCCGGCAAAAGCGCAGCCAAGGCGCGCGCGGCCGTGGATTTTGCCGTACCGCGTTCGCCACGAATGAGGACGCCACCGATGCGGGGGTTGATGGCGTTCAAGATCAACGCCCGGCGCATGCGATCTTGCCCAACTATGGCAGTGAAGGGGTAAACAACCGTCATCATTGATAATCCGGGCCGCATTATACCCCATGCCCCCACAGACTGCCTTTCTGTGGTTGTCAAGGGCCCTAAAGCCCTTTATAATGCGCAAACCTTGAACTTGGAGATGACCATTCTTTATGGCGAGCAATCAGGAAATCGAAAGCACGGCAAGCCCATCGGAAGAACAGAGCGAGAAGGTTCATCCGATGGATCTTTTGTTGGCGGAAGAAGCCTATGATTTGGAAACACCTCGACGGGGTGAAATCCGCACCGGGGTTATCGCTCGCGTTTCGGAAAACGATATTTTGGTTGACATTGGCGCCAAATCCGAAGGCGTGATCTCGAGCCAGGAGATGTCTCAGCTTCCCGATGAGAAGCTTGAAAGCCTGGCCGAGGGACAAGAAGTGACCGTCTACGTGGTCAAAGCCGGTGACCGCGACGGGATGATCTTGCTTTCCTTCTTGCGCGCTGAAGAAGAGAACGACTGGCAGCGCGCAGAAGACCTATTGGAAGCCGAAGAGAATTATGAAGGGGAGATCGCCGGGTTCAACAAGGGCGGCTTGATCGTCAAGTTGGGCCGTCTGCGTGGGTTTGTCCCCGCCTCCCAAGTCAGCCTGTCGCGACGGCGGCGGGCGCAGGGCGAGACGCCGGACCAGCGTTGGGGCGAGATGATAGGCGAGCCGATCGTGGTCAAGGTTATCGAAGTCGATCGCCGGCGCAATCGTCTCATTCTCTCCGAGCGCGAGGCGGCCCGCGAGGCACGCGATCTTCTCAAGGAACGATTGATTGAAGAGCTCAAGCCGGGGGAGGTCCGTACCGGACATGTAATCAGCCTGGCAGACTTCGGCGCCTTCGTGGATATCGGCGGGGCCGACGGCCTCGTCCACACGTCCGAACTCTCTTGGAAGCGGGTGTCCCATCCGCGCGAAGTCCTTGAGGTCGGACAGGAGATCGAAGTCAAGGTGCTGGATCTCGACCTCGAGCGGAAACGAATCAGCCTTTCGATTCGCGAGCTCGAAGACGATCCTTGGGGTGAGATATCCGCCAAGTTCCAGGAAGGCCAGTTGGTTGAAGGCACGGTGACCAAGCTGACCAAGTTCGGCGCTTTTGCCCGTCTGGCGGAGACCGACGACTATGAGGTGGAGGGTTTGATCCACATCTCGGAACTTTCCGAGCGCCGGGTTGAACATCCACGCGAGGTGGTCAACGAGGGCGATGTGCTCACGTTGCGGATTATCAACGTCGATCCGGAGCGGAGGCGTATCGGGCTGAGTTTGCGCAAGGTCAACTCGGCCGACTTCGCCGACCAGGACTGGAAGACCGCCATGGAGGAGATCGACGGCGACGAAGAGGCGGAGGAGGTGGTTGACGAAGTCGACGAAGTCGAAGACTTCGACGCCGCTCTTGATGCCGAGGACCGTTCGCCGGAGAACATGGAAGTGGCGGACGGTGAAGAGCCCGAACCAGAGGATCCCGGCGGCGGCCTAGAGAACTAGACGCAGACGTTTTCCTCGACCGGGCGACACTCAGTGTTCGCCCGGTCTCGTTTATCCAGGGATCCGTCGGGCCGAGGGTGCGGCCGGTGAGCCTTAAGAGCTCTGTAAGGGGGCCGAAAGCAAGTCTTTGGTAGAATAGGGCAAGCGAGCGCTGGCAACATCAGCCTATCGCGGAGGTACGAGTGGCCGACGACAAAATGCAACGCTTCACACAGCGTGCACGCCGAGTTCTCAGCCTGGCACATGAAGAGGCTGAGCGGATGCACCACAATTACATCGGTACCGAACACCTCCTTCTCGGCCTGATCCGAGAAGAGGGTGGTGTCGCTGGCCGTGTTCTTCGCGAACTCGGATTGGATCCGGCGCGCATAAAAGAGATGGTTGAGCGTCTTTCCGGCATCGGACGGCACGCCGGCGGCCGGATCGAGCTGGCTCCGGGGACGGAGCAGGTCCTCCAGCTGGCGATTGAAGAAGCCCGCCGCATGGGGCACCACTACATCGGGACCGAGCACCTGTTGCTGGGTCTCGTGCGTCAGGATGAAGGCGTGGGGCTGGATGTCTTGAAGCGGCTTGGGGTAACGCCCGAGCAAGTGCGCCGCCAGACGCGCCGCATTCTTCAAGAGAGCCCCACGCGCCGCGCAGCCGCTCCCGCTGGCCGAAATCGCGGAGAATCCCAAGCCAAAACGCCGCTCCTCGATCAGCTGGCGACTGACCTGACGGCTTTGGCCGACGAAGGCAAGCTTGATCCGGTCATCGGGCGGCAAACCGAGATTGAACGTGTTATTCAGATCCTGGCCAGGCGTACGAAGAACAATCCGGCCCTGATCGGCGAGCCGGGTGTAGGCAAGACAGCAATCGTCGAGGGACTTGCCCAGCGCATCGTTGCCGGAGAAACGCCTGAGCCACTGCTCGACAAGCGAGTCCTTCAACTTGATGTTGGTTCATTGGTCGCAGGCACGATGTACCGCGGCCAATTCGAAGAACGCCTCAAGCGCGTCATCGACGAGCTCAAGTCCGCCAGCGCCATTCTCTTCATCGATGAAGTCCACATGCTGGTGGGCGCCGGTTCGGCGGGGTCCTCCGTGGACGCCGCCAACATCCTCAAGCCGGCCCTTTCACGGGGCGAGCTGCAGGTCATCGGCGCCACCACGCTGGATGAATACCGCAAGTACATCGAGAGCGACGCTGCTCTGGAGCGCCGCTTCCAACCGGTGATGGTCGAAGAGCCGACCGTCGAGGAGACGATCAATATCCTCCGCGGTGTGAAAGAGCCCTATGAGGAGCACCACAAGCTTCTGATCACCGATGAAGCCATCGAAGCCGCAGCCCATCTCTCCGCTCGCTATGTCACCGAGCGCTTCCTGCCTGACAAGGCCATCGACCTGATCGATGAATCGGCCTCCAGGGTTCGCATGTACAAGAGCCCGGAAGCCAAGTCCCTGCGGGATATGATCGGGGAGCTGCGCGACACGCGTGAAGCACATGCTCAGGCGGTCGAGGAAGCCCGATACGATGATGCACAGGAGCTGATGGACCGCGAGGCCGATCTAGAAGACAAATTGGCACAGCTTCGTGGGGGCTGGGACCGTAGTGAACATGGGCCCAAGGTCACGGCTGAAGACATCGCCGAAGTGGTCTCAATGTGGACCGGCGTGCCGGTGATGCAGATCGCAAAAGAAGAATCTCAGCGGCTGCTGGAGATGGAAAAGGTCCTCCACGAACGGATCGTGGGTCAGAATGAAGCTATTGAAGCGATTGCCAAGGCGGTCCGCCGCTCGCGTGCCGGGCTCAAGGACCCCAAGCGCCCGATTGGCTCGTTCATTTTCCTGGGCCCGACCGGTGTCGGCAAAACGGAGCTGACCAAGGCGCTGGCAGAGTTTATTTTTGGCAGCGAAGAAGCTCTGATCCAGATCGACATGTCCGAATTCATGGAACGGCACACAGTCAGCCGCTTGGTTGGTGCACCTCCCGGCTACGTAGGTTATGAGGAATCCGGCCAGCTGACCGAAGCTATCCGCCGCAGACCGTACTCGATCGTTGTTTTCGACGAAATCGAGAAGGCCCATCCAGAAGCCCACAACATGCTCCTTCAGATCATGGAAGAAGGACACCTGACGGACGCGCGCGGCAGGAAGGTCGACTTCCGCAACGCCATTGTTGTCATGACGTCCAACATCGGCGCCGAGATGATCCAGAACCAATCCAGCTTCGGTTTCAACGTAAAGCGCGATGAGGAGACCGAAGCGCGTCTGGCGTATCAAGACATGCGCAAGAAGCTGATGGACGCCCTGCGCAAGGTGTTCCGGCCCGAGTTCATCAACCGCGTGGATGCGATCATTGTCTTCCACGCGTTGAACAGGGAGCAGATCGCAGCCATCGTCGACCTCGAGTTGGCAAAGGTTTCCGATCGGCTGACCGAACACGAGATTGCCCTGCGCCTGACCGACTCAGCCCGCGAGTGGCTTGCCGACAAGGGGTACGACCCCGAAATGGGGGCCCGGCCCTTGAAGCGTGTGATCCAGAATCAGATTGAGGACAAGCTTTCCGACGCCTTGCTCTCGTCCAAATTCAAGCAGGGACAGCCGATCCTGATTGATGCCAAAGATGACGAGATTGTCCTGACCAAGGACAAGACCAAAAAAGAGAAGGACGAGGACGAGCAAGAGCCAGTTCCGACCAGCTGAACCCCCTCAAGGTCCCTAGATATGTACGGGGTCTGGCAGATCGCCAGGCCCCGTTTGTTGTTGTCGCAACCTTGGAACCGTATAATGCGACCGGAGGTAGCCTTGGCCAAATCGCGCACGGTGTTCGTCTGCCAGGAGTGTGGCCGTACAGCGCCAAAACCCCTTGGGCGTTGCCCTCAGTGCGGAGCCTGGAACAGTATGGCGGCGGAGACAATGGCGCCGGCAAGCGGCCGGGTGGCCCGCGGCCTGCGCGGCACGCCTGCTACGCCCAAAAGGCTGTCTGATATCTCCGGCGATCCAGATGAACGCTGGCCCCTGCCTATCGATGAATTTGCGCGTGTGTTGGGGGGCGGGGTGGTCCCCGGATCAGTTGTGCTCATCGGAGGCGACCCTGGGATCGGCAAATCAACTCTTCTCCTTCAGACGGCGATCGAGATGGCGTCCAACCGGCGCGTTCTGTATGTATCGGGAGAGGAATCAGAGCGGCAAATCAAGGGCCGTGCACTGCGTTTGGCAGGCGATCAGACGGTGTCCGAGGAGCTCTTCCTCCTGACAGAGACCGACCTAGAATCCATTACCCGACAGATCGACGAGCTCAAGCCAGACCTGGCGATTATCAACTCAATCCAAACTGTCCAGTCTGCGGAGTTTGAATCGGCCGCTGGCTCGCTTTCGCAGGTGCGCGAAGGCGCCATGCGCTTCCAGGCATTGGCCAAAGCAAGTGGGATGGCGGTCTTTCTTGTCGGCCATGTGACCAAAGAGGGTGCCATCGCCGGACCTCGCGTTCTGGAACATGTCGTGGACACTGTCCTGTATCTGGAAGGTGACCCATTCCATGCTTATCGATTGCTGAGGTCCGTCAAAAACCGCTTCGGCGCAACCACCGAGGTGGGCGTATTTGAGATGAAGCCGGCCGGACTGGCGGAAGTCATCAACCCTTCGGAGGCCTTCCTGGCCGAACGCGTACTCAATGCTCCGGGCTCGGCGGTAGCCGTGACGATGGAGGGCACGCGCCCATTGCTGGTCGAGGTGCAAGGCCTGACGAGCAGCACGACCTTCGGCCACCCTAGGCGGACAGCCAATGGGCTGGACGCCAACCGCCTACTTCTGATCATCGCCGTGCTCTCTCGACGCGTGGGTGTTCGCCTGTCGGACCAGGACGTCTTCGCGAGCGTGGTGGGGGGCATGCGGGTGAGCGAGCCGGCCGCCGACCTGGCCATCGCGGCTGCCATCGCTTCCTCGGCCGATGATCGCGGCCTCCCGGCAGATCTTGCGTTGATCGGTGAGATCGGACTTTCAGGTGAGCTGCGCCGAGTCGGCCAACTGGAAACGCGCTTGCTGGAAGCTGCCAAGCTGGGCTTTCGCAAGATTGTGGTACCCAAAAGCTTTCGTCCGCCGGAGAGTCTGCCGAGTTCGGTCACATTGCTGCCGGCGCGTTCTGTGCGCGAGGCTTTTGAGGCGGCCTTCTGAAGGCTGCCAAGGGCCTCGAGGGCGCCAACATCGACCGGTTTTCCGCTGGTGGTGCCCGCCTCTCCAATTGTTAAAGGAATATGAGCAATCCAAGCCCCAATCCGGTCCTTAGAGTCCTCCGGTCTTAAGCACCCAATTAGTGAGCCAAGGTTTTTACATTTAAGGTTGGAGATGTCGGAACCCTGGTTCGGGTCTGTAGATGCCGAAGATATGGTGCCCCTGCCAGGAAATCCCCAAGATATGGCCCTCGCCGAGGCAGGGCTGACCGCGCTTGGAAAGCCTCCCGGAGTTCAAGGCGCCGTCTAACCTTTTACAATTGGCTTCCTTAAAACATTGATTGTTTTTAGGTTCGCGAAGGCTTGGCGACTTGTTCGGCGGTGGGCCTTTTGCTATGATCACCTCGTTGCCTTGCGCTTCGCCGGATCGCAGAATATCGATCAGACAAAGGGCAGCACCACAGGGGAGCTGTCTCCTCGACAGCCAGGCACTTCCCTCCAGCAGCATCGAGACGATGGTCTCAGAAGTTGGCAGACGGAAATCGTTGGTGAGTTCAAACCGGTCGTGCTTGGACCGGCATCGATACGTCGGAGGTTTGCATGAACGCAAAGCGCCACTGGCAGGCAGCGCTGGGGCAGCTGCAAATGGAGATGCCCCGAGCGTCTTTTGATACCTGGGTGCGCGATGCGGAACTCCTGACCTATGAAGATGGTGCCTTCGTCATTGGGGTGCAGAATGCCTATGCGCGAGACTGGTTGGAGAACCGCCTCCTTTCCACAGTGAAGCGTGTGTTGACGGGAATCTGCGGCTCGACGGTTGAGGTGCGTTTCGTCGTCTGGCAGCCCGAGATCTCGGAAGCCGCGGTTCCCGTCCCTGAGGATCGCAGCCCGTCCTCGGCTTCGGTAGAGACAGGCGTTGGGCAGGCCGCTGGGAGGAATCTCAACGCACGCTACTCGTTTGAGAATTTTGTGGTCGGGCCTAGCAACAGGCTGGCACACGCGGCGGCAATGGCCGTGGCAGAGAGCCCGGCCCGTGCCTACAACCCATTGTTCCTGTACGGCGGGGTGGGCCTGGGCAAAACTCACTTGCTGCACGCCATCGGACGCGCATGTCATCTGCGATCGCTGAGTGTGCTGTACGTCTCTTCTGAAGAGTTCACCAACGACATGATCAACGCAATCCGGACCCACACAACGGATGCGTTCCGTGGGCGGTACCGCCAGATTGATGTGCTGCTGATCGATGACATTCAGTTCATCGCCGGCAAGGAATCCACTCAGGAAGAGTTCTTTCATACATTCAACACCTTGCATGGCCAGGAGCGGCAGTTGGTGATCTCGTCTGACCGTTCGCCCAAGGCCTTGGTGACGTTGGAAGAGCGCCTCCGGTCTCGGTTTGAGTGGGGATTGACGGCAGACATTCAGGCGCCGGATTTCGAAACCCGGATGGCGATACTTCGGTCCAAGGCGGACCGGGCAGGTCGGGAGATCGAAGCCGAGCTTCTGGAAGTCATCGCACGCAGGCTCCAGAGCAACATCCGGGAGCTCGAGGGCGCACTGACTCGCGTGCTGGCGTTCGCCGACTTGAGCGGAGTCACTCTGACGCCAGAGGTGGTCGAGTCGGCGCTGATCGATTTCTCGCCTCGGTCGGGGGTTCTCTCGGTGGATCAGATCATTGCCGCCGTGGCGAAACACTTCGGGGTGAATGAAGATCGCATGCTGAGCCGCGATCGGAGCCGGGATGTCGCCCTGCCGCGGCAGATCGCCATGTACCTCATCCGGGAAGAAACCGACAGCTCGCTGCCCAGCATTGGCGATGCGCTCGGCGGTCGTGATCACACCACCGTAATGTATGGCTGCGACAAGATTTCCGATCTTATCGAGACCGATGAAGCGCTTCGCCGCCAAGTAAGCGCCGTGCGCGAGCGTCTGTACCAACCCGCGCTTTCATCCTCCTAGTCCCCCCCGACAAGCCAGACCCTAAGCCAAGCCGTATTGACGGTCCACATCGGACTTTCGTCCTCGGCCGATGTGACAGAACTCAATAGACGATGCTTTCGGCTTGGTCTAGTATCCAATTGAAGGCCGACACTGGACGCACGACATCGGCGGCGAACACAAAGGTTGAGGTTGAGCGTCTCGAATCCGGTGCCTGCTTGGCCTCCCGGCGGGCGCTCGTAAGATTAACGTGACGTGCCCCAGATGTCCCACGTGACGGCCTTCTCAGGCTCGGCGGCGCTTAGGCGCCGCCGCCCGTCTTCCCGTCAGACGTACTTGCCAGGAACACATGAACAAATCAGATCAGCTCGCCGGGTTTGGCTTGCCTGCGGCTTGATTCTTGCATCCATGGTTGCATGACCCATCGTGGGAGGTGTGCCATGGAGAACAAACACACGCTTGATCAGCTCCGCATGCCGCATCCGCAGCAGGAACGCATAGATGCAGAGAGCGCCCGGTTGCTCTACTCGACAGCCAAGAAATCGGGCGGAAGCGGTGCTTGGATTCCGCCTGTCGGAACGCCAGCCAGGCGAACGTGGCGACAGTCGGAGCCATTCTCTGCTGCGGGCGGCAGGTGACAAAGGATTTCAGCCTGGAGCCATAGGGGGTTGAAAGGGCGCCGACCAGCTCGGCGATTTGTGCACGTGGACCACTTTCCAACCGCCCTCGAACTTGACCATCACCCGGCTTTCGTTGTAGCTCACCACATGAACGCCTGAACGAGTTCCCCGAGAAATCAACATCGTGTAGCTGCAGATGGCCGTGTCCCCATAGACCTGTTCCTTGTAATTGGCCAGGTCGTGCCTCACATGGGCCTGGCCCCCGGCAGCACCCTCACCTGGTGAGGGATCGAGAGCAATGCCGGCGCTGTCCTCACGGCTGGCTTCAGCCATCATGAAGTCATGGAAAGGAAGACCTTCGATACGGTGCGGTGTCACGTGCCACTCATACAGCGTCAGGCCGTCGACCGTGGTGGCGTGATAGCCATCTACGTCGGCGTCAAAAATGCTTTGTAGATGGGCCTCGAGAAAATCGCGAATCTCTGTCATGTTCAGACCTCCAAGGCAATCGGTGCGCGGCCACAAGAATGACCAGTCTAGAGCAACGAAACGGGATCGACGTCAACGCTCCAACCCTCAGGCAGCGTGTCGGGCACAATGGCTTGCGGATCATCCACCCTTATCACAATTTGCCATCGATACTCGCCGCCGATCCGATCAAAAAAGCAGGGTACTGGCCCAATCATTTCAGCCTTCAGGTGCGCTCGTCCGATTGTGTTGGCAAGGTGATCGGCGAGGATGCCGGCGCGAGATTCGGCCTTGCTCGCTGAGAGATCCCTAGTGGTAAAGCGGACCAGCCGCGTGAAGGGCGGGTACTCAAGTTCAGCCCGCCGGCGGAGTTCCTCGTCATAGAAGGCCCGGTAGTCATGCCGGGCGGCAGCCCGAATGACATAGTGGTCCGGCTGATATGTCTGAATGATCGCTCGCCCACCCAATATCCCGCGACCGGCACGACCCGCGACCTGGGTGAGAATTTGGAAGGTTCGCTCAGCCGCTCGATAATCCGGCAGGTTGAGCCCGGTGTCGGCGGAGATCACCCCCACCAGGGTGACCATGGGGACATCCAAACCCTTGGCGATCATTTGAGTCCCTATCAGCACGTCCGCCCGATGAGCGGCAAAGTGAGCCAAAAGAACATCGTGGGCGCCCTTGGTTCGCGTCGTATCCCGGTCCCAGCGCAAGCTGATGGCCTCGGGAAAATGTTGATGGAGTTCGCTCTCAACGCGCTGGGTGCCGGCACCAAAGTACTTAACCCGTGAGCCCCCGCATTGGGGACAAGTGGCCGGCGCGCTGCGCGCATAGCCACAGTGGTGGCAGAGCAAGTTCTCGCGGTCGGGATGGTAGGTCATGGGGGTGCCACAGCGGGGGCAGTTGGCCACCCAGCCACAGTCTCGGCAGAAGACGTAGGTCGATTGCCCCCTGCGATTTAGGAACAAGATCGCCTGCTGACCAGCGCCAAGGGTTTCGGTCAGCGCCTTGGTAAGGGGCCGGCTGAACAAAGACGCGTTGCCAGCGCGCAATTCCTGACGCATATCTACAACCCTCACCGGCGGAAGCCGAATTGACGATGCGTCGCTCTCTAGTTTGCTGTAGCGACTCTTCAAACCCAGGCGCTGCGCCTGCCTCTCGATCCGTTGCGTGTGACCGAAAATGCGGTTGGGAAGGCTAAGTGGAATCATGGCCCCGTGATCGGCCCGATAAGACGATACGAGATCCGGCGTGGCCGAGCCCAGGATGCAGTGCGCGCCCGCCAGTTCGGCGTAGGCGATAGATGCCGTGCGAGCGTGATAGCGGGGAGGCCGAAGGGTCTCCTTGTATGAATCATCGTGAGATTCATCGACCACGATGAGCCCCAAGTTTGGCATTGGCGTGAACAGGGCACTGCGCGGGCCGATGACGATGTCCAATTCGCCTTGGCGCGCCCGCCGCCAAGTATCGTAGCGCTCGCCCTCTGAAAGCTGTGAATGGACCAGGCCAACACGGCCAGGGAAGCGAGCCAAGAACCGGCGGACCGTCTGTGGGGTGAGGGCGATCTCCGGGGTCAGCACGATGGCTTGGCGATGGCTCTCGAGAGTGGCCTGGACGGCGCGCATGTAGATTTCGGTCTTCCCCGAGCCGGTCACTCCGTGAAGAAGAAACGGCTTGCTGGGCGCCCGAAGGCGAATGGCGCGTTCGATGGGCTCCCATGCTTCTTGCTGTTCGGAGGTGAGTAAGGGAGCCTTGTCTGGCACGTACTCCACGGCTTCAAGTGGGTCGCGCCAAATCTCCGCTTGGCTGAGAGTGAGCAGTCCCATGTCCTCCAGATAGCGCAGATCCTGAAGATTGCCGCCGCTCTCAGCGTAGAGCCAGGTGACTTCGATGGCCTGGCGTTCGGCGATCAACATGCGAAGCATGGTCTCCCGGCGCGAACGTGTGGCCGCTGTTCTGCCAATGGCATCGAGTGAGGCAAGGACTTTGTCGGGAGGTGCAGCCAGGTGCGCGGTGCGGACGGTTCGGGCGCGCACGCTCGGCGGATCCAGGACCAATTCCCGCGCCAGGACACCGCGCGCCACAAGTCTGTCCGCTGCCTTCCGCCAGGCGAGTTTCCCCAGCGCCCGGGCAAGCTGCCGTCCTCGAAGCGGTCCTCGCCGGGAAATCTGCGATATCAAGCGCTTCTCGGCGGCCGTTCCATTGTCGGGTGGCTCGCCTATCAGGCGATACACTGAGTCGGCTTGCTGGCTCAGGCCGGGGGGAAGCATCACCGTCAAGCAGTCGATCAGAGCGGCAGCCGTCTCTCGGGCAAGCCAATGGGCCAGTTTGAGTTGGATGTCGGTCAGAACCGGCTGAGGGTCAATCAGCTCGGCAATGGGGCGTGTGTCATCGACCGGAGCGGAGGACGCCAAGTCCACGACGATGCCTTGCAGCGTCCGGCTTCCGAAGGGCACGAGGACCAGATGTCCGGCTCGGAGGCGGGCTTCAAGCTGATCGGGCACATGGTATGAAAAGGTCCCCCGGATAGGGGGCAGGTTGACGGCCACCTCGGCAAACATCTGGTCACTCAGGGTTTTTGGCTGCGTCGGGCTGTGGGGCGCGCCCCGGCCGGCGCGAGGGGCGTGATGGAGATGCGATCGATGCGCCATCCGTCGAGGGCCTGCACGCGCAGCTGAATGCCGTCGGCGACAATCGTATCTCCCTCCTCGGCCATGCGTCCGAGGCGCCCGAGAACGAATCCGGCGATGGTGTCGTAATCGGGATCGACGAGTCTCAGGCCGAGACGGTCGTTGATGTCTTCGATCAGCGTCAGTCCGTCCACCAAAGTGGTTCCGTCTTCCAGAAGCTGGATGTCCGGTTCAGCATCGAATGGGTCGCTGACCTCGCCCACGATTTCCTCAATCAAATCTTCCAGTGTGACGACTCCCGCCGTGCCTCCGTACTCATCCAATACGATGGCGATGTGCTGATGGCGCAATCGGAAGCGTTCCAACAAAGATATGATGCGGGCTGTCTCGGGCACGAACAACGCCTCGCGCATCAAGGAGCGGGCCGTGATTGCCTGGCGGTTGTCGGCGCGCAGACGGGGCAGGACGTCTTTGAGGTGAACCACCCCCACGACGTGATCCTGGCTGCCCTCGTAGACCGGCAGCTTGGTGAAGGGATGTTCGACAGCAATCTGAATGAGATCGTCAAGTTTGGATTCAACCGGGACCGCGATCATCTCGGTCCTGGGGATCATGACCTGCCGCACCAACGTATCGCCGAAATCGAAGACGGCGTGCAGAATCTCTTCTTCTTCATTCTCGACGACCCCCACCACGGCGCTGGCTGAAACAAGCATCTTGAGTTCTTCGACGGAATGCACCAGTTCGTGACCGGTGGCTGGCGCTACGCCAAGCAGGCGAAGCAGCGCGTTTCCGGCCCCGTTCAATGCCCAAACGATGGGCTTGAACAGCCGCTCGGTATAGATCGTCGGTCGGGCGACGATGAGAGATGTGCGCTCGGGATTCTGGAGCGCGATTGACTTAGGAGCTAGTTCGCCCACAACCACATGCAGACAAGTAATGGCGGCAAAGGCGATGCCGGCCGAAAGCGTGTGGGAGAAGCCCGACTGCAGGGCGGCCGGGGCGAGGTCGACGACCGGCTCCAGCAGGTGGGCGAGGGCGGGCTCGCCGATCCAGCCCAGACCCAAGCTGGACAAGGTTATGCCCAATTGAGTGGCGGCAATGACTTTGTCCGGATCTTCAATGGCGTGGGCGACCCAACGGGCGGCCGTGTTGCCCTGATCGAGGAGTTCGCTGATGCGAGTTCGGCGCACGCTGACCAGGGAGAACTCGGCCGCGACGAAGAACGCGTTCGCCAGCACGAGGACGACGACACCCAGAAGCTTGAGCAAGTCGAGCGCAATTGTCGAGTCAGCCACGCGATGCTTTCATGTAGACGTCTGGAGAGTTCATCTCTCGAAGCCTATCATGATTGGGGCTTGCCGCCAATATGGTTCATGAAATGTCCCCGGCCGGCAAACTTGGGTCTTGACGAGAGAACGGATGTTCTGATAGACTGCCCATAGAACACACGTTCTATTTTGGGAGATGCCCAATGCAGTTGTCCCGGGTGGGTCAGGCAAATTGGCTGGACCGAGAAGCAGATCGGCTGGAGGCGGCCATGGCGTCCATGGCGGTTCCGGTGCGCGTCAGCGACGGCCAGATCGCTGAAGGACGAGTCCGCTATCACGCAACGCCAATCGGAGGCGTGCACACCGAGGCCATTCAGGAGCTGGGCACCAATGTCGCCACGGCTCTGGGCGTCGACAGGGTGGCCATTCAGACCGACCAGGCCGGTGTGACGATCGAAATCTCCCCCGCCCCTTCCGAGCTACTTCGACTGCTGCCCCTCGTGTCCGCGCTGGGCCCACATTCTGCCATGACTGCCGTGGCCGGTGTCGATGCGCATGGTGTGCCCGTCCTGGTAAACCTTCTTCACCAGGACACGTGGCATTTCGTTGTCGAATCGGGGCAGAGCGCCGTGAGATCGTCCTGGCTGAGAAGCATGACCGCCAGCCTGGCGGTGGGCACCCGGCCGTCCGAGCTCCAGCTTTTGGGAGTCGATCTGACGGGGGTTGAGCAGACCTATATTGAAGCTCTTCCCCATGCCCTGACCGATGTCGCTTTCCGAGCCGACAACGCGATCGATCTCATAGCGTGGCTGCGGGATGAGTCGGACCGCCGAATGAAACTGGGCCGTCAGGTGCCGCACATGGTGCTTGTGATCGATGATCTGGGGGAACTGGTTGAGCAGACCGGGAGGGTGGCGAAGAGTCTCGTCGGGCGTCTCTTGGAGCAAGGCAGACTATCCGGCATCCACATCTTGGCGGGCTGGGATCCAGCGCAGCCCTCAGAACTGGCCGAATTGCAGAGTCCCTCCGGCTGCGCTCGGGCCACCGGGCTGACATCCAACAGCGCCATGCCATCGCCAGGCGACTTCGAGATTGCAGTCGACAGCCAGCGTTGTGTTGTTCGATCTGCCCATCTTTCGGCAGCAGACCTGGACGGTTTGGCACGCGATCTGCAGAGAACAAGCGGTTCAGGGCCGGAAAGGCAGGACGGCTGATGATAACCGGCGCAAGCCAGAACCGCATCCGCGCCGCGGGGCGGGGTCGTCCATCCCGCGGGCTGGAATGCCATGAGCTGGTCCATGCCAGCGGAACACAGTCAAGCGGGCTGCCGATCGCCTTCCAGTGGCGCGGACGCCGTTATCGGATTGCTGCGGTAGACGGTTCGAAGGAGCGAAACGCGACGCCAAAAGCCGTCCGTATCTTCTCGGTTCGCACGACCAGCGGCATGCGCTGTGAGTTGGAGCACCGGACCGAGTCGAACGTTTGGATGATGAATCGGGTACTCCCAAGTTTGTGAGGAGGGCGGCATGAAAGTGGGCATGATGTGGTACGACGGTGGTGTTGATGGACTGGCTCAGCGCGTCCATCGAGCAGCAACTTACTACCAGGAGAAGTATGGAGGACAGCCGAATGTGTGCTACGTCCATCCATCGGGCGCCGAAGAGGGTGGCCCGGCGGGGGTGGAGGCGATTCGTGTGGAACGGAGCGAGCTCGTGTTACCTGGGCATTTGTGGGTAGGTGTCGAGCGGGCGTCGGCGGCCGAATCTGATAGGCGTGTCTCCGGCGACTAGCCCGCAATTGCGCCAAGAAGGGTATCCATGGCGACGGCCAATTCCGGGCCGCCGCTTTTGGCTTCATAGTCGATCTGGCTGAGTTTTCGGTAGATGGTCTCGATCTGCGGCATGGTGAAATTCCTGGCCTGGGCCGAGACCTTGTCGACCACAAAAGCGTGCGTATTCAAGACCTCGTGCGGATTCAGTCCGTTATCAAGCGCTTCGCGAGCCTGGAGGATGAGTCGGAACTGACGCACGATCATGGCGAAGGCGAACATGGGGTCTTCGTCGGCCAGGAGTTTGTGGAGATGGGCCAGCGCTTGCTGGCCCTGTCGATTCCCTAGGGAGTCAACCATTGCGAAGACGTCGCTTTGAGATGTCAAGGGGGTCAGGTTTTCGACGTCGCCAGCCGTAATCGGGCGAGACATATCGACATAATCGGCCAACTTGCGCAGTTCCTGGTCGGCCAAATGCGGATCATCCAGCACATACGTGGCGAGAAGCTGGGCTGCGTCGGTCTCAATCTCGACGCCGAGGTCTTGTGCTCGTTGGACCAGCCAGCGGGCAAACGCTTGGCCGCGTTTTCGAGCGCAGAGTTGAACGAAGGCGCGATCCGGGTTGTCCTGGGTCCATTGATAGAGAAAGGATCGCTTCTGGTGCTTGGCGAGCGAAGTTCGGCGTGACAGATCGACGGGATCGAGCAGCACCAGAGCCGTGGATGCGGGCAAGTCGAGCATGATCCGGTCCAACTTCTGGCGCGCCTCAGCGGAGCGCGTCAGATGGCCGGCATCTTCGACTATGACGACCCGTCGTTGGGCGAGAAACGGTGCGGCACCGCACGCCTCGGCAAGGGCGCCCAGATCCTGAGCCTTGAGGTCGAACCGGGTTGTGTTGAGGTCGGCGATGGCGGGATCGCCAAGCTTTTCGTTGATCTCGGCAACGGCTTCTTCCATGACGAGATCATCGTCGCCGTAGAAGAGATAGACGGTCGGCATCTGGTTGACCATGAGTGCGACTAGCCCTGAGTGAGGACCCGATGCAGTCCGGTGGGGCCGCTGCGAATGCGCCGAATGCGGCTGATTTCCATGCTCCCGGGGTCCCCCTGGGTGGTGAGGTATTTTTGCGCCGCAGTGCCAACGGGCTGGGCGACGATCAGGGCCATGGTGGTCCCAAGGATGGCGATCGGCAGCCGACTGAGGCGGTCGCGCCAGCGGCTTTGGCCAATGCCCATCAGGGAGAAGAAGGCCACCGTGCCGGCAAAGAGGGCGGATGTCAGCAGGTTGGTGCCGCAGTTAGGATGGATCGCAAGCTGGTGCTCCCCACGACGCAGCCTGTCGAGGGCATGGTGTACGGCCGACTCCAGGGCTTCGGTTGGGACATTTCCATACAGATAGAAGCCCCTCGAATCAGAGCGGCCGACCATGGGCGTATTGGGGAGCCTGGCGCTCAGAAGATGGATGGTGGCGTGTTCGAGGGCGTGATTGCGGCGTGTGCGCAGCAAAATGGGCGTGGACAGGAACTGTTGGGCGAGATTGATCGCGCACCTCCCGAGTGGGGTTGTCGCTCATTATACTTGACCACCCGGAGGCAGCATGCGCCAGCCGCCACTTGTTTCCCCGGTGGAGGCTGACATAGAATGAGCGAATGGACAGCGAAATCATAGGCCACACCTGGGCGACGGACGTTCTGCTTCGGCACCTGAGATCGGGTGCCACCCGGCATGCGTATCTCATGACTGGCGCGGAGGGCGTAGGGCGGAGCACGGTCGCCGATTGGTTTGTTCGGGCTCTACTTTGCACATCGGCGGGTGGCAAGGGGCCTCCCTGCGGAGAGTGCGGGGCGTGTTCGTTGATCTCGAGGGGCGCACATCCCGATGTCCACTGGTTTGAAGGTGAAGGTGGCCTCAAGATTGATGACGTGCGAAAGCTCCAGCACGAACTGTCCCTTTCTCCCTATCAGGCGAACCGGCGGGTGGCGGTGATGCCCGATTTTGAGACGGCGACCACAGAGGCGGCTAATGCCTTGCTCAAAACTCTTGAAGAACCCCCGCCCAATGTCGTGCTTGTGTTGACAGCGGCAACGGAAGAATCCGTGCTGCCTACGATTGTCTCTCGCTGCGAGGTGATTGCTCTTAGGCCGATGGCCATCGGCGACCTGGCGAAGGCACTTGAGAAACGAGGCGAACCGGCTGACAGGGCCCGTATGCTTGCCGGACAAGCCATGGGGCGTCCTGGGTTGGCCATACGATTGTCAGAGGACGCGGAGCAAGTGCGACAGCGTTCTCTGTTGATTGAAGACGGATTGCGCGTCCTCGGCATGACCAGGGCCGGCCGGTTCGAGTATGCGGCCGAGGTCAACCATCACAAAGAGCCGGCCGATAATCGGAAAGCGAGCATTCTTGTTCTCGAAGCATGGTTGAGCTTGTGGCGGGATGTCCTCCACCAGATCCATGGCGTGCAAGGGCAGATGACCTTCCCGGAATTCAACTTGGATGTAGAAAAGGTCGCCGCTCGAGTGGATCCAGATCAGGTTGTTGTCTTGCTGCGCGAGATCGAGAATGCGCTGCGGCGCATTGCGTCCAATGCGAATCCCCTCCTGGCGATGGAAACGATCATGCTGGCCCTGCCGATGGTGCAGCTGGCATAAACACAATCAGCCGCCCATGGGAGGCGGCTGGTCGGGTTGTGAAGGGGTAGCGGTCAGCGCGGCTCTACCACAAGCCGGATGGCCGTCCGTTCCTTTCCGTCGATGTCCACAGTAGTGAATTCCGGAAGACAAACGATGTTGAGGCCGTCCTCATGCAAGTAACCGCGCGCGATGGCTACGGCTTTGACGGCCTGATTGACAGCGCCGGCACCGATCGCCTGGACTTCGGCGCGGTTGGCTTCGCGAACTACGCCAGCAATCGCGCCCGCCACGGCTGAGGTGCGGGATTCAGCGGAGACTTTTATGATGTTCACCCGGCCCTCTCCCTCAGTGGGCGCCTCTAGTATGCTGGCCAAGCAAATCCTCCGTTAAGCAGAACCATTGTACAAGATAGGCATATGCGAGGCAAGCAGAGGGGGATTCTGTTTAGCCGCCATTCACGCGGGCGACCTCCTCAGCGCCGAAGACAACCTCATCCTTCCCCGCCAGCTTGTCGTTAATCTTGTCGACAATAAGTGCCAGGTGGGTTTGATTTGTGGCGTAGTTGAGGTCATCCGCCGGAACGGTAAGGACGGGGCAGAGGGTGAAGCGGTCAATCCATGCATCATAGAGATCGTTGAGCCGGTGCAGGTAGGCCTCGGGAATGGCGCGCTCGTAGTCACGGCCTCTTGTGGTAATCCGAGCCTGGAGCGTCTGCACCCCAGCTTTCAGGTAGACAACAAGATCTGGGGCTGGCAGAAAGCTGGTCAACACTTGATAGAGCTCGCGGTAGGTCTCGAAATCGCGATCCGAGATGTGGCCCTGCAAGGACAGATTGTAGGCGAAAACCTCGGCGTCCTCATAGACGGTACGGTCCTGAATCGCTGATGTGGGGTGTTCCGTGAGCATGCGGTGCATGCGCAGCCGTCGGGTGAGGAAGAAGATCTGGGAGTGGAATCCCCAAGTTTGCATATCATCGTAAAAATCGGCCAGATAGGGGTTGTCGCCGACCGGTTCGTAGAAAGGCTCCCAGCCGAGCTTCTCGGCCAGGCGTTCGACAAGTGTGGATTTGCCCACCCCGATGTTGCCTGCAACTGCCACGAAACGCTTCATAGGGATATCTCCTAGCCCGCTTCGCTCGTCGCATCCGCAGGGCCCGTGATTGGGGGGTCGGAGGCAAAGGGGAATTCTCTCTGATAGGGCGGGATGCCAAGAGCTGCCCGTATGCGGTCGGTGATGAGTTTGAGATGATCGCGGTTGGCGACAAAGTCGAGGTTGTCGGAATCGACCGCCAAAATGCCGCCGCGCGAGGGATCGCCCCATCGGGCTTCATACACTCGGTTCAAGGCTTCAATGTAGTCTCGGCTCATATTGCGTTCGTAGGTTCGGTCACGCATGGCGATCCGCTGCATGGCGGTATCGGTGTTGGCCCTAAGGTAGACGATGAGATCCGGATCTGGGATTCTTTCGGCGAGAGCTGAGTGGACGAGAGAATAGGTCGAGAGTTCATCCCCGTCAAGGTTGAGGTCCGCAAACAGGGCGTCCTTCTCAAAGGTATAGTCGGCAATTAGATTGCCCTGTGCCAGGGCTTCTGGCACGGTTTCACGCTGCTGCCGGTAGCGGCTGAGCAGGAAGAAGATTTGGGTTTGGAACGCATAGCGTTTGCGATCACCGTAGAAGTCGGAGAGGAATGGATTTTCCTCGAAGGCCTCGAGGATCAACGCGGCATCGAACGCAGGCTGCAGCAGGCGGGCCAGCGACGTCTTGCCGACGCCGATGACGCCTTCAATGGCTAAGTACATAGAGCTCCTGTTCGTTGTATCTGGTCGATCGGGTCATCAAGATTCCGGCTCAAATCTGAATTGAAGGCAGTAATGGTGAAAGGTATTGCTCACCCAGGCATTGCCCAGGCCATACGGCGCCAGCCGAAGATTGTCCTGGCACCAAATGCGTTCGTCCTTCAGGGTGTAGAAGGTTGAAAGTCGGCTGGCAAGATCCCACGCCAGTGGGTAGATCTTGCCTTGCTTCTTGACGTTCTTGACAATGATCGTGATGTAGGATTTCGGTTTCAGGACGGCTTGGAGTTGGGCGTAAATCTCCACCAAGCGGTCCAGGAACACAGGATAGCGCTCAATGTTCCCCACATCGGCGGGATCGTCGGAATAGTAAACATCCAATTCGTCGGCGTTGCGACGCTTCTTCTGCCTTTGAGCGCCGCGGGCGTGCAGCATGTTCCAATAGGGTGGCGAAGTGATGACGTAGTCGATGGGGGGCAGATCCATTTCGGCCAGAAGGGCCGAATCGCCGGTGATCACCTCGGCCTGCAGGTCATCTGTGGTTCCCTTGAGGGCGTCCCTCTCCTCCTGGATGATTTCTCGAGCGAGATCGGCATAAACAGAGTTGAGCTCCACGCCGAACGAGTTGCGGCCGGAGCGGAGGCAAGCCACCAGCGTGGAACCCGTGCCAGCCATGGGGTCCAAAACGGTCCCCCCAGGCTTTGTGAAAAACATCACAAAGTCTTGGGCCAGGGTCTCTGGAAACTTGGCCGGGTGGCGCAGAACGTCTTTCTTGCGAGGTGGTGGGTTGTGGACGAACCAGGATTTCTGGAATTTGAGCCACTCCTTGGGGGTCAAGGCATTGAGCCTGTTCTGGAATGGACGTTTCTTACCCACCGGCTGGCTCCACAGTTGATGTCGGGGTGGATGACGGTTGACGCAGACCCCAAACCGAGAAGCGATCGTATGTGATGGTGGTCTGTCCTCCCGAGCCCGAGGAGACAATCAGGCCGATCCTTCCTACAGGCAGGGCCACGTCATGAGCTGTGAGGACGGAGACGCCGTTCACGAAGAGCTCGAAATCGGCGCCGCGGGCGAGAACGCCCAGCGTGTTGTCCGCCGGAGCGTGCGGCATGACCGCTTCGTTGAAGGGCTCGAATGGCAGCACGGCGCGTGACGATCCGACCAGCACCCGCCGAAGGCGGAGTCCGCCCACGCAGGTGATCGTAAAGCGGTAGTGCTCATCCAGCGGGTTGACCCGAAAGACCATTCCGAACTCGTCGTCGTCCTGACACAGAGCCGTATGCATGTTGGCTTCGGCGTAGAAATCGCCAACGGGGTCGACCGGGCTGATCAAGGTTCGCAGCGAGTCCGGTTGGTTGACGACCACCGAGAGCTGGCCTTCGTCGAGGCTGGTGACGCCGTAGGGATCTCGTCCCACCTTCCATCCTTCGGATGAAGAGAAATCAGTTTGGTAGAGCTGCGGCCCAAACGACTGGCGGATGTCTGGTGTTGGGGTAAAAGTGGGTGCCGGCGTCTCAGTAATGGTGGGAGGGACGGTTGGAAACGGAACCGTGGGCGTCAAGGTTGGTGTATCCGCCGGTGGCGTTGGTGTGGCGCGAGGCGAGGTTGGGAGGCATCCGGCGGTCAAAAGGGCAAGACCAACCCATGAGGTGGCCAGCCAGAGATGGCTCATTGCTGAGATTCGTTGGCCACACTCGGCCAACCAAACAGGAAATGGATGAGACAACGTCACCGTGCCGTGGATAAACGTGCCCAGCTTCGGGGACCGGACCTTGGCGTGAGGATAGCACTCAAGGGGCAAAATGCCAAAGAGAGAAGTCTGTGAAATCGATGGTCAAACCGGCGGTCTCGCCGGCCACGGCGAACAAGCCAAAGTTCCCGAAGACAAAGTCGCCGTCATGTGCCTCTCCCAGCTGTTCCCCGTTGGCGAAACCCACCAGTTTGGAACCCTTGAGAAGGAAGCCAAGGCGGTTCTGAACATTGGCTCCCTGGTGGATAGCGGAACTTGGGGTCCAATCGACCAAGATATCCGGTGCTCTGCCGGAGATAAACTTTCTCATTCGATAATGGCCGTCGCAAGAAAGCTCGAGCGTATACCCCCGATCGTAATTCTCCCCGCCGATACGCGCAGCCATCCCGTAGCTGTCCAAGCCAGAACAGGATTCGGCTTGGGCGGTAACCTCAGCGTAGGCATCCCCCGCCGTCAGGCTTGATGTGCTCCACCAGGTGTAGGCATCGACGACAGGATCGGTTACGGTGAGCTTTCCGGGAGACCAGGTGATCACCGTGGCATGGGGGTCATCGAATTCAAACCAGCCGATGTGCTTGCTGAAATCATCGGTGACGTCAGGCGCAGCCAGATTGAGACCTTGACGTGGGTCGTCAGGTGCAAGTGGCGGTGCGGTGGGCGTCGGGCTTGGGCCGGCGGTCGGCGGCGGAGGGGACGTCGGTGTAGGCGCCACGGTTGGCGCATCTGTCGGAGGGAGCGTGGCCGAAGGAGGGGGCGTGGCGCTGGGAATGGCCGTGGGTGCCGCTGTGAGTGTCTGCGCTGCATAGTCTATGAAGCTCCCTCGTGGGGTATCCGATCCCCCAGAAGGAGTACAGGCCGCCAGCAAGCTGGCGGCCATAACAAGCGCGAACAATCGATGTCGGTCTATGGAACTCACTGCGAAATAAACGGGATGTTCCAGAAGGCGAAATCGTCAAAGGTTGCCGTCAGGTCATAGGTCTGGCTGGCTCGAACATAGACGGCAAAGGTCCCGAAGGTATAGGCGTTGTTACGGTCGTAGAGTTCGCCCACCTGTTTGCCGTTGAGGAAGACGATGAAATGATTCTGGTAGGCCCACAGGCCGAGCCGGTTGGTGGCGTTGGCACCGGACTTGATCACGTCGGCCGCGGCCCAGTCAGCCATGACCTGAGCCTGCTTTCCCTGCCGATAGCGCAGGAAGCGCCATTCCCCATCGCAGGATACCTCGATGCCATAACCGCCGGCCGAAGTGGCCTGGTCGACACGGATCACGAACCCCACGGAGTCCTTGCCGATGCAATCGCCGTTGGTGGTGCTGATCTCTGTGTAAACGTTGCCCGATTGCCTCTCGGAGTAGGACCACCAGGTGTATTTTTCCTCAGGCTCGTAGTCTGTGCCGAGCAGATGTCCGTCCTCGAAGGCATAGCTTGCGCGTCCTTGCGTATCGTAGTCAAACCAGGTTCCGGGTTGATCGAAGTAGTCGACGTAGTCTGGCTTGGCCAGATCGAGTGTCGAGCGAACGTCGTCGGATGAGGTGACATGGAATGGTGTGGGCGTGTTGGCCAGTTCGAGACGACGGGCTTGTTGGGTTTCGGTGGGCAGAGCCTGCGCGGTCGCAGTCTGCACTTGCAGTGGCTCGGCTGTTCCCGGCAGGACCGATGGTGGCTCTCCTCCCCCGAACAGGCGAGTAACGGTGGTGCAGGCCAAGGACGCCGTGATGAGCGCAATCAGCACGATGGACGGAAATCGTCGAAGAGTCATGATTGTCTCCTACGGTGTAAGCATAACCTTGCCCGATTCGCCCGACGCCATCTGCTGGAAGGCCTGCTCGAACTCTTCGAACCGGAAATGATGAGTCACCATGGGGCTCAGATCAACTGCCCCTGAGCGGATCAGGCCACGGGCTTGATACCAAGTCTGCCACAGTCGTCGTCCTGAAATGCCATGCACCTTGGCAGCTTTGAACACCAGGTGCTGGCTCCAATCAAACTCAAAGGGTCCCGGTGCGACCCCGAGAAGCATCGCTTCTCCGCCGGGTTTGAGCACCCGGAATCCCTGATCGATGGCGGATGGCGCACCTGACATCTCGAGCAGAACGTCCACCCCCTCATTGTCGGTGGCATCCATGATACGTTCGACCACCGGATCATCTTTGGCATGCAGCGCCAGATCGGCGCCCATCTTCTCGGCAAAATCGAGTCGGTATCGGCTGATATCCGTGGCATACACGGCGCGGGCCCCGATGGCGCGGGCCACGGCCAAGGTCATCAGGCCAACAGGACCGCAACCGGTGATGAGAACTTTCTTCGCCCGCAAATCGGCTGCGAAGGCGGTATGAACAGCGTTGCCGAAATTCTCCTGGAGCACGGCGATTTCAAGGGGCAAATCATGGGGGTTTGGCCATGCATTCTGGGCGGCAATGGCGATGTACTCAGCAAATCCGCCATCCCGGTCTACCCCGATCAGCCGGCTGTTTTCGCACAGATGTCCTTGACCGGTTCTGCAGTACGAGCAGGTATTGCAGATGACGTGGGACTCCAAAGAGACGAATTCACCGACTTCGGGAGAGGTGACGTTTGCGCCGCGGCCCACAACTTCGCCGCACACCTCATGCCCCACAATCAACGGAGGCTTCAGGCGGCCAGCGGCCCACGGATCCCAGTTGAAAATGTGAAGGTCGGTTCCACAAATCGATGCTGCCCGGACCTTCACGAGGACCTCGTCTGGCGCAGGTGACGGAATCGGTACCTGTGCCATATCAAGACCGGGTCCGGAAGAGGGCTTGATAATGGCTTTCATAGTTTCGGGCATTTGATGGGGGGAACCTCCGCCGGAGGTGGATTAATCGAAAGCAGTATAGCATGAAGACAGGCCCGTTCTTTGCCCTCGATATAATCCTTAGGTACTGAATGCATCGAGGCGAACGGAGCAAATGATGAACTATCGTCGTATGGGTCGCACCGGCCTGAAGATCAGCGAGATCGCCCTGGGGGCATGGGTCACCTTCGGCGATCAAATTGAGGAAGAGACGGCTTCCGATCTGATCCATCTTGCCTACGAACAAGGTGTCAACTATTTCGACAACGCGGATATCTACGCCAAGGGTCGGGCTGAGCAGGTGATGGGCAAGGCCATCAAGGACCTTCCCCGAGAGAGCCTGGTGATCTCAAGCAAGGTCTTTTGGAAGACGATGGACGGCCCCAACGGGCGGGGCCTATCGCGCAAGCACATCACCGAGTCCATCAATGCTTCACTGAAGCGTTTGGGGACTGAGTACTTGGACCTGTACTTCTGTCACCGCTATGACCCCGACACGCCGATGGAAGAGATCGTCCGGGTGATGGACGATCTGGTGCACCAAGGGAAAATCTTGTATTGGGGGACATCGGAGTGGCGCGCTGCTCAAATCGCCAACGCCCACAAGATCGCCAGGCAGTGGAATCTGTATCCGCCGATGGTTGAGCAGCCCCACTACAACATGCTGGTTCGAAGGCGCCTCGAAGATGAGCTTGTGCCCGCGGCCGACGATCTCGGGTTCGGTATGGTCTCTTGGAGTCCGCTTGAGTTTGGCTTGCTGTCCGGGAAATACAACCAGGGGGTCCCGAAGAGTTCCCGCTTGGGGCGGGACCAGGCCTGGGCGGATGAAGTTCTCACCGAGAGCAGATTGGCAAAGGTCAGGGAGCTCTCCAGCATAGCCGATAGGCTGGGAGTTAGCATGGCTCAGCTGGCGATCGGGTGGCTGCTGCGGGTGCCTCAACTGACCAGTGTGATCACCGGAGCTACCAAGCCTTCCCAACTGAAGCAGAATTTGCAAGCTCCGAACGTGTTGGACAAACTCAATGGGGACATTCTTGAGGAGATTGAATCGGTTTTGGGGAAGGCGGCTGGAGAGGCGGACCAGACGTAAGAGGCTACCAACCCAACGTGGTATTCAAGTGAAGACCACCTGGGGCGTCAAGGTCAATCTTGTTGGCGAAGGCTCGACCGATTTGCTCCAACAGGTCGACCGCCCACACGGCGTCGAGTCCGAGCTGGTCAATCTCTCTTCCGTCGGGAACGTCGATGTCAAGTTCGCGCATCACATCTTGTGCCAGATCGATCTGGTAGCGCCTAAATGCCACACGATCGGTGTGGTCATACTCCTGGCGCGTGACATACGTCTGCCATTCTGCTGCGTCGTCCAGAACTTCATCCAACGTCCAAAGTGCCCAGCCGAGAAAGGTGGCCCGCTCGGCTTCAATCGGGTGAGGTGCGCGTCCGGTACCAAAGGAGTAGAGGCGGGTATCCCCGGGCAGGAAGTTGCCTCCCGAATAGTGCAGAGCTTCTACGGCAACCTGGTAGCAGGGATTGCCGGCGACGCCCACTCCGCCGTCAACCCACGTGTGCTCGGCCCCCAAGACTGTGGCGCTGTGAGAGGGGAAGTAGGTTGGCGCTGCGATGCTGGCCAGGACGGCGTCCTTGAGCGAAAGTGTGCCCCAGAGCTCGGCATTGGCACCAGCATGATCTCGAACGAAGAAATCCGTCTTGCCAGACCGAGTGTTCTTGGCCGTGATCAAGATGTCGTTGGGAAGGCTGTTGATCGGCCTGTCGGCGCCGATTTCATCGAGCATCGAAGCGACGAAATCATTGCTGTAGCGGTGGTTGCCCAAGTTGAGCAGAACCTGCCACCAGGGAAGGCGGTGAAAGGCCTCTTCGGCAAAACGTTTGTACAGGGCCAACAGGCCGCGAGCGCTGATCCCAAGGGACAAACCCGCCGCAATCACGGCGCCCGTGGAAGTGCCCCCGATCATGTCGAAGATCTCGTGGCAAGGTCCCCCGAGATGCGATTCCAACCGCACCAGACACGCAAGAGGGATGATGCCTCGAACACCTCCCCCATCGATTGAAAGCAGGGTCTTCATGAGCGGCTCCAGTATCCTTGGGCTCGCTCACACAAGTGCAACAAGCGTGCCTGGGGGATTCGGTCGAGGGAACAATTACGATGGACAGCCCTAGGCGGCGCCGGCCTCCGACAGAGGCATGGAAACAGCGGTCATCTGATAGCCAAAGACCTCGGCGAAGGCAGGAATCAACGCGTTGATCACAGCTTCCGTCGCGGGAGGCGACCACATCAAATCAGCCAGTGAAACAACAGGGTGGTCGGCCAAGCCACAAGGGACGATGCCGCGCCAATAGGTCATATCGGGATCGATGTTGATTGCGAATCCATGCCGACTGATGCCTTCCACGTCGACCTTGACGCCGATGGCTGCCAGCTTGCTGGGCATGAGTCGGGCTTCGGCTGGACAACGAGGGCAGCGGGAAGCGATATCGGGCTGAACCCACACCCCGGTGAGACCTTCTATCTGGCCGGTCACAAGTCCGAGGCTGGCGAATGTGCGGATCAGCATGGCCTCAAGCCTTCGGACATAGCCGACGTAGTCGGCTTTGGGAAGCCGACCATTGCCGTCGACGCGGCCGAGGGGCAGGAGTGGATAACCGACCAGTTGGCCTGGGCCATGATATGTGGCGTCCCCGCCACGATCCACCCAGTGGACCGCGACACCGTTTTCTTTGAGCTCGTCGCTATCCCAAAGCAAGTTCTCTTTGTGGCCCGAACGTCCAAATGTGTAGGTGTGCGGGTGCTCTAGCAGGAGCAGAGTAGGGGCGCGCTGGCCAGCGGCAATCTCAGAGGCCATTTCATTCTGCATCTGCCACGCTGTTGCGTAGTCGACACTTCCGAGATAGGTGTATTCACACATCTTCGGACCAGGCTCTTGGGGAGATCTTGGGGCGGTCATCGTCCGTCCTCTATCATGTGAACAAGGCCAATCTGCGCCTCATGCTTGCTGTGACATACCAACAGCGTGGGTCGAGGCAGGGCCAACTCCTGATGCGGGAAGTTCCCCGAGCCTGGAGGTCGCAAGTTGCGTTGAGCACACGCTGGCGTGCGTTGGCAGTACACAACCAACCCATGGGATCGCATTGTAGCATTTCAGCCCAGCCAGAACACCGATCGACAGGGCATACGACTTGCACGTGTCAAAAGTGGTGTGCCGACCCGACATAAAGGTAGAATAGCGATTCATGCCCTCCGCAACCGTCGTTGCAAGGACGCGCCGACGCAGCCGGCAGATCGCTGCCCATTGGAATGCCTGGGCAGGCATTCTGTTGGCGGTCGCTGTCGTCTTCACGCTTGTCCTCGGCAGCCTATCGGCTGGCATGGCCTACCTTTATCTGGACTTTGCCCAGTCGGTGCCTGCAGTTGAAGACGTACAAGCTTTCTTTGGCTCACCGTCACATCCCAGCTTCACACCAATCAGGATCTATGATCGCAGCGGGGAGCACATTCTCGCCGAGTGGTCCAACCCTGCCGCCGATGAGCGGCAATGGGTGAGCCTGGACCCTGGAGCTGCCAATTCAGCCCCACAGATCTTGATCCAGGCGGTCCTTGCCGCCCAGGATCCGCAGTTCTGGGATACCCCGGCTGTCACCCCCATTCGCCTGGGAGGACGCCTGATTCAGGACGTTCTCCCATTTGTGCCAGGACGCTCATCGCTTTCTATTCCTGAGCAGGTTGCCGAAACGACGCTGCTGCCACTCCAATCCTACGCGGAGCGGAGCGTCAGACGTGACTTTCGGCTGGCCCTGCTTGGGGAGAGGCTGGAAGCTCACTTTGACAAAGAGCAAATCCTGACCTGGTACCTCAACAGCGCCAACTTTGGCTCCATGGCATCTGGTGCAGATGCGGCAGCCCTGGTCTACTTTGGCAAACATGCTCATGACCTGGACCTGGCTGAAAGTGCCCTATTGGCGGCCGTTCCCAGCGACCCCAGCCTCAACCCGTTCGATGACCCTGCCGATGCAAAGCTAAGGCAGGGAGAAGTCATCTCGGAGATGCTCAGGCTGGGCTACATCAACCCGCGTCAAGCGTCCGTCGCACGTGCTGAGGTGCTGGACTTTGCACCCCATCAGAGGTCCACGGCGGACGACGCGAGGGCTGATTTGACCAGCTTGGTGCTTGGGAGATATACGCAGTTCTTCGGCCCCGACGCCGTGGGAAGAGGCGGCATTCGCATCATCACCTCGATTGACTATGACCTGCAGCTGCAGGTGGAATGCACGCTCGAAACACACCTGGCGAGATTGGCAGGAAAACCGCCCGGAGCGACCGTCTTGGCTGAGGGGAGTCATCCCTGCCTGGCAGCAGGCTTCCTGCCGCCGGTTCGGCCAAGTGATTCAAATGTCAATCATGATGTTGGTGAAGGCGCCGCCCTGATCATGGATCCGGCGAGTGGTGAGCTGCTGGCGCTAGCCAATCTCCCGGGTGCCACCGGCGTGTCGATGACGCGTCACCCGGCCGGCCAGGTGCTGAGCCCACTCATCTACTTGACGGCCTTTGCGCGAGGCTATGCGCCCGGAAGCATGATCTTGGATATTCCTCCCGATGGCGCGCCGTTGTCGACCTCACCGGGTGCATATCACGGTCCCGTCCGCATGCGCACGGCATTGGCGAATGTCTATGAATCGGCTGCGGCGCGGACGCTCATGCTGGTTGGGCCAGACAACGTCCAAAGGACAGCCCGCCAGTTGGGCCTGGTTGCGCCGACGGTGGACCGTACGAGCCAGCAAGGTGCGAGGCTTTCGGGTGATGCGAGCTTGATGGACTTGGGGTTTGCCTTTGGTGTGCTGGCCCACAACGGGACGATGACCGGTGTGTTGACAGACCCGGCCAACGGCGACGGGGGGCTCTCCGAAGGCATCCTCCTCAAGGTGGAGGATATCTACGGCCAGGCCAGCTTCGAGGCGCGCTCCCACAACCGTTCGGTGGTCAGCCCGCAGCTGGCCTACCTTGTTGACAATGTGCTGAGTGATGACTCGGCACGCTGGCCGACCCTTGGCCAGGGAAACGTCCTTGATATTGGCCGGCCCGCGGCCGCCATTTCCTCGGTGTTTCCCGATGGAAGCAGTGGCTGGACCCTCGGATATACGCCCGAACTTACAGTCGGGGTTTGGATTGGCAATGGTGATGGCTCTTCGATGAAGCACGTGGACCGGATCAACGGCTCGGCGCCCATTTGGCGGGCCCTGGTGCAGTACGGCAGTCGGGAGCAGCCCACGTCGGATTGGGTTATGCCTCCGGGGATGAGCCAAGTCGACGTGTGTGACCCATCGGGGCTGCTTCCGACGAAGTACTGCCCACAAGTGGTCAAGGAAGTCTTCATCCAGGGGACGGAACCGACTGCGCCAGACAACCTCTATCAGCCGTTCAAGATTGATGTGGAAACTGGCAAACTGGCCACACTTTTTACACCGCTCAACCGGGTCGAAGAAAAAGTCTTTCTTGTGCCTCCTCCTGAAGCACTCGCGTGGGCACAGTCCGCCGGGATTGATCAACCGCCGCAGGAGTACGATCCCATCGATCCCAATCGACCCAAAGACCAGCAGGTCCACCTGGATTCTCCGGCTTTGTTCGCCGTGGTGGGGGGAGAAGTCCAGCTGCGCGGATCGGCGAAGGCGGATGGGTTTGAGTATTACCGACTTCAGTATGGGAAGGGCCTCAACCCGGACGAGTGGGTGCAGATAGGAGACGACCAGTCTCAACCCAGGTCGAATGGCCTGCTGGCAACGTGGGATTCACGCGGCTTGAACGGGCTTTACACTGTCCAACTTCAGGTGGTAGGGAGCGATGGCCAGATCAAGACGGATGCTCTGCCGCTTACGTTGGACAACCTGCCTCCCCGGATTTCGGTGATATACCCCTCCCCAGGAGGAAAGCTGGCTGAAGATGTGAACGGTCGTGTCATCATGGAAGTCGAGGCATCGGACGCGCATGATGTCGCCCGGGTCACGTTTGAAGTCGATGGGGAGGAAGTCGCAGCTGTGACGGCCCCGCCGTTCAGCACCTCCTGGCAGCCCAGCGCTCCAGGGGCACATACCCTGGTGGTCCGCGCCATTGATGAAGTGGGAAATCAGACCACTACCGAAGCTGTTCCCTTCTCCGTATCTCCCTAAACGCGCAAGATTGCCCGGTGCGGTCAGCACCCTTGAGATTGAGCTTGCTTTCCAACAGGCAGGTTGTATTCTGCTTCAGGACGGCTAGGGTTGGACAGGCGGCTGCCAGTCGGGCTCCAAATCCCGGCTGCTGGGCGAATTCGAGATGTTGGTCTGGTTGGAGCCGTTGGCAGTCATGGTGTAAACCTCGGGGTTTTGATCCCGAGTCGACGTGAATGCAATCCACTGACCATCGAAAGAGTATGCAGGTTCCTTGTTGCCCAGGCTGTTGGTGAGTTTCAGAGGATTGGCGCCGTGATCCGAAAAACGGGCCAGCCAAATCTCATTCATGGTGGGCTGAATCCAAGCGAACAAGATTCCAGCATTGTCGGGGGCCCAGTCGAGGTTTTCGGCGCCAATAATATGATCGGTGCGATCGAATCGTTCGGGTTCACCTGGCCGTGCGAGATGGATGTAGATACGACCGGGCGCGCCGTTAATGGAAGATGACACGGCAATCTGGTTGCCGTCCGGCGACCAGGTTGGTGAAGATTCGACGGCGAAGCCGGCGGAAAGGTTGGTGGGTTTGACTGACCAGCAGGCGTTGGGCTCGCCTCCGAGACAATCGGTATTGAGCAAGAAGACCTGATTCAGATCATTGATGCGATTGCTGGTGAATGCAATCAAATGGCCATCCGGTGACCAAGCCGGGTCGACATCATCTCCCGCATGGTGTGTGACATCCTCATTGTGTGTGCCGTCGACGTTGATGATCCAGATGTCCTGCCCCAAATTGTTGCCGAGGTCATCTCGACCGCCGGGTGCAACGTATAAGAGGCGCGTCCCGTCTGGCGACCAGCGCGGCTGATGCTTATCGCCCGGTCCAAACGTGATCTGCTTGGGCTGGCTGCCGTCCGGATTCATGGTCCAGATTTGCAGCGCATTGCCATCGCCGCGATCACTGACAAATGCTATTCGGCCGCCGCCGCCGATCACTATCGGAGCCTGGGTTGGCGTTATTGTGGGAGCCTGGGTGGGTGTGCCGGCTTCCGTCGGTGGCACGGTTGGCTGCGGGGTGGGCGTGTCTGGGACAGGAGTGGCCGATGAATTGGCGACGACGACCTCGGCCGGCGTTGGCGTTGCAGAACCGCCGAACGCGCCTGGCAACCCGCCTGCCAGCGCCAACGCCACGCCGCCGCCGACCAAGACGATTCCGATGAGAGCTGCGCCTGCCAATCCGAACCACAGCCAGGCCGGCCTTCCAGATGACTTCTTCTGCAAAGTCGGGAGATCTGCCCGCAGAGTCGGCGAAGGTCCTTGCCCCTTGAGCGCCGCCTGAAAAGCTGCCACATCCGGGAAGCGCTGATCTTGTGAGATGGAGAGAGCCCTCTCCAGACACGCCTCAACGTGGGGGGGAACCGCCGGATTATAGGCCGTGGCCGGCTTGAGTTCCTCGTTACCCATCATGCGCTCGATGCTGTCTGTCGGAGCGGTCCCGGTGAGCAGGTTGTACATGGTGGCGGCGAGGGCGTACTGATCGCTTCGGGCATCCGTTCGCCCGCTTCCGTACTGCTCGGGCGGCGAAAACCCCGGCGTCAGGCCCCGGGCCCCGGTTGAGGTCTGCTGGTGGTCAAACACCTTTGCCAGGCCGAAGTCGACCAGGACCACATTGCCATCCGGCTGAACCTTGATGTTGGACGGTTTGATATCGCGGTGGATGACGGGCGGCTTGCGCGAATGCAGATAGACCAGCGCATCGCACACGGCGTCAGCCCAACGCAGCACATCCCGCGGTGTGGGGGGCTGGCGCCGGACCCTGGCGTGTAGATCTTCCCCTTCGATATAGTCCATCACCAGATATTGCCGACCCTCGAGGATGAAGTGGTCGGTCACCCTGGGGAGGTTGGGATGGCGGAGACTGGCCAAGAGTGAGGCTTCGCGATGAAATTGGCGCTCAGACTCGGGGTTGAGGTTGAGGTTCTCTTTGAGGGCGACCTTGATCTGAAGGGTCTGATCGAAGGCCAGGAAGACGGCCCCCATTCCGCCTTTGCCCAACGTACCATCAATTCGATACCGATCGTGAAGGATAGAACCTGTTTCTAGGGCCATGGGCTAGATTTTAGCCGCATTGGATAGGTGGGTCAAACAGCATGTGCGCTCAATCATGGCTGGGAATGTCCAAGCGCCAGGCATCGAGGGAGGCCATTTCCCCGCTGGCCGTGAGATCGAGCTGAAGTGGTGTTATCGAAACCAGCCCCTTCTGAAGCGCCCAGAAATCGGTGCCCGGTTCAGCGATGCCGGACGGGGCTTCACCCCCGATCCAATAGTATGGTCTGCCGCGCGGATCGCGGCGCTCAACCAGAGCATCTCGGTAGACGCGTAGCCCTTGTCGAGTTCAAGCTGATGCCCGCGATTTCGCCCAAGTCCAGATAGGGCACATTGACGTTGAGGAAGACGCCATCCGGAAGTCCATCGGTCTTAACTCGGTCGGCCAGTTGACGCGCAATCTCGGCGGCCGCACCGTAGTCGACCTGACCATTGTGGTCCGCGTGCGAGTCCAAAGAAACGGCGATGCCAGGGATGCCGGCGATGGCAGCCTCCATGGCTGCCGTGACTGTGCCGCTGTAGGTCACATCGTGCCCCAGGTTGGCAGACGGATTGATCCCAGAGACAACCAAATCTACCTGCGGGGAGACCAAACCGAGCAATCCCATCGCGACGCAATCTGAGGGAGCACCGTCGCAGGCCAAGGCCTCAGACCCGTCGGTCAATCGAGTCGACCAGGCCCTCAAAGGGCGGTGCATGGTCTTGACATGGCCAGACGCTGACCAATTGCGGTCGGGAGCAAGCACGGTCACTTGGCCGACATCCGCCAGACTCTTGGCGAGTGCCAGCAGCCCAGGTGCCTGAACCCCGTCATCGTTGGTCAGAAGAATGTGGAAACTCATGTTGGTCCTGTGTCCGGCGACGTGCCGCCGCCTCTGCTTGTGGCTGGGTCAAGCCGATCGCCATGCTCCGTTTCAGCATCGGAGAGTCGTCGGCTTGAAGGTCTGGTCAGAGAGTCATTCTATCTCAACTCAAAACGGCCGAAAGGGCGCCTGATCGACAAAAGGAGGGGGATTGCGCTTGGCAAATACATATCTATACTGTTTGGAAGCAAGTCAACCAGCACAAACAGCCCACAGCGGGAGGAGAGCCTTGATGTCCCAATCGAGGGGCAGAATGCTTCTGGCCATCAGTGTCCTGGTTGCCGGGAGCCTATCCTGCAATCTGATTTCAGGGTCCACTTCGAACGGCAATGGGGGTGCAACCACGCCATCTGGATCCAGCGGATCGCCTGGCGGAAATGCTGTCAGCACTCTGGATGGCGTCAAGTCCGCCACGATCCAGATTGAAGCTCAGGGGAGTTTTGTGCCCCCGGATATCGGGGCTCCGGTGGAGTTTGCCGGTCGTGGCTCGGGGTTCATTATCGACCCATCAGGCCTTGCCGTCACCAACAATCATGTCGTCACCGGCGCGGCGCTTCTCAAGGTTTGGGTGGGAGGTGAGAGCCAGTCGCGTAATGCCAAGATCTTGGGGGTCTCCGAATGCTCCGACCTGGCGCTGATCGACATAGATGGTGATGGGTTCCCATATCTGCCATGGTACGCAGACCAGGCGAACGTCGGCCTGGAGGTCTACGCGGCGGGTTTTCCGCTGGGAGATCCTGAGTACACGCTCACCAAGGGAATTGTCTCGAAAGCCAAGGCAGGCGGTGACACGGGTTGGGCCTCGGTGGACGGTGTCCTGCAGCACGACGCGACCATCAACCCGGGCAACTCGGGAGGGCCCCTGGTCACAGGGGATGGGGAAGTTGTCGGCGTGAACTATGCTTCGCTGGCTTCGGCCAACCAGTACTTCGCGATTACTGCCGATACCGCCCAGGGCGTACTCGAAACCCTACGCAAGGGTCGCAATCTGGACTCGATTGGCGTCAACGGTACGGCAGTCAGCAACGACGATGGATCGCTGACCGGTGTTTGGGTGCTCTCGGTGGCATCCGGGTCGGCTGCGGATAATGCGGGTGTCCAGGGCGGTGATCTGATCACGAATATGGAAGGCTTGTCCTTGGCCTCCGATGGCACCATGTCTGAGTACTGCGACATTCTGCGAACCCACCAGGCAAGCGACGCCCTTTCCCTGGATGTGCTTCGCTTTGCCACCGGAGAAGTTCTGGCAGGGGAATTGAACGGTCGCCCCTTGGAGACTTCGTCGACTTTCGGAACGCAGCTGGGCGGTGAAGTGCAGACTGGCGACACTTCAGGCGCGACCTATGGCGGCTACACGCTCGTGACGGATGACTATGGGGCGATCCAGATGGAGATCCCCAACGAGTGGTCGGACGTCGATGGGAGTGCCTGGGTCGATAGCGGCGAGGTGATTGGGGCCTCTATCTGGGCGTCGCCGGATTTGAGCGCATTCACCAGCAGTTGGGATGAACCAGGAGTCACTTTTGATGTGTCCAACGACCTGGCAAAGCTCGGGGGATACGTCCAGCTCCTTGACTTCGAGCGTCAGAACTTCATTGGTACGTGTGAGTTGGACAATCGATACGATTACGACGATGGCTACTACCGTGGCAAATATGATCTGTTCAAGAACTGCAACGGCCCAGGTGGACCATGGTATTTGGTGTTATCGGCTGTGCCATCCGACAATTCGCAGGCCTTCCTGATCCTGGTGCAGGTTCAAATCCAATCCGATCGGGACCTGGACGCGTTGGACCATATTCTTAACACCTTCGACGTGGTCGGCACTCTGCCATAGCCGTGCTCCATGGTGGGTTGGCGAGCGGCCTCTCGTGCGAGAGGCCGCTCGTGCATACAAGGCTGCCAGTCAGTGCGGGCGCGAGGGGGGCGTAGAGAGGCCTTAGATGGAAGCGTCGCGTTGACGACGCAGAGAGGCGCATGATAAGATAGACACATCCGTCGAAGGTGTCGCTTCGGATGCCTGGCGGGCCCGGTTTCATATTTATCATCATTTCTCGGACCACAAGGGGTATCATCAACTTCCCGCTGAACCGCTTTTGATCAGCGGAGTCCCATTGCAGATCGAGAGATCGATGGAGCTCTCCTCAGGGCGAGCGCTGAAACCGGGCGCTGGCCCTGTTGTTTTAAGGCAGGGGGAAGGTGAAATTTATGAGTCTTGAATTCATTGTTCGCCTGATTGGGATGATTGCATTCGCTGTGGGTGGGGTTTATCTGGGCGCTTATCTGGCCGATCTGGCCGATGGCCCTCCAGAACTGTGGGCCAGTGTATTTGGGCTTGTGGGGGCGCTTTTAGGAATTGTCATCACGCCTCTGATCACCACTCGCCCTGTCGGAGCCATTCGAAGTCGGATGACTCAAGTGTCGGCTCAGACCATGATCGCCAGCCTGATGGGTCTGGTGGTCGGCTTGATCGTTGCTGCCCTGCTTTCCTTTCCGCTGTCGCTCTTGCCGTCTCCTTTCGGACAGCTTCTTCCATTCATCGCTGCGGTGGTCTTCGGTTATTTGGGTGTGGCGATCTTCGTCATGCGCCAGAATGACATTTTTCACATGCTGCGGGCGCGTTTCCCTGCCGGCGGCGAAGATGGCGGTCGCGGTAAAGGGGGAGGCCGCCGAGTGCTGCTTGACACGAGCGTGATCATCGACGGCCGTATCGCCGACATTGGCCGGACTGGATTTGTCGCCGGGCCCATGCTGGTCCCCTCCTTTGTCCTGCTGGAACTACAACACATCGCCGATTCTTCGGATGGCTTGCGGCGTCAAAGGGGCCGTCGGGGGTTGGATATTCTCAATCGCCTTCAGAAGGACAGCAGCGTTCCTATCCAGATCACTGATTTGGACGTGGAGGGCGTGCGCGGCGTGGACGATAAGCTGGTGATCCTGGCCAAGCAGCTGAGCTGTCCGATCGTCACCAACGACTACAACCTGAACCGGGTGGCTGAGCTCCAAGGAGTGATTGTCCTAAACATCAATGAGCTCGCCAACGCTGTAAAGGCAGTCTTCTTGCCCGGCGAGACTCTCGAAGTGCAGGTCATCCAGGAGGGCAAGGAATCGGGCCAAGGTGTGGGCTACTTGGACGATGGGACGATGGTGGTCGTCGAGGACGGCAAGCCGCTCATCGGTTCGGCGGTTGATGTCTTGGTCACCAAGGTCCTGCAGACCGCGGCGGGGCGGATGATTTTCGCTCGTCCGGAGCAGGATGGCCGAAAAGGCCGGGGCTCGGGGTAGTCAAGCATGAGCCTGACCATCTACAACACCCTCAGCCGGAAAAAGGAACCTTTCGAACCGCTCGAGGCCGGTGTGGTCAAGATGTATGTGTGCGGGCCGACGGTCTATGGAAAGGCGCATGTAGGCCACGGCATGTCGTCCATCGTCTTCGATATCATCCGGCGCTATCTCGAGTACCGTGGCTATCGTGTGGACCACGTCATGAACTACACCGACGTGGACGACAAAGTCATCCAGCGCGCCCAGGAGCTGGGCGAAGACCCACTCACGCTTGCCGAACGGCATCTGAAGGAATACGATCAACATCTAAAGGATCTGAATGTCCTTCCCGCCAGCGTGTTTCCACGAGTTTCCACCGAAATCAAATTCATTCTCGAGATGGTCGAAGGTTTGATCGACAACGGACATGCCTATGAGGTCGATGGGGATGTCTACTTTCGCGTGGAAAGCGATCCGGACTACGGGAAGCTTTCGGGTCGGAAAGTGGAGGACATGCAAGCCGGGGCGCGGCTCGAGGTGGATCCGCGCAAAGAGAATCCGGCGGACTTTGCATTGTGGAAGGCCGCCAAAGCCGGCGAGCCTTCTTGGGAAAGTCCTTGGGGGCGCGGGCGCCCTGGATGGCATATCGAGTGCTCAGCGATGAGTCTCCACCACCTGGGCGAACAGATCGACATTCATGGCGGGGGCGCCGATTTGATCTTCCCTCACCATGAGAACGAGATTGCCCAGACCGAAGGGCTGACCGGCAAGCCTTTTGCTCGCTACTGGGTTCACAATGGGATGATGCAGCTGACTGGCGAGAAGATGTCCAGGTCGGTGGGCAACATTATCAGCATCGAAGCTTTTCTGGACGAACACCCTGGGGATGTGCTCCGGATGGCCGTGCTTAACGGAAGCTATCGCAGCCCGCTTGTGTTCAATGACGACGTCATCCAGCAGGCGACCAGCGCGCTGGAGCGTCTAAAGGGTGGGCTGCGGGCCGAGGCCGTCGGTGAGGGTGACCCGGCCAGCGAAGCAGAACTGACCGCGCGCGTGGCCGCCGCCCAAGCTGGATTCAAGGCCGCCATGGATGACGACTTCAACACGGCGGCCGCCATGAGTCACGTATTCGATTTGGTGCGCGCCATCAACCAAGCCCGGGACATCGGCGCTGGGCAGGAAAGTCTTGCTGAGGCCCAGGCAGAGCTTAAAGAATTGACGCGCGTTTTGGGACTGCGCCTGGAGGCGGAGTCAACGCCGGCCGAGGCCGGCCCCTACATTGAACTCCTTCTTGACATCCGACAGCGTTTGAGGGAACAGGGGGAGTTTGAATTGGCTGACAGCATTCGCGACGGCCTGACCTCGCTGGGCGTGATCATTGAAGACACCAAGGGCGGCTCGACCTGGCGGTTCCAGTCCTAGACGCCACGTTCTAGAGCCAGCCGAGGAAGGCGGGGCCATCTTGGCCGGTGGCAACTACGAGGGTATCTACGGCAGGAATCCGGTCTATGAAGTCCTTCGAGCGGGGCGGCGCAAGGTGCACCGCGTTCTTGTCGATCGCCGAGCCGAGGTTCAAGGTCGGCTTCGGGACATCCTCGAACTGGCGAAGGACATGTCCGTTCCGATTCGGTATGTCGATCGGAAGGACTTGGGCGCCCAAAACGCCAACCATCAGGGTGTGGTGGCCGAATGCTCGCAGTTCACCTACGTCAGTCTGTCCGACATGCTTGCGTCCGCAGCGCAGGGATCGGAGCCTCCCTTCATCCTGCTGTTGGACCTGATTCAAGACCCTCAGAATCTTGGGACGCTGCTGCGCACGGCTGAAGCCGTAGGCGTGCATGGCGTGGCCATCCCCTCCCGTCGTGCGGCTGGGGTCACCCCGGCCGTGGTGAGTGCCTCCTCCGGGGCCTGCGAGCATCTGCTCATTGCCCGCGAGAATCTGCACCAAGCGATCGTGGCGCTCAAGGGGGATGGCGTCTGGATCACGGGTTTGGAGGGGAGCGCAGACGCGCAGACTGCAGGCGAAATCGACCTCGGCGGCCCGATGGCGTTGGTCGTCGGCAGCGAGGGGGCGGGCCTGCGCAGGCTGGTCCGCGAGGGCTGTGATTTCTTGCTCAGGATTCCGATGAGAGGTAATGTCGAGTCCTTGAACGCCGCCGTGGCTGGTTCAATTGGCCTGTATGCGGTCTGGGAAGCCCGCGGGTTAAGGGCTCGGCGGGCGCTGGCAGCTAGGCGACCTCCCGCACGGCGGAACATTGACGACCCCCCTAAATACTGATAAACTCAGGCCGCCTTGAGGCCCAACTTGTGTTTGGTATAATTTGCATGCGCCGCGCGGGTTGGGCGCGTTTTTAACGCCGACGTAGCTCAATGGCAGAGCGACCGCCTTGTAAGCGGTAGGTTACGGGTTCGACTCCCGTCGTCGGCTTGTCTCCGGTTGGGCTGGAGACAGGTGGCGGCGGGACTAAGTTGAGCCCGGTCGCTGCACGGCAACCTAATATGTTGGGCGGTTACCCAAGTGGCCAAAGGGGGCTGACTGTAAATCAGCTGGCATAGCCTTCGGAGGTTCGAATCCTTCACCGCCCACTGGGAGAAGCTCCCCGCGTTGCTGTGGCGGCAGGATGCCGGCGAAGGTGCAAGCCGAAGTGCCCTCATAGCTCAGTCGGCAGAGCGCGTTCTTGGTAAGAACGAGGTCACGGGTTCAAATCCCGTTGAGGGCTCTCGATCCGGTGGCAGGGTTTGGCCACCTTTGTCACGAAGGAGATTGCAATCATGGGCAAGCAGAAATACGAGCGGACGAAGCCGCATATGAACGTGGGAACGATGGGGCACATCGACCACGGGAAGACGACGCTGACGGCGGCGATCACGAAATACAGTTCTTTGAAGGGATTTGCGGACTTCACCCCGTTCGACCGGATCGACAATGCGCCGGAGGAGAAGGAACGGGGGATCACGATCGCCATCGCGCATGTGGAGTACGAGACGGAGAAGCGTCACTACGCCCATGTGGACATGCCGGGTCACCGTGACTACATCAAGAACATGATCACGGGAGCGGCGCAGGTCGACGGGGCGATTCTGGTGGTGGCGGCGCCGGACGGGCCGATGCCGCAGACGCGGGAGCACGTGCTGCTGGCGCGGCAGGTGGAAGTGCCGGCGATCGTGGTGTATTTGAACAAAGTGGACATGATGGACGATGAGGAGCTTTTGGAGCTGGTGGAATTGGAGCTTCGAGAGCTGTTGAACGAGTACGAGTTTCCTGGGGACGAGACGCCGATTGTGAGGGGGAGTGCGCTGAAGGCGTTGGAGAGCACGAGCGAGGATCCGGATGCGGAGGAGTATGCGAGCATCAAGGAACTCTTGCGAGTGGTGGACGAATACATACCGGAGCCGGTGAGAGAGACGGACAAGCCGTTCATGATGCCGGTGGAGGATGTGTTCTCGATCAAGGGCCGGGGGACGGTGGTGACGGGCCGGATCGATCGAGGGATAGTGCACACCGGGGACAACGTAGAGATCGTAGGGTTGAGAGAGAAGAGCATGTCGTCGGTGGTGACCGGCGTGGAGATGTTCCACAAGACGCTGGATGAAGGGCAGGCGGGGGACAATGTGGGCCTGCTGCTGCGGGGGATCGAGCGGGAAGATGTGGAGCGCGGGATGGTGGTGGCGGCGCCAGGGTCGATCACGCCGCACAAGAAGTTCCTGGGCGAGGTATATGTGTTGACGAAGGAAGAGGGGGGCCGGCACAAGGCGTTCTTCACAGGCTATCGGCCGCAGTTCTACATTCGGACGATGGATGTGACGGGGACGATCGAGCTGCCGGAGGGGGTGGAGATGGTGATGCCAGGGGACAGTGTGAATCTGACGGTGGAGCTGATCATGCCGGTGGCGTTGGAAAAGGGATTGAAATTCGCCATCCGCGAAGGCGGCCTGACCGTCGGCGCCGGTGTCATCACGGAAATCATAGAGTAAGACGATACTGGAGATGAGGGCCTGAGAGCCCTCTCGGGGAAGATCTATGGCTAAGAAGGATGTCCGCCCGGTCACGACGATGGAATGTACCGTCTGCCAGGAGCGGAACTATACAACTGAAAAGAACCGCCGCAACGACCCCGGGCGGTTGGAATTGAACAAGTTTTGCCCGAGGTGTGGCAAGCACACGCTGCACCGGGAGACGAAGTGAAGAGGGGCGAATATCCGCCCATCACAGGCGAGTAGCTCAATTTGGCAGAGCACCGGTCTCCAAAACCGGGGGTTGCGGGTTCAATTCCTGCCTCGCCTGCCTAACGAAGTGAGCGACGCCGCCACGAGTCGGCGTCGTTTGATCCCTAAGGAGTAAGTGATGGCGAAAGCGCAATCCGCAGCCCGGAAGCAGCCCAATGTAATCGTCCGCCTGTTTCGGGAGACGGTGGGAGAGCTGCGCAAGGTCAGCTGGCCGACGCGTGAGGAAGCCATACGATTGACAATTATCGTGCTGGTGGTTCTGGCTGTGATGAGCGCGCTGCTGGGATCGCTTGATTTTCTGTTTTCCAAGCTGATCGGATTCGTGATTGGCCTCGGTGGATAGGTCGGAACACATGAGTGACGAAGAACGGCAAAATCTGGAGCCCGGAACGGAGGCCACGGCGGCAAATGTGCCGCCGGTGGAGGGTGATCCCGCGGAGAATCCCGAGGCACTGGAATCGCACCTCGAAATCAGTGAGGATCAGCCGGCAGCGGACGATCTGAGCCCAGCGGCGCCTGAGACAGCCTACGAAGCTCAAGGTGAGGCGTACGACCCCGAGGCGGCTGAGGTCGAAGCCGAGGCCAAGGACATCGGCGAATCGGAGGCGGAAATTGACGCGCCGGTGGTCGACGAAGCCGAGGCGGAGGGATTGGCGGAGCTGGCGGATGAGCGGGCGGAGGCGATGGCCGACGCTCCGGCGCCAGAAGATCAAACAGGGCAAGAGGCTCCCGCCTTGACTGAGTCGGTGGCGGGGGCGGAGGAAGAACCCGTCGAGGCTCAGATGGCCGAGCCGGAGCCAGAAGCCGAGGTTGAACTGGAAGAGGCGCCGGCCGATGATCAAGAGGCCGAAGTGGAAGTTGAACCAGATGCCGTTGATGATGAGCCGGCGGATGAGGTTGAAGACGACGAAGATCAAGCGGAGCGCCCGCTGGCGGAAGACGACGAAGAACCTGCCGCCGAGGTGCCCGATGACGACCGCCTGTGGTATGTGATTCACTGCTACTCCGGCCAGGAGAACAAGGTGCGCCACAATCTGGAGCAGCGCATCGATTCGATGGGCATGAAGGATCGCATCTTTGACGTCGTGGTCCCAACCGAAGAAGAAATCGAAGTCAAAGACGGCAAGCGCCGCACGGTAGAACGCCGTGTCTTCCCCGGTTATATCCTCGTCCAGATGATCCTGAGCGAAAACTCATGGTACGTCGTTCGCAACACGCCTGGCGTAACGGGTTTCGTCGGCATGGGCAACGAGCCGACGCCGCTTAGGCCCGAAGAAGTCTCCCAAATTATCAAGCGTATGGAAGCGGAAGCGCCCCGCATCAAGGTGACCTACAAGATCGGCCAGAAGGTCCGAATCATCGATGGACCGTTCAATGATTTCATCGGCACTGTGGACGACATCGATATGGAACGCGCCAAAGTGCGGGTGATGGTGTCGTTCTTCGGCCGCGAAACGCCCGTGGAATTGGATTTTCTCCAGGTCGAGAAGGCATAGAGGCGACCTGGCAATAAGGTGGGAGGGCAGCCTGACTGCCCGCTAGGACCACTGGAGGAGAATGAACTGTGGCAACCAAGAAAGTGAAAGCTGTCGTTAGACTGCAAATTGAGGCAGGCAAAGCCAATCCCGCGCCCCCGATCGGGCCGGCGTTGGCCCCCCACGGCATCAACCTGATGGGCTTCTGCAAGGAGTACAACGCCAGGACCTCCAACAAGCCTGGCGAGATCATTCCGGCGGAGATCACGATCTATCAGGATGGTTCCTTCACGTTTATCCTGAAGACACCCCCGACTGCGGTGCTTCTGCGCAAGGCGGCGGGGGTCGAGAAAGGCTCCCCCGAGCCCAACCGCGAGAAAGTTGGCAAGGTGACGCGGGCGCAGATTCGCGAGATTGCGAACGTGAAGATGCCGGATCTTAATGCCGTCGACATTGAGGGTGCGATGCGCCAGGTCGAAGGCACAGCCCGAAACATGGGGATCGTTATCAGCGATTGATTGTATGAGATGTGGGAGGGTGCCTCAAAGGTAACCCGCTTGGACCACAGGGAGATTGAGCATGCCTAAGCACGGTAAGAAGTACGAAGAAGCTGCTGCGACCATCGACAAAAACCAGTTGTACTCCCCGGAAGATGCCTTGGCTCTGGCAAGGGACAACGCCTACGCCAAGTTCGACGAGACGGTAGAGGTTCACATTCGGTTGGGAGTCGATCCGCGTCACGCAGAGCAGCAGGTCCGTGAAACGGTGATGATGCCGCATGGGCTGGGCAAGTCGGTGCGCGTGGTGGTGTTCGCCGAAGGCGAGGCTGCGCGGGCGGCGGAAGAGGCCGGCGCCGATTTCGTGGCCGATTCGGACCTGATCAAGAAGATCCAGGATGGATGGACCGACTTTGATGCCACCGTGGCCGTGCCCGAGATGATGGGGCAGGTCGGCAGGTTGGGCAAGATCCTTGGGCCGCGTGGCCTTATGCCCAATCCGAAGGCGGGCACCGTGGTTCCCGGTGATGACCTCGCCCGGGTCATCGATGAGCTGAAATCCGGCCGGGTGGAATTCCGGTTGGATCGCACCGCTAACCTGCATGTGCCCATAGGAAAGGCGTCCTTCGAAACCAAACAACTGGTCGAGAATTTGGCGGCGCTGATGGAAGCGGTGCGCCATGCGAGACCGGCCTCGGCCAAGGGAGCCTACGTTCGCAAGGTGACGGTCACAACCACCATGGGCCCGGGTATCAAGGTCGATCCCGCGACCGCGTTGGCCATGTAGATTCCAGGGCCCGTCCCTAGGCGTTTTGGGGAGGGCCTGATACAATGCAAGCTGCTTCGCCCAAGACAGCAGGTGCCCGTGTGGGCTTAATCTCCTGCCCAGGTGAAGACCAAACGGCACTCATGCCGATATGAGAAGTGCCGAAGGTGTCTTTGCTGAGGCTGCGTGCGCGAAGCAAAGACATTTTGTTTTGAAAGGAGGTGAGGCTCACTTGGCCATCACCAAGGAACGAAAGAATGAACTGGTCGAAGAATACAGGCGCCTAATCGAGGGCAGCCGCGGACATGTGCTCACAAGCTACTCTGGGGTCACTGTTGCGGACCTTGAGGAGCTGCGTAAGAAGCTGCGTGAAGTAGGCGGCGAGTTCCACATCGTCAAGAACAGCTTGATGAAACTGGTCCTCGATGAAGCTGGGATCGGCACGCCGGAGGGTGCCTTCGAAGGCACCACGGCGATGGGTTTTGCGACTGACGATATTCCGGCTGTGGCAAAGGCCATTGTCGACTTGGCCAAGGAAGGCGAACTCCTCAAGGTCAAGGGGGCAATCGTCGAGGGACAAATCTTCTCGAAGGCCCAGGTCGAGCGCCTGGCCGATTTGCCGCCGATGTCGGTCGTGCAGGCCCAATTCTTGGGCGTACTTCAGGCACCCGGTCGACGTGTGGCAAGTGTCGTCGCCAGTTCGGTCCGACAGGTTGTCAACGTTGTCAAGGCCTACGCAGATACGAGCCCGCCGGCAGCCGAAACAGGTTAACCGACGCCTTTGTGAAAATTCGCACAAATAGAACATCAGGAGAAACGTGATCATGGCAGATCTTGAGAAATTGGTAGATGAGCTGAGCAAGCTTACGGTCCTTGAAGCAGCGGAGCTCACAGAAATGCTGGAAGAGAAGTGGGGGGTGTCAGCGGCGGCGCCAGTGGCGATGGCCGCAATGCCCGCCGGTGGAGCGGCTGGCGCAGGTGAGGCCGCCGAGGAGCAGACCGAGTTCGATGTGGTCATCAAGGATGTCGGTCCCAAGAAGATCGACGTCATTAAGGCCATTCGGCAGATCACCTCACTCGGGCTGAAGGATGCTAAGGATCTGGCAGAGACAGCCGATGCGAAAGTGCTGGAAGCTGCGGCGAAGGAAGCGGCCCAGGATGCGAAGGGCAAACTCGAGGCGGCTGGAGCCACCGTCGAGTTGTCGTAGTTTGGGGATAGTCGCGTTGTGGGAATCCAAGAGCCGCCCGGACCTGGGCGGCTCTTTTGGTCGATCGGAGAGGCTGGAACATGGGGTGTGATATAGTTTCGCGGGTGAGGTTCTGATGCGTGAGACAATTCTGGTCATCGAAGACGAAGAGCGCATTGTCCAATTCCTTCAACGGGGCTTGGCCTACGAGGGCTACGACGTGAAGACGGCTCTGGATGGAGAACGCGGCCTTGATCTGGCCGAGGCCTCTCCGCCTGACCTGGTGGTGTTGGATGTGATGCTGCCGGAATTGGATGGGCTGGAGGTGTGCCGGCAGCTTCGGCGTACCGGCGATATCCCAATTCTGATGCTGACAGCCAAGGATGCCGTTGAGGACCGAGTCCGTGGTTTGGACGCCGGGGCCGACGACTACTTGGTCAAACCGTTTGCGCTCGACGAGCTGCTGGCGCGCATTCGCGCCCTGCTCCGCAGGACCAAATCCGAAGTGCCTCCCGTGCTGAACTACGTCGATTTGAAATTGGATACTGGGACACACCAGGCCTTTCGTGGGGACCGCCCGGTGGAGCTGACGGCCAAGGAATACGAGCTGTTGGAATTGTTCATGCGTCATCCCCGCCAGGTACTCACCCGGGATGTGATCTTCGACCGAGTATGGAGCTATGACTTCGGGGGCGAGAGCAACATCATTGAGGTCTACGTGCGCTATCTGAGGCAGAAACTCGAGGCCGAAGGAGAGCCACGCTTGATCCACACAGTCCGCGGGGTGGGGTACGTTCTAAGGGAGCCGGCTTGACGCTTCGCGGCCGCTTGACGGTTTGGTATACAAGTGTCTTAGGGGTCGTCCTTATCCTGTTTGGTTCGGCCGTGTACTCGATTGTGTCGTTGAGCATGGTTCGGCAGGCGGACGACACCTTGGCCAAGACGGCGGACGATATCCTTCTCGCCAGTCAATCCACGGACGCCCTGGCCTTTACTCTGCGCGCGCTCGATTTGACGACCAATGTCTATGTGCAGGTGTGGGATAGCCAGCTCGGTCTGCGCAACCAATCGGCGAATGTGCCCGATATCGGGCACGCATTCGACCCGGATCAACTGAACGACACGGTCCGTACTTTCTCCACGATAAGCATGAATGGAACGCACATGCGCGTCCTTACCGTTCCTGTGCTGGGTACGGAAAGGGAGCATGTGGTTGGTTATCTTCAACTGGCGACATCATTGACGCCGGTGGATCAAGCGCAGCGGCTGCTTCTGATCGTGCTGATCGGGGGCGGCCTGAGCTCTTTGATTATCGCCGCCTTGGTTGGCTGGACCACGGCGGGAGCCGCCTTGCGGCCGCTGGACCGTGTGACGGAAACGGCGCTGCAGATCACCCGAGCCGATGACCTGTCGCGACGGATTCCCGAGCATGGCGCTGGCAAAGACGAAGTTGGCCGGTTGATTTTAGCCTTTAACGAAACGCTCGAGCGGCTGGAGCGGCTCTTCGAAGTCCAGCGGCGCTTCTTGGCTGATGTGTCGCACGAACTGCGTACGCCGTTGACCGCCATTAGGGGAAATCTAGATCTGCTCCGGCGGCTGTCGGAGCCAGACAAGGAGTTGATGGAAGCCATTGACTCGGAAGTCAAACGCATGACGCGATTGGTGAATGATCTACTCATTCTGGCGCAGGCCGAATCCGGCCGCCTGCCGATCGCGCACGACGTGGTGGAGCTGGATACGCTGCTCTTGGATGTCTACAAAGAAGGCAAGATGCTGGCGCTGGACAAGGTCGAACTCCGGATTGGCCGTGAAGACCAGGCCCGAGTAGTTGGAGATCGAGACCGGCTCAAGCAGGTCATGCTCAATATCCTTTCGAATGCGATCCAATACACACCGAAGGGCGGCCAAGTCGATATTGGCCTGGCTTGTGTCGGCGAATGGGCGCGTATGACCGTCACCGATACGGGTCCTGGCATCCCGACCGAGGATCTCCCGCATGTGTTTGAGCGCTTCTATCGATCCGACATGTCTCGCCAACGGTCGAAAGGTGGGGGGGCGGGCCTGGGTCTCTCCATCGCCTACTGGATCACGCGCAGTCATGGCGGCAATATTGAGGTGGCTTCGGAGCCGGACCAAGGCACGACGTTTTCTGTTTGGCTGCCTCGGCTGACGGGGATCCCCCCAAAGGCGAATGCGGTCGACGTGGGCGACCGAACGACACCGGGGGAAGCGCATGCCCCGACGAGAGGCCGGATCCAATCTGAAGTGGATGATCCGGGGGTGGACGGAGCCTAAGGTTCTGTGGACGCTAGGTGACTGAGCTGTGCTTGGGCGCAGAGCGCGTCACCACCGGCTTGCAGCCAGCGGGAGAGTGTCGGACTGGGCACTCGATCGCTGGCGATGTCTTTTAACACTCCGGAACCCCACGAGACGTAGCGGCGAGTCTCATCGGGCCACTGGGAGGGGCCCAGTTGGATCAGGCTGTGGCCGCCGTTGTATCCGGCCAATGCGACCGCCGGATTGTCGTCCGCCAAGCGGATTCCAGCAGACAGATAGGCGAGACCGCGCCGGGCATTGGTGTCGGGGTCGAATGGGTCGTCGCCCGGCAGGAAGTGATAGGGCATGACCTGGAAGAGCCCCAGTGCGCCAGAGGGCGATCGGGCTTCGGGGTCCCCACAGGATTCGATTTGCATCACGACGGCGATTAAGTTGGGATTCAACCCGGTCTCAGTGGCCCAAGCGTGGATCTTGTCAGACCAGCGAAGGACCTGAGGCGTGAAGGCTGATGACAGGTCGCCGTCCGGGTGGGGAGGGGCGTTGGGCGCGGCGGCCGCTTGGGAGCCGCCAGCCGCCAGCGACGCAAATGATGGCTGCAGGGCGGTCCAGGCTGCATTGACCGCCAGGCCGAAGACGAGGATCAATGCGGCCGGCACCATCACGAGCAAGGTGGAAAAAGAGGGGCCCTGTGGGCTCGAAGGCCGGGACAGGGCCCCTCGTCCGGGAGGTACGCGTCTCCCGGTGACGGAGGTCATAAGCTAGCGGCGCGTTTGCGCCCGAGCGATCATCGGATCGGGGGCGTAAGTCGGCTCTCGTCTGGGAGCGGGCCGGGATCGGGAAGGGTTGCCGCTGTTCGTGCCTGCGACGGGGGCGGCTGCCCTGGCGGAGGGCCGTCGGGATGAGACGGCGGATGGCTTGCGTTGGCCGAGGGTGAACAGGCGCTCCCCGGTCAGCGTCAAGCTGCCGATGAGCAGGACTCGGATCAGCCATACCAGTGCTGCAATGAACACTGGCACACTGTTCAGCAAAGCTGCCCTCCCGAGCACTTCATTGCCCAGTCCCTGGTGTTGGATCAGGGCGAGCGAGACGGACCACCAGGTGAGCATCGCGTTCATCGTGGCGCCCAGCAGCCAGGCGACGAGCAGATACCACACCTCGGCCTGGGCCTTGTGTCCAGTTTCTGGTGTGAGCAAGCGGGCGATGCCGGCGAAGTCGATGCTGCAGAAGGCCAGGGCCAGAATGGTAGCCCAGCCAATGCCGGCAAAGGCAAAGTCGCCGAGCAGATCGTTGAGGGCGAACTGGGTGGTGCTGAAGTTGAAGGTTTCGAAGGCCACCAGGGCGACGACGAGGACCATTCCGAAGATCAGGCCGCGTTGGGCAGGTGCCTGGCGGATGGCTCGGCGCAGGGCGCCTCGCCAATCGAGTGAGAAGGTGGGAGTTCTTACGGGTAGACGGTATAGCCGACATGACAAACCTCCTGTAGAACAGGTGTTCTGTGTTGACCAACAATAGAACAAACGTGCTGTTCTGTCAAGAGGCAGTTTCGGCAGTGGGCCGGAGGCCGGGCGTGGGGCCCGGGAAGATGGATGGAAAACGCCGGGGAGTCGTCATACTCCCCGGCGATCGGTGTCGGCGGCAGTTACGCACTGCCGAACGGAAACGACGCGGCTACACCCCCAGCATGCGTGAGGCTTCGCGAATCATCTGATTGGTGTAGCCCCACTCGTTGTCGTACCAGGTCATCACCTTGACCAGGTTGCCGTCCACGACCTGAGTCATTGGGAGGTCGATGATCGAGGCATGTGAGTCCCCCACGATGTCCGATGACACGAGTTCGTCTTCCGAGACCGCCAAGACCTTCTTGTAGCGTTCCGTGGCGGCTTCTTCGCGGAAGATGTTGCCAAGCTCTTCAACGCTTGTGTCGCGCTCGGTCACGAACACGATGTCAGCGATCGACCCCACCGGAATGGGGGCCCGGATGGCCACGCCGTCGAACCGGCCCTCCAGTTCAGGCAGCGCTTTGGTCGTAGCGATGGCGGCCCCGGTGGATGTGGGGACAAAGTTGGCGGCGGCGGCTCGGCCCCGGCGAAACTTCTTCGATGGCGCGTCGACGATCGCCTGGGTGGAGGTGTAGGCGTGGATGGTGGTCATAATGGCCTTCTTGACCCCGACCCGTCTACCCATGATTTCCACCACCGGCGTAATGCAGTTGGTGGTGCAGCTGGCGCATGAGATCACCGCGGGTGCCTCGCCCTCTGGCGAGTTCACGCCATGGACGATGGTCATCACTTCGGCTTCCTTGGTGGGTGCCGAGAGGATTACGTGCTTGGCGCCCGCCTGCAGGTGTTTCTCGAGATCAGCCTTCTTGGTGAAGACGCCGGTGCATTCGAAGGTCAAATCGACGCCGAGGTCTCCCCAAGGCAGTTGGGCGGGATCCCTTTCACTGAAGAACTTGATCGACTGACCGTCGACGATCAGCTCCCCCTCTTTGTGCTCGACCGACTTGGCGTACCGGCCGTACGCTGTGTCGTACTTCAGGAGATAGGCGATATTGTCGATCGGCACGATGTCGTTGACGGCCACGAGGTCCAGACCCGGCGTGTCAAGAATAACCTTGAACGCTGCGCGACCGATGCGGCCCAGTCCGTTGATTGCGACCTTTGCCATGAGTTGGGCTCCTTTCGGGTGCCATGTAGGACGGAATGGTTGTGTTCTCGAACGCCGTCAGAACGCAGGCTCTGGACGACGCGCGGAGCTTGATGGTCAATGATCGTGGGGAGAGTGGATCGTCCCCGCGGCCGGACCAATACCGGGCTGCTCCCTTTCTCTATGATAATCCGATCGTCGATTTCTTTGGGTGACATCGGCCGTCCACTTTGGCCCCTCATCAGGCTGAAGAAGGAAGAAGCCGCGGGCGCCTTCCGAAGATTTCGGCCGCGGGGAGACAGGTGCGCCGATCGACGACATGCAAGTGGAGCGCCCGGAACTGGCAAGCTTGATCTCGATGCCCAGTCGTCAGGACAGAGCGCACCGTCCATTGGCGTGAGCCCTCTGGTGACACATGGGCTTCGATTCGTGGGCCACGATCGCCGGGTAAAGAGGCGGCCTCAGCGGCGGTCGTCCGGCCCGGGTTTGGGGGGCATCTCCACCGACCGGCGGCGTGTGTACCACCAAATGGCCACGGCGCCCAGCGCCATGGCCGGCAAGACCACCAGACCTGCTTCTGGGCCGAATCCGCCGCCGGTGATCAGCTTGGGTCCGGCCACCGTCTGATGGATGAAGTTAAATCCGCCAGTCCCGCTGACCGGGAACCCGAAGACCGTGCCCTCAAAGAAGTTCCACCCGATGTGCAGTCCGATCGGCAGCCACAGCTTGCCGGTGCGTACCCATCCGTAGGCGAGAAAGAAACCTGCGAAGAGAATCCCGAGGGTGGATACCCAGTCGGCGGACGGATTGGCCAGGTGCAGCAGCGCAAACACCGCTGATGAGAGCAGGATGCCCCAGGGCAGGTTGAGCCCATCCACCAGGTTTTGCAGGTGATAGCCCCGGCTGAGCAGTTCCTCCTGATAGCCGACGATGACAAACAGCACCAAGCCTGCCAGCAGGCCCCAGAAAGCCCCGCTCCAAGAGCCGGTCTGCAACGCCGTGCCCTGGAAGGTGAGCCAGCCCATCCCGGATTCGAAAGCGTAGATCAGGCCGAACAGCACCCCGGGCAGCAAGAACCCAAAGGCAAGATCGAGGCTTACGTGTCGATCGAGCCGGAAGCCGAGCGAGACAAACGAGCGGCGATCGAGGAAGCGGCGGGCGATCCAGGTGGCGAGCGTGAAGGCGACCGGAGTGGCGAGAGTCAGAACGGTCAAACCCAGGTCCTGCCCGCTGGCCACAGCTTGCAGATCAATCGTGTTTGTCAGGTACCCGATCACGCCGAAGATGTTGCTGAAAATCAGCAGGGAGATAATCAGGAGGATGGTATGGATCAGCAGTCGCCATCCGGCGCGCAGGCGGGGTTCATCAGGACTGATAAAGATTCGCCGGAGGAAAGGGCGTTGGGCCGGTTCGGGTACCTCAAGCGTCATCGAGTTATCTCCTAAGGCCAGAGCTTGAAAAGATGATTCGCTGGTCAGCCGAGACGATTGATCCCGTCAAAGGCGGCTGTCTTGTAGCATTCAGCCAGGGTGGGGTAGTTGAACACCGTTTCGACGAAATAGTCCACCGTCCCCCCAAAAGCCAGCACCGCCTGGCCGATGTGGATCAGCTCGCTGGCGCCGGAGCCGATAATGTGAACCGCCAGAAGCTTGCGTGTCTCCAGGTGGAAGATCAACTTCAACAACCCCGACTGATCCCCAATGATCTGGCCGCGAGCGATCTCGCGGTAGTGGGCCTTGCCCACCTCATACGGAATGCCGGCCTCGGTGAGTTCTGCCTCGGTCCGCCCGACGGTCGAGATCTCGGGGATGGTGTAGATCCCGTAGGGGAACAACTCGGGTACGCTGTTGGCCGGGATGCCAAACGCGTGGCAGCTGGCCAGGCGCCCCTGTTCCATCGAGGTCGCCGCCAGACTGGGAAAACCGATGACATCGCCGGCAGCGTAGATGTTGGGAACCTCGGTTTGGTAGTTCTCATCCACCGACAGCCGGCCGCGCTCATCGGCCTGCAGCCCGGCTGCGGCCAGGTTGAGATCCTTCGTGGCGCCGGTTCGCCCGATGCTGTACAGAGCTTTCTCCGTCCAAATCTCCTTGCCGCTCTCGAGGTCGATCCGCACGTCATCCTTGCCGTTTTCGGATTCGGGTGTGATGTGGCGAACGGTTTCATTCAGTCGCAAAGTGACGCGATCCTGACGCATCTGATAAACGAGCGCGTCCACGATCTCTTCGTCTACGAAGGGCAGCAAGTTGGGGCGGCGGTCGACCACTGTGACCCGCACGCCCAGTGCCGAGAAGATGCTGGCATATTCCAAGCCGATCACACCTCCTCCGACCACCGTCAGCGTGCGTGGGATGGTGTCGAGGTGCATGATGTCGTCGCTGGCAAGAATGCGGGAAGCGTCGAAGGGGATATGCTCAGGGCGTGTGGCCGAGGTGCCGGTGGCGATGACAACGAAATCCGTGCTGACCTCGCGCTCGTCCGATGAGTCGACGTCCTTGAGCCGCAGTGTGTGTGGGTCGACGAACGAGGCCTCGGCCGAGTACAGCTCGACGCCGTTTCGCCGCAACTGGTGGCGAATGACATCGATTTCGTTCTGGATGACGTGGTTGGCGCGGAAGAGCAGATCGTCGACCGTGATGTGTTCCTTGACGGCGTAGGACGAGCCATACAGGCCGCGTTCGCTGTAACCAGACAAATAGAGAGCGGCTTCCCGCAGGGTCTTGCTGGGTATGGTGCCGGTGTTGATGCAAACGCCGCCGACAACGGATCGCCTCTCGGCCACGGCCACGCGTTTGCCGATCTTGGCCGCTTGGATGGCGGCGCGTTGGCCGGCAGGGCCGGATCCGATCACCAACAAATCAAAGTTGTGGTCAGGCATCGTGACTTAGCACCATCCCGTCATTTGTGTTTTGGCCGTGGTGGTGACGCTCGGAGGCACGATCATCATACAACATCCCGGCCGTTCGGCGGCGAGGCGAACATGCCTCCAGCCTGCTCGGATTGTGAGGAAATTCACAAATTGACACTATCCTCCAGCGGGTAGGCAGGCGGTCATTCGGCATCCCCGTCTGGCTCGTCTGGAGGGGTCATCAGGCGTTTCAGCGTGCGGAAACGGCCGGTCTCGGCGGCTGCCTGGGGGACGGCCCTTCGCCGCAGCCATAACCCAAGTAGGCTGCAAACGGCGCCGGCGAGCAGGGTGAGCGCGTTGCCTTGGCCGATGGTGGAAGAAACCCAATACACCACCATCACAACCAGGCCGATCAGGATCAGGGCAGAGCCCAAGCGTCGGAGCATAGAAGGTGGGATGTGCGGCGTGTCCCCGAGCGGTGACCCTCGGGGACACGACAATGTGGTCTAGCGGATTAGGGTGCGGATGTGTTCGTGCATATACAGCGGCAGGTAGTAGTGTCCGCCCGCATTCTTGCCCGACGAGCCGGACCCCTTCCACCCCCCGAATGGCTGGAACCCCGGCCAAGCTCCGGTGGTCGATCCCTGAGGACGATTGGCGTAATTCACGCCGGCCTGGATGTTGTCGAAGAACCAGTCGGCTTCTTCCTCGGTGCCGTAGAAGCCGGACGTCAGGCCGTAGACCACATCGTTAGCCAGGCTCATGGCCTCATCCAGGCCGTCGACAGCTTCTACCATCGTGATGGGCAGGAACATCTCTTGCTTCCACAGGCGCTGGTCCCGGTCCACGTTGGCGGCCACGGTCGGCTCGCAGAAGAAGCCCTTGTCGAATGTGCCTCCGCTGAGAACCTTGCCTCCGGTCAGGAACGTCCCGGATTGCGACAGCTCCTCGGTGAATTCCTTGAATGACGCATAGGCGCTCTTGTTGATGACCGGGCCCATAAATGTGCTGCGGTCGGTCGGGTCGCCGACCGATAGGGCCTTGGTCTTTTCGACGATCAGAGCCACAAGGTCGTCGTAGACGGGCTTTTCGGCATAGATGCGCGAGTTAGCTGAGCATTTCTGACCCTGCAGGCCAAAGGCTGAGCGCACGATGCCCGTGGCGGCGCGCTCGAGATCGGCGTGGCGGGAGACGATCGAGGGGTTCTTGCCGCCCATTTCGAGGATCGTCGGCCGCGGATACTTTCCGTTTGCGAACTGCCGGTAGATGTGCATGCCGACATCGAATGAGCCGGTGAAAGTGATCCCATCCACCTCCGGGCTGTTGATCAGCGCTTCGCCCAACGTGGAGCCGGGGCCGGTGACGTAGTTGAAGGCGCCCTCGGGCAGGCCGGCGTCCCGGAAACACTCCGCCAGCAGACGCGCTGTCCATGGGGTGTCGGTGGCCGGTTTCATGACCAGCGTGTTGCCTGCCACGAGCGCTGCGCCGGACGGCCCGCCGGTCAAGGCTGCCGGGAAGTTGAAGGGACTGACCACCACCCATACACCATAGGCCCTAAGCACCGAGGTGTTGGTGGCGTCGTACCCCTTGAGCGGATCCTTGCCCATGGACACCACGTAGCCGTCATTGGCCTCCATCTGGTCGCAGGCGTAGCGGATCAAATCGGCCAACTCGGCGGCGTCGCCCAGGGCTTCCATTCGGTTCTTGCCCACCTCCATCGACAGTACGGCGCCGAATTCGAAAATGCGCTCGTTGATGTTATCGGCCGCCTTGCGCATGATGGCGATCCGCTCCTGCCAGGGCATCTTGGACCACGTCTTGGTGGCTCGGCGGGCTGCTTTCAAAGCCTGTTTGGCATGTTCGGCATTGCCCTTTTGGAAGGTCGCCAGCATCCAGTCCTGGTTGATGGGGGAGGTGTTTTCAAACTTCTCGTCGGCGAACACGTCCTTGCCGTCGATCAACATGGGCACATCCGAGCCCATGCCGGCCTTGAGTTCCGCCAGGGCGGTCTCGTAGTTGGTGTGCAGTTCCTCGGGAGGCTCAAACATAGTGGCATAGGTCAGGCGGAAGCCCTTTTTCTCTTGGTCGGGTGCAGCCATTGCGCGTACCTCCTGCGGGGATTGGTCAGCTGCTCACCTTCAAGGGAACCGCTGATCGAATGAGAGGGATGTGGTCTAAGTATATCCGTGCGGCTCGCGAGCGTCAAAAGCGGGATGTATACTCGATCGGCGAGAGGGCCAACCGGCCAAAGGAGTCTATGTGAGCTGGGTCCACGATCGGATCTTCGCTGCCGGAGGCTTTCAGATTCCCAAGACCTGGAAAGCCTTTCAAGATCAGACCGGGATCGACGCCGTGGTTCACTTGTCACCGGGCGCGCCGATGCACTTTATCGGCCCAACCCCGTCTGCCTTCTTGTGGCTTGACACGGCCGACGAGGACGCCGCCGATCTTGAAACTCGCCGCCTGGCAGGTGGCTTCGTGCTGGATTGCCTTCAGGAAGGTCGGACCATCTTGCTTCACAGTCGTTTGAGCCGCCATCGCACTCGGTGGGTGTTTGTGTCGTTTCTCCTGTGCAGCGGCGCCAGTTTGCCACGCGCTCTGCGCCAGGCGGAAGAGCGGCCCTGGTTGTCGCCCTACCACACCGATGAGGCCAGTTGGCGGGCGCTGGCGGAGGCCTTGACGGGCGGCGCCTCGGATTGAGATCGCCACGTGGCTTGCGTTGGACACTGGACGCAAGTTACTGTATCGTCTAAGTGCAGATGCCGGAAGATGGGGGGGGCTGTTGCGCTCCGGCGTTGAGGCAGGGGACATGTTGTTCGATGACGCGGTCTTCATTGGGATCGATGCCACGGCCGGCGACCGGCCGATGCCCTTTGCCGCCCTCGACGCCGACCTGTGTCTGGTGGCCCAGGGAAGCGCCGGCCTGGAAGACGTGTTGGCCTTCGCAGCCGGGCAATCGGCAGCCGTGGCTGCTGTGGATGCGCCGCAGGGCCCGCCGATCGGATTGATGGAGAGGGCCGACATTCGCAGCGGGTTTGGTCTCCCGCCCGAAGGTGCCACCTGGGGTGGCTGGCGGGTATGCGAGTACGCACTGCGCAAGCGAGGCGTTCGCATTGCCAACACGCCCAGCATGGTGGCGTTGGCTCCTGGCTGGGTCCAACGCGGTCACCAACTTCACAAGCGTCTCAAAGGGCTCGGCTACCGGAGCTTTGTGGCCGGTGAGCCGTCGTCAGAACGGATGCTGCTCGAACTGCACCCCAACGCGGCCTACACGGCTTTGCTCGAGCGCCAACCCCTTGCCAAGAACACGCTCGAGGGACGGCTCCAGCGACAGCTCTTGTTGTATCTCAAGGGCCTCGACATCCCCAATCCCATGCGAGCTTTGGAAGAGATCACTCGGCATCATATTTTGACCGGCGAACTGCCGCTCGACGATCTCATGTCCGCCGGCGAACTGGATGCTCTCATGGGTGCCTATATCGCCTATTTGGCAGCCCTGCATCCGAAGCAAATTTCGCAGGAAGGCGACCCGTCGGAAGGGTTGATCACCCTTCCGGTGGCCGAGCTGCAAGCCTCTTACAGCTAGTCAGTTTCAAGAAGTCTTATCCGAAGCATCCACTGCGCCGCCGTGAATCTGGATCTGGGCCGGCTGCCTCGTCTGACCGATGGGGTGCCCCCTATGGGGGTGGCCCTGCCGGCTGGGCAGCGCCTAGATCAACTGCGCGCCTTCTAGCTTCAACAGTCTGCGCTTTATGGGCAGTCCGCCAGCGTAACCTCCGAGGCTGCCGTCACTGGCGATCACGCGGTGGCAGGGGAGAATGATGGGCAGCGGGTTGCTGCCCAGGGCCTGCCCTACGGCTCGGGCGGCCTTGGGTTTGCCGATGGCCTCCGCCACCTGTCGATAGGACCACACGGCGCCGGCCGGAATGCGGGCGATGGTCGTCAGAACGCGTTTCTGGAAATCCGTCAATCGGGAAAGATCGAGGGGCAGCGAGAATCGATCCCGCTCTCCGGCGAAGTAATCCGCCAGCTGCTGGCGGTACGGGGCCAGCGCTTGCGGGTCCTCCACCAGGCGCGCGCGCCGGTCGAGTTCCGCCAAGAATGCCGCCTGTGAAGTCCTGATAGCTGATGCGAATCAGCCCCTCGGCACCGGCGGCCAGGAAGATCGGCCCGATCGGCGTGGACCAACGCTGCCAGGCGATGGTCGGAGCAGTGGCCTCGAACCAGGCCTCCACTCGCGCTTTTGACTGTGCCGTCGCTTCGGCGGACGGACCGGGAAGCGCCCGGCGAAGATCTTCGGCCCATCGGGCTTGGTCACGATCTTGGTATTGAGACATTCAAACCTCCTCACGCCGTACCAGAGATTGTCGGAGCTTCTTGAGCCCCTGGTAAACGTTGGCGCGGGCGCTGGCTTCAGAACACTCGAGAACGGCGGCGATAGCTGGGTAGTCGAGACCCTGCAGATGGCGCAGCGTGACGGCGGCCTGCTGCTTCGCAGGCAGCTCGGCCAGCGCCTGGCGCAAAATCAGATGGCGGCCGCGATCGACCACGTGCTGTTCAGGCGTTGACCCCGGGTGCGCTGTGAGCCTGTCAAGAGCCGACTCGGGAGCGGTCGGGACACGGGCCGCCGTTCGCCAGGCTGATCGGGCACAGTTGGTGGCGATCTTGTACAACCACGCCCGGTGATTGCTTCCCGGCCGGAGGCGGTCGAAGGCGTTGAAGGCGCGCAGGAAGGTCTCTTGGGTCAGGTCCTGAGCGTCCGCCTCCGGGTCAGGGCCGCTGGAAGTCAAGGCCCATCGCCATAAGTAGCGGTGGATTTCGTCGTGGTGGGCCTCGATCAGGTCTTCGAAGCGTATCTCGGACAAGGGCATTCTCCCAACAAGGGATGGACTTCAAGGTTACATCATGTATAACGATGGGAAACCCGAAATGTGAAATTGAGGCCGATCCATCCGAGGTGCCCATCGTGCCGCTGGCTCACTTGAGAGACACGCGCATTTTCTATCAAGTCCACGGACCGCCCCAGCCCTCCCGCCCGCCGGTCGTGCTGCTGCATGGCCTGGGATCCTGCAGCGACGACTGGGAGCTGCAGCTGCCGGTGCTGAGCGAGGCGCGCAGGGTGTTGGCGATGGATCTCCGCGGCCATGGCCGATCGGCCCCGGTCGACCGGCGTATTCGCATTCGGGACCTGGCAGAAGATGCGACCAATCTGGCGCGAGAACTCGGCCTGGGCCCGGCGCATTGGGTGGGATTGTCTCTGGGGGCGTTGGTTGCCGTGCAGGCGGCGGTCCATGTCCCGGAGCAGATACGCACGTTGACGCTGGTGAACGGATTTGCCCGCTTGCGGCTGCATTGGGCCTCGGCCTTCAGCGGGGCCGGCCGGATTGCCCTGCTGCTGAGCGGCCGGATGGATTGGATGGGACGGTGGGTTGCCCGCTCACTCTTCCCGCACGAATCTCAGGGGGACTTGCGGCGTGTGGCGGCTGAGCGTATCGGTGGCAATGCACGCGGAAGCTACATCCGCACGCTGCTGGCGTTGGCTGCCTTTGATGTGCGAAACGACCTGCCGGACATAAGCCAACCCAGCCTGGTGGTGGCCGGCGGCGAAGACCGCATCGTACCCATGGCGGCCAAGGTGGCGCTGGCCGAGAGTCTTCCCCATGCACGCCTCGAGGTGCTCCCCCGTTCGGGCCATGCCACCCCTATCGATTCGGCGCCAGAATTCAACCGGCTGTTGGTGGATTTTCTGCGCCGGTCAGATGTGCCCACGACCTGATATTGTGAAAAATGTCACAAAGAGAGCTGTCGCAGTTGGGGGTCAGACCAGGCTACTTGAGTTCGCCATCGATGACGCGGGTGAATTGTGCAAGCGGTTGGGCTCCGACCATCGGGAGGCCGTTGACGAAGAAGGTCGGTGTGCCGGTGATGCCCAGGCTGGCGGCGTCGTGGGCGTCCTTTTGGACTTCATCGCCATACTTGCCGGAGTCGATGCAGGCCAGGAGCGCAGTGCTGTCCAGGCCCAACGACTTTGCGTAGGCCTGATAGGCATCCCGGCCAAGGTCGTACTGCCCCGAAAAAAGGGCATCGTGGAACGGCCAGTATGCGCCTTGATCGCCGGCGCACTCCGCCGCCAGGGCGGCGACGTATGATTCCTGGCTGGTGATCGGATAGTCCCGGTACACAAATCGAATCTGGTTTGGATAGGCGTCCATCAGCGCCTTGAAGGTCACCTGGTTGAACTGGCGGCAGTAGGGGCAGTTGAAATCGCTGAACTCGATGATCGTGATCGGGGCGTTGGCGGGGCCAATCGACGGGTCGTCATCGACGCTGACGTCCATCCGAGATGGTGTGGCGGCGGCCGCCGGGCTGTCGGCCAGGGTTTCCGGGGCCGAAGCCGACCCGCGGCCCCACATCAAGTACCCGGCTGCGAGGCCGGTGACAAAAGCCAGCGGCAGCAAGACAGCATAGAACGATCGGCGGCGGAAACGGATGAAGTCGCCTTGATCATCCGCCGGTGCCGGCTCGGGAGGCGGGGGTGCCTCCGGAGTTTGCGCCAATGCCTGCTCGAAACTCGGGTTGCGTGGCTGCTCGCCTTCGGGCATTTCTGACATGGCCGAGATTATATCATCCAGCCGGTGTGCGGAGCTTGGATACAATGAGGAGTGCCGGTGCAGCAGGGCACCGACTTGGGATCCACCCATCAAGTGAGGCAGGGAGCCGACCAGCATGTTGGCGGTCGTTCTAAGTGGCGGCGGCAACTACGGGGCGATGCAGTCCGGCGCGTTGGAAGTGCTCGCCCAAAGCCCCATCCGGCCGGCATTGGTGGTGGGAACCTCCGCCGGGGCACTCAATGCTATCCACTTTGCCGCTGACCCCAGTGCGGAAGGTGCTCGACGACAGCAGGCGATCTGGCGGCAGGTTGACCAGGGGATGGTGGGGTCACTCAGCCTGCTGGGCGGCCTGCAGCGGTTGGTGACCAACCAACCCAGCCTCTTCACCAATCAAGCACTGGCCAAGTTCGTCAAGAACAACCTTCCCGCAGGCGCCTCGACGTTCGGCGAGGTGCGTGCGATGGCCGGGGTGCGGGCATACACGATGGCGGCCTGCCTCGACACGGGCGAGCCCGTTGTCTTTGGCGACCGTGATGATGACCGCCTGCTTGACGGAGCCATGGCCAGCAGCGGGCTGCCGCCTTACCTGCCGCCTTGGGAAGCTGGCGGCCGTCGATATGTCGATGGGGCCGTGTTCAGCAACCTGCCGATTCAAACCGCTGTCGAACGCGGCGCAACGCAAGTCATCGCCCTCGAGATCCACCATGCGGTAGCCAGCTCGCAGGCCTCAAGATTCATGATCGACATCACCACTTCGGCGGTGTCCCTGATGGTCGAGCACATGGCCGACATTGAGGAGCGTTGGGCCAAGCGGCATCGAATCCCGGTCCGCCGCATCCAGCTCGATGCGCCGCCAGAGGTGCCGTTCTGGGACTACTCGCAGACGGATTTGTTGATCGACGTTGGGCGCCAGATTATGGCTGAGACCTTGAGGAATGACCCGATTGACCTCGTGCCGGAATGGCGGGCGCGAGCAATGCGTGCCGTGTCCAGGTGGTTCCCGGGGCGGGACTAGGGGCCGCTGCCTCAATCCAGGGTCGGGCATTGCAACTTTGTTCCCCGCTCTGTATAATGAATTTTCACATGGGCGGTTAGCTCAGTTGGTTAGAGCGTTGCGTTGACATCGCAAAGGTCGTTGGTTCGAGTCCAATACCGCCCACCTCAATTGATGCACGAAGAGGCGAAGACCGGGACGAGTAGCCGGCCGTGAAGCCCGACAGGGAATGGCGTCCACCGATTGAGAGACGCCGGCGGGATCCATCGGCGAAAACCACCCGTGAGCCAGATCCGGAAATCCAGGCCCTACGCCGGGAGAGTATGGTGAACGATTGGGCCCCGTTAGCGGCCCTCAGAGTGGATCGGCAGGCGCCGATTTATCTGGGTGGAACCACGCGAGCAGGAGCTCCCGTCCCAGTGGGCGGGGGCCTTTTTTTTTGATGGCAACTGCTGCAGAAGCAAGGAGGAGATCGACATGGGCAACAAGAAGCAGCCCTATCCGGAATCCCACATCTACCGCGTCCGGCACTCGGCGGCCCACATCATGGCCCAAGCGGTCCAGGAGATGTTTCCGGGAGAGGCCAAGCTGGCCATCGGCCCGCCGATCGAAGACGGTTTCTACTACGACTTCGATCTGCCGCGCACGCTCACGCCGGATGATCTTGAAAAAATCGAAAAGCGCATGCGCGAGATCATCGAGGGCGATCACCCCTTTGAGAAGACCGTGGTCTCGGCAGACGAGGCGCGGGAGATATTCGCCGACCAGCCCTATAAGCTTGAATTGATCAAGGGGCTTGAAGAGGGCGCCGTGGACGAGAACGGCGAGCCGATCGACGAGCCCCCCGAGATATCGATCTATGAAGATGACACGTTCACCGACCTCTGCCGCGGGCCGCACGTAGAGAGCACGGCGGAGGTCAACCCCGATGCCGTCAAGTTGATGTCCGTCGCCGGTGCTTACTGGCGCGGCGATGAGCACAATCCGATGCTGCAGCGCATCTATGGCACGGCCTGGGAAACGGCCAGCGATCTCGAGGAATACCTGGATCGATTGGAACAGGCGCGCCAGCGCGATCACCGCAAGCTGGGCAAGGAGCTTGGCTTGTTCTACTTCTCGGAGGATGTCGGCCCCGGGATCCCGCTCTTCACACCCAAGGGCGAGACGATCCGCCATTTGATGGAGAAGTTCGTGCGCGACGTGCAGACGCGTCACGGCTACGAGCATGTGTGGACGGCGCACCTGGTCAAAGAGGACCTGTACAAACTCTCGGGACACTACGACAACTATCGGGATGTGATGTTCCCACCGATGGTCGACGAGAACATCGTCTACCGCCTCAAGCCGATGAACTGTCCCAGTCATATGACCCTGTACAAGGAGATGGGCCTGCACTCGTACCGTGAGCTGCCCCTGCGTTTCTCCGAGTTCGCCACGCTCTACCGCTACGAAAAGACGGGCGAGCTGACGGGGCTGGCCCGCGTGCGCGCCCTCACCCAGGATGACTGCCACATCTTCTGCACGCCGGAGCAGATTCAATCGGAGTTCGCCTTGGCGCTGGAAGTCATCCAGGAAGTGCTGGATTGGTACAAATTCTCGGACTACCGCGTCCAACTCTCACTGCGCGGCGAAGAGGGCAAGTACGTCAAGGATGACGAGAAGTGGGACCGGGCCGAATCGGCCCTGCGGGATGCCCTGGTCGCTAGCGGATTGGCGTTCGACGAAGTGGAAGGCGAAGCAGCGTTCTACGGGCCTAAGGCCGATTTCATGGCCAAAGATGTGCTGGGACGTGAATGGCAGCTGTCGACGATCCAGGTTGACTTCATCCAGCCCGCCCGTCTGGGCTTGACGTACATCGGCGAGGATGGGGAAGAACATGTCCCTGTCGTCCTTCATCGCGCCGTCACGGGCACGACAGAACGTTTCATGGCGGTGCTGATCGAGCATTTCGCCGGGGCCTTCCCCGTCTGGCTGTCGCCGATCCAGGTGGAGATGATCCCCATCGCCGACCGGCACTTAAGCTATGCACAAGACGTAGCGGACAAGCTGCGGGCGGAAGGATTCCGGGTGCAGGTCAATGACCGCAGCGAACGCATGAACGCCAAGATTCGCGACGCCCAGAACCAGAAGATCCCCTACATGTTGATCGTCGGCGATCGCGAAGCCGAAGCCGGCGAAGTCTCGGTCCGGCTCCGCACCGAGGAAGACATGGGGGCCATGCCGCTGGCGGCGTTTGTGGCGCAGGCGCAGGAAGCCGTCAGGCTGGGCGACTGAGCGGCGGGTTAAATGGGTAAGACGCCGCCGGCCGGGCAGCGACTATAATGGTCCGCATGCTTCATTCGGACCGTATCGTGCGCGGCGTCAGACAGGGCGCCGGGATCATCCTGCTCTTCGGGGCCTGGCTGGCTTTACCCGCTTGGCTTGCACCGGCCGAGGCGGCCGATCCGGGGCCTAGTGCTGGGCGCGGGGCAGACTACGTGTGCACCAGCCGTGTGCAGCTCCGATTTGGGGCGCTCTGTCCCGCCAATGGCCCAGCCAACGTGTTGGCCGCCGATGCGCGCCAGGGTCAAGCACAGGCCATGCCGCTCCCCACGGTGAGCTTGGACCCCAATCTGGGCTTTCTGCCGTTCACCTACCTGCGCCTCAGCAGCGACCATCCCACCCCAACCTACAGTTCGGAAAGCGATGCCCGGGATGGGAAGCACAGCAGCGGTCAGATCGAACCGGGCTTTGACTACATCTCCTACCTCGACTGCAGCATCAAAAACGGCAAAGCGGTCTTTCTGCTGAGTTCGGGCGTGTACATGCGCGGCGGCAGTGACTGCGGACGGATTGCCACATCCGACTTCCACGGCCTGGCGTTCTATCGGACCCCCGAACGACCATTTGGGTGGGTGCTTGGCGGGACATACACATCGCCTGCCCCGGGTGAGACGGAGACGCATACGCAGGATTGGGTCAACAAGTATCAGGTGATCCAGATCTATGACTTCAGCTGAAGCCGGCGGCACAACATGGTATGAGATCGCACCGGGCGAGTGGCTGGAGGCACGCCTGATCGGAAAGGTCGTCCCCGACACGACGCGTCCAGGCAAGGTGGAAGGGGACCGCTGGATTTCGATCAACTTGTTCGAGCAGACCTTGGCGGTCTATGACCACGGCCAGCTCGTCTTCGCGACCCTGGTGGCCAGCGGTTTGCCCGGATGGTGGACCCGGCCAGGGGATTTCCAGATCACGACCAAGCTGGAGAAGACCGTCATGAGCGGGGCCTTCGCCGCCGATCGGTCGGACTACTACTACCTGCAGGACGTTCCATGGACGATGTACTTCGACGAGGCCCGGGCGCTGCACGGCGCCTACTGGCACAACGGCTTCGGCTACCCGCGCTCTCACGGCTGCGTCAATTTGTCACCGGCCGACTCGCACTGGTTGTACGAGTGGGCGGACGAAGGCACCTGGGTGCATGTCTGGGATCCGAGCGGCAAAACTCCCACGGACCCAGCCGTGTATGGTTCTGGGGGAGCCTGAGTTCAGGATCCAAAGACTGTGGGCCCCTGGCGGCGCAACGCCAAGGGCCCTTTTTTTGTTCCCGGAGGGGGGCTTGCTTTTCCTGCCTCGGACGGCCTACACTCGCCGGTGATGAGATCCCGTCGCTTGAGATTCGCCCAATGGCTGGGTATCTTCATGGCATTGGGTGTGTCCATCCCGCTGGCCGCTGGCCCCTCGGCAGCCGCATCCACGCTGGCCGGGGTGCCTACGCCGGAGGGTGAGACCACCGGGCCAGATTGGGTCGAAACTCTCGACGGCAACCTGCCGATCATCCTTAGCGTCCCCCACGGGGGCGAGCTGCGCCCAGCCGGCATCCCTGATCGTGAAGACGCCATCCTGCTGAACGACCCTGGAAGTCTGCAATTCGCGCGCGATCTGGCGCAGGCGCTCAGCGACCTCACCGGGCGCCAGCCCTACCTGGTCATCAATCACCTGGCGCGAAGCAAACTCGACCCCAATCGAAGCCTGGGACTGGGTGCCCAAGGCGACCCCTCGGCGTCAGCGGCCTGGAAGACGTATCACGATGCCCTTGTGCGGGCGGAGCGTATGGCGACCCAAGCGTGTGGCTGGGGAGCGTACTTCGATGTGCACAGCAATGGACGGCCCGAACCGCGGGTGGAGTTCGGATACGGGTTGTCGGTGGACGACTTCGACCAATCCGACAAGGCACTTGACGACCGCCAGTATGTCCTGCGATCCAACATCCGCTCGTTGGGGACATGGGCGACGGAGGATTTCTCGCAGATATTGAGAGGCTCGGCAAGCTTGGGAGGCCTGCTCGAGGCCCACGGCTACAGCGTGGCACCCTCGCCCCGGAATCCGGTGCCCCAGCGGGACTACTTTGATGGTGGACTCAGTGTCGCACTGCACGGCAGCCGTTCCGGAGGTTCGATCGACTCTGTGCAGATCGAGGTCCCCTTCGCACAGCTGGACGAGCCCCGTCGTCCCGTCTTGGCCAGGCTCTTGGCCGAGGCAATCGTCACCTGGATGGATCGGACCTATGGTTTTGACCTTGGATCGGGTGGGCCGATTTGTTCCGGGTTCGCTGATGTCCGGCTGGATGCCCCCGGGGGCGAAGCGGTGGCGGCGCTGAACCAGGTGGATGGCCTGCCTGCCTGCGGGAACAGCCCTCGCCGGCTCTGCCCGAGCGAGCCCCTGACCCGGGCGCAGGCAGCGCTCGCGGTGTGGCGCCTCCTCGGTGAGACGGGCATTTCCCGAACCACAGGTGGGGAGAACGCGTACGCGGATCTCCCCCTTGATCCCACGCAGAAGCAGGCGATAGCGGCACTCGCCGGCGAGGGCTTGCTGCAGGCGTGCGCTGTGGATCCAGTGCGGTACTGCCCTGAGCAGCAGGAGCGACGGTCGGAGGCGGCACTTCTCGGTATGCGGCTGTTGGAAGGAGCATCCTATGTGCCGCCGCCCCCGCGGGGCCACTTTTCCGACGCCTCGACAGGCCATTGGTCCGCATGGTGGCTGGAGGCGGCCTTTGCAGACGGCCTGATCAACAGCTGTGGCGGGAAATCAGCTCTTCGCATCTGCCCCCAAGCTCCAATTTCGAGGCAAGAATTCGCCCAGCTGGTCACCATAGCGTTGAGTAAACGTGGGCCCTGAGCGCATCCTGGCCACAGGTTATGTGTTGTCAAGAATCAAAGAGGGTACGAGTTTGGTACAAAAGTACCCTGCCGGTGCCCGATCTTGCGAATCTAGAATTCACGCAGTCTCATTGGACCACAGAATGTGCTATTGACGGGGAGGCAAAAGCGTCTGATGTATGCGGAAAACGAGATCCTCTTCCCACCGTACGCTGTCCCTCAACTGAAGGATACCCGAGGCGACGTTTGGCGCGACCTCGTCGAACGGGTTACCCGGCTGCCTGAGGATCACCCCGAGAGCCTGGCCTTTTCCCTGCTCATGATTCGTCTCGATGGCTGTCTCAGCTGCGAGACGGATTCCTATCGCGCCATGCGCGGCTGTGTGGCATGTGCCCAACAAACCCTCCGCCGCTTCAAGGGCCCCGATGAAGATCTCGTCGAACGTTTCAACAAGGCCCTGAAGGACGTTCAGGTTTTTCTCCAAGTGGACATCCGAGCGCCCGAATTGGAGACCGTTTCAGCCCAAGCCGCCTGATCTTCCCGGCTCCTTGCTCCGCTTCAACTCAAGTCCCGCCCCCTCATTCCACAGGCCTGGCCCAAGCAGGCCCTGTGGTACACTTTTTGTGCTTACCCTCCCATCCCCTCGAGGGCTCATGCGACTGCCAACCTCATCCATCACGGTGCCCAATCCATGCTGACCCTGCCTGAGAAGATCGCCTTCCTAGTTCTGGTCTTGCTATCGCTCTATTTCACGGGCCGAGGCGTAGCCCGGATGATCGCTATCATCCGGCGCGGCCGCGGTCGGCCCGATTGGGGGCTGGCTGCCCGAAGGGCGGTTGATGTCGTCGTCGCCAAGACGATGGCCCTGGCGCCCACATTCAGGGCCAGGCCCCTGACGAGTGTCATCCATGGCCTTGTGGCATGGGGCTTCATGTTCTATGTCCTGGTCAACATCGGGGATGTGCTGGAAGCGTACATCCCCGGTTTTGTGTTTATGGGCCGGGGAGGCGTCGGAAACGTCTATCGACTTGGCGCGGATATCTTCAGCGTCTCCGTGCTGGTGGGTATGACGGCGCTGATGATCCGGCGCTATGTGCTCCGACCGACGGCGTTGACCCTGGCTGATCGGACGCTGGTTCATCCCAAGGCAAGGGCCGGGATCGCACGCGACTCTGCCATTGTGGGGGCGTTCATTCTGCTCCACGTCGGAGGGCGGTTTGTCGGGGAAAGCCTTCACCTGACTTCCGTCGGGCCGGACGCCTGGCAGCCTATTGCGTCCGCAGTGGGCGGATGGTGGGCTGGCGCTTCACCGCTGGCGCTTGAAATCGCCCGCCACACGGCGTGGTGGTTTGCGCTGGGCCTGATCCTGGCATTCCTGCCCTATTTCCCCCACTCAAAGCACATTCATCTGTTTATGGCGCCGATCAACTACTTGCTCCGACCCGAGCGCCGCTCGATGGGGGAGCTGGATGCTCTGGATTTCGAGGACGAGAGCATCGAGCAGTTTGGGGCTGCGCGACTTGAGGATTTGTCGTATTCCTCGCTGATCGATGCCTATGCTTGCATTATGTGCAACCGCTGCCAGGAGGCCTGCCCGGCGTACACAACCGGGAAAGTCCTCTCGCCGGCAGCGTTGGAAGTCAACAAGCGCTATTTCATCAACATTGAAGGCGGCCGGCTGGCCAGCGGCGAGGCCAGCGCCCAGACCCTGACGGAATTCGCCATCACGCCGGAGGCGGTGTGGGCGTGCACGGCCTGCGGCGCCTGCAACCAGGTTTGCCCGGTGGGCAACGAGCCGATGCGAGATATTCTCGAGATTCGACGCGATTTGGTGCTGATGCAGAATGCATTCCCTGAACAGCTGCAGACGGCCTTCCGTGGGATGGAACGCACCGTCAATCCGTGGAACGTGCCGCCGGAGAACCGTCTTGCGTGGGCCGAGGGATTGTCGGTCCCGACGGTGGAAGAAAATCCTGACGCCGAAATCCTGTGGTGGGTTGGGTGTGCGCCGGCCACCGATCCGCGGGCGCAGAAGACCGCCCAGGCGTTGGCCAAAGTGTTGAACGCCGCCGGGGTTAACTTCGCCGTCCTGGGAGCACGCGAGCAGTGCACCGGAGATGCCGCCCGACGCGCCGGCAATGAGTATCTGTTCAATGAATTGGCGATGGCCAACGTCGAGTTGCTCAATCAGGTGGCGCCGAAGCGCATCTTGACCACATGCCCACACTGCATGCACGTGCTGCAGAATGAATATCCGGCCTTCGGCGGCAACTATCAGGTCATCCATCACACCCAGCTCCTGCAGGAGCTTCTGGCGGCTGGCAGGCTGAGCCTCAACTCCGCTGACCAAGACATGGGGACGATCACCTTCCACGATCCATGTTACTTGGGCCGTCAGAACGGTGTCGTCGCAGCGCCGCGGCGTGCGCTGGCCGAGGCCGGGCTGTCGCTGACCGAGATGCCGCGCCACGGCCAGGCATCTTTCTGCTGCGGCGCCGGTGGGTCGCAGATGTGGAAGGAAGAGGAGGCCGGCACGGCGCGGGTCAGTGAAACGCGTCTTGAGGAAGCCAGGCGTACGGGGGCTGGGACGCTGGCAGTCGGCTGTCCGTTTTGCATGATTATGCTGGAATCTTCCCAGGAATCCGACACCCAGATGCCAATCCGAGATGTGGTTGAGATCGTGGCCGAGCGTATGGGGTTGGAAAGCTGAACTGCGATTTGTGAATTCCTTCACAATAGCGTGATCGTGGTGGAAAGACCCCGCCGGATTCAAAGCGGTTAAGATTAGAGATGAAGCCCCACCGTTCAGCTGCGTCCTTGCCATAAGTATTCGGGGCTGGTTGACGAGGGTGAAAGTAACCACCAAGTGGCCCGGTTCCCCAAGGCCGGCCGGCTGATTCGCCGGGCCACATGGCTGCAAGACTCACGTGCATGGACAAGCTCGAAGGAGGCTGCAGGATGGCCGTGACGCAGGAGGCGCAATCCGTCTTGAGCAAAGAAACCACGCTCGAGATGTATTGGACGATGCTGCTGGCGCGTCGGCTGGATGAACGCGCCTGGGTACTGCATCGGCAGGGCAAGATCGCGTTTCATATCTCAGGAATCGGGCATGAAGCCGCACAGGTGGGCGCCGCCTTCGCCCTGCGGCGGGGCAGCGATTGGTTTGTCCCTTACTATCGGGATTTGGCCCTTTTGCTGGCCCTGGGTATGACCCCCAAGGAATTTATGCTGGGCCTGATGGGCAAGAAGGGCGAACCCAATTCGGGCGCTCGACAAATGCCCAGCCATTGGAGCCTTCGCCGGGCGAACGTTGTCAGCCATTCATCTCCGGTCTCAACCCAGACCACGCACGCGGCCGGGATCGGCTTGGCCATGAAACTGCGCGGGGATGACGGCGTGGCCATAACCTCGGTTGGGGAGGGCGGCACATCGCAGGGTGAATGGTATGAAGGTGTGAACTGGGCCGCTGTCCACAAGCTGCCAGTGATCTTCCTCGTCGAGAACAACAACTATGCCATCTCGGTCCGCCGGGAGCTCCAGATGGGGGTAGACAGTGTGGCCGACAAGGCCAAGGGGCTGGGACTTGTCGGAGTGAGCGTAGATGGCCTGAACGTCCAAGAGGTCTACCGTGTGGTGAGCGAAGCGGCGAAGCGAGCCCGAACCGGAGAGGGCCCAACGCTGGTGGAGGCCCGAGTCAACCGCATGACGCCGCATTCATCTGATGACGATGACCGGACCTACCGTTCCAAAGAGGAGCTGGATGTGATGAAGCGGGATGATCCGCTGACCCGCTTCCAAACCCAATTGATTGAGGATGGCCTGCTTGATCAGGATCAGGCGGATGCCCTCGATGTGCGGGCCAAGAAGGCGGTTGACGAAGCCACCAAGCATGCCGAGGCGGCGCCCTACCCGTCCGACGAAGAAGCCACGTATCCGGTGTATGTCGAGGACGTGCGCCATGACTGAGATCACGCTGATCGAAGGTCTCCGCCAGGCCATGGACGAAGAACTTGCCCGCGATGAGGATGTGTTTATCGTGGGCGAGGATGTGGGTCCCCGCGGCGGCGTTTTCCGGGCCACGATGGGCCTGTTTGAGAAGTACGGAGCAGAGCGGGTGATGGATTCCCCGCTGGCTGAGCTGTCGATTGTGGGCGTTGGGATTGGGGCCGCCCTGTACGGCATGCGCCCAATCTGTGAAATCCAGTTTGCGGACTTCATCCATCCGGCGTTCAACCAAATCGTGAGCGAAGCCGCCAAAATGTGCTACCGCTCCAACGGCGATTGGACGGTGCCGATGGTCATCCGCGCCCCGTACGGGGGCGGTATCGGCGGTGGTCTGTACCACTCGCAGTCGGTGGAATCTTTCTTCGCCCATGTCCCAGGGCTGAAGGTCGTCATCCCGTCCACGCCCTACGACGCCAAGGGATTGCTGAAATCGGCCGTCCGAGATCCCAATCCGGTGATGGTGTTTGAGCCCAAAAAGGGCTACCGACTGATCAAAGGTGTTGTGCCCGAGGATGAGGAAGTTCTCGTGCCGCTTGGGAAGGCCAAGGTGACGCGGGAAGGCACCGATCTGAGCGTCTTCGCCTATGGGATGATGCACCACTATTGTCTGGAGGCAGCCGAGACCCTGGCCGGAGAAGGGGTTCAGGTCGAGGTGGTGGACCTGCGCAGCTTGCTTCCGCTGGACAAGGCAGCCGTCCTGGGGTCGGTTCGCAAGACCGGCAAGGCGCTGGTGGTGTACGAGGACAATTTGACATGCGGCTACGGCGCCGAAATTGCGGCCATCGTGGCCGATGAGGGTTTCACCTTTCTGGATGCGCCGGTGAAACGGTTGGCCGGACCAGATGTGCCGGCCATGCCATACAGCCATCCGCTGCAGGATTGGTTCATGCTCAATCCGGATAAGATCGCGGCTGCCATGCGCGATTTGGCAGCCTATTGAGCCGGATCTGTGGACGGCTGGCGCGTAGGCTCGGCGAAGGCGATCGGAAGCTAGGAGGCACCACTCAAGATGGCAACTAAGGTCATCATGCCCCAACTGGGAGAGTCGGTCGTCGAAGGGACTGTGACCCGGTGGCTGAAGCAGCCGGGCGACGACGTCCAGGAGTTCGAGCCGCTGGTGGAAATCAACACCGACAAGGTGGACACTGAGGTTCCCTCCCCGGCCAGCGGCGTTGTGCTCAAGGTCTACGTGGAAGAAGGCGAAACGGTCGAGGCCGGCCGCCTTCTGGCCGTCATCGGCAAAGCCGGTGAGGCGGCGCCCGAAGCGCCGGATGGCGCCCCCCAGAAGGTGAAGGCCGGTTCAACGCAGCCCGCCAAGGCCAAACCGGCGCAATCCCAGCCTGTCCCATCCGGTTCGACCCAACCCGGCCGATCCAAAGATCTGGGTTTCATCTCGCCCGTCGTGGCGCGCATGGCCTCCGAACACCAACTCGATCTGAGCCTGATTGAGGGCACGGGCCGCGGTGGCCGGATCACCAAGAAGGATGTTCAGGCATACATTGAGAAGGGCGGGGAAGCCACACCACCCGCTGCCCCCTGGGAGGAGCCGGCCTCCGGCGAGCTCTTTAGGCCGTCGGAGGAGGTTTTTGGACCGGCCTCGGGCTGGAGAGGCGAGGGCAAAGCTGGCGAAATCGAGCCGCTCGGCCCGGTGCGCAAGGCGATCGCCGATCACATGCTGCGGTCGAAGCAAACCAGCCCGCATGTCACCACCGTCATGGAAGCCGACCTCAGCCGAGTGGTGGCCCACCGCCAGGCGCACAAGGGCGAATTCGAACGCGACGGGGTGCGCTTGACCTTCTCAGCCTATTTTGCGGCCGCGGCCGTCCAGGCCCTGAAGGCCGTGCCCATTGCCAACGCCTCGCTCACCGAAGGTGGTATCCAATACCATGGCCAGGTCAATCTGGGCATGGCGGTGTCGCTCGGCGAGGACGGATTGATCGTTCCGGTTATCAAGAACGCCGACCAGCTTTCGCTGCGCGGCCTGGCGTCGGCGCTCGAGGATCTCGCCGGCCGCGCACGGACGCGCCAGCTTCAGCCCGAAGAGGTCCAGAGCGGCACATTCACCATTACCAACCACGGTGTCACCGGCTCGCTGTTCGCCACGCCAATCATCAACCAACCCCAATCCGGGATCTTGGGCGTGGGCGCCATTCAGAAGCGGGTCGTTGTGGTCGAAAGCCAAACGCTGGGAGGCGATCGAACCGATGGAATCGCCATCCGCCCCATGGTCTACCTGACCTTGACCTTTGACCATCGGATCATGGATGGCGCCATCGGAGACGCCTTCCTGGGGCACGTGGTGAAGACCCTGGAAACCTGGGGCTGAGGCTCGAAGCTCGGCCCTCACTCGCTATCAAACTATCCGCTAATCGCAGGGCGGTCCCATGGCTGCCCTGAGGATCAATCAGGAGGAACCCCTGCATGGCAGATTATGATGTGATCATTGTCGGGGCCGGGCCAGGCGGCTACGTATGCGCCATTCGCGCCGCCCAGCTCGGTTTGAAGACGGCCATCGTTGACAAGCAGTGGCTCGGCGGAGTCTGCCTCAACGTTGGCTGTATCCCCTCCAAGTCTCTGCTGGACAGCGCGCATGTGGCACACACCCTGCGCGAACGGGGCGAAGAGTACGGCTTCGAGTTGGAAGGGCTGAAGCTGGATTACAGCGTGGCCTTCAAGCGAAGCCGGGCCGCCTCCGACCGGCTGACCAAGGGCGTCGGATTTCTGATGAAGAAGAACAACGTCGACGTCCATATGGCTGCCGCAGAATTCAAGGACGCCAAGACGCTCACGCTTGTCGACGGTGAAGGGAAGACCAGCACGCTGACCGGGGACAACATCGTTGTTGCCACCGGGGCCAGAGCGGCCATGATCCCGGGCGTGGAGGCAGACGGCGAACGGGTGGTCACCTATCTGGAAGCGATTATGGCCGACAGCCTGCCCAAGTCGGTGGTGATCGTCGGCGCCGGTCCGATCGGTCTGGAATTCGCCACCATCTGGCATTCGTATGGCGTGGAGGTCACGCTGGTGGAAATGCTCGATCGACTTGCGCCGCGCGAGGATCCGGAGGTCGGCAAGGAAATGGCGCGGGCATTCCGCAAGCGAGGCATCAAGTTCCACGTCGGGACCAAAGTGGCCGGGATCGAGGTGCTCAAGACCAAAGTCAAGGTGAACGTCTCCGCTGAAGACGGCGAGCAAACGCTGGAGGCAGATCAGGCATTGATCGCCATCGGTTGGACGCCCAACACCGGGGGATTGGGGCTGGACAAAGCCGGAATCAAGACCACCGACCGAGGTTGGGTGGACATCGACGACCGCATGGCGACCAACGTTGAAGGCGTATGGGCGATTGGCGATGTGACCGGCAAACTGCCCCTGGCGCATGTCGCCTCGGCCATGGGGATCGTCTGCGCCGAGCGGATCGCCGGCGTTGAGTCCGTTGAACTGGACTACGAAATGATGCCGCGCGGCACGTTTTCCCAACCCCAGATCGCGTCGTTCGGGCTGACGGAAGAACAGGCCAAGGAACGCGGATACGAAGTCAAGATAGGGCGATTCCCATTCCAACCCAACGGTCGCGCGCTGGCCATGGGGGAAAATGTGGGCTGGGTCAAGATGGTGGTGGACGCCAAGTACGGCGAGATCCTGGGGGCGCACTTGGTGGGGCCCGAAGTCACCGAGCTCTTGCCCGAGCTGACCATCGCCCACATGATGGAGCTGACCCCAGCCGAGATCGCGCGCAACGTGCACATCCATCCCACCTTGAGCGAGGCGCTTATGGAAGCGGCGCACGTGGCCGAGGGCACGCCCATCCACATTTAGATCCGCCGTCCCATATTCGGGAAGTTTGTGAGAACTTTCACAAAGAAAGGTTAGGATCCCCAGGCTTATGACCGACATCGCACGCGGTCTCCAAGGCGTCATTCTGACGGAGACCCATCTCAGCCAGGTCGACGGGCAGGCGGGTAAGTTGACGATCGCCGGGTATCCGGTTCAGCAGCTGGCGCCGAATGCCAGCTACGAAGAGGTGGTGCATTTGTTGTGGCACGACCGCCTCCCGAACGAGGAGGAGCTGCTCGCCCTGACGTCGGGCATGGCCGCCGAGCGCCAACTGCCCGAAGCCACCCTGGATGTGCTGGCGGCGGCTGCCAAACAGGGATTGCCTCCAATGGACGGTCTACGCCTCGGGCTCGACACGCTCAGCCTGGTGGACGAAAACCTATCCGACACTTCGCAGCCGGCCAACTTGCGGCGAGCGATCTCGCTGGTGGCCCACGCGCCGACAATTGTGGCAGCGATGTGGCGGTTCCTGCATGGAAAGAAGCCAGTTGCACCCCGCCAGGATTTGGGCCTGGCGGCCAATTTTCTTTACATGATGTTCGACAAGGATCCTCATCCCGCCGCCGTGCGAGGCTTGGAAACATATCTCAACACGGTCGTTGACCACGGCATGAACGCCTCCACGTTCACGGCACGCGTGATCGTCAGCACCCGTTCGGATATGATCTCGGCCGTGGTTGGTGCCGTGGGAGCGCTCAAGGGCCCCCTGCACGGTGGGGCACCCGGCCCGGCGCTGGACACCGTCTTTGCCTTGAGGGAAAAGGCGAAAACGTCCGGCCAACCTATCGGGGAAGTAGCCCACGATTGGGCCAGGGAAACGGTGGAGGCCGGCGAGCGCATCATGGGCTTTGGTCACCGCGTGTACAAGGTGCGCGACCCGCGGGCTGACGTCTTGGGGGCAGCGGCTGAGAAGCTGTTCGAACGCACCGGGGACAACCAGTTGTACGAGGACGCGCGGGCCTGTGAGGCTGCCTTTATCGATGTCCTGGATGAGCTCAAGCCGGGCCGAAATCTGCGGACGAACGTCGAGTTCTACACGGCCTTGGTGCTGCACGGTGTTGGGCTCGAGCCGCCGATTTTTTCCTCGGTCTTCGCCATGGGCCGGATGGGGGGCTGGTCGGCCAATGTCCTCGAGCAGATCGAAGACGACATCTTGATACGGCCGCGGGCCACCTATGTTGGGGCCACGGGAAGGACGTGGGTGCCCTTGGCACAGCGATAGGGAGGGTTGTTGGCCCCAGGCGAAATCCGACCGGCGCCCCATGGCGCCGGTTTTGTATGCAGGGGAAGCTTGGTCTCAGACCTTCTCTACCACCCAGAAGTGGGATAGCCCTAGGCCGCGAAGCGGCGTGTGTTCCAAACCTTGCAGCAGGGTACGCAGCAAGCGTCCCGCGAGGGGCCAGCGGGCGATGATGTTGTCATAGGCGCCGAAGATGGTCGTGGTGCTTATCGGCCTGCACGGAAACCCATCGAACAAGGTCTGCAAATCGGCGGCGCTGTAGGCGCGCACATGGGGCGCCAGCTTGTCCCGAAGGCGTCGAGGAAGGTAGTTCACCAGGGGTATGTTGCCGAAATGATAGCGGCCGCCCCAAAAGATGCCGTGCGTCTCAAAAGGGTAGCCGCGGTTGGGGACGAAGACCACCAAGCGGCCGCCTTTGTGCAGAGCGCGAAGCATCGCTTGAACGGATTGACGGTCATCGTCGACGTGCTCGAGCACTTCGTGAGACAGGATTAAGTCGAAGCTGTTGGACGGGAACGGGAGGTGTTCTGAGGCGGCGCACACCACGGCGTGGTGGTTGAGGTGAGCCATCCGGGCGCGGTCGGGATCGTACTCCAGCCCAAACGCCTGCGAGGCGTGGATTTCCATGTGTTCCAGATAGGCGCCGATGCCGCAGCCGCAGTCCAGCACGCGGCCGTGCTCGCGCCCATCAGCAGCCGCCAAAATCATCTCCCAACGGCGAACCTGTCCGGCGCGCCAGACGTACGAAGGCTCGCCTCGGAGGGCCGCACGCGGTAGGTCAGGCGAATCCATCAGTCCGTGTTGAACCTCGGAGCGCTGTTCAGGTGGGCGAAAGCCAGGCCCAGGGCGGCCGCCGATGACATTTGGGACAGTTCGCCACCGGCCCAAAGTGCGTGGGCCTCGGCCTCAGTGAGCCAAACGAGCTCTTGCTCCTCGAGATCGCCTGAGTCCGGCGTCGCCACCTGGCGGCAGCCGGTCGCCAAAAAGATGTGAGCCCAACCGCCGCGCATGTTTCCGCCGATAACATACCTGCCCAGGCCACGCCAGGAGTCAGCCTGGCATCCCATCTCCTCCATCAGCTCCCGCTTGGCGCTCTCCAGGGGATCTTCGCCTGGCTCGATCATGCCCGCCGGAGGCTGCAAATCGATGTCGTCCACGCCCCGCTTGTAGGAGCGGATGAATCCGAACCGTCCGACCTCGTCCACTGGAACCACCATGATGTAGTCCGGCGTGTCCAGGCGCAGGTAGGCTTCAACCACCCGGCCGTCGGGCAGTTGGACGTCTTCGGCCAAGACACGAAGCCAGGGTGATCGATCCAGAAGCAAGCGCGAATTGAGAGTCTGCCAGGGCTGCAAGGGTGCGCCTCCGGTTGTGGGCGGATGGTTAGGGGACCTAGTCTACCATCGGAGGCTGGACGTGCGCGTCAGCCCGCTCGGGCAGAGTAGATGGCAATCGTGCCAAACATCCGCCGGACGTAGGCGCCATGCGAAAACCCGGCCGCAGCCAGGCGTCCCAGCATCGCCTCCGGCGCCAGGAAGCCTTCCGTGGAGTCGGGGAGATAGGTGTATGCGTCGGCGTCTCCTGCCAGGATGCGGCCGAGGAAGGGGACGACGTGATGCAGATGCAGTTCGATCAGGGGACGAAGTGGGCCGGCGGGCGGCGGCGAGGTGTCCAGGGCCACCCAGACGGCACCCGATTTGAGAACACGTCGCTGCTCGGACAAGCTGGCGTCCAGGTCGACGACGTTCCGCAGAAGGAAGCCCGAAACCAGCCCATCGAACGCGGCGCTGGAGAAGGGCAATCGCTGCGCATCGGCCACAATCCATTCTGGCTGTCTGGGGCCTTGGCGCTCGCGGCCGACAGCGATCATCTCGGGCGTGAAGTCAGCCGCCACGCAAACGGAGTCCGGCGCCTGCCGCTGGATCTCGAAGGCGAGGTCGCCGGTGCCTGTGCCGAGATCCAGGTAGCTTCCCCCCTCTTTGGGTGCCAGCCGCCTCACGACATCGCGCCGCCAGCGCACATCCTGGCCGCCAGTCATCACCCGGTTGAGCAGGTCGTAGCGACCGGCGATACGGCCGAACATGCGGCGGACATAGGCGGACCGCTGCCTTCCCTGGAGGTGTGTCACCGCGGCCGGCTCAACCCACGGCAGGCGCGCGGGCGGTGTTGGCTGAATGGGGTGAGGTATTGGAGCAACATAGGTCAGCCCGCAAACTGCCAGGGGCAAAGGCGCTGGTGCAGCCAGTCGACAGCGAAATACAGGCCCAGGCCCAACAGGCTCATGGCGAGCACGCCGGCATACATCTTGGGGTAGTTGAGCATGGTGCTGCCGTTGAGATAGATGTAGTAGCCGAGGCCGCGCTGGGTAGCGAACAACTCGGCGATGTAGAGCACGGCCACGGCCGTGCCAACGGATTGGCGCAGCGCCGTCAAAATGGCCGGCAAACTGGCCGGCAGGTAGACGAAGCGGAACAGGGCACGACGGCCGGCTCCGAGGCTGGACACCGAGTGAAGCAGCTCCGGTCGAATGCCAGCCGCCTGATCCCGCACCAGGACCAGGATCTGGAAGAACAGGATCATGAAAATGATCACAATCTTTGGTAAATCCCCAACCCCAAGGAAGAGCAAAACCACAGGCACCAGAACGACCTTTGGGATAGGGAAGAGGATGTAGATCAAGGGCGCAAACAGGCGGTCCAGGCGCTTGGATTGGCCCAGGACCAGGCCGGCCGGCACGGCCAGCAGGACCGAGAGGGCCATGGATGCCACAACTCGCCACAGGCTGGCCAGGAAATCAACCCCCAGCGAGCGCGGCAGCTCGGTGGCGAAGGTCGCCAGGACGATCCACGGCGGGGGGAGGATCGGCCGATGAACCAACCAGGCCAGCCCCTGCCAAATGACCAGCAGAGCCAAGGCTGCCAGGCCCAGCTTGCCGCGCGTCATGCTGAGATCTCCAAAGCTTGGCGCAGCGAATGCACCATGTCTGAATAGGCCTTCCGGCTGCGGAACTCAGGCGTGGCCGCCCCGGGATTCTCGAAGATCCTGGGGCGCGAATTGGGAAGGTCTCCCAGCACAAGCACATGCGAGCCCATCAACGCCGCCTCCTCGATGGCGTGGGTCACCATGACCGTCGTCAGGCCGCGCTCGTGGCGAAGCTCCAGGGTAAGGTTCTGAAGGCTCTCGCGTGTGGGGGCATCGAGTGAGGCGAAGGGCTCATCCATGAGGAGCAGGTCGGGATGCAGGGCCAGCGTGCGGGCAATGGCGGTGCGCTGGCGCTGGCCGCCAGAAATCTGGCCCGGAAAGCTGTCCGCCACGGAGTCCAACCCGAGCCGATCGAGCCAAGGGTCAACCCGCCGCTGCACGCGCACCACGATCTCGTCACGCGGGGCGTGGGTGCCATCGGGACCATAAAAGCCGCGGATACGAAGCCCCAAGGCGATGTTTTCGCGCACGCTGGCCCAAGGCAGCAGGCCGTAGTCCTGAAGAATCAGGCCCGTTTTGGGGCGCGGGCGAGCCAGCAACTCTCCGGCGACCTGGATTTGGCCCTCATTCGGAAATCGAAGTCCTGCCAGAAGGTACAACAGAGTGGACTTGCCGCAGCCGGAAGGGCCGAGCACGCTCCATGCGTCACCGGGATCGACATGCCATGAGAAGTCCTGGAAGACCGGGCGGCCGTCGACGTAGCGGAACCCGACATTGCGCACATCGATCATGGGCTGATCCGCAGCGTCGGGCTCATGACCTTATTTCGGCAGGTAGGCGGACGTGACCGAATCCGTATAGCTCACATCGGTTTCGACCAACCCCTTGTCGTGGGTCCACGCCAGGACGTCCTCGAACTGCGCCTTGGAGGGCACGCTGCCAGCCGGGAAATCCGGAATCTTGTAGCTGCCGATCAGCGGGGCGGGGACCAGGCTCTTTTCGGTCAGGAGATCGGACCACTTGGACTTGTCGGCATTGACATCGGCGGCCGCCTTCTGGACGGCGGCCAGGAACCCGCGCACGGCCTGCGGATGGTCCTTGATAAAGGCAGAGCGGAAGGAAATCACGCTGTTGCCGATCGGCGGGTCCGAACTGTCGTCGACAATGACTTTGGCGCCCTGCTGAATTGCAAGCGAAGCCAGGGGATCGGGCAGGTTGGCCGCCTTGAGTTCGCCCGAGTTGAGCAGCGCCATACGATCCGGGATCTTGGGCACGGCGAGTGTCTTGATGTCCTCCGGGGCGAAGCCGGCGTCCTCGAGCAATCGGTCGGTGGTGTATTCGATAACCGTCCCTTCAGAGACCCCGATCTCGACGCCCTTGAGATCCTCGATGGTATTGATGCCGCTGTCTTTGGCGGCCAATATGCGGTACTGCGGGAATTCCTTCGACGCAGTGCGGGCGAAATCGACGATTTGGATTTGGGTCTGGTCCTTGTTGTAGAGCATGGTCGAGACAAGATCGTTGATCATGGCGTCGGCTTGTTCGGACTGCATCAGTTGATCGCGTTCGGCGGCCGACGACACCGGGATGAACTTAACCTGGACGCCCTCCTTTTCGAAATAGCCTTCCGCCTCGGCGACGTACATGGGAAGCGCGTCGAGAATTGGGAGGACGGCCACCCGCACGGTCTCCGGCCCGGATGTGCCTCCGGAGCAGGCTGAGAGCAGCGGGGTGAGCAGGATGGCAGGGAGAACAAAGAAAGACAGAAGACGTTTGACCACAGAGCAGCTCCTTTATACCAGCGACACTGGAAGCAGCAGGGCTCCCAGCGTGCCAACAAAGAGCGTGATGCTGATCACGCTGTTAAGGTTGAAAAACGCGAAATTCAGACGGCTCAGATCGGAGGGTGTGACCAGGACATGTTCGTAGGCCAGCAGAGCGAGTGTGACGATGGTCCCCAGCCAGTAGGGGAGTCCCAGATGAAGGCTCCATCCGAGGCCGATCAACAGCAGGCCGGTCACGATGTGGCTTGCGGAGGACAGGCGCAAGGCGGTGGGAATGCCGTAAATGGCTGGGATGGCGTGCAGGCCTTCTTTGCGGTCGAACTCGACGTCTTGGCAGGCATAAATCATGTCGAAGCCGCCGATCCAGAATGTCACCACCCCCAGCAGCAACCAGGCGGGGAGGTCGGCGGGGGTGAACAGCGAGCCGCGGACGGCAGCCCATGCACCCATCGGAGCCAGCCCGTCGGTGAAACCCAGAATCAGATGCGAAAGGCTTGTAAAGCGCTTGGCGAAGGGGTATCCAAGGACAAACAACAACGCCCCAGGCAGCAGACGAAACGGAAGCGGCCCGAGCATGTATGCCGCCAGCGCCAGCACGATAGCAGAGAAGGCCATCCCCAGCCATGCCGTCGAGGCTGCGATCTGGCCAACCACGAGCGGCCGCCTCGCCGTACGTGGATTGCGTGCATCCAGTTCACGGTCGGCCAGACGATTGGCACCCATGGCGAGCGTTCGAGCGGCGACCATTGCCAGGGTGATCCAAATGAAATCATGCCAGGAGGGGAGCCCCTCGGCGGCCAGGATCATCCCCAAATAAGCGAATGGGAGCGCGAAGATAGTATGCTCGAACTTGATGAGTTCGAGAAATGCACGGGTACTTTTCAGGACGCGCATGGACAGTCCATGAGGGGTTTGGCAGGGGTACGGACAACTGCTGAATTCTAACATGTCGGCAGGGCTGCGGAATGGTGAGAATCAAGCGGCCGCTGGTTTGGTATGGTTCCAAACCAGCGGCCGGAGGCACCCGTCGCCTGCTTGTTGCCAGGCGGCAGAATGGTTAGATGCGAACGCGCATGCTGTCTGTGCCGGTGGCGCCGTCCGGGTAAGGGTCGCCCGGCTGGGTGATCTGCAGGTCACCGTTGCCATCGTAGGCGCGTACCTGGAAGTTGTGGCTGCCGGGGGACGGATCCCAATCATAGCGCCATTGCACCCAGGTCAACGGGCTGAGCGCCGGGAGGCGAAGCTCAACTTCGGTCCAGGGGCCTTCATCGACGGAAAGTTCGACCTTGCTGATGCCGCGCGTGCCGGCCCAGGCGATGCCGCCCACCGGAATCTTGCCGGTGCCGGGATCGGGTTGATCGACGGCCACCGTGTCGATGACAGAAGTGGTTCTCGGGATGGCGGTTTGGCTCCAGCCGCGCTCGACCCAGTATCCACGACCGCTGTTGTCGACAGCTTCCATATGGGTAATCCATTTGGGCTGCTTCATCCCGTAGTGGCCGGGAATGTAGATCCGCAGGGGGAAACCATGCTCGATCGGAAGCGGCACACCGCCCATCGAGTGAACCATGAGCACGCGTTCATCCATCGCTTCTTCGATGGAAAGGCTCTCGTAGAATCCGTCGGCAGCTTCCATTTGGATCGCCGTGGCACCATCGCGCAGCCCGACTTCGGCAAGCAAGTTTCTGAGGGGCACACCTGTCCAGCGGGCGGTGCTGGTGAGATCGCCGCCGACCGGATTAGAGATACACTGCATCGTCACCACCTGGCTCACGGATGGACGGTTGACCAGATCCGGAATCTTGTAGGTGGTGGGTTGAACAACCAGGCCGTCAAACTTCATCTCCCAGGTGGAGCCGTCAAGCGCCGGCGGCAGGGTGTTGATGTCGATGCGGTAGAAATCGGCATTGGAGGTCAGCTCGGGTCGGGTTCCAGGCGCTGGCGGAATCCGCGCTTCAAGGGTTGCTTGGGGCGGCGAAGCCGCTGGCCCCGAGGTATCGCCGCTGCCGATATTCGGCGTCGCGCCGGTGGCGGAAGCCGTCGGCCTGGGTCGACTTGCGATCGAGGCCAGCGCGTATGAGCCCAAGCCGATGCCGAGCGAGGCACCCAGCACATAAAGGAACTGGCGGCGGTCGACGACGCCAATCTCTGTCGTCTCGGCGTGGGCCCGGCCCGCACCCAGCAGGAGCCAGGTTAATACGTAGCTCCAAGCAAACGAAAGGGCGGCGATCCACAGGATCGTGGTCAACCAGCCCACCGGTCCAACACCCAGGGCCGCCTCGACCGCTATGGACATCAGTGCCACCAGGCCGCCGCCAACCAGGCTGATCATGCCGCGCCTTTCCGGGCGGATTCGCAGCGCATATGCCAGGGCCACACCAAACACGGCACCCCCAGCGATGAACTGACCGATGGCAATGGTCTGCTCGATCAGCTTGGCGGTGGAGTTGGTCGCGCCCAAGTTGAGCCCGCGGATGAGACTGACCATGGTATGAATAACGGTCGTGATGAGTGCACCGGGCAGAATGCGGGTCATCCAGTCAAAGCTGTCGAACGGAATGAACGGAAGCTTCAGCCACTGCAGGCCAAGGTAGTTCAGGGCCACAAAGGCAATCCCCGTGAGTAGCCCGAGCGCGGCTGCCGACAAGATCCACATACGTTTCATGGGCGAGGTCCTCCATAATTTGGGTCGTGACACGCGTCCAGTCTAGAATCCCAGGCTTACGAGGACATTACAGGGAACAAGAACTGGAAGCGTGCCAAAGCCGAGTTCATCCAGGTCAAGGCTGAACTCCGATTAGAATGGACGACTCATGAATTCTAAAGCCGCAGTGCGCATTACCCGCACCCTCTTCGCCACACAGAGCATGGCCTCGGCCGCGCTTTTCGCCTCGGTCACCCTGGCATCCATTGTGGGGGCCGAGCTTTCAGGCCGGGCCGCCTGGGCTGGTGTCCCATCCGCCAGCCAGCTGGGCGGTGTGGCCGTGTCGGCCTTCATCTGGGGCGCCTTGATGGAGAAGTTTGGGCGGCGCGCCGGCCTGCTTGCCGGGGCCAGCCTGGGAATCGTGGGGGCAGCCGTTGCCACCGGAGGCGTCTTGGCCCGATCATTCTGGATCCTCATCCTGGGCCTGACGCTGATGGGCATCTCGCGCGCAGCGACGGATCAGGGACGATTTGCGGCTGCCGACGTGCATCCGCCCCAGAGTTCGCGCTCGGGCCCTGTCGATGGTGGTTTTCGGTGGCACCATCGGTGCGATTGTGGGGCCGCTGCTTGTGGGCCCCTCCGGCGTGTGGATGACTCAGCTCGGGTTGTCCGAGCTGTCAGGCGGCTTTCTGGCGGCCGTGGTTCTGATGGCGGCGGCCACCATGATCCTGTTTTTCGGACTCCGTCCGGATCCCAAGCTGCTGGCAGCCGAGGTGGAGAAGAATATTCAAACCTCACCCACCAGCGGAGGCTCCGGCCGGAAGCTCGGCGACATCCTGCGCGATCCCGGGGTCTTGTTCCCCATGACGGTGATGATCACGGCGCAGTTGGTGATGGTGCTGGTCATGGTCATCACGGCCTTGTACATGAAAGCCAACCAGCATTCCCTCTCCAATGTATCGATCGTCATTTCGTCGCACACGGTGGGGATGTTTGCCTTCTCTGTGGTTTCCGGCCGGCTGGCGGACCGCTTCGGTCGAGCGCCGGTGATCCTGGCGGGAGGGCTGACCTTGATGCTCGCATCCCTGGCGGCCGGTCTGACCTCCGATCTACTGCCTCTGGCCGTGGCGCTTTTCTTTGTGGGACTCGGATGGAATCTGTGCTACGTGGGAGGCTCGTCGCTGCTTTCGGATCACTTGCGGGCCGGTGAGCGCTCCCGGACGCAGGGCCTCAACGACACACTGGTGGGTTTGGTGTCAGCCGTAGGGAGCCTGTCGAGTGGGTTCGCGTTCGCCGCACTGGGGTACGCAGCCATTGGCCAGATAGGGGCCTTGATCTGCTTGATCCCGGTCGCTCAGGGTGTGCTTTGGACGTGGCGCGGCCGGCGGGCGCTGGCCGTCGGTTAGAGTCGGACCTCCACCTCAGCTCCCCAACCCCAACTGTTTCCAGATGTCATCCACGCGAGATTTCACCTCGGGACTCATCTCAATGCGCTGCGGCCAACCCCGGCTGTAGCCTTCCTCTGGCAGCTTGGCGGTGGCGTCAATGCCGATCTTGCCCCCATACGAATGGGCGTAGGACGCGTGATCCAAATCGTCCACTGGACCCATGGTCAGTTCAAGGTCATGCGACCAATCGACATTGCCCAAAGCCTGCCAGGCTGACATCGAAGGATCCTGGACGTCGACCCATTCATCGACGATCACCAGGCACTTGGCCAACATCATCAGGCCGAGGCCCCACAGGCCGTGCATCACTTTGCGAGCGTGCCCGGGGTAGCGCTTGTGGATGGAGACCAGCACCAAGTTGTGAAACACGCCTTCGGCCGGCATGCACACATCCCTGATTTCCGGCATGAACAAACGCATCAGAGGTAAGAAGAGCCGCTCGGTGGCTTTGCCCATCCAGACGTCCTCCATGGGAGGCACCCCAACGATTGTGGTGGGGTAGATGGGATCCCGCCGATGGGTGATGGCGGTGAGGTGGAACACGGGGTAGGGTTCGACGGGTGTGTAGTAGCCGGTGTGGTCGCCGAATGGCCCTTCGGGCAGGTGCTGGTTGGGGTCGACATAGCCTTCGAGGACGATTTCGGCTTGTGATGGGACCTCGAGGGGCTGGCTGACACAGTCCACGAATTCGACCGGCTTGCCGCGCACCCAGCCCGCCAGCAGGTACTCATCGATGTTGGGCGGAAGGGGCGCGGAAGCGCACCACATGCTGGCCGGGTCGCCGCCCAGCACGATAGCTGCGGGGATCTTGTCTTTGTGGATTTGAAGTGCGACGCGCTCGTGCTCGGCGCCTCCCTTGTGGCGCTGCCAGTGCATCAGAAGGCGCTGGTCGTCGACGACCTGCAGCCGGTACATGCCCACATTGCGGGTTCCGGTCTCTGGATCGCGCGTGATGACCTGGGGCAGCGTGATAAAGCGGCCGCCGTCTTCCGGCCAGCAGCGCAGGATCGGCAGGCTTGCCAGGCTCGGGTGGTCTTTCTCGACGACTTCTTGGACGGGTCCGCTGCGGGCTTTGGAAGGTCCCAAGCCGATCGACCGCAAAGCGCCCAAGAAATCCTGGCCCCGGGAAAGCATCCCGCCGAGGCCCTGGGGCAGGCGAAAATCCAACAGGTCGTTCAAGCGATCGCCCAGTCCATCGAGGTCGTCAACGCCCAGCGCGCTGGCCATGCGCTGGGCCGAGCCGAACAGGTTGATGGCTGCCGGCAGGCCGAATCCATCGACGTTCTCAAACAACAACGCCTTGTTAGCAGCCGCCGGGCCTTTGCTGACGCGGTCGGTGATCTCGGTGATCTCGAGATCGCGCGAAACAGGCTGGGTGATGCGGACCAATTGTTGGTCCTGCTCCAGGCGTTCCAGGAAGGCGCGCAGATCGTTGATGGGCATGGGGGGCGCTCCAATTCGGGTGTGGCGGGATTATAGCAAATCAGCGTTGGGCGCTCGGGCTTTACCCAGCGGCCGGAACTTGGTCTTCCTCCAAGAGTCGGCCCGTCCCTTGGATACGATGCGCGGCGAGCGTGCAGCTGCCGGGGAAGGTGAACCGGGTTTGGGCGGGCAGGTGAGGCGCAAGCCCGGTTGAGGCGGGGGTCAGGGAATAATCAGCCGCCGGCCGGAAGGACTCCTTGATGGATTCTAGCTGTCCGAGGGCAGAAACCTGGCTGCCAACTCGCTCCAGCTGGGCTCGGTGAGCGTGGTCCCATCTTCAAAGACGATGGTGGGCACACTGACAAAGCCATGGTTGATCTGCTTGACGGTGGCGCGCGCCTCCTCCGAGAGTTCGACATCGATCCACTCGTAGGCGATGTCGTGCTGCTCCATGAAGCGTTTGGCGAGACGTGTGTCGGCGCACCAGTCAGATCCATACATCCGGATTGTGCCTTCTTTCACAATATCAGGCATCGTTGCTCGGATCGCTTGAATCGTCGGGTGCATTGGGCTGGCCGCTGCCGCAGCCCAGAGACCATTCTCGGTTGTCGGAGGCCAGGAAATCGTCGGCGGCCACGGGGCCCCATGAGCCGGGTTCGTATTTCTGCAGTTTGGGTCCCTTTTCCGCTGTCCATCCTTCCACGATGGAGTCGATCAATCCCCACGCAAGCTCGATGGTGTCGGCCCGTGTGAAGAGGGCAAAGTCGCCGTTGACGGCGTCAAGCAGCAAGCGCTCGTAGGCGTCCGGGATGGATCCACGTCCGAAGGCGTCGGCATAGTGAAACTCCATATCGACCGAGCGCATCCCGGCTTGGGTGTCCGGAACCTTGGCCTCGAAGCGTAGGTGCATGCCCTCATCGGGCTGGATGCAGATTCCGAGCGCGTTGGGGCGGATCGTTTCCCCGGGCTGCATGGGGAACATCAGATGGGGTACGGTCTTGAACTGGATTCGGATCTCGGTGCGCTTGGAGGCCAAACTCTTGCCCGAGCGCAGGTAGAAGGGGACGCCCTGCCAACGCCAATTGTCAATGTACAGGCGCAGCGCAGCATAGGTGGCGGTTTGCAAATCCTTGGCCACGCCCGGTTCGTCTCGGTAACCCCAGTATTGGCCGCGCACGCTGTGGCGCCCAACCTGGCTGGGGGGTATGGGACGGATCGAGCTGAGAACCTTGACGCGTTCGTTGCGGATGGCGGTGCCTTGAAACGAAGGGGGCGGTTCCATGGCCACCAGGGAAAGCAGCTGCATCAGGTGATTTTGGAACATGTCACGCAGAATGCCGACCTGATCGTAGAATCCCCCCCGATGGCCAACCCCGACTTCTTCTGCCACCGTAATCTGCACATTGTCGATGTATCGGCGATTCCAGATCGGCTCAAAGATCGAGTTCGCGAAGCGAAACACGAGCACGTTCTGAACGGTTTCCTTGCCCAGGTAGTGATCAATACGGAAAATCTGCTCTTCATCCAGGTAGCGGTGGGTTGCCTGATTGAGTTGCTTGGCCGATTCCAAGTCGTGTCCAAATGGCTTCTCAATGACCACGCGCCGCCAGCCGCGGCTCGGCTCGACCATCCCCGTTTCGCCCAAACGGTTGAGGATGGGCTCGTAGACTTGGGGCGGCGTGGCGAGATAAAAGAGACGGTTGTCGTCGCCGCCGATCTCGTGTTCCAGGTCTGACAGCTTCTTTTTCAGCGCGTTGATGGCATCGTCGTCGTTGAAATCGCCGCAGACATAACTAAGGTGTTGGGAGAAGGCCTTCCACTCATCGGTGTCCATCTTGTCGGGTGCGAACTCCTCGAGCCCCTGCTTCACGTTGGCTCGGAAAGAGTCGTCATCCATCTGGCTGCGGGCCATGCCTACGATGCGAAAGCCGTCTGGAAGGCGCCCCTTACAGTACAGGCTGAAGATGGCCGGGACCAGCTTGCGGGAGGTCAGATCCCCTGACGCTCCAAAGATCACCATCACGGTGGTGTGAGTCATGTATTGCTCCTCGTGCAGCTTGCTTTCCCCTCCTGGGGTCAGTTTCATTCTAGCAGACCCGTTTGGGGGTTTCCGCTTGATAAGAGGGGGATCGGAGGTGGGGCCGGCTTGTTATAATCCTCCCCCATGCGCGACAGATTGAGTTGGCTGGGTTGGTTCTTCCTGGGGGCCGGGCTGGCGGCGGCCGGAGCCTGGCTTGTGTACCAGATACCGTGGGTAAACTACCGCCTCGGGTGGCGGCTGGATATGACGCAAGGCGTCGTTCGGGGATGGCTCCACCCGGGAGACATGCTGCCGGCCCCAGCCGACGGCCGGGTCGAGGTGTCGGTGCCGACGGCGCTGCCGACTCTAACGGCCCGATCTACCTCAGACGCATCCGCCGGTCCTACCACCACCCCGACCCCGGTGCCTACTCCGATCCCCGCCGCCGTGACGCTCGATCCGCCCAAATGGGAAAAGCAAGATTGGAACAACTGCGGGCCGGCCACTTTGGCCGAGGCGCTGCGCTATTACGGCTGGCAAGGTGATCAGTTCGCCATCTCAGATCTGCTCAAACCCGATCGCGGCGACAAGAACGTGAACGTCGAAGAGTTGATCTACTACGTCAAAACTCGCGCCGGTTGGCTGGACGCGGATTACCGTGTCGGTGGGACGCTGGATACACTCAAGCGATTCATCGCGGCCGGGTTTCCGATCATCATTGAAAAGGGCCTGGTGCTGTCCCCCAACGATGGCGGCGGCGGGTGGGCCGGGCACTATCTTCTGCTCACGGGCTACGATGATGCGCAAGGGGTGTTCATCGGGCAGGACACCAACCCGATCTCAGGCGGGGCGGATCGGCAGGTGAGCTACCAGGCTGTGGATGAGGGTTGGCAGGCTTTCAACCGTGTGTACATGTTCGTCTACCTTCCAGAGCAGCAATCCCAGATCGATCAGCTCTTGGGCGGGGATCTCGACGTGGACCACAACCGTCAGAACGCGCTCGATGAGGCCCGCAATGAGATTGAGAAGAACCCGAAAGACGCTTTCGCCTGGTTCAATCTGGGCACCAACCTGGTCTATTTTGAACGCTGGGGTGAAGCCGGCAAAGCCTATGATACGGCCTTGAACCTGGGACTCCCGTGGCGCTTCACGCGCTATCAGTTTGGCCCGTACATTGCCTACTTCAACCAGGGGCGATTCCAGGACGTGATCGACCTGGCGGACGCCACCCTGTACCGCACGTACAAGGCGGAAGAATCACTCCTCTGGCGAGGCTGGGCCGAGTACCGGCTGGGTGAAACCGGCAAGGCGATCGCCGATTTTCAGGACGCGCTGAAGGTCAACCCCAATTATCAGGACGCACAATACGCCCTGAAATTCGTCACAGGTGGTTGAGGCGCCTGCCCCTGATCCAGTATGATTAGTGTTCAAACCCGTCTTGCCAAGGAGATCGAAATCTGATGCTGATCAGTGACAAGATGAACCAGGAGCTCAACAAGCAGGTTGGCAGCGAGCTGGGGGCCTCCAATCAGTATGTCAATGTGGCTGCCTATTTCGACAATGAAGGGTTGCCCGAGCTTTCCGGTTTCTTCTTCCGTCAATCCGCCGAAGAGCGCGTGCACGCCATGCGCTTCGTGGACTATATTCTCGACGCGGGCGGGAAGGTGGCCGTGCCAGCCATTGAAGCACCGCCCAGCGAGATCAATTCGGCGGAGAAGGCCGTCGAGATGTCCTTGAACTGGGAGATGCAGGTCACCGGCCAGATCAATGCCTTGATGGACCTGGCCATGAAAGAAAACGACCATATCACGCAGGAGTTCTTGCGCTGGTTCATTGACGAGCAGCTCGAGGAAGTGTCCACCATGGAAGAGCTGCTGTCAGTGGTTCGCCGGGCTGGCGACGCGAATTTGCTGTTCGTCGAGCAGTATGTGGTCCGCAAGGGGGATCCCCATGCTGGAGGCGAGCAGGCCTGACATCAGAATTCGCTCCAGCCGGTTTGTGAAATCCTTCACATATCGCCTTCTCTGACTGGGACAGCCATTTGGCTGTCCCTTTTCATGTCGCTTGGCGGGCGCAGACAGCCGGTTGGTGCTTGGCGCACCTCCGACATCGTTCTGTGCCTCCGATGCGCCTTGACTGTCAAGTGCCAGAGTGCAGGTCGCAGCTGGATTCAGAACAATCTTGCTTGAACGCCGGGTCTCCGTCCATCAAGTGTGATGTACGGTGCTGCCCGTTCCGCCAAGATGCCCAGGCGGCGGAGCTGGGAAACATCCGTCAGGCGGCGGACGCGACGAGCCTTCAAGACCGCGCCCACACCCTTGAGCCCCAGGCCGGGGACACGCAGCAGCTGCTCTCGGTCGGCCAGGTTTAGCTCGACGGGAGCTTCGGCAAGGGCCAGATCGGCAAAGGCGCGCTTGGGGTCGCGATCCAGGGGAAGCCGGCCTTGGGGGGTGAAGGGCAGATCTTCGAACTCGAAGCCATAATCCCTGAGAAGGTAGGAGGCTTCATACAATCGCTGCTGGCGGAGCGGATCCTCGGCCGGATGGCCGTCCAGCGGGGTATCCGGCACCGGCGAGAAAGCCTCGAAGTAGGTTCGGCGGACACCCCACTGTGAAAACAGGTTGGCGACCGTGCTGAGGATTTCGACATCATCTTCGCCCGCCGCGCCAACCACAAATTGGGTCGTGCTCGAGGCCCAACGCCCGCGCCAGCCGTGCCGAGATGGCAGCTCGCGCCGGATTTCGGCCGCCCACCTGAGCGGAGGCAGCAGCTCATCAAGGTAACCCTTGTGCGGCGCCAAACGTGCCAGCCGGTTCGCGTTGGGAGCTTCCAAGTTAATGGAGACCCGGTTGGCGAGCTGCATGGCACGCAGAACCTGCCCCTGATCTGCGCCCGGCATGAGCTTGAGGTGGAGGTAGCCGCCATAACCCAGGCGGTGGCGGAGGATCTCGGCCGTGTCCAGCAGTTTGTCCTGGGTGTGTGCGCCGCCGGCGAACACACCGCTGGAAAGAAACAGCCCTTGGACGCGTCCGCTCTGATGCACCGAAAAGAACGTCCGGGCCATCTCTTCGGGTTTGAAGGTCACCCGGCGCGAGCGGCGGCCGGCGCGGAAAGGGCAGTAGAGGCAATCCCGTTCGCAGGCTGTCGTCAGCATGGCTTTCAGCAACGGAATGCGCCTTCCACCGGCCGAGGTCTGGTAGATCGGAATCGGCTGACTCTTGCCCGGAACTTCGACCCAATCGGATACACTGCCAGCGCGAGGCTGCCCACCGGCCGGTGAGTATCCGCACGCTCGGACCGAAGCCGGCGATCGAGATTCAAGACCTCGCCTCTCGCCGGCCTGCTCGAAGTGCGAGTCGTTGGCCACTATCGCCAACTTATCCATCGCATCCATACAGCAAGAATAGCACAGATGTTCTAGTCTGTCCACAGGTCATCCCGTTGCACGGCCCGTTAAGGATGGCGTAACGATTTGTGGGCATAGTGAAGATCGTCCACCTGGTGTCTTTTCGAGCCGGAATTGACTCGTGCCGTGCGAGGCCTGGGCTGAAATCATCTGATAGGCATGATGTACACTGAGTTCAAATCCCCACGTTCACAACCTTGGAGCCGAACCTTGCCGCGAGATTCCGCTGCGCAGCGCATACTGATCGTGGACGACGAGTCCACCATTCGAGATGTCCTCCGCCGCTATCTGGAGCGCGAGGGCTTTGAAGTCGTCGACGCCGCTGATGGCCAGGCGGCCTTGGCGGCCGTGGAAAGCGGGCTTCCCGATCTGGCCGTGCTTGACCTGATGCTGCCCGGGATGGATGGGATGACCCTGGCGGAGCGGCTGCGGGATTCGGGCCCGGTGCCGATCGTGATGCTCACCGCCAAGGGTGAAACCGCCGATCGGATTCAGGGTCTCGAGCTCGGAGCGGATGACTACATTGTCAAGCCATTCAGTCCGAGAGAGCTGGTGCTGCGGGTCAAGGCCGTCCTGCGCCGGTTGGAGCCCAATTTGGGTGAGACCGATGAAGAGATCGAAATCCATGGGCTGACCCTCGACCCCGCCAGCCGCACCGTCGACGTCGAAGGCGAACCGGTGACCCTGACGGCCAAAGAATTCGACCTGCTCCACTTCTTGATGCGCCACCCCCGGCAGGTGTTCTCGCGTGACCAGCTGCTTGATCAGGTCTGGGGCTATGACTTCTTCGGCGACGCCTCGACCGTCACGGTCCATGTCCGGCGCCTGCGGGAGAAGATTGAGGCTGATCCCTCTTCGCCTCGTCGCCTGGTGACCGTCTGGGGGGTCGGGTACAAGTTCGATGGCTAGTTCCCGCGGAGACCGCACCTGGCTGACCCGGTTCGTCATCGGGGTGCTGGCGGCCCTGGCGGTGAGCGTTGTGCTGATCATGGCGCTGATGCGCCCGCCGATGAAGGACCTGGCGCAGCTCACCCTGATCTCCGGGATCACGGCGGTTGGGTCGATCCTGATCGGCCTGCTGGCCTACCGCCTTGGTTTCTGGCGGCGCATCGGCAGCCTGAGCATGACCCTGACCCTGGGCTACGTCTTGGCGGCCGGGCTGACATTGTTAAATGTGTGGATCAGCGCCCGGCTGATGTTCGCCAGTCCGCATGACTTGGCGCTGGCCGGCGTGCTGTTGGTCTTTGCCAGCGGGATCTCGGTCTCCTTCGGCTATCTTGTGTCGAGCAGCCTGACGCGCCTGGTGCGCCAGATGGTCGAAGGCGCCCGGCGCTTGAGCAAGGGTGATTTCAGCACCCGCGTTCAGCCGGAGGGACGGGACGAGGTGGCGTCGTTGGCGCAGGCTTTTAACGACATGGCGCGCCAGCTCGAGCTGGCCGGGGAGGAGAAGGCGCGGCTGGAAGGCGCCCGGCGGGAATTCGTGGCCTGGGTCTCCCACGACCTGCGCACGCCGCTGTCCGCTCTGCGGGCGATGATCGACGCCATGGCCGAGGGGGTGGTCAAGGATCCGGAGACGGTCGAGCGCTACCTACATCAGTGCCAGACGGAGCTGGACCGCATGCGGGACATGATCGACGATCTGTTCCAGCTTGCCCAGCTGGACGCAGGCCACATGCAGATGACAATCGAGACATGTTCGCTGGCCGACCTGATCTCTGACACATTGGGCAGCGCCACACCCAAGGCCGCCGCCAAACACGTGAAGGTCAGCGGCTGGGTGGACCCTTCGCTGGACCCCGTTCGGCTGGCCCCGCGCGAGATTGGCAGGGTGATTCGCAACCTGCTTGACAACGCGCTTCGCCACACGCCTGAAGGCGGTGAGATTAAGCTCACGGCCGGATTGGAGGAAGGATTGGTGTCGGTCTCGGTCACCGACACGGGCGAAGGCATCTCCGCCGAGGACCTGCCGCGGGTCTTTGAACGTTTCTACCGCGGCGAAGCCAGCCGATCGCGCGATGGCTTTGACAGTGGTGGCGCCGGGCTGGGGTTGGCGATTGCGCGTGGTTTTGTTGAGGCCCATGGTGGCCGGATCTGGGCTGAAAGCCGGGCGGGCGAAGGGACCCGAGTGAGTTTCAGCCTCCCGTCCGCCAAGGCCGGCTGATGGAGAGGTGGATACCTATGAGAGCGGTTTGGAAGGCAACCTCAGTGCTCGTTTGTCTTGGGCTGGCTGCATGTGGTGCAGCCGGGGTGGGCTCTGTGACTCTGGTTGAGGACAACCCGCCAACGTCCCAGCCAACGCTGGCGCCTGTGGCTCTGGAGGATTTGGGACCGGCGCCCGAGTTGAACAACCAGGTGTGGCTCAACACCGAACAGCCTCTGCGGCTGGAGGACTTGCGCGGCAAGGTGGTGCTGCTCGACATGTGGACCTTCGGCTGCATCAACTGCCGGCATGTGATCCCCTCCCTGCGCGGTTGGTACCAGTCCTATGGGGACAAGGGGCTGGTGGTCATCGGCAACCACTACCCTGAATTTGGGTATGAGGCCGACCTGGACAACCTCAAGCAGGCGTTGGTCGATCTCGACGTACCCTATCCGGTGGCCCAGGACAATCAGGGTGAGACCTGGCGGGCCTACAAGAACCGGTACTGGCCGGCGCTGTACCTGATCGATAAACGCGGCCATATCCGCTATCGGCATATCGGTGAGGGTGCGTACGCAGAGACTGAAGCGGCTATCCAGACGTTGCTGGCCGAACCCTACCCAGGCTGACATCCCATCCAAGAACACACAGTTTAGGAGAAATGCAGCGCCCGCCGGCCGGCGGGCGCTGCACCTTGCAGTATGGAAGGACGAATCCGATTAATGAATGGGCAGTCCCAACCTGGACAGGCCCAGCCAGCCGAGTGGGAGCAGCGCCGTACCCAGGCCGATCTTGAGCACATCGCCCAGCACGAACGGGGCAACACCCAAAGCCAGGGCCTGATTGGGCCCGACCATCCAGGCCAACCAGCTTGCTCCGATGGCATAAATCACAAGATTTCCGAGAGTCATCGCACCCAAGGCGGCCAGCGGGCGCCGGTCCCAACCTCGCTCGGCCAGCCAGCCGACGAGGAAAGCGGCGGCGGCAAATCCGATCAGGTAGCCCCCGGTGGGCCCGAGCAGGTGCGCCAGACCGAAACCGCCGCCGGCAAACACCGGTAGCCCGGCCAGCCCCTCGCCCAGGTAAGCCAGCAGGGCAAATCCGCCGCGCCGGCTACCCAGCAGCACACCAATCAGTAGGACGGCCAGGGTTTGGGCGGTGATCGGGACGGGGGTGAACGGCAGGCGAACCTGAATCAAAGCTGAAACCGCCACCACAAGGCTCCCGGCAGTGACGAGCAAAATGCCATACATAAAACTGCGGATGCGAGTTTGGGGGCGGATCAGATCAGCGTACACCATAGAGCTCGAACCTCCATTTGTGAAAAGCTTCACATATCGCCCGGTCCGGATCACGTGACAACCGGCCTACGAGGGATGGACAAAGAGCTAGTCCCCGAAGAGGGTGTCCTTTCCCTTTTGAGCGCGCGCCTTGAGTTCCTTGCCTTCCGCCAATCCGACCGCGGCGTAGAACGATTCATCGTAGTCGCGCGTACGAACGACGACCGGCATGGGAACAGCGTGCCCCAGGATGAGTGCTTGTTGGCGGGTATCCAGGCGGGCCAGCACCTCCTTGAGGGCGCCGGCCCCGCTCACCCCGGAGAACACCGCTCGGATGTCGGCCTCGTTATCGAGCAGGCAGGTGACGCGTGTGCCAATCTGGCTCATGACTTCGTCGTCGATGCCGCTTGGCCGCTGGTCGACGATCAGCAAGGTCACGTTGTACTTGCGCAGCTCGCGGGCGATGTTCCCAAAGATCGTGTGTCCGGCGATGGCCGGATCCAGAAATTTGTGTGCCTCTTCGATCACGATCGTCAGCGGGCGGGGTTCATCCGCCTGGGCGCCAGCGGCCATGTTCTTCTGATGGACATAGCGTTCGTGAATGCGCCGGGTGAGGTAGTTGGCTACCAGCACATACGACGCCAGCGTGTTGCCATAGGTGCCAAATTCCAGAACGACGCTGGTGCCCTTGCTCAAGCTGAGGAAGATCTCGTCGACGGCGTCGTCGCCTTGGCCTGGGACGATGAATCCCATGCGGCGGAAGAACTCGAACTTTCGCTGGATGGCGCCCAGCGTCCCGGCCACGATGCGTCCGCTGTCCAGCAAATCCGCAATCTCATCTGAGCCCTGTGCCTCATCCAGCAGCTTGGCGATCCAGTCCGGCCCCAGGTGACGCCGCAGGAAATAGAGCGCCCCGGTCTGGACGTCGCTCAGGCCGAGCAACCCGGAGAGCATTTCTACATCCTCCGGCTCGATCTGCTGATAGCCGATCTTGAGCACGCGGTCGATCTTGCTTTTGCGGGCCCGGGAGGTGTCTTCGTCGAGAGTCACCACACGCACGCGCCCGTCCGGGAACAATTGGCGGAGGCCTTTGTATTCCCGTCCGCTCTCGTCCTTGACCGCCCAGCCGTAGTCGTTGTGCATGTCGAAGATCAGCGTCGAGGCCAGCCCGGATTTGATGATCCCGGCCAGCAGGGTACGGGTGATAAAGGATTTGCCCGTACCGCTCTTGCCGAAGATGCCCGAAGAGCGTTCGACGAAGCGCGGCAGATCCAGGTTGACCTGCACCTGGTCCATTTCCAGTGGGGTCCCGAGAAAGAAATGTGTCTCGTCCTCCGGGCCGAACACCCGCTCCACGTCCTCGGCGGAGGCTTCATAGATGGCGGAGAAATGCCCGGGAATGGTCTTGACCGGTCGGGGAGTCTCATCGTCAGGATCGAGCATTAACATCGGGCTGACGTGAACCGTCCCATAAGCCACCTGGCCGCGATAGACCTCGGCTGTGAATTCGTCACCGAAATCGGGAGGATGATGGGCTAGCTCGGGGTTGGTTGAATCCAGGGCGATGTCCGTGATGATGCCAAAGAAGTGTCGGCCGGACTCCCGCCCCTGGGCGACCACATAACGGCCGACCGCCAGCTTCTCGAGTGTAAAACCGGGATCGAGCCGGACGTTCAGGCCGCTGGAGAGCGACCCTCCGATAACTGACCCCAATGGTCGTTCGTGGCGTCTCGGGAAGATTTCGTCCAGGTTGGCAGCATCTGTCATGACATGAGCCTCATTGTGCTGTGATGGGTCAAGATGTCAGCAAGCGAAGCAGGTTTTGGAGCTGCGGCAGGTCGCCAGCCATCAAGCGGGCGCAGGCACGCCCAGCGTCGATCAAGAACGGCCGCCGTTCAGCTGCTGGTCTGGCTTCTGACGCAGTCTGCAGAGCGGCGGCCAACAGATGGTCAGCGGGAAGCTGAGGCGTGCTGAGAACCAGCGGTAGGAAATCAAAGGTGGTGGTGAAGGCTCGCACATCCTCCGGCGTCATCCGATAGATCGGCGCCAGGGTCAGCGGAGGCTGGGGGGGAGGTGCTGGTGGAACGCCTCCCCAACCCGGTAGCCGACGGCCAGGGCGCTGAACTCCACCGGCACTTGGCGGTTGGCTTGTCCGTCGGCCAGCACTTCCGCCGGGGCCGTCTCAGTGGCTGCCATCTGCCGCGCGAATTCGTCGTCTTGAATGCTGATATCGTAGATCAAGCCGATGACCTGGCTTCCCCCTTGCTGGGCCTCGGCCAGGCAAAAACCGCCGAAAACGGGGATTTCCGGTTCCGGAAGGCGGATGGCGCCCACGAAACCGCGCGTGCTGCAGCGGGTGACCCTTCCGATAAGCCCTTGCTTGTCCGTCATGTTTTGGCTCCGATAGTTCACAGGCTGTGCCGGCGACGGGAAGTCAGCCAGGCCTTGGCGGTCTGCTTGTGTGATCGTTCCGGATGCAAACCGTGGGCGAGAAGACTCTCTTCGAAGAGGCCGGCCACGGTTTGGCGTTCTGCCTGGCTGACCACGGCCAATTCATGGGCCCGGGCCAGGACGTAGGGAAAGCCGGCCGTGGTGAGGCCCTGTTCGACCAGGCCGGAATGCACACGGGCCATCAACTCGGGCGAATTGGCGACCCAGCTGGGAATCTCGACTCGCATCGGATCCTTGACGCCAGGTGGGCGGTAGTAGAAGAAAGCCACTTCGTGACCGGCGGCCTTGAAATCCCGATTGATGGGGGAAGCGTAGATGAATGAGACGCTGCGATGGCCCTCTGGCAAGACCTGAGCGAATAGGCCGCGGTCGGTCAGGCCAAGGTAGGGCGTGGCCTGCAGCCGGTCGGTGCCGATCTTGTCCAAGGGGAGATCGAGCAGGTGGAGCAAGGCCAGGACGTTGGCGTGGCGGGGCCGATCGATCACCCCAGCCAACGCTGCTCCAGCTTGTCGGATGTTGTCCATGCCATGCAGGTAGTCCTTTAACAAGGCATCAGCCGACTTGCGCTGTTGGCCTTGGACTTGCAACGCCAACCACAGGATCAAGCCATTGTCGAGAAGCGCCAGGCTGGCTTCTCCCTGGCAGCTGTTGGCCAGGCGGGCCAACTCGGCCATCTCGGCGATGTCGCGGCGGGCGCTCACGATCTCAGAGCCGATCAAGCCGCCGTCCTCAAGGTACAGCTCTTCCTTGCCTGAATACAGGCTGGGCGTGGAGCGAGCCGTGGGCGCTTGGCCTGATCCAGCAATGTAGTGCAGGCTGCCGATGTTGATCATGTAGTACATGGCAGCCGCGTGACGGTCCGGAGGAATTTGTGAGCCGTCTGCACCGAACACATGCAGCGGAGTTTGCAGGGCAGGTGGGGCGATGCTATTGGCCAAATCGTCGGTTGTTGGGATGGCTCCCGGCCAGCGATCTCCTGCCCGGGCCAGCTTGGCCTGCAGGGTCTCGGCATCGAGCCCCGACGCCGCCCGCAAGGCGTCCACGGCCTGGGGCAGTCGTTCGCCTAACGCCGCCATTTCTTGGGCGATTTTGGCGCCGGCACTCTGGATTTGGGGTGCCAAACTTGGGAGATCAAGGGACATGATGTGCACCTATCGAACACCTGTTCCGCATTATATACGAGCCGGGATGCCTCGCAAGGGCGCTCTGTCGTGTGTCCTGGGCCAGGAGGACCCCCAACCGTCGGGTGGGCTTGGAGGTCTACCCCTACAGGTTCGGGTCTTTCGCCTAGATGACCGCCTTGTGCTATACTCCGCGCCATGAAAGCCGACCGCCCTGTGCCTGACCGAGTCGTCGATTGGCTGCAGGCAAGCGGGCTGAGTGGCATCGCGGCCGCCATCGCCGAAGGCTTGGGGCCATTGGGCCCCTTGGCGGCACAACTGACTTACCTGGTTGCGCCGGTCTTGGACCGTCCCGGTGATGGACCCCTGAATGACCTGGCGGGTTGGCTGGAAGACCCTAGCCAGATCGATCAACTGGCCGAGCGGCTTCGAAGGGGAGGTACGCTTTGAGCTCAACCGGCACGGTCGGTCTTGGGATCCTGCTTCTGTTCATCCTCCTGATGCTGGCCTTTGCCAGCTTGGGCCGGCGGTGGGAGTCCACCTTCCGCGAGCTTCCCGGTTTGGACGCGCTCGGGAACGCCATTGAACGAGCGGTGGAATCCGGGAGGCGGGTGCACCTGTCTTTGGGCACCGGCTCCGTCTCAGGCACCGACAGCGCACCCGCGCTGGCCGGGCTGGCCTTACTCAAACGAATTGCTGCAATTACCTCCATGAGCGACAAACCCGTTGTGGCCACCACCGGTGACGGGGCGATGGCTCTCCTGGCTCAGGATAGCCTTCGCACTGCTTACAGTGACGTGGGGGCCAAGGATCGGTTTGAGTCCATCTCCGGACGGATGCTCGGACCGACACCCTATTCCTACGTGGCAACCATGCCGACGATGCTTGACACGGAAGACGTGTCAGTCCACCTAATGGTCGGCTCATTCGGCGCCGAATCCGGCCTTGCGGCCGATTTTGGAGACCGGCAGCACGCGATGGTGTTGGCGGGCACCGACGATGTTCAGTCCCAGGCGCTTCTCTACGCCACAGCCAAGAATCCGTTGGTGGGTGAAGAGGTGTTTGCTGTCGGGGCCTACTTGGACGTAAGTCCGCTCCACAAGGCGAGCCTCCGCACCCAGGATGTCGTCCGATACCTTGTCGTCGGTGCAATCCTGGTCGGCGCACTGCTGCACACGCTGGGAATCGGACTATGAAGCTCGGCGCCTACGTCATCTGGGCGGCAGTTGCTACGGCCACGGGCCTATTCGTCCTGCTGGGCTATTTCTTCCAACTCGACCTGCTTCTCGGGCTGCGCCTGCTGCTGATCCAATGGGCCGTCCTTCTCGCCGCGGGTGCGCTGTTCCTCGGCCTGTACAACTTGCTTTCTGTCCACTGGACCAAGGTCAGCCTGCAGGAAGGTGGTTGGCCCTACAGCGCGCTGCTGATTCTGATGTTCCTTGTCACCCTGGTGCTGGGATTGCTCTTTGGCCCTGACTATCAAGCGGTGATGCTTTTGTTCCGCTATGTCCAACTACCTGTCGAATCCAGCCTGTTGGCGCTGCTGGCGGTTTCGCTCACCCTGGCCGGGTTTCGTATGCTTTCACGCCGCCGTGACTTGGCCAGCCTGGTCTTCCTCGGCGCCGCCTTTCTGACTTTGCTCGGAACGGCGCCCTGGCCGGTAGGGGCGGATAGTTCGCTGGCGCTGCTGGTGGGTGACATGCGGGCATGGATGAGCCAAGTCGTCGCCGCCGGTGGGGCACGCGGCATTTTGCTCGGCGTCGCACTGGGCGCAATCACGACTGGATTGCGGGTCCTGCTCGCATCCGACCGACCGTACGGGGACTAGTTGATGGCCGAAATTCGCTGCCCAATGTGCAGCAAGCCCAACCCTGAAGACGCCGATACTTGCTCCTTCTGCGGTGCACGGCTGAAGCCATTGGTGGCCGATTCGCCCGAGGAACCATCGCCAGTCGGCAGTCCACAAGAAGAGGGCCAGGGCGAGCCGGTCCCCGATTGGCTGGCGCGTGTCAGATCTAAGGCCGAAGCCGACCGCGGCGAGGATGACGAGGAGACCGACGTTCCGGAGTCGGCGGACGACGAAAGTGGATCTCCGGATTGGCTCGGACGGCTGCGTCAGGCTGAACCTCTCCAAGATGAAGGGCCACCCGAAGGGTATATTCCAGACTGGCTCGACGAATCTTCCGAAGACGCATCGGCCTCGCCCGAGACCGAGGTACCTCTCGAGCACGAAACCCCCGCCGAACACGAAGCGCAGGCCGGACCTCCCAGCCCCGACCGACCCGAGACTGGCTGGTTGGATAGATTACGGGCAGAGTCGACTTCCGAGGTAACCTCCGAAGAATCCATCGACGAAGAGGACAGCTCCGCCCCCGAGCAGGAGCTCTTTGATCCGGGAGCGGGTGACGCCCTTGACTGGCTCGGAGACCTCGAAGAATCGGCTTCGGATGAGCCCGCGCCCGGCTCGGCGGCCGAAGGCGTTTCCCCTTGGGCCGATTATGAAACCCCGCCGGAGGCCGAAGGGGAGGTGTCCCTTGGGGGCGAGACACAGGCCGAAGCGCCGGATGATTGGCTGAGCGATCTAGGTGGTGAGGGCGGTGAGCCCGGCGGTCTGCCTGATTGGATCTCCGAGCTATCTGAACCCGGCGAAGGGGTGGGTGACGAGGCCGCGGCCAGTTTTGGGGGCGAAGACGAACTTCCCGCAAGCCCAGAATTCGAACCATCGCTTGGATCGGAGGAGTCCGGCCTGCCAGATCTCGAGGCCGAGCCTTTGGGGCCGCCAGGGGAGGATGCTGCTCCGTTGGAGCCAAGCGAGGTCATCGACGAGGGCCAGGCCGGGGACTTTGACTGGGATGAAGTCGAATTCGATTGGGACTCGGAAGAGATCCAGGACAAGCTCCCGGAGGAACCGTTGGAGGCTCCGGAACCCCCGGAGCCAGAGGCCGCCGAACTGCCGCACGTGCCCGCGCTGATCATGGGCGATGCGGATGATGAGCCCAAGAGCGATGTACAGGATTTCGATCTCTCCACCGTAGAATTGCCGGATTGGCTGAGCGAGGTGCGCCCGGATGCAGGCGAGGGTGAAGCGGGGCGCGGCGATTTGGCACCAGCCACGATCCCAACTTGGCTCGAAGCCATGCGCCCGGTTGAAACCTTCCGGCCCGTGATCGATATCGAGCCCGAAGAGGAGCAGGCGGTCGAATCCGTCGGCCCGCTGGCGGGACTGCGCGGTGTCTTGTTGGCCGAACCCGTGGTGGCCAAGCCGCACACGGCCACGACCTCTGGCGCTCGCCTCGAAGTCACCGAACGTCAATTTGCTCAGGCTGAGCTGCTGCAGCGGATCGTGGAGCAAGAGGAGCATGAGATCCCGGCCACCGTCCAGGGAAAGCGAGCGTGGCCCGTGGCCCGCTGGCTGGTCAGCTTGATCATGCTGCTGGCAGTCCTGATTCCGGCGGTTGCCGGGGCGCCTGTGTTTCCCATCCCTCAGCGGGTTTCGCGTGATCTGGGCCCGCTGGTGGGAATCGTCAATACGCTGCCAACAGATCGCCCAATCCTGATGGTGTTCGACTTCGAACCTGGATACAGCGGCGAACTGGACGCTGTCGCCGAGCCGTTGATTGAAAGCCTGTTGGCGCGGGGGATCAACATCGTGACCGTGTCGACCCGGCCGACAGGGCCGCCGCTGGCCGTTGATTTGATTGACAAGATCGGAGCCCCTTATCAGATTGAGAACGGCCGCAACGTATTGCATCTGGGATATTTGTCCGGCGGACCGTCGGCCGTTCAGCTCTTTTCAGCTGCGCCCCGCGAAGCCATACTCAAGGGCTTTGAACTGCCTCCCGAAATGTCGGGGCAGTCGGCGTGGGCCTCCCCCTTGCTGAGCGATGTCCACAGCCTGTCGGACTTCGGCATGGTGGCCGTTGTGGCTGCCGGTACGGATACCGCCCGCACTTGGGCGGAGCAGGCGCATCCGTGGATGGGCGACACGCCACTGGTGATGGTTTTGAGCCAGGGTGCGGAGCCGCTGATCCGTCCCTACTTCGAGTCGCTCACACCTCAGGTGAATGGCATCCTATCGGGTTTGCCCACTGCGCTTGCCTATGAGCAACTCAACGGACGCCAAGGTATGGCCTTCAACCGCTGGAACGGGTTCGGGGCTGGGGCCTTCGCTGCCGAGTGGCTGATCCTGGCAGGAGCTGTCTACGGTGCGATTACCTGGTTCATGAGGAGACGCCGTGCCTGAGCTCTCGGCCGATCTTTTCGGGGGCCTGCTGGCCTGGGTGCTGACCCTGATGGTGCTCAGCTTTCTCATTCGGGACAACCCGCTTTTTCGGGTTGCGACCTACCTGTTTGTCGGTGTTGCTTCAGGATACGCCGGCGCCATCGCCTGGCACAATGTTCTCGAGCCTGCCCTCATTGACCCCGTGATCACTCGCGGCCCAGGGGCGCTGTTGGACGTAACCCTGATTGTTCCCTGGGTGCTGCTTCTGCTGCTGTTGTTCAAACTCTCACCGGCGACTTCTCGGTTGGGCAGTGTGTCCACTGCGCTGCTGGTGGGCGTGGGTGCCGGCGTTGTGGTCGGAGGAGCAATTACCGGAACCTTGATCCCCCAGTCGGTCGCAGCCATGGCCACCTTGAGCCCCGCGGCAGTAACGCCGACCACAGGCGAGACCGGACTCGAGCGCAGTTTCAGCGTCTTGGTACTGCTGGTCGGCACCGTCAGCACGCTGGTCTACTTCCAATTCACTGCCCGAAAGACGGCGACAGGTGAAGCGCAGCGGGCCGCCGTGGTCAATATCGTGGCTTGGGTGGGCCGACTTTTCATCGCCGTGACCTTTGGCGTAATGTACGCTGGGGTCTTGATGGCCACGTTGGTTATTCTGTCGGAAAGGATCCAGTTCTTGGTAGCCTTTGTTGCCCGATTCTTCACAGGCTGAGCGAGGTCTATGAGCGCCAACATCGAGCCCGATACCCTGCTCGCGATCGACGTCGGCAGCGTGCACACCCGTGCCAGTCTGTTCGATGTGGTGGAAGGCCGCTATCGTCTTGTGGCCTCTGGCAGGGCACTGTCGACCGCCGGCCCGCCATTGTTTGACGTGCGGGAAGGTGTCCGCATCGCGCTCGATCAACTGCAAGCTGTCACGGGCAGGAAGATGATCGATGACACCGAGACGCTCATCATGCCGGTCACAGGGGGCGGGATGGGGGTGGACATCTGCGTGGCGACCGGATCGGCCGGCCCCACCCTGAAGGCCGTGCTGGTCGGCCTGATGGATGACATTTCGCTCGAGAGCGGCCGCCGGTTGGCCGAATCAACCTACCTGACGCTGATCGAAGAAATCGGCCTTACCGACCGCCGTGGGGAGGACGAGAAACTGGACTCGATCCTCAGGGCGAAGCCAGACGTGTTGTTGGTGGTCGGCGGAACGGACGGCGGCGCGGCAGCCTCTGTTCTTTCGATGGTCGATCTGGTCAGCCTTTCGACGGGATTGATGCCGGACGGCAACCGGCCGCACGTCGTGTTTGCTGGGAACCGGGCGCTGGCGGCTCACGTGGCCGAACGTTTTACCGAAGCCACACCGGTCGCATTGACGGCCAATATTCGTCCCGATCTGGAACAAGAAGATTTGGCGCCGGCTCGTACCAGGCTGGCCGAGGTCTTGTCTGAGTCCCGGGCGAGCAAAGTGGCCGGGTATGACGAACTGGTGCAATGGAGCGGCGGCCACATGATGCAGACGGCCGACGCCTTTGGCCGGGTGATTCGCTATCTAAGCCAGGTCTATGACCCCGCCAAGGGTGTGTTGGGGATCGACCTGGGAGGCAGCCATACCACGCTGGCGGCTGGCTTTTCAGGTGACCTGAGGCTGAGTGTCCGCTCGGATATGGGCCTGGGAGAGTCTCTTCCTGGTCTCATTCAGCACACAAAATTGGAGAGTATCAGCCGCTGGCTGCCAGAGGAGATCTCCGACGCCGACATTCTGAATTATGTCCACAACAAGGCCAACTATCCGGCGACCATCCCGGCCGAGAAGGATGAACTCTATCTTGAATTCGCCCTTGCCAGAGAGATTATGCGCAGTTCGCTCAAGCTGGCCCGCAGGGGCTGGCCGAGGAAAGGCAAACTACGAGATTCGATCTTGCTGCCGCCGATGGAGCCCATTTTGGCCGCCGGAGGGATCCTGGCTCGCGCGCCGCATCCTGGCTATGCCGCTCTGGCTATCCTGGATGCCTTTCAACCCGTGGGGATCACAACCCTTGTCCTGGACCCTCATGGTCTGACGCCTGCTCTAGGAGTCGCCGCCGGACCGGCGCCAATGGTGAGTGTGCAGGTGTTGAACAGCGGCAATTATGTCAGCTTGGGGACGGTTGTCTCCCCCGTGGGTGGTGGAAAGTTGGGCCGCCCGGCCCTGCGAGTGCGGTTGGATAAAGAAAGTGAAGGTGAGGGCATGGAAGGGGAGGTCCGCGCCGGCCAGCTGGTCATCCTGCCGCTTGGACTGGGTGAAACCGGCCGCTTGACGCTGCGTCCCGAAAAGGGCTTCGACGTCGGCTTCGGCGGGCCCGGCAAAGCTGGTGCGCTGCGTGTGTCAGGCGGAATTCTTGGGTTGATTATCGACGCACGCGGGCGGCCGTTGCCTTTGCCGCTGGATCCCGAGGCACGGCGCGAGTTGGCCAGCAAGTGGCTCTGGGATATCGGGGTGCGAGAATGACGCATTTGGCATCGTTCTTGCATCATTGGGCCTGAGGCTATATGGCGATTACATATCTTCCCCCTGTGCGGCACGTCCTGCCGCTAACCACGGTACGCCGAACGCGGGAACTTCCCGCAGCCGGCGCGGTCACGGTGCGCGTCAACGAAAAGGTCCAGGCCCAAGACGTTCTGGGTGAGGCCGAGGTGGCCCCCAGGCACTTCTTCCTGGATTTGGCTCGTGGCCTGGGTGTGTCCGAACTTCAGGTTCAGAAGTATCTGGTTAAACAAGCGGGAGACCTGGTGAACGCCGACGAGATCATCGCTGGCCCTGCCGGCGTGGCCAGGCGCACTGTCCGTGCGCCTTCGGATGGCCGGATCATCAGCTTCACTGGCGGCAAGGTCCTGTTCCAATCACGCGGCCGGATGGTCGAAGTCAAGGCCGGATTCCCGGGCTTGGTCATTGCCACCGACGGTGTGCAGCGGATCACACTCGAGACCACGGGTGCCCTTATTCAGGGCGTTTGGGGGAACGGTAAGCAGGACTATGGCCTGATGCGCATGGTGGGCGATGGCCCTCGAAGCCGTCTACAGACGCGATTGATGGACATTCAACTGCGCGGAGCCGTGATTGTTGCTGGCCAGTGCGACCACCCGGCACCTCTCCATCAAGCCGGAGAGCTGTCCCTGCGAGGCCTTATCTTGGGGGGCATGGCTGCCGCTTTGATCCCCATGGCACGGCGCCTTCCTTACCCGATTGTCGTCCTGGGCGGCTTTGGGGATTTCCCCATTAGCGCGCCGATCTTCAACCTGCTGGCGAGCAACGCCGGCCGTGAAGTTGCCGTTGAAGGAAGAACGCCTTCATCGTATGAGATCTATCGGCCGGAAGTCATTATTCCGCTCCCATCGGATCGGAGCGTTGATTTGCCAGAAGACGTGATCCCGCTTGGCCCAGGTGTGCGCGTGCGTATCTTACGAGCTCCCTTGCAAGGGGTTGTCGGCGAAGTGCGCGAAATCTTGCCCAGAGCCGAAGAAATGCCTAGCGGAATGCTCGCCCGAAGTGCCGTCGTGTCGATTGAGGGATCGGCACCAGCCAGGGTCCCCCTGGCAAACCTGGAAGTGTTGGGCTAAACAGCAGCGTCGCCCGGAGAATTGACATCCGGCTGAAGCGCGAGGAGAGAAGACCATGGCAGAAGATTTCGAAGTCGGTGGCCCCCTGCCCGAGGAATCATCCAATCGGACGTTTCTGATCGCAGCAGCCGGAATCGGCGGCCTGCTCGTCCTGAGCATGATCTGTCTGGGGGTGTATGCGCTTGTCCTGGCGCCGCGTCAGCAGCAGGCGCGGGTGGAGCAGGCGACCCAAATCGTGCTCCAGAACACGCAGGTGGCCCAGTCTCTAACGCAGACTGCCGCCGCCGGCCGGGCAACCCAAACCCCCACGCCGTCGGAGACACCCGTGCCAAACACGCCCACGGCGACCGCCACGCAGGTGGTGGTCATTCCGACCGACACACCCTTCACGACATTTGGCACCTCCGCGCCGCTGACGTCGACCGCCGCCGCACAGCAAACTCTTGACGCAGCGCAGCAGACGACCCCGACGGCGACGCCGACCGCTTTGCCCGCCACGGGTTTTGCCGACGAGGCCGGATTGCCCACATTGTTCCTGCTCGCCCTTGGCCTGCTGGCAGTCGTTATCGTCGCTCGAGGCATACGAACCAGAACGTCCTGAATTCGATCTTCTCGCGCGATCCGCACAGGACCTTTACCGCAGGGCCAGATGGTTTTGGCCCTGCGGTTGCCTTGTGGGATAATGGCGCCGCACCGGTTGGCTTTGTTCCCAAAGGATGATCCATTGGCTCCCAAATCTGCTTCTCAGGCCTGGGCAGAGCTCCCCTTCCCCAATTTGGCGCGCCAGGTGCTTGAAGACCTGGCGGCGGGCCGTTGTGCGGCCGTAGTGGGGCTCAGCAACACCGGCAAGTCGACTTTTATGCGCGGCCTGGCCACGGCACCTGCTCAATCTGCGTACGAAACGGTGCGCGGGCGGCCGGGCCGTCTGCTGTACGTGGACTGCAATCGGGCCGTGGCCATTTCGGTGCAGGCCTTCTATGAGGTGGTGTTGCGATCGTTGTTGGAAGCGCTGGTGGAGGATGCCTCACCGGAGCTGTACGATCGGCTGCGGGCCTACCATGCTTCGATCACGGAAGCCGGGAATGAGTTTGGCGCTTCCCTCTCCTTCAACCTCGCGTTGAGCGACTTGTGTCAGGAACTTGGGAGCGATCTCTGTTTGCTGGTAGATGAATTTGATGAGATCTACACTGCCCTGGAAGACCGGGCGCTTCTAAATATGCGCGCCTTGCGGGATCGATTCCCCGACCGGCTGTTGTTTGTCACGGCGACCGTGCGGCGGCTGCCGGGACTGAGGGGGCGGGTGGTGGAGGATGAGTTTGCCGAGATGTTCTCCCAGTCAACGCATGTGCTGCCCGGCCTGACAAGGGATGATGTCGATCCGATCCTGGCCGCCATGGGCATCGAACTCACCGGCTCTCAACCCGAAATCTCCTACGAACTCTCTGGGGGTCATCCCGGCCTCCTGATCGCCGTGGCGCAGGCACTGTCTGGGACGGACACCGAAGATCTACAAATGGGGTTGACCCTCGTCAGCCGTGAGCCGCAGCCCCGGGCGGAGTGCCTGAAGATTTGGAATCAACTTAGTGAAGAAGAGCGCGGTTGGCTGGCGACGTTGGTCACGCAGGCCGAGAGCCGGCTCCCAGCACCGCAAATGGGTCAGCTTGAGAGCCTAGGTCTGGTGCACAAGGGAGAAGTCTTCTCGCCCGTGCTGGCAGGCTTTGTGGGACGGCGATCCCGCGCACCCGGTGTCGGAGATCAGGGGATCCACCTTGATCCGGATTCGGGCGATGTGTGGGTGGACGGTGTGCGGATTCCGGTGCTCACCGACCTTGAATACCGGCTGATGGCTCTGCTGGATGAGCGACGAGACAAGGTCACAGACAAATACAAGATCGTGACCACGGTTTGGGGAGAGGACTACTTGGGGGACGTCGACGATGCACGCGTCGAAAAACTTGTCAGCCGGTTGAGGGGAAAGATAGAAAGCGATCCGTCGAATCCGCGCTATTTGGTGACCCTGAGAGGGCGGGGTTACAAACTCCTGACCCGACCCAAGAAGGGCTGAAGATTCTAAGAGGAGGCGATGGCAGCGCCGTACGCCATCAGCGCCTCCGTGCGCTCGGGTTGGAGCGCCTCAGCGTAGATCCGCAGGACGGGCTCCGTGCCGGAGGGACGGATCAGAAGCCACGAGTCATCATCCAGGATGTACTTAACCCCATCGCTGTTCTCGACCATGGCAACTTTGATCCCGTCAATGGTCGCCGGAGCGTCCTGTGTCAATCTGGCGACCATCTTCGATTTGATGATGGGATGGGACAGACGTTGGTCGAGGCGAGCGTAGTGCGACGGGCCCACCTCCTCTAGGAGCTCGGCCACCAACTGGTCCAAGCTCTTGCCCGTCTTGGCGACCATCTCAAGCACCAGCAGCCCCATCAATACGCCATCCCCTTCGGGGATATGGCCCTGGAACGACATGCCTCCAGATTCTTCGCCACCGATCAGCACATCACCCCGCAGCATGTGGTCGGCGATATGGTTGAACCCCACCGGTGTCTCAATCACCTCCAGCCCGTAGCGCTCGGCCAGCCGATTGACCATGCGTGTCGTGGACACGGTCTTGACGATCTTGCCGCTCAGCCCACGCGTTTCAACCAGGTACTTGACCGAAAGGGCCATAATCCGGTGGGGGTCCACAAATTGGCCCCGGCCGTCCATCGCCCCGATCCGATCTGCATCGCCGTCGGTGGCCACGCCCAACTGCCCATGGCCAGCTGCGATGGCGCCCGCCAGCGCCCCCAGATATTGGGCAATCGGTTCAGGATGGATGCCGCCAAAACCGGGATTCATCTCGCCGCGCACTTCAAACACTTCGCAGCCGGTACCCTGAAGGATGCCCTTGATTTGGCCGCGCCCAGAGCCGAACATCGAGTCGACCACCAGATGCTGCGGGTTCTCGGCGATGGCCTCAAAGTCGATCAAGCTGCGAAGGTGGGCGTAGTAATCGGGCGTGGGGTTGAAGCGCTGGATGAGGCCGGCTTCCTTTGCCCGATCGTAGTCCATCAAGTTGGGGCCGCGCCCGCGCAATTCGTTATCGTTGAGGTAGACCTCGACCCGGCGGCATTGTTCAGGTGAGGCGGCGCCGCCGTAGGCGATCTTCAGCTTGACGCCGTTGTAGCGGGGCGCGTTGTGAGAGGCGGTGATCATGATCCCGGCCACCGCATTAAGGTGTCGCACCGCGTGGCTGATGGCGGGAGTCGGCGCATCGGCGGTGGTCAAATGGACCGTGTAACCGTTGGCCGCCAGCACGCGGGCTGCTTCCACAGCGTAGCGATCGGACAGGAAACGCGTGTCAAACCCAACCACCATGCATTTCGGGTCGGGTTCGGCCAAGTCGCCGGCGCCGTTAAGCCACTCTTCCGCCGCGACCGCGTCGGCGATGGCCTGGGTCACCAGACGCAAGTTGTGGAAGGTGAATGTGTCGGAGATAACGCCTCGCCAGCCATCAGTGCCAAAGTGGATTGTCATAGGTCTGCTCGGGCGAACGCCTTTCCTTGACAGATAGGATCAAATTCGGGGGAAACCGCGGTCTGGGCCGATGAAAGTCATCGCTGGTCACCGGACGCACAGCGGGGCCGCGGGCGAACGGGATTCTAGCAGGCGCCCAAGGCGCCGTCAACCTGAGCCCGCCAGGTTTGCTTTCTGCTTGTGAAGAAATTCACAACCCGTGTTTGGGGTCAGGGGTTCTGGACGGCCCCAGCGGCCTTGAGGGCCGCCGAATTTGGCGTGCCTCCGCCAACGAGGACGGTCTGGACGGCGGAGAGCAGCGGCGGGCCGAAGGTGGCGGTCTGCTCCGCACCCGGCGCAAGAATGGAGACGCTGGCCAGTCGGTTCACGGCCGCGCGATCGGCATCGGATGTCCAAGCGTTCAGGGCCGATGTCGTGGGCGGCATCATCCCCAGGGCTTCGGTCCAAGGGCCGAGAAAGGCCGGCTGGCTCAAGAAAGCCAGCAATTCCTTAACCAGTTCTTGTTGGTCGGGATCGGTGGCGGCGACGCTCCATGACCACGGATAGGCATAGGCTATGCCCTCACCCCCCTGCGTGGGCAGGGGAATGACGGATAGATTGTCGCGATTGTGGGCCAGAAGGTAGGTTTGCAGGGGCACCACGGCGGCGTCAACCCGCCGATCGCGCAGGGCCTGCCAGGAGTCATCCAGGGTCGTGACTTGGGGTGCCGAGGGGGGCAAGTAGCCGGTCCGGTCGGCGGAGGCAAAGAAGGCCAACACCCTCGCCAGCGTTGTGGGATCGAGGCTGGGCTGCCCGTCATCGCCGATCAACGGCCCCTGCATGGCCTGGTAGAGCGCCAAGGTCACACTGGCCTGCGGATCGCCCAGCGGGAGCATGAATAGATGCGCCGCATCCAGCAAGGACTGCAGCGACAGTGGGGGTGTTTCAAAACGATCCGTGCGGTAGGCGAAAGCCAGGGCGTCGCTGGCAAACGGGAGGCCGAAGTAGCTCTGGTCTTCATCCGAGACTTGAATGGCAAACGGCAGCCATTCCGGTGGGCTAGGGGCCGGGGCAATGTCACCCATGGGCACGATCAGGCCCTTGACGATGGCGGTGTTGAGGGTGATCGGATCCAAGGCGATGAGATCCGGGACCGCATCAGGGGCTGCCACCCGCGCGGCCGAAAGCGTTTCGAGCAGGCCGGCGGGGCCGGAGCGATCCTTGACGCGCACGTCCAGGGAGAGGCCGGGGTGGCTGTCGCGAAAGGCTTGAAGCCGTTCGGCAAACATGGCGCCGGAGGGTGATTCGGTGTCCGGCGCGAGCTTGGGCGGTACCCACAGCGTCAAACCCCTCGGGCGGGTGGAGAGGTTGGGCGTGGGGCTGGCGCTGACCGCGGTCGGCGGTGGGCTGGAAGGGGTGGCGGTTGGCGCCGGATTGGGGGCGCCGCACCCACTCAACGCCAGGACCAGCAGGGCCAGGGGAAGACCGGGAAAGGACTTCATAGACGGCGATTATAGCATCCGAGGCGGGCCAGCTCGCTGTGCTAAAATGCCGAGGCTATGGGCATATCGCCGGATACAGAAATCATGCTTCAGGGACTTCCCGACAAACCTGGATGCTACCTGATGAAAGGCAAGCGCGGCCAGGTTCTGTATGTGGGCAAGGCGGTCAACCTGAAGAACAGGGTTCGTTCGTATTTCCACGCCTCGGCCAGCCACTCTCGCAAGGTGGCCGAGATGGTCTCCAACGTTGTGGACATAGAATGGATCATCGTCGGATCCGAACTCGAGGCCTTGATCCTCGAGATGAACCTGATCAAGCGATATCGGCCCAAGTACAATGTGCGGTTGAAGGACGACAAGCGCTATCCGTATATCAAAGTCCACTGGGCGGACCCCTTTCCCAAAGTGACCATGACGCGCAGGCTGGCCGATGATGGGTCCCGCTACTACGGCCCATACACCAGTGTATGGGCGGTGCATCAGACATTGGACGTGCTGCGCAAGATCTTCCCCTACCTTACCTGCGACCGGGTGATCACCGGTGAAGACAAGCGGGCCTGTCTGTACTACGACATCAAGCTGTGTACGGCGCCATGCATCGGTGCCATTGACCAGGCCAAATACAGAGCGATGATTGGTGATTTGTGCCAATTCCTGGAGGGCCACACGGAGCCGATTGTGGATCGCCTCAAGAAGGCGATGACATCCGCTTCGGCCCATTTGGAGTACGAGCAGGCGGCGGCTATCCGAGATCAGTTGACGGCAATTGAGAAAGTTGTGGAGGGCCAAAGGGTGGTCTCGCGGCAGAAGATCGATTCGGATGTGATCGCCTTTGCCCGGGAACAAGGCGAGGCTTGCGTGCAGGTGTTCTTCATCCGGGCCGGGAAGCTTATCGGCCGCGAGTACTTCATCTTGGAGGGCACCGAGGACGCCGAGGCGCCCGAGGTGCTGAAGTCGTTCATTAAGCAGTTCTATGATGAAGCCCCGCATGTGCCGCAGAAGCTGCTGCTGCCTGCGGAGGTCGAGGAAGCCAAGATCATCGAAGCCTGGCTCACCCAACGCCGAGATGGACGCCGCAAGGTCAAGCTGGTGGTGCCACGACGCGGTGCCAATCGGCAGCTTGTGGACATGGCAGCCGAGAATGCAGCCGATACACTGGCGATGCTTCGTACACGCTGGGAGGCGGACCGGAGCCAGCATGTTGAGGCGCTGGCGGAGCTGCAGCAGGCGCTCAACCTCCCTGTCCCGCCAAACCGGATTGAGTGCTACGACATTTCCAACCTTCAAGGGACGGCAGCGGCAGGATCGATGGTGGTTTTCGAACAGGGTGCGCCCAGCAAAAGCTTGTACCGGAAATTCACGATCAAAAGTGTCCAGGGCCAGGATGACTTCGCCAGCATGGAGGAAGTACTTCAGCGACGTTTCCGGCGCTGGAAGATCGCCCAAGAGGAGCAGGACAAACCGGGGGGAAAGCTGGACCGTGGCTTTGGCCTGCTGCCTGATTTGCTGATCGTGGATGGCGGAAAGGGCCAGCTGGCAAGGGCGGTCGATGTGCTGCGCGCATTCGAAATCTCTGACCAGGTGCCGCTGGCGGGCCTGGCGAAGGGTCATGAAGAGCTCTACCTTCCGGGAAAGCCAGATCCATTGATCCTGCCTCGCCGATCAGCTGGACTGCACCTCGTTCAGCGGCTGCGGGATGAGGCGCATCGGTTTGCCGTCAGCCACCATCGCACTCGACGTCGGAAAGCAGGCATGGCCTCGCAGTTGGACTCCATCCCCGGCATCGGACCGGCGCGCCGCAAGGCGCTGCTTCGGGCGTTTGGAGATCTGAACGCCATGCGTACCGCCGAGACTCATGAGCTGGCTGCGGTGCATGGCATAAGTGTTGAGCTGGCTGAGCGCGTCAAGGCAGCTCTCTAGCAGGAGGTCCGGGTGCTATCCGTTTGGATTGTTGACGACGACGATGAGATGAGCCATGCGGTCAAGCTGATGCTGGAACTGCTCGAGTTCCAGGTCCAGACCTTCCGTGATGCCCGCACCGCCTCCCGGCAGCTTCTGGCCGGCAAGAGGCCGGATGTCCTGCTGCTGGACATCAACATGCCAGAGGTCACCGGCATTGATATGCTCGAGTTTGTACGACTGCGCAAAGAGCTCAAGTCGCTGCCGGTGGTGATGCTCTCTTCTGAAACCACGGATGTTCAAGTGGACGAGGCCATGTCCTTGGGGGCGAATGGGTATGTCTTCAAGCCGGTAACCATCGATGAATTGGAAGCCGTCCTCAATAAGGTGCTTCCGCAGCGCAACGGCTAGGTGTTCGGCCTGCCTCCTCGCTGGATCACATCTGCATGGGCTCCCGGCCCGGCCTGGCAAACCCAGGTCGTGGCTCGCTTTCCGGTCTCAGCCGAGTAACGGCGGGCGAGTTGGTCGCAGAAACCACCCGCCCTGTCTCTCTCCACCAGGCTGACCGTCGACCCACCGAAGCCGGCACCCGTCAGGCGCGAGCCATACGCTCCGTCCAGTTGATCGGCGATCTCCACCATCTTGTCCAACTCGGGACCCGACACCTGGAACAAGTCGCGCAGGCTGACGTGTGAGGCACGCATCAACTTGCCAAACTCGGTTGCGTCGCCGGCTTCAAGGGCCTTGGCACCTTGCCGAACGCGTTCGATCTCTTCGACGACGTGCTGCGCCCGCATGCGGGCCGGTTGGGGCAGATGGTCCGCCATCTCCCCAAACTCCTCGAGTGTGATATCCCGCAGACTCCCCAAGCCATCTCGATGGCGGCGCAGTTCGGCCACCGCCTGGCGGCATTCCTGGACGCGTTGGTTGTAGGCCGAGGCGGCCAGAGCACGCGGGACTCCGGTGTCGGCCACGACGATCGAAACCTGTGCTGGAAGAGGCACGGGTCGGGCCGAAAGATTATTGAAGTCCAAAAGCAGCGCGTGATCCCTCACGGCTGAAACGGACGTCCACTGATCCATCAGGCCGGAGTGGACGCCGGCCATGGTGTGCTCGGCTGATTGGCACAATCTGGCCAGTGCGATGTCCGACCAATCAAGAGCCTGCAGGCTGCTCAGGGCGGAAGCGAAGGCCACCTCGATCGCCGCCGACGATGACAGGCCGGCCCCCGAAGGCACATCGCACGTGTAGGCAGCATCGAATGCGGGGAGCCGGTGCCCCGAATTGACCCATGCCCAGCACACGCCCACCGGGTATCGAGCCCAGTCGGGCGTGTTGGCCCGCAGCTGAGCTGTCGGTGCCTCAAGATCAGACACCTGGAAGACATGCTCGGCCCCGAGATCCAGCGCCGCCAGGCGAATCGAGCCGGATGACGACTCCCGCAACCCGACCAGAGCTGCAAACTGGATCCCGCAGGGCAGAGCCAGGCCGTTGTTGTAGTCGACGTGCTCTCCGAGCAGATTGACCCTTCCGGGCGCCCGGGCAAGGACGGTGGGCTTCTGTCCGAAGGTTGCTTCGAATCGGGCTGGCAGCTCGCCTGCGCTCACGGCGAGTCGTCCATCGTCGGGCCGCTGGGCTGAATCCAGACGCCCAAGCGCAAGGAAAGACGAAGCAGGGCCTGCAGGTCGGACTCGTCGATCAAGAAGGCGCGTTCGCCTACCTGGTGCTGGAGGAAGCGAGCGGCTTTGCGCTCGCGCTGCAGGCGCTCGAGTGCATCTGGCTCGGTGAGAGTAAAAAGCAATTTGCGGGATAGGTTGGCGTCGGCACCACGCGCTTCAAACCGGCCCAGCGCTTGGTCGAGGCGTGGCGGCAAATCCTCGTCGGCAAGCCGCTGCAGCAAGGCCCGAATATGGGAAATCTTGAGGCCCTGCCGGCGGGCACTCTCCAAAGACTGGGCTGTGAGTTGGTATGTGTACACATCGCCCTCAAGGCCGATCCATGTGCAGATGCGGGCGATTTGATAGCGCAGACTGACGTCAACCGAGCGGTGGATCTTCAGCTTGCCATCCATGCTGATTGAAACGTGGCCCTCGACCGGCTCGACTGAGGGGTGTGCCTCCTGATCTGTCAACACCTCAAACCACGGAGTGATGCGTATGGCCGTCGGGGCCTCCGCAGGATGAGCTCCGCCCAAATCAACGGCTCCCAACCAGTGCAGCGGCCCGGAGAGCAGATACGCCAGCAGACGACCGTCGACGGCGTCCCAATGGTCGAAGCCGCGCAGGAAGCGGCCAGAGCGAGCGTCTTGGACATACCAGGCATCGAAATCGCCTGCCGGCCGTTGAAACCCGGGCTTGTGCGCCTTGACATCGGCTTGAAAGGCGCTCAGATTCCACCACGTCCGCTTCGGCAGCTCTCGGAGCATCTGCAGCACCACACGCCTGGCTCCGGCGGGTTCGTTGGGCCAGGGGAGTGTGGCATGGAGCAAACCGGGGACGTGCGCCAGATCGTTCCAGGTGCTGCTCGCTGCCCAGGCTCGGCCCAGGGCGCTGAGCGCCTGAGAGCGACCCTGGTCCAAGAATTGCCGGGCGGCCTCCGGTTCGGGTTGAAGCGGACGGAAGGAAAAGACCCCGAGGTCGATCAAGAGCTGCACGACCAGATCCAGCGAACCGGGCTGGAGAAGAAAGTCTGTCAGCCGACGGCGCCGTTCAACGGGCAGCTCTGCACCGTCGGCGGGCCGGCGTCGGAAGGCTGACATCAGCGTGACCGCGTCATCCACCATGCGGGACGAGGACAGCTGAACGGCTGCCGGCGTGTCTGCCGGACGGCCATAAGGGGAGGCGGCAGGTTCAAAAGCGGTTTGCAGGTGCGTCAAGATTTCGTTGGGGATGAAGCCGAATTCCTCGAAGCCGACTGGCGTGTCGGCGAAAGCCCGGCCCACCAAGCCCCGATACCACAAGCTCTCAAGGGGGGAGACAGGCTGACGCCAGGGTTTCTCCCGGTCCCGTCGACCCGGTCCGAGCGTGCGCACCTCGCCATATCGCCGTTCGAGATCTGCCCAAGGCAGCCGGCCGTCAGAGTCGACAAGTTCTTCGAGTATCCCCACCAGAGGTTCTGGGAGAGCGTCGATTCCTTCCTCCAGAATCTCGTCCTGCAGGAGCGCGCTGGCGACCCACTGGGCGGCCTCCTTTGGCGGCCCAGGCGGCGGATCCAGGCCCCACAGCTCAGCCAGGGCGCGCAGGAAACCCATGTCTTGATCCTGGAGCGATTGGAGCAGGTCTTGCATGCTTCGGCCGGGTTCTCTGGCAGATGCAGCGGCTTGATTGGCTACACTCTCACCCTGAGCGCTTTGGGAATGATCTTGATCGCTAATTGTGTGACCTGAGAAGCGAAGTCGGCGTAGATTTCGCCGTCGGTGTGGATGGGTATCGGATTCTCCGACGTGACTTCGAGTTCCGTGAACTCGCCCAATCGAACCTGGCGGAATCGTCCGTGAGTGCCGCGCATGACTTCTGGGATCAGTCGCAGCATCATCAGGCGAGAAATGCCTTCGATCGTGGCATAGTTGAGGAGGCCGTCGTCCGGCACGGCGTCGGGTGAGGTGAGGAAGCCGCCCCCTTCTCGCCGCCCGTTGTTGAGCGCCAGCAGCAATGTCGGCTGCTCGAAGGTCTCCCGATCGGTTTTGACTGTCATCATCGGCGCGTCATGATGCCTGAACACGGTCTGCAGCACCGCCCAAATGTACATCGGGTAGCCGCGCAGGCGGGTGATCTGGTAGGAGTAGATTGCCACCGAGGCGCCAAAACCCACGTTGATGGTGTTGTCCCAGTACTCGGTGCGGCCCGTGTTGTCGGTGATGGTTCCCACATCGATGATGCGCTCCGTGCCGTTCAGCGCTTTGAGGATGGCGATTTCGGGGTCTGTGGCGACGCCGACATTGGCGCAGAAGTCGTTGCCTGAGCCGACGGGTACTGCGCCAAGTGCCGGGCGGCGTTCCTCCGGGATGCGCATCAGGCCGTTGACGATCTCATGGATCGTGCCATCCCCGCCCAAACCGACCACCGTGTCGAAACCTTCGTCGGCGGCAGATTCGGCAAGCTTGGATGCATGACCCGGGTATTGTGTGGGAGCCCACTCCCCACCGCCATGCCGGTCGATGGCGGCCTGCAGGACATGGACAAGATCCCAGGCGTGGCCCCGATCGGCATGCGCATTGAAGATGAGTTTTGTCTTTGAGCTCAAGAAGTCCCCTCCCGATCGATTCCCCGGACGGTGGGTCCGAAGCGGAGATCACCCCGACTAGCTTATGCCATGACTCTTGAAGCGGCAAGTAGCGAATGCTCCGAACGCGGCTGAAGATCGGCGTCCGGCATCGAGCGCTTGAGGTGTGAACACAACAAAAGGCCTGCGCTTCCAGTTTCGGAAGGTCTTGGCCAAGGCGGTCCATTCCGCGGGAAAGAATGAAGTTGAAGCGTCGATTATAGTCCAATCACCAGCCGCCACTCGCCAGACATCCCCCCTGTTAGTACATTTTTTAAGCATAGCGGTCCTTGACTTTCAGCCAAGGCGTGCATAAGGTTATGACGAACGGAGCCTCAGGCCACCTGAGGGCTGCACGGCCCCCGTCGGCTATGGGATCATTCAACCGGCTGCCACGAGCAAGCGGCAGTTTGAAGCAAGCAAGCGCCGCGGTTGGATATGCGCCCTTCCCTATAGCCTTAAGGCGCGGGTCACCCGGCGAGAGTGGAAAGCCGGCTGCCTAAAGGCGTGATGGGGCTCTTTCTTTTCTCCAGACTTGTCAGCCAGCCGGTTCATTCCTCTCAGGTCTTCAGCAACGCGTTCAGCTCAGCGATGGCTTGTTCGGGGCTCTTGAAGTGGATGGCCGCCATCCCAATTTGCCGCGCCGCAAGGATGTTCTCGGCGAAATCGTCGATGAAAACAACGGCTTGGGCGGGAAGCGACCATTGCTTGAGCAGCATTTGATAGATAGCAGGGTCAGGCTTCGCAAGCGCAACCTCGGCCGAGATCAGAATCGCATCGAAGACGTCATCCAGGTGCCATAGATCCTCAATAGAACGTCGAATGTCCTTCCAGGCGTTGGTGATGAGGCCAGTCTTGTACTCTGTGCGAAGCTGACGGATCTTCTCAATCAACGCCAGGTCGAGCTGATCACCGCGCCAGAAGTCGCGCCTTAGGTCAGCTGCCTGTTCTGCAGACAGGTCAAGCCGTCCAGCCAGGTCATCCCAGATGTCTTGGACACTCGCTTCCCCAACAGTGGCCCGCCGGCTGACGGGGCTGTCAAAGACCATCTTGTCCAGCGAGTCCTGCTCCAGGCCCAGCTTACGTTCCCAGGCCCGCCGGGGCTGCCGGTCGCCGGTTCGCACGAGGACTCCACCCAGATCCCAGACAACAGCTTGGATAGGTGACATCATTGTCTCTCCATTTCCGATCCGCGCCCCGTCAAGCCGTTGCGGTGAGCGGCTTTCGAAAGGCGAAGAACTTCCATCGCGTTTCGTAGCCCAAGCCGAGGTAAAGATCCAAGGCGCCGGTCTGGTTGTCTGAGTCCACACCCAAAGCGGCCTGGGTCATACCGGCATCCGAGATCACCCGCAGGCTGCGAGCAATCAAGGCCCGGGCCAGACCCCTGCGGCGCCACGGACGTCGGACGCAGATGTCCTCCGTGTAGCCGCGAGCGCGATCGTAGCGCTGGTTCTCGTCTTCGTCAATGAAGTTGAGGACCATGCCAGCGATCTCGTCCTTATCCCAGGCGACCTGCCACAAGTCTGGGTTGGCGTTTGGATCCTTTGTCCACATCCGATAATCGTCATCGGAAGCAGGGCGCGTGCCCCAATGGTCCCGGAAGGCCTCTTTCATGGCGTCGTAGATGGCTCGGTTGTGTTCGGGCCTGACTGGGCGCACCTCAAGCCCTGAGGGCATCGGAATGTCGGGGATGTGCTCCAGGTCTCCTCGCACCATACGGTAGAAGGTTCGGGTGGGCTTAAATCCCTGCCGCTCGACCACCGCCCGCAGCGCGTCTTCCTTCTCGCCAAGGGAGACATGCAAGGCCTTGGGTTCGACGTCCGCGTGTGCGGCGGCAACCTGTTCCAATCGCTCGGTCAACCTGCCGAAGAGGCTGGCTGGCAAGCTGGTCTCCCGGTAGTTGGGAAGGACATAGATGTCGGCACGATAGACCCGTCCGCCGGCATTCTCATCGTTCCAAGTTGCATCCCCGTAGGCAACCAGTTTCCCGTCCGCCTCGGCCAGGAAGGTGTCTTGGCCGGGATCGAAATGGGGGGAATGCTCCAAGAAGTTGCGCACTTCGTCGGTGTTCCTGACGACGTCGATCCCATCGGCGGCCATGCTGGTATTGAGGACTTCGGCGATCGCCGGCAGGTCGGCCGCCCCGGAATACGGTCGCAGGACAATGCCCAGGTCACTGATCTGCGTGTGATCAGTGGTTGGTTCGTGTAACATAGTGAACTCCTTCGTTTGATGTCCTTTCTGCCGCTCGCTGGCCGAGGGCGGCTGGACCCGTGGGGATGGGCTTGCCGCCGCCCCCGGCCTACTTGTGCGCAGTGAACATCAGCATACTGACCTGATCAGCCCGGACGGGCTGTGTGAAATCGGAACCAAGGCCGACCACGTCGACCTCGCCGAACCCTGCCCAGGCGAGCATCATGGCCATCTCGTGGCGTGAGTACCAGCGCTGGCGAACGGTTCGGTATTCCTGGCGAACCAGCTTCCTGCCTTGACAAAGTCTGTAGACGCGCTGCTCGGTGTATGTTTGATCCACCGGGTCAAGGCTCAAGAAGCGGCGTTCAGCCACCAGCGATGTGTCGTCGGACGCTTTCAACTGCGTTGGCTGCGTGCGGGCGCCCCCCAGCAGGCTCTCCGATCCCCCCAGCAGGGAGGCCGGCAGCTCGACGTTGAATGCCAGAGCGCCGCCAGGCCGAAGGTGGTGAAAGATGGCGCGCAGGGCCCGGAGCACGCGCCTGCGATCGGTGAGCAGCATCATCGTCCCATAGGGCACCAGGATCGAGCTGTATTCGCGATCGAGATTCATCTGCTCCATAGGGACGCCGTAGATCGTCAGACGCAACTTGCGTTCCAGCGCCTGCCGGACCAGGTAGGCGCGCATGATGGCGGAAGGTTCAAGGGCGTCGACCTGGTAGCCATAGCCTATCAGGTCGATCAGCAGACCGCCGGAGGCAGCCCCTACCAAAAGCGTCGGTTCGCCGCAGCGCTCGACCACTGCCCGATAGCCAGCCTCTGAACGGTCATCTCTTTTCGGACCGTGGTCCTTGAGGGCCCAGTACATCTCCGCCAGGCCCGGCGTACGTGAGGCGCTGGGTAGCGCCCAAGCCTGATTGTTCATCATCGATACCTCCCGCTCTCCATCCCCCTGGACTGCTGCCCCGTCTGGACAAAGACCCGCACGGGTGAGTTGCGGCTTCAATACCTGTTGCATGTTTTCACCGATCACCTCGTCCCTGCCGTCTACGATTGGTCCGGTCTCCTCCCACATCACCTTGCCAGAATCAAATGAGGCTGCGGATCCCGCAGCCTCATCTGAGAATCTGACGAAATGAAAACCGCGGGCGTTTGAGAGCGCCCGCGGTGCTGGTCGAAAGGACTAGACCGTCAGCAGGCGCGCTCCATGAAGGATGCAACGGCCAGAACGCCGCTGTCGCCTTCGATTCGGAAACCAATGACCTTTGCCATCATGCACCTCGCTGACCTTGATCCGTACCCGACCACCTTACAATTTTTCTTGAGGCGGGTCAACCCCCGATTTTCCACCCATTGGGATGGATGCGCCCGAGGTCTCCGGTCGCCGCCCGAATGAAATCAGCCAGCAGACCATAGGCCGTTGTCTCAGGTCCCGGATCCGACTCAAGCACGGTCAACGGACCAAGGATGTCGGACCAGAATGTGACAGCCGAGGACGTGCCGCCCACCTGATAGAGTGGGTCATCCCGTGTGACCTGCAATGGCTGAACCGATGCGTGGAGTTGGCCATCGCGTTCCTCCGCCTGACAGACCAGCTTCCAGCGCTTGCTTTGATCTGCTGCCTGCCGGATCTCATCCTGAGTGATCTGGCGGATGCCACTGCGCTGGACCTGATCGGGGGTCATCGGATGATTCATCAGGACACTGACCAGCGCGGCGACCTTGACGCTCGCATCCCAGCCATCGATGTCGCCGGAAGGATCGGTCTCGGCGATACCAATGGTCTGCGCGTGTGCCACAGCCTCGTCGAACGATTTGCCGTCCTCCATCAAACCCAATATCAAGTTGGTGGTGGAGTTGAGCACGCCGCGGAAGCCCCTCAATCTGGCGGCAGGCAGAGTCTCGCGCCAGAGTGAAAAGATCGGAGCCCCGTCCATAACGGTTGACTCGAACAGGAAGCGCGCGCCCTTCGCCTGTGCCAGGTCCGCCAACTGGCGATAGGCATGGACGACAGGGCCCTTATTGGCCGTCACAACATGCATGCCAAGGTCCAGCCCGGTTCGGATGTGCTCGACTGCCGGTTGCCCCTTGGCGTAGTCGACCGGTGTGTTCTCGAACATCAGGTCGGCGGCAGAGGCACGGAGCAGGGGTATCGGCCCGTCCACCGCCTCCATTCCGGGAATTGCGGTGAGGTCGCCGCCACTTTCAACCTCGAGACAGGCGGCTTCCAGGTCGAGCCCATCCGCTGCGAAGACCGTGCCGTGGCTCCCGGTGGCGATGCCGACCGCTCGCCAGGTGAGCGCATAGCGACGTTCGAGTTCCTCACGCTTTTGGAGCAGAAGGCGGGCCAGGGCGCGGCCGACGTTGCCGAACCCAACCAAGACAAGACGCATTTCTCGCATGAGCGCCAACTCCGTTTCGGGATGAGCGCGATCGGCGCCCATCAGCAGACTTGTGGTGCAGCTATATCAGTGGCCAGGGGTAGGGCCGGCCGGGACCGGGCAAAGGCATGCAGCCAGACTCGATGAGCTGCCTCGCACGAAGGTCAAGGGCGTCCAGTTCGTCATCAGACAGCAGCGGCCCGAGCGCTGATCGTGCTGGCCCGTGCTCAAGTGCCGCCCTGAATTGGACCAGATCGTTCAGTAGGTCCTCGGGAATGGCCTGGCCGGCGAAATCCCAGATCACCGTTCTGAGCTTGGGATGGATGTGGAAACAGACCCCGTGGTCGATAAGCCACAGGTGATCACGGGCGTCGAACAGGACGTGGCCACCCTTGCGGTCGGCGTTGTTGATGAGGGCATCGAACAGGGCAGCCGGCAGAAGCCGTGGCTTGTCTTCTTCGGCCATGGTGAAGTAGTGTCGCTCGGGATCGGTGTCAACAAACAACTGGACGGAGCCAGGTCCGGAAGGGCCGTTTGTGCGCATGACCGTGGGCGGCACCAGATCCCAACCCAGGTGAGCGCTCACGATGTAGGCTGCCACCTCGCGGGCGGCCAGCGTGCCTTCCGGGAAATCCCACAGCGGCCGCTCGCCCTGCGATGGTTTGTAGACTGCCCGGCGCTCCTTGCCCAAGCATTGGACTCGCACCAGAAAGGTGAAATTGGACCCATACATGAACTGGCCTTCGAGGGCGAGATCGCATTCGGCCAGGTCGTTCAGGATCTCCGAGTCGGATGGGCTGTCGGGCAAGGACATAAGGAAAGGGCCTGGAAATTGAGAGTGTTTGCCGGGCTGAGGGGTTCTAGTGCTTGTGGCCGTTGCGCTTGGGGCAGAAGTGCCCTTCTGGGTCAATCGGTTGACCACAGTTGCCGCAAATGGCACGCCCTCGGCTGGCCACCTCGAGGCCCCACTGGCACATCCGCCGCATCTGCTCCCGCGTGCACCAGAATCGGGCCACACCGGGCTCGTCAACCTGGCCCTCCTCTGGCTGGATTTCCCGAGCCACCAGAACCATGAGGTCATTCGAATCGTCGTAGCCAAGCCCAAGCTGCCCGACGCGGAACGCAGGATCGATGGGACGCTGCAGGGCCATGTCCGATTCCTGGAATTCGGCCTCCGCTTCAGACAATTCAGGGACGCGCGCAATCAGTTCATCCAGAAACTGTTCCACGCCGACAGCCAGAGACTGGATCTGGGTCTTTTCCACAATCAGAGTGACCAGTTCATCTTCTTTGCTTGCCTGGATGTAGAAAACGCGCTTGCCCGGAGGTCCGATGGCGCCGGAGGTGATGTGATCTACTGGTCTGAGATTGAATTCCAACGAAGGCATGAGCGCAACTCAGGAATTGGTTGTCGAAAGAGGTGATGGGCCCTGTCGGCCCGGTGCTAGAGGAAGTATATCATCGCGCCTCTGCCTGATGCGCAGCGGAGGCGTCATTCAGTTTGACCAGACGGGTGTGAGCGCCATGGATTGCGAGCACACTGATCGAGCCGGGATCAACCACCAGCCGTTGGAAGAGGTCCAGGGGCAGGCCAACGTAGTGCGCGATGGCGAGTTTGATCATGTCCGAATGGGAAACTACCGCGATCACCGCCTTCTTGGAGGTGTGGCGGTTGATCAGGGTATCCAGTTCTGCGACGATACGAGCCTGGGCTTCGGCAAAGGATTCCCCGTTGGGGAAGCGAGCCAACGAGGGGGCGTTCTGAACCCGCTCCCACATCTTGAGCCGCCGGAGCGATTTCAGGCTGCGGCCCTCCCATTTTCCAAGCTTGAGTTCGCCCAGCCCCGGAAGGACTTGGACCTCCAGGCCTTGGGCCAGGGCGATCGGGGCAGCCGTCTCGGTGGTGCGTTCGAGAGGGCTGGCATAGACGGCCTGCAGTTTGACCCCTTTGAGAGAAGCTGCAACAGCTTCGGCTTGGGCGCGGCCAACGTCGTTGAGGTGCACGCCCGGCAGCCAGCCGGCCAGTTTGTGCTTGCCGACAAAGTCGTTCTGTCCATGGCGGATGAGAAGCACGGTGGTCATGGTCGCGGCGCTAGGCCTCACCTCCTGATCGGCTCGGCTGTTGTCGTTTGAGTTTCTGGATCTCTTCTTCGGTGAGTTCGGGGAGATGCTCCTGGCGAGTCACCCCGAGCGCCTTGCGTTGGGCATCCCGCCAGCGCTCCAGGCGGGCTTTCACCTGCTCTTCATAGCCCTCGTCAGACGGGTTGTAGAAATAGGTGCCGAGCAGGTCCTTGGGAAGGTACTGTTGGCCAACATGGTGCCCGGGGCGTTCGTGCGGGTAGACGTAGCCTTTGCCGTGGCCGAGGGCGGCCGCATCCCGGTTGGAATCCCGAAGATGGTCGGGGACGTCGATGATGCCCTTGTCCTCGACCATGCGATAGGCCTTGAAATAGGCAGCGGCCGTGTTGGATTTGGGGGCCGTGGCCAGGTAGAGCGTGGCCTCGACCAGCGGATAGACGCCCTCCGGCATCCCGATGAATTCAAATGACTGCGAGGCGGCTGCCGCCACCACCAAACCCATTGGGTCAGCCAGGCCAATGTCCTCCGAAGCCAGGATCAGGAGCCGGCGCATGATGAAGCGCGGCGATTCTCCTGCGTAGAGCATCTTGGCCAGCCAGTACAGCGCCGCATCGGGGTCCGATCCGCGTATGGATTTGATGAAGGCAGAGATCGTGTCGTAATGGGCGTCGCCGTCTTTGTCGTACAGAATAGCGCGGCGCTGGATGGACTCCTGGGCGACATCGAGGCTGATGGTGACCCGACCGGTCGGGTCGGGAGGGGTGGTTTCCACCGCCAATTCGAGGGCGTTCAACGCGTTGCGCGCATCCCCACCAGCGACCTGGACCAGGTGCGCCAGGGCGTCGGGATTCAGATCGACGTCTCGCTGGCCATAACCGCGTTCCCCGTCTTCCAGAGCTTGCTGGATGATGGCTGCTACATCTTCGTCGGAAAGGGCGCGCAGCTGGAAAATGCGCGATCGGGACACCAACGCGCCGATGACTTCGAAGTATGGGTTTTCCGTCGTGGCGCCGACAAAGGTGATCAGCCCTTGCTCGACGAGGGGCAGTAGGGCATCTTGCTGCGCCTTGTTCCACCGGTGCACCTCGTCAACGAACAGAATTGTGCGCGTCTGGTAGAGCTTGCGCCGTTCGCGGGCGGCGGCGATGACCTGGCGCAGTTCAGCTTTGCCGGCCAAGACGGCCGATATGGTCTCAAAGTGAGACTCGGTGGAGTTGGCGACAATCATCGCCAGGGTGGTTTTCCCGGTGCCCGGGGGGCCCCACAAAATGATGGATGAAAAGAGGCGATCGGCTTCAATTGCTCGGCGGAGCAGCTTGCCCTCACCGACGATATGTTCCTGCCCGATGAATTCGTCAAACTGGCGCGGCCGCATCCTGGCGGCGAGGGGCGCCTCCTGGGCGAGTCGGGTGGACATGGCGTGATCGAAAAGGTCGGGCATGGGTATGCGGCCATTCTACCATCGGGACGATGGGCTTCCAGCGGGCTCATCTACTGCGGGTCGACCGGGTCACTGTGTTAGAATCCCGCCCCAGATATGCCTGCGGCTGATTCGGCTCAAGGCGAAGGTGGAACTTGGTTTCGATGCTTTCGAAGTTGACGATTGTGTTGGCCTCGGCCTCGCCCAGGCGACGCCAGCTGCTGGCCGAGTTCTGGGGCTGAGGTGCGCGTTCATCCGGTGGGCGTTTCAGAGCGTGCCCGGCCGGGAGAGACGCCCGAGTCGTTGGTGCAGCGACTGGCAGACGCCAAAGCCGAGGCAGCCTTGACGTCCGCCCATGACGCCCAGCTTGTGCTGGGCGCCGACACGATTGTCGTGAGGGACGGACGGATCCTCGGCAAGCCAGCCTCGGCTGAAGACGCCGAAGCCATGCTTATGAGCCTTGCCGGGCGAACGCACGATGTGCTTACCGGGCTGACCCTGATCGAGCCCGTTTCTGGACGACGTGCTGCCTGCGTCACCCTTTCTCGGGTTCCCATGCGAGGCTATTCCCCAACGGAGATCCATGACTATGTGGCCACCGGAAGTCCGATGGATAAGGCTGGCGCCTACGGCATACAGGATGAGGACATTAACCCGGTCGATTTGGCGGCTTTCGCCGACTGCTACACGAACGTGATGGGCATGCCGCTGTGTCAATTGGGCCAGGCGCTGAGCGCGCTTGGCTATCGCCCGCCGCGCGACCTGGGGCAGATCTGCCAGTCCTATGGTCGTCACAAGACCGCCCCCTGGCAGGGGGCGGTCCAGGGTGCCGCATGAAGCGACTGCTGCCCGCCATTCTGATTGTGATATTTTTCACAAGTAGTTGCGGGCTTTTCAGCTCGGGGCCGCGCACGCCCGAACCAACCGGGACGCTCCCCGGTCCATCGGTGCGCAACACGCCCGCGCCAGATGCCGAGGCGGCGGCGACCCAGTTTCTGGACGCCTGGAAGCAGAGCGACTACGACAGCATGTATGGCATGCTGAGCTCACTGACCCAGGCGGGCATCAGTAAGCAGGCGTTCGTCGATCGCTATGATTCGGTCGTCACGCAAGCCGCACTGAGCGGGATCGACACCGAGATCGTCTCTTCGCTGGTCCACCCGGATTCAGCCCAGGTACGCTACCGCGTCACCTTCCACAGCACGGTGGTGGGCGACTTCGTGGTTGAGACCTACATGAATCTGACCCGAGAAGACAACCAGTGGAAGGTGGCTTGGTCGGACAGCGCGATCATGCCGGATTTGGCCAATGGCAACCAGCTCTCGATGCAGGTCAACACACCAGTTCGGGCCAACATCTACGATCGCAACGGCCTGGCGTTGGCCACCCAGGGGGACATCGTCGCCCTGTGGATCGTGCCCAACCAGATCGGAGACGGTGACGCTGAGTTCGAACATGCTGTCGGCCTTGAGCCGCCTGCTCGACCGCCCCGCCGACAATATCAAAGCGCTCTACGACGACATCCGCTCGACCGATTGGCGGGTCAACCTGGGCGAAGTGTCGTTGGACGACTTCCAGCGCTATCAGGGAACGTTGGCAGCCACCGGCGGTGTGCAGTGGGCTGTGTACCAGGGACGCTATTATCCCAACGACGGCTTGGCACCGCATTCGGTCGGCTATGTAGCCCAAATTCAGGCCGAGCAAGTTGAGAAGTATCAGCGCCTTGGCTATCGCAAGGATGCCTTTGTCGGCCAGGATGGGCTGGAAGCGGTATACGAAAGCGATCTGCGCGGCACGCCGGGCGGCACACTCTACGTGCTGGATGCGGGGAACAACGTGCTCAAGGAGCTCGCCTCGCGCGATCCAGAACCCCCCTCTGCCGTTTACACGAACCTGGACCGTGACCTTCAGCTCCACACACAGCAGGCGCTGGCCTCGATGCCAGAACAGGTGCGCGCGGCGGCGGTCGTGTTGGACAGGGACTCGGGGGCCGTACTGGCGATCGCCTCCTCGCCCGGGTTCGACCCCAACCTGTTTAACGCCCAGAATCCGAACAGTAGCACCGGCCTGACCGATCTGTATCAGAATCCCAACCAACCATTTGTCAACCGAGCCACCCACGGCACCTACCCGGTGGGTTCCCTGTTTAAGATCATCACCATGGCGGCTGCCCTCAAGTCGGGGTACTACACGCCGCAGACCATCTACAACTGCGGCAACCAATGGAACGAAGACCCCAGCATTGGTCCTCTCAACGATTGGACCTTCGAGCGAGGCTTGCCGGCCCAAGGCGAGATCACACTCATGCAAGGGTTGGAACGATCCTGCAATCCCTGGTTCTTCCATATTGGCTATGATCTGTTCAACAAGGGGCTGCCCGATGCGCTGCCCGACATGGCCAAGGCCTTCGGCTTGGGGTCGGCCACCGGGATCGAGATCGGCGACGAGGCCGGTCTGGTTCCCAGCCCCGAGACCAAGGCGCAGCGCAATGACTTGCCGTGGGGCATCGGCGATGTGGTCAACCTGGCCATCGGTCAGGGCTTCCTGCAAGCCACACCCCTGCAAGTCGCCCGCTACGTTGCAGCGGTCGGCAACGGTGGAACTCTCTTCCGGCCGCAATTGGTCCAGAAAGTCGAAAACGCGGTGGGTGATGTCAAGAGCCAGTTCACCCCCGAGGTCCAGGGCAAGCTGCCGCTCAGCGATGCAGATCTGAAAGCTATCGAGGCGGCCATGGTCCAGGTTGTTCGCGCCCCCAAGGGGACCGCCCGCAACCGGTTTCTTGGGCTCAATCTCAATATCGCCGGGAAGACGGGCACCGCCCAGACGGCACAAGAGGAGCCCAACGCATGGTTCGGCGCCTATACGTTCGAGGGTCGAGAAGACAAGCCCGACATCGCCGTGGCGGTCATTGTTGAGAACCAGGGTGAAGGCTCTGACTGGGCGGCGCCAGTCGTGCGTCGAATCATCGAGTCCTACTTCTTCGGCCGGCCGCTCTCACTGTATCCGTGGGAATCGCAAATCGGCGTCATTCGGACCGCCACACCGACTCCGGATGGCGGCAACTCGGGTGGCGACTCCACCCCAACCCCCTGATCCATGAGTGCGCAGCCGCTGGTTGAAGGTCTCATCGTGACCGCCCAGTCGGGCCTGTTTGAGGTCGAAACACCGCAGGGCCTGGTGACGGCCCAACTTCGCGGCCGCCTCAAAGAATCGCGGGCGCCCACAGATCTGGCCGCCCTCGGCGACCGAGTCAAGGTCCGGCTGCTGGACCATGGCAAAGCGGTGATCGAGGAAGTGGCCCCCAGGACGCGGGTGCTGTCTCGCCAGGCGCCGTCGCAAGACCGCGAGCAGATTATGGTCGCCAACCCGGACCAAGTCTTCTTCGTCATGGCGTGCGCCGATCCGCCGCCCAGCCCGCGTATGCTTGATCGTTTGCTGGTGGCCGCCGAGCGCGAGCAGATTCCAGCCATCATCTGCGCCAACAAGATTGACCTGGTCCATGAGGGTGCCTGTCGGGGTGTGTTTGACCGCTACGAACCTGTGGGCTATCCGGTCCTGTATACCTCCGCCAAGGGCGGCCAGGGGATCGATGAGATTCGAGCGCGTCTCAAGGATCACATTAGCGTGTTTGCCGGACCCTCCGGCGTGGGCAAGACCAGCCTGCTAAACGCGATCCAGCCGGGTCTGGCGCTGCGTACGGGTGCCATCAGAGAGGGCACCCGTAAAGGGAAGCACACCACCGTCTCCTTGAGGCTGGTCCGATTGGAGTCGGGCGGCTACATTGCCGATACGCCCGGTGTGAAGGCATTCGCCCTTTGGGACATCGAACCGGAGGAATTGGACGCCTACTTCCCGGAAATCCGCGATCGGGTGGCGGATTGCGCCTTCAGCGATTGCAGCCACGAGCATGAGCCTGGCTGTGCCGTGCTGGCCGCATTGGAGAGCGGGGAAATCGACGCGGAGCGATATGAGTCATATCGTCGGATGCGGGCGGGGGAAGACTAGGCCCAAGTAAGAAGCCCCGGTGCCAGCAGAAGTATGACCAGCCCCGAAACGAAGAGCACCAGCAGAGATGAAACAGAGACGGCGATGGTTGTGAGCGGGATCAACAAATGCCAGCGAAGACGGCGGGCCGACGGGCGGTCGCCCACGGCTTCGGCCGTGCTGGCCAACTTCAGTCCTGTGAACACCGTCACTGCACCCAGCGGTATCAGATAGAGAGAACTCAGCCCGAGCGAAAGGATCGATGCCGGCGCCGCCAGGCCACCCAGTGTGAACATCATGGGTGGGCAAACTGCGCCATGGGCTCCGCAGATACGGATCACGTATACCAGGCCGGCGATGATCGGTACCAGCCCAAGATACGCGGCCTGTATGTAGGTCAGCCTCCGGTAGGCGGTGGCCTTTCGAGATCTTATCCTCTTCATCGAATTGCGAGGCACGCCAGGATTACCTTTCAGGCGGGAGCTGTCCGAGCCGCAGTCGGCCTATTCTAGCCGCACCGACCTCTCATATCCCCTCAACCGACTACCATTATCTATCACAGCATCCGGAATCAACAGCGCCCGGTGGGTGGGACTGGCCGGGCGCTCAAGCAGAACGGAGGGTTGCCTGACTACAGTGGGCGCATCACCCGGTCTGTGCGAAGCTGCTTAAACCACAGGGAAGCGCCGCGGGGCATGGACTCGACCGCCGCTTCCTGCCAGGCGCGAACACCCAACCCCTGAATGGTCTGAGGTTTGTAGCCTGCCCCCCGCCACGTGCCGACATGTTGAGCCAGGTAGGGAGGCAGGAACAGCAGTGCGGCCTCGCTTTGCAGCTCGCTGGAGGCCTGCTCCACCGCGTCCATCAGGGCCGGGATGGCTTGATCGAGCGACAGGTTGTTGTCGAAGTAAAGCTCGTCGATGCGGGTGACCAGGTTTTCTACCTGCCATCCGGCGACGCCAACCAGATCAGCGGCCTTCTCGATCATGAAGTAGGCCTTCTCGCCGAAGGAGGCCATCACATCGGCGCGCGACATCCGGCGGCGGCCACGAGTGGCGTGGGTGATGAATCGGGCAATCTCGTCGGCATCCTGGGGGCGCCCGCGGCGGACGGTGATCTCCCCGGCGTGGGTCGTGGGCGGCTCGGCGAGCAGGGGCTCCTTCGGCTTCGGAAGCTTGGTCCATGCCGCTTGAACCTGGTCCCAGGTCTTCTCGAAGCTTCCGTCATTGTGGATGACGACTTTGGCGGCGCGCAGCTTGTTCTCTTGCGGAGACTGGGCGGCGATCCGTTGACGGGCAGCCGCTTCGGACATCTTGCGCTTGTGCATCATGCGCTCGATTTGCTGCTTTTGAGGGGCGTTGACCACCCAGATGGTGTCGCATCCGGTTGCCAGATCGGTCTCGAGCAGTTTGATGGCTTCGACCACCACCACGGTCTGTTTGGCGCGTCGGATTAAAAGGTCGACGGCGTGGGAGACGAGCGGGTGGACGATACCTTCGAGTTGGCCGAGGGCCTTGGGGTCGGAGAAGACGATCTTTGAAAGTCGGGCGCGATCGATATGGCCTTCATCATCCAACACCCAACGGCCGAAACTCTTCACGACCAGGTCGTAGCCGGGAGCGTCCTCGGCGATCGCCCGGTGAGCCAGGGCATCGGCGTCGATGCCGTATGCGCCGAGGTGCTCAAGCATCTTGCGTACGACGCTCTTGCCCGTGGCGATGTTTCCGGTCAGTCCGATGACGTACTTGCCCGCCCAGCGGCTCACACAATCCTCCGTAACAATGGCAGTTGAATTCTAGATGGTGGCGCGGCCGATGTCAAAGCCGCGAATTCATTTCAGCTGCACGTAGTAGACCTGCCCGGCGGCCGCCAAGTAGAGGTCGTTGGGCGGCCCGAGGGTCATCGCCGAAACGCGGTCCGGGATCTCTGAGTTTGACTCCAGCCGGCCCTGATACACCATCCGCATGCTGTAGTGGTAGACGGCCTTTCCGGCCGCGTCCAAGAAGTATAAGGAGGGCTCTGGCGGGGGGGAATAGTCCATTTGCGTCAGCAAGGCGCCCGGCAATAGGCCGCCGGTCTGCCCGGAGGCGGTGGCGTTCTTAAAACTCTCGTCCTTCTGGCAATCCACCCAAATCCTGACGCCGCCACCCGCCTGCGCTTCGGTGGTGCGCTGGCAGCGGTCAAGTGTTCCGTTCTGGTGCAGGATAAACAGTTCTTCCTGGGCCTCGGCCAGGTCGATAGCGTCCTGAAGCTCCGGAGCCTGCTCAGCGAAGTACAGCGAGGGATTTCCGCTGAAGATCCCGCCGGTCGCATCGTACATCCAAACGGCGTTCGACTTGGGGTCAAGCACATACAGCGTGTCGTTGAAGACGTCGATCGCCTGGATGCGGCCGAAGCCGGTGTCCGGGGCTGTCAGCTGGCCGGTGAGCGGCCGCCGATCGGGTGCACAGTAGAGCAAGGTGCCGTCCGCGTCGAGAGCGACGACGCCTTCGACGCCCAGTGCTCCAGGCGCAGGCTGGACTGCGAGATCGACGGGCGTCCCCATGCCGGGGAAGCTGGATGCGCCGTTCAAACATTCAAAGTTGCTGTCGATCTCAAAGCCGCGTCCGGTTGCCCACGTGCGGTAGATTGTTTGATGGGCGGCGTCCAAAACGTAGAGGTCGCTGGCGGTGGCTGCCAGGGCGCTGATGCGGGCATCTCCACCAAAGCCCCCGTTGATCAGGGGGCGGTAGTCGAGGCGCACCACAAGATCCAGTTTGTCAATTGCCGTGGACACCTCGGATTGAAGGCTCGTTAGCTGGCTGTCGCTGCCGTACTCGGCAGCCTGATCGAGGGCGCGTTGCGCCTGGATCCAGCCGGCTCGCACCTCGACCGGATCCTGGCTGCGTTTGGCCAGATCGATGGACTGTGCAGCTTGCGCGAGGTACGTTTGATACTGCTGGGTCCGGCCGCGTTTGGCGTATACGACGCTGACGACCACCAGAACGATGATCGGCACAATTACTGCTGTGCCGGCCAGCACGCCCGGTGGAAACTGTCCAGGTTGGGGCGATTCAGCCAATCCGGGCGCCATCCTCACAACCAACGCCACCACACCCTCGCCGAGTCTGGTAAACCCCCGACGGATGGCGGGCCCCGCCGGCGCGATCCAGCCGGCTGCCTTGGAGAGCAATTCCGAGGACCGCGAGGTTGGCAGGTCGAGTGAAGCTGATGGCCGGGCACGCTGAGATCGCGCCCGGGAAGTTTCTGCTTTTGATGGCGGCGCGGCGGCAGCCGGGAGGGGGGCGGCCACCTGGCCCTGAGGCATGATCCTCAACAGCAGCCCAGATAGGTCTTTGGACGCCGAGGCTTGCAGGCGGTCGATGGCTTGGGCTGGAGGCAGACCGCTCAGGGCCGAGAGTGTGCCCTCCGTCCAGAGCGTCTCATCGAAGGGGGTCATCAGCAGCGTGTCGCCGGGCCGGACCTGCAGGTGATGGTAGCGTACGAAGGGATTGGGGGCGCTGCCCAGCGGCCGGTTGGCGGCTTCGGGTGAACTGAAGCTGCTCACCTGACCCTGTCGGATCAACGTCATCTGGCCTGGGCCGCATTGAGCCATGTACACATTGTCATCGCGCAGCACGGCGGCTACGACCCGCCCCAGGTAGCGGGCAGAGGATTCCTGGGCGCGTCCGGCATTGGCCAGTTCATCACCGACCTCGAGCATCACTTCGCGCAGGGCGGATGTCACCGAGCCGGGCGTGCGGTAGAAGATGTCGGCGCCCGCCTGGGAAAGATGGTCGAGCATACCAGGCGGGACCCTGTCCGAAGCTTGGACCTGCACGGTGATGAACAGCAGGTCATCGGCTCGGCCGCGGGCCGGTCGCCGGGGCGCGGCGCGGGCCATGGTGCCCGGCGGAGGCGTCGAACGAGGCGCCCCGCCGGCGACATGCAGCAATCCCACATCGGTCTGAAGTTCAGTCGTCATAGGCACCATTGTACGCACGCGCCGAGTCCCTCGCAATCGAGGCTGCAAGATTCAGGCCCGGGGGGCGCCAAGGGAATTGCGGAGTCAGGTTCGGGTTGGAAGGCTGTCGCCGGACGGTGCGATCGGCTTGGGGACCTCCAGAACGATGATGGTGATATTGTCGTGGCCGCCTCGATCGAGGGCGAGTTGGAGCAGATCTTCCGTGGCCCGGGGGCCTTTCTGGGCGAGAGCGGCGTCGATGTCGGGACCGGACACGAGGTCGGTCAGCCCATCGCTGCAGAGCAAGAGCTGGTCGCCCGGCTTGAGGGTAAGGCCCTGGTTGGCAACGGAGGCCTCATCGGTTTCATCAAGCTGAAGCCGCAGGCGAAAGTCAGGTTCGGGGGCTTTGGCGCCCCCGATGTGCCGCCGCAGGACGTGCGCGTTTGGGTGTCCTTCCACTTCATCAGGCTGAATGATCCCGTGTTCCAGGGCTTCCTGAATCCATGTATGGTCCACACTGATCCGGTGGAGGTCGCCTTCGCGTCGAAAGTAGATCCGGCTGTCGCCAACGTTGACCGTGTACAGTTTGGCGCCGATGATCCAGGCTGCCACCAGGGTCGAGCCCATGCCTTCACGCGCCTTGTCGGAGGTCGCCGCCTGGCGAACCTGATGCGCGGCTTCCCGAACGGCGGAGGCCAGCACCTCCAGGGGGTCGCCACCCGGCTGGCTCTCGACGGTGTTGACGACAGCATCGACCGTGAGCGCAGATGCCACCTCGCCCGCCTGGTGCCCTCCGATCCCATCCGCCAGCACTGCCAGCAGGGCTGGCGTGCCCTTTGGCTCAAGCCGGTAGGCTGTCACACCGTAGCTGTCTTCATTGTGATCGCGCACTCGGCCTGGGTTGGACACGGCGGAGGCGCGCAGGTGAGGTTGGTCGGAGGGGATCATGCCTCAGGCTCCTTGATGGGAGGGGCGGGAGAAGCTTCATTTTCGGCGGGTTCGACCCGGATATCGGGCCAATCTGGGGTGCCGGTGCGTTGAAAGCGAAATGCCACACGGCCCAAATGAACGAGGTCGCCGTGGTGTAGATTTCGTCCATCGTCGTCCAGCCGTTCGTAGTTGATCCAGGTTCCGGCCACGGATCCCTGGTCTCGAAGCAGGTACTCGCCCCCAGCCTGGCGGATGAGGCGGGCGTGAAGACTGGAAACGGAGGGGTCGTCCAGCGGGAATGCAGAGAGAGATGGGTCGCGCCCCAGGCTGACATCGGCGCCCACCAGCGGGATGGGCAATTCCTGGCCCGTGCCGTTTTCCGGCACCAGAAAGGCCTCAGGTGCGGCGGCACTGTCTATGCCGTGCAGGCTGGCACGCTGCAGTCGACGTAGGCCAGGCGTGGGAGCGGGGGCTGCTGCCGAAGCCGGCGCTCGGTTTTGGCGCTGTCCGTAGGACAAGAAAAGATAGGCCCCCACCACCCCGCCCACCAGGACAACCAGCACCAAGAACAGCGACCCCAAAGCCGGGCCAATCGCCTGCAGTCCGGAAGGTGGCGGGACCACATCGATGGTCACAGGCTGGATGACCGACTTGGCCTGCAGGCCGAGGCCGTCCGTCACGCGTGCCTGCAGCGTGTGATTTCCGCTCTGGCGAAACGGTGTCAGGTCCAGCTGAAAGGTGTCGAACGGCGGGGCGGTGTTTTGGGCGACCACTCGCCCGTCGACCAGAAGTTCACTTTGACTTATAGATCGCTGGTGGCCATCCGGAAAGTTGATCAGCACCGTCAAATCCGTGCTGGTGGGAGGCAGGCTGTCGAGCGGCACCGACTTGTCGCTGGAGCTGCGCGTGATCTGGGTCGGGGGCTGGACAAAGGTGACCTGCGGCGCCTCGAGTTCAACCGAATAGACGGCGGTGTTGGTCGCCAGAGATTGGCCACCGAATGCGACCTGAACCCGAACTTCATGGGCCCCGGAAATGTTGGCTTGAGAGGTGTAGTCCACCCGGTATTGGATCCGCTGCTGAAGCAACCGTTCTCCCAAGCCACCGAGGGGCAATTCCGGATCGAAGGTGATGAGCTGGCCGCCGGTCTGCTCTGCCACCTGCCGCAGGTCTTCCGCCTCTGGGCTCTCCAGAGCCTGCGGGGTATCAATCAGCACCGGATAGATGCTGACCCCCAATTGCTGCGCGCGATCGATCGTGTTGGTGCGGGCAGCGTCATTTGTCTGGGCCGGAAGACTTGTGAAAAAAATCACAATCTGGACCGTCCCCGGCTTGTTGGGGCCATCGCCGACAAGGTTGAGGCCGTCAAGCAGCAAGTCGTAGCCCGCTTTGGCGGGATCGAAGCTGGGTATGTGGTGATCGATGGCCGTCGCCAGCTCGGCGGCCGCTGGGCTGTGGCGGACCAGGGTCCCGTCCCCGGTCAGCAGAGAAAAGTCATCCCGACCGAAACTGGCTGCCCGAGGGCTGGCCCACCAGGTGAGCATGGCGTTGCGGACGAAGTCGAATCGGGTTCGGCCTCGGCTGTCTCGCACCGCGAGGCCGGGGCTGGTGTTGACGACAAACACCTGGCGAGTGGGCATCTGCTGCTCAACCACCGCGTCCGGGGTGCGCGGTTGGTTATCTTCAATGACCTGAAACTGATCCGATGTCAGCCCACGGGCTCGCGCTCCCGATTCGTCGTCGACGGCCACAAACAGACTCATCTGCGGGAAGTTCCCGCTGAGAGCCTGGGTAAGGCGAGCGGCGGCCCGGGTCTGGGCGGAGGCGACAAGCACCGAACCGGCGGTGGCAAGCAGGCCCAACAGGGTCAGGCCGCCGAGGAGCTGTCGAAGATGCCGGTGCATGGCGCCATTTTAGCATGCGACCTGCCTCCTCCGGCAACGTTACAGGCGCCTTACAAAACCATCCCTCGCTCGTCATGAAAGCTAAGATGGATTCATCTGGACAAGTTCGAGGGATGAAAGCTGGCCATCATGATCACCACAGACAAGGAACAGCTGTTCAAAGAACTTGAGCTCCCGCCTGAGCATTTTCAACCGGCGCAGTCTGCTCCTGAACGCTGGGTGCGAAGGGCCCTTCTGATGGGCTTCTTCGTCGTCCTGCTTCTCGAGGGCTGGCTTCTGGCGCAGGCGCTCCTGACGTAGATTTGAGAGCGGGCTCGGGTATTGGATGGGGCCCCCGCCCGAGCCCTCTTGCTCTTTCCTCCTGGCTCTCATTGGTTGCGGCGACCAATAGAGCTGTGTCCTCCGGCACCGTCTCCCGCTGACAAGGCGGGAGACGGGCTGGTTAAGAGGGAGCGGGCCGCTGCCGGCCCGCTCAGGAGGATCGGATATCGGCCGGGCTCAGGAGGCAGGTTCGGGCAGTGCCTCCACCCCGGCGCGGCCGGTCAGACGCCGGTAGGTCAGCGTCCAGGACCCGTTGACGTAGGTCTGCAGGACCCCGTTCAGCAGGATGGCCACCGGGATGTAAGCCACCAGGCACAGGCCGGAGATTACCAGCCCGGATGTGATGGAAGCCTGGCTTCCGATGACGAGGCCGGTGATCACCGGTGCCAAGAGGGCCAGCACAGGCAGGCTGATGAGCAGGCCGACGATGAAGCCGCCCACAAGCAGGATCAAAGCCATCACAATCACCGGGCCGACATGAGCTTTCACGGTCTCCCAGGCGCTGCCCAAGGCTTCAAAGACACCCTGGTCCTCAACGATGACTGCGTTCTGCGCCAATGTGGCATAAACGCTGACGGCCGAGGCCAGGGGTATCAACAGGCAGATGATGGGCACGATACAGATCAAGGCCAGGCCCAAAGTCATCAACACGGCGCCAAAGGCCAACATGGCGAACACGAGAATGGTCAAGAACCAGGCTGCACCCACAAGGATCTGAATTGCCAGTACACGCCAGAAGTAGGTGAAGCTGAGGTCGAATGCCTGGCGCAGGCCGACGGACTCGCCTTCGTCGGCCAAATTGAAGCCGGCGATCAACCCGCCCTTGCCGATAGCTCCCAGCACGACGAAGAGCAGAATCAGGAAAAGCACCAGGCACAACAATGCTAGGGCGATGATAATCCAGGTCCCCTCAGGAATGTTGTTGAGGGTATCTGCGCCAGGGCCTTGCCCATTGCCCCCAAAGCTGCCGAAGTTGGATGACATGCGCCCGCCGCCACCTCCGCCTCCGCTCCCGCTGCAGCCGGCAAGGATGCCCAGGATCCAGAGCGCCTTGTAGCGCCAGGTAATGTGCCAAGCGCGGCTCAAAACTGAACCGTAATCCATCGAATTGTCTCCTTCGGGTCCGGCGGACCCCTCATGTTGCAGCCAAGCCTAGGCTTCGGCTGAGTCGCCGAAGGCTACTCCCACTCGATCGTCGCCGGCGGTTTGCTGGTGATGTCGTACACCACCCGATTGACGCCCCGGACCTCGTTGACGATGCGGCTGCTGATGCGAGCCAGCACGTTGTCGGGCAGCCGTGCCCAGTCGGCGGTCATGAAATCCTCGCTTGTCACGGCCCGAATGGCGACCGCCTCCTCGTAGGTTCGGTGGTCTCCCATCACGCCCACTGAGCGGATGGGAAGCAGCACGGCAAACGCCTGAGAGGTCCCCAGGCCATCTTCACCCAGGGTCAGCAAGCCTTCGGCTTCCAGTTCGTCTGTCACAATCTTATCGGCGGCCCGCAGGCGTTCCAGGCGATCCGGGCTGACATCTCCCAGACATCGGACGGCCAGGCCTGGGCCGGGAAAGGGCTGACGCAGGACGAGGCTTTGGGGGAGGCCGAGTTCGAGCCCGGCTTGGCGTACTTCATCCTTGAACAAGAAGCGGAGCGGCTCGACCAGTTCAAAACCAAGGTCTGGCGGCAGGCCGCCCACATTGTGGTGGGTCTTGATACGCGCCGCTACCTGGCGTTCAGGCCCACTCGATTCGACCACGTCGGGATAGATCGTGCCCTGCACCAGGTAGGGCGGGCGACCGAGGCGGGCGGCCTCGGCTTCGAACGTGCGGATGAATTTCTCGCCGATAATGCGGCGCTTGGCTTCGGGTTCGGTGACCCCGCTCAGGGCGTCGAGAAAAGATTGGCTGGCGTCGACGATCTCCAAGCGTGCCTCTACGGCGCTCCGGAAAGCCCCTTCCACCGTTTCTGCCTCCCCAGCGCGCAGCAGGCCGGTGTCGACGAACAGACACACCAGCTGATCCCCGACGGCACGGGCTACCAGGGCTGCGGCGACGGCCGAGTCCACGCCTCCACTGACCGCCGCCAGAACGGGTTCATCCGCCACCTGATCTCGGACAAGCTGGATGGCCTGGTCGATCATCGATCCGGTGGTCCAATTCGGCTTGGCCTGGCATACGTCCAGCACGAAGGCCCTCAGGATCTCGGAGCCGCCGGGCGTGTGCCGCACCTCTGGATGAAACTGAAGTCCAAAACGACGCTCAGCCTTGTCGGCTATGGCTGCGATCGGGGCGTTGGCGGTGCGGCCGATCACATCGAATCCCCGCGGCGGCGCTTCGATGCGGTCGCCATGAGACATCCACACGGGCTGGCTGGGGGAGCGCAGCAGGGGTGAGTCAGTGAGCCGTTCGACTTCGGCCATGCCAAATTCGCGGTGGGCAGAGGCGGCGACTTTGCCCCCCAGTGCGTGGGTGAGCGCCTGCATGCCGTAGCAGATGCCTAAGATGGGCAGGCCCGAGGCAAGCACATATTGAGGGACTTGAGGTGCATCCTTTTCGTACACCGACGGAGGACCGCCGGAGAGGATGAAGCCTTTGGGGTCCAGCGCCATCACGTCGGCGCGGGGGGCATCGAAGGGGAACAGCTCGCAATAGACATGCGCTTCGCGCACGCGGCGCACGATCAACTGGGTTGTCTGAGAGCCGTAGTCAAGGACGACGATGCTGTCCATCGGGCTCAATCGGCGAAGACGATCTTGCCGTCAGACATGTCCGTGATGACTGCCAGGGATTCGATGGGGACGCCCAGGGGTGTGAGCATCTGGCGTCCGCCTTCGAAGAACTTTTCCACCAGGGTGCCGATCCCCACCAACGTCGCGCCGGCTGCGCGGGCCAGGCGAACCAACCCCATAATCGTCTGACCGCTCGCCAGGAAGTCGTCGATAATCAGCACCTTTTCCGCCTGGCCAAGGTACTCTGGAGAGACCATCAGTTCGACCGTGCGGCCTTTGGTATGGGAGGGCGCCAGGGTGAGAAAGATTTGGTCGGGCATCGTGATCGGCTTGGATTTACGGGCATAGACCACCGGGATCCCGAGATGCCCGGCCGTGGTCAGGGCCGGGGCGATGCCGGAAATCTCTGCGGTGAGAACCTTGGTGGCGCCGACGTGAGCGAAGCGTTCCGCCAGCTCGCGCCCACACGTGTCCATCAATACCGGATCCACCTGGTGATTGATGAAGCCGTCCACCTTGAGAATGCCATCGCCAAGGTTCTTGCCGTCGGTGAGGATGCGCATCTTCAGGTCCTGCATGGGGGCCTCCTTGCGAGGGAATCTATTTTACATCCGGCAGGCGAGGAAGGGAAACGGGACCGGCCGGGATCACCTGCGTTGGACAGACTGAGGCTTGACATAGAACGCATGTTCCGCTAAAATCCGAACAAGCGTGCGCCATTCCGGCGAGGCCCTTAACGTTTGGCGGGAGCTCGGCCGACAGGAGGTGGCAAGTGGTCAAGGGCAAACTTTCAGATCGCCAACGACGGATGTTGGACTTCATCGTGGACTTCAGCGATGAAAATGGATATCCGCCCTCCATACGAGAGATCGGCCAGGCCGTCGACATCTCATCGACTTCGGTTGTCAACTACAACCTCAACCGCTTGGTAGAAGAAGGGTTTCTGGACCGGGATCAAAATGTATCCCGCGGCATCCGTCTGACGGACAAGCTGGTGCGGGCTACGCAACAGATAGGCGACGTGATCCGCATCCCACTGGTCGGCAGGATCTTTGCCAGTCAGCCGGTCCCCGTCCCCAGCTCGAGCGCCCCCATGTTCGGCGCCGACGAAGCCATTGAAATCACGCGCGATTTGTTGAAGGGTGACGATGGTCTGTTTGCCCTGCAGGTCAAGGGCGATTCGATGGTGGACGCGATGGTGGGCGATGGGGACATCGTCGTGATGAAAAACGAACCCGAGTGGCACAATGGGGACATGGTCGCCGTTTGGTTGAGTGACTCGGAAGAGACCACTTTGAAGCACATCTACCAGGAAGGCAGCCGCATCCGCCTTCAGCCCGCCAATCCCACCATGGGGCCGATCTATATCGACAACCCGGCCGGGCTCCAAGTTCAGGGCAAAGTCATGCTGGTGGTACGCCAAATGGCGTGACGCCAGCTGCCAGGCTCCGTTCGATTCTCATGTCGCCACAGAAGAAGCCCCGCGGGGCTTCTTCTGTTTGTCGGCGGTCTTTGAGTTTCTGCCGTGCCTCAGGGTTTGGCGCCGTTCGGTGAAGGACGGCCAGTTTTGCGCCCGACGAAGCGTGCCGAGGCTTCGAGATGGGGTTTTGACCCCCAAAGCTCTGGGAAGAGCTTCCCCTCAACCTGTGTCGCCGCGTCGACAGCCATGGTTAACCCGGCGCGCAGCGCGACTTTGACGGCAGCCACGGCCTGCGGGGAGGCTTGTGCGATGCGTGAGGCGAGCTCCAGCGCATGCGGCAGGGCGCCTCCCTGGGCCGTGACATGATTGGCCAGCCCATGGGAAGCGGCTTGGCCGGCGTTGTGCACGATGCCGGTCGAGAGCCATTCCATTGCTTTGGGATAGCCGACCAGCCTCAGCAGACGTTGCCCGCCGCCCCAGGCAGGGGAAATGCCAAGCTTGATGTGCATCATGCCCAGGCTGGCGCCTTCGGCCATGATGCGCATGTCGCAGGCAAGGGCCAGCTCCGCCCCACCGCCCAGCGCAGGCCCCTCAATGGCGGCGATGGTGGGAAAAGGGAGGTTTTCCAGTTGGGCGAGGGCGTGGCCCATCACCTGTGCCAGACGTTCGCCGTCAGCTCGGGTTGGGAAGCCGTGCAGTTCAAACAGGTCCCCACCCGAGCAGAAGGCCTTGCCGGCTCCATGGATGACCAGGGCGCGCACGCTGGAGTCAGCCGCGACCTGGTTGATGGTAGCGGAGAATTCATCCATAGCTTCCCAGGTGAGAGCGTTCAACGCCTGAGGACGATTGAGGCAAAGGGTGGCCGTGTGGTCCGGCCGCGTCTCATAAAGAATGGTATTCACAGCTGGCATTCTCCTTGACCGGCCCATAGGCGGGACTTATACTGAGACTTCATCGGGGTGTGGCGCAGATGGAAGCGCACCGCGTTTGGGACGCGGGGGTCGGCGGTTCAAGTCCGCCCACCCCGACACGTTAGTATCTATAAACCCTAAGATTGGGAGAAGTGACGTTGAGAGGTGTTCGGGCAAGCCTGCCAGCCCGAAAGGCCAAGGCGGATGTTGTTCTCGTGGCGGCCCGCTACGAAGACGATGGCCGGCTTGACGTAGCCAAGGGCCATGTCCGGCACGACCAGATATGGAGCGATGTGCAACTCTTCGACCGCGAGACGCTGGTCGACATGCTGGGTTTTGATCGACGAGTTGCCACGGCGAAGTTCATGGATTTGGCCGCCGACTTCTCGCTGAAGTCGAAAGTGAACTTGAAAGAGATGGACGGGAACATGTGGCTGGTTGTCAACGGGGCCACTGGTTCTCGTGACGACTTGGGGTTGCCGCTGTTCTAGCCAAATCTAGGGCTCCAGCTTGACCCGGTCCCAACCCCCCATTAGAATTCAGCCGCGCGCGGGCGTCGCCAAGTGGTAAGGCATCAGCCTTCCAAGCTGACATTCGCCGGTTCGAGTCCGGTCGCCCGCTCCTGAGAGCATCAAGTGATGAGCGCTGAGCCAACCAAGCCGGAGGGTTCAGCGCTCAGATCCCGCCTCGGTGCTCAAGGGCCCGTAGCTCAGCGGTCAGAGCGGCCGGCTCATAACCGGTTGGTCGCAGGTTCGATCCCTGCCGGGCCCACTCTTTCCGCCCGATAATCGCGCCGCAGGTTGGGGCGACAATCCCCTCCACACTACATGTGAAGTGTTTCACAAATAGCTCAGGCTCTGCCGAGAGTCTCAAGCTCCAGGGACTGGCGAGCGCGAGGCTGGCGGCATCTTCATTCAACAGCTAGAATGGCCGGTTGATTGCGCCACAAGGCACAAAGGACGGGGCATGGGACGACGACGGGCGGTCTTCGAACTGTTCCTGGCCAGTGGGTTGGGGCTCTTCCTTGAGTTGATCTTCATCCGCTGGTTGGCGGCGGAAATCCGCGTTTTCGCCTTCTATAAGAATTTCGCCCTGATCGGCGCCTTCCTCGGGCTGGGGCTGGGGTTCGCCACAGCACGCAGGACGTCCATCTTCCGCCGGCTACGCTCGCTCTTTCTTCCTATCCTGGCCGTCAACTGCGTGCTCGTCCTGGCCCTGGGTCGCACTGGGCTCAGCGATCTCGTGCTGGCCAATCCGGCCAACGCGCAAGAGTTCATCTGGGCGGGATCCGCCGTCGGGGCGAGTGCCGTTCAGTGGTTGATCCTGCGGGCTGCGTTCTACGGCATCTTGTGGGCCATGTTCATTCTCGTGACCACTATGTTCATCCCCTTGGGCATGATCACGGCGCAGGCCTTCGGGCCGTTCGCTCCCCTTCGGGGCTACATCATTAACATCTTGGGCAGCTTGGCAGGCATCTTGTTCTACACGCTGATCTCGTTCCTCGGCTGGCCGCCGGCGGCATGGTTCGCACTGGCTGGTCTGGCATCTATCTACTTCTTCATACCCAAGGGTGGGAACACAAAGCGCACCCTGGCCATCGGCCTGGCAGCGTTGCCGGCCCTGCTCACCTGCCTGGTGCCCACCGGCGCCGCGCGGACTCTTTGGTCGCCGTATTACCGCATCGATATCGACCCCCAATACGCCGACAATGCACCGACCCTTCAGCTCGGATACCAGCTCTCAGTCAACCAGGCTTGGCACCAAATCTTGTGGGATCTGGACCCCGGCTTCGTGACTCAGCACTACGCTCAAGCTCCGGACCAGTTTGACCAAATGCGGGCACTGTACGATTCCCCCTATCAGGTCGCTCGGAGCATCGACCACGTCCTTGTGGTAGGGGCGGGAACCGGTAACGATGTGGCGGCGGCCCTGCGGGCTGGCGCCGGCCACGTGACGGCGGTCGAGATTGACCCGGTGATCCTTGATCTCGGCAAAGAACTTCACCCCGAGCAGCCATATGCCGATCCGTCTCGTGTGACTCTGGTCAATCAGGACGCGCGAGCGTTTTTCCGCCAAGATCAGGCGCGCTACGACCTGATCGTGTTCGGACTGCTTGATTCTCACACCCTCTTCAGCACCGCCAGCAGCGTCCGCCTCGACAATTTTGTCTACACGGAGCAAAGCCTGGCGGAGGTCCGCGCCCATCTCGGGCCGGATGGCTTGCTGGCTCTGTCTTTCGGCGTCCCAGCACAGAATGAGTGGATCGGGTACCGGTTGTCCCAGACGCTGGCGCGCGTGTTCGGCCACGCGCCTCAGGCCTACGCCATGCCCAAGGACGATGTCCTGTTTCTCATTGGGCGGGAGCCTTTCGACCGACCCCTTCTCCAGAACCCGGAAGCCATCTACCAGCCTGACTACGGGGTCTCGGAGAAGATGGACCTCACCACCGACGACTGGCCATATCTCTATCTGCGGCAGAAGGCGATCCCTCTTACCTACGTGATCGGATTGGCGGGGGTGGTCGTGCTGGGACTGCTCTTGACGAGGCTCGGGATCCCCTCATTCCGGCAGCTTGACGTGCATTTCTTCTTCTTGGGGGCCGCGTTCTTCTTGCTTGAGACCAAGAGCATCACTGAGTTGGCGCTGCTGTTGGGCTCGACCTGGATCGTCAACGCGGCGGTCATTGCGGCCATTCTGTTTGTCATTGTGTTGGCCAACCTGTTGGTCGAGAGATTCGGGTTCACCAATGCCTGGCCAGCGTACATCTTGCTGGGGCTGGCTCTCTGCTTCAACTATCTGTTTCCCGTCAGCAGCTTCCTGGGAATGGCATGGGCGCTCCGGGTCGTGTTGGCGAGCCTTTCTCTTGCTCTGCCCTTGTTCTTCGCCGGATTGATCTTCGCCATCACATTCAGCCAAACCACATCGGTCGAAATCGCGCTTGGGTCCAATCTGATCGGGGCTGTCCTGGGCGGAATCTTCGAGTACACATCGCTTGTCTATGGGATTCGAATTCTGTACCTCTTTGCCCTGATGTTCTACATGCTTTCCGCCCTGGGCCTGCGCTGGCGCACATCGGGACGAGGGTTCCTGCGGGTTGGCGTCGAATAGGCCAGCACCTGCCCAGCACCTGGACAGGGCCCGGACGGGCCCGTGACATAACCTGGTGCTGGCCATGCGCTTGCCCCCGACCTTTGGGCATGGCTTCACACGACCGAAACGGCGACTGGATCCCTTCCTCCGCATTTCACACCCGCCGATCAAACGGGTTACATAGACAGTTGCTCAAATTCCCGTGTCCAAGAGGATGGAACGCTTGATCAACCTGCGCAAAGTTGATGTGCATACAAGGCTGTGGACGTGACCTCCACCTGGGGAGAGGTGGCGGCACTCATGACCGCCGTCTGTTGGTCCGCAACGGCCGTCTTCTTCACCTTTGCCGGACGGCGCGTGGGCTCGGTGGTCGTCAATCGCACCCGACTGGTGATGGCCCTTGTCTTGATCAGTCTCACCCACTGGATCCTGATGGGCTCCCCGTTCCCGGGCTCGGCCGAGCCGCAGCGCTGGTTTTGGCTGGGTTTGTCGGGCGTGATCGGGCTGGCGCTTGGAGACGCCTTTCTCTTTCAAGCCTACCTGTGGGTTGGACCCAGGCTTGGGATGTTGATGATGAGCTTGGCGCCTGTGATTGCGGCCCTGCTGGCGTTTGCCTTTCTGGGGGAGCAGCTCCTATTTGTGCAGTGGCTGGGCATAAGTGTGACCCTGGCGGGTATCGCGCTGGTGGTGCTGGAGGGCAATCGAGGTGCGCGGCCGGCCCCCCAGAAACGTGACTACCGTCGGGGGATTCTGTTCGGCATCGGAGCCGCCAGCGGACAGGCGATCGGGCTCGTACTGGCGAAGCAGGGCCTTCAAGGGGACTTCTCGGCGCTGTCAGGAAACTGGATTCGGATGGCTTCGGCAGTTGTGGCTCTGTGGGGGGTGACGCTGCTGAGCGGGCGCGCCGGACCAACCGTGCGCAAGCTGGCAGACGACCGTCACGCGCTGCTCCCTATTCTGGGTGGGGCCATCACCGGACCTTTCATCGGAGTTCTGGCTGTCCCTGATTGCTGTCCAACTCACGCAGGTGGGCGTGGCCAGCACCTTGATCGCGCTGCCTCCCGTCTTCATGCTTCCGATCGGGGCGATCGTGTTCAAAGAGAAGGTTGGACCGGGAGCCATCGCCGGAACGGTGGTGGCGATGGTCGGGGTCGCTCTCCTGTTCTTGGCTTAGTGGAAGCCCAATGAGCAGCACGAAAAGCGAGCGGCCAAACTGGCCGCTCGCGGGCTATTGAGAGAAGCCGCTCCGGTGGATCGGGCTAGGCCGTTTCCACCATGGCACGTCGCTTGGACTCGATGCTCTGGATCAGGTTGTCGTAGGCAGCATTGAACTTGTCGACGCCCTCAACCAGAAGTTCGTCCATGACCTGGTCCAGGTCGATCCCCATCCCGTCGAGGCGGGCGATTTGCTCCCGGGCGGTATCGACATCCGCTGCCAGTGTGGCCTGGACAGTTCCGTGATCGAGGAAGGCTTCGATCGTCTTGGGCGGAAGCGTGTTTACGGTGTCAGCGCCGATCAATCCGTCGACATACATCGTGTCCGAGTAGGCGGGGTTCTTGGTGCTTGTGCTGCCGTAAAGCACACGCTGAACGCGTGCCCCCTGGTCGGCCAGAGCCTGCCAGCGGTTGCTCGAGAACAGTTCCTTGAACCGTTGATAGATGAGTTTGGCGTTGGCGATGCCGATCTGGCCCTTCAGATCGGTGTTGCCTGCCTCGTCGAGCCGCTGATCCATCTTGGTATCCAGCCGGCTGACAAACACCGAAGCCACGGATGCGATCTTGCTCAAGTCGCCGCCGGCGTGTGCCAAATCCTCCAAGCCGGACATGAACGCTTCAACCACGGCTTCATGCTGCTCGAGCGAGAAGATCAGTGTGATGTTGACATTGATGCCTTTGGCCAACGAGCGGCGTATGGCGGGCAGGCCTTCTTTGGTGGCGGGTATCTTGATCATCAGGTTGGGCCGGTCGACCGCATCATGCAGAAGCTGCACGCGTTGAAGGGTGGCATCGGTCTGATGGGCCAGCTGCGCTTTGGGTTCAAGGCTCACGAATCCGTCAGCGCCATGCAACTCGTCAAAAACCGGCCGCATCAGATCGCAGGCCTTCTGAATGTCTTCCACCGCCATTTGGCGGTAGATTTCCTCGGCCGAGCGGCCAGCTTGGGCGAGGCTCCTGATCTCGGAGTCGTATTCTTCGCCCGTTGAGATGGCCTTGTCAAATATGGAAGGATTGGATGTTGCGCCGCGCAAGCCTCGGTCGATCCAATCCTGGAATGACTCCGCCAGAAGCTGGCGGCTCATGAAATCGATCCAGATCGATTGTCCCAGATTGTGGACTTCGTGGAGTTTGGTTTGCATGACTACCTCCTCATACGCGCTCCGCTGGGCGTCGGCCTGACGGACTGAGCACTTGTGTCTGTTAGTAACCGTATCACTTGGCCATCTCAACTGGGTTAACGGCTTGATGAGTGTCCTCCGCTTAGAAGAAACTAATGCTCCCCGGCTAAGCTGGTCCTGAAGACTGGCAGCCATTCGCTCGACCGTGGGCAGGAGATACGGCCGGCGGGGAGGGGAGCGCGATGAAACGGGTTGTGATCGTGGGAATGGGTTTTGGCGGGCTCAGCGCGGCAAGGGCTCTGGCCGGGAGAGGCGTCGAGCTGATCCTCGTCGATCGGCAGAATTTCCATCTCTTCACGCCGCTGTTGTATCAGGTGGCGACCGGCAGTCAGGAGCAGGAGTCGATTGTCTATCCCCTGCGGGACATCATTCGCGATTGGCCGCACACGCGTTTCCGACTGGCGGAAGTGCGGGAAATCAACTTTGACGAGCGCAAACTGCGTACCGATCAGGGGACCATAAGCTATGACGAGCTGATCCTGTCGCCGGGAAGTGTGCCCAACTTCCTGGGGCTCGAACTCGGTGAGGGAGCACGCTTTCGCCTTGAAGTATCTGACCGACGGGGTGGCCCTGCGCAATCATATTCTGAAAGCCTTCGAGCAGGCCCTGGAGACGCGTGATCCTGAGCAGCGGTGCGCCCTGTTGACGTTTGTCATCGTGGGAGGGGGCCCCACAGGAGTCGAGTTCGCCGGTGCACTGGCGGAGCTGGTCAAGCTTGAATTGAGGCGAGACTACAACGAGTTGAGCCGAGATGATGTGCGCATCATTCAAATCGAAGCGCTGGACACTCTGCTGGCGCCGTTTCCCAGGCCCTTGGGCACCTACGCCGCCGCCCGCCTGGAAAGCATGGGTGTGGATGTTCGCCTGAACACACGCGTGGTCGGCGCCAGCCAGCATTCGGTGGAACTTGAAGGGGGGGAGAGCATCCCCTGCTCGACGTTGTTCTGGTCAACCGGTGTAAAGGGGGAGCCCCTGGTGCATCAACTGCCCGTAGAACCGATTCGGGCCGATCGCATCCCCGTTGAACCTGATCTGAGTGTGTCTGGCCATCCGGAGGTGCTTCTAATCGGCGACGCGGCCTACGTTGAACACGACGGTCAGCCCTTGCCGCAAATGGCGCCAGTGGCTATTCAAGAGGGGGAACATGCGGCCCGAGTGATCTTGGCTCGAGAAAGGGGGGAGTCGAACGCGCCATTTCGATTCCGGGACAAGGGCATGATGGCTGTGGTTGGACGGGGCAAAGCGGTGGCAACCCTGTTTGGCCTCAACTTCAAAGGATTTCTCGCGTGGTTGGTCTGGTTGGGTTTTCACCTGATTTCACTCATCGGTTTCCGCAACCGGGTGGTGGTGCTGGTCAATTGGATCAACGACTACTTGTTCTTCGGGCGCAAGCTGCGCTTGATTACTGGTGAAACCCATCCCACGCCGACCGAGGGCGGTGATCCCGATCGGCAAATCGCCAGCGGTCCCTAGCTTGAGATTGGCGTCCACCATCGGGCGTTGACCACCGGGTGTTTTTCGCCTAGAGTTGATAGATCTGGAGGGGAAAGCACCCATGCCATGTGCTCACTGCCAGGCAGTTGAAACCACGTTCGGCGATCGCTCAGCCGAGAGACGGCGCGAGCAGATGCACAAGCGCGGCTTGGATCGGACCACCCGGTGGCTGATCGAAGACCTCGAAGCCCAAGGTGTCCGAGGGGCGAGTGTGCTGGACATAGGGGGAGGTCTGGGCGGCATCATGCTTCATCTGTTGGAGGCCGGTGCCAGTTCAGCCACTCTAGTAGAGGCCTCCTCCGCCTTCTTGAAGGCCGCGCGCCGCGAAGCGGACGAACGTGGGGTTTCGGATCGGGTGGCTTGGCTGCATGGCGACTTCGTTGAGCTGGCGTCGGATGTGATGGGCGCGGATGTCGTTTGCCTGGATCGGGTGATCTGCTGCTATCCCGACATGCCGGGGCTGGTGGGTCTTTCGTCGGCCCGCGCAAATCGGCTCTACGGGTTGGTCCTTCCGCGCCGCGCCTGGTGGACGAGATTGGGCGCGTGGGGCATCAACACCATCATGTGGCTGAGTCGCAATGCCTTTCGCGTCTTCATCCACCGTCCCGAGGCGGTCGAGCGGATCGCCAGGCGCAATGGCCTGGAACCCGTTTATCGGCGCCGGGATTCGGTATGGCAAGTGCTGGTTTTTCGTCGCGTGGAGTCCGTAGGAGTTGCCACGCCGTTGGGGGCTGGGTAGAATAACGCTTCACCGGCCGCCAACGCGCCAGCATGCGACGACTGGCCGGCGTGCGACTCAAGCCTTGGCTTGGCCGCAAAGCGCAATCCCCTTCCATGGTCGCCAGGTGCTCGCGCCAAGACCCAACTTGTGAGAGGTTTCACAAACTGCTGGCTCGGACCGTCCGAAAAGCAAAGGGGTTGTCATGGAGACTGTAAGGCATCTGCTGCAAGTCAAGGGGAACCAGGTGTGGTCTATCCAGCCGGGTGCAAGTGTGTACGAGGCCCTTGAGCGCATGGCCGAACGGGACATAGGTGCCTTGCTCGTGATGGATGGCGACGGCCTGGAAGGGATCTTTTCGGAGCGAGACTATGCCCGCAAGATCGTATTGCATGGCAAGAGTTCGGCCGATACACCAGTGAGCGCTGTGATGACATCGAAAGTGGTATGTATTGGCCCGGACCACCGAATAGAAAACTGTATGGCGCTGATGACGGAAAAGCACATACGTCACCTTCCGGTGCTGGAGGGTGGCAAGGTTGTGGGGGTTGTCTCGATCGGCGATGTGGTCAAAGAAGTGATCGCCGAGCAAGAGTTTGTCATCGAGCAGCTGGAAAACTACATTACGGGGACGCGCTGACCGGCGCTGGGTCACGTCGTCCCGGCCTCGAGGAGCTATGCAAAAAACCTGGATCGTCCCAATTGGGTTCTTGGTCGTTAGCTCACTTTCCTGCAGTCTGTTCAACAACGTCATCCAATCGTCCAGCCTGGGGAGCAGTTCTTCCTCAAGTGGTCAGATCATCTATCAGGACAACTTCGATGATCAGGGGTCGGGATGGGAAATCGGGAGCTATGATCACGGGCAGGTCGGCTATCAGAGTGGCAGGTACATTGTCACATCGGATGGCAACGGGGCCACGATGTGGGGAGTCGCCAACCAACTCTTGTCGGACGTGGACATCGAAGTGGACACCGCCCAGGTCACGGCGCCTAGCAACGACAACAACGACTACGGTGTGATGTGTCGTGCACAAGACAACGGGGACGGCTACTATCTTCTGATCTCCGGTGACGGCAACTACAGCATTCTGTTGGGGAATGGGGATTCCTATGACCCGCTGGTAGATTGGCAGGAGTCGAGCGCCATCCACACCGGCAATGCTGCCAACCATCTTCGTGCTGTGTGCAATGGGAGCAGTTTTGACTTGTACGTGAACGGACAGCACCTGGCATCGGCCGAGGACGACACTTTCTCTTCAGGCGACCTTGCCCTGACCGCCACCTCGTATGAGTCGGACGGTACTGAGATCCATTTCGATAACCTGACCGTACGCCAACCCTGACCCTCGGAAGCACTCCTGGGGAGTTCCATGTTCCGACGACGCAGCTCCGGAAGTCTGAGCGAAGCCCTCCGCCGATCGAGAGATCCGGAGTTGGCAGAGCTCGACTCGCAAGTCAGTCACCGGCAGGAACAGGTGGCTGAGCTTGAACTCGAATTGTTTGAAATGCGCGCCGAGCTGGCCACCTTCCAGGCCGAGATGGGACGCCGCCTTGGTCCGCTTCAAACTCGTTTGAGCGATCTTAGAACAGAGGTGACTCAGGCGCGGCATCGCGCGGCCCGCCGAGCTCAGTGGGGGGAGCGTGCCGAGTTTGAAGATGACGCACCACCGGATGTGTTCGCGCAGTATGAACGGACTTGGCGGAAGACGCCCGAGGGGGTGCCGCGGGAGCCCAAGCCGGCCCCTGATGCAGCCACCAAGCGTGAAATCAAGGCTGAGTACAGAGCCCTAGCCAAGCGCTTCCACCCCGATCTGACCGGGGATCTGGACGAAAAGAAGTGGCGCGAAAAGGTCATGGCCGAGGTCAACCAGGCCTATGCCGACGGGAACCTGGCCGAGCTGCGAAAACTGGCCAACCGGGCGGATCGCCCCGAGCGGGGCCCGCAGAAAAGCCGTGAGCAGATCCTGGTCGAGCTGCGCAAAGAAATCAAGCGGCTGGACACGGTGGTCGCCCAGCTGCAGGCGGAGGTGGGGCGATTGACTCGCTCGGCCGAGGTTAAGCTGATGTTGGACGCCAGCATCGCCCGCCGAGAAGGCAGGGATTTGTTGGCGGAAATGGCAGCTGACCTTCGTCGTGAAATCGTGGAACTTGAACTGGAACTGGCCGAATTGGAGTAGGTTGAGTTCTTCCAGGCTCCAAGCTGTCTGACAAACCGATGTATGGGATTAAAAAGGAACCGCCGGACTGAGGGGTCGCATCCGGCGGTCCTGGCTGTTAGGGGCCTGCCAATTCACAGGGGAGTATGATATCGGCAGGACTGATCCCTAAGTAAGATGGTCCCGGATTACCAGCACTGGGGGGAGAGCCGGGCCATCCAAAGACATAATAGCACTCGACGTCCTGAATGTTGATTAAGGCTTTCTAAGTTTTCGATGAGTGCTCGTCCCCCTTGCGGCGGCTGAAGAGCGCCTCCCATTCGGCGATCTCGCCTTCCGACAGGTTGGGAGTCGCCCGGCCCGGCGGGCTCTCGCCGTCTTCATCGCCGTCTTCATCGCCGAGCATCCCGGCAAAAGCCTCACTGGATATGACCTTGGCGCCGGCGGCGCGCGCTTCCGCCTGGACCTCGCGGTCGGACGTGACCACCGTCCAATTGCTGGCATCGCCTCCAAGGTTGCGGAGATGGGCAGCGATAGCCTGGTCGGCGGTGCGGCCCGATACGAACTTCAGGGTGACAAGCCCGGCCCGAACGTCTCGCCCGCCGGGTGTGCCTCGGTCGAAGTAGACTGTCAGCCTGCGGCGGGTCCGGTGGGCGAACGCCTGCAGCTCTTGCGCCAGTTGGCGTTCGTCTTCGGGGTCTGAAAGCTGAATTCCGGGAAGCTTCCCGATCAGGTTGTGGCCGTCGATGATATAGGGCATCGTCCTGCGATTCTAGATGCCAGCCAGGCGGCGGTCAATTCCGTTTTGACATTAGCTGTGCTATCATGCGCGACCATGGGCAGCGTTCGTCGATCCGGCTGGCGGCAATATTTTCCTTATCTGATTCTGAACGTCATCATATCGGCGCTCACCATGTTGGGCGTTCTGTTGATATGGGGGCGTGGCCAGCCCGCACCCGAGATTCCTCCCACACCCACCATGGACGCCATGTCGGTCGCGGCCAGCCTGGTGCCGACAAGAACGCTGACACCCGTTCCGACACCGACACCGGTGACGTATGTGGTTCGTTCGGGCGACACGATGGGCGACATCGCCATCGAGCTGGGCATTTCAGTCGAAGCGCTGATGAAGGCCAACAAGCTGTCCAATCCGGACACCCTGAGTGCTGGCCAGATTCTGATTGTCCCTGTGACGCCGGGCGCGTCGAGCTCCGGTGATTCAAGCCAGGCGACAAGCGGGCCGACGCCGACTGCCACGGAAAGCCAAGACGCCCCCGCGGTTGATATCCGGGGGGTGACCGGCGCTGGCGATCTGGATACAGAGGCCGTGCGCTTGCTCAACTCAGGTGGGGTGGCTGATCTGGCCGGCTGGACTCTGGATGATGGCCAGGGCCACGCTTACACGTTCCCCGCTTTCACGCTCCACGATGGCGCCGTCAGCATCCACACTCGCGCCGGCACGGACACAGTCATCGACCTGTACTGGGGGTTGACCGAGGCAGTTTGGCTGCCGGGGAAGACCATCACGTTGAGAGACAACTCCGGCAAGGTGCGGTCCACTTTCGAGATCCCTGCCAACTAGAGTTGGGCGTGGCGTATCGAGAGACTTAAAACCGGCCCCATGGGCCGGTTCGGTCTGTTGGGGGATGATTGGAAAGCGGATTGTTTGGCCGATCAGGCCTTGTTGTCGCTTTCACCCTCAGCGGCTTTTTCGTCAGGCTTCTTGGCCGGTTCATCACCTTGCAGGCCCTGGCGAAACTCGCGGATGGCACTTCCCATCTCGCCGCCGATGCGGCTCAGCCGGCCGACGCCGAACACGAGCAAGACAACCACGAGGATGATGATCAGTTCTGGGGCGCCGAAATTGGAGGGCATTCGGACCTTTCCTTTCTCAAGTCGAGGTGATTATAGCACCTCCGCGACGGCCAGAGCGCCCCAACTTGCATGCGGCATGGCCGTCTGATAGACTCGCTTCTGCGGCCGACCCGGACCCCTATTGAATCTGATGCCGGCCAAGTTCAGCGAGTTGAAGGACAACCCCTCCTAAACCAGAGCGAGCGATAGATGGCCCAAGCCCTGTATCGAAAGTGGCGGCCCCAAACCTGGGACGAAGTCGTGGGTCAACCCCACGTGATCCAAACCCTGAGGAACGCCGTCAAAGGCGAGCGGGTGGCGCATGCGTATCTGTTCGCTGGACCGCGGGGGACCGGCAAGACGAGCACGGCGCGCTTGCTGGCCAAGGCGGTTAACTGCCTGGCTGAGGCTCCGGCCGACCGGCCATGCAACAAGTGCTCCGCATGTGTGGCGGTGAATGAGGGGCGTTTCCTGGATCTCATCGAAATCGACGCCGCCTCGAATACGAGCGTCGAAGATGTGCGCGATCTACGGGACAAGATCAATTTCGCCCCCAACGAAGGTCGAGCCAAAGTCTACATTGTGGATGAGGTCCACATGCTCTCCACTGCCGCCTTCAACGCCCTATTGAAGACGCTCGAGGAACCACCTTCCCATGCCATCTTTGTCTTGGCCACGACGGAAGTGCACAAGATCCCGGCGACAGTTCTATCCAGATGCCAGCGGCATGAGTTCCGCAGGCTGCCGGTCAAGGTGATCTCTGACTATCTGGCGGAGCAGGTGGCCAACGAGTCTATTGATGCCGAACCGGCCGCCCTGGATGTGATCGCACGTCAGGCGACGGGCAGCTTCCGCGATGCCATCTCGCTGTTGGATCAGCTGGCCTCAACCGGTGAGACGGTGACGCTCCAGACCGTGCAAGCTGTCCTGGGCACGGCCGCCAGCCAGGCCGTCCAGATACTGGTTGACAGCTGGATCGAGTCAAAGGCGGGAAAGGGCCTCAGCTTGATAAACGACGCCTTAGATGGCGGGGCTGACGCGCGGCAGCTGGCCCGGCAGACGGTGGACTACTTGCGCAACCTGTTGATGGTGAAGATGGGGAATCGCGAACTGCCGGAGGTTTCGGCGGAAACACGGCGACATTTGGAGGCGGCGGCCGATCAGGTGAGCCTGGCTCGTCTGCTCGCGGGGCTGGAAGCTTTCAGCGCGGCCGCTCGCGAGGGCCGATCGAATTGGCAGCCGGCACTGCCCTTGGAGCTGGCCTTCCTTGAATCGCTGGCGCCATCGTCGACGGCCGACCCCGAGCCGAAGGTGCCTGGCGCGAAATCCTCGTCGGCGCCCAATGCGGCGAAGGTGGGAGCAGAATCGCCAGCACCCGGACCCGAAAGCGGAGGATCCTCTGCCCCGCGGCCCTCAACCGCTCCGAAACAAGTGAAGGAAGAGGCGGGTTCCGAGAGCGGCGGAGAGGCTCAGCCCGCGGCGGTTACTTCTGGGCCGGTGACCTTTCAGGTTGTGCAGGATCGGTGGCGGGACATCCTGGCGGCCACTTTTGAACGCGATCCCAGGGCGCAAGCCCTGCTCAATTCGGGGCAGCCGCTGGGCATCAAAGATGGCAAATTGGTGATTGGATTTGCGAGCGACCTGCTGCGCGAGAAGATGGACAAGGGTGAGACGCTGGTGCAGGTGTCAACCGCGTTGGAGCACGTCCTCGGCCAGCCGATGGGTGTGCAGTGTGTGCTTTCGAAGAACTGGGATCAGGCGGAACCAGCGCCTGGCGATCCGGTGATGGAAAACGGCGGGATGGTGGACACCGCGGTGCGAGAGCTGGGTGCCGAAGTCTCGGAGCTGGATTCGGGGGCCGGCAGTTCGGCGGAGCAGGGCGAAGACTGAGTCGGTCTCCGAATGCGGGGACGAGTTTGGAAAGGCGGGACGCATGGACGACGGGATGGGCATACCGGGTATGGAAGACATGTTGAACCAGCTGCAGTCAATGCAGGCCCAGATTGAGAGGGCACAGGCCGCACTGGCGGAGGACACGGTCGAAGTCACGGCTGGCGGTGGCGGGGTCAAGGTTGTCATGTCGGGCACCCAGATTCTGAAAGAAATCAAGATTGACCCGGCGATACTCGAGGCAGGGGATGTGGCTCTGATTGAGGACGCCGTGCTGACGGCCATCAACCAAGCCCTCGAAAAGTCGCAGGCACTGGCCGTGGAACGGCTCGGCCCCCTGGCCGGCGCACTGGGTTCTGGAGGCTAGGGCGCTTGAGCGCCAGCGTCCCGCCGGTTGTTGAACGGCTGATTGAGGCGTTTGCTCGGTTGCCAGGGATCGGCCCCAAGACAGCTTCCCGTCTGACCTTTCATCTGTTGAGGGGTTCCGACACTGAAGCCGAGGAGCTGGCCGAGGCCTTGAAGGCGATGGCCGTGGGTACCCGCTTGTGCTCCGTCTGCTACAACATCTCTGGGATCGACCAGGACCCATGCACTGTGTGCCAGGACACCTCTCGCGAGGACGGCGTGGTTTGTGTCGTCGAAGAGCCCTTGGACGTGGTCGCCATCGATCGGACGGGGCTGTTCCGTGGCCGTTACCATGTGCTGCATGGAGCCATCTCACCGGTCGAAGGGATCGGCCCTGAAGACCTGCGGATCGACGAATTGGTCCAACGCCTTGATGGCCAGCCGATCAAGGAGTTGATCCTGGCCACCAACCCGACGATGGAGGGCGAGGCCACGGCGATGTACTTGAAGCGTCGGTTGGAGGGGCGGGGGCTGAAGATCACCCGGCTGGCGCGCGGACTCCCATCCGGCGGCGATCTGGAATATGCCGATTTGGGGACGCTCTCTCAGGCGCTGGAGGGCCGGCAGGAATTCTGAGCGCAAACGGCCAACGTGAGCGGGTGGCCGCCAATCATCCTCACAAATCTGCGCCTTCGCTGGATTTCAATATAGAGAGCGAGGCATGGGGCTACCCTAGGTCATTGCCAATTGGGAGGTGGATCATGGCGGAGTCTTACCATACAAAGCCCGAAGTATGGTCCCGGGCTGCCCCGGACTATGAGGACATGTTCCTTCCGGTGAGCTCGCGGGTAGCCGCCGCTGCTCTCCCGCGAATTGGTCTCAAGGCAGGAGATCATTTCTTGGATGTGGCGGCCGGCACCGGGGCCGTGACGCTCTTGCCCGCCGAAGCAGGTGCCAGGGTGACCGCCGTCGATTATTCGGATGGCATGCTCCACTTCTTGCGTGAGAAGTTGGAGGATACAGGATTCGATGAAGTCGTGACTTACGTGATGGATGGCCAGGCGCTGGACTTTGAGGACAACAGCTTCGATGCCGCGGGCTCCAACCTGGGCCTGGTCTTCTTTGAGGATCCGGTTGCGGGCTTGCGCGAGATAGCACGAGTGGTCAGACCGGGCGGCCAAGTTTTCATTACATCCCTTTCCCAATCCAAGCCGTCTGTCTTTGCCAGCCTGATTGGTAAAGCGATCAGTCGCGTGGCGCCGGACTTCGAGCCGACAGGCCCAGTTGCCCGGTACAACCTGGCCAGTCAAGATGAGATGCGGCAAGGGTTGGAGGGGGCCGGTTTTGGGCAGGTGGAAGTGCAGTTATTGGAAGTGGCGTGGCCGGTAGGAGACTATGCTGAGTATTGGGATAGGTGGGTGATGGGGTCGCCTCCGTCGAAGGCGGCAATGCAACAGCTGGATTCGGACCTCGTCCCCAAAGCGAAGTCCGAATACGTGGCGCTTTGCCGGCAGGAAGAGCAGAAATACCCAGACGGATTCCCGGTACCCTTGGTTATCGGCATCGGAATTGTGTAGTTCTTGCCCTGGCTCGGGGCACCGCAAAGTTGATTTACGCAGCAGTTGTCGGCCGCCGTTGGCAACCTCGGCCCACCTCTATCCATGAGGCGCCGATCTCTATCCGGCGTCCCGACACGCTTTCACAAGCCAACAAGGACTCATGACGCTCTTTCGATCCCTATCTACACGCGCCTTTGCTCTTCTATGGGCAGGGCAAACCATCTCGCGTTTGGGCGACAGCCTGTACCGGATCGCCCTAGCCTGGTGGGTGCTGGAAGAGACGGGTTCGCCGGTGGCCATGGGCTCGGTGATGATCGTCTCCGTGCTCCCGCTGGTGATCACCGTGCTGGTGGGCGGGACCCTGGCCGACCGTCTGCCGCGGGCGCGGGTGATGCTGGTCTCCGATCTCCTGCGCGGCCTGCTGGTGGGGCTGATCGCGGCGCTGGCCCTGACCGATGCGTTGACCTTGTGGATGATCTACATCGCGGCGGCGACGTTCGGCATGGTGGACGCCTTCTTTCAACCCGCCTACGCGGCCGTTGTGCCTGAAATCACGCCGCGTGAGTCGCTCACCAGTGCCAACTCCCTCACCAGCCTCAGCCAGCAATTGGCCGAAGTGGCCGGGCCGGCGCTCGGCGCAACCATCGTTGCGTGGGGAGGCACCGGTTGGGCATTCGCCCTGGATGGTCTTTCGTTTCTGGCGTCGGCCATCTTCTTGATGGGGCTCCCGGCGCTCAAGCCGGAGCGTGGTGAGCAAATGCAGGCGCCGATCCTGACCGACCTCGGACAGGGCCTCAGGACCGTCTTCGGCACGCCGTGGCTTTGGATTTCTATCGGCCTGTTCTCCTTGCTGAATATCACTGCCGGTACGCCAGTCAACGTAGGGCTTCCTTTCCTGGTCAAAGATACGCTACACCTGGATGTCAGCAGCCTTGGCTTGCTCTATTCGCTGGCGGCGGTCGGCTCGCTGCTGGGCTCGGTGTGGCTGGGGCGAAAGGACCGGATCCGCCGGCGGGGCCCCTTCGGCTATGGGCTGATCGTGCTGGCCGGCTTGGCGACTCTGTCGTTGGGACTGCCGTTGGGCCTGGCGGTGTTGGGTGGCTTGATGGTCGTCCGCGGGCTGGCCTTCTCTGGCTTCAATCTGATCTGGACCAACATGGTCCAGGAGCTGGTGCCGGGTGAGATGTTGGGTCGGGTGACGAGCGTCGACTACCTGGGTTCGTTCGGTTTGCTGCCCATCGGCTACGCGCTGTCTGGATGGGCGATCGATGCCGTTGGTGTGCAGGCCGTGCTCGTGGCGGGCGGAGGCCTGACCGCCCTGGTGACGTTGCTGGGATTGCTCCATCCGGCCATCCGCCGTTTGGACTGAGGCTCGGATTGTGAAGGATTTCACAAATCGATCCGGGAGGGAAGGCATTTCGGGATCACCCTTGACCCCCCGATTGCATAAGGTATAATGTGAAGAGAATTCCCAATAGGTCTCGCCCGGGCGCGACCGGGAAGACCTTGACAATGGAAGAGTGCAGGGCAAGGGAGACCGCGGCCAGAGGCCGGACCGGTCCATTGTCACGCCGGTGCGCGTAAGATGGCATCGGCCATTTGTGTCTCTACCCTTGACTCGTTCAGAGGCCGGGTGGTATGCTTCGGCCCGCTCGAACGACGGCACCTTAACAACTGAAGAGTGATAGGAACTGCCATAAGACCTGTCCAGTAGTACTTTGAGAGAAACCTACGTCTTCGGATGTAGGATAAAAACTCTTTACGGAGAGTTTGATCCTGGCTCAGGATGAACGCTGGCGGCGTGCCTAATACATGCAAGTCGAACGAGGCCCCTTTTCTTCGGATGAGGGTGTCCTAGTGGCGAACGGGTGAGTATCACGTTGGTGACCTGCCCCGAAGTGGGGGATAACAGTTCGAAAGGACTGCTAATACCCCATGTGCTCCAAGGTGTCAGAGTACCTTGGTGGAAAGGAGCAATCCGCTTCGGGAGGGGCCTGCGGCCCATCAGCTAGTTGGTAGGGTAATGGCCTACCAAGGCGACGACGGGTAGGGGGCCTGAGAGGGTGGTCCCCCACACTGGGACTGAGACACGGCCCAGACACCTACGGGTGGCAGCAGTAGGGAATCTTGCACAATGGGCGAAAGCCTGATGCAGCAACGCCGCGTGGAGGAAGACGGCCTTCGGGTTGTAAACTCCTTTTCGGGGGGATGAGGAAGGACAGTACCCCCGGAATAAGTCTCGGCTAACTACGTGCCAGCAGCCGCGGTAAAACGTAGGAGGCGAGCGTTATCCGGATTTACTGGGCGTAAAGCGCGTGCAGGCGGTATGGTAAGTCGGACGTGAAAGCTCCTGGCTCAACTGGGAGAGGCCGTTCGAAACTACCAAACTTGAGGGCAGTAGAGGGAGGTGGAATTCCGGGTGTAGCGGTGAAATGCGTAGATATCCGGAGGAACACCAGTGGCGAAGGCGGCCTCCTGGACTGCTCCTGACGCTCAGACGCGAAAGCTAGGGTAGCGAACGGGATTAGAAACCCCGGTAGTCCTAGCCGTAAACGATGTGAACTTGGTGTTGGTGGCTTAAACACCATCAGTGCCGAAGCTAACGCGATAAGTTCACCGCCTGGGGACTACGGCCGCAAGGTTAAAACTCAAAGGAATTGACGGGGGCCCGCACAAGCAGCGGAGCGTGTGGTTTAATTCGAGGCTACACGAAGAACCTTACCAGGGCTTGACATGCATGTGGTAGGGATCCGAAAGGTGACCGACCCTTCGGGGAGCATGCACAGGTGTTGCATGGCTGTCGTCAGCTCGTGCCGTGAGGTGTCCGGTTAAGTCCGGTAACGAGCGCAACCCTTGTCCTGTGTTACAAGTGTCACAGGAGACTGCCGGTATCAAGCCGGAGGAAGGTGGGGATGACGTCAAGTCAGCATGACCTTTATGTCCTGGGCTACACACACGCTACAATGGCCGGCACAATGGGTAGCAAGACCGCGAGGTGGAGCCAATCCCCAAAGCTGGTCTCAGTTCGGATCGCAGGCTGCAACTCGCCTGCGTGAAGTCGGAGTTGCTAGTAACCGCAGGTCAGCCACACTGCGGTGAATACGTTCCCGGGCCTTGTACACACCGCCCGTCACGTCATGGGAGCTGGCAACACCTGAAGTCGGTGACCTAACCGCAAGGAAGGAGCCGCCTAGGGTGGGGCTGGTGACTGGGACGAAGTCGTAACAAGGTAGCTGTACCGGAAGGTGCGGCTGGATCACCTCCTTTCTAAGGGAGCCGCGAGCAAAGGCCTGCGGGCCGGCGCTCTAAACTCCAGTAAGAAAACCGGAAGTCGCTTTGCACGGTGTGCAGAGCGCCTGGGCACCGGTTGTCGGGGTTCCTATCACTCCTCAGTTGCTAAGGCACATGCCTGGCAGCTCTTTGGGCCTTTAGCTCAGTCGGTTAGAGCGTTCCTCTGATAAGGGAAAGGTCTCAGGTTCGAATCCTGAAAGGCCCACTCAGTCGCCGCCAGCTGCTGGCCGTTAGCAGCTAGGATGGGGATGTAGCTCAGTTGGGAGAGCGCTGCCTTTGCAAGGCAGAAGTCAGGGGTTCGAGTCCCCTCATCTCCACCAGAGCGAGGTGAGAAAACCGCTTGCTGCGATTGCTGGAAAGCATGAACTGAATATAGGGGGAACACCGGAACGTCACAGGTCGTCTTTCGACCCGGCGCCGTGCCGGGTCGATGTCTGTCAAGCGATTGACCTCCTAAGTCCGGCGCCCAGGTAACTGGGCCCCGCACCTAGGCGGCCAAGCCCCAGGGAAGAGCATGGGGGACCGCCCGGACCGAACGAAGCACTTGGTCCGACCCGCACCTTAACAACTGAAACGAGTCAAGCGGCGGCAGCCGTCAGCCGACAGGCTGTGCGCCGCGAAAAGCGTCAATTTCTCCGCATCACGTGAATTAAGCTACTAAGAGCGTACGGTGGATGCCTTGGCGCCAAGTGCCGAAGAAGGACGTGGCACACTGCGATAAGCTTCGGGGAGTCGTGTGCAGGCTTTGATCCGGAGATCTCCGAATGGGGAAACCCGTCGCCGGGACGCAAGTCTCCGGCGTCATCCTTCAGCTGAACACATAGGTTGAGGGAAGGGAACCTGGGGAACTGAAACATCTTAGTACCCAGAGGAAAAGAAAGTATTCCGCTAGTAGTGGCGAGCGAACGCGGAACAGCCCAAACCGTCACGGCTTGCTGTGACGGGGTTGTAGGACCGGCAGATGGGAGTTACCAATCCGACGGTTAGCTGAATGGTGTTGGAAAGCCAACCACAGAGGGTACCAGTCCCGTAAGCGAAAATCGAAGGACTCCCGCCGTGTTCCTGAGTACCACCGGGCACGCTAATCCGGTGGGAAGCTGGGGAGACCACTCTCCAAGGCTAAATACACTTGGCGACCGATAGTGAACCAGTACCGTGAGGGAAAGGTGAAAAGAACCCCTGTTAGGGGAGTGAAATAGAACCTGAAACCGTGCGCTTACAAGCAGTCGGAGGGCTAATGGCGGGTCTGTGTTCCCGGGAAACCGGGGTACGCGCCGCTATGCCTGACGGCGTGCCTTTTGGAGAATGAGCCGGCGAGTTAATCTCTGTGGCAAGGTTAAGGGAGTTACACCCGGAGCCAGAGCGAAAGCGAGTCTGAATAGGGCGACAAGTCGCAGGGATTAGACACGAAACCGTGTGAGCTACCCATGGCCAGGGTGAAGCGAGTCTAATCACTCGTGGAGGCCCGAACCTTTCAATGTTGCAAAATTGTGGGATGAGCTGTGGGTAGGGGTGATATGCCAAACGAACATGGAGATAGCTTGTTCTCCCCGAAATAGCTTTAGGGCTAGCGTCACGCGTTAAGTATTGGAGGTAGAGCACTGGATGGGCTAGGGGGCTTATCGCTTACCGAACCCAACCAAACTCCGAATGCCAATACTCCATAGCGTGGCAGTCGGACGGCGGGAGATGAGTTTCGTCGTCGAAAGGGAAAGAGCCCAGACCATCGGCTAAGGTCCTCAAGTCTGAGCTAAGTGGAAAACGATGTGGGACTGTCGAGACAGCCAGGAGGTTGGCTTAGAAGCAGCCACCCTTTAAAGAGTGCGTAACAGCTCACTGGTCAAACGGTCCTGCGCGGACAATATAACGGGGCTAAGCTCAGCACCGAAGCCATGGGCCTTCACCGTCTGCGGACGGTGGGGGCGGTAGGGGAGCGTTCTGTCAGCGCGGAAGGTCGACCGAAAGGACGGCTGGAGCGGGCAGAAGTGAGAATGCCGGCATGAGTAGCGTGAAACACGTGAGAACCGTGTTCGCCGTAAGTCTAAGGTTTCCGACGGAAGGTCAATCCGCGTCGGGTTAGTCGGGCCTTAGCCGAGGCCGAAAGGCGTAGGCGATGGACATCCGGTCAACATTCCGGAACCACCTAGGTGGAGCGATGGGGTGACGCAGCGAGGTAGGCCAGCCCGCGATTGGTTGTGCGGGTTGTAAGCGTGTAGCCGTTGAGGGGTATAGGAAAATCCGTACCCTGAGGTGAGGCGCGATGCCGAGGCCCTAGAGCCGTAAGTGGTTGAGCCTTGCTGCCAAGAAAAACCTCTAAGTGATGAAACCTGGGTGCCCGTACCGCAAACCGACACTGGTAGACGGGTAGAGCATACCAAGGCGAACGGGAGAACCCTCGTTAAGGAACTAGGCAAAATTGCCCCGTAACTTCGGGAGAAGGGGCGCCTCCTAGCGTGAAGCTTTTTCAGGTGAAGCGCAGGGAGGTCGCAGTGAAATGGCTCTGGGGACTGGTTAACAAAACCACAGGTCTCTGCTAAGCCGAAAGGCGATGTATAGGGGCTGAAGCCTGCCCAGTGCCGGAAGGTTAAAGGGAGAGGTTAGTCCCGCAAGGGACAAAGCTTCGAACTGAAGCCCCGGTGAACGGCGGCCGTAACTATAACGGTCCTAAGGTAGCGAAATTCCTTGTCGGGTAAGTTCCGACCCGCACGAAAGGCTTAACCACCGGAGCGCTGTCTCAACGAGGGACCCGGCGAAATTGAAGTCGCGGTAAAGATGCCGCGTACCCGCAGCAGGACAAAAAGACCCCGTGGAGCTTTACTACAACTTGGCATTGAGTTCGGGCTTCGTCTGTCTAGCATAGGAGGGAGGCTGTGAAGCTGGGGCGCCAGCCTCGGTGGAGCCAACAATGGAATACCACCCTGACGAAGTTTGCACCCTAACCCCTGGCCGTAAACCGGCAGGGGGACCGTGCCAGGCGGGTAGTTTGACTGGGGCGGTCGCCTCCCAAAGAGTAACGGAGGCGCCCAAAGGTTCCCTCAGGCTGAATGGAAACCAGCCGCAGAGTGTAAAGGCACAAGGGAGCTTGACTGCAAGACCAACGCGTCGAGCAGAGACGAAAGTCGGGCTTAGTGATCCCACGGTACCGAGTGGAAGGGCCGTGGCTTACCGGATAAAAGCTACCCCGGGGATAACAGGCTAGTCTTGCCCAAGAGTTCACATCGACGGCAAGGCTCGGCACCTCGATGTCGGCTCATCGCATCCTGGGGCTGGATAAGGTCCCAAGGGTTGGGCTGTTCGCCCATTAAAGCGGTACGTGAGCTGGGTTCAGACCGTCGTGAGACAGGTCGGTCTCTATCCGCTGTGGGCGTAAGGGACTTGAGGAGAGCTGCCCCTAGTACGAGAGGACCGGGGTGGACAGACCTCTGGTGTGCCAGTTGTCGTGCCAACGGCATCGCTGGGTAGCCACGTCTGGCAGGGATAACCGCTGAATGCATCTAAGTGGGAAGCTCGCTCCAAGATAAGGTCCCTCATCCCGTTAAGGGAGTAAGGCCGCAGGTAGACCACCTGTAGATAGGCAGCATGTGGAAGCGCAGCAATGCGTTAAGCTAAGCTGTACTAATGGCCGAGGGCTTATGTGCGTGATGCGGAGAACTTGGCGCTTTTCGCAGGATTTTTGCTTCGACTCGTTTCAGTGACAATGCAATACCCAACCTAGGGAAAATGTCCCTTGGTGATTAGAGCGGCGGGGGTACACCCGGTCCCATCCCGAACCCGGCAGTTAAGCCCGCCAGCACCGATGGTACTTGGCTGGAGACGGCCTGGGAGAGTAGGTCATCGCCAAGGGGCTTTTCTTTTCTGCTCGCTGCTTTGGCGGCGAGCAGAGGACTGATTCTCAAGCGCCGAGCAGTACTGCTCGGCGCTTCTTTTATTATGGCTCAGTCTTCAGCCTTCTGGCCTCTCGAATGCGTTATGCTTGGTGGATGCTCTGGTCACAAAACGTGGGTATAAGAACGAGGTCCAATCTCTGACATGAAATCCCTGATCGACAGACCGCTGCATCCGTTTCTGTTCGCCGCCTACCCGGTGCTCGCTCTCTTGGCTTGGAACTTGGGTGAGCTGCAGCCGATAGCCGGGCTCCGCGCCCTGGTGCTCTCCCTTCTGCTGGCCGGGGGCTTGGCTTGGGTTCTGAGCCGCCTGCTCCACGATTCGGCCAAGGGCGCCATCCTCACCAGCCTGGGGGCGGTGTTGTTCTTCTCTTACGGCCATGTCTACCAGGTCACAGAAGGTGTGAGTTTGGCCGGCCTGGTGGTGGGCCGGCACCGCGTGCTTCTGGTGATCTGGGCAGCCGTGCTGATTGGGGTGAGCGTTTGGGCGACCAAGGTCCGAGCGATCCCAGCCGGGCTGACCCGATTTCTCAACATCACCATGGCCCTGGCGCTGGTCTTGCCGCTCCTGCAGATCGGCAGCTACCAGGTCAGAGAACTGAGCAAGGGATTCCAGACGACGACCGCACCGGCTTCCCCCGTGGCGCTGGCGCCGCCGGCAGGCCAGCCTCTGCCTGATGTCTACTACATCATTCTGGATGCCTACACGCGACAAGATGTCCTCGAGAGGGTGTTCAGCTACGACAACCGTCCGTTCATCCAGGGCTTGCGGGACCTTGGATTCGTGGTCACAGATCACAGCCGCAGCAACTATGCCATCACCCGGCTTTCCATCCCGTCGTCGCTCAACATGAACTACTTGGACAAGCTGGGGCCTCCGCTCGATCCCAACGCAAAGGACGCCGCGTGGCTTGACCGGATTTGCAAGGGCAACGCTGTTCGGGAGGCACTTTCCAGCCTGGGCTACAAGACCGTGGCCTTCGAAAGCGCCTACGGAATGACGGACTGGCAAAATGCCGATATCTATCTTTCCCCGCGCCCTGCGTCCCTGGCGGACGCTCGCGCATTCGGCGGGCTCAACCCGTTCGAGGCCATGCTGGTTCAGACATCTCTGGGACGGGCGGTCATCGATGGGCGAGTCAAGCTGAACGAGCTGCTGGGCGCCCATATCCCCGATCCAAACAAGGAGTTCCGCGATCGGATCCTTTTTGCATTTGACCGTTTGGGCAGGGTGCCCGAGATCCCAGGGCCGAAATTTGTGTGGGTGCATATCATGTCGCCCCATCCGCCATACATCTTCACCGCCGATGGTGGGATTGCCTCCCAGCAGGGCGTCTTTACGTTGGCAGACCAGGTATCAGGATCGGGTTCGCCCGATGAGCGCACTGCTTACGCCGGGCAGGTCAACTACATCAACACTCGCGTCCTGCAGGCCGTGAAGCAGATCCTGGCCAACTCCAAGACCCCACCCATCATCGTCATCCAAGGCGACCATGGTGCCTTTCACGTCACGCCCGAAGATCGGATGAAGAACCTCAATGCCTACTACTTTCCGAACGGTGGGTCACCTCAGGTGTATGACAGCATTTCGCCGGTGAACACGTTCCGGGTCATCTTCAATCGCTACTTCGGCGCCGATCTGCCCTTGCTGCCAGATCGTCACTACTATTCGAACATTCAGAAGCCTTTCGACTTGACCCCGATCCCATAAACCTGTCCCAGGGGAAGACCTGAGGTGATTGTGAAAATCTTCACGATTGGTTGTGCAAAGCGTCGAAACAAGGGAGCCGCCCTCGAGGGCGGCTCCGAGCTTTCACGCGATTGTTTGGGGGACTCTAGAGTCGTCGCAGGGCGCGCAGCAGCACGAGCAGTACAATGGCTCCAACGGCGGCGATGATGATCTCACTCACCAGGCCGGAGCCGATTGTGATCCCCAGGACACCAAAAAGCCATCCGCCGATGAAAGCACCCAGGATGCCGATCACGACGGCACCCACCAGGCCGGTCGCCACCCCACCAACTACGGCATCGGCGATCAATCCAGCAATGCCACCGACGACAATCCACAAAACCAATTGATCGAGAGTCATCGAGTTTCCTCCTCCAGAAAAGTTGGGACGATAAGGCGCCATTCAAGGTGATGGTTGAATGGCAAAGTGCGCAAAAGCGCCAGATTTGCGCAAAGTGCTTCCTTCCCTTCGCGCTTGCATCTGATCCTTGGCTGGCCAGCCGCAGCTCCGGCAGTATTGGGCATTAAAGCCTAGGTGAATGGCTTCGATAGGTCGTCCAGGCGTTCACGTTCTGTGTCGGTGAGTTTGAAGTGCATAGCACCAGCGTTTTCTTCAGCCTGGACAGGTTTGGAAGCTCCGGGGATGGCGACAACCGTTTCGCCGTGGGAATGGATGACCCAGTTGAGGGCCACCTGGGCGGGCGAAACCCCGTGTGTGCTCGCCAGATCTTCCAGCGCTTCGATCAGCGAGCGGCTGCGCTCGATTTGCCGTCCGAGGCGGACTCGGCGGCCAATCGGTGTTCGGTCCAAGCGGTCTGGCTCACGGTGATACTTTCCCGTCAGCAGCCCGGAAGCAAGGGGCCCCCAGGCGACAATCGTCACCCCGAGTTCCTTGGCGGTCTCCAGAACCCCGTTGCTCTCGATGTCGCGATGAAGCAGGCTGTACTGGACTTGATTCACCGCCAGCGGCAGCCCGCACTTGGCCAGCGCCGCGTGCGCACGCCTCATCTGGTCCGTGTTGAAGTTGCTGACACCGACGGCCCGGATCTTGCCCGCCTCGACAAGATCTGCCATCTCACGCATCTCGGCTTCGGGTGATGAGAAGCTCCAAGGCTGATGGACCATGTAGAGATCGATGCTGAAACCATCCAGGGCATGCAAACGTGAGTCGATGGTCTTTCGAATATTGCCGGCGGTTCTCAGCAGGGGCATCCACTTCGTCCCGACCACAACGTCGTCATCGGCCATCCCTGCCGCCTTCAGCGCCCGCGAGAGGGCCCGTTCAGAGTGGCCGCGCCCGTACATCTCGGCGGTGTCGAACCAATTCACCCCACCCTCGATGGCAGTCTGGACAATACTGTTGATCTCATCCTGGGCCAGGTTGTCGAACATGAAGCGGAACACGCCGTTGGTGCCTGAGAATTGCATCACGCCAAGACCGATGGGGGAGACGCGCAGTTCCGATCCGCCGAGCGTTCGGAGGGCATTGGGAGACGATGGGGGCATAGCCACCTCCTGGGTAAACACTGTCCTTGGCCAATCGGCCGGGGGGAATCAGCTCGAAGCCCCCGGCAGTGTGCGAATCATAACAAACACTAGGGGGCCACACGCAACGCATCGCCCCCGCAGGGGAAGTCGGCGGGGGCGATCTTGGGTGTGACGATGGGGGCGCTTTGGAGCGCGTGCGGCGCCCGGATTGGGCTCAGTTGCCCGGCGTGGGCGTGGTTTGGGCAGTCAGCCTAAGGAAGAACACATCGGTCTTATTGGAGGACGAATCGCTGGCGGCCATGATGGCGACGATAGTTTGGTTGTTCGATCCCTGCTTGGTAAACAGGCAAATCGCCCCGACGTCGCTTACCCCCTGGTCGCTGCCGCTGAAGCAGGGAGTGCCCGAATCCGTGTCCCAACCCTGCGATCCCATGCGATCCAGCGTGTAGAAGGCCTGGATATCGGCCGGAGATTTGTCGGTCGTGAAGCCGATCCAATCAACCCCGCCTTCGCCCCCGCTGGCGGCTTTCAAGGCTGTCTGCACATATATCCGAACATAGACCGGAACGTCCAGATTGGGATCATCGGTCAGCCCATCCATCTTGGGCACGTCGGGCCACAAACTTCCGGCGACCGTGAACCCCGATCCTGCGGCGACCTGGTCAATGGCTTTGCCCGCAATCTGGTTAAGAGGCGAGCAGCTCATCACTGCCAGGACCAATACGAAGACGACCAGAGACTTTCGCGAAACTTTCATCTTCCTTCCCTCCGAAGTGCCGTATCTGTTGGGAACCGGACCGATCAACACAGCCGGGTGCACACCCGACGGGGATCTCAAAAGGGCCGAGTCCTTTGCCCAAGGATCGGCCAAGAGGCAGGTGCGCCGCGAGATGGTGACAGGTCCATGCATACATTCGCCTTGGCTGATGGCATAACCGAAGTGGCGGCGAGGTGATCTGAGACGTGACTGCTAGCGGTGTGCTGGACGGGAATGCGCGAATGATAGCATGGGAAAGGCGGTGGCGAGGATTAGGGAATGGTGAGTGCCCGGCCCCGTTGGTCACCCGGCGACGCATCAGGGGGCGGACGGGCTCCCTGCATTGTGTCGGCCAGAATCACACCGCTGGATACGCCAGGTGTTGGTGCTAGACTGAATACGACAAGACTTCGTCTTGCATTGCGGCAGTCCGCACGCAATCGAGGGAGGCCATGGCAACCGTCTTCATGAAATGGCTGGAAACGGAACCCGCCGACTACGATCGGGGGATCCAGGTCCTCACCCTCGGTCGGCTTCGGCGGGTGCATCAAGCCATTGCCGAGCGTTATGCCCAGAGCGAGAGTCGGATTTTGGAAATCGGCTGTGGAACGGGTTCCTTGGCGGCGATGATGGCCCGCAAGGGTGCCCATGTCATTGGTGTTGATGCTTCCCAAGCCATGCTGGACCAGGCGAAGAGACGAATCGAGGGAGAGCAGTTGGGGGACCGTGTCGAGTTTGTGCAGATCGATGCCTCCTTGATCGGTGAACGATTTGACCCGGGCAGCTTTGATCTGATCGTCTCAACGCTGGTCTTCAGCGAATTGCCCCCGGATGAGCAGGAATTCGTTCTTCAGGCGTGTGCTGGACTGCTCGCTCCCGGGGGGACGATCCTGCTAGCAGATGAATTCGTGCCGGCCGGCTGGTTCCAGCGGCTCTGGTACACGCTCATCCGTCTGCCACTCGTCTTCGTGACCTGGATCCTCACCCGAACCACGACCGCGGCACTTTCCCACCCGGATGATCTCTTCGGCCGGACCGGTTTCCGGCCCGAGCGTCTGCTGACGTTCTTGGGGGGAAGCTTGGCGCTCTATCGCCTCTTTCCAACTGATGCGGCCGCTGGCGAGGGCGTTCTTCCGGCAACTGCGGTGGGACGTCTATCCCACAAATCCAACCTTCGAACATGGTTGGCCGACTTGTGGGCGCTGTTCTTCAGGATCATCCCGCCTTATCCGAAGGTGCGGCCCGGCTTGTACGCGATCGGCAGTCCGGATCGTGCCTCGCCCGTATTGGTCACGGGAAACTTCGATCTGACGGTTCGGCGCCTGGTGCAGGCTATCGACGGGGCGGTCGACGCCTGGATTCTGGTGGCCGATTCGGCCGGGATCAACGTCTGGTGCGCGGCCGGCGGCGGCTATTTCACCGCCGAGAAGGTCATCGCCGCCGTCAAGTCGTCCCACTTGGATCAGGTTGTGGATCATCATGCCCTGGTCCTCCCACAGCTGTGTGCCAACGGCGTTGACGGTTGGCGAATCCGGCGCGAAATCGGGTGGGGCGTACACTGGGGCCCGGCCAAGGCGGTGGACATCCCTGTCTATCTGGCCAATCATCGCAAGAAGACAGACGCCATGCGCTGGGTTCGATTCCCTGCCAAAGATCGCATGGAAATGGTGACCGTGACCCTGGGATTCTACGCTCTGTTGATCTTGGTGCCGGTGGCGATCTTCTGGCGGGGTTTGTTCTGGCCGATCGCCATCAGCTTGCTCGGGCTGTCATACTTCTACGGTCTGGTGATGCCCTGGCTCCCAGGCCGGGACGGACTGGCAAAGAGTGTGCCGCTGACGGTGATCGCCCTGACTGGCTTGTTGGTCTACACTCGCCTGTTCGACCCTATGGCGGCACCGCACATGTTCAACTGGGCTGTAGGATTGACGGGGCTTTCGGTTTTCTCAGCGGCCGAGCTCCAAGGTATGTCGCCCAGGATGCGCGGCGAGCAAGCCAACTGGGGCTGGGAGGCCATGATCGCGGCTGGCTTGGGGCTGATCTACTGGCTGGGACCGCTGGCCCTGGGTTGGAGGTAGCGGCGTGAGCGAACCGACACTCTGGGAGAGTCTGAGCGAACACTTGGTTTTGGCGCGCAGGCTGCGGGGGCTCGAGATAAGTCTTGATCCGGAAGCCTGCAAAGGCACGTGGCAGTGCTATGAGGTATGTCCGGTCGGATGCTGGACACCCGATCGAGTCCATCGGGTCGTCGTGCTGCATGATATCGACCAGTGCATCGCTTGTGGCGCGTGTGTGCTGCAGTGCCCGGAGGAGGCGATCGAGCTCAGTTGAGGGCCCGTCAGGGATTTCTTGCATCCACCAATTCGACCTCCCCACACCCCCGTTCGAGCGCTAGCCGGCCGGCCGCGATCCCCCACCTGATTCTGCGCCGGCCAGCCAGGTTGATTCCCTGAGTCGTGTGGAGAGAATCAGACCCAGTACTGTCAGGGCCACCAGCGCCAATAGGGGCACGGTCATCGATCCGGTCGACGGGGACTTGAGAGAATCCATCCCGACGATGAAGACGATGCCCGAGATTTGACCCATCAGCAGGAGCAAGCCGTTGGAAGTCCCCTCCGGCACGGGATACGTGATTTCCGCGCCGTACTGAAATCCGATAGGCCCGGCGCTCAGCAAGAAGAAACCAAGCCCAAAGGCGGATGTCAGCAGCAGGCCATAGCTCCCGGCGAGGGTGAGGCCGAGCAAAGCGACGGAGGCCCCAACCAAGGCGGCCAGGATGAACGGCACGCGCTTGCGGGATCGGTCAGAGAGCGCCGGAAGGACCAGGGCGCCTACAATTCCGCCCACAATCATCACGCCACCGGTCACACCGGCTTGGGTGCTGGAGAAACCTCGGGGGCTGAGAATTTCCTCAATCCAGGTGGTGACGGCGTTAAACACTCCCAGGCCGACGAAGAACACGGCCAGCAAGACAACGAAGTTGCGGTTGCGGACCACTCGTTTGAGTCCATCGAACATCAACGCCTTGGCCTCCTCGCCGGCTGGGCCGGCAGGTGTCGGCGGATGCTCGCGTGAGAGCGTGATGAACAATGCCGCGGCAATGACGGAGCCCGCCCCATAAAGCACCAGCGTGCTGGGGATGGCCATGTGAAGGGTCAAATAGGGCGTGAGGACCAGGCCGCCCAGAATTCCCAGATAGATCGCCAGTGACCCCAGACCGGCGGCGGTGGCCCTTTCATCGACGGGAAACCATCGCGCGGCGACGGTGGTGACGGCGTTGAGGATGAAAGGCTGCCCGATGGCAATGCCGATCTGGGAAATCATCACCCAGGTGAAGTCGTTGGCGAGCAGGCCGCGGGTCAGGCCGAATATCCCGGTCAGCACAGCGCCGATGCCGACTGCCCAACGGAAACCGTAGCGATCGATCATCCAAGAGGCAGGGATGGAGACAAAGATGTAGACGATCATGAAGCTGAGGGACAGCAGGCCGATGCTCAAGTCGGATACGCCGTAGAAGGCAGCCGCGTCATGGGTGATGGGGGCGAAAGTGATCCATAGGAGCTGGTTGAGGGCGGTGATGGCCATGAAAACCAGCAGCACAACCCAGCGATAGCCGTAGGCTTTGACTCCTTGTTCAAGCAAGCCGCACCTCCCAAGGTGTTCTTTAAGGACGCCGTCGTTTTCGGTGGGGCAACCGGCGGGTAATGATCGCGCACTTTGGATGGCCGTGCCAACCTGACATGTTCTCAGGGCTATAATCGCGCCTCAGGGTGATGCGCTGACCGCTCTGAGTGGAGAATTGGCGTGAGGGATTTCCGAAGTCAGACGGATCGGCGGATGTTCGCCGGTTTTGTGTTGATCTTGTTGTTGGTGGGCGGCGGGTTGATCTATCTGCTTTACGGCCGCGAAGCTGCCATTCTCGGCGCGCTGTGCTTGCTGGCTGGAATTGCGCCGGTTGCACTGCTTTGGCTGATCTTGAGGGGGCTCGAATGGTGGGGGAAGCGGACCGGGCAGTGGTGAGATCCGATTCGGACGTGTGACTTGCTGCAGCGTTGGAAAGTGCCGCCGGCAGGATCTATCGACAGGGAGCGCAGAGACTCGGGTCGTCGCGCACCTATGGGGAACGTCGCCGGCCGCCTCGACTCTGATTGAAGATCACTTGACGGCGTCCAGCGCCTGTTGCATCGTCCGACGATAGTCCTCCACGGCTTGCCTGCCCTCGTGCGTGAGGCGGGCCAGGGTGCGTGGTTTCTTGCCTACAAACCCCTTCTCCACCTCAACATAGCCTGCATCTTCGAGTTTGGTCACGTGGGATGACAGGTTGCCCCAGGTGAGCTCAGTGGCGTTGAGGAGGAAGACGAAGTCGGCCTCTTGGACGGTGGATAGAACCAGCAGGATCATCAACCGGGCTGGTTCGTGGACGATACGATTCACATCGGCCAAATGGTTGACGCCTTCGGGGCCCTGGCGTGCCGAAGGCATATCAGACATCCAAAGTCCTGACTGGGTAGTTGCGCACGAAGCGCACCACCAATGTCGCCCCAATGACCAGGATGGTTCCAGCGGCCAAACCGAGGGGGACGTTGAATCCTTCAGGGGCGCCGTCATAAATGATGGCTGCAGTCAAATTGCCGATCCCCAGCAGCCAGCCGTAGAGATAGAGCCGGGCGACGCCAAACAGGTAACCAAGGGTGCTAAAAATGCCAACCATGACCGGAACAACCAGGATATCCACCATGAATCTGCGCAACCAGATCGGCCCGCTGCTGGGAACCAGGGCGCCTAACCAGCTGCTGTCTCTTAGTGTGAGCACCACCACGCCGAAGGTCAGAATCACGACGCCGATTGTGACGACGAAGAGCGCCTTGAGCTTGGGAGATCGAATACCTTTAGCGTAGCCTAAGCGGGGGAGAGCGAACTTCCATTTGAGAAACATCTGGATACCACTGGCGACAAGAAGCAAGCTAATGAACAGCACCAGGTTCCAGGACGGTCCCAAGCGGGCCCTGGTGATGGGATACACCGAGAGCAGAACGAAGATGGTTCCGAGCAGCAGATCCCAGGATCCATCTTCGTAGGTCATCAGCCGCCTGGTGCGCCTTTGAATGTCTTGAATCTTGGGGGCGTCGGACATGGGAGACTCCCGTACTCTGTGGGCTAATGGACTTTGCAATGAAGAGTACTTTGTACTAGTCTAGCATGGTTTGCGGCGGAGTCAAGGCAGAGCAGCTGGTTTGGTGGGACCCTAGATCCACGCGTCGCTGGAGGCTGTCCGTTCTCCGCCGGCGTCGCCGGTGTTGGGCGTTCCTGCAGGTTCAATGAGCAGGATGTGGCATTCGGAGTCCGCCGAGGGGCGGTGTTCGACGCCCCTGGGTACGACACACAGTTGACCTTCGCTCAAGGATGCGACGCCATTCCGGAAGGCAATTCGCATCTCACCCATCAAGACCAGAAAGAGCTCGTCGGTCTCCGGGTGGCTGTGCCAAATGAAATCCCCCTCGACCTTGGCCAGCTTGAGGTGGTAGTCGTTGAGCTGGGCGATGATTTTGGGCTGCCAGAGATCCGAGAACGCGCTCAGCTTGGCGGACAAGTCGATGGTATTGGGGGGCATGCGGCTTTCTCCCTTTCTAGGGCCAAATGGCAGCCCTTGGGCTGCCATTTGGCGAGGTCAGAAACACGCGTGGGGGACCGTCCCAGCTTGCACCGAGGTCCGCCGGAGGCGCCGCTAACCGGATTGGGAGGCCTGGCTCAGCACACCCCGCAGGACATCGAGCTGAGATCGGGAAAGGGTGAGCTTGTTCTGGAGGTGTGCATCGCCGGAAAGGATACACTCGCCCAGTTCCGAATGGCGCCACAAACGGAGGTCTTCCTCTAGCGGCGATCCAACCTGATCCTCGCGAAGAATCCGTCCGTCCTCCATCACCAATACGCGTTGGGTCTGGCGAGCGACCGCCGGATCATGAGTGACAACGATAAACGTTGTGCCATGTTCGCGGTTGAGCTGTTTGAGCAGATCCATCAGTGAACGGCCCGCCTGGGTGTCAAGGCTCCCGGTGGGTTCGTCGGCCAGCACAAGCGGCGGGTTGTTGGCCAGTGCTCGGGCGACCGCCACGCGCTGGCGTTCGCCCCCTGAGAGCTGGTTGGGCAGGTGGTTGGTGCGGTCCCCCAACCCAACCAGGTCCAGCAGTTCTTCTGCCCTCGCCCTGCGCTCGGCCGAGGAAACATGACCTATCATCGGCACTTCGACGTTTTCCCGCGCCGTCAACGTCGGCAGCAGGTTGTGAAGCTGGAAGATGAACCCCACCGTGTGGGCCCGAAATGCATCGACATTCTCGATGGTGGCCAGATCGTGCCCGGCCACGAGCACCTCGCCGCTGGTTGGTTGGTCCAGCGCGCCGATCTGGTTGAGTAAGGTGCTCTTGCCGCTGCCGCTTGGCCCCATGACGGCGACCAACTCGCCGGAGGTGATCTGAATCGATACGTCGTCCAACGCCCTGATCGGGGCACCGTCCCCGAAGACCCGCGTTAGCCCGATGGTCTCGACCAGAAAAGAGTTCATTCCTGAACCTCGATGTCCACGAAGGCTGTCATGCCCCACAGAATCGATTCGGGGATCGTGTCAACCTGAACCCAGGCTGTGTAGTTGGTGCCACCGCTTGTGCTCGGCATCGGGAGAAGTCTCTGAATCTTGCCCGTGCCGACGAAGTCCGGTACGGCATCGAATGACACCTGGGCGGGATCATTGACTCGCACACGGGCGGCGTCGATCTCGTTGAGATCAGTGGTCTCAACCCTCAGTGTGCTGAGGTCGGCGATCACGACGACCGCGGTCCCGGCGGGCACCCATTCCGCAGGCCGCACCGTGATGTCGGTGATGGTGCCGGCGAAGGGCGCTCGGAGTTCGGCCGAATCGAGTTGGGTCTGCGCCGCTTCCAAGGACGCCTCGGCATTCGCCAAGCGGGCGCGGGCGGCCTCAAGCGCACGTGCATCAGGTCCGTCTTGCATGCGATCGAGAGTCCGTTGGGCCTCGTCGACGCGCGCCTGAGCTAAGGCGACGTCGGCATCAAGCTGCGCCTGTTGGATCTCGGTCGGGCGGCCCTTGTACCAGTTCAGCGTTCGGACGGCCGAATCATAGGCCTGTTGCGCGTTGCTGAGGTTGATGGCTGCCTGGGCACTGTCGTGGTCGTCAGGAGTCCCGCTGTCGGCTCTGCGTTTGGCCTGATCCAGATCCTTCTTGGCAAGCAAGACCCGGCCTTCCTGGGCGGCGATCGTTTCGGCACTGGCACGGTTGCCTTGGGCACGCACGCTTTGCGTGTATTCCGCCGTATGCAGCTCATCCCGGGCGGTAGCCTGTTCCTGTTCGGCCTGAGCGCGGGCGATGTCTGCGTCTTCGACCAGCAGGTCCAGAGCCTGGCGCGCATTCACTCGCTCCAGTTCGGCGGCTGTCACGGCAGCTTGCAGGGACGGGCGGCTGTCAAGCGCCAGGAGCAAGTCGCCCTCTTGGACGGTGTCGCCGACGCTCACGGGCAGGTCGACAACCTGGCCGCCGGAGCGAATGCTGAGACGAGCCCAACGTTCGGGAACCACCATGCCAGTGGCGCTGACGATTGGATTGAAGTCTGCGCTGTCGCTCGGTGCTGGCGTAGGCGTGGCCGGCGCGGGACCGCCCCCGCAGGCAGCCAATAGGCCGGCTGCCATCAGTGCCACCAGGATCATGTACAGGGTATTTCCGGTCCTTCGTTTCATGGATGCCTCCGTGTCTGGCAAGGTGCCAGATGATTCACTCGTAGCGAAGCGCCTCAACCGGCTGTAGACCGGAGGCGCGCAGTGCGGGATAGAACCCGCCAATGAGTCCAAGGGCCAGTGCCACCAATGCAGCCCGAGCGAAGACAACCCCATCCCAACGGGCGAGGATGAAGCCGGAGAGCATGGGCACAAGTTGCAGCAGGGCGGTGATGCCGAAAGCGACGATCACACCGACGATAGCTCCCAAAGCTCCCAGGAGCAGAGATTCACGCATGATCATCGTGACGACCCGGATGCGGCTCCATCCAAGCGTGCGCAGCACACCAATTTCACGCGTCCTCTCAAGGACGGCCATCAGCATTGTGTTGAGCACGCCGACTCCGCCCACCAGAATGGCCAGGAAAGAGATGCCGAACAGCATCGCGTCCGCCGCCTGCATGTCCGGCATTTGCTCTGCGAACTCTCCCGAGAGGGCGGCGTGAATCTCCGGGAAACGCTGGTTCAATTCGTGGACGATCTCTGAGGCTTGAGAAGGATCCTCCAGCTTGACTCCGTACATGGTGACTTTTCGAGGACGACCGGCAAGGATCTGAGCGTCCCGCAAGCTCACCACGGCCGCGGCTTCCTCCCAGCCCGACCCAACCTCGTGGATGCCAACCACGCGAAAACGGGAGCCGCCGATATCCATCGTTTCACCCACATCATAGTGGGTGGCGTCAGCCAGCACCCTCCCGAGCATGACCTCATGCCGTGCAGCCACTGCACGCCCTTCGACCACGTTAAATCGACGCATACCGAATTCGTTGGGGGCGTAGCCGAGAACGATGAGGAACGATCCCTCCTCCTGACCGGTCAAAGCGGTCAATGCCAGGCCGCTGACACTGCGGATGCCGGACATGGTTTCGATCTTGGACCCCAAGCGCTCGTCGATGGCGCTGAGGCTGGTGTCAGCCACGTCAGCTTGGCGGATCATGATCTCGGAGCCAGTTCGCGTGGCCATGCCGGTCATCGCATCCGACGTGCCACCGAGGATGCCATCCAAGGACATCACGGCACCGACGGTCAGTCCGATCGCCGACAGGGTCAGCAGCGTGCGGCCAGCACGCTGCCAAAGACTCTGGACGGCCATACCCCCGAGGGGCAGGCGGCGGACGCCTCCGGCGCCCGATCCGCCTTCATAGCCCAGCGCCTCAAGAGGCGCCAGGCGGGAGGCGCGCCAGGCCGGATACAACCCGCCAACAACCCCCAAGATCATAACTGTCGTCAGTGCCTGGACCAAGGTTTCGGGCGCGATCTGCGTGGGGTTCGCGCCGAAGATGCTCACCACGGACGACGAGGCCATGAGCAGGGCCCAGCCCAACAAGATACCGATGAGACCCCCGGCCAGGGCCACAACCAGCGACTCGCTCAGGATCAGCAGGAGAACGCGCGACCGGCTCCAACCGACAGCGCGCAGCACGCCGATTTCCCTGGTGCGCTCGAAAACCGCCATCAACTGGGCGTTGGCCATGCCGATGCCGCCGATGAGGATGGCCAGCCCGGCGATCGCCCAAACAAAGCCGTTCATCATGTCGCCCATCATCTGTTTGTCGGCGAACTCATGGCTGGTGCTGATGGCCAGATCCGGCCATTGGCGAGTCACCCTGTCGATGAGCCTCTGCTGGAGGGCGGGGTCTTTCAGCTGGATATACACCAGGCTGACCTGGCGCGGCTTGCCCAGCACGATTTGTGCCTGGTCGAGAGGGAGCACTGCGCCGCTGTCCTCGAATGCGTCCCCGGTCTCGTAAATGCCCACGATCCTGAAGGTGCTTTCGGTCAGTCTGAGGCTGTCGCCAACCTGCTTGTCCATCAGGTCGGCGGCCGTGGCGCCGATGAGCACCGGTTTCCCCCGGACGCCGGTGGCATCCTGGAAATTGGTGCCCTGGATGATGTTGAAACGAGATAGTACGAAACTGTCGCTGGGAAAGCCGAATACGAAGAAGTAGGGGCTCTTCTCTGCCGGGACAAACGCCTGAAGCATCCCGCTGGTCGCCTCGACTTCGGGCATGCTGAGCAGATCTTGGGCAACGCCGTCGTCAACCGAACTGTAGGCGATGTCGATCGTGTCCGGCTGGCTGACAATCAGGTCGGCTTTGCTGCCGGTGAGCATGGATGTGTAGCCAGCATCAAGCCCCTGGGCGAGCGTGCCCAGGGCGATGATCGATGCCACACCCACGCTGATCCCGATGATCGTCAGGGTAGTGCGGCCTTTGCGGCGGAGGAGGTTCTTGATGACCATGCCTGCGTCGACCCTTACGCAGAATGACCCCTGTGGTCATTATCCAAGCTACAGGCTAGCACTTAGACGTGGATGCCGCCTGATCCGGGCCTGACAGCTTCCCACCCTGAGCCTGCCAAGGCACCTTCAGCGGAGTCTAGCCGACGGACGGTCCCGTGCACAGTGACAAAGCGCGCGAACGCGTTGTGAGGAAGTGGTACCTTGTGAGGAAATTCACAAAGCAGCCCGGTGGCCAGTTAGGCCCCCTGAGGCGGGGTCCCTGGGGACATACGAAGGCTGGTCAGGGTGCAGCGGCTTGCCGGAACGCTGCCGTCCTTGCTTTGCCGCGGATGAAACGTGATCTGAGTTCCATCGTCGCGGCTGTTCTTAGACAGCGGCGATGCTCTGACCGGTAGAATGTGGCCTTTGTGGGTCATGTTGGGACCGCATTTCCGTTGGCCTCTTTGGATCGGGGAGCCCCCGACTTCGATGCATCCCGAATAGATCTTCGTCTGGTACCGGATGGTGACGTGCCCATCTTGTTGGTGCCGCCGAAAGGCATCTTCAATTGCCAGGACCATGGCGTTGTAGCCGGGATCATTCGGCGAGGGAGTGTAGGAAGAGGAAAACACGCGGCCCTTCAGCCCCTCGAGGTCGAGCTGCTGCTGGTTGTCGAACGTCTGCATCTCGAAATCGCGGACAAACAGGTTCGCCAACTCCTGGTCGGAGATGGCCTGGTGATTCACGGCCTGGTAGTCCGTTCCGTGGGATTGCAGCAGGGCCTCATAGGCCTGCAAGAAGGCTGTGTCATTGAGGCGGTCGTTCCATATCAGGGCCAGCCTTCGAGGCTCGCGCAAGATCCTTCGAAACTCATCCAGGGCCGGGTGGGTGTCGAACCAATGGAATGCCTGCGCCGCGACCACAAAATCCACCGAGCGTGCGGGAAGCGAAGTGGCCTCGGCGGTGGAGCAACTGGTACAAAGCGGTCGTGGCCCCCTAGCCTCGCTTCTGCCGCGGCTCGCATCTCGTCGTTGGGTTCAATCGCATAGACTCGTCCCACATGCTCCAGCAAGAGTTCAGTCAAGATCCCTGTTCCAGAGCCGATATCTGCGACGATGGAGGTTCTATCCAAGCCTTGAGCAAGCAGTGCGTTGATCGCTTCTGGAGGGTAGCTGGGCCGGTATTTGACGTAGTCAGCGACCCGGTTGGAGAAGCGTTGCGTGGGGTCCAAAGGAGGCATTGGGGTTTAGCTTCTATCTGACAGCGAGTCCCGGATCTTGTCCGCCGTGAACGGAATCTGCCGAAGACGTGCGCCACAGGCAGCGAAAATGGCATTGGCCACCGCCGGAGCGGTGCAGATCGAGGCCGGCTCGCCAGCGCCCACCAGGGGCTCGTCCGGCTGATTGAGCAGCACGGCCTCGATTTCCGGCAGGTCGGAAAAACGCAGGATCGGGTAAGTATCCCAATCAGAACTGGTGATGTGTGTCTCGTCGAAGGCGATTTCTTCGAAAAGTGCGCGGCTCAATGACTGGATCAGGTTGCCCTCGATCTGGTTGGTGACCCCATCGGGATTGACGATCAGGCCGCAATCGTGAGCGCTGATCAAGCGTTCCACGTGCACTGCACCGCGCTCCGGATCCACGCGGACCTGGGCCACTGTCGCCACGTATGCGCCGTCGTTCTCATAGCGGGCGTACGCCAATCCCCTCCCAGTTCCGTCGGGCAATGGCTGCCCCCAGCCGGCTCGGTCGGCGGCGGCCTGGAGGGCGGCGATCCCACGCTCGTCGTCAAGGTGCTTCAGCCGAAACGTGAGCGGGTCCGTGCCCGCCACGTCAGCCAACTCGTCCATGAAGGATTCATTGGCGAAGGTGTTGGCGGCGCCGCCCAGGGTGCGCATCGCCGACGTCCGAAGCGGCATCTCGGTCAGCCAATGGGCCACCACGCGCTGATTGGGCAGGGCGTAGTCGACAGGGGCGTTCCGATCGCCGCCGCCGAACCATTCTGGCTTCGGCGGGAGCAGGCCGTAAGCGAGCTGCCCTGCCAGAAGCTGACTGGCCATTCGGGGGCGGTTGCCATGGGTGGGCGACCAGACGTCGTGCTGCCAGGCGATGATCCGCCCCTGGGGACTCAATCTGCCGCGCATCTCCATCAGCATGGCCGGGGTGTACGGCTCCCAAAGGAACTCGTCGCTCCGTGACCACTGGACACGCACCGGCCGGCCCAGCTTCTGTGATATCAAAGCCGCGTCGGCTGCGGCGTCATCGGCGCCGTTGTGGCCGTAGGAGCCGGACCCTTCGGCGTAGATCACGCGGACACTTTCCTCGGGCATCTTGAGCAGGTCCGCCAACGCTGCACGCAGGGGGTATGGGCCCTGGGTGCTGCTCCAGACCGTAGCGTGGTCATCGGAGACGTCGGCTACTGCGCATGATGGGCCGATGGAAGCATGGGCCTGGAAAGGCTGAGTGTAGGTGGCCTCCAGTTGGATATCGGCGTCCAGTGCGGAAGATTCGAATTCGCCTTCGTCGAAAGATATCTCGTCGATCGTATCCTGCTGCCGGATATGTTGAAACAGTTCCTGCATCGGCGGTCGGTGCCCAATCTGCTTCCAAGTTACCTTCAGCGTATCGGCGGCGCGCGACGGCGTCGAACTCGCGTTCGGCGGCCACGGCCAGAAAATTCCCCTGCCTTACGATCTTCACGCCGGGTAGGGGCTCCGGGTCGTAGGCTTCGAGCGCCGCCCCCGGGTCGGGAGGTCGAACGACCCGAGCGTGGAGCATCCCCGGCAGACGGACATCGTGAACGTAGCCTGCTTGGCCCGTAAGCTTTCGAGGCAGGTCAATGCGCGGCAGCCTCTGCCCAACGATGTGGTAGCTGCTCGGGCGACTTGAGGGGAGCTTGGAGGCTGATCTCACGCTTGAACGGCCGGCCACCCATCAGGTCGGCATAGGAGATCGAACGCACGGGGTCGCGTACGACGCTGACCACACCCTCGTTCACGGTTAGCTCATCCAGCATGGCGTCGAGCTGGTCGGAGGCAGCCTCTAGCAGCGCCTGCCGGGCTTCGGCGCTGGCCTGACGCAGGGCGAATCCGCCGATCTGAAGCGTCGTGCTGCCGGCGGTGATCCCCTCGTCTGGGACCAGGTCCGTGTCACCCATCACCATCGTGATCCGTTCGAACGGCACGTCGAGCTCCTCGGCCACGATCTGAGCCAGTGCGGTCTTGACGCCAGTGCCTAGCTCGACTTTGCCGCTGAAGACCGTCACGCTCCCGTCAACCTCGATTCGCAACCAGTCGTCAACCTGGTTGGCGACCGACAGCGCACCGGTTGGGGACCATTGGGAAGCCATGCGTCACATCCACTTCTTCGGCGAGGTAGATCGGCGGCGAGCTGGACGGCCCGCAGAATGCGAGCGTGTGCGCCACAGCGACAGAGGTTGCCGTCGAGTGCCTGGCGGATGTCCTCCGCCGATGGATGAGGGTGACGGTAGAGAAAGGCGGCGGTGGTCATCACCATTCCATTCAAACAGTAGCCACATTGGGCTGCCTGCTCGTCGATGAATGCACGTTGAATGGGATGAAGTTCGCGCCCAGCTTGCAGGCCCTCCAGAGTGGTGATGACCCCGTCCGTGGCCTCAGAGACCGGAAGCCTGCAGGACTGGACCTCGCGAGCCCCCAGCAGCACGGTGCACGCTTTGCAGGTTTCAGAGCCGCAGCCGAACTGTGGCCCGGTCAGACCCATCTCGTCGCGTAGGACGTACAGGAGAGGGGTTTCCGGCGCCCCTTCAACTGTGTGCGGTTGGCCGTTGACGGTGATCACGATCGGGTCGTTCATAGTCGCCACCTCACGTTCGAAAAGATGAGGGCCTATGGGGCCGGCCGCAGGCGGGAGGATGACCGGCAAGGTTGCATTGACCCGGTGGGTGCTGCCCGCCTGCCGTGACGACACGCATGCCAACGCGCTCTGCCCAGGACCCCATAGTTTCAATGTAACAGAGCCCAAAAGAGCGGAGGAGGATCGGCTTGTGAAAACCTTCACAAGGTTCAGTGCATGCCCTGGCGCTCCTGCGCCGCAGGGGGTACGTCGCGGAAGCCAGCCCTTTCGAACGACCCCGGCGAGCCCTTGGGCGGACAGCAGCGCGCCCGGGGTCTCCGGATCGCCCCCCACGACGTTTCCCTCCTTCGCCCGGGCGTAGTCCGCGGCGGCTTCCGGTACCGCTCCAGGCCGGTCTGCGCGCTCCAAACGGACTGGGCTAGGGGGCAGATTTGGCTGGGTGTTGGCCGCTGGTAGCCACGAGTTCAACGCTCACTTCAACACGGCCAGCAGATTGCTGTAGTTGTCCGTCCAAACAGGAAGACTGGCGGGAATTGCCGGGCGGGGTGAGGCGCGGGCGATGATGTTGGGGTTGGACAGGAAGGTCTGATTGTTGGTGAGCAGCATCCACACTGAATCGTAGCTCTGCAGCCCATCGCCGGCATCTTCTATCTTGACCGCGCTAAGATCGAAGGCGTCCGCCAGCCGGTAGACCTCCAGCGCCAGGTCGAAGTTCCGGTTGGAAACGTGAACGGCGATGATCCCGCCAGGGGCCAATTGCTTCAGGTAGATCTCGAACGCTTCGCGGGTGAGCAAATGAAGTGGGATTGTGTCCCCGCTGAAGGCGTCCAGCACCAACAGATCAAAGGCCTCCTGATTGCCTTTCGCCAGCTCGTCCTCCAGTGCCAGGCGGGCATCCCCTTGGACGACATCCACTTGGGCCGGCGTGTCGGACAGGAACGAGAAGTATCCGCCTTCGCCTTCGGCAATGCGGATGACGTCCGGATTGATTTCGTAGAAGCGGAACGTATCGCCCGGCTGTCCGTAAGCGGCGATCACGCCCACGCCCATTCCCAAGCCGCCGACCCGAATCGAGCCGGGCCGCACCGGATTCTGGAGGAACGCCAGGCCGACGCCGCTTGTGTCGCTGTAGAAGGCTGTGGGCAAAACGCGAAATCGGTCGGCAGCAAATTGAAAGCCATGCACTGTTTTGCCGTGGGTGAACTGGTAGGCCAGGATGTCCGGCTGATCGGTGTTGATGGCCCAGACGCGCGAGATTCCGTAGAAGCTGCGCAGGGAGAGCAATGCGGCTGAACCGGTCGTTCGCATAATCAGCAGGGTGAGACCTGCCAGCAGGACCACCAAGCCGGAGGCCGACCAGACGGCAGGAGTTATCCGACGGGGAATGCGGTTGGCCGGACGTCGGCCACCACGCTTGCGGCGCTTGGGCGCCTCGCCGGGTCGTTCGCGTATCAAGATCACGGTCATGAGCAGCCCGGCTGCCACCAGACTCCATTGCAGTTCCCAAAAGCCGCTTGAAAACAGGGACGGCGCGAGCAGGGTGACAAACATTCCGCCCAGGGCCCCGCCGATGGCGACCATTAGATAGAAGGCCGAAAGGAAGCCGGGCAGTGGCCGCAGACGGTAGAGTTCGTTGTGACACAGCATACAGGCGACGAAGAGCAGCAGCGTGTAGGCGGTCAGTTGTGTGGCCAGGCTGAACGGGGGAAAGCGCACCAAGGACCACAAGCTGAACAAGCTCAGGGCGCCAAAGGCGACCAAGTAAAGACGGCGATCGTAGAATCGCTCCCCGGAAAAGGCAAGAACGAAAGTCAGCAGGTAAACCGCCAGCGGCAGTACCCACAGGAACGGAATGACGGCCACCTCCTGCGTCATTTGATTGGTGACCGACACCAGAAGAGATGAGGCCACAGCAGCCAGCCCAACCCAGAGCGCATACTGCTGCCAGGTTGGTCGCTGACTGACAGCGGGGGACTCCTGCCGGCTGGCTTTGATGTCGGCCGGCGGGCCGGAGGCGCGCCACGCCAACACCCCGGCAGCCACCGCGAACAAAACGTATGCCACCGCCCAGACATCAGCTTGCACGCGCAGTGTCATCAGAGGCTCAAACACAAGCGGGTAGCTCACCAGTGCCAGAAGTGAGCCGACATTGGACAGGGCGTACAGGCGGTAGGGCAGTGGGTCGCCGTGTTGGCGGAAGAACCAGGTCTGCATCAGCGTGCTGTTGGCTGACAGGATCAGGTAGGGTACGCCCACGGCAGCCGCCAAGATCCGAAGAATGCCCGGGATCGGGGCCGCTCCCAGCGTCGGCCGCCAACTCGGGTCCGGCGTCAGCGGGGATGGCCAGGAGAAGGCGGTCAGGGCGACCAGACCCAGGGATACTGCCAGAGCGCCCAGGTGAATGCGGCCCTGCATCCTTGGACGCAGCTTGGTGACCAGCCAGGTGGCGTAGGCATAGCCTGCGGTGAGCAGCGTCTGGAAGAACAGCAGCACGGTCGACCAAACCATCGGCGTGCCGCCAAACCAGGGCAAGATGACCTTGCCGATCAGAGGCTGAACCTGGAACAGAAGAAATGCCGAGAGCAAGACGCTCAGTGTGTAGTCAATGGGCATGGACGGCCATCTTACCGCATGTGGCGCCCATGGGGGGTAGCCATTCTCTGGACTGCATCCAGGAAGAACATTGCGCAACGGGCATTGTGAAAATTATCACAAATTGGACCGTACATCCTTCAGAAGGCACAGTCATCGGGGAGGGGCGGCGCAGTCTCAAGCTGGGGGGCAAAGCTCGGCGGGACGTTGACCGGGGAGAACCCTGCCCCGGCCGACCCTTGGGCGCCGGATGCGGCGTAGCCATCCGGGTGCATATGAACGCGGACGAACACGTCATCGGCCGAGGCGACGCGGACGGGGCCACCCGAGCGGGCGAACGGCTGCTCGTCAACGTGGCTGTGGAGCAGGATCCGGCGGTAGAGCAGGTCGCCGTTGGGCGTCACCACCTCCCACCAGTCTGCGTAGCGATCGCAGCCCGTGTCAGGGCTGGCGATCTCAACTGCGAAAGTGAAGGCCCCTTCTTCCCCGCTGACGTCGACCGATATCACTCGTGCTTGTGCCGAGTCCGACTCAGCCTCGTTTTGGGGACGCTCACCCTGTGACTGGGCAGCAGACCCAGTGCACGCGCTGAGCCAACCCGCAGCCGCCAGCCAGGCGATCCGGATCCCGAGCCCCAGCACCCGTTGGCGGTGACTTCTGGCCTGTCTCATCCGAGGAGTCGAGGACGGGACGGGGAGAGGTTCTGTTTCATGATGACCTCACACATCGGTGTGCCGCATTGGCGCCGGAGGAGTCGAAGTCGGAAATTGTGGGCGAGCCGAGCAGCGCGATTCCGCTGGCATCCAGTATTGTGCCCAGGTCTATCGATACCAGGGCGGTTGGACTCCTGAGCGGATCCCAGCCCAAGCGAGGGCGCGCGCCGCCCAGTCTAAGCCGATCGGGGAGTCCTGGCAAACCAAACTGAGGGTTAGTGCGAGCTGATGTTGAGCCACGAGGCGACGATGAACAGGCCAGCGTACAGGTACCATAGCGGGCGGCTGATCATCCCAACCGGCCACCAATAGAACATGACGGTCGCCAAATAGAGCAGCACATACGGCACCATGATTGGCCAGACCACGGGCGATCGCCAGGTGGTCAGGTGGGCAATGTATTCGACGCTGAAGCCAAACACGGCGAAAGCAAGATACAGGATGCCTCCCACCCACAATGGCCAGGGAGCGCCTTGCTTCCACAAGTACCAACTCAAGGCGACGGCAGGCAGGCTGAGCGCGTAGACCACCCAACCCCATTGGAACGTGTAGGCCTCGAAGGCCCACTTCCGCAGGGCAAAGTGGACGATCAGGACGGCTTGAAAGAAGAAAGCCCAAGCGACAAAGGCTGTCTCACTTCTCATCAGAGTACCTCCTGCGGCCAAACCGGTCGATGGCCGGCGCGACAAATCGCCTCCCGTGTCCGGAGGAAATCATCCTCGGCTTAGCGAACCAGCCGGTTAAGTTCGGGCTGGGCCGTGTCGCAATTGGGCCAGAGGTGGCAGGGAAGCCACAAGAATTAACAATCCCAGACCCAGATAGAAGACCTGCAGATTGCGGGCCACACCGACCGGCGAGCCGATCACCATCACCTCGACCACTTCAAAGAAGATGATCGCCAGACCAGATACGGCAGTTGCCGCGGGCGCAAAGCGGTGGCGTTTGGCGACCAGAACGGCTCCAACAACCGCCAACCCGCCGACGACAACCATGAGCGACAGGCCCGGAATCAAGAAACTCGTGAAGATCGATCCAGACAAATAGGCCACCGGCATGGCCAGCAGACCGGTGATGAGGCCGATCCCGCCGCCGATGGCGGTCAGGGCGAGGAAGCCCTCGAGAAGGATGAGAAGGAGGCGAGACACGCGTCGCGTCATCATTTCAGTTCCCTTTTCGCCCTCGGTCTGAATGGTTCAGGGCGCGCCAAGCTAGGTTTGCCATACGCGGTCCATGTGCCATCAGTCTATGCAGACTCGGCCAAGCGCGGCAGTGTCGCTTGTCACGTAGCTTTGTCACGGGCCATGAGTGAGTCCAGGCTAGGCGGAGGGCCGATGAACACCGGCGCAGCAGCCCATGGAATTGGAAGGCGTCGACGGGGTTGATTGGGTGTTAATGGGACCGGATGGTACGCAATTACGAGCAGCTTGATGCTAGAATCGCGCGCACAAAACACTTCCTTCGAAGGTGGAGCACCACATGGACGCGATGGTGGAGACAAGAGATCTGGCCAAGATCTATCCGGGGGATCATGGCCCCGAAATCGAGGCCGTGAAGGGTATCGATCTGAAGATTGCCAAAGGTGAAATCTTCAGCCTGCTGGGACCTAACGGCGCGGGCAAAACCACCACCATCTCCATGATCAGCGGTCTGGTCGAACCCACCCGGGGAGATGCATTCATCGGGGGGCATTCAATCACCAAAGAACCGCTTCAGGCCAAACGCCTCCTGGGCGTGGTCCCTCAGGAGATCGCCCTTTATCCCAACTTGAACGCACGCCAGAATCTCGAGTTCTTCGGCCGAATGTACGGCCTCGGCGGTGAGGATCTGGCGCATCGGGTGGATGAGGCGCTCGAATTCATCGAGCTTAGCGACCGCCAGAAGGAACGACTTTCGACCTATTCGGGGGGCATGAAGCGGCGGGTAAACATCGCCGCCGGGCTCTTGCACGATCCGCAGGTTGTCTACATGGATGAGCCGACGGTGGGCATCGATCCGCAGAGCCGGCGCCGCATTCTGGACACCGTCAAGCTCTTGCGCGATCAACGCGGCATGACCGTGCTGTACACCACACATCTTATGGAAGAAGCTCAAGAGCTAAGCGACCGGGTCGGCATTATCGACCACGGAGAGATCATCGCCCTCGGCGAGCAGGGTGAGTTGATCCAGAAAGTCGGCGAAGAGGATCGGTTGGTCTTCAAGATCGGGGACCTGACTCTGGATGCGGGACTCCTCGACAGAATTCAGACGGCTGTGGAAGGCGTCACGGCTGCCGCGTACGATCCACCCGGCGAGAGCGGGGAGGATGCGACCAACACCAGCGGCTTGCTGATCGTCACGGCCCGGCGAGGACGCAAGGCGCTGCCTGCCATTCTGCACATCGTGGAACAGGCCGGGGTCTCGATCCAGTCGGTGGAGGTTCGTGAGCCCGACCTGGAGGCCGTGTTCCTGAAGCTGACCGGTCGAGCCTTGCGAGATTGATATGACCAAGCTGTGGGTCATCGCGTGGAAGGAAGTTGTCACGCGGTTCACCGACCGAAATCTATTGATCATCATGCTTGCGGCGCCCCTGGCGATCTCAACTGTCATAGGCTTGGCCTTCGGCAATATCGGGCGCGGCGGAAGCCCGATCCGCAACATCCCGGTGGCCGTGGTGAACCATGATCGGCCCAGCCAATACGGGGTGGCATTTGGCGCTGTGCTGTCCGACATGCTGACCGAAGGCGAGATCCCGGCCGGCAGGGTCCCCAAGGGAGGCACCTGTCCTCAACCGACGGCCAACCCGGAAGGCACTTTGGCCGGGGGCACGACGATTGGTGAGCTGATCCATGGGACCACCTTTGACGCTGAGGCTGCTCAGCTGCTAGTGAAATCGGGTTCGATCCCCGCCGCGCCAGCGGAACGAGCGGCCTCAGAGGCCCTGGATCAGGCGGCTCGCGCAGCGGTAGACAAAGGCGTTTACACGGCGGCCGTCATCATTCCGGCTGGCTTTTCGTCAAGCCTGACCGACCTGACCAACCCCAGCCGGATCGCCCCGGCGGCAAAGGTGTCCGTCTACGGGAATCAGGGTGACGGTCTGTCGGCCGGAATCGTTCGCAGCGTGGTCGAAGGTATCGTGAGCCAGATGGTCAGCGGGGACATTGCCATCGGGGCCACCATGAGCCAGTTGGCTGCTCGCCACCCCGATGTCTTGCGGTCGGCGGCCAGCCAGGACTTGGGAGCCCTGTTCGCGTGCGCTTTCATGCCCTCCGGCGACCTGATTGGGTTGGTCAGCCAACCGGTTCAAGCCGCCCAGAACTCGATCGCCGGCACGCTGTTGGTCACATTCGGCTCAGCGCAGGCCATGTTTTTCGCCCTCTTCACCGGCCAGTTCGGCATCCTGAGCATGTATGAAGAGCGAAAGAATTGGACGCTCCAGCGGATGCTGGCGTCACCGACGCCTCGCTGGGCGATCCTCGGCGGCAAATTGGTCGGCGTCCTCGCCAGCGTGCTGTTCCAAATGGTGGCCTTGATCGTCGCCTTGACCGCAGTGGGGAGTCTGCTCGAAGGCAAACTAACCCTGATCTGGGGCACTGACTGGTTCGCCCTGGCCCTGACAGTTCTCGGGGCTGGGGTTGCCGTCTCTGGCCTGGGCATGCTCCTGGCCGGAGTTCTCAAGGGAATCGAGCAGGCCAATGTGGTGGGTTCGGTTCTCAACATCGCCCTGGGGGTGCTCGGCGGCGGGTTCGGCTTCCAGCTGCCCCGATCGGTGTCGGCTTTTTCGATCATCTATTGGGGCCGGGACGCGTTTGATCAATTGGCCACCGGCCATGGTGATGTGACCTTGAACCTCCTGATGCTGTTCGGACAAGGGGCGCTCATGTTTGGCCTTGGGCTGCTGCTGTTCAATCGGCGGTTTGAGGCGTGAGGGGCGTCATGGTCAAAGTAATGTCGATCGTGTGGCAAGACCTGCGCGTCTTTCTCTCCGATCGGTCAAACCTTCCAAGCCTGCTGGTGACCCCGGCGGTCATGACCGTGATCATTGCGCTGGTCTCAGGCGGTGCGTTCGGCGGGGGCTCGGCAGTCCGGCGGTTGGATGTCGTCGATTACGATGCCTCACGCGCCTCGGCTGCTTTCTTGGACAGCGTACGCGAGGCCAACCCGAGCCTGACGCTGTGCCCCATGGACAACGACAGCCAGGATATCTGCCAGCTTGAGCAGACGGCGTCCTTGGATGAGGCTGCCGCCTTGGACCGCGTGGCCAATGACACCTCACTGGCGGTGCTCGAAATCCCGAAGGGATTCGGGGCGGCCCTTCGAACGCGCCGGTCGATTGCGGTGACGTTTCGGAGCGCACAAGCATTTGGGGCCGCTCAGGCCGCAGAGCAGGCGGTGGAGGCTGCCGTGAGCCAGGTCAACAGCGCGGCTGCGGCGGCCAGCGTTGGGCTGGACGTGATGGACAAGATCGTCCAAGGTGGCCATGGCCTGGTACAGGATCCTGCGATGGGTCAGGCGATCTACCAGAAGGCGCTTGACATGTGGTCCAGCAACCCTATTCAAGTCTCCTTCCAGCTATCAGGTGAGCCGGAAAGCGTCAACCTGTCTGAGAGCCTTCAGCAAGGGCTGGGCCAATCCGTGCCCGGCATGGGCACGATGTTCGTCTTGATGACCGTCTTCGGCGGCATGGCCGCGCTGATCGTTGAGAAGGAGCAGGGAACCCTGCAGCGGCTGGGTGTGATGCCGATCGCGCGGTCGACTCTGCTGGCCGGCAAAATCCTGGCCCGTTTTGCCCTGGGTCTGATCCAGTTCTTGGTCGTCTTTGTCGTCGGCGCTGTCCTGGGGATGCGGTTTGGGCGGGACCCCCTGGCGCTGCTCCTGGTCGTCATCGCCTACACGCTGTCGGTGACGGCGCTCTCGTTCGCCCTAGGAGCGAGGTTAGAGAACGCTGCCCAAGCCAATGGCCTGTCATTGCTGCTCACACTGACACTGGCACCCTTGGGTGGGGCATGGTGGCCGCTCGAGATTTCACCCCGCTTCATGCAGATTGTCGGGCATGCCTCGCCCGTCGCCTGGGCAATGGAGGCCTTCACCAAGTTGACCTACCAGGGCGGCACCTTAGGGGACATTTGGCTGCAGCTCGTGGTGCTGATGGCCTTCGCGTTGGCGGCATTTGCCCTGGCCATACCCCGTTTCAGCTACAACCTGGATTGAATCCAGCGGAAAGAAGAGCCCAACCCTTGACGGCCCCAGGGCGGTCTGTTACCGTTGCATCTCGCTGGAGGCCGCCGAGAGTCCGTCTCGTGCGGCCATTTTTTTCTGAGGGAATACCCAATGAGTCAGGACCGGCTGCATGAGTCAGCATAGCTTGCACGACGCGCATCAGGCATCAACCGACCAGCCCACGCGAGGGCAGTGGATCACACTGTTCGTCATGAGCATGGCGCTGATGATTGTGATCATCGACGTCACCATCGTTAACGTGACCATCCCCGCCATGCAGTTCGATTTCGGCGCCTCGCTTCAAAACGTGGAGTGGGTCAGCGCGCTGTACGCCCTCGTTTACGCGTCCCTGATTATCACGTTCGGAAAGCTGGGTGATACCTACGGACGCCGCCGGCTGTTCAATATGGGCCTGGGTGTTTTCGTGGCTGGCTCGCTCTTGGTAGGTGCGGCGCCTTCGATCGGCTGGGTCTTGGTGGGCCGCTTCATCCAGGCCCTGGGCGCGGCCATGGTTTCGCCATCGACCCTCTCCATCGTCTCGTCGACTTTCCGCGGCCGGAGCCGGGGGATCGCGTTTGGCATATGGGGCGGCACGGCCGCAGCAGCGGGAGCTATCGGCCCGCTCTTGGGCGGCTTCCTGACAACTTATGTGAGTTGGCGTTGGGCGTTCTTGATCAATCTTCCGGTCGGGATTCTAGCGGTGGCGGGAAGCATGCGCTACGTGCCCGAGTCTCTCGATCCGACATCCCGACGCCAGGTGGACCCCCTGGGAATCGTGCTGGCGTCCGTCGGGCTGGGCGCGGTGGTTTTTGGGCTCATTGAAGGCCAGAGCTACGGCTGGTTGGTACCTCGCCAACCATTCGCTCTGGGCGGGCTGAGTTGGCCCCTTGAGAGCCTGGCGATCACCCCGGTCATGTTTGGGCTGGGCGTGGTCAGCCTGGCTGGCTTCGGGGCCCACGAGATAAAACGCGGCCGCGCGGGGAAGGAGCCGCTGTTCGACTTCAGTCTGATGCAGTACAAGGGATTCCGCTACGGATTGATGACGGTCCTGATCGTCGCCTTGGGTGAGTTTGGGCTGTTCTTCGTGATGACGATCTACCTGCAGATTGCGCGAGGCCTGACGGCATTTCAAGCCGGTTTGGTCTTCCTGCCTTTCGCCGTCTCCAACTTCATCGTGGCCCCCATGGCCGGCTGGCTTTCCGGTCGTATCGGTCCCAAATGGGTTGTGACCAGCGGGATGCTTCTGGAAGCGATCAGCATCTTCTGGGCAGCGCAGATGATTCGGCCGGAAACCGCCATCCCGACCTTCATCCCAGCCTTCCTGCTTTACGGCGCCGGTGTCGGCCTGACGATCTCACAGCTGACCAACACCACCCTCAGCGATATTCCGCCGGAAAAGAGCGGTGTGGGTTCGGGAGCCAACAACACGGTTCGGCAAGTGGGGGCCGCCATCGGAGTGGCCATCCTGGGTGCCGTTCTGGCCAACCAGATATCAGCCACGGCGCAGGCGGAACTGGGGCGGAACGCCAGCCTGCCACCGGCCGCAAAAGCGCAGATTTCACAGGCATTCGAGGGCGGCCTATCCGGACGGAAGCCGCAACTTCCGCCCGGTATGGCACAGACTCCGGTCGGCCAAACGGTGGGGGTCATCTTTGATGACGCGATCAGCGCCGGCGTTCGCCGGTCAGCTGAAACCGCCTCCATTTTTGTGTTGTTCGGCGCGTTGAGCTCGCTCCTGATCCCGAATCGCAGGCAATCCACCTGGCAGGTCGAGCCTTCTCCGAAGCCGGAGGTCAGCGACTGACGATCCAACTACCGATCCAAACAAGGTCTTCATACGTAGTTAAGATGGACCGGAGCAACGGCCGGTAGGCTTACCTTGAAGGGGGCGACCGGCACAGACCTTTGTCAACCCACGGAGGGAGAACATGCTACGCCGATTGGCCATTTTGCCGATGCTCACGACCCTTTTACTCGCTGCCTGCAGCAGTGCTGGCACCGCGACTGCGGATCAGCCCACCTTGGCCGCCGAGCCGCCGACGTCCGCACCGACCGCAGCCACAGGCCCTCAGGCGGGGAGTGGGGGCGCGATGTATCAACTCGACCCCGCCAAAACGACGGCCAGTTTCACAATCAATGAGATCCTCCTGGGCCAACCCAACACCGTTGTTGGGACAACCCGGGATGTCAAGGGTTCGTTCAGTCTTGATCTTGGCGATCCGGCAGGCGCAGAGTACGGTCCTGTTGAGATCAATGCAGATTCCTTTGTGACCGATGACGACCGCCGAAACGGGGCGATCCGTCGCTTCATCCTCCAAACCAACAATCCCGACAACGCCACTGTGACCTTCCAGCCGATATCGGTGGACGGCTTGCCGTCGTCGGCTGAGGTCGGCACTGATTATGAGGTGTCTGTTACCGGTGACCTGACCCTGCATGGCATCACCCAGTCGGTTACTTTTCAGGGGCAGGTTTCGGTAGCCAGCGCCGACGAAGTCCAGGGCTCACTTTCGGCCAGCGTGCCCCGAGCCGACTTCGACCTGAACATCCCTAGTGTTCCGTCGGTGGCAGATGTCCAAGAGACGGTACTGCTGAAGCTGGACTTCGTAGCCAGCCGCAGCTGACCTTGAAAGCGCGCCCAGGCCGCAGCCGAGGCGAACGGGCCCCACGTCGATCGACGTGGGGCCCGTGATTGCTCTCGTCGTGAGGCCTCAGCAGGGCTTCAACTCGAGCATGCTGGTGTGGGCCAAGAGAATCCTGGACTGGGCGTTGGATGTCGGCCTAGTAGTTGATCTCTCGAGTCAGGACGGTAAGGCCGAGCAGCGTAGTCTGGCCGACCTGCTGCAGCTTCTGGGGATCGATCCGCTGGAAGGTGTCCTGTGGGGTGAAGGCGAGGCGGTCTGATCCGTCCCAGCTGATGTCGAGTGTCAATCCTTCTCGACCGCCGAACCCGGGCATGATCGCCAACCCATAGTGGGGGCCGCGCCCGCGGGTTGTGGATGGGTAGCCCAGGCGTTCGGCAGCCGACTGGAAGAGCTGCACCAACCGATAGCTGCTGTCCTGGCCCAACACCATGGACGTCCCATCTCCGGCTCCCACCCCGCTCAGTTCGATGACATCCTTCACGTCTAATCGATCAAATCCTAAATGGGCGTTCATCACCGTGTCCACGCTCAGACCCTCGCGCCGGTCGCCGCCCGCCCAGGCGACGAAGACGACCGTTCGCTTCGGCTCGTAGGGGGAGTTCTTGAGGGCCCGAGCCAGTTCCAGCATCGTGGCCACGCCGCTGGCGTTGTCGTTTGCACTTGGGTAGAGGATTCCATCGGGCGATGTCCCGGCCCCGTCGTAGTAGGCACTCACCATGACGACCTGACTGTCCAGGCCCCCACCAGCCTGTGAGAAGGCGGATCCCGTGCCGGCGATGAAACCGATGACATTGTAGTAGTCCTCACTCATCGATTGGTCGAAGCTGGTGGTGCTCATCTGCATGTGGACGGTTATGCCTGGATCCGTCACGGCAAAGGCGCCCGGCTTCAAGTCGGCCGCCTGCCTGTCAAGATCGGCAAGGCTGCTTCCCGCCGACGCCAGCAGGTTGTCGGCTACCTGCGGTGTGATCATCATGATGATCACACCGCGGTAAGAAACCAGGGCGCGCTGGGCCAGGGGGTAGCGGCGCGTGATTTCCTGCGGATCATCGCTCACGACCAGAGTCCCGGCCACCGCGTTGACATTGAAATGGTCCAAGTCTGACTGACGGACGATCGCGATCCGGTCATAGAGTTCGTAGTTGCGCAGGCCATAGGGATCTCCAGAGGTTCCGCCGGGATCCGGCCCCAGGGCCAATCCAACGATGGGGGCCTGCGCGGTCTCTGTGCCGGCGACATCGCCTTGAAGCTCGACGAATTGCTTGTGATAGGTGAGTGAGTCCAGTAACTGGCCGTCCGGACCGATCAAGTCGAGCTGCGGAACGCCAACAAGATGGTAGCGGGGCGTCGGCAGTGTCTGGATGAAGCTGTTGCCGTCGCCGGCGGGACTTAGCCCAATGGAAGCCATCTGCTGGGCGATGTACTTAGCCGCTCGCCGCGCACCGACGGTGCCGGTTTCACGGCCCATGTACTCAGGCGAGGCCAGCGCTTGAATGTGCTCCATCGCCCTCTGTGTGTCGAACTGTGCCGCTTCCGATTGATAGACGGCGATGGGTGACGAGCTGCGCAGGCCGAATATCAGGGCCAGCACCAAGCCCACCGAGGCCAGCAGCGTATATCGGTTGACCAGCCGGCTAAGATCGAATTGGCCTCGATCGACCAGGCGGCGGATTCCTTCTCCGAGCAGATTGAACGCCATGATGGCCAGGAAGAATGCCAGACCGGGATACCAGGCCATCCAAGGATAGGCTCGCCACCATTGGCGAATGTTGGCCAACAGGGCGCCCCACTCCGGGATGTCGGAGAAATGGACGATGACCGGGACCATGGCGCCTGCCTCGCCGATCATCGCCTGGTAGCCGCCGCCGAGGAAGATGTCGAGGAATCCCAGTTCGGCAAGCAGCATCAGGACCCCACCCATCTCCAGGGCGGCCACCACCAGCAGCGGCGAAATCAGGTTGGGCAAAAGATGTCGTCTGAGAATATGGGTGGAGCGGGAGCCAAGCGATCGGGCGGCTTCAACGAACAGACGTGGCTTGAGCTCGATCACCCTGTTGCGCATCAACTGAGCGACTTCGCCCCATCCCACCACGGACAAGGCGACCACGAACACCCACATGCCCTGCTTGATGCCGATGGCCTGGATCAGGATCATAGCGAACAGCGTGACCGGGAAGGCGGCCCACACCCCCATGGCGCCGGTGACGAATTGATCGACCCATCCACCTTGGGCCCAACCGGCCAGCATCCCCAAGATGCTTCCCAGAAGCAGTCGAGCGACCGTGGCAAAAGCGGCCAGGAGCAAGGTCTGGCGGGCGCCGGCGAGAACGAGCGCCTGAATGTCTCGGCCGAGCTGATCGGTGCCCCATGGAAAGACAGATGAAGGTGCGTAGGGTGGTGACCCAATGGTGCCTTCGATCATCATCACGCCGTGGGGTTGATAGGGGCTGGTATCGGTCCAAGACCCGCCGCTGACGCCCATAATCGCAAAGCCGATGACCATCAGGCCGCCGAGGATCAAGGCGGGATTGAAAAGGAGGCTGCGCAGGCGGCGGCGAGAGCGGCGCCCCACCGGGTGTTCGTCGTGTGCAGACTCGGAGACCGGGCCCGTGGAAAGGGATTGGGGTGATGGCCGGCGCTGGCCGGGCAGCAGCTTGCGGATCTCGCCGAGCGTATCGGCGATCTCGCCAACTCCGTCGCGAAGCAAAGACAGCAGACCGCGTTCGTCGCGTCGCTGTGTCTCGTTTTGCGACTGACGCAGCACCGGGTTGAGCAGCGGGAACAGCCAGTCCAGGGCCTGGTTGATGATCAGGAAGAACAGCCCCAACGAGACGATCAGGTCGGTCACCAAGGCCGCGTTGCCAAGTTGTATTGCTTCCAGGAGTGTTGAGCCCACGCCAGGCCAATCGAAGAAGAGTTCAACCACGGGCAAACTGGCCAGCGAAAAGCGCAGCGAAGAGCCCAGCGTCGTCAGAATGGGGATCCACAAATTCCTGAACGCGTGCCGGAAGTAGATCAATCGGCGGAAGAGCCCCTTGGCGCGCGCCGTTCGGACGTAGTCTGTGGACAGCACGTCGGCCAGAGAGACATAGGTGATCTGGGCAACTTGGGCCAGGGGGCGAGCGGCAAGGACAAGAGCCGGGAAGATCAAGTGCGAGTCGAACCCGAAACCCGACGTCGGGAGCACTTTGATGTTGAAGGTGTTGTGGACTTGGATGTCGACTACCCAAAGGGCCATCGCCAGCAAGAAACTCGGTGTGGAAATGCCCAGTACAGATATGACCAGGGCCAAGGAACCGCCGCCCTTGCGCTGGGTCAGGGCGGCGAACAGTCCCAGGGGCACACCCAAGACGATGGCCATCCCCAAGGCGATCAGGAGCAGCGCGGCGCTGTTGGCAAAAGTATCCGCCACCAATCGCAGAGCGGCCTGATCGGTGCGATGCCAGGTGTAGATCAGCGGATGCGCAACCACGTAATTGACAAGCTGCACCAGGGCCTCGCCAGCGGACTGGAGCATCTGGGCTGGAAGGCCCTCACGGCCGCGTGCCGACAAAATCAAGCCGAACAGCGTCAGGTAGGCGATCCCCCCCAAGGTGCCCACGATGCGCAGGGCGCCCCTCAGCAGGGCGGCGGCGACGCGGGGCGCCGCCCGGTCTGTGTAATCGTCAGACTGTGGAGCCTCTGGGGGACCTTGTCGCGCCGGCTCTGGCCCGGCGGGTGGCGCTGGCAGATGCGGTTGGGTTGGCTGTGTCGGGAGAAAGGGAGAGGCGGGGAGCGGGCTGCTCTCGAGCTCATCCAACGCTTGAAGAGCACGCCGGCTCTCGGGATGGATCATCAATACGTGCGTGAGGTAGCCGCGTCTCCCGGAAGGGTCCGCAAGAGCAGCCAGAATCAACCAGCCCGTCTCATTGCGTGGGTCCATTTCCAGGACCCGAAAGGCGAGACGGCGAGCTGTTGTTCGATCCCCGTGGCGCAGGGCGGTCAGGCTCTCGCGAGCGACCGTCGGAGCGCGGTCCTCCGCCTGTGGTCCAGCCATTATGGGCGTCGGCGGAATGGGTGCGATGAAGTGGGCATGTGACCTCTAGGGCCTTCGCCGGTGCGACCCGGCTTGGATAGGCGGCTGCTTATTAATGAACGCTCCAGAAGGCACGGCGGTTCAAAGCCTTGAGCGCTTTTTTGACATGGCCCGGAAAGTCCCACCATGTGATCCCGAATTGTACATGGCGCCTTCGACGGGAGAAAGGCTGGAAAGCTGGTCGGTTGACCGACCGCTGGTCGTCACCTAGAATCGTCTCAACCAGCTGATTCTCGGATGCGGCCGGTGGCGTCCTGTCCGACGGCGCTGGTGATCGACCAAGGCAAGGAGACAGATGGCCCTCGACTGGGAACGGCAAGCGGTAATCGATGAACTCAGCCAACGCATCACCCAGGGAGCGTTCGATGGCGCATACGATGATCTCAAGCGCGCCCTGGATGACTCCGACGCCCTCACCGAGTCCGACCGCCAGAGAGTCATCCAATACTGGCTGGCCAAGCAGCGGGAACAAGGAACCAGCAGGAAGGGCATGTAATTGTGAAGGAATTCACAAGCTCGCCTCAGTCCACGGCTCTGCGGGCCTAAGCCAGACTTCGGCGGACGATGACCCGGCCCGGTGATGGCCGGGCGACCTCCCTAAAACCAGCTTGGAGAAAACTCGGCAGCACACCCATGTAGGCCTCGGCTGGTCCGCGTGGATCAACCTCGGGATCGGTTGGGTAAGCTTCCACCAGCTTGGCACCCTGCTCAGCGGCGAATGCCACGCCGGCCTCGATAAGCGGCAGCATCAACCCGTGGCCCCGGTGAGTGCGGTCGATGAAGAAGCAAACGATGGACCAAACGGGTGTGTCGTCGATCCGCTTCAGCCGACGGCTCCGTTCCAGTGACGCGTAGCTCTCGCGAGGGGCGATGGATATCCAACCGGCGGGACCGTCGTCAACGTAGCCAATGACTCCTGTGACTTGCCCACCATCTACCAGCGAGCGAAAGGCCTTCCGGTTGCCTGCGTTGCCTTGTCTGGAAAACTGGGCCCGGCTGGTGCGCCAGTACATGCACCAACAGCCCCCGGCGCCGCGCTCGCCGAAGAGCCGCGTCAGGTCGTCCCACCGATCGGGGGTTAGGGGTGCGAAAGTGTACGTCATGCCGTTCAGCGGCGGATGAGCAGGATGATCCCGGCTGCCAAGGCCAGCAAGGCCAAAATGACGCCGGAACCGGCAAAATTGATGATTCCGAGGTTGAGGATTCCCCAGACCACCAACCAGATAGCCAACAAGAGCATCCCAAGGTCCTTGGTGATTCGCATTGGTTCCTCCTGGGCAAGGCGGGACGATGCATTGTACGGCCAGATGTCACCCGAGGGCAAAGTCAGGTCGACCTTGTGGCTGGCGTTTCAAGGCCTTAGAATGTTTCCATTCGGACCGCACCACAATCCAAAGAGAAGCGCCACACCATGCGCTGGTATCTGCGATCGAAAATCCACCAAGCGACAGTGACTGAAGCTGACCTTCACTACGTCGGTAGCATCACGGTTGACCAAGATCTTATCGAGGGCTGTGGCATGCATGTCGGCGAGAAGGTCTTAGTTGTGAGCAACACAACCGGGGCGCGGCTGGAAACCTATGTCATCCCCGGAGTGCGCGGTTCGGGTGTGATCGGCATGAACGGCGCGGCCGCTCACCTGATCAGGGCCGGCGAAGAGATCATCGTCATGGGGTTTGAACTTTCCGACACCCCGATCCAACCCACCATCCTGCTCCTCGACTCGGCGAACCACGTCGTCAAGCACCTTTCTGGCCCCGAGACCTAGTTGGGCTGGAGGGTTGCCGCTAAGTGAGCTTGCCTCCCAAAGAAGATCTGGCTCGATTGGCGGCCCGCATCGCTGAAGGTGATCGGGGGGCCTTCCTCGCGCTCTACGACCATACCTCATCCAAGGTCTACGGACTGGCGTTGAAAATGATGCGCGATCCGATGGCCGCTGAAGAAGTCGTCCAAGAGGCTTTTATCAAGTTGTGGACCCGTGCGGAGACCTTTCGCCCAGGCAAGGGAAGCCTGTTGGGTTGGCTGCTGACCATCACTCGCCATGTCGCCCTTGATCACCTGCGACGTTCGTCGCGGCGCCCGAAGCTGGTGGAGCCGCCAGATGCTGTCACCGGCTGGGAGCCCATGCTGACGGATGCGAGCAGCCGGACGGATGAAGCCCGCTGGGGCAGCCTGTACTTCGCCGTGCAGGGCCTGCCCGATGAACAGCGGGCGGCCATCACGTGTGCCTACTATTATGGGATGTCTCACAGCCAAATCTCGGAATTCTTGGACGTCCCATTGGGGACGGTGAAAACGAGGCTTCGGCTGGGCATGGACAAGCTCCGTCAGGTTTGGTTGAACGCCCCCGAAGATCATCCTGGCGACCCATCCGAAAGCGGCGATTTGGGCGTTAAGAAGGACAGAGAGGTCTAGCAAAGCATGGCGAACGATTGCCGGAATATCGAGCCCCTGCTGGCGGCGTATGCCTTGGACAGCCTGGAAGGGGAGGAAAGGGCGCAGGTCGACGGCCACTTGCCGGCCTGTCCGGATTGCCGCGCCAGGTTGGCGGAGTACCGAGCGGTGGCTGACGGCCTGCTGATGGCGGTCCCTGGCTCAGCTCCGCCTGCAAGACTGCGCCAGGCGCTTGTGGACCGAACAGGGCAGTCGACCGACCCGAAATCGGCGCCGGCGGAAATGCCCGCCAGGCGGTTTTCTCACTGGTCTTTTGCATTCGGATTGGGTCTGGCCGCCATGCTCCTGCTCAACCTGGTGTTGCTGCAGCAGGTCATCGGGCTCAGGCAAGATCAGGCCCGGCTGCAGCAAGAGCTGGGCGCTGGCCAAATCGCCCAGGCCATCGCGGCTTACCCCGCGGCGCAGTCGGTGCTGATCGAAGGCAAAGATGCCTACGGCACGCTTGTGTACGATCCCGACCGCCCGGTGGCGGCGATGTACACGTGGGGGCTGATGCCACTGCCTTCCGGCCAGAGCTACCAGGTGTGGCTTCGGACCACCAACGGAGATCGGGTGAGCGGCGGCACGTTTGACTCCTCCGGTGGAAAGGCATTCACTCTGGTCGTGATCCGCGCCCCCGACCCACTCGAAGCATATTCGGGCTTTGGGGTGACGATCGAGCCCGCTGGGGGAAGCCCGGCTCCCACTGGACCGAATGTGCTCGGCGGAAGTTTCTGACCACTCCTGCTTCTTCGCGCATTCTCCTCCACCACCAATCCAATCTTAATCCGCGCGGCGTATAGATAGACGTAACGGCCCACAGAAAGTGGGGCATGGGAGATTTTGTTTCGCACGATGGAGGAGGAAGTATGAGTGTCTCAAACAAACGTTGGCTTGTGATAGGTTTCACAATAGGCAGCCTGATCTTGGCCGCCTGCGGTGGCGCCGCGGCCACCGGAACGCCGGCCGCGCCGGCGGCCACCCAGCCTCAGGACACTGGGATGAGCGCCGCCGTGACCGTCTCCACCGCCGATTCGCCGCTGGGGACCATCCTGGTAGACGGCAACGGCATGACGTTGTACCTCCTGACAGGAGATTCGGCCGACGCATCGATCTGCACCGATGCCTGCGCCAAGGCTTGGCCGCCTGTCACCGTCAGCGGCAGCGCGACTGCCGGGTCCGGGGTGGATGCGTCCAAGCTGGGAACCATCACGCGTGCCGATGGCTCGACCCAGGTGACTTACAACGGCCATCCGCTCTACTACTTCGTCAAGGACCAGGCCGCGGGGGATGTGAACGGTCAAGGGATCGACAAATTCGGTGGGATCTGGTATGTCGTATCGCCATCTGGCGACGCGATTACGGCCAGCGTTCCATCCGGTGACACAGGGGGCGGCAGTGCGGCAGGTGGCACAGTGGCTGTGTCGGACTCTTCGATGGGGAAGATCCTCGTCGATGGTCAGGGGCTGAGCCTCTACCTGCTGACGGCGGATTCCGCCGATCAGTCGGCCTGCACCGACGCCTGTGCCACCGCCTGGCCGCCCCTCACGACGACGGGTCAGGCCAGCGCCGGAAGCGGAGCGGACGCGTCGCTGCTCGGAACGCTGGTTCGCCCGGACGGCTCCACGCAAGTCACCTACAACGGGCACCCGCTTTACACTTTCAAGGGCGATCATGCCGCTGGGGATGTGGCTGGACAAGGCATCAACAGCTTCGGCGGCACCTGGTATCTGCTCTCGCCGGCCGGTGAGCCCATCCAGGCCAGCGCCAAAACAGATTCCACCGCACAGCCGACATCAAGCTATAGCCAGTACTGATTTCGGCTGAAGAGAACTCCGGGTTTGACCGGCGCTCGAGGTCTTCCTCGAGCGCCGGTTCGCATCCCGGGAGTGGTCCGGACGCCCACCGGTTTCTGGGCGAGCTTGATCGGGCTGTTGGCGTAGGCTATCATGGCCGCATGGATGAATCCGGCCTGATTGGTGACGCCCAGCGCGGCGATCTTGAGGCATTCAACCGCTTGATTTTGGCCTACAAGGATCAGGTGTACAACCTTGCCTACCGCATTCTTGGCGATCCGCTAGCGGCCGATGATGCCGCGCAAGAGGCCTTCATCTCTGCCTACAAAGGACTGCGACGCTATCGGGGAGGCTCGTTTCGGGCGTGGATCCTGCGCATCGTCACCAACGCCTGCTACGACGAACTCCGGCGGCGCAAGCGTCGACCGACGATTGGAATGGAGGATTTGAATCCTCTGGACGATCCAGAAGAGACCGATTCGGCAGGCGTCTTAGCCGCTGAAGGCGGCGATCCCGAATCGGAAGCCCAGCAGGCGGAACTGGCGCGAGCGCTGGAGGAATGTCTGGGCGGATTGCCGGATGAATTCCGACTGGTCGCCGTGCTTGTGGATGTGCAGGGGCACGATTATCGGGAGGCTTCCCAGGTTCTCGGTACCCCATTGGGGACAGTCAAGAGCAGATTGGCGCGAGCCCGCCTGCGCATGCGAGATTGTCTCCAGGCGCATCGGGAACTTTTGCCGGCTGCGTTTCGTCTGGAAGATGAGGCAACTTGAACCCATGACTCGTCTTACCGACCACGACCTCGAGCAGCTATCAGCCTACTTGGATGGTGAACTCAAACCGTCCGAAGCGGCCGAGATCGAAGCGCGTCTGAAGGCAGAGCCCGAATTGCAGCGCAGCCTCTCTCAGCTCCGCTGGATGTCCGATAATCTGAAACGTCTGCCCACATTGCGCGCTCCAAGGAGTTATCGCTTGACTCCCGAGATGGTTGGCCAACGTACCGGTTCCTGGCGGCTTCCGGCGCTCCGACTGGCGACGGCGGTCATGGCGTTGGCTCTGGTAGCCGTGATCGGGCTCGACTTCTTGGGATCGGCCGGTCGGATGAGTCTGGCCGGCGCACCGCAGGCTATGGAGGCTCCGGCCAGCGTGCAGGACAGCGTCCAATCTGAGCAGGCGAGGACCGAGAAGACCGAGGCGGACTCACAGCCAGCGGCTGGCGCTCAGGCGGGTGCGGTTGAGGAAACTCCCCTGGCCAACGCGCTGCGGGCAGCCGAGCCCACGCCGGGAGCTGATCTGTCTTCTCCTGCGGAAACACCCCCGATGGCAATGGCTGTCCCACAAACAGGCAACACTGAGGCGCCGCCAACCATCACCCAAACACCACTTCCGGCAGAGCCTGTTGAGAGCGGCGAGGTTCGGGCAGCGCGTGACCAGAATACTGCGAGGATGGCCATCCTCCGGTGGAGCGAGATCCTGCTCGGGGCCGGGTTGCTCCTGCTGTTTGCCGTGCAGATCAAGAACCGCCGCTAGGCGATGTCCTACCACGATAGCGTTCGGTTCTGTCTCGCGTGTGGCAGTCCGGTGGAGCTTCAAGAGGCTTTCGGCAAAGAGCGACCGGTTTGCCCTAACTGCGGTCGGGTGCACTTCTTCGATCCCAAAGTGGCAGCGGCGATGTTTGTTGTCCAGAAGGGTGCCGTGCTCTTGGTCCGGCGCATCAACGAACCCGAGCTGGGAAAATGGAGCTTGCCCGCGGGCTTCGTGGACGGGGATGAAGACCCAAAGCTCGCGGCGGAAAGGGAGTGCTTCGAGGAGACTGGCCTGCAGATTGAGGCCGACCATCTCTTGGAGGTTATCCATCAGCCTGTGGAGACTGAAGGGGCGTCCATCGTCATCGTGTACCATGGCCGGCTCAAGGGGGGAACCTTGACGGCACGAGACGACATTGATGCGTCTGGTTTCTTCAGCTGGAAGGACCTGCCGCCGATTGCGTTTGAGTCCACCCGGACCATGATTGAGCGCTGGAAGCAGACAGAGTCGGGCGTGCTATAATCGCCTTCAGTTGCCCTCACGCGCAGGTCACCCCGATGCCCCGTAAAGTTCCCTGGGGACCCCCAACACAATTCCTGCTGTGGATCTTCGCAGGCTCAGCGCTGACCGCGCTTGTGACGGTCGGCGGCGTCGCATTGCTGATTGGCGATGCGGCCAACCTGCAAATCTCAAGCCTGGCGATCCTGGCCGTTGTGTGTTTCTTTATCAGCCTGATGCTGACCATGACCGGCTACTGGGTTGTGAAGCGCGGGCTTTTAACTCCCCTGGAGCAGTTGGCAGCCCACGAACAAGCGCTGGCCGACGGCGTGCCGGTGGATGAAGCCCAGTCTCTGTCCAAATGGGCTGTCCCTGAACTTCGGCAGCTGGCTTCATCTCGCAGCTTGGCCGCGCGTCGCCTGCGGACGATGGAACAACTCAGCCGGCTCATCGTGCAATCCAAGGATCCGATTCGACTGCGTGAACAAATGCTGCTGGCCGTCGTCAATGCCCTCGGTGGTGACCACGGAAGCTTGTGGGTATTGGCACCGGAGGGAGGGTTCTTCGTCGGCGTTGCTGAAACTGGTGCCGCCCGCGCAGGAGCCATGTCTTCCGTTGGGGTCAGGTTAACCCAGGTCTCGGAACCCTTGTTGGAGGCGCTCGAGCGCCAGGGGGAGCCCGTGCTGGTAATGGACCCGGGTGACCCGGCATATGCGAGTTTAATGGGGGAAGGCTTTATCGCCAGTCACGAGCCGGGACCGGTTCTGGGTGTGCCGCTGATGCAGCTGGGAAAGATGATCGGCTGCCTGCTTGTGTCCATGAACGATCGGGGGGTTGGGTTTGATGTCGCGGACCTGGCGCTGGCCAGACAAGTCGCCGCCTTTGCCGCGGTTGCCCTGGAAAACACTCGCAGCCAAGAAGCCGAGCGTGCGCGCACCTTACGCATGACTGCTCTGGCGGAATTGGCAACCACGTTGACCACCCGCCATCGCATGCGAGACGTCCTATCGGAGATTGTCTCCCGCGGGGCAGCCTTGGCGAACAGCGCCACATGCTCAGTGTTTATCCTGGATGAGTTGATCAACTCTCTGGTGCTCTCGGCCCAAGTTGGGTTGAGCAGTTCGGAGATCTCGATCAGCCTCCCGCTGAATCATCCTCTCGTTCAATCCTTCTTGCACCAGGGCCAACCCCTGATCGTTGAGGACATAGACCATGAAATGCCCGAATTGCGCGATTTGCTCGTGCGTGCTGACGTGAGTTCTATCTATGTTCTCCCCCTTCAGGCATCGGGGCGTATCCTGGGCGCACTCACGCTAGGATTCCTCGATCGTCGAAGGCCGGACGAAGCCGAATTGTCGGTATCCGAAATGCTGGCGAGTGTATCGGCCGCAGCTATTCAAAACGCCATTGCGTTTGAAGGCGAGGTGGAGCAACGCAACTTGCTGGCCACCGTGGCCGAGATCAGCCGCCGCGTCTCCGCCATCTTGGACACCGAATGGATGCTGAATGAGGTCTGCCGCCTTCTGGCAGGCGAGTTCGATTTTGAATGGGTCCATGTGCTGCTTGTCAATGAAGCCGCGGGCCAGCTCGGCTATGCTGCGGGGTTCGGCCCGCTGGGAAGGCAGCTCTCAATGGATGAGCTGGTGCTGCCGCTGGACGGCTCGAGCCTTGTCGGACGAGTGGTTCAAAGCAGCAAGGCCGAACGGCAGGGCGCGATCGCTGGAGATGCCTTTCAATCCTCGGAGCGGTCGCTGCACCAGGTGGAGTCCGAGATCGGGGTCCCGATCGTGGCTCATAATCGGGTAATCGGAGTCCTAGTTGTCCAGTCGTCTCGGCCACATGCGTTTGGCGCGGACGATGAGCGCTTGCTTGGCATCGTCACGGAACAGATCGGAGTGGCGTTGGACAACGCTCGTCATCACGCGCAGGTTCAGGCACAGGCGAGGTTGGACAGCCTTACCCAGGTGCTGAACCACGGTGCCTTTGTGACCGCGCTTCACGCCATGGTGGATGATGTCAAGCGCGATAAATTGGACTTGAGCTTAATCATGCTGGATGTCGATCACTTCAAGGCCTACAATGACCAATTCGGTCATGTGGCAGGCGATGTTGCGCTGAAGACGACAGTGCAGGCCATCAAAGCCAATGTCAAAAGCCGGGATGCGGTGGGCCGATGGGGTGGGGAGGAGTTTGGTGTGGCTCTGGCCGGCGCCAGCAAATCTCAAGCGCGTATGGTCGCCGACCGCATCAGGCAAACATTGTCCTCTCTCGAGCCTGTTGATCGGCTGGGAAGGCGGATGCCTTCGCCGACCGTGAGCCAGGGAATCGCTACCTTGGGAGAAGACGCGTCAGATGCCGACCAGCTGGTGGATGTGGCCGATCAGGCGCTGTACCGTGCAAAAGAACAGGGGCGGGATAGAGTGGTTGTGACGGGGTGGCAATGATGCGCTTCGATGTCTTCTCCCTGATGCCGGAGGTGATGGAACCCTATCTTCGGGCCAGTGTTATCGGTCGCGCTCAAGCCGAAGAGATCCTGGACGTCCGTCTCCACAATATCCGGGACTACGCCACGGATCGCCATCGTACAACCGACGACGTGCCCTACGGTGGTGGCGGCGGTATGGTTATGAAGCCCGAGCCGATCTTCGCCGCGGTTGAATCTGTCCTGGAGGAAATGTTAGGGAGGGTGCCGGTGATCCTCCTGACACCGCAGGGGCGGCCGCTGAACCAGAAGATGGCCGCCGCATTGGCGCAAGTCCCGCACCTGGCTCTGATCGCCGGCCGTTACGAAGGTGTCGATGAGCGGGTGCGAGAACACCTGGCGAGCGACGAGATCTCGGTCGGTGATTTCGTGCTCACCGGTGGTGAATTGCCGGCTCTGATGGTGATCGATGCCGTGGCGCGGTGGCTGCCGGGCGTCCTTGGGGATGCTTCGGCCGCGGAAAGCGATTCCCATTCTGGAGGATTGCTGGAGTATCCACACTACACACGGCCGGCCGAGTTTCGAGGTTGGGAAGTGCCAGATATTCTCCGGTCTGGAGACCATGCTGCCATCGAGCGATGGCGCCGCCGTCAGTCCCTGCTGAGAACTGTGGCACGAAGACCGGAACTCATTGCCTCCGTGGACCTCAGCGATGAGGACCGAGCTTTCTTGGCCGATCTTCCCGGGGAAGGTCACTCCCCGAGGACATCAATTGACGAAGGAGAAGGGGGATGAAGACAACTTTGGTGAGAACATGTTTCTGGCTTGGACTCATCGCAGGATTGGTGGGATGTTCGCGCCTACCCGAGCCAGCACTTCCGACATTGGCGCCCACAAAGAACGTGATAGTCGCACCGCCAACACCGACGCCGCCGCCGATCCATACTGATTTGATCGTGTGCCTGGCTCAGGAGCCTAGCTCTCTCTATCTTTATGGTGACACGAGTCGCGAGGCCGATACTGTCCTCGAGGCGATCTACGATGGGCCGATCGATGTGTTGGGGTTCCAGCCCAAGCCAGTCATCCTGGATGACCTGCCGAGCTTGGCCAACGGGGGAGCTCGTTTCGAAAGCGTCAGTCTCCGATCAGGTGATATCTACGTCAACCCCGAAACGGATCAACCAGAATCTCTCGCTCGCGGCAAGCCCTACTTGCCTTCCGGCTGCACGCAGGCAAGTTGCGTTCAGACCTACACGGGTGGTGCGGTAGACATGGACCGGCTGGTGGCCGATTTCAGGCTGAAATCAGATCTGGCTTGGTCCGACGGAGAACCGCTCACCTCGGCCGACTCGGTCTATTCCTTCACCCTGGATGGGGATCCGGCCACACCCAGCACCAAGTATCTCTTTGCGCGTACCTTCAGCTACAAAGAGGTCGATGACTTGACGGTGGAATGGATCGGACTGCCTGGATTTATCGATGCGGACTACCGATCGAACTTCTGGACGCCGCAGCCGGAGCATGTGCTCGCGGGGATGTCTGCTGGCGAGGTGCGGACATCCAAGCTGGCAGCCAGAATGCCCATCGGATGGGGGCCCTACCAAATCAGCCATTGGACAGCTGGAGAACAGATCGTTCTCACTCCGAACACCAGCTACTGGGCGAATTGGCCCGAGGAACAGGGATTCGAGCGCTTGATCTTCCGCTTCCTGGGAGATCAGGGCGGCAGCGCCATTGAACAGGTCAAGACGGGGGAGTGTGACATCTTGGACGAAACGCTGCTCGGGCCGGGCGACGTGCCGCAGTTGGGTGCCGCCCAAGAGGCCGCCGACCTGAGATATACCAGTGTTCCTGGACAGCTGGTGATGCGGATGGACATGAATCTGGATCCCGTATCAGGTGGAACGGTGGCAGGATTGTTTTCGGACGCTCGCACCCGGCATGCCCTGTCGGCATGCATTGACCGACAGGAGATCGTCGATTCGGTGCTGCATGGCACGGGTGAACCTGCGGACAGCTATCTGCCCCCATCGTTCCCGCTGTATTCAGCGCCCGCGACACCGGAAGTCTACGATCCAGCCGCCGGACGAAAACTCTTGAACGATGTGGGCTGGATGAGTGGGCCCTCTGGTTCCGAGGTAAGAAAAGCGAGCGGAATCCCGGACGTAAAGGACGGGACACAATTGAGTTTCGAGGTGCTGATGCCGACGGGAGACGTCTATGCGAGCCTTGGCACCACACTAGCGACCGAATTGGCCAAGTGTGGCGTTGAGGTCAATGTGAAGATGGTGGACACGGCTGATCTCTTCGCCAGCTGGCCGGACGGGCCGGTCTTCGGTCGGACGTTTCAAGCGGTGGTCTGGTCTTGGCCAACTCTGACCTCTCCGCCGTGCGATATGTTTGCCAGCTGGGAAGTGCCGTCCGATGACCACCCATATGGCAGCAACGCATCCGGGTTCAACGACCAGGCGTATGACGCAGCATGCAGGCAGTCCCTGCTGGGGGTGCCAGACAACGCCGCCTATGGGGACGCGGTCATCCAGACCCAAGATATCTTGAGAGATCAACTGCCTGCGATCCCACTGTTTGTCCGTCCCAGGATGGTCGCATTCGCCCCGTGGGTGTGCGGCTTTGCTCTCGACCCCTCCTCGCCAAGCGTTTTTTGGGACATGGAGCAATTGCATGCCTGTCCGTCTGGCAATTAAGGTCCTTCATGCAATGATGACGTAAGATCCATGCCTTAGAATTGATCAGGAATTGATTTGAACCAGTTGAGCCTTCCAACCGTAGATAGGGAAACGAAGTCGCAGAGAAATGGCCCAAAAACTGGTCCAAAATAGCGACAAAGATCTGATTCTAGAGCTCCAAAGCGGTAACCTCGACGCTCTGGGCGTGCTTTATGATCGCCATCAACAGAGAGTGTATCGAACCGCGCTGATGATCACCAACGACGAAGACGCGGCGTCCGACTTGTTGCAGGACGTCTTCCTTCGGATGTATCGGTTTGCGCACCGCGTTGATCCTGACCGGCCGCTTGAGCCGTGGCTCTACCGAGTTACGGCCAACCTGTCGTACACATGGATCAAGAAACGAAAACGCTGGATGCGCTATCTGGGTGAGCTAGGGGAATGGTTGAGCAGAGAAGTCCGGCCGACGCCCCATCATCAACTTGAAATCCAGGAACAATCCGACCGTGTTCGCCGGGCGGTGGCCCTGTTGCCATTCCCGCAGCGGGTCGTGGTGGTGATGTACTACGTGAATGATTTGCCCATGAGCAAGATCGCTGAGATCTTGGGCGTACCCGAAGGTACCGTGAAATCGCGAATGTACTACGCGCGCGCAGCCTTGAAGAAGAGGCTGCGTACGGAGGCCTGGCAAATGACATTGGCGACGTATGAGTTTTCTTAGGTTGTTCAACGAGCCGGATTTCGACTACGAATTGAAGCAGACTCTGCACGAATGGCGGGTTGAGGTCTCCGCGCCTCTCGATACACGCAGGCGGGTGCTGGAAATGGCGGCCCTATCCCTGGATACGGCTCGCCCCGGTTCCCGAAAGACCTCCCTGAAGAGTGCGCGGCTGCCGACCTACAAGGACGTTGAACACCGGAAGGCGGACAACATCATGTTGTACGCTAGCCCTTTGGGGTTGGGCATCATCAGCCTCAGAGCCTAATGGTCTATTGGTAGATACCTTGTCCGGACAACCTGGCTGGCCAAAATTGAATATGGTTGACGACGGCTCATTTGTGGGTATAATCGCCGCAGGTGCAATAGCTCACAGAGTCCAAAATCCAAAGGCAGGGCGTGGATGATCAAGTCGCGGCCTGCCTTTCCGACCCGGGTCAGGGTTGCAGGGACGACAGGATTTGATTCGGGTTGGCGTGACCCGGTCGCGCGTCGGCAGGGGATCGATCAACGACGCGATCCTCATATTAATACATAAGGGACGGAGAGAACCGCTTGTCTCGACACATTTTGGAAGTTAAGGACCTGACAACCAGGTTCCATACCGACGAAGGGACGGTCAAGGCGGTCAACGGCATTTCGTACAGCATTGAAGAAGGCGAGTCGGTCGGTATTGTAGGTGAGAGCGGTTGCGGCAAGAGCGTGTCGGTTCTCTCTGTGATGCGCCTGCTACCTGAACCGCCGGCGACGGTCCAGGGGCATGTCATCTTCAACAACCAGGATATTCTCAAGCTTCCCCAATCCAAGATGCGGTCCATCCGTGGCAGCCAGATTGCCATGGTGTTCCAGGATCCCATGACATCCCTCAACCCCGTGCTCACTGTGGGCCTTCAACTCAAAGAGCCGCTGATGGTCCACCTGGGCATGGGCGAGGAAGACGCCGAGGAACGGGCTGCCCAACTCTTGGAACTTGTAGGTATTCCGAACGGGCGCGATCGCCTGGACGACTACCCGCACCAATTCTCTGGCGGGATGCGACAGCGGGCGATGATCGCCATGGCTCTGAGCTGCAACCCGACCTTGCTTATCGCCGATGAGCCGACGACGGCGTTGGACGTGACCATCCAGGCCCAGATCATCGACCTTGTTCTCCGATTGCGCGAACAGTTTGGGATGTCGCTGATCTGGATCACGCATGACCTGGGCGTGGTCGCTGGGTTGGCGGATAGAGTCCTGGTGATGTATGCGGGGTTCATTGTCGAGGATGCCCGAGTGGATGATCTGTACACGAAGCCGATGCATCCCTACACTTCGATGCTTCTCAGATCGTTGCCCCGGATGGACAAGGACGCCGGCAACAAACTCGAATCGATCGAAGGTCTTCCTCCAGACCTGGTTGATCTGCCGTCGGGCTGTCCCTTCGCCGAGCGGTGCCCATACGCGAAGGATCTTTGCCGGGAGCACAACCCGCATTTGTTTGCGATGGAGCCCAATCACCGAGCTGCCTGCTGGGTCAATATGGAAACCAACGAATTGAGGCAGGACATGCTGGCTGAGGCGGGCATTCCGATGCCGGAGCCGGTGGCATGACAGAGACCAACGGCAAGCCCCTGGTTCGCGTCGACGATCTAAAGAAGCATTTTCCGATTACGCGCGGCATTTTCCTTCAGCGGCAGGTCGGCGCGGTCAAGGCCGTGGATGGCATCAGCTTCGAGATTTTTCAAGGGGAGACTCTCGGTTTGGTCGGCGAGAGTGGATGTGGAAAATCGACCACGGGCCGCACGATTCTTCAGCTCTATCCACCCACGTCCGGGCATGTCTTCTTCGGTGACACTGATCTGGCGGAAGCGGGAGCAGAGAAGCTGCGCAGCCTGCGGCGCGATCTGCAGATTATTTTCCAAGATCCCTACGCCTCGCTCAACCCTCGCATGACGGTGGGAGCGATTGTCGGGGAACCATTGGATGTCCACAAAATTGGCAGCCGTCGCGAGCGTCGCGAACGTGTCGAGGAATTGCTGCGGCTGGTGGGCCTCAACCCCTACTTCATCAACCGCTATCCGCATGAATTCTCCGGTGGCCAACGTCAGAGAATCGGCATTGCCCGAGCCCTCGCTCTGGAACCCGAATTCATCGTATGCGACGAACCCATCTCCGCTTTGGACGTGTCCATCCAGGCCCAGGTGGTCAACCTGCTCGAAGAACTGCAGGAGAAGCTGGGGCTCACCTACTTGTTTATCGCTCACGACCTGAGCATGGTTCGCCACATCTCAGACAGAGTGGCAGTCATGTATCTGGGCAAGATCATGGAACTGGCCGATCGAGAGGAACTCTACACCAATCCTCTCCACCCGTACACACAAGCGCTGCTTTCGGCGGTCCCTATTCCGGATCCGGGCAAGGAAAAGCGCCGCAAGAGGATTATTCTGGAAGGGGACGTGCCAAGCCCGGCCAACCCGCCATCAGGTTGTCAATTCCATACACGCTGCCCGTTGGCGGTCGAGGTCTGTGAGAACGTGGTTCCCGAATGGCGGGAGATATCCCCCGGGCATTGGGTGTACTGCCACCTGGTTTAGAATATGGCCAGCCTGGCTGCGTGAGCAGGCCGGAATTCGTTGAAAGAAGAAGCTGGTAGCGACCCGCATAAGATCGAGAGGAGGTGGTGCGATAGGGAGAAAGTGTCAAGCAAGACCAACCCGTTTGGGATCGCAAATTTATAACTCTTGGAAGGAGAAGAGAGCGCCATGAGAACAAGCAAGTTCATGATGGTGTTCGGGGTGCTGGTTGTCGCCAGCATGGTCCTGACCGCCTGTGGCGGAACCGCCGCTGTCCAGACCGTCGAGGTGACTCGAATGGTCCAGGGCACACCGATGACCGAAGTCATCACCGCGACACCGGGTCCCCAGGCAATGGGGCCCAAGGTAGTTCGCGATGCTGCGACCATGGGTGTAGGCGACGTCCCGACCCTCGACCCATCGACCTCAACTGATACTTCGTCAGTCCAGGTGGTTGAAGAGCTGACCGTTGGACTTACTCGCCAGAACGAAGCGACGGGTGAGATTTTGCCGGCCATGGCTACCTCGTGGGATACGAGCGCTGATGGCAAGACGATCACTTTCCACCTGCGCGACGATATTCCTTGGGTGCGCTGGGACGGTTCGAAGGTCGTCCAGGTAATGGACTGCGACGGCAACCCGCGTATGGTGACCGCGCAGGACTTCATGTATGGCCTGCTTCGCACCATCAACCCTGCCACGGCCTCGTCCTACGCTTATGTGTTGGGCTTCGCTGTCGCGGGTGCAGATGCCTACAACAGTGGTGACGGTACGGCCGCCGACGTTGGCGTGTCCGCTCCCGATGCCACCACCCTGGCTATTACGTTCAACCAGGCGGCAGCGTACAACGTCAACATCGCCGGTATGTGGATCGCCCGGGCAGAGCCGAGCTGGGTGATCGACGGTGATGACTGCACCGAGGCCCGTGGTGATCGCTGGATCGAGCCCGGCTTCATGCAGAGCTATGGCCCCTTCGCTCTGAAGGAATGGGTCCATGACTCGACGCTGACCATCGTCAAGAACCCCTTCTGGCCCGGTATGGACAATATCCCGCAGCCGAAGATCGACGAAGTTCAGTTCAGCATGCTGGACTCCCAGCCTGCCTTCGCCGCTTATGAAGCCGGCGATGTGGACTACTCCGCCGTTCCTCTGTCCGACATCGACCGGGTGAAGGCCGATCCTCAGCTCTCCAAAGAGCTGCACATCGCACCCTCACCCTGCACCTACTACTACGGGTTCAACACCCAGGCCCCGGTAGTGAGTGATCAGCGCGTCCGCCTGGCTCTGTCCGAGGCCGTTGATCGCCAGAGCTTGATCGACAACGTCACCAAGGGCGGCCAGCTGCCGGCGCACTGGTTCTCCGTCCCCGGTCTGGCAGGCGCGCCGAGCCCTGACAACTACCCCGATCTGGGCGTGTACTACAACCCCGACGATGCCAAGGCTCAGCTCCAGTCCTACCTGGATGACACCGGCCAGACGGCCGATCAGCTCGACCTGACCCTGATGTTCAACACTTCTTCTGGGCACCAGCAAATTGCTGAGGCGATCCAGCAGATGTGGAAGGACAACCTGGGCGTTGACGTCAAGCTGACCAACCAGGAATGGAAGGTCTACCTCAACACGATCCGCGACCCCAAGGGGACCCCGCAGATCTGGCGGTTGGGCTGGTGCCAGGACTACCCGGATGCCAACAACTTCCTCAAGGAAGACGTGGGCTTCGGTGGTTCGGCCAATCCGACCGAAGGTGGCGGCTTGAACTGGAACGATCCTAAGTACGAGGATCTGCTGAACCAGGCGGCCACGGAGACCGATGCTCAGAAGCGCACCGATCTGTATGCGCAGGCTGAGGAAATCCTGGTCAAGACCGACGCGGCGATGATCCCGATCTACTGGTACACCTCCGTCTCGGTAACCAAGCCGTACATCGAGCGAACTTTCTCGGTGATCCAGCGGCAGTCGTACGAGAAGTGGGATGTGATGCCCCACTAGGCTTTCTCAAGCCTGAAGTGGTTGTTTGGAGGGGCGTACGCCCCTCCAAACAACCCTTCTCATCTACCCGGCAGCGGTTTGCGCCCCTGATGCATTCAGAGACACAACCCGGTGTTTGGTAGGCCAAAACCTAGTGGAGTGTGGCCATGGCACGGTTCATTATTCGACGTACGATGTGGATGTTCTTGGTCTTGCTGGTGGTGTCGGCGGTGACCTTTATCTTGGAGCACTCCGTCCCAGGTGGTCCCTTCGACCAGGAAAAGGCCCTTCCCCCCGAAATCATCGCCAACCTCAACGAACGCTATCACTTGGATGAACCTCTGCCACAGCAGTACATTCGCTTTTTGAACGATGTACTGGTGCCGCACCTGTCGACCATCCCTCCGGGTAATTCACTCCAAGACAGCGCCGTATTCAACATCAAGATCAGCGACGGGCGCTGGCTCAAATGGATGAACTTCGGCCCATCGTATGCTTCCCGGAGCCGGACGGTCAACGACATCATCCGCGACCAACTTCCGATATCAGCTCAACTAGGAGTCTTCGCCCTCTTGGTGGCGATGGTGGTTGGGATGCCTTTGGGAATCCTCGCCGGGCTGCGACAGAATTCGGTCTGGGACTACCTGGGCATGGGGGTGGCCGTCTTCGGTGTATCGGTGCCAGTGATTGTGCTTGGCCCGACACTGGTGTGGATCTTTGGCGTGTCGCTCAAGTGGCTTCCGACGAATGGTTGGGGGGCTCAACCGCCCTATCTGCTGGGTTTTCTGCCCAGAGAGCTGGACGCCAATTTCATCAAGCACGCCGCTATGCCATCCGTGGCCTTGGGCTTGGGCAGCTCGGCGATTATCGCCCGTCTCACAAGGGCCAGCCTGCTGCAGGTCGTGCGTGAGGACTATATCCGCACGGCGAGAGCCAAGGGCCTGGTGGAGCGGATTGTCATCTTGCGCCACGCGATGAAGAACTCACTCATCCCGGTGGTGACAATACTTGGGCCCCTGTTTGCCGCCCTGGTGACGGGGACGTTCGTCACCGAATTGATCTTTGGCATCCCCGGGATGGGGAAGTACTTTGTGACAAGCATAACAAACCGAGACTATCCGGTGATCATGGGCACGATTCTGCTCTACGCCATGTTTCTTGTCGTGGCCAACTTGGCGGTGGACATTGTCTATGCCTGGCTTGACCCCAGGATCCGGTACAGTTAGGCCCTAGGAGACACAAGTGGCGACACAAGCTGACGTTTTCGAAGCTGGGCGAGAGCCTGAATTCAACGAAGAGGCCAGAAAGGGCCAGAGCCTGTGGGTGGACTCCTACAGGCGGTTGATCCGCAACCGGGCTGCGGTCATCGGCGGTGCGCTGGTGATCATCCTGGTTTTGATGGCGATCTTCGCCCCGCTGATCGCACCCAAGTCCTTTTCTGAGCAGGTCTTGACCGACAATAATAAGGTTCCGGAGTGGATGTTTTCCATCTTCCCGTCCATGAAGGGCTATGCCAACGTCAGCTCCGACTATCTGATTGGGGCCGACTATGTCGGTCGTGATCTGCTAAGCCGGATCATCTACGGCGCCAGGGTATCCCTGGCTGTGGCGTTTGTCGGCCCGATCATCAGCATGCTGGTGGGTGTCACCTATGGGAGCATTTCTGGGTACTTCGGTGGGCGCCTGGACGATCTGATGATGCGCGTCGTGGACGTGATGTATGCCTTCCCCAGCTTGTTGTTTATCATTCTGTTGATGGCGTTCTTCCGCTCGACCCTGGCTAAACCCGATCCTGGAAGTTTCAGCTACATGCTCAGCGATATCGACACCAAGATGGGGGGCATGTTCTTCATCTTTATCGGGATCGGTGTTACGGCCTGGCAGAACATGGCCCGCCTCACCCGTGGCCAGGTGCTCTCGGTGCGTGAAAAGGAGTATGTAGAGGCGGCACACGCCATTGGCGCACGCAACTACCGGGTTATGACCAAGCACATTCTGCCCAATATCATCGGTCCATTGGTCGTGGCTGAAACCTTGGCTATCCCTTCGTATATCCTGACCGAGGCGTTCCTATCGTTTATCGGCCTTGGAGTCAACCCGCCAACACCCTCGTGGGGAGCAATGATATCCGATGGCTCCCGCGTCGTCCGCAGCTATCCCAATCAAGCGCTCTTCCCAGCGATCGCATTGGCGATCACTATGTTCGCATTCAACTTCCTGGGTGATGGTCTGCGCGATGCGCTTGATCCGCGCTTGCGTGGCACGCGTTAGCGTGCCAGGAAAGTCAGACCGGTTCGAGACTGAGCCGCCGGGTTGCCAAGGCGACCCGGCGCTTCTTTTCGGGACTGTGAGATAGATGGATGCATCCCCAAAGATGTCATTGCCCGGTAGCGGTGCCACCACGGGCCTCTAGCGACCATCGGTAGGAATCACAATGCAGCGCAAACAGTGGGCGTTCGTGGCGGCTGCCATCGTCATTGGCTTGCTCGGGGTCGGAGCCTGGCAGGTCTATGCCAGCCGGGCTGTTGAACCGGTGAGCATGGCGCCTTCGAGCATGATGACCCCCTCGGCTGGTATCACGACTTACAGCAACTACGACCAGCCGGGGTTGGCGCAGGCAGATGTCGGCGCCAAGATCTACGGCGATTGGTGCATCACCTGCCATGGCGATCGAGGGCAAGGGTTGACGGATGCGTGGCGTGCGACCTGGGACCCTGAGCATCAAGACTGCTGGCAATCGAAGTGTCACAGCCTGAACCATCCGCCCGGAGGCTTCCAGCTGCCCCGCCACGTTCCGGCCATCATCGGCCCAACCACGTTGTCCGAGTTCAAGACGGCCGACGATCTCCACCAATTCATCAGTCACAAGATGCCGTTCCAAGACCCTGGCGTTCTTGACGCCGATGCCTATTGGGCGCTGACCGCTTACCTGCTGCGGCAAAATGGTCTGGTTCCAACTGGCGCTCAGGTCACCTCGGATAGCGCCGGATCGATCGCCATTCAACGCTGAAACAGGCCCCAATCTGTCGTATAAAGTAGATAAGTGACCACGGCCTCAAATTGCTGGCATGACGGCGGCAAAGGAAGGCGGCGATGACCCGTCAACGTATCCTTGCAGCTACCGGTGTCATATTGCTTGCAGCAGGGGGTTGGGGGTTATGGAGTTTTCGCGCTTCCACCCAGATCGAGAACACATCCCAGACGATCGAACCATCCATAAGTCCAGAAGACGATATCACCAAGTATGGCCATTTCAACGCACCGGGGCTGGATCAGATGCAAGATTGGCGAGAGCATCTACGCAAGACTGGTGCGAAGCATGTCATGCCGATACAGGTTTAGGTCTGACCGCCGGCTGGTTGGCTCAATGGGATCCAGAGCATCAGAACTGCTGGCAAGCCAAGTGCCACAGCACCGATCATCCATCGGATGGTTTCGTGATTCCCCGATTTGTTCCACCGGTGGTGGGTCCGACAGCGCTGAGCCGTTTCGAAACCGCTTCGGACCTTCACATCTATCTCAAGGACGAGATGCCGTACGCGGAGAAGGGTGTGTTGGACGACCTCATGTACTGGGCCTTGACCGCCAATCTGCTCGATCGCAATGACATCCCATTGGATACGACGCTGGTTGGACCTGGCAACGCGGCTTTGATTCGCTTGGGGCGTTGAGCGCGCCGCCACGTAAGTTTGAAGGCCAGGAGCAGCGGATCGCCGCGTTCGAAGTGGTCCGTAGTGATAGCCCCACAGTTTGATTGCCCCGTCCCATCCGTGTGCTACAATCGGCCGCATGACCCCGCCCCGGATCCTCCTGGTGGACGATCAACGCCAGGTAAGTAGAGTTCTCCGTTCGGCACTCGAGGTCTCCTCCAAGGACTACATCATCAACGACGTTTCATCTGCGGAGGAAGCCCTGCTGGAGATCTCGCGTGGACCGCTGGACTTGCTCGTAACCGACCTGCGGCTGCCCGGGATGACCGGCCTAGAACTGGTCGAACGAGTCCTGGAAATCAACCCCAAAGCCAGGTCCATCCTCATCACGGGTGATCCAACCGAAGCTGTCCGCCGCCGAGCGGAGGCCTTGGGGGTTATCGCCTTTCTGCGCAAGCCGATCGGCACCAACATGTTCCTGGAAATTGTCGAACACGCACTGGCGGAATTGATCGGTGCCGAAAGTGTCCCGGGAGTCGGACCCGGGCTCCCGAAGGCGGCGTCTTCGAAGCTGATGGACCTCCGCCAGGAGCTGGGCGCCGAAGCCGTGATGTTGATCGATGCCGACGGCAAACTTGTCGCTCGCTCGGGCGAAATTCAAGACCTCGACCTTGAAACCGGGCTCCCTTCGCTCATGGCAGCGCATGAAGCAGCTCTAAAGGTTAGCCGCTTTCTCCGGGCGGAAGCCCCTTCCAACTTCCATCATTTTGATGGGGAGACCCACGATCTCTATCTCACGAATGTCGGCGAGCAGTATGTTCTTCTGATGGTGTTCCGGGGACGTCAGGAGGCAGGTCAAATGGGGGCCGTTGTGCATTTCGGCCGTCGTGCAGCTGAAGGCCTGTTGGATCTCTTGAACCAGGATCAGAAGGAAGATCGCCAGGTTGTTCAGGCAGAGGTTCTTGAACACGGAACGGAGGGTGAAGTGGCCAAAAAGGATATCAAGCCAGAAGATCTCGAACAAGCGGCCAAAGACGTAGACTCTTCCGGGGCCGAGTTTTTCTGGGAGCAGGCCGTTTCAGATTCGCCGGGCCGGCCGGAAGCTGAAGGCGACGCTCTGACCTACGAAGAAGCCCGCAAAATGGGTCTGGTGGATGATGAGGAATCCGCTTGAGCATTGAATCCAATTGCGTCCTTGATGTGGACGGCTGAGGAGATCGAAACCAACCTCGTGGCTTTCAGGTCGACGAGAAACGAATTCATGCCAGTCGCTATGTTACAATTTCGCTTTCCCGCCTCAAAGGTGGGTCCGTTGGGGCGTGGTGCAACGGCAGCACAGCGGACTTTGAATCCGTTAATCCAGGTTCGAATCCTGGCGCCCCAGTTGAAACCCCCTTGGATGTCTTGAACCTCGTGCTTGACGATCCTCCCTTACGTTATCCACTCGAAAGAAGGTTGGGCGCGCTGTTCCCGTTCTGGGCCGGTCGTGAACACGGCACAATGGCGTTTCTTGCCCCCCGGTTCAAGTTAGGAGTCAGGTGATGTCGTGCGAATCGATCGTGCTGGCGGCCGGCCTTGGAACTCGCATGCGATCGCCGCTTCCCAAGGTCTTACACACCGTAGCCGGTCGGCCCATGCTCAAATGGGTCGCAGAGACGTGTCGGGAAGCAACAGGCCGCCCACCTACGATCGTGCTTGGTCCGGGCCAGGAAGCGATCCGGCCGTTGGTCGCTGACGCCACGTGGGTCGTTCAAGAGGAGCGGCTGGGAACCGGGCATGCCGCGCTGCAAGCTAAGGAGGCTTTGGGAGGGCATCAAGGCCCAGTCCTTATTGCCAACGGCGACATGCCGTTGGTCACGGCTGGGACCATGGCGGCTTTGATCGATGCCCAAGCAGCCAACCCCGGCCCAATCACGTTGCTCACCGTCAAGGCAGGCGAATCGCGGGGATTCGGGCGTATCTTGAGAGAATCGGATGCCCGGATCACTGGTGTGATCGAGGAAGCCCACGCGACTCCCGAACAGTTGGCTATCCATGAGTTTAACGCTGGCGTCTACTGCGTTCGCGCGGAATGGCTTTGGGAGCAGCTGGACAATCTGCCTGTCTCGCCCAAAGGCGAGTACTACCTCACGGATCTTGTGTCTGCTGCCGCTGAGCAAGAACAGCAGGTCGCCTGGGTGGAAACGCGGGACCCCGGTGAGGTGATCGGCATCAACACGCAGTCCCATCTGGCCGAAGCCGAGGCTGTCGCCAAACAGCGGATCGGCAACTATTGGATGGAGCAGGGCGTCACCCTTCAGGACCCGTCGTCGACCTACATTGAATTGGGGGTGAGCCTTAGCTCGGGCGCAACCATCTTGGCCAACACGCATCTCCAGGGGGAGACCCGCATAGGCGCAGGATCCGTGATCGGCCCCAACACCGTGATCAAGGACTCCCGCGTTGGCGAAAACTGCGTCGTCCTCGCCTCCCACTTAGAGGGTGCCACGTTGGGTGATCGTGTGCAGATCGGCCCGTTTGGGCACCTGCGAACAGGCGCTGAACTCGCAGATGAAGTCCACCTGGGCAACTTTGGAGAAGTGAAGAACAGCCGTCTCGGCCAGGGGGTCAAGATGGGACATTTCTCATATATTGGGGATGCCACCATCGGCGCGGAGACCAACATCGGCGCAGGGACCATCACCTGCAACTTCGACGGAGCGAAGAAGAACGAGACTCACATCGGTCGGGAAGCGTTCATCGGCAGCGATACGATGCTGGTTGCACCGCTTCGTATCGGAGACGGCGCCCGCACGGGCGCGGGATCGGTCGTGACCAAAGATGTCGACGATCACAGTCTCGCAGTAGGCATGCCGGCGCGCGTTATCCGACGCTTAGAGGAGGACCATGAATAGCTCCTTGGGGACATTGGCCTTCCTTGTGCTCTTGCTCTCCTACGGCCTCTTGGCCGCTGCCGGCAGTGCACTCAAGAACAGCCATCCTGCCAGACTTAAGCGGCTTCGGGAGGAGGGTATATCAGGGGCTGCCTCCGCCGCTCGGGTAGCGTCGCAGGCCACCCGCCTGATTGTCACGTTGAGGATTGGGCAGGGGGTATTGCATCTGCTGGCGGTCGGGATCGCCTTGATCAGTTACACAGAGATCGTCAATCAAGGGTTTCATTCGATCATCGCCAGCGCGGCTGCGGTCGTATTGATCGCATGGGTGCTGACGGGCATGATTGGCTACCTGGCGGAGAATCTCGCCCTTCGCAATCCAGTGGCATGGGCCATCCGCTTGGCCCGCCTGGTCAACATCGTCGAAGCTGTCCTGTCGCCCTTGGCATGGGTCATCTTGAAGATCGGCCGCCGCATTGCCAATGCGCCCTCCGGCCGTCAGTACCCTCTGGTCACCGAAGAGGAGATCATGACTCTGGTGAACGCGGGCCAAGAGGGTGGGGTCATTCAGTCCGAAGAGAGGTCAATGATCTTCTCCATCTTCCGGCTGAGAGAAACGCTGGCGCGCGAAGTTATGGTCCCCAGAATCGATGTCCTGGGATTCGAGGACAGCACTTCGTTGAAGGAAGCCACAGATACACTTCTCCGGACAGGTTATTCAAGGGCGCCTGTGTTTAAGGAATCCATCGACAACATTATTGGTCTGATCTACGTCAAGGACCTGTTGGGGGCTTGGCGCCAGGGGATTGACGACAAAGCCGTGGCTGAATTGGCCCGGGACGCGTATTTTGTACCTGAGGCCAAGCGGGTTGATGAACTCCTGTCCGAGATGCAAGCGAAACGGATCCAGATGGCGGTCGTGGTCGATGAATACGGGGGTACGGCAGGGTTGGTCACTTTCGAGGACATCGTGGAGGAGATCGTCGGTGAAGTGCGCGACGAGTACGATGTTGCCGAAGAGCTTCCGTTTCAAGAACTTGAGGAAGGGCGGTACATCTTTAGTGGTGGGATCGATCTGGATGATGTCAATGAGCTTGCCGGATCCGAGCTGCCCAAGGACACCAGCGAGACCCTGGGCGGGTTCATCTACGGTCATTTGGGAAGAGTGCCGCAGCCGGGAGAGCGAATGGAAGCCGGCGGCTTGGAGCTGATAGTAGAACAGGTCGTCGGCCGACGAATCCGGAAGGTGCTCGCCCATCGTCTGCCGCCGATTTCAGAGGAAGTTGAGGCTTTGCCGGATGGCAATCACAAATCAACAACGGGATGACCTTGCCCGGCAGGCGACCGAGGCGAGAACAAACGCGTACGCACCGTATTCGGGTTACGCAGTCGGAGCGGCCTTGCTCACCGAGACAGGCAGGGTCTTCAGGGGCGGGAACGTTGAAAACGCCGCCTATCCGGCCAGCATGTGCGCCGAGCGGTCGGCCGTGTTTTCGGCAGTGGCGGCGGGTGAGCGCAAGTTTTCGGCCATTGCGGTAGCCACCGACAATGCGGGGAGCCCATGTGGATCGTGCCGCCAGGTCTTGGGGGAGTTCAACCTGGAGATGACGGTCTATTTGGTGGATGCTGCTGGAGAGATCCAACTCGAGACCAGCGTGGATCAACTGCTGCCGCATGCGTTTGGCCCTGGCAGCCTGAGCTAGCGAGAAGGGCGGGGTCGGCGGCCAAGTTGAGTTTGGCTCCGCTGGTATAATCCCCGCATGTCTGGGCGCCCGCGGATTTACCGAACCGAGGCCATTGTCCTGAGGCGGATGAACCTCGGCGAGGCAGATCGCCTGCTGACCGTCTTCTCCCCCGATTTTGGCAAGCTGCGTGTGGTGGCCAAGGGTGTGCGCCGCCCCGGTTCTCGCAAAGCGGGTCATCTGGAACCTTTCACCCAGGCCAAGCTTCTTCTGGCCCGGGGGCGAGAGTTGGACATCATTACCCAGGCCGAATCTCTCGATTTGTTCCCCGGTATTCAACGGGATCTCGAGCTTCTTGGGCAGGCGGCTTACATGGTTGAGCTGCTCGACCGATTTACTGTGGAAGAAGGCGAGAGTCGGGCGCTGTATCTGCTTCTGATCGAGGCCCTGGGTTTGCTGGGATCGGATGCACCCTCCAAGGCTCTGGTTCGCTATTTCGAGCTCCGGATGCTGGATCTGGTCGGCTATCGTCCGGAACTGTTTCGCTGCCTGGGTTGCGGCGATGAAATCCGACCGCAAGACCAGTTCTTCTCGGCCAACGCCGGTGGTGTCATGTGTCCTGCCTGTGGGCAGGGACAAGAATTTGTCCAGCCCATTTCGCTGCAGGCGCTGAAAGTGCTGCGGCACTACCAGAGGAGTCCACTCAAGGCGGCCTTGGCCCCTTCAGTGAGTTCCCATGTGCACGCGGAACTTGAAAAGCTGATGCTCCACTATCTCACTTATCAGTTGGAGCGCGATCTGAACGCACCGGCCTTTCTGGACCGTGTCCGTGCACTTCCCCGGCCGCCTTTTCAGACCCATACGCCCTCCAAAGACACGGGAAGGACCCGAATTTGACGAGCCACGATCCGACAAGTTTTCAATCTGTCATCCTCAAACTACAACAATTCTGGGCTGAACAAGGTTGCCTCATCTGGCAGCCCTACCATACGGAGGTGGGCGCCGGGACGATGAATCCGGCCACATTTCTCCGCGTGCTCGGCCCTGAACCATGGTGGGTGGCCTACGTGGAGCCTTCCATTCGACCGGCCGACGGGCGCTTCGCCGAAAACCCCAATCGATGGCAGCACTACTATCAGTTCCAAGTGATCATGAAACCAGATCCGGGAAATCCGCAGGATCGCTATCTTGAGTCTTTGGTGGCATTGGGGATCGACCCTCACGAACACGACATCCGCTTCGTGGAGGACAACTGGGAGCAGCCTGCAATTGGCGCCTGGGGTCTTGGCTGGGAAGTCTGGCTTGACGGACAGGAGATCACGCAGTTCACGTATTTTCAGCAGGCTGGAGGGCTGACCCTTGATCCGGTTTCGGTGGAAATCACCTATGGACTTGAGAGAATCGTCATGGCACTGCAGGGTGTCGATTCCTTCTTGGACATCAGATGGGACGACCATCTCACTTACGGGGATGTGAACAAGATTCCCGAAGTGGAGGCCTGTCGCTACAATTTCGAGTTGGCGGATGTGGATCGCCTGAAGGTGCTCCAAACCGTCTATCAAGAGGAAGCCAGAGCTGCTGTCGAGGCCGGCCTGATATTTCCGGCTCATGACTACATCCTCAAGAGTTCGCATGCGTTCAATGTCTTGGATGCGCGTGGGGCTGTGGGTGTCACCGAGCGTGCGGCTCTGTTCGGCAAGATGAGGGGCCTGGCACAGCGTGTGGCCGAAGCTTATGTGGAAGACCGCCGGCAGCTTGGATTTCCGTGGTTGGATCGATGGCCGAAAACCAGCCTGGCCGCTCCTGAGGATCAGGCGGTCGATGGTCCAGCTCCCGAAGGCCCTGCCGACTTCTTGCTTGAGATCGGTACCGAGGAACTGCCGGCAGGAGACCTAGCCGCAGCCGTCGAGCAGCTCACAAGTACCGTCCCCACCGCACTTGACGCAATGCGGCTGGGGCATGGCGCCGTGCATATCACAGGCACACCGCGCCGGCTGATCGTTCATGTGGAATCGCTCGCCCCAAGGCAGCTTGACGCCGTGACAACGGTCAAGGGCCCTCCAGCTGACCGAGCCTACGACGAAGCAGGGGAGCCAACCCAGGCGGCCCAAGGTTTTGCTCGCGGCCAGGGTGTCAGTGTGGACGAGCTGGAGATACGCGACCTCGACGGCGGGCGCTACGTGGTGGCTGAAGTCCGGCAGCCTGGTGAGTCGGCCGACAAAGTGCTATCTGGACTTGTACCGGAGTTGCTTTCGGGCCTGCGCTTCGAGAAGACCATGCGTTGGGATGATTCCGAAGTGAGCTTCTCGAGGCCGATCAGAAACTTGCTCGCGCTGCATGGTTCACACGTGATTCCCATCCGCTACGCTGATCTGACTTCTGGCCGGAGGACTTTTGGGCTCAGGATGGACGGCGCTGGTGAACTGCCGGTCGAAGATGCCGCTGACTACTTCAAGCAGGTTGAGACCCAAGGTGTCGTGGTTGATGCAGATCGACGTAGAGAACTCATATGGGACAGAACACTGGAGCTCGCTGGTGAAGTTGGCGGACAAGTGGAGGGCGATCCAGATCTGCTGAATGAAGTCACGGGTCTGGTCGAAGCACCGGCTGTGTTCCGTGGGGCAATCCCTGCAGACTACCTTGAGCTGCCGAGGGCCGTGTTGGTCTCCGTGATGAAGAAGCATCAACGCTATTTCCCGGTCGAGTCCGATGGAAAACTCATGGCCTATTTCATAGGGGTCCGAAATGGCCGAGAAGAGAAACTTGAGGAAGTGATCCGCGGCAACGAGGCCGTCGTCAAGGCGCGCTTTGCCGACGCGGACTACTTCGTGAAGCATGATCTTTCCCAGCCTCTCGAAGCCTACTTGCCTCGATTGGATACGCTTGTCTTCCAGTCTCAGTTGGGATCGATGCTGGACAAGGTCAAGCGTATCGAGCGGCTGACGGGTGTCATCGCTGAACGGTTGGGCTTGGACAAGGCACAATCCGATGCCGCCCAACGCGCGGCCCGGTTGTCCAAAGCCGACTTGGCCACGCAGATGGTGGTCGAGATGACATCTCTGCAGGGCGAGATGGGCAGGATTTACGCCCAAGCAGCCGGAGAGTCGACTGCCGTGGCCCAGGCGATCTTCGAGCACTATCTACCTCGATATGCAGGTGACCAGCTGCCGAGCAGCCTGCCTGGGCTGACAGTGGGTATCGCCGATCGGTTGGATTCACTCAGCGGACTGTTTGCGGCGGGATTGGAGCCGACCGGGGGCAGCGATCCGTACGCGCTCCGGCGAGCTGCGATTGGCCTTATTCAGAGCCTGGTGGCGCATGAAATCTCCTTAGACTTGACCTGGGCCATTGGGCAGGCTGCCGAAGGGCTGCCCGTCGAGGCGTCCCCCAAGGCGCTGCAGGAGTGCCTCGATTTCATGCGGGGTCGGGAGAATCCCTCCTGCTGAGCGAGGGCCATCGGCATGACGTCGTCAAGGCAATTCTCCGAGAGCAATGGCACGATCCTGCCGGCGCCGCCCAAGGCGTGGATCAACTCGGAGAATGGGTAGAGCAGGATGATTGGGAAGCAACGCTTCAAGCTTATGCCGCGGTGTGCCCGAATCACTCGGAGTCAGCCAGGGGATCGCCAGGTTGACCCAAAAATCTTCCAGGACGAGGCAGAAAAGACCCTGTTTGGTGCGCTGCGGACGGCCGAAGACCAAGAAAGGGATCCTGGATCGGTGGATGGCTTTCGGACGGCGTTCACGCCGATGATCTCGCCGATTAACGCCTTCTTTGAAGAGGTCTTGGTCATGGCGGAGGATCCGAAGCTCCAAAGCAACCGCCTGGGTCTTCTCGATCGAGTCGTTGCCCTCGCCGCCGGAGTGGCTGATTTTTCCCAGCTAGAGGGATTCTGACCCAGCCTGGCAGTTTTTCTCCCCGCATTTGCCTGAGGATCAGTCTAGAGGCTATAATGCCGGCCCAGTCAAGGATGGGGCGGCTCTTTTTTCGCCCTCGCGTTCCGGGGGCGCAACATCGGTCGATCCCCTGATTTACGAGGAATCAGATGAACGTTGTAGACGAAGTCAAGGACCGAATTGACATCGTCGAGCTGGTCGGCGAGACGGTCAAGTTGAGGAAATCGGGCAAGAACTACACCGGCTTTTGCCCATTTCACTCGAATACGCGCACGCCTGCGTTTGTCGTCTTCCCCGATACCGGGACTTGGCGCTGCTTTGGAGCCTGCAACGAGGGCGGCGACATCTTCACCTATGTCATGAAGAAGGAAGGTTGGGACTTTCCCGAGGCGCTGCGAATCCTGGGCGAGCGAGCCGGGGTCGAGGTCCGCCCGTTGACGCCCGAACGAGCGGCGGAGGCCGAGGCGCACGAACAGCTCCGAGAGCTTCTCGAATCGGCCGTTACCTTCTTCCGTCATCAGCTGCGAGCGACCGAGGAAGGCAAGCGCGTGCTGGCCTATCTGCTGGGGCGTGGCCTGAACGAATTGGCCCTCGAGGCATTTGAGCTAGGTTTTGCACCTAACTCATGGGATGCGACCCTGACCCATCTGCTGGACAAAGGACACACACCCGAAGACCTCGCGGCAGTTGGCTTGGTGAGCGAGCGCGAGTCTGGGGGAATCTACGATCGATTTCGGAATCGCATTATGATCCCGATCCGCGATCCGCGTGGCCGAATGGTTGGTTTTGGCGCCAGGGTGGTCGACCCCGACGACCTGCCCAAGTTCCTCAACTCCCCGCAGACCGTCCTCTTCGACAAGGGTCGGCTGCTCTATGGCTTGGATCGTGCCCGCAAAGCCATTCGAGCGGAAGATCAAGCCGTTATCGTTGAGGGCTATCTCGATGTCATCGCGCTCCACCAGGCAGGTTTCAAAAACGCCGTCTCCCCGATGGGAACGGCTCTGTCTGAGCCCCAGTTGGCGCTCTTGAAACGATACAGCCGGCGGATGATCTTGGCATTGGACTCTGATGCGGCAGGTGACAAGGCCACATTGCGTGGGCTGGACATTGCCCGAGAGGCGCTCGACCGTGAGTTCGATCCGGTGTTTGATGCGCGCGGTCTGGTCCGTCACGAGGGTCGCCTGGACGCCGAGCTAAGGATCGTAAGCTTGCCGGAAGGGCGGGATCCCGACGAGGTGGTGGTCGAGTCTCCGGAGGCTTGGCCCGAGCTGCTCAAAGACGCTCAAACGGTGGTCGACTACGTGATGAATGTCGCCATGCGCGGCCGGGATCTTGATGATGCGAAAGTGAAAGCCGAAGTGGCTCGGCAGGTGCTGCCATTGATCGAGGATGTCTCCGATGCCGTCGAGCGTGAAGCCTATCGGCAGAAGTTGGCCCGATCCTTGCACGTGGACGAACGGGCACTGATGGCCTGGCGAGCTGAGCCGCGGCGAGGATCCAGGAGTCAGTCTTCTGCGGACACTTCAAAGCGGGGACCTTCCCGGAATGGGCAACAAGCTCAGCACGAGAGATTCTGCCTCGGACTTCTGCTACATCAACCGGGTCTGATCTACCGCTTGGATCGGGAGCTACAGTCTCTTGATTTGGAGCGGTTGGAACGGGATGATTTCACGAGTACTGAACGCCAAATGATCTTCTCTGCGCTCAAGAAGGGGATGGCGCAGGAGGACGTTGACCCTGACCGGGCGTGGCGGCTGGGGTTGGAGCCAAGCTTGGTTGAATATGCTGAGAGCCTCAAAGCAGAGCGTGCAGGAGGAGGACTTGGCTCCGCAGTCGGCTCTGACTTCGGTCCTGGAGAACGCATTGCGAATTCGACAGCGTAGGATCAGCGACGAGTTGCTGCAGATTCAGTTTCGTCAACAGACGGCGCATGAGTCAAACGACCAGGAATCGACGAATGATCTGGATGCGAGGGCGGTCTTCTTGGCGGCCGAGAAGCGGAAATTGGACAGAGCACAGGCCCCCCGGAGACCTGAACGAGCGGGAGCGGCCTCCCGCATCGGGACCGGGTAGGCATGGCTGACTCCGGGAAGTCACGCCCCGCCAAGGTGCCCAAGCGCCGGCGTCCGCAGCGTCACGAAGATGATGATGCGGTAGACGTGGTCGATGGCCTGCCGGTAGATGTCGACCCCGATCTGAACAGTGACGAGGTCGACCTCGACTCGGATGAACACGAAGAGGATGAATCAAATCAATCACACGACGATGCGGACAGTCGCGAGGAGGTCAATCTGACGGTCGATCAGACCAATGATCCGGTTCGCCTGTATCTGAAAGAGATCGGGCGCGTGGATCTCTTGGAATCCCATCAAGAGCTCTGGCTGAGCGTGCGCATGGAAGCCGCCAGGCGGCTGGATGTCCTGCGAGCGGGGCGTGCGGCCCGGACTGTTAAGGATGAAGACAAGCAGGCCCGGGCGGTTCAAGAGGAGATCTTTGAAGACCTCAAGACCGCTTGGAAACGCGTGGTGGAGGACGGAAAGCGCTTGGGGCACGGGAAGCCGGACCTGGGGCTCATCCTGGAGGAGGCCCGCCAGCTTCGTCAGGATTGGATGGTTGAAACCCCATCCTATCTACGCGCCTGGCTCGACAATGGGATGTGGGGAAATGACCCGGCCTGGGAGCAGCTGGCTCGCAACGCCATAGAAGTCTTCATTGCTTTCTACCTCTTCACTCCGGAAATCCAAGCCCGACTGTCAGAGCGGTTTGCTAAAGGAGAAGGAGTCCCGACGAAGCGAACCTTCCGTCGCTGGCTTCCCGAGCGGGAGATGATTGATGCAGATGCCCGCGTGGTCCACGCTCTGGCCGACGAGGCCCAGGCCGATCTGATCCGGGCCAATCTGCGCCTCGTGGTGAGTGTTGCCAAGCGCTACATGGGGCGTGGCATTGCATTTCAAGATCTGATCCAGGAGGGAAATATTGGCCTTCTGCGGGCGGTGGAGAAATTCGACCCGGCGAAGGGATACAAGTTCAGCACCTATGCCACATGGTGGATTCGCCAAGCCATAAGCAGGGCTATTGCCGACCAGGCTCGGACGATTCGCATTCCGGTTCACATGTTCGAAACCATTAACAGGCTCATGCGCATTCAACGCCGCATGGTGCAAGACCTGGGGCGTGAGCCCACTTCCGAGGAGTTGGCGCTCGAGATGGAACTGCTCGAGCCCGACGAAATCGCCGGCATTCGTACCAGCATTGAAGAAGGAGTCCCGCCGGCTCCTGTGCTGATGCGGAAGTGGCGTCGAGCGGCTGCCAAGGTGCGCAAGATCATCAGGACCGCCCAGGAGCCGATGTCCTTGGAAACCCCGATTGGCACGGAAGAGTCGAGCCAACTGGGCGATTTCATCGAAGACGATAGCATGCCAGAGCCTGTTGATGCAGCCGCCAAGCAGCTGCTCAAAGAACAGGTTCAGAATGCACTTGCGGTGCTCACGGAGCGCGAGCGGCAGGTCCTCGAAATGCGTTTTGGTTTGCAGGATGGCAAGGATTACACGCTCGAAGAGGTCGGAAAATACTTCAACGTAACCCGCGAGCGTATTCGGCAGATTGAAGCCAAGGCTCTGAGAAAGCTGCGTCACCCGACGCGCAGCCGGCATTTGCGCGACTATCTTTCTTAGGCATCCCCAGCGTCAGACCCCTCAAGAAGGACCTGAATAGGAGCCAGCCTCATCTGATGGATGGGCTGCCCTGCCTCCTTTGCCTCGAATTTGACCGCCGATTCGCTTGTGATAAAATGAACTAGTTGCCGATCCAGGAGGCAGGTTGTGCCTGGGACCATCACCGAGGAGCGCATGCTCGCTGACTACCTTCCCATTGCCATTGTGCTTGTCCTCGCCACGGCGGTGGCGTTTTTGGTGGTTGGCATCGGGCATACATTTGGCCCTCGGAAACACACTCTTCGCAAGTCTCTACCCTACGAATCAGGTATGCGCCCGTATGGCGCCGGACGAAGGCAGATCCCGGTCCACTACTATCGTGTGGCCGTCCTCTTCATCTTGTTTGATGTGGAGACCGTCTTCCTGATTCCTTGGGCAATCGTCCTCAGGAGTCTCAAAGTCTTCGGTCTGATCGAGATGGGCCTATTTATCCTGATCCTGCTCGTCGGTTTTGCCTATGCGTGGCGGAAAGGCGCCCTTGAATGGGAGCTGTGAGTCAGAAGACAGGTAGTTTTGGTGCGGTGGCCATGCCGCTTGAAAAGGCTGTCAATTGGGCCAGAACAGGTGCGATGTGGCCGATGCTGTTCGGTTTGGCCTGCTGTGCGATCGAAATGATGTCGGCGCAAGCCTCCGACTACGACATGAGCCGGTTCGGGATGGAGCTGATGCGGGGCAGCCCCCGTCAGAGCGATCTAATGATCGTCGCTGGTCGGGTGAGTCGAAAGATGGCGCCCGTTCTCCGCCGGCTCTATGATCAAATGCCGTCGCCCAAATGGGTCATTTCAATGGGTGATTGTGCGTCTTGCAGCGGGGTCTTTAACAACTATGCCCTGATGCAAGGTGTGGACGAGGTGGTCCCTGTCGATGTGTACGTCGCCGGCTGCCCGCCGCGCCCTGAGGCGCTGATTCACGGCGTCCTGCTGCTTCATGAGAAGGTCAAAAAGGAAAAGCTGGCCGATTGGGCCTGATTTGTCGCCGCTTGCGTGCCGTCGCCCAAGTAACTTGGACGGCATCGCGCGAAACGAAATCCACCGAGGAGCACCATGAGCGTCACTGAACAATCCGTCGCCTTGCTCAAGGACCGCCTGGGGGATGACATCCTTGACGTGTCCACATTCCGCGGCGATACGACAGTGACGCTTGAACCAAAGGCCGTGGTCATGGCCTGCAAGCTTCTGCATGACGACCCTGACCTCAATTTCGATTTCCTTGCCCTGCTGACAGCGGTCGACTATTGGCCGGCGGAGCCGCGTTTTGCCGTCGTCTACCGCTTGTACAGCGTGGCGAACAACTTGTTCTTCGGATTGAGGGTGCCGGTTCCCGGCCAGGATCCAGTTGTCCCGACCGTTAAATCGGTGTTCAAGAACGCCAACTGGCACGAGCGCGAGGTGTATGACATGTTTGGCGTTCAATTCGAAGGTCATTCGGACATGCGCCGGATCTTGATGCCGGAGGATTGGGAAGGCCATCCTCTGCGTAAAGACTATCCCTTGGGATACGAAGAAGTCCAATTCACATTCAACTTCGACGAGATCGACCGACGAAAGCCGTACGCGAAGGAATGATGACCGACAATACTAAGGACGAACACCTCGCCTCCGAAACCGGAGATGAGGCCATCCCAGAAGAACTCAAACACCTGGTGTCGGAGCGCGCCTTCACTGGCGAAACGATGCTGTTGAACATGGGGCCGCAGCATCCTAGCACGCATGGGGTTCTGCGGCTGCTTCTCGAACTTGATGGCGAGGAGATCGTCAACTGCATCCCGGATATTGGCTTCTTACACACCGGGATTGAGAAGAACATGGAAGCCAAGACCTACGAGAAGGCCTTGGTCATGACCGACCGGATGGACTATCTAAACAACATGGGCAACAACCTCACCTATTGCTTGGCGATCGAGAAGCTGGTCGGTCTCGACGTGCCAGAGCGTGCCCAGGCCATCCGCGTGATCGGTGTCGAGCTGCAGCGAATCAACTCACATCTGGTGTGGTTGGGGACCCACGCGCTGGATCTGGCTGCGCAGTCTGTGTTTCTGTACACATTTCGCGAGCGCGAGCTCATCCTGGATATGTTTGAAATCCTGTCCGGGGCCAGGATGATGGGCTCATACATCCGGCCGGGGGGCGTCTGGCGTGATCTACCCGAAGAGTTCGAGCCGGCTCTTCGCAGCTTTCTTGACGGATTCCCAACCAGACTGGATCAGTATGAGGCTCTTCTCACAAAGAATCCCATTTGGCTTGACCGAACCCGGGGCATAAGCCGGATGACGACGGATGAGGCGCTGCAGGAGGGGCTTACGGGGCCCCTGTTGAGGGCCACAGGTCTGGGCTTCGATCTGCGCAAAGCGCAGCCCTACAGCGGCTACGAAAAATACGATTTCGACATTCCCACGGAGTCCACCGGCGACGTGTATGACCGTTACCAGGTGCGTATGCGTGAGATGCGTGAATCGCTGCGCATCATTAAGCAGGCCATTGATGATCTACCCGGGGGTCTATTCAGGAGCGACAACCGGAAATTTGTCCCGCCGCCGCGGGCTGAATTGGGCCACAGCATGGAAGCCGTCATCCACCACTTCAAGCTGTGGACCGAGGGTTTTCGCGCGCCGAGCGGCGAAGTCTACGTTGCCACCGAGTCGCCGCGCGGCATCTTGGGATGTTATCTGGTTGGCGATGGCAGCCCGCATCCCTATCGGGTGCACTTCCGGACAGGGAGTTTTGCCGGTCTGCAGGCGCTTCCCGCCATGGCCAGGGGCCATCTCGTTTCCGACCTGGTGGCGATCATTAGCAGCGTCGACCCCGTATTGGGCGACTCGGATCGCTAGGGTGCAGTCTCAGCGGTCACGCATTCAGGAGTAAGGTCTTTGCTGGCAGATAAGTATCGCGAGCGAATTGATGGCATTCTGGCCAAGTATCCGGAAGGACACAGAAGGGCCGCCATTATGCCGTTGTTGTATATGGCGCAGCACGAATACGGCTACCTCTCAAGACAGGCAGTGGATGAGGTGGCAGGCATCTTGGGGTTGGACCCGACTGAAGTCGGCAAGCTGATCGGCTTCTACACGCTGTTTCACGACGAACCCGGAGGGCGAGCAAGGGTGCAAATCTGCACCGATCTCCCCTGCGCCCTGCGCGGGGCAGAGCACTTCGCCGACGCGTTGTGCGAGAACATCGGCGTGCAACTTGGTGAGACGACGGAGGACGGTGCGCTGACCATCGAAGCGGTCATGTGCCTGGCAGGTTGCGATCGTGCGCCGATGTTCCAGGTTCAAGATAGTGAAGGAATTCACTATCACGAGAATCAAACCGTTAAATCGGCGATGGAGATCATCGAGGGGCTGAGAAAGCAGGCCGCCGATGACTGAGCATATTGTCCTTCGCCATCGTGATATCCCCGATATCGGCCAGCTCGAGGTCTATCTCAAGCATGGCGGGTTTGAAACCTTCACCGACGTGGTCAAGAACAAGTCTCCCCAGGAAATCATCGACGTTGTCAAAGCTTCCGGCCTGCGCGGGCGTGGGGGAGCGGGGTTCCCGACCGGATTGAAATGGAGCTTTCTCGGAAAGGCGAAGCCGCGGTATGTGGCGGTCAATGCCGACGAATCCGAGCCGGGGACGTTCAAAGACCGCGAGATCATGGAACACAATCCGTTCCAGTTCCTGGAAGGTGTGGCCATCTGCTGCTATGCCGCCGAAGCCAACCATGCCTACATTTACATGCGCGGCGAGTTCTGGGACAACGCCGCCCGGATGGAAGAACACATCCAGCAGCTGTATGATCGGGGCTTCCTGGGCAAGAACCTGTTCGGTGCGGGATTCGATCTGGACTTTCATGTTCACCTGGGAGCGGGTGCCTACATCTGCGGCGAAGAGAGCGCCCTGCTGGAGTCGCTGGAAGGCAAGCTCGGCATGCCCCGCTTGCGGCCGCCGTTTCCGACGGTCAATGGGCTGTTCAGTGCTCCGACGGTGATCAACAATGTTGAGACGCTGACCAATGTGCCACTGATCGTTTCACGGGGGTCTGATTGGTACCGGAGCTTCGGCACGGAAAAGAGCCCGGGCACCAAGATCTTCTGTCTTTCGGGAAACATCGCCAAGCCCGGCAACTACGAACTGCCCCTGGGGACGCCCTTCCGAGAACTCATTTTTGAGCATGGCGGCGGGATTCCGGACGGGAAGAAGCTCAAGGCGATCCTGCCCGCTGGGGCTTCGGCTCCGATTCTTATGGCCACGGATGAGGTGCTCGACACGAAAATGGACTATGAGTCCGTCCCGAATGTCGGATCACAGCTCGGCTCAGCCTCGGTCATTATCATTGACGAACTCGGTTGACATCTCGTGGGTGGAATACAAGATCACCAAATTCTTCAAACATGAGTCGTGTGGTAAGTGCACCCCCTGTCGTGAAGGAACGTACTGGATGCTCCACATCCTTGAACGGATACATGAAGGCACGGCGACGCCGGATGATGTAGATCTGCTGGATTCTGTGGCTCAGGGGGTTCAGGGCAAGTGTCTCTGCGCGCTGGGAGAGTTCGCTTCTGGTGCCGTGGTGGCCGGAGTGGAAAGGTTCCGCTCGGACTTCGATCTCAAGGTAGCGAGCCAATAATGGCCGACAAGACAGTCACTCTGACAATCCAAGGCATTGAAGTCACCGTTCCAGCAGGGACGCTCCTGGTGGATGCGGCCAAGCAGGCTGGCATCTACATCCCTGTCTTCTGCTACCATCCAAAACTTGAGCCGGTTGGCATGTGCCGCATGTGTCTGGTGGAAATTGGCAGGCCCAAGAAGGATCGCCAATCCGGCGAGTTGATGACCGACGAATCCGGTGAACCGATCATTGAGTTTGGCCCCAAGCTGGAGACCTCCTGCACCACGCCCGTCGGCGAAGGATGGGTGGTTCGCACCTCATCCGAAAGAGCTCTCCAGGGCCAGAAGCAAATCGTCGAATATCTGCTGACTTCCCACCCGCTGGATTGCCCGGTTTGTGACAAGGGCGGTGAGTGCCCTCTGCAAGAGCTGACCATGGATTTCGGCTCAGGGAAGAGCCGGTTCCTGTATGACGAGAAGATGCACCTCGCCAAGCATGTGCCGCTGGGAGACTTGATCTTTCTGGACCGTGAGCGTTGCATCCAATGCGCCCGCTGCACGCGATTCCAGGAGGAAGTCGTTGACGATCCGGTCATCGGATTTGAACAACGCGGTCGCAGCCTGCAAATTGTGACCTACTCTGACCCCGGTTTCAACTCATATTTCTCTGGAAACACGACCGATATCTGCCCGGTTGGGGCGCTGACGACAGCTGATTTCCGATTTGAAGCCCGGCCCTGGGAACTCAAGCAAGCCGCATCGATCTGCCCGCACTGCCCGGTGGGATGCAATCTCACGCTGAACACGCGGCGCCAGCCGGATCAAGATGGCCGGGTGACGATCCAGCGCATCATGCCGCGTCACAATGAAGCCGTGAATGAGACCTGGATTTGTGACAAGGGCCGCTTTGCCCACCATTTCACCCGCAGCCCTCGCCGCCTGAGTTCTCCCAAGATCCGGCGTGACAACGATTGGGTCGATTGCACCTGGGAAGAAGCCCTGCAAGTTGTGGCGAAAGCGGTGAAGAAGGCGGGCGACGGACTGGTTGGCGTGGCTGGCGGCAGGGCGAGCAATGAAGACCTGTTTGCGTTCAAGAAGCTGGTGGACGGCCTGGGAGGGAAGGCGCTGCTGGCCGATTCGATGGGCGGCGGCGATTGGGTCCAGAAGGTGGGCGTCGGCCCCGGGACCAATCTAAGAGATTTGGGCCAGGGAGACGCCATTCTGGTCGTCGCTTCCGACTTGCACGAAGAGGCGCCCGTCTGGTGGCTGCGTGTCAAGCAGGCTTGCGACCGCGGGGCTGATCTTGTGCTGGTCAACCCACGCGCAACACGATTGGATAAGTTCGCCAGCACACGGATAGGCTGTGAATTCGGCGAGGCACCTTCCGTCGTCTCGGCTCTATCCGATGGTATGGCATCACCTGAGGGTGTTCCCGGAAGACTGAAATCTGCGGCCAAGAAACTGGCTGCGGCGGAACACCTGGTGGTTTTCTATGGTCAGGAGGGACTTCCCGCGGCTGGCAGTCAGGCGCTGGCTGAGGCAAGCGCCGCCTTGCTCATCAACTCCGGGCACGTGGGCTCGCCGAACAACGGTTTGATCCCCGTGTGGCCTCACAACAACACACAGGGTGGATGGGATATGGGCCTGAAGCCCACAACCAAGGGCCTCGCCAGCGCCCTGGATGGCGCCAAGGCCATTTACTTGATGGCGAGTGATCCTGTGGGGGATGATCCGAAACTGGCCGAGCAGCTGAAAGCTGCGCCCTTCGTGGTGGTACAGGATCTGTTTATGACTGAGACGGCCCGCGAGGCGGATGTCGTTCTCCCGGCTCAGGCATTTGCCGAGCGGGCGGGGACCTATACGACCGGGGAGCGCCGGGTTCAGCGTTCGTACATGACTTTGCCTCCGCTGGGAGAAGCTCGGCCGGACTGGTTGATTGTCAGCCAGATCGGCAAGCAGGCGGGCGTATCGTTCGAGGCCGGCTCGGTAGTTTCCCTTTTTGCGGAAGTCGCGGCGTCCATTCCGGCCTACGGGGATCTGACCTATCAGTCATTGGCGGAGTTCAAGATCGAATGGCCGCCTGTCGGAGGCGATGACCTCTACTTCGGCGGAACGTCCTACAGCAATCGCCAGGGCTTGGGCATCCAGCTTGATCACGTCCAAAAGGTGGGCAAGGCCCCCAAGGTGACTTGGACGCAAACAGCACATGCTCCGGCCGATCAACAACTCTTGCTCGTCCCGGTGGAGCGCCTGCTGGATCGCGGCACCACCGTGGTGCCTTCCGACATGCTGGCCAACCGCCTTCAGGCGCGGCACATAGAAGTCAATCCCAAGGACGCCGTTCGACTTGGCCTGCAGGATGGCGCCGAAGCGGTGATCGAGATGAACGGCAGCGTTCACAAGATCGACGTCGTGCTCCGGGATTCTGTTCCGGAAGGCTCGGCCTTGCTGCCACGGTCGATCGGAGTGCCTGCCGTCGAACCCAAGCTGGCCAAGATACAGCCTGTGCGAGAAAAGCAGACCGAATGAACTGGATACCCATCATCGAGGCCGTCGTCAAATCCATCATCCTGATCGCCTTCCTGGTCACCGGCTTTGCCTACGTAACGCTGTTCGAAAGACGGGCCCTGGCGCGTATCCAATCGAGGATTGGGCCAAACAGGGTCGGTCCGTGGGGCCTACTTCAACCGGTGGCGGATGGCCTCAAGCTGATCTTCAAAGAAGAGCTCATTCCGGCCAAGGCCGACAAAATACTGTTCATCATTGCCCCAGTGCTCACCGTTATTCCAGCCTTGATCATCATGGCTGTTGTCCCGTTTGGTCCCCCTATCGATCTTTTTGGCCAGACCATTCGGCTGGGAATCGCCGATGATGTCAACGTTGGCGCACTGTACATCTTGGCGGTGAGCTCGATTGCCGTCTACGGGATCACGCTGGCGGGCTGGTCGTCAGGCAACAAATACGCCCTGCTTGGCGGCCTGAGATCAGCCGCGCAAATGGTGAGCTACGAACTGGCACTCGGATTGTCATTTGTGGTTCCGATTCTCCTGGCCAACTCGATGAGTTTGGCTGCGATTGTGATGGCCCAGCAGAACTTTTGGGATTGGTATGTCTTCCGCCAGCCGCTGGCTTTGCTCGTGCTCTTCATCGCGTTCATCGCCGAGATCAACAGGGCACCGTTTGATGAGCCTGAAGCCGAGCAGGAACTCGTGGCAGGCTATCACGTTGAGTATTCCGGCATGAAGTTCGCACTGTTCTTCATGGCCGAATACATCAAGATGATCGCTGTCAGCGGCATCACCGTGGCCTTCTTCTTTGGGGGCTATTGGGGACCGTTTGTCAACCAGTACCCGATACTTGGGCCGGTCTATTTCTTGATCAAGATTATCGTCCTGCTGTTCATCATGATCTGGATCCGCGCCACACTACCGCGCCTGCGATACGATCGTCTGATGGCATTGGGCTGGAAGATCCTCCTGCCGGTGTCGCTTCTGAATGTGATCGGTACTGCGATCTATGTTGTTCTGCGGGGAGGTATGGGCTCGTGAATCCACTTGAAATCCTACGCGGAATGTGGACCACGTTTCGGAACATGTTCACGGCGCCGGTGACGTTCCAGTATCCGGAAATCAAGCGGCCCGTTCGAGAACGGTTCAAGGGGCGACATGAGCTGAAGCGGTATGCCAATGGGCTGGAAAAGTGCATCGGCTGTTCTTTGTGTGCCGCGGCCTGTCCTGCAGACGCCATCTTCGTCGAAGCCTCCGAGAACACGGACGAAGTGCGGTTCTCTCCAGGGGAACGCTATGCCAGCACCTACCAGATCAATATGCTGCGGTGCATCTTCTGCGGATATTGCGAGGATGCCTGTCCCACGGAAGCCATTGTCCTGGAGCACAACTACGAGCTGTCGTTTACTGACCGCAGGGATGCGATCTACACGAAAGAGATGTTGATTCAGCCTGTTCCGGCCGGGGGGAATCCGACCCCCCAAGTCACCAATCCGGGCAGTTTCGACAAACCGATTCCCGAGATGGAGAACCCGAAATGAGTTCTGTTACCCGACAAGGGTCCTTACATCGAGGGCGAGGTCGAGTTCGGATTGAGAGCCTGGGATGACCCCGACGCCTGATTTGATCATATTCTTGCTCTTGGCGGCGCTTGCCATTGCTTCAGCCGTCATGACGCTGGCCAGCAGGCAGGCCGTGTATTCCGCGTTGTTTCTGGTGTTCAATTTCCTGGTTATTGCGGTGCTGTTCCTTCTCTTGCATGCGCCGTTCATCGCCTTAATCCAGATCACTGTCTACGCCGGGGCCATCATGGTCCTCTTCTTGTTTGTGATTATGCTGCTGGGTTTGCAGAGCCTTCATACGGAATCAAAGCTCAGGTGGCAAGCACCTTCGGCAGTGATCTTGGCCTTGATCCTGGTTGGGACCCTGGTCTACGCGTTCTTCCGAGAGCCGGGTGCCGCTGCGGCGCTTCTTCCGCCCCTTCAGTCGGGTTTCGGCAGCCCAGCTCAAGTGGGGCAAGTGCTGTTCAATCAGTACTTGGTGCCATTTGAGATAACTTCCGTGTTGCTCCTGGTAGCGATGGTCGGCGCCATCTTCCTTTCCACTTTCAAACGAAAGAGTTCCGAATGAATGTGCCAACGGTCTACGTGATCGGTCTGTCGGCCGTCTTGTTCTCGCTGGGCGTGACCGGGGTGCTGGTCAGGCGCAATGCGATCGTGATCTTCATGTCTATTGAGTTGATGCTCAACGCTGCCAACTTGGCGTTTATCGCCTTCGCGCGAGAAGCGGGTTCCATGGCAGGGCAGGTCTTTGTCTTCTTTGTGATTGCTGTGGCAGCGGCAGAGGTGGCCGTGGGATTGGCCCTGATTGTCGCCATCCATCGGTCTCGTGGCACCATCGACATCGATGAAATCAGCTCGTTGCGCGGATGAGGCCGATACGGAGTAGTTCATGATCATGAGTCAACTCGCAGGCGCTGTCGGTTGGTTCGGCCTGGCCCCTTGGGTGATCGGGTTCCCGCTGCTTGGTCTGATTGTCAATCTCCTGATCGGGAGCAAGATCCCTGAGCGTCTGGTAGGGTGGATTGCGAGTGCGGCCGTCGGGCTGGCGTTTGTTGTTGCAGTGCTTCAGTTTCTCGCCGTCCAGGCGGATCCAGCTGGTCGCGAGGTGGCGGTTGCCACATGGATTTCCGTTGGCAGCCTGAATATCCAGTGGGCGCTCAAGGTCGACAGCCTGTCTGTGATGATGATGCTGATGGTGAGCGGGGTCAGTGCGCTCATACACATCTATGCCATCGGATACATGCATGCTGATGTTCGCTTCAAGGGGGATCCCCACCGGTACCGCCGCTTCTTCGTCTTTTTCAACCTTTTCGTAGCCCTGATGATGGTCTTGGTCACGGCCGACAGCTATCTGATGATGTTTGTCGGATGGGAAGGCGTCGGGCTGTGTTCCTATCTGCTCATCAGCTTCTGGTTTGAGGGTGGGCTCGAAGGTCTGGGCAATGCTATTGCTGGCAAGAAAGCGTTCGTGGTCAATCGAATTGGCGATGTCGGATTCTTGTTGGCCATGTTCGTCACGTTCTGGACGTTCGGAAGCCTGCAGTTTGATGCCGTTTTCCATCAAGCTCAATCGATGGGGGCAGCTGCTGTCGGGCCGGTGACGGTCATCACGCTGCTTCTTCTCTTGGGCGTGGCGGGCAAATCGGCCCAACTCCCGTTGTTTGTGTGGCTCCCGGACGCCATGGCTGGCCCCACGCCTGTGTCGGCGCTGATTCATGCCGCCACGATGGTGACGGCTGGCATCTATCTTGTGGCCCGAAACCATGTGTTGTTTGCGCTGGCCCCAGTGAGCGCCAACACGGCCGCCATGCTCGGGGCGCTGACAGCCCTGTTCTCGGCGACAATCGCCGTGGCGCAATTTGACATCAAGAAGGTGCTCGCCTATTCGACCATCAGCCAGCTTGGCTTCATGTTGGCTGCCGTCGGTCTGGGCGGTTACGTCGCTGGTCTCTTCCACCTCATGACACATGCTTTCTTCAAAGCACTCCTGTTCCTTGGGGCGGGCTCGGTGATCCAAGGGGTCGAACATGCGCATGAAGCCTCGCATGGTGAGCACGCGCATGGTGAGCCATTTGACCCTCAGGACATGCGGAACATGGGCGGCCTCAGAACGCGGATGAAGACCACTTTCTGGGTCTACTTGATCGCCGGTCTCTCTTTGGCGGGAGTGCCGCCGCTTTCGGGGTTCTTCTCAAAGGACGAGATCCTACTCGATGCGCTGCATGCAAACCCCGTTGTCTATGTGCTCTTGGCCGCGGCGGCCTTCTTGACAGCTTTCTACATCGGGCGCCAGCTGTTCATGGTCTTTGCCGGACAACCCCGGACTGAGTTTGCCAAGCAGGCCAAAGAGAATCCCCCGGTAATGACCCTTCCCTTGGTGGGTCTGGCGCTTCTGGCGGTGCTCGGCGGTGGTTTGAACTTCCCGGGGACACACGCCTTGGCCGAGTGGTTAAAGCTGACCATCTCTGAAATCGAGATCTCCGGCTTTGACTTCCAGGTTGCGGGCATTTCAACGGGCATCGCCCTGGTTGCACTCGTTCTGGCCTGGTGGATCTACGGGCGGAAACCCATGGCGGAAGGATCCCAAGATCCCCTGCGCTCCTCGCTGGGCGCCTTGTTCACCGCCCTATCCCGTAAGTGGTGGGTCGATGAGTTGTATGCGGCCACCGTGGTGCGGGGGTATGAGGGATTGGCGGCCCTGATGGTTGTCGGGGAAGACGCTCAATTTGCTGGCAACAGGTTTTGGACCAATTGGCTCGATCAAATCGGTTCGCGGAAAGGGAAACAGGCAGCCCGTGGTTTGTTGGGGATGATCGTCGATCTTTCGTTTGTGGATTCCATCATGATCACCTCCGGTGACCTTGCCAAGGGCGCCGCGCAACGCCTTTCCAGGCTGCAAACTGGCTTTATCCGCAACTACGCCCTGGCAATTCTGCTGGGTATCCTGGGTGTCCTCGTATTCATGATCTTCGGGGGAGGCTAAAGCGCTCAGACGCGGGACCGGACATGAATCTGACACGACTTGACACTGCAAGGAACTCGCGAGAGGCCCATTGATGGATCTACTTTCCCTGCTCATCTTTTCCCCAGTCTTGGGGATGATCGTCCTGCTCTTTCTCAAGGCCGATCAGAAACGGGCCATTCGCTGGGTGGCGTTGATCACCAGCCTATTGACCCTGGGTCTGGCGCTGGTGGTTGTGGCGAACTTCGATCCTTCCAGACCGGACCTTCAAATGACGGTCAGCATTCCGTGGATTGAAGTCTCGGGGCTCCCGATTGCCTACCACGTCGGTGTAGATGGCCTGAGCATTTTGCTCGTGTTGCTCACAGCCATCCTTACACCTGTTTCCATCCTGTCTACTTGGACGGCCATTGAAGAAGACGTCAAGACCTTCATGCTCTTCTTCCTGATGCTGGAAGTCGGCGTGATGGGTGTCTTCCTTGCCTTGGACTTGTTCTTGTTCTATGTCTTCTGGGAATTCAGCTTGGTGCCGATGTACTTCTTGATCGGTGTTTGGGGAAGCGATCGCCGCATCTACGCCGCGATCAAGTTCTTCCTATACACGATGGCCGGCTCGATTCTTATGCTGCTGGCCATCCTGTGGCTGGGTATTCAGGGTGGCACATTCTCGCTACCTCAGCTCCAGGCGGCGGGTGGAATACCTCTTAACATCCAAATCTGGTTGTTCCTGGCCTTCGGTGTGGCGTTTGCGATCAAGGTCCCCATGTGGGCGTTCCATTCATGGCTCCCCGATGCGCACACCGAGGCTCCAACCGCCGGTTCGATCATCTTGGCCGGCGTGCTGCTGAAGATGGGCGCGTACGGATTCCTGCGCTTCAACCTCTCTCTATTTCCCCAAGCCACGGTTCGGTTGGCGCCTTGGGTCGCCGCCCTGGCGGTGATCGGGATCATCTACGGCGCCATCGTGTCGTTCCCGCAGCCAGATATGAAGCGGCTGGTGGCATATTCTTCAATCAGCCACATGGGCTTTATCGTCCTGGGCTTGTTTGCCCTAAACACGGAGGGCCTGCAGGGCGCAATCTTGCAGATGGTCAACCACGGCGTGAGCACGGGAGCGCTGTTCTTGCTGGTGGGCCTGATCTATGAGCGCAGGCACACGCGGCTGATGGAGCATTTTGGTGGGTTATGGAAGGTGATGCCTATCTATGCCAGCATCACACTCATTGTGACACTATCCTCGATAGGACTCCCTGGGCTGAACGGATTTGTGGGAGAATTCACGATCTTGCTTGGCGCCTTCCACTCGGCCGTTCTGGGTTCGCCCTGGTATGCTGCGATTGGCGTGCTCGGGGTCATTCTTGCGGCCATCTACCTCCTGACCATGTTCCAGAGAACCTTTTTTGGTGAGGTGACTGAAGAAGAGAACACCCAGCTCAAAGACCTGAATTGGCGGGAGATTGTGAGTTTGGCGCCGCTGTTGGTGCTTATCTTCTGGATTGGCCTCTACCCCAAGCCGTTCTTTCATTTGATCGCGCCTACGGTAAATCATCTGGCAGCCACGCTGCAGGCGGCTTATTAATGATCTCGCAATCCATCCTTTTCAGCGCCCCGCTCATCATCGTTGCCGGCTGGGGCACCATTCTCCTGGCCATCGACCTGTTTGTGTCACGACGCCGCTGGATCACGCCGCTACTGGCGGCGCTGGGGTTGGTCGCCTCCATGGTCGTGGTGCTCCTTCAGTTCGGGGGACAAGCGGTACTCTTCAACGGGATGTTGATCCAAGACGCATTTGGCTCGTTCCTGCAGCTGATCTTCTTGTTGTCAGCAGTGTTGGGCATCGCGTTGGCGTACGACTACTTGAAGCGGCTGGGCTTGGACAAGGGAGAGTACTACACCCTGCTGATGTTCACTGTGAGCGGGATGATGCTCATGGCCATGGCGGGGGATCTGATCATCGTCTTCTTGGCCCTGGAACTGCTTTCCTTCCCGCTCTACATCTTGTCGGGTTTTGCACGTCCGGCTCCGGCATCCGAAGAGTCGGCCATGAAGTATTTCTTGCTGGGAGCCTTCTCGTCGGGGTTTGTCTTATACGGGATTGCGCTCGTTTACGGGGCAGCCCAAACCACGCGATTGGACGGATTGGCGACGATCCTTCAGTCAGGCGGGTACCCACACGGACTGATGCTGGCCGGCGTGGGGCTCATTCTGGTTGGGTTGGCGTTCAAAGTGGCCGCGGTCCCGTTTCACATGTGGACGCCGGACGTCTATCAGGGCGCGCCTTCCTCGATTGTTGCCTTCATGACGGTTGGCGCCAAGGCCGGGGGCTTCGCCGCCCTGCTCAGATTCTTCGTCGTCGGCTTCCCCGCCCTGTCGGCTTCATGGGCCCCGGTGTTGGTAGGGATTTCTGCATTGACGATGATCTGGGGCAACGTGGCAGCCGTGGCTCAAAGCAATATCAAGCGGATGCTGGCCTATTCAAGCATTGCCCATGCGGGGTACATCTTGATGGTCCTGCCTGCAACAGCACAAGGCGGCCTGGCGTCTATCGCAGTCAGCTCAGCCCTGTTCTATCTCTTCGCCTACATGGCCACCAACTTGGGGGCTTGGGGCGTGGTACTGGCCGTTGAGAAGCGAGATGGAGAAGGCGGAGCGATTGACGATTTCGCCGGGTTGGCTTCCCGACACCCACTGCTCGCTTTCGCCATGGCCGTGTTTATGTTTTCCCTCATTGGCGTCCCGCCAACGTTGGGATTTGTCGGGAAGTACTATATCTTCCAGACCGCCGTGCATGCCAACCTGATTGGGCTGGCGCTGATTGGGGTTCTGACCTCCCTCGTATCTGCATACTACTATCTGCGGGTCGTGGTCGTGATGTATATGAAATCGGGCGAGGTTCAACCTCGATCGGAGCTGTGGCTGAACGGGGCTGTCGGGCTGACGGCTTTGGTTACCCTGGTTCTCGGTATAGTTCCGGCGCCATTGTTTGATTTCGCCTCTCGCTCCGTGCTCATGCTGTTCGGCTCGTAGCGGTCTGAATAGACCATTGATCCAGGAGCAGGCACCCCATGCGGGTGCCTGCTTGCATTTGAAGGGGAAAGGAGATTTCGCTACGATAGAGGAACCGGTCGCGACGAGTGAGAAAGGTTGTGACGTGACGCAGGAGAAGCCGGAGGCAAGGGCACACGTGGTGATCAGCGGCCGAGTCCAGGGCGTAAATTTCAGATACCACACGGTTCAGATGGCGCAGCGGCTCCAGGTGACAGGCTGGGTTCGCAATCGGGCCGATGGCACTGTCGAGGCGGTGTTCCAAGGCAGCAAGGGCGCAGTAGAATCGATGAATGCTTGGTGCCGAAAGGGCCCACCGGCTGCAAGTGTCGACAACATGGATGTTGAATGGGAGGAGCCGACGGAAGAGTTTTCCGGATTCAACATTCGCTTTTGATGGGCCCTGGTGTTTGACCTGGCGTCTCGGAACAGCCGGGGGATCTGGATCTAAACCGGGCTGTGTTGAGAGCACTGTGGGATGGTGCTATACTGTCGACGGCCAGACCGTTACCCCGGTACCGATCCCACCCCAGACCAACGAAGAAAGGCCGGTCCCCAGCTCGACAGATGCTGGAACTTCGCATACTAGGGCAGTTTGACGTCCAACTCGATGGCAAGACCATCGAGATTGCCTCGCGCCCGGCACAATCGCTGTTTGCCTACCTGTGTTTCCATCAGACTGTGCAGCACCGTCGGGAGAAGCTGGCCGGTATGCTGTGGCCGGATTCGGATGAATCCAATGCCCGCAGCAATCTTCGCCACGCCCTGTGGCGTCTGGGAGAGAGCGTTGGCAAGGGCCAATTCTTGGCAGATAAGCTGAGCATCGCGATCAATCCTGATGCAGAATTGTGGGTAGATGTGGCAGCATTCGAGGCGGTCACCGACGATGACTCGCTCGAAGCCGTGCTTTCGGCCGTGCAGCTGTACCATGGAGAACTTCTTCCCGGTTTCTATGATGACTGGGTCGAACTAGAACGTGAAAGACTGCGTGCTGCGTACGATCGCAAAGTTGAGCGCCTGATCGCTCTTCAGCTCGAGGCCGGACGTTGGGCAGCTGCCATTCAATGGGCGGAACGATGGATTGCCGAGGGCCATGTTCCGGAGTCGGCTTTTCGTTCGCTCATGATTGCCCATCACGCCCTGGGTGACGTCGCCAAAGTCGTGAGCACCTATGAGCGCTGCCGGGCGATCCTACGGGAAGACCTGGATGTGGAGCCCTCATCGGAGACGAGGCAACTCTTCCAGGAGTTGACTCAGCAAGGTGTATCCGGCGATTCGCTTCGGGTCCCCGAGCCAGAGGGGCCATCAAGAGGGTTCGACGCACAGCCGGTCATCAGCGGTGGCTCCAGGCGGCAAGCGTGGCTGGAGGAAAATGGCTCGGGTGTGTTCGTCGGGCGTGAAAAGCAGCTGGACGAATTAGAGCGCATGCTCAGTGTCAGTCTGCAGGGGCAAGGTCAGCTGGCCATGATTGTTGGGGAAGCGGGCAGCGGGAAGACGACCTTGGCCACCTCCTTTGCTCGCGAAGTCTTGTCAAAACGGCCCGACATGAAGGTGGCGATCGGGCGATGCGACCTTTACACCGGCGCGGGCAATCCCTATGCACCTTTCCAATCCGTGCTCGGAGCGCTTCTAGAGCAAGGCACAGCACCCGTCGAGAACGGTGGGGCGAAGAACGGGGATCGGGTCTCTGAGCTATCTCCGACAACGCGTTGGCTCCGGCAACGTTTGATGGCATTCGCGCCCGACCTCTTGGGCACCATGATCCCTAAGCACTGGTTGAGCACGTCACTGGTGGATAAACCCCCTCAACCTCATTCTTGGGAGGAAGCTGTGGGCCGGATCGTGGTCTCCGGCGGCGGATCGGGATCGGCGTCCGTGCTGCATCGCAATCGTGTGCTGGAGGCGTATGCTGATGTCCTGCTCGGCTACAGTGCTCAGCGTCCGTTGTTGATCGTCCTCGATGATCTGCACTGGATCGACCCATCGTCTGCCAACCTGTTGCGATTCCTGGCAAGTGAGATGCAGAATTCGCCGATGCTTCTGGTTGGTACCTACCGGCCCGACGAGATCGGGCCGAGGCCTGACGGCGCGCCTCATCCCCTTGCAGAAGTCTTGCCGGACTTGAAGCGGGTTTTTGGCGATATGTGGTTGGACGTCGAGCAGAGCGATCCGGAGGATGCTCGTATCTTTGTTGATCAACTCCTTGAGACGCAGTCCATTGAAGTTGGGCCGGGTTTTCGCCAATCCCTTGCGGACACCACTCGGGGCCACCCATTCTTCGTTCTTGAATTGATCAAGGATCTGCAGGAAAGAGGAGGTCTGATAGAAAGCGAGGGTGGAACGTGGGTGGAGGCGGAGGGTCTAGATCTCGGTGTGCTCCCAACGCGAGTGGAGGCGGTAGTAGAGGATCGGGTCGGACGGCTTGATGCCGAGATGCTGGAGGCGGTAAGCATCGCCAGTGTGCAAGGTGATGATTTCATCGCCGAAGTAGTCGCCGAAATTCAACAAGTAGACCCGGCGGCTTTGGTTCGCCGCCTGACAGACGAGCTGGGTCGGGAACATCGCTTGGTCGAAGAGGTGGGCATCGAACGCGTGCAGGGGCAGTTGTTGACGCGCTTCGCGTTTCGGCACGTTTTGATCCAGAAGTACCTCTATCAACGCCTTGGGAAGGGCGAACGCGCTTACTTGCACGAAGCGACTGGGCGGGGCCTGGAAAGGGTATATGCGGCCAGCGATTTCCCTCCCGCCAGCCAACTGGCGCGTCACTACGTTGAGGCGGGTCTGGGGAAGGAAGCTGCTGCCTACTTGCAGCTGGCTGGCGAGCAGGCGCTCAAGGTATCGGCATATCCCGAGGCGATCGCCCATTTGATGCAGGCACGCCGGCTGTCCCCCGCTGGAACAGCTGAAGAAGCGGGTGCCAATCGTGTGGCCCAGGCTCGGCAGGAGCGTTTGTTGGGCGAAGCCCACTACGGTCTCGGAGATCTGGGGAAGAGTTCCGCGCACTTGGAGCGGGCGGCAAAGCACCTGGGAAAAGCGGTTCCCCACGGCACATCACACGTTGGCCTAGGCCTGGCCGGAGAGATACTCGTCCAAGGGTTGCGCCTGGCTTTCGGATCGCACTTTCGCGCCGGCCCGGGGCGAGAGGCAGAATTGTTTCACGAGGCGGCTGTCACCTACAAGCTGCTGGCAGAGATCTATCTGGTGAGGAATGAGACCTTGCTCACCGTATATGCGGCGGTGCGCGGCCTGAATCTGGCAGAGAATTCCGGTTCGCACTCCGACCTGGCGCGCGCGTATGCCGACGCGACAGTGATTGCGCCTCTTCTCAGGCTACGTGGGCTGGGGGAGCGCTATCGCCAACGAGCGCTGCAGCAGGTTGAACTTGATGAAGGGTCGCGAGCCCACGCCTACGTCGACCTCTCCACAAGCATCTATACGCTGGGTGAGGCCAACTGGGGAGCGGCGCATGCGTCGATAGAAGCGGCCAATCATGCTCACGAACAAGCGGGAGATTGGAACCGGCTCGGCGTCGGCCTGATGCTCATGGCCAACTATCTATCCCTGCGCGGCGAGAATGAGGCGAGCCTAGAAACATACTTGCGGTTATCCGCGTTGGCTGAACGCAGTGGCAACACGCAGCACCTGGCCTGGGGCATCGACGGTCGGGCAAAGTGCCTTATCCGGCGCGGCGAAAAGCGAGATCTTGTGACGGCGGTCGAGCTCCTCGCTCGGTCGGTGGCGATGTTGAAGGACGAGGGGATGCACCAAGAGGAGGTCGAAGCGCTCGGATTCTTGGCCTTCGCGCAGTGGAGCCTCGGGCGACCAGAGGCTGCCCTATCTGCAGCCGAAAAGGCGTCATTGATTTTGGAGCGGTCAGCGCCCAACTTCTTTTCACAAGTCGAAGGGTACGCGGGGGTCGTGCGCACCTATCTTCTGGCCTGGGAAGCGGAAACGGTCTCTGGAGGCAAACCCGGAAGCCACCTTCGTCAGCGCACTGCGCACGCGGTCAACGCTCTCGATCGGCTGGCCCGTATCTTCCCGGTTTGCGTGCCTCGGGCGACCATCTGGCATGCGAGTTTGGATTGGATGGGCAATCGGCGCGCGAGTGCCCTTCGAGGTTGGCAGAAAGGGCTGAAACTTGCCATTGCACTAGAGATGCCCTATGAAGAAGCTCTTGCCCATCTGGAACTGGGAAGCCACCTATCCCAAGGGGACGCCGACCGCAGCCGACATCTCAAATTGGCTGAGGATCTGTTTAAGCGACAGTCAGCTGCCGGTGAACTGGCCCTTGTCCGAAAGGCGAAGGGCTAGGGGGCATGAGCTTGATGTCAAGGGCTTTGAGGCGAGCGCGGGCGAAATTGCTCGCACGTTGGTACGCGCGTCTTGCCACGATGCTGGTCACGACGCCCATCGTCTGCTTGAACTACGGTTACGTACCGTTGCGCGAAGGTCCGACCCTGGCGGAGATCACGCCTCTCCAAGAACCCATGCGGCATTACCTGCAGCTGTACGCGTATGTGGCTGGAGCGATGGAGTTGGCGGGAAAGGATGTGCTGGAAATCAGCTGTGGCTACGGGGGCGGAGCCGATTTCATCAACACTGGTTGGCGGCCACAAACTTACGTTGGGCTGGATCTGATCGAGGCTCCACTGCAGGCTGCCACAAGGCGCTTCTCTTCGAATGGCCTCTCGTTCGTGTCAGGGAGGGCCGATTCGGTGGGTTTGGCTTCGGCGGCCTTCGATGCTGTCATTAGCGTTGAAGCCTCGCACTGCTATCCGAGCATTTCCCGCTTCTTGGATGAGGTCCACCGGCTGCTTCGCCCTGGCGGGAAGTTGGTGCTGGCGGATTATCGTCCGGCCTCAGCCATGTTGGAACTCACGCGACAGTTCCCGCAGAGTGGGTTGGAATTGGTCGAGATGGTCGACATCACGGCAAATGTCTTGATGTCGCTTGAAGAGACACATGCGCAGCGATCCCGATGGATCGCCAACTACGGCCCCCTGTGGCTGCGGCCGTTCATGGGCCAGCTGGCGGGCGTGCGAGGGTCGGTCGTCTATCGCGGGTTTCGGTCGGGCAGGTTGGTTTACCGGCGGTTCCTGCTGAGCAGGGCCTAGCCGCCTTGCCTAGGCTTCTCCGTCAGGTCGAGGTGGATACGATTTCGGCGGTGTGCCAGCAGCCGACCAGTCGTAGAACATCGGAATCAGGGAAAGGCTCCGATATGTGTTCGCGCCGCCGCAAGCGGTGCACTGCGGCGGCGGGTGGTGACCGGTATTGGCTGCACGAGGATAGAACCTAGAACCGCAGTCCAGGCAAACGTGCTCGTGGATATGCATCGTCCTCCCTCTCCCAAAGGTATCTGGATCAGCGAAAGCTTGCTCAGGGCTGGCTCAATCATCCCCCTCCGGCGTCGGTGAGCTCTCGCCTTCCGAACCAGAGTCCTTCTTTTCAATCTTCAGGGCCAAAAGGCTGCCGTCCGAGTATGTGACGGCTTTCACTTGGGCGCGATCGCCGACTTCTGGTGCTCCCTCGATATCGGTCTCTGAATCAATGCCGACGGTGCGACCATCGACTACCCATTGGTCAGAGGCGATGGAATCAACCCTGCCGCTGAATTCGATCTCCTCTCCTCGATCATCCCCGGATCCGTCGCCGCCACTCTCTATGAGGCGGATCCGCTGCGCCTGCAATGTGCCGTCGGCAAGGCGCGTCCCTTGCACTTCGACCGTGTCGCCGATCCCAATCGCCCCGTCTATCTCCGTGCGGCTGGTGACGGCTACGTTTTCTCCGCTGATGGACCAATTCCCTTGGCCCTTCGATTCCACTTTTCCGGAGAAGGTTATCGTCTCTGAGCCGTCTGCTTCAGGCGCGGGTGTCTCTTGCTCGGACTCACGGGTTTCGGTGGGAGCAATTTGGGGCTGAGGTGTGTCTGATGGTGTCGCAACCAGCGGAAGGGCTGTTGCCGCTGGATGGTTTTGGCCTTTTTCCAGCAAGTGGATTGAAGCGACCACAGTCATGCCCGCCTCGTTGTGGATCTGAACGGCGACCTGGTCGCCTATCCCTATGCCGTTATCTATCTGGGTGTCGGGCGCCAGGCGGACAGCACGCCCCGAGATTGTCCACACGTTCGCGTTCATGGCCTCGACCACGCCCACGAATTGCTGGCCCGTGCGCTGCACACTGGCGGCCAGAACCCAGCCTGAGGGGTGGGTGTTGCCAGCCACACTCACAAAGTCGCCCGGCCTGAGATCAGCCGTGAGCTGCGCCCCAGGGGAGGGTAGGACGAGGACGCCGTCGACGGTGAAGAAGCCTCCGGAGATCGATTCGAGTCGACCTTCAAATTGGACTCGCGCCACCCGGCCCAAAACCAGGAGCCGCTTGACCTCTTCGACTCGCCTTTTGTCAAACGATGATGCAAGCGAGAGTTGGGAGGATGAACCCAGTGAAAGGCTGAGCCGGACCTGCTCAACCGCCCGCTTGACGGGATACAGGCTTTCTCCGGGAAGCGATTCGGCAGACGCCACCACCAGGCCGGTGCTGCCGAAGATGAACACCAACACCAGGGCAATGCCAATGGCTGCCAGCCGGGGAATGCTTGTCTGGGGACGCCTCGCAGGGGCGCTCCTGCGAAGCTCTGACGCTCGGCCGAGCAAGCGGGTGCGGCTGCGCAGAGCTCGTTCTCTGGATACGGGCACATCCCAAGGCTTGTGAGCTTCGATGGCGGCCATAAGCAGCGGCCGGAGTTCCGCGCTCAGTTCGGGGTATCTTGAAAGGCAGGATTCCAGCGACTCGTCCTGAAGCAGAGCAGCCCAGCACCGATCGAAGGCATCTTCAATACGCGTGCTCATGATTGGTCCACGCCCATTTGACGGCGCAACGCTTGAATGGCGCGAAACTGAAGGGCTTTGACTGCGTTGACACGTCTACCCATGAGGGTTGCGGTCTCCTGCAGGGTGCAACCTGCGCCAAAACGAAGGGCAACCACGTGCTGCTGATCGGGGGTGAGTTTCGCCAAGGCTGCCTGAAGCCCTGCCCTATCTTCTTGGTTGTCCAAGATTGAAACCGGACCGGGGCTTTCCTCGGCAACTGATTCGGCCAACTCTGCCACATCGTGCCGGTAGATTTTGCGGAAATAGTCATTGACGGCATTTGAGCACGTGCTCAAGAGCCAGCCCCGCAAGTTGGTGTGAGGGGTTTTGCCCCTACCCACCGCCTCCAACAAGCGTACGAAGACATCGGAAACGATATCTTCGGCGACATCTGGGCTGGACACACGAAAACGCGCGTACCTGAAGAGCTCGGTGAAGTAGCGATCGTGGACTTCAGCCACGGCCCTAGGATCCATCTGGGCCAAGCGCTTCAGGTTGATAGATTCGTCGCTCATGAGCGAGTCCGGCGCGCAACCGATGGCGAGAAAGCAGGGTTTTGAGGCGGCATATTCGAGCGAGTATAGCATGCGGGAATTCATGGGTGAGGTGTGCCATTCCTGGACAGGAAATCGCACACCTCACCTCTACGGTCGAAACCGGACCCATCGACTAGGGGTGCCAATCGGGCACCTGGCCAGGCCTAGTCGTCGGAAGCAGAGCCACTGCCGTCATGGCCCTCGTCCGAACTTGACTTCGAATCGTCGCCACTCCCTTCATGATGGTCCTCGGATCGGGTGCCGTCCTCAGCTTCATAGGCTCCATCCGACGACGTGCTGGTTGAGATAGCTGTGCCGGACTTGACTTCGACGCTCTTGGCGCTCAAGGAGCCGTCGGCGTTCAGGGCCGCCTCGACCTGAACCTGGACTCCCACGTCCAAGGCACCTTCGATCTTCGTGGAGGGGAGCAAGTCGATGCTCTGCCCGTTGACAGTTATAGAGGTGCTGGAGTAGGCATCAACCGTCCCACTGACCTGCATCTCGATGCCGTCCTGTTCGCTGTCGCCATTCTGATCGCCGCTCTGCTTGGGCAACTCCCCGGTCGAAGAGAGCTTGATCTCTTGGGCAGCAATGGTGCCGTCAATGGTGACTTTGGCTTGGACCTCTACTGTGTCTCCCAGAATGATGGCATCCTTGACCTCGGTCTGGTCGGTGATGGTGACGGTCTTGTCGCCAATCGTCCATGTCCCCGCCGCCATGGCAGTGACCACACCAACAAACTCGTAATCTCCTGCCTCGGGCGTCTCATCAGGGGACGGGGTGGATGACATCTCTTGCGTGGGTTCTGGTGTCTTGTCCGTGGCGGTGTCGGTCGGCGACTCATCAGTTTGGGGCTCGGTCGAGGTCTCGATTTCCGTGGCCAGCAGTGTGCCAGCTGCCGAATCCAATGTCAGGTGAACCTTCACCATGTCGCCGACGGCGATATCACCCTTAATCTGGGTGGCACCATTGACGTTGAATGAGACCCCCTCCACCGTCCAGCTGTCGCTGCTCATCGCCTGGACGTGACCGCTGAACGACATTTCCGAGCCGGAGTCGCTGATCTTGACATTATCTGGGAGCGCGGCCATAAGATCTGCAGGGAGCGCACCGCCGCACGCGCTCAGCAGGCTGGCGAGCAGGATGCCCACCCCCAGAATCACAAGCGATCGACCTAATTTGCTCATCGCAAAAACCATCCTTCCAGCTACTTGGTACGGCTAAATCATCGCAACTTCATATAGGTTGTCGTCAATGGGCAAGCAAAGGTTACGGCCGATCGCGGAATCGGTCCTTATGGGCTATTCGAGATGGGTAGGGGAAACAGAATGCGCGGCTGCTCAGTCTGGCCGGCGCACCTGGAACTGGTCGAAGTCGCGGGCCACGCTGGTGTTGGGGAAGACCTGGGAGGCTTCGGCCAACACGTCTTTTTCGCGGTAGCGCCGTGAAATGTGCGTTAGATAGAGCTTCCCGACGCCGGCGTCCCTTGCCAGCCCAGCGGCGTCTTTGGCCGTCAAGTGGCCGAATTGCCTGGCAAGCTGGGTCTCGTACTCCAGATAAGTAGATTCGATGACCAGTGCATCTGCATCTCGGCAGACCTCGAGAAGATTGTCGGTCCGAGCACAATCGCCAACATGGATCATTTTGGCGCCGCGTCGTTCGGGGCCAAGCACAGCCTCGGGAGGGATGACTCGCCCATCGGGCAGTCTGGCCTCCCGCCCTTCAACCAGATCCTTGCGGATCGGGCCCGCAGGGACGCCCAATTCCTCTGCTTTCTCTGCCAGGAACGGACGACGGGACTCCTCGATGAAGGCGTAACCGTAGCAGTCTGGCCCGCGATGTGTCACCGGAAACGCTTCCACGCGGACGCCATCTGCCTGATAGAGAAGTCCCGGCTCGACAGGCACCAGGCGGATGTCGAGGGGAGGGCGGGCGCCGCGCAGCACCACCCCGAACACGAGGTCGTGGATGCGTTCGAGTGCCCAGCTTCCGGCGAAGATTTCCAGAGTTTCAATGGCCTCCCAGCGGGCGAAGGTTGAGAGCAGACCGGCCAATCCGAGGATGTGATCCAAATGGCCGTGAGTGATCAGCACCCGGTTCAGCCTACGGAAGCCGATGCCGGAGCGAAGAATCTGCCGTTGGGTGCCTTCACCACAGTCGATCAGAAAGCGTTGATCTCGGAAGCTGACCACGTGCGAAGAAAGCCCGCGGTGAACGGACGGGGCAGAAGCCGATGTTCCAAGAAATATGAATTCAAACACGGGGCGTCGATCCGTCGTGGGACAAGGTCTGGGCCCGTACCCATGACGGACCCTCAGGGGCCATTGTACCTTAAGGGTCGATCGAGATCAGAGGAGCTTGGGCTCGATGAATAATGCGGCGGCGCCGGCGGCGATGGAAGACAGCCCCACCAACACTGGAAAGAGTGTGCCGCTGGACAGCCCGAGACTGAAGCCCCACAGAGCCGAAAGCGCCATGGCTGCGGCGAAGTAGCGCCGTCCGAAGGTTGGACGCCATACCTGTGGGGGAGTCCAAACGGGCTGGATCAGAGCAAGCAGGATCACCGCGGCTGAAATCATCAGTAGAGTGAGTCGCAAGATCGGCGGCCAGCCGGACCGGAAGAGGACAAACACCGTGGCCGGCAGGAAGAGCAGGACTATGTAGCCCGCGCCGAGCAGCAAGGTTTGCCGGGAGCGGCGATGGCCCATCGTTCGAAGCAGCAAACCGAGCACGCCGCTGAAACCAAGGTACAGCGAAGCCGCACCCAAAACGTAAGCGGTAGGGGATAGGGACGACAGATTTGCCATAGTGGTCGAAAGGGTGCAAGTCGCGTGCCGATGTGCTGCGGAGAAGGTCAGGCGGTGCGCGCGATCGCCGTCAAGGCGAGCACGATCAGGCTGAGGGCCAGGTTAACCCGAGTGAGGCGAGCCTGGCTTTGAACGGTCCCTTCACGGGGCAAGACTGCGTCAGGACGCTTTGCGCGCAGAAGAAGCGTACGCTCGAGTTTCGGCTGCAGGAACCAGGTCTGATAGGCTGCCGCCGCCACCATCAGGGCTATCGAAATGTGTTTGAGCAGGATGGCTTGCGCCCAGCGGCTGCCGATGACCAGAAAGCCCTGATACTGGGGGCTGGCTTCCATCTGAATCAACCCAGTGACGACCAAGGCGCCCAGGCTGAGCCAGGCGATCGGCTCGAACCGTCGCCGCATTCCCCGCAAGATGTCTTCCCATAGCTGCGGTTGACGGCTGTCGGACAGAATGGGATTGAGGACAAAAGCTTGAAAGAAGAGGCCACCGATCCAGGCTACGGTGGCGGCCATATGCACCCAGAAGGCGACCGTCAACACCCACGTTGGCGTGGTCATGGCTGACCGCCCCTGACAGATGGACTAGCCACCGCCATCGGTTGTGGGTGTGGCGCTGGGCTCTGGTGTATCCGTCGGTGAGCCGCCGCCATCACCGGGGGTTGGCGTATCTGTGGGCGGCTTGGGCTTGGGGCGCTCTGCCGTGGCCGTCTTGCAGGCCCGGTGTGCCTTGGTGGCGGTGGGATAGAGGGTAGCGTTGTCCCACGCAGCCAGGGATTCGCTGTACATGTTTTCGGCCGCACAAGGGTCGTCGGCGTTGATCAGTTGATCGCCATAGTTTTGGGCTGAAATAGCGTACTTGATATAGGCATCGTTCTTGAGGTAGGGAGCCACCAGATAGACTTGGGCGAACGCGGCGGCCGCCTTGGCCCAATTCAGCCCCATATAGCTGTTGGCCTGCAGGTAGAGCTGGGCCCAACTTCGCCAGTTGTCAGCGTCGCGGTCCAGCGGACCGAATTGTTCGGCGCGCGACAGATCAAAGATGCCCTGCTCAAGCTGACCTTGGTTGGATATTAAATCAATGCCTCGGTTTCTCAACGCCAGGTACATCAAATCATCACGTTCGACGGCTTTGTAGCCGGCATCCTTGGATTTCATCAGAACGAGGGTGTCGATAGCTGTCGACCAACCGCCATTCTGGATGGAAGCCTTGGCTTGTTCGAACAGATCCTGAACAGGAGCCAAGTTGGGAGTCGGCGTCACCTGCGGCGTGGGCTGCGACGTCGGCTGATTGAGGGCAAGCAGCGCCTGGGCCAGGCGATCGGGCGCGCCGGGATAGCTGGGATCAATCTGGATAACGTATTCGAGCCGTTGTCTGGCAATCTCGTAGCGACCAGCATCCAAGTCTTGGACGCTCAGGTCGAATTGCTCTTTGGCCACCTGGGTGATGGCGTCTTTTCGGGCGACCTCGCGTTGACGGATCCCAGCAAAGTAGCCGATCGTCCCTGTCGCTACAACGATCACCAAGAAGCCGAGGGCATACCATCGGACCATCCGCCACAAGCCGGAGCGACCACTGGCGTCGTTCGAACTCGGTTTCTTCGGGTACGGGAAGCGGGGTGCCGGTGGAGGAGGGCTCCGTTTCCCCTGTGGATTTGGAGGTAGATTCGGGAGACATGTGGCAGATTATACCTTATGGATTTGACCGGCTTGACGCTCGCTTTAAGGGGGTGGTAAGATGCCATTCCCGCCGAAACTCTGGTCAAGCATGCACAGCATGCAACAATCTCTTGACCATCCAATGAGCAGGTGCAATGTATCTTAGCGGTAGCAAGTGGAGTATGCGTAAGAAGCGGCGACGGCCGCCAAATCCATGGCGTATCCTCGCCCTGGTCGTCCTGATTGGGGGGGCAGTCTACTTTGAACGAGCAATTGTGCCCAGCGTGCCCCCATTGTTTGTGCCCACGGCCACACCCACCAGAAGTTCGGCTGCCGTGCTCCTCGAGGCGCAGAGTCTGTTCCAAGCCGGGAAGCTCGCGCAAGCTGAGACAGCGTACGAAGAAGCCATCAGTGTTGATCCCAAGCAGGTGAACAACTACATTGATCTCTCGCGGATCCAGGCGCTTTCCGGTGAGCTGGACAAGGCAGAAACCAGTGCCCGTGATGCCCTGCTTATCGATTCGAACTCGGCGGCTGCGCAGGCAATGCTGGCCTGGGTGTTGGATCTAAGGGCCAATCAGGCCGGAACTGCGCAGGATCGGCTTCAGCTTCTCGATCAAGCGCAACAGGCAGTTGATCGTGCGATGAAGCAGAATCCAGGCTCGGCACTCGTGCACGCGATCAACGCTCAGGTTCTGATCGATCAATACCTCTTCGCCAATCAGCAGGATGCCTATCAGCAAGCCAGCGACGAAGCCAGGAAGGCGGTATCCATAGACCCAACCTCCTTGGATGCCCAGTACGCCCTGGGGGTTGTTATGGAGTCCACCGGCAACTATGCTGATGCCTTGGATGCCTATCAAACAGCTTTGCGGGCCAACGGCAATCTCTCCCTGCTCCACCTCAAGGTGGGAGATATGTATCTGGCGGAGGCGGCCCAGGGCATTGGTGATGCTTCGCCGCAGGACCTGACCGACGCCGCGATCAGCAGTTATGTCCACGCTTCTTCCCTTGCGCCCAACGACACCATCCCACTTCGCCGAATCGTTCAGGCTTATTCAAGAACTGGTCAGTATGCCCGGGCGAGTCAGTACGCGGCGGATGCTGTTCGCCTGGCTCCCGATGATCCCTATTTGCACGGATTGCTGGGACAGATGCTGAGGAAGAACAACGAACTGCAACAGGCCGTTGTCGAATTGGGCTGGGCAGTGCGCGGGGGGCGGATTCCAGGTGAGTGGACGGTCGACGGCAAATCCGTCCAGATCACTGACAGCAGCCGCCTGGAAGGGCAGTTTAAGGTCGGGGACCAGGTGCAAATCCAAACCACGACCGATGTCAACGGGGCACTGGTGGCCCAGTCCGTTGTGGCCGTCAATCCAGGCACGCCGGTGGTCGATTCTACTGGATCTGCGATCACCGGGGAGATCCAGGCCATTCAGGACCCCGTGGCTATCGAGGGATTGCGTTTGGATCCTGGCGACTCGCGCTCCGTTGAGCTTTATTACACGTATGCACTGGCCCTCGCCGAAAACGGCCAATGTGATCTCGCCGTCCAGGTTTCGCAGGCGATTCTGTTGGGCATCCAGAATGATGACACGGCCCGCTTTAATGCCGAGGAGGCATTGCGGACATGCGGTGCCGAAGTCACCCCCACTCCGACACCGGCGGCGACTGCCGCGCCCTAGAGGCGCAGCGGACCTCACGAAGCCATGAATTTACGCGGCGATCAGCTCAAGCTGGGACCAGATCGAGGCATCAATCTGGGCCGCATTCTGGTCCTCGTTGCGCTTATCGGGGGCGGCTTGTTTCTGCTCCAGATGCGCGAGTCGGGCCAGGTCAAACCTCTGTTCTTACCCACGCCCACAGCCACTCGCACCGTGAAGTCCTATGAGGAGGAAGCCACGGCCCGAGTCTCGGCCGGCAATCTCCCGGGCGCCATCGAGGCCTACACGAAAGCGCTCGAGGTCAACCCCGACAATGCCACGCTGTGGGCAGAGCTGGCCCGCATTCAAACCTACTACAGTGCGCTCCAGGCCAGCAATGTCGACCGTCTGGCGCGGCTTGCGGAGGCGCGTCAGTCAATCGATAAGGCAACGCGGCTGGCGCCCAATGACGGCTTCATTCGGTCCATTCGATCCAGAGTCTATGATTGGTCTGCTTCGGCATACCAGGGAGACGATAAGGCGCTGTTCGACGCTTACCTTACCGAAGCCGACCAAAGCGCGAGGCAGGCCCGGGAACTTGTCCCCAACAGCGCCTTGGCCCAGGCATACCAAGCCGAGGTCCAGGTCGATCAAGGCAACTATCTCACGGCCTATGACTCGGCCAAGAGCGCCGTCGATCGGATTGAGAGCGGCACGGCTGCCCAGTCGGGATCAGGTTCGGCAGATCTGGACGCCATCGATGCCTACTGGGTGTTCGGCATCGTTTCGGAGAACAATGGAGACTATCGGGGGGCGATCGCCACCTATCAGAAAGCTATACAGATCAATCCCAATCTAACCTTTCTCTACCTGCGGTTGGGTACGAACTATCGCAAGCTTGCAGGGAACGCCATCAATTTGACAGAACGGCGGAGCCTGGTGGATCAGTCGCTGTCCGCCTTCGATCGGGCGGCGCGGATCAATGAGCAGAACAATGTACAAGACCCTGTCCCCTATTTGGCCATCGGGCGCACCTACCTCCAAGAAGGCGAGTTCTTCATTGCTGCCCGGAACGTGGAGCGGGCGGTTCTGTTGGACAAGAGCAATCCGGCGCTGTACGGGTTCTTGGGGGAGGTCTACTATCGAGCGCGCAACTACGAAAGCTCACTCCAGGTTCTAAAGTGTTCCGTAGAGGGCTGCGATGCGCACCAGATCGGCGAGTTGCTGTGCAACGGGATTCAAATCTTGAACTGCGACCTCAACAACAAGACGGTCGATGACTACGGACAGGCAGTACCCGGCCTTCCATTGGATTCTGGAAGCCTGGAGTACTACTACACGTATGCATCGGCGCTTGCCTATCTCTCCGGGTCCGCCGGATACGAAAACAACTGCCAAATCGCTGAAGGACTGTTCTCCCAGCTTATGTCGTCTTATGGGAACGATCCGACCGTGGCCGCCATCGTTGCCGACAATCAGGCCATCTGTGCGTCAGCCGGGACGAGCCCGAGGACTCCAGCTGGCACCGTCGGCCCCGAAACATCGCCCACCCCTGAACCAAGTATGCTGGAAACCCCTTCTGCAACGCCTTAACTCTGTTGTAGGTCCGTGAAAATGTCACCCGAATAGTTCTGAGAAAATGTCACCCCTCGGTCTTCTTCGGCTTGCCCTGGATGAGAAACGGCTTGCGCCAGGGGTGATCCGGAGGCGGTTTGTAGGGTTGTTGTGATTTTCTGGCTGGGCGTTTCCGGCTGGTGGGAGTGATCCTGACCCTGACGGGTTGGGGATCGGCGGGCGTGAACTTGGCGAGAGTAGGCGGACCGGCGAGCAGGGGCTTGAAGCGGGCAATCGGCTTGCCCTGGTAGGACACCAGGAGCTGGCCGTTGAGCAGCTGGCGGACCTCAACACGGCAGCGGGCGTAGCTGCGCCGAGGAGATCCTGGCTCGATGGAGAGCCGCTGACCACTGAAAGAAATGGCGTTGTCGTTGGCCACCACGCGCTCATGTTTGAAGCACAGGACATCTTCGGGCTTGAGTCCCGTTGGCCAGGGTCGATAAGCCGACGGCTCCTCGGCAGGAGGCACGGCAAAGCGGGCGTTGAAGCGCGACAGGAAGCCGGGCAGGACCTGATTAGCCTCTTCGAGGGACGTGGCCCCAGCCTGGCGGAGTGCCTTGACCAGGCGGTCCTGGAGGGTGCCGAACAGGCGCTCGATGCGACCCTTGGCCTGCGGTGAATGAGCTTTGATGAGCAGGATATCCAGTTCATCAAGCAAACGGCCAAACTGGCTCCGGGGGAGCTTCCCGGCCAGTTCTTCGGCGATCGTGGCCTTCTTCGGGCTCTGGAAGATGGTGTGGCGATCGGCGTAGACCGCTTCTGGGAGACCGTGGGTTTGGAGAATGTGCTGCAGGAGCAGGAAGTAGCCAACGGCGTCTTCCTCAGGACGGAACACAGCCCACACCACCTCACCGGTGGCGTCGTCGATGGCGGCCAACAGCGACAACTTCGGGCCCCGGTTTTCAAGCCAGGCATGGTCGCTGCCGTCGATTTGCAGGAGCATGCCGCGGCGGGCCGAACGTGGCCGCTGGCTGCGGTGACGCGGGGAGCGTCGCTTCCGCGGCCCGGGCACGCCAGCTCCCCGACGAATGCGCCGTACGCTGGACCGAGACAGGATGATGTCGTGTTCTTCGGCCAGGATCTCCGTCAGGTGGTAGTCGTTGTAGTCGGAGTAGCTGCTCTTGACCAGGCCGACCACCTGCTCTCTGAGTCCAGGCGAGAGGCGGCGTGCCGTCGCCCGGCCGCGGTTGCCGTGAACCAGGGCCGACGGACCGTCGCGGCGACAGGCAGCCAGCAGTCGCCGCATCTGCCTCAACGACAGACCCAGCTTCTCAGCCCCTTCCGCAGCCGTCCAGCGACCTGCCACAACTTCTGTGATCACGAAGAGTTTTTTCTGTTCTCGAACGGTCAAGGTCACCTCTCTGGTTTTGTCCATGAGGTGACATTTTCTCGGAACCGTTACGGGTGACAAATTCTCAGAACTTTAGCACTGCAACGCCTTAACTCTTGACACTCAAGGCCAAATTGAGTAAACTGACCAAGCAAGTTAGCACTCGCGCCACGAGAGTGCTAACTTGCAGTGTGTGTAACTGACAGCCCAATATTCATACGTTTTCAGGAGGCTACGCATGTCCCTCAATCTCAAACCTTTGGGCGACCGCTTGATCGTCAAGCCGCTCGAGCAAGAGGAAGTCACGTCCGGTGGGATCGTGCTTCCGGAAACCGCCAAAGAGAAGCCCCAGAAGGGCGAAGTGGTGGCGGCAGGTCCGGGTGCGCGAGACGAGGACGGAGACCGAATCCCGATGGATGTCTCCGTCGGCGACAAGGTCTTGTTTGCCAAGTATGCAGGTACGGAAGTCAAACTCGATGGCGACAAGCATTTGATTCTGCGTGAGAGCGACATTCTCGCCATCGTCGAATAGCAGGGTCATTTCCCCCGATTCATCCGGCGGGTTCATCCCGCCCATCCGCTGAGAGGAGTTAAGGAACCATGACGGCAAAGCAACTCGCGTTTTCAGAAGATGCACGCATGCGCCTCAAGGAAGGGGTCGACATGCTCGCCAAAGCTGTGGCGACGACCCTCGGCCCCAAGGGCCGTAATGTGGCGCTGGATCGAAAATTTGGCTCACCGACCATCACGCACGATGGTGTGACGGTGGCCAAGGAAGTCGAGCTGGAGGACCCGTTTGCGAACATGGGGGCCCAGCTGCTCAAGGAAGCCGCGACCAAGACCAATGACATTGCTGGCGATGGTACGACGACATCCACCGTTTTGGCTCACGCCATGGTCGCCGATGGCCTGAAGAGCCTGGCCGCCGGGTCCAACCCGATGATGCTCAAGCGTGGCATCGAGGCCGCTGCCAAGGCTGTGGCTGAGGCCATTAGTAAGGGCGCCATCGATATCACAACCAAGGAAGAAATCGCTTCGGTGGCTGCCATCTCGGCTCAAGACAAAGAGATCGGTGACCTGATCGCTCAGGTCATGGACAAAGTCGGCAAGGATGGCGTGATCACGGTTGAAGAGTCGCGCGGTCTTGAGTTTGAGACGGAATATGTCGAAGGTATGCAGTTCGACCGTGGCTACATTTCCCCCTACTTTGTGACCGATTCGGAGCACATGGAATCTGTCATTGATGAGCCGTATGTCCTCATCCACGACAAGAAGATTTCTGCCGCATCCGACATCGTTCCCATCCTTGAGAAGCTGGTTCAAATTGGCAAGCGTGACCTGGTGGTTATCGCCGAAGACATCGACGGTGAAGCCTTGGCCACGCTGGTCCTCAACAAGCTGCGTGGCATGCTGAACGTGCTGGCGGTCAAGGCCCCTGGCTTTGGTGATCGCCGCAAGGCCATGCTCCAGGACATCGCCATACTAACCGGTGGCACGGTCATCACAGAGGAACTCGGCCGCAAGCTGGAATCTGTGACGATGAACGATCTCGGCCAGGCCGGCAAGGTTGTGGCGACGAAGGAAGACACCACAGTTGTTGAAGGCAAGGGCGAGTCGGCCAAGATTAAGGGCCGGATTGAAGAAATCAAGGTCGAGATCGATCGGTCGACGAGCGACTATGATCGAGAGAAGCTGCAGGAGCGGCTGGCCAAGCTGTCTGGCGGCGTCGCCGTCATCCGGGTCGGCGCGGCCACCGAGACCGAGCTGAAAGAGAAGAAGCATCGCGTTGAGGACGCCCTGTCGGCGGCCCGCGCCGGTGTTGAAGAAGGCATGGTCCCCGGCGGCGGTGTGGCACTGCTCAATGCCTTGAGTGCCATCAAGAAGATGAAGATGGACACTGACGACGAGAACATCGGGGTCAACATTGTACGCAAGGCCCTGGAAGTCCCCATGCGCAAGATCGCAGAGAACGCCGGGCAGGATGGCGCTGTGGTCCTCGACACCGTCCGTCGGACGCAGACCACTGAGAAGAACGAAAACATCGGCTACGATGTGATCTCGGGCGAGTACCTGGACATGATTACGGCAGGGATCATGGATCCAGCCAAGGTCACCAAGGGGGCATTGGAAAATGCTGCCTCGATCGCGGCCATGATCCTGACCACAGAAGCCTTGATCACCGATGTGCCAGAAGAAGACAAGGCGCCGGCCGGACCGCCGATGCCGGATTACTAAACCGGCGATTCGCATAAAGAGTTTCAAATTGTCGGCAATCATCGGCCCCCGTAAGGGGGCCGATGTGCTTTCCGCTTGATGTCAGCCGATTGTCACGAGCTGAACCTCAACTCGAGGCAAAATGGTCACATACGAGAGGAGGTATCCATCCATGATGGCAGAAAATGAACAGCGTGCACTTCGGCGGTCAAGGCGAAACCGAGTGGTTGCCGGCGTATGCGGAGGTCTGGGGGAGTTCTTTGGGATCAGCCCGACCTGGTTCCGGCTGGCATTCCTGATTGCACTCATCCCCGGCGGCGTGCCAGGACTCGGTCTCTATCTACTGCTCTGGCTGATCATCCCCTCGGGTCGATGATATGGGGGAGACAAAGAGATCGGAAAGTCGATACGAGGAAGGCGAGATCTAAGCCTTCCTCGTTTTGGCGAAGAGACCCAAGATATCAGATTTCGACGACTTCCCCACGTTTGACCACCAAGGATACGAGATTGGCTCCGAAACGGTAGCCAAGATGTCGGTAATCCGGAACGTCCAGGATGATGGCGTCAGCTTGCTTTCCTGACTCCAAGCTTCCGAGACGATCTTGAAGACCGACCGCGGCCGCGGCGTTAATCGTCGTGGCTGCAATGGCTTGCGCCGGGGTCAGGCCCATCTTTCGGCAGGCAAGCGCCAGGACGAACTGCATCGACTCGCACCAACCTGTGCCGGGATTAAGGTCGGATGCCAGAGCCAGCAGCCCGCCGGAAGATAGAATCTTCGATGCGGGTGTGTACGCTTGCTCGTTGAGCCCGAACGGGGTACAGGGGAGGGCGACGGCCACTGTATCCGACTGCGCCAGGCTGCGGATTTCCTCGTCCGTGGTTCGCACCAGATGATCTGCCGAGACGGCCCCCAATTCAACCGCTAACGCGGTTCCCCCGAGGGCCTTGAACTCGTCGACGTGCACCTTGAGCGGAAAGCCGAGGTCCCGAGCACTCGTCAGTATGCGCCGAGTCTGGTCAACCGAAAACGCCCCTTCTTCGCAGAATGCGTCCACGAACGGTAGGGGTCGATCGGGATGATCCTGTGCCCACCAGGATTTAAGATCGGGCAGCATCTGGTCAGCGACGATCGAAGCGTATGCATCCGCCCGGCCTTTAAACTCTGGGGGCACAGCGTGCGCGCCGAGGAAAGTCGGTACCAGCTCCATGGGTCCTGCGCTATCCACCTGCAGGATCGCCTGCATCAGCCGCTTTTCACTCTCCCATTCAAGCCCGTAACCGCTCTTGGCCTCGGCGGTGGTCGTCCCGTGGGCCAGCATTCGCTGGGCTCGGTCGAGAGACTGCCGCACAAGATCCTCGATGCTGGCTGCCCTGGAGCGGCGAACCGTGGAAAGGATGCCTCCCCCCTTGGCCAGAATCTCCATGTAGGTGGCGCCCTCTTGGCGCAGCTCGAACTCTTCTGCCCGGTCGCCCGACCAAACCAGGTGAGTATGCGGGTCAACGAAGCCGGGCATGACCAGCTTTCCTGAAGCGTCGATGGTGCGTTCGGCCTCGAATTGCTGGCGAAGTGCATTGCTCTCACCCGTGTCGACCACGTCACCCTGATGGATGGCGACGGCCCCATCCTCAATCAATCCCAGCTCGCCCAGCGATGATCCCCGTTGAGGGCCGCCGGCGACCGTCAGGAGCTGATGGGCGGAATGGATTAGCAAGTCGATGGTCATGAGACGACCTTTCTTGGCAGAGGCAATTCGTCGATCTTGACGAATGTGATCAGAATGATGAGCGCCAGCACGTCCAACCCAGCGGAAAGGGCCACGTTGCCTCCCATCCCTTGATGGAAAAGCCTGGGCCCGAGAGGGGCGCCGATTGCCCGGCCGAGCGAGAGAGCGGCCACATTCGCGGCCATCACAGTCGCCCGGGCTGAGGGCAAGATCTCGGTCATCAGCGAGATGGATGCCACGATGACGATCTCGAAGGTGATATAGAAAAAGAACAAGCGACACCAGAGCTCCGGGAATGGATGTCCCCAATCTGGGAATGGCAAGACATGAAAGCGCATTGGCAAAAATGAAAAAGCTCATCATCTTGCGCTTCCCTAGGCGGTCGGAGATGGCGGCAACCAGTCCTTCGCCGCTGAGTTCTGCCAGCCCGATCACCGTCGAAGCTACCCCCAAGGCCACCACCTGCAGGTGGAAGGCATCCTCGAGCCATACGCCGTAGACGATGTTGACCAACTCATTGGCCACGGTCGAGATCAGGCTCACCAAGAGCCCAGCTACCGCCGGCGTGTGAGTCGCAACAAGCGCCATGCCTTTCAGCAGCCCACGCGGGCGTCCTATCGACTCGGTATCAGGGGGAAGGAGCCTCCAGAGCACCACCAATCCAGCCAAGCCAAGGAAGGCCAGGACCGGAAACGGAATGCTCCAGTTTGTGGAAGCGATCAACCAACCCACCAACGGGAGACCGACAAGACCCGCTGCCGACCATCCGAACTCGGTGATGGCGATGGCCAGCCCGCGTTGGGTGTAGGCAACCTGGTCGCCGATATAGGCTTGCATGGCCGGGTCGAACAGAAGCTTGCCAGCCATTGAGACGACCAATGCGGCGAACACGAACGCGTATGTGGGTCGGATGGGCACGAGGAAAAGGCCGCCGCTGAACAAGGCCAGACCGAGGAGCATGGTCCATTTGCGGCCGCGAACATCGGCCAAAGATCCGATGGCGGGTGCGGCCAGGCCGAGCAGGGAGCGCGCCGTCACAGCCAGCGCCATCGTCTCCAAACTGACGCCTAGGCCGCGGGCAAACACCGGCAGGAAGGGATAGATCATCCGGAAGCTGGTGTTGAGGATGCCGCGTGTACCTGTAATCGCCAAGAGTTGAAATCTAAGCCGATGGCGTCGTGGCATGCCGGGGATAGTCATCGGCGATCGGTGGCTGGACGCGGCCGTCGGTCTACGCGTTTCACGGCTATGGCATCTGAGGGATGGACGTCGGGCTGGATCTCAGCCACCTTTTTCGAGCATCGGCATTTGGATGCCAAACCTGCGGGCAGCTTGAATCGCCTCAGGATAGCCAGCGTCGGCATGACGAACCACCCCCAACCCCGGATCCGTGGTGAGGACTCTCTCCAGACGTTGGGCTGCCTCGGGGGTGCCGTCGGCCACAATGACCTGGCCGGCATGCTGACTGAAGCCGATGCCCACCCCACCACCGTGGTGAAAGGAGACCCAGGTGGCGCCTGCCACCGCGTTCAGCATGGCGTTCAGCAGTGGCCAGTCGCTGACAGCGTCGGTGCCGTCCATCATGCCTTCGGTCTCGCGATTAGGCGAGGCGACGGATCCGGCATCGAGATGGTCACGCCCGATCACAATCGGCGCCTTGAGTTCGCCGCTGGCGACCATCTCGTTGAACTTCAACCCGGCCCGAGCCCGCTCGCCGTAGCCCAGCCAGCAGATTCTCGCCGGCAGCCCCTGGAAGGGGACCCTTTCCTTGGCCATCTTGAGCCAACGATGAAGGTGCTCATCCTCCGGGAAGAGCTCCATCACCGCCTCATCGGTACGGAAGATGTCATCTTCTTCACCCGAAAGAGCGACCCAACGGAAGGGCCCCTTTCCGAGACAGAACAACGGTCGGATATAGGCGGGTACAAAACCTGGGTAATCGAAAGCTGCTTTGACGCCGGCGTCGAAGGCCCGCTGGCGAAGGTTGTTGCCGTAGTCAAACACCTCGGCGCCGCGCGACTGGAAGGTCAACATCGCCTCGACATGGCGCGCCATAGAAGCCATGGCACGCTCCGAATAACCCTCGGGGTCCGAAGACCGAAGGGCGTCCGCCTCGTCGGCTGAGACATCGGATGGGATATAGGATAGAACGTCGTGCGCCGGAGTTTGATCGGTCACGACGTCCGGTGTCACCTTGCGTAGGGCGAGTTCGTCATAGACGTCCGCAGCGTTGCCAATCAGCCCCACGGAAAGCGGCCGGCCCTCTCCTAAGGCCTCCTCTACTTGGGTCATGGCCTCTTCCAATGTGTCAACGACAACGTCCACATAGCCTGCCTTAAGACGCCGTTCTGCCCGGAGTGGATCGACCTCGACCACCAGGCCGACGCCCTCGTTCATGGTGATCGCCATCGGCTGTGCGCCGCCCATGCCTCCCAACCCGGCAGTCAGCACGAACCTGCCTTTCAATGATCCCCAACCCCGTTGTTGTGCCAGGGCCCCCAAGGTTTCATACGTCCCCTGAAGGATTCCTTGGGTGCCGATGTAGATCCATGACCCGGCTGTCATCTGCCCGTACATGATCAAACCCTTGGCCGCAAGCTCATCGAAGTGTTCTTGCGAGGCCCAGTGCGGAACCAGATTGGAGTTGGCGATCAACACTCGGGGGGCATCGCGATGGGTGCGAAAAATGGCCACCGGCTTCCCCGATTGCACCAGCAGAGTTTCATCTTCATTCAGGGATTCGAGGCTGTTCAGTATGGCGTCGAAGCTCTGCCAATCTCGGGCTGCCTGCCCGCGGCCGCCGTATACGACCAGATCCTCCGGGCGTTCGGCGACCTCCGGATCAAGGTTGTTCTGGATCATGCGGTAGGGGGCTTCGATTTGCCACGATTTGCAGTGGAGCTGGGTGCCGCGCGGGGCTCGGACGATCTTGGGCATGGACTAACCTCCGTCGATTGCCCCGTCGATGAGCGCTGGACTTGGAGGATCGGCGCCGGCGCTCAGGGACGGTTAGCTTTGGTCCGATGGCTTGGATGGCTTGTTTGACCAAGTTTCAAAGCGGACACTGTCGTCAAAGCTTCGACGGCCACCGCGCTTTGGTGGGGCGCTCAAGTCATCGGGGTTGCGTGGGTATCCGAAACTGAGGGCCACGTGAAGGTGGACCTCATCGGGGAAGTTGAGGAGTGTGCGCGCCGCGTCGGGTTGATAGATGGTTGCCGGGCAGGAGGCGATTCCCATGTGCCAGGCCGCCAGCTGCATGTAGGCAGCGGCCTGGCCGGCATCGAACATGATCGACCAGCGCTGCGCAGGGTCTGGCGTGAGAATGGCGACCGCCGCCGCCGCGCCTGCGAGGTGGCCCGCGAAATGGCCCAGCTTCGAAAGCGCCTCCAGCCGGGCGCGATCCCGGATGGCAATGAAAGTCCAAGGTTGCGTATTTTTGGATGATTGTGCTCTGCGGCCCGCATTGAGGATTTCTCGGAGCGCCTTGTCCGGGATGGTCTTGTCGGAGAACGCCCGCACGGCGCGTTTGGTTCGAATGGCTTGGTCGACCTCCATAAAGAGGCTTTCCTTTCTCCACGCGGCGTTGCTTGGATTATACGCCGGCCACAAACCGCCAGTCCCAGGCAGCGAGGATGCACCCCGATATGGATACGATCACGTGCAATGGTGTCTATTCGATCGTGCGGCGAGGAGGTTCGGGGAGAGGGCGCAGGTAGACGACGCGAGGCGTGTAGGAAATCACAACCCCGTTGTTTTTCAGCGTCTCGAGATCTCCGTCCAGCATGCTTCGGCCATAGTCTGGCTCCCGAAAGGCCAAGAACTCGCCCGTCTGCACATCCTGGACTCGAGCGTCGCCGACATCCAGGACATACTCCCCTGATTTGAGAACAAAAAGGAGATCTCTGGGAACTGGCATCCCGCTGGGCATAGGCAACCTCAACCCCTAATGTCGCAGAAGTGCGCGGAATGCGCAACCTTACTCTGGTCGGATAGGGATTATTCGACGGTTGAACGTTAGCATCGCGGCATGACCGTGGCGGGCTTGGCCATGGTATCATTGCGCCTGCCCCTGCCGGGCGTAGGTTCAAAGAGGAGGATTTGTGAAAAATATCACAGTTGTCGGGGTCGGATACGTCGGCCTGGTGACTGGCGCCTGTTTTGCCGATCTTGGCAACCGGGTGACGGCCCTCGATATTGATGAGGAGCGAATAGCGGGGCTCAAGCGAGGCGAACTCCCGATCTATGAACCGGGGCTTGAGGAACTTGTTGAGCGCAATCTGGCCGCCGGGCGGTTGCACTTCACGACGTCCTACGAAGACGCGCTGCAGGACGCAGAGTTCGTCTTTATTGCCGTAGGCACACCAGAAGGCGGCGACGGTGAGGCAGATCTGAAGTATGTGAGCTCGGCTGCCGAATCCATCGGCAAGACGATGTCTGCCTCCTGCATTATCGTCAACAAGTCGACGGTTCCGGTTGGGACTGGCGACTGGGTCGCCGATGTGATCAGGGCCAATCAAGATCAAAGTATTCCCTTTGCCGTGGTTTCCTGCCCTGAATTCCTGCGTGAAGGATCCGCCATCCAGGATTTCATGAACCCTGCACGAACGGTGCTTGGATCGCTTGATCTGGACGCCGCCGAGAAGGTCGCCCAACTGCATCTCCCCCTTAGGGCGCCGATTGTGGTCACTGATCTTCGCACGGCGGAGATGATCAAATACGCGTCGAACGCGTTCCTGTCGACCAAGATTTCCTTCATCAACGAGATCGCCAACATCTGCGAAGCGCTGGGCGCCGACGTCAAAGAGGTTGCTACCGGTATGGGTTACGATCCGCGGATTGGGCCCCATTTTCTGGATGCCGGATTGGGCTATGGTGGATCCTGCTTCCCCAAGGATGTGAAGGCCCTGGCCTATATGGCCGAGGAGAAGGGCCGCCACCCCCAGCTGCTCGACGCGGTCATGGAAATCAACTCCGACCGGCGCCGGCAGTTGGCCGAGAAGGTTCGCACAGCACTCGGTGATTTGAAGGACAAGAACATTGGCCTCCTGGGTTTGACTTTCAAGCCCAATACGGATGACATGCGCGACGCCCCCTCAATCGACATCGCCCGCCTCTTGTCGGATGCCGGCGCCAAGGTATTGGCCTATGACCCGGTCGGCATGGAACGCGCCCAAGCGGTGATGCCGTCCGTGGAGATGGTGGCGGACCCTTATTCACTCGCCGAGCGCTGCCAGGCTCTGGTTGTCTGTACCGAGTGGAATGAATTCAAACAGCTCGATCTCGAGCGGCTGAGAGAGATCATGCCAACTCCCTTGATCGTTGATGGCCGCAACATCTACGATCCCAAGGTCATGGCGGGTCTGGGAATCCGCTATTTTGGGATGGGGCGGGGATATGGCCCGGATGGCAACCCTCTGAAGGAAGCTTCTGGATGACAAGAGCGGGTGCGTCAGCCATCGTCAAGCATCGGCTCAGAAACGGCCTCGAGGTTCGGCTGAAGCCCGTTCACACAGCGCCCTTGGTGAGCAGCTGGTTGTGGTACCGGGTGGGCTCCAGAAATGAGCGCACCGGCCAAACCGGCGTGTCCCATTGGGTTGAGCACATGCAGTTCAAAGGCACACCCGCTTTTCCGAGTGGCGTGCTGGACAAGGCCATCTCGCGTGACGGCGGGTTGTGGAATGCAGGAACGTGGATCGATTGGACCACCTACTATGAGATCATGCCGGCCGATCGCATTGACCTGGCGCTTCGGTTGGAAGCCGACAGGATGGCCAACAGCAACTTCGATCCAGCCGAAGTGGAGTCGGAACGCACCGTCATTATTTCGGAACGTCAGGGTCATGAGAACAATCCGTCCTTCCGGCTTGCCGAAGAGGTTCAGGCGGCAGCCTTTCGGGTTCACTCATACCATCACGAGGTGATCGGCGACATGGCTGATCTGGAGGCCATGTCGCGCGATGACCTGTATGGGTATTACCAAACCCACTACACGCCGAGCAACGCCGTTTTGGCGCTTGCCGGAGATTTCAAGCCGGGGCCAATGCTCAAACGCATTCGAGAGCTGTTTGGGAGTATTCCCAGGAGTCCACAGCCGGATACTTCCGTTCGAACGGAACCCGAGCAGCCGGGGGAGCGCAGGGTGGCCGTCGAGGGCCCTGACCCTACCCCGATCGTCGAAGTGGCCTATCGCGTCCCGTCAGCAAAGGATCCCGATTTCGTTCCCCTGACTGTAATGGACAGCGTATTGGCAGGCGCCTCCAGCCTTAGTCCGTTCGGTGGGGGTCTCCCCAACAAGACCTCGCGCTTGTACAGGGCGCTGGTTCATGGCGGGCTGGCAGCTGCGGTTTCCGGAGGGCTAGCGGCAACGATTGATCCGTACCTCTACTCCCTGCGCGCCACCGTCCGACCGGATCGATCTCCCGATGCGGTGCTCGACAGGCTGGATGAGGAGGTCGACCGCCTGCTCCAAGAGGCAGTGGCCCCGGAGGAGGTTGAGAAAGCGATCAAGCAGGCCAAAGCCATCTTCGCCTACGATAGCGAGAGCATTACCCACCAGGGGATGTGGCTTGGGTACGCTGAGATGTTCGCCGACTACGCTTGGTTTGAGACCTTCTTGGACAGGATCAGCCGAGTCTCGCCAGAAGACGTCCTCAAGATGGCGCACAAGTACCTGCGCCCGTCAAACCGTGTGGCAGGCATCTACCGGCCATCGACGGAGGGATCACATGTCGGTAGCTAGCGACAGCATGCCTCAGCTCGATGTTGAAGCGTTGCCCGGCCCGGAAACGATCGCCCGGCGCGAGCTGTCCAATGGCATGGTGCTTCTGGCCAGAGAGAATTTCGCCAGTCCATCTGTGGTAGTGGCCGGCAACCTTGTGGCGGGCTCCCTCAATGAAGCGCCTGAGAAGGCAGGTCTCGCTGATTTGACTGCGTCGGCGCTTATGAGAGGCACGCGTTCCCGCTCCTTCGATGAGATCTATCAGACAATTGAGTCCATCGGGGCCAGCCTATCCATCGGCGCCGGCAGCCATCACACAAGTTTTAGGGGCAAGGCGCTGGCCGAGGACCTTCAGGTCATCCTCGATCTGCTCAATGATGTGCTCCGCTCCCCTGCATTCCCCAAACGCGATATTGAGCAGCTCCGAGCCGAAAAGCTAACCGGGCTGGCCCTTCGAGATCAAGACACAAGCTCCGTGGCCGACATGGCATTTGATAAGCTGCTTTATAGACGGCATCCCTACAGTCAACCGTCTGATGGTTATCCGGATACGGTAGGAACTCTGACGGTGGCCGACCTTAGAGCGTTTCACAAGCGGGCCTACGGCCCTCGCAGGGCGATCTTGGCCATCGTGGGAGCAGTCAAGGCTGAGAAGGCCCTGGATGCGGTTGAAGCCCTGTTCGGAGACTGGTCGGCCAGGGGGCTGGATGAGCCGCCTGAGGTTCCGGACGCGCCAGCTTTGCGCAAAGCTGCCCGCAAGAATGTCGTCATGGAAGGCAAAACCCAGGTGGATTTGGTGATGGGCGCGGCCGGTCCGCGGCGGAGCGATCCGGATTATCTTGCGGCTTCGTTGGGCAATAACGTGCTTGGCCGGTTCGGCTTGTATGGGCGAATTGGAGATCGGGTGCGACAGCAAGAAGGGCTGGCGTACTACGCGTACAGCAGCGTCAGCGGGGGTTCTGGCCCCGGACCCTGGAAAATCAGTGCTGGGGTCAATCCTGCCAACGCGGATCGGGCGGCTGAGCTGATCAAAGCTGAGATTAAGCGATTCACCGAGAAGAAGATCGCCAAAAGTGAGTTGACCGACAATCAGGCGAACTTCATCGGCAGGCTTCCACTGCAGTTGGAATCCAACGGCGGGGTGGCCGGGGGTTTGGTCTACATTGAACGTCACGGGCTTGGGCTGGATTATTACCAGAAGTATCCGCAATCCATCATGAATATCTCACGCGAAGATGTTTTGGATGCAGCGCGGCACTATCTCGACCCAGACCGGCTGGCACTAGCGGTGGCAGGTCCAAGGCTCCCTGAGGCCTGAGCATGTTGCGTTCCGGCGTGGACATCATTGAAATCGAGCGCATAGACCGGGCTATCCTGCGTCATGGCCAGCGGTTCTTCGATCGTTTCTTTACGCCCCGTGAGTTGATTGACTGCGGCGGGAGAACGCCTGCGCTGGCGGCTCGCTTTGCCGCCAAGGAAGCCGTGGCCAAGGCCATGGGCACTGGGATCGGCGACATCGGCTGGAAAGAGATCGAGGTCGTCAACGGCGAACGGCGGGAGCCGCACTTGAGGCTCCACGGACACGCCAAGCACCTCGCCCAGGGTCTCGGACTTCGGATCTGGTCGGTGAGTCTCAGCCACACACACGAGCATGCAGTGGCGGTGGCCGTGGCCTTGATTCCGGAGCTTGACCTCGCAGATTGACTCGACCTTCAATTCTTAGCCTTTGAACCCATCGGTGAGCAGCCGATGCCCCACTTTGTCGTGGTATACTGGTCCCACTCCCGCTGGGGCACGTCAGCCTGCGGGAGTGACTATGCCCTAACAGGGCAAAATTCGCACGCTTCCTGATCCTCTCGGCCGTGCCGGTTGGCCAACCGGTTCCGTGAGGAGTTGAAGGGAGCGGAGGCCCAACGAATTGGAGGATCCAATGGCCGTCATAAGTATGAAAGCCCTGCTCGAAACAGGGGTCCACTTCGGTCACCGTACACGCAAGTGGAATCCCCACATGAAGCCCTACATCTTCACCGAACGCAATGGAATCCATATCATCGACCTCCAGCAGACGCTGGAGGCCCTGGAAGAGGCCTACGCTCTGGTTAGAGACACGGTCTCTGCGGGTGGTGCCGTATTGTTCGTAGGTACCAAGCGCCAGGCCCAGGAAACGATCCAGGTCGAAGCCGAGCGCGCCGGAATGCCCTACGTGAATGCACGCTGGCTCGGCGGGACGCTCACCAATTGGCGGACGATCCGCAGCCGGATCGACGAACTCAAGGAACTGGAGCGCCGTCGGGATGAAGGCGAGTTCGACCTCCTGACGAAGAAGGAAGCCCTGATGCTCAACCGGAAGATCGACCGGCTGCAAGAGCGGCTTGGCGGGATCCGGGAGATGAAGGGCCTGCCCAAACTCATGTTCGCGGTCGATGTGCGGCGGGAGGAGACGGCAGTTCACGAAGCCAACCTGCTCGAGATCCCGGTTGTGGCCCTGGTGGACACCAATTGCGACCCGGGCAAGATCGATTATGTGATCCCTTCCAACGACGATGCCATACGCGCCATCAAGCTGCTGACCAGCAAGATGGCCGACGCAGTCTTGGAAGGCAAGGCCCTCCGCAAGGATGAAATGGAAGAAGAGGAGACCGAAGGACCCGCCACCGCCGAACGGGGTGATGAAGAGGTCGAGTTTGAGGAAGCCTCAGATGAGGAGCTGTTGGGCGAGGCCACACTGGCCAAGCTGAAGAGCGGCGACTACGGTGACGAAGGCGAATCCGAGGCAGAAGAGACCGAGGTGGCCGAAGAAGAAGATGAAAAGGCCGCGGCCGATGAAGAATCTGAGGCCGAGCCAGAGTCGTCTGAAGCTGAGGCCGAAGCAGATGACGATGCTCCGGCGGACGAAGATGACGCCGGGGAAGCAGAAGACGAAGCAGACGAAGAAGACGAAAAAGACGAAGACGCCTCGCCTGAGGAGTCTGCAGAAGAGAGCAAAGACGCATGAGCGCTACCGCAGACCAAGTCAAGCAGCTCCGCGAGGAGACCGGCGCCGGGGTGCTGGAGTGCAAGAAGGCCCTTGACGAAGCCGGGGGAGACATGGCCAAGGCAGCCAACATTCTCCAAGAACGCGGCCTGGCGAAGGCCGAAAAGCGCGCCGGGCGGGAGACGTCCGCCGGCGTGCTGGATCTGTACAGCCACGGCGAAGGCCGCGTGGGCGTGATGATCGAAGTCAACTGCGAGACGGATTTCGTCGCCAGAACGGACGAATTCCGAGGCTTCGCCCATGAAATGGCGCTCCAGGTGGCCGCCTCAGCGCCTCAGTGGGTGGCGGTGGCTGACGTACCGCAAGACGTGGTCGAAGAACAGCGGGCCGAGATCCGCAAGCAGGCAGAGGCCGAAGATAAGCCCGCTGATGTCATTGACCGGATTGTCGAGGGCCGCCTTGGCAAGTTCTTCCAAGAGGCCTGCCTGTTGGAGCAGCCCTACATCAGGGACGATGAAAGATCCGTTGCAGAAATCCTCAAGGAAATGATCGCTACGACGGGAGAGAACATCACCATCCGGCGCTTTGTTCGATGGAGCGTCGGAGACGAACAAAGCTAGACTATCGGGCCAACGTCAAGTTGGCCCCTTTTTTTGCGGAGAATTGTCAAGCGAAGGAAAGACGTCTCATGGCAGAACCGGCCTACGAACGTATCCTGCTCAAGCTCGGCGGGGAAGCGCTGGCGGGTCCCCAAGGGTTTGGCATCGACCCACAGCGCGCCGAAGCGGTGGCGGGCAAAGTCCAGCAGGTGTTGGGCATGGGTGTCCAGGTTGCCCTGGTCATCGGTGCAGGCAACCTGTGGCGTGGCCGAGAGGGGATCGAGCGGGGCATGGAGCGGGCGACGGCCGATTACATGGGCATGCTCGGCACGGTCATCAACTCTTTGGCGATGATGGATGGACTAGAGCGGATGGGGACCGTGACGCGCGTTATGTCGGCCATGGAAATGCGCGCCGTTGCCGAACCCTACATTCGCCGGCGTGCGATCAGGCACTTGGAAAAGGGCCGGGTGGTGATCCTTGGTGGGGGAACGGGCAATCCCTACTTCTCGACGGACACCGCGGCCGCACTCCGGGCAATGGAAATCGATGCTCAGGTCGTCATCAAGGCGACCAAAGTAGACGGCGTGTATGACACAGACCCCGAGCAGAATCCAAACGCCGAACGCTTCGACCACCTCACATACATCGACGCGTTGAACCGACGCCTCCAGGTGATGGACAGCACCGCGATTTCACTGTGCATGGACAACGAACTGCCGATTGTGGTGCTGGACATGTGGCGGGAAGACCACCTTCGCCGCGCAGTGCTGGGGGAGCAGGTCGGCACCCTGATTTCCGATTGATCTCATCGCAAACCCCCCACGAAATGGCGCGGTTTCGCATTTTCGGGGGTTTTGCATTATGCTTATAGGACCCTTTCGTTCACGGCCAAACCCACACATAGGAGCCAAAGATGGTCGAGGATTGGTTGGTCGAGGGCGACAATCGGATGCGAGGCGCGGTCAAGACTCTCGAAGAGGACCTGGCTGCCATCAGAACCGGGCGAGCGTCGCCGGCGCTGGTTGAGCGGCTTGAGGTTGAGTATTACGGGACACGAACGCCCCTTCAGCAGATCGCCAATATTTCCGCCCCCGAGCCGCGGCTGGTCACCATCAAACCCTTTGATCCGTCCACGATGAAGGACATCGAGCGCGCGATCCAGGTCTCGGATCTGGGACTGACGCCGAGCAATGATGGCAAGATCATCCGCTTGAGCATCCCCCCGCTCACCGAAGAACGTCGGCATGAGTTGGTCAAGTTGGTTCGTTCTAGAACGGAAGAAGCTCGCGTGGCCGTCCGGAATGTGCGCCGCGACGTGCAGAACGAACTGCGAGACTTGGAAAAGGAGAAAGAGATCTCAGAGGACGAGCTCTATCGATCCGAGGAAAGGCTTCAGAAGCTGACCGACGAACACATCGAAGCCATCAACGCCGTCTCGGAAAAGAAGGAAGCTGAAGTCCTCGAGGTCTAATACACCTCGCTCACCATGGCCAAGGCACTCGACAAGAAGGAACTCCCGCAACCGGTCCCTGCACATGTAGCCATCATTATGGATGGGAACGGGCGCTGGGCGCGCTCGCGTGGGCTGCCGCGGCTGGCGGGGCACCGGGCCGGGGTTGAGAATCTGCGCCGGGTTATCGAAGCCAGCGTCGAATTCGGGATCTCCTACTTGACCATCTACGCGTTCTCGACCGAAAACTGGGAACGACCGCCTGCCGAAGTTCGCGGCCTGATGGGAATCGTAGAGGAAGTCATCGATACTCAGCTGGCGGAGCTGCATGAGAACGGGGTACAGCTCCGTCACATTGGCCGGCTGGATGGTCTGGATCCCAAGCTGCAGACAAAGGTCAAGTACGCCATTGATCTGACGCGAGACAATCGACGCCTGGTGCTGAATGTGGCCTTCAACTACGGCGGCCGGGACGAGATCGTGCATGCCATACGCGATATCATCGCCGATGGCGTGAGCCCGGAAGAGGTCGACGAGGATCTTGTCAGTCGCTACCTGTACACATCCAATTCGCCCGATCCCGACCTGATCATTCGGACGTCCGGTGAATTACGCGTCAGCAACTTCCTCATTTGGCAAGGGGCCTACGCAGAGTGGTACGTCACGCCCACTTTCTGGCCGGATTTTGGTCGGGAAGAGCTGTACAAGGCGCTGTGTGAGTTCGCCCGTCGCGAGCGCCGGTTCGGACGTGTCCCTGGCCCAGTTCACCCCAGCTAGGATGCTTCGGCAGCGACTGATCGTCGCCATTGTCTTCGTTCCCCTTATATTCGCCGTCGTCGCCTATGGAAGATGGGTGTATCCATTAATGATCACCCTTTTCATGGCCTTGGCGGCGCTTGAATACGGCCAGCTGTACCGGCGGGCCAAGCTGAGGCCGGCACTGCCCTTGCTGGTGGCAGGCGTCGTCATCATCTGCGTTGGGCGCGCCATATACCAGTTCTCCGTCGGTCCGGCCATCCTGGCGGCGGTTCTCCTGCTCAGCATGACCTGGCACCTGGTTGATTTTGAGCGTGGGGCATCCAACTCAGGCCAGGATTTCGCCCTGACCGTGGCCGGAACGCTCTATTTGGGGTGGATCGGTGCCTACTTGATTTCGCTGCGCCAGGTCCCGGACGGCGAGTGGTGGGTCCTGCTTGCCCTGTCCAGTGTTTGGCTGGCCGATTCTGCGGCCTTCTTTGTCGGAAAGCGTTGGGGGAAACATCCCATGGCACCCCGCTTGAGCCCCAAGAAAACCTGGGAAGGCTACCTGTCGGGTGTGGTGGCAGGCGCTGTCAGCGGGGCCGGCCTGGCCGCTCTGTGGCGGATTGGCGCCGGACCCCTCTCCACCGTGACAGCAGTTCGCGGGCTCGAGTTGGGATTGCTGCTGGGCGTGTTGGCGCCTCTGGGCGATCTGGGAATCAGCATGATGAAACGCGAGATTGGCGTCAAGGACACTGGCGGCCTCGTGCCTGGCCACGGCGGAGCGCTCGACCGCACCGACAGTTGGGTGTGGGCCGGAGTCATCGCCTATTACTTTGTGACATTTTTCACAATCTGATCGGCAGCTTTCGGCTGCACGAAGGAGAAGAAAGCATAATGAGCGATTCTCACAACGATGCCCCCTCCCGCAACCTCGCCCTCGACCTTGTTCGGGTGACCGAGGCGGCAGCCATGTCGGCGGGCCGATTCATGGGTAGGGGGGATAAAGAAGGCGGCGATAAGGCTGCCGTCGACGGCATGAGGCTGATGTTGTCCACCATCGATATCGATGGCGTGGTGGTCATCGGGGAGGGTGAGAAGGACGAAGCCCCGATGCTCTTTAACGGCGAGGTGCTGGGGACCGGGAAGGGTCCCAAGGTAGATATCGCCGTCGACCCCATTGACGGAACCCGCCTGCTGGCTCTGGGGCGGACGAACTCAATCGCCACAGTTGCTGTGGCTGAACGCGGGTCAATGTTCGACCCGGGCCCCATGGTCTACATGCACAAGATCGCCGTGGGCCCGAGCGCCAAAGGACACATCGACGTGAACGCGCCGGCCACCGACAACCTTAAGAGCGTGGCAAAGGCAAAGGGCGCAGATGTGGATGACCTGACGGTGATGATATTGGAACGGCCGCGTCATCGGGAATTGATCGAGGAAGTGCGCAAGGCCGGCGCCCGCATTCGTCTCATCACCGATGGGGACGTGGCCGGAGCGATTATGACCGCTCGGCCCGAATCCGGGATCGACATGCTGATCGGCATCGGGGGCACCCCGGAAGGCGTGTTGGCAGCCTGTGCTCTAACTGCCATGGATGGAGAAATCCAGGGGCGCTTGTTTGCGCGCAATGACGAAGAACTGGCCAAGGCCAAGAAAATGGGCTACGACATGGACCAGGTGCTGACCCACAAGGATCTGGTCAACAGCCAGGATGTGTTCTTTGCGCTCACCGGAATCACCGATGGCGAGCTCGTGCACGGGGTCAAGTACTATGGCTCAGGGGCAACGACGCACAGCCTGGTCATGCGCGCCAAATCCGGGACAGTGCGCGAGATCCATGCCCAGCACCGTTGGGAGAAGCTGATGGAAATCAGCCAGATTGAGTACGATATTGAGAAGCCAGGACGCGCCGAGTAAGCACCAGCCGATGCCGCCCGCCCGATCATCCGACGAACAGCCGCTTGATGATTTGCGCCGACAGGCAGAGGACCTCGGCTTAGTTTGGGCCGAGAGCTGGGACAGGGCGCGCCTGAACGCGGCCATCGATCGGGCCGGGGCGTTGAAACGGATGCAGGTCGACGAGCTGAAGCAGCGGGCAGGAGCCCTGGGCGTGCCGCCGGGCGAAAAACCGCGCAAGGCAGACTGGCTCAAAGCAATTCTCAGAGCGGAGTTCCCGGCGGAGCCAGCGAAACTGCCGTCTCAGTCGGCCAGACCAGGAGGAGCCGGCTCATGGTGGCTCCGGTGGTCAGGTGCGCTGGGCATGGCCATCATCATTCTGGCCATGCTGCTCACTCCCTTCGGCGCGTGGCGCCTCAGCCAGGCTTCCCAAGCCGGGCTGAAGGCTGGCGGGATCTGGGCGGAGCAAACCGCTGGCACGATTCACCAAAGCTCGGAAGCTCTGCGCGCGGCTTCGAGTGCTTTGGATAGTTCCAATCAAGCCCTGCGTTCGGTAGGCACCAGCTTGAACGATGCCCAACCTTTGCTCTCTTCCATAGGGGATATGCTTGGCAGTCAGCTTCCGGACGCCATCACCACCGCTCGTCAGTCCTTGGTGAATGCCCAATCCGGTGCCCAGTCGATCGACCGCGTCCTGAACAGCCTGAGCTTTTTTGGCATCGGGTACAATCCAGACCAGCCTCTGGCTCAAGGACTGGCCGAAACGGCGGACAGCCTGGCACCGCTTCCCCAAGCGCTCAGTGATGCCAGCGATCACCTCGCCACCACGCGAGACGATATCAGCCAGGTTGGCCAAGACGTTCTCCAGGTGTCCGATGATCTGGCAAACATGTCATCTCAACTTGGGCCGGTGGCGGATGATCTCGAGCGTGAAGCGGATAGACTGGACAAGCTGGCCAGCAGCCTGGACCTGGCTGCTGGGCGGATTGGGATCTGGATCTGGGTCGGCGCAGGAGTCATGGAGCTCCTGCTGTTGATTGGAGCCAGTACCCAATACGCTGTGTGGCTGGTCGGCCGGCCGAAGAACGCAGTGATCACGTGAATCGTTGAATTTGGGAGTTGCCTTGCGGACCTAGAATGGGCGTGCTATAATCGCGGTGGTATGAGAGCCGTCCACGGCTTGATGACGGCGACCTCCCCGCGAAGACATTCCGTCTTTTATTGATGACTTTCTTGAATAGTCAACCCTCGTTCTTCTGAGAGCAGTCTGACGAATCCACATTTCTTTGACATTGTCAATTGGGCCCAGCCCCGGTATGCCCAGAATCGACCTGCCATGCCCTTTGGAGCTTATCAACATGAATATTAGTGAACTCGAGTCCAAGACCCTAGCCGACCTCAGGGACCTGTCGGAACAATACGACATCCAAGGGGCCAAGAAGCTGAAGAAGGAGGATCTCGTTCTTCGGATTATGCAAGCCGAGGCGGAAAGAAAAGGCCTTGAGCTGCGCGGCGGGGTGCTGGATGTGATGAACGAAGGCATGGGTTTCTTGCGTGCCGATCACTTCATGCCGGGACCGAATGACATCTATGTCTCCCAGTCACAGATTCGTCGCTTCAGCCTGCGGACAGGTGACTTTGTGATCGGACAGATTCGACCGCCCAAGGACACCGAAAAGTATTTCGGGCTGCTCCGGGTCGAGTCGATCAACGGCATGAACCCTGAGCAAGCCAAGCATCGCCCGAAGTTTGAAGCCCTTACCCCGATCTTCCCAGAAGAACGCTTCAACTTGGAAACCGACCGCTACACGCTTGCCACGCGGCTGTTGAATTTGATCGCACCCATCGGCAAGGGTCAACGCGGCCTGATCGTTTCCCCGCCCAAGGCCGGCAAGACCACCGTCCTGAAGCAGGTGGCGAACGCCATATCCCAGAATTACCCCGAAGTCCATCTGATGGTGGCCCTGATCGGCGAGCGACCGGAAGAGGTTACCGATATGGATCGCTCGGTGGATGCCGAGGTGGTATCCTCCACCTTCGATGAGCCGGTGACGTCGCACGTGCGGGTAGCCGAGATGGTGCTCGAGCGGGCCAAGCGGCTCACGGAGTGCGGTCGGGACGTGGTGATCATGCTCGACTCGATTACGCGCCTGGCGCGAGCCTACAACTTGATGGTTACTCCGTCAGGGCGGACATTGTCCGGTGGCCTTGACCCGGCGGCTTTGTATCCGCCCAAGCGGTTCTTCGGCGCCGCGCGGAATATCGAGGAAGGCGGATCTTTGACGATTATCGCCACCTGTCTGGTTGACACCGGATCCCGTATGGATGACGTGGTCTATGAGGAATTCAAGGGAACTGGCAATATGGAACTGCACCTTTCCCGCCGATTACAGGAGCGCCGCATCTTCCCCGCCTTCGATGTCGATCGCTCGTCCACTCGAAGGGAAGAACTCCTGCTCGGCCCCGATATCACTCAGCGTGTGTGGCTCATGCGGCGGATGTACTCGCAGATGATCGCCAGCCCGCCGAGTGGAGCCGGAATGGATATCGGCACCGCCACGGAGGCTCTGATCCAACGTATGGCCCGCACTGATGACAACATGGAATTCGTTGAGACGTTGACGGAGGATAACCTCTAGCCGGATGGTCAATTCGCTCATACGGGCGGGAAGGTTCATCAAATCCCAAGCCCCGTATGTTCTTGGAGTCCTTGGACTCTCGGTCGCTATCTGGGCCAGCTGGCTGAACCTTGGCCAGTCTCAGGCGATAGATCCACTCGTTGGGTCATCCTCAACCCGGACGGTCCCCACAGCATCGGCAGTCGATACCAGTGTGCCGCTTCCCGCATTCTCCAGTACCTCCGGGATTGCATCAGATGTCACGCGGCGCATCAATCTCGACACGGTTATCCCCAAGCGCCCGCGCATGGAAGTCATCAGGTACACGGTCCAGATCGGTGACTCCGTGTTCGGTATAGCCGAACATTTCGGCATCAAGCCCGAGACCGTGTTGTGGGGTAACTACGATGTACTGAACGATGACCCCCACCTGCTGAAGCCGGGACAGGAGCTGAACATCCTTCCGGTGGATGGCGTCTACTATCAGTGGCAGGATGGGGACAACCTTCAGTCTGTCGCCGATCGGTTTGGGGCCCAAGTGGAAGATATCGTTGACTTCCCCGGCAATCATCTTGATCCGTTCCAACCCGAAATCAAGCCCGGAACCTGGCTCGTCATACCCGGTGGCCATCGAGAGTTCCGACAGTGGCTGGTTCCCACGATCGCCCGCGGTCGCGCTGGAGTGGGCGCCGCTCTTGGAGCAGGCGGATGCAGCGGCGATTTTTCAGGTGGTGCCGTTGGAACGGGCGGTTTCATCTGGCCCAGCGCCAACCACTTCCTGTCAGGCAACGATTTCTGGAGCGGACACCTTGCGATCGACATTGCCGCCGCTCTAGGCGATCCCGTGTGGGCCGCCGACAGCGGAGTCATTGTCTTCGCTGGCCCTTCGATTGGGGGGTACGGCAACATGGTCATGATCGATCACGGCAACGGCTGGCAGACTCTGTACGCCCACCTGAGCAAGGTCTTGGTGCACTGCGGTCAGAGTGTGACCCAGGGTCAAACGATCGGGCTGGCTGGGTCCACCGGCAACTCCACCGGGGCGCACCTTCACTTCGAAACCCGCTTTGAGGGCGGCTTCATCAACCCTTGGTTTGTCCTGCCCTAGCCCAAAAACGGCTAGCTTGACGACCCCATGGCGGCTTGTTATGATGCATCGATGTGCACGATGAATTCTGGGTGCACCCTTCGTTGGTAGAAGCTAGAGGGCAATATGGCCAAGATTCGGCAATCCGGTCCAACAGATCCGCCCCCCGAAGATGTTCAGCCATCCAATCAGGCCTCACCGCTGAAGGGCAGGCGAGGCGGGAAATCCACCATCAGGACTTGGTTTTCCCAGTATGGCAGCCACCTGGCCGTTTTGGCATTGATCATCTTGGGTGCATTTGCCGCCAGGGTGGGATTGCGAACCCTGCCCGTGGATGCTGCCATCAGCCCTCCCACCAATTCGGCGGCCAGTACGCCCACACAGGCACCGGTTTCCCAGATCAAACTGGCCGACCTTCCGGCCTACGCGACCCCTTCGAACCAGACAGACGATATCACGCGGTCCTCGGATATTCACACCATCATCCCTGACCGTCCGCGGATGAAAGTGATCACGTACAAGGTAAAAGATGGGGATACGTTGTTTGGCATCGCTGACAAATACGGCCTCAAGCCGGAGACCATCCTGTGGGGCAACTACGACACGCTCAAGGATGATGTCCATTTCTTGAGTCCTGGCCAAGATCTCAATATCCTGCCGGTTGACGGGACGTACTACAAGTGGCATGAGGGCGACAGTCTGCGAGGGGTGGCCGATTTCTTTGGTGTGACGCCAGAAGACATCCTTGACTGGCCGGGCAACAACCTGCCGGCGACGCTGGATCCTGAGAAAACCGACATCAAGGCCGGCACGATGCTCGTCATCCCGGGCGGCCACCGCGAACTGGTCAGTTGGCAGGCGCCGCGCGTCTACCGAAGCAACCCGGCAGTGGCACGCGTGGCCGGCCCCGGCTTCTGCGGCAAGATCGTGGATGGGGCCATCGGCACCGGATCATTCGTGTGGCCGACCCCCGGCAAGTGGATCTCCGGGTACCATTTCATCCCCGGGATTCACCCCGGGATCGATATCGGCGGTGCAATCGGGAACGCCATCTACGCCGCCGACAGCGGGGTTGTCGTCTACGCTGGATGGAACACATACGGCTATGGCAACCTGATCATCATCGACCACGGGAATGGTTGGCAAACGGTCTACGGCCACTTGAGTGTGGTCGGCGTACAGTGTGGTCAGTCGGTCTTCAAGGGGTCGATCATCGGCGCCATGGGCTGCACCGGCAACTGCACCGGGCCGCACCTTCACTTCGAAATGGCCAGTGATCAGTACGGCAAAGTCAACCCGCTCCAATTCCTTCCCTAGTCAACCCTCAAGAGGACGTATCAAATCGGGACGGCCAATTGGCCGTCCCGTTCCATTTTTCATTACTCTAGCCCTGAAGCAACGCATGGATCTACCGGAAGCCGATCTGCTTGGGCAGTACGTCCCTTACACTCGGCAGGGGCGAGATCAACCAGCTGGCGGCTTTCAGCAGCTGCCAGACGCCGAGCATCATCAGGTGATTGTGACTGACACGGTAGACAAGGCTGGCGACAAACCAACGCAGCAGCAGGTACCGCCCGACAGGGGAGAGGAGGACGCGCGTGCGATAGTTGCTGAAAGACCAGTCATCCTGAACGTAAGCGGAATGCAGGGCTCTGGCAGCCACGCGTCCATACCCTAAGGCCACCCCGATCCCCTCCCCGAACAGCGGGTCGGCGCCGGCTGTGTCGCCCGCCAGCGCGACCCGCTCGCCGGAAAACAGATTGGTGGGCGAGAACCAGTGGATCGGGTGCCCCTCGATTTTCAGGTCCTCCGGAGAGACGCCATGGGCTTGGGCCGTTTGATGGAGGATTTGAGGCAGATTGGCGCGCGGGCTCTCCGGGTTGACCCGTCCATCGTAGACGCCGCGATTCATGTGTGGGGCACCCCGGACCAGGCTAGGGAAATCCCAGTAGTAGCCCTGGAGCGCATCCCGAAGGGCGCCGAAATCGAAGCGCGCCATGCGGTTGCGGAACTCGGGCTCGTTGCCCTTCGCCGGGGTGACAACTTCAAGCAGCCTGGCCACGCGCGGCCTCGGTTCACGGGCGCCCAGCCAGCGCCGGACAATGCCTTTGGAGCCATCGGCGCCGACGATGGCCTTGGCGGAGATTTGGCCCCTGTTGGTTGACACGAGCACACCCTCAGCCCGCCGTTCGATCTCAAGAACCAGAGTGTTTTCCAGAAGTTGGATCCCGCGCGCCTTGGCTTGACGAGCCAACCACTCATCGAACTCGGGGCGACGCGTCACGGCAATGGCGGGCTGCCCCCTGATCACCGCCGCCCGATCACCATACTCCAACCGGGCATCCGTTACCGGAATGAATGGGATGTCTAAAGATAGGCCTAGGAGGTGAAGCTGCTGGAGAGCGAATGGAGTCAAGCCGCCGGCGCACAGCTTGTGGCGCGGGTGCGTTTCCTTTTCCAAGACAACCAACCTGTCCCTCCACCCCGTGTCCTCCTGGATGAGATGCATGGCAGTGCTCAGACCAGCCGGTCCCCCGCCGATGATCACCACATCCGATTGAGTATCCATGTTGGCCTCCTCCAGCCTGTGGTTGAACTTGAGAGACTTCGCACGCCGCTGGGCGTACTAGGACGGATACAACGCCTCGAATTTGTCGCGCAAATAGGAGAGGTAGGGTTCAAGCTCCAAGGCTCGTCCGGTGGCACGTTCGACAAGTTCTTCCGGCGTGAACTTTCGGCCCGGGCGGTGGACATGCTCGGCCAACCACTGGCTCAGGTGGCTGAAGTCGCCCCGCCTCAAGTCATCGTCGATCGATGGATATGCTGTCTTGGCAGCCTGCATGAATTGTGCGCTCATTATGTTGCCGAGAGTGTAGCTTTGGAATCCGCCTCCAATCCTCCCACTGTACCAATGCACATCTTGAAGTACGCCGTCTCTGTCATCCGGGGGCTCAATGCCCAGATCCTGCTTGTATCGGCTGCGCCAGGCCTCCGGCAGGTCTCGGACTTCGAGACGTCCCTCGAGCAGGTCGAGTTCCAGATCGAACCGAATCATCACGTGGAGATTGTAGGTTACCTCGTCGGCATCGGTGCGGATCAGGGAGCGCTGGACGCGGTTGATGGACCGGTAGAAGGCCTCCAGAGGCACCTTGCTCAGCTGATCTGGGAAGGCGGCTTGAAGCTGCGGATAGGTGTGCTCCCAATAGGGAAGGCTCCGCCCTACCAGGTTTTCCCATAGGCGGGATTGGCTCTCGTGAACACCTGATGACGATGCTGCCGCCAAGGGGGTGCCCTCATAGGCGGGATCGATGCCCAGCTCATAGAGGGCATGGCCGGTCTCATGCAGCGTGCTGAACAAGGATTCAGTGAGATCATCCTGCTTGACCCGGGTCGTCATTCGGATGTCGCCCAAGGAAATGCGGGTCATGAAGGGATGGGCAGACCTGTCCTGCCGGGCACGCTGCGGGTCGAATCCAATCTGTCGGACAAGATCCAGGCCGAGTTCAAGCTGCCTGGCGGGCGGGAAACGCTGGTGGACGGGTGACATATCCGGCTCCGGTTGCTGGACGATCCTTTCCACCATGGGCACCAGGGCCTGCCTGAGTTCAGAAAACCAGGCCCGCACGCGGGAGGCCTTCATCCCATATTCGTGAACGTCAATCAGCGGGTCGGCGATGTGCTCGTAGCCCGGGAAGAACTCAGCGTAGGCCCGGCTCATTTCCAGAGTCTTTTCCAAATAGGGGCGGACACGCGCGAAATCGTTCTCCGGGCGTGCCTGCCGCCAGACTTCATAGGATTCAGATAGGTGCTGGTGGAACTCCGACAGATGGTCCGCAGGCACACGGGTCGCCCGGTCGAAATCCCGCCGGGCCAGCCGAATCAAGCTCGCATCGTCTGAGTCGTACGGCAGATCGGCTGTGAGGGGCTCCAGCCTATCCAGAAGATGGCCGAGTTCAGCGTCGACCAAGCGCTCATGGGCAAGCGTGGCTGCCAGCGCCAGCTGACGGCCGCGCGCCGAACTTCCTCCAGGTGGCATATAGGTGGATTGATCCCAGCTCAGAAGGGAGGCGATGGCTTCCAAATCGTAGATTTCCTGCAAGCGTGCTTTGAGTTTGTCGAGATCTGTGGGCATTGTTTCGTGGCTCCTGGATTTGAAAAAGAACTCACCCGTTACGCAAAGGCTGCCAACACGTTAGGTCCCGTAAGGTGGCTGTAAGTCCACAGGTGTAATGCAAACTGTACATTCTTGTTAACCAAGGTGAAGATGCCGGGCAAGTTCATTCGCCCGATCATTTGAGAGCCGACCTTTTTACATCTTTGTGGAGTGAGGACGATAATGGCCATCAGCACAATTTCTACCGTTGACGAAGCAATGGAATTCGCCACCTTGGCGATCGAAAAGGGCGAACATGACAAGGCCAAGTCAGCCTTAAGCTGGGTCCTCCAGCGTGAGCCCCGCAACGGTCTGGCGTGGTTGTGGATGGCCTGCTGTGTTCCCGATGAGGGCGCCAAGAACGAGTGCTATCGGCGCGCTGCAAGCTGAGTGGCATGTCGTCCAGCTTAATTTGATTATAGCCTTGTAGGGGGATGGACAGGGCTGGATGTGAGCGGCCCGGCGAGATGCCGGGTCGCAGTGATTCAAGGGGGAACGCACAAGGCTGCCGTGAGGCAGCCAGGGCGAGAGTGGGACCACAGGCGGAGGTTGCCCGTGTTAAGGTGCACCTCTGACAACGCCCCAGCCTCGAGGACGTTACGGCGCCAAGGTCCCAGAGCGTTGGTGAATACAAGAGAAGCGGCCTTAAAAGGCCGCTTCTCAAGGCAAAAAAATTCATCTTGCGCTGGCAGATCTTTGGTGTGAACTGCAGCGTTTTGGCGCCCCCGGCAGGACTCGAACCTGCGACCCCTTACTCCGCAAGCAAGTGCTCTAATCCACTGAGCTACGAGGGCGTGTAACCAACTTTGATCTAGTAACGTGGCGGGGAGGGAGGGATTCGAACCCTCGGTAGAGGTATATGCCCCTACAAGCGCTTAGCAGGCGCCCCCGTTCAGCCACTCCGGCACCTCCCCGAGTGGCATTGGGTTGTCTGGCGGAGGGAGAGGGATTCGAACCCCCGGTGGGTTGCCCCACAGCTGTTTTCAAGACAGCCGCCTTCGTCCACTCGGCCATCCCTCCGGGTCCGAAGAGCTCCCTGCCCGAGCCGTAGGATTCTACCATGGGGGTAGGGGGCTGTCAAAGAATGGCACTTTTCGCGTCGGCTGCGACCCAAAGCTGATACAAGCCGAGTTTTCCGCCATGTCCATCGGATCGAAAGCTGTCGGCCAGCCTAAATCCTCCGCTCTCGGCCAGTTCACTCAGTTCATCTGAGGTGAAATGGTGAACATAACGAATGCCGCTGCCGCCCCTGCGCCAGTCGATGAGGTAATCCCCGGGTTCCACCTGCTCCTGGCTAAGGTCGGCCGCTTCCCAGGGCACCAGACGCTCCTCAACGTCGGGAAGGGCGAGAAAATCCCACACCGACAAGGCGATCCAGCCGTCGGGGGCAAGCAGATGGCGGACGGCCTCCGCCCATGCTCTGCGCCGAGCGGAGCCGGGCAAGTGGTGCAGAAAAGCAAAGGCGCAGATCACATCGTATGGCTGATCAAGCGATTCCCACCAGCCGGACAGGCCTAGGTCAAGTTGGAGCCAGGCGGCATTATGGGGAACATCGCCATCACGGGCGATGGCCAACAGGCTGGCTTCGGCGTCGATCCCAAGATAGGTGCCTTTGTGGTCCCTTTGGGCAAGCACCCGGGCGAGGCCCCCATTGCCGCATCCGAGGTCGAGGACAGAAGCCGAGGTTGGAATCCGCTCCCCCACAGCCAACACGCCAGGCTGGGGGCGCTGGCGCGTCTCCGCGAAGGGTTGGGCGAAGCTCTGGTAGAATCGCCGATTAAGCTTTAGCAGGCGTTCTGCCGTTTCGGGAAGCATAGGCGGATTATACGTTCCATGGACCAGACTCAGGTTCCTCCCCCTCGTTTTGATGTCACCGACGCACAGTTGGTGCTGGCGGCACGCATCCTGGAAGACATCCGGGATGGGCTGCCCGCAGACGAGGCCATCCGCCACCATCCCAAACCGGAAGGCGGCTTTGTGGGCAAGAACGCCCTCGTTCTGGCATACCGTCAATTGGCAGAAGCCGGTGAGTGGGAATGGGATCCGGCCTTCTTGCGCCGGATCCGCATGAAGCCGAGCCGCACGCTTTCGGGCGTGACGACGGTCACGGTGCTCACCAAGCCCTACCCATGTCCGGGCAAGTGTGTCTTCTGCCCTACCGACCAGCGCATGCCGAAGTCGTATCTGCCGGATGAGCCTGGGGCCATGCGGGCGCTTCAAAACGAGTTCGACCCCTTCGATCAAACGGCGTCCAGAATCGAAGCCCTGTACAGCATCGGCCATCCAACGGCCAAGATCGAGTTGCTGGTGTTGGGCGGGACGTGGAGTTCGTACCGCCGTGATTATCAGGCCTGGTTCATCCAACGCTGTCTTGACGCCATGAACGGTTTCGACTCAACTAATCTGGAAGAGGCGCAGGCGGCCAATGCGAAGGCTGCCTGCCGCAATGTGGGTTTGGTGATTGAAACCCGGCCAGACCATGTGGACGCTGACGAGATCGCATGGCTGAGATCACTGGGCGTGACCAAAGTCCAGATGGGTGCCCAGAGTCTGAACGACGAGATCCTGGCCCTTAATCAACGCGGCCATACTGTGCAGGCCACGCGCCAGGCGGTATGCCTGCTGCGTGCTGCCGGCTTCAAGGTCGTCCTGCACTGGATGCCCAATTTGCTGGGTGCGAACCTCGAATCGGATCAGGAGGACTTCGCCCGCTTGTGGTCAGATTTGGATCTGCGGCCAGACGAACTCAAGATCTACCCCAATCAACTCTTGGAGCAGGCCGAGCTCTACAACATCTGGCAGCAAGGGGGCTACTCGCCATACACGACGGAGGAGCTGGTTGATCTGCTCGTGCAGATCAAACCCACCATCCCGCGCTACTGCCGGGTCAATCGCATCATCCGTGACTTTCCTTCCACTCACGTGGTTGAGGGCAATCGCCGCACAAGCCTGAGACAAGATGTCCACATCGAGCTCGAAAGACGTGGCCTGAAGTGCGACTGCATACGTTGTCGGGAGATACGCGGGCGGTCAGTCAACTCGTCGCACCTGCTGTTAGAAGATGAGACCTACGCTGCCGGCGGTGCGGAGGAGCATTTCCTGTCCTTCGTGACCCCCGACGACCATCTGGCGGGGTTCCTGCGGCTGTCCTTGCCTGGCCCGGATTCGCCTCGCTTGGAGATGCGGGATCTGGAGTCGGCAGCTCTGATCCGAGAAGTCCATGTCTATGGGCAATCTGTGGGGATGGGGCGGTCCCGCCGAGGGGCGGCTCAGCATATCGGGTTGGGCAGGCGGTTGGTGGATCACGCCGAGGAATTGGCGCGAGAGGCCGGTTTCGGCAGGATGGCAATCATCGCCGCGCTTGGAACAAGGCGATACTATGCTCGGTTGGGGTATGTTCTGGGCGAGACCTACATGGTCAAGCCGCTTTTGTGAAAATCTTCACAAATTGAATTGGCCGAGGGCCAATCAGGCGCGCACCGGGTTGGCGATCAGGCCCTCGTAGACATTACCGTTCTCCCAAATCGGATCGACCCCGGCCAGCACAATCCGTTGTTTGTCCTTGTTCACAATCGCCTCGCCCAACGGCAGGACCACCGAAGCCTGGATCTCGTCATGGGTCAGGTGGTCGGGAAGGTCCAGGCCAAGGCCCTTAGCGAGCATGCGACGCCATGGCTCAATCTTGGCCGCCGATCGCGGACGTGAAGGTAGGCGCTGCCATCCCAGCGTGCTCCATGCTGAAGAGGGAAAGACCTCAACCACCCAGCGCTGATGGGATTGGGTTGACCAGTCATGGGTCAGAAACGACCAGCCATATTGGTCGTGCAAATGCCGGAAGACATCGATCGAGAATAGAACATATTTGAGCATGGGGGCTGGCTTTACGTGGCCGGGCACGCCCGTCTTGCCGGGGGTGTTGAGCGCCCGCTCACAGAGGCGCATGTGCTCGATTTGAGATCCGGGGTAGCGCCATGCCTGAGGCCCGTCCAGCAGCAGGGCCCCGACTTCGTGGTTTCGGCAGAAGGCCTCCAGGGCATCGGCGAAGCTGGTCGGGTCCGGCGGGTCCTGCAAGCCAAGCTCGTCCGGCTTGGGGAAGAGCGGTGCCCGACTTCCCAGGCGGAGGTACGCAAACCCGAAGTCACGGTAACGCCGGCTGGCCAGGTCGACAGACAGAACGTTGATCGGTTCAGTGGTGTTATCAAATTGGGTCATCGGTCCAGAGTATAACAAACCGCCGGAGCCCCCCCGGGCATCGGCCTTGCGACTGATATAATCCGCGATCGAGCAGGAGATCGAAAGGCGAAAACAGCCGGATGGGTTGGCACAGCGGCAACTGGTGGTCATTCATAAGGTATGACGAAGAGCAGGATCGGCCGGAAGTCAGCCGAGAGCTCATCTTGCGCGTCGCCCGCTACGCCCGGCCCTATTGGCGAGGTGTGACCATCATCCTGGTCACAATTGTGGCGATTTCGCTCCTGTCGCTCCTCCCGCCCCTGCTGATCCGTGATCTCATCGATCATGCCCTTCCCAATCGAGACGTCGGCCGCCTGAACTTGCTCGCCCTGGGCATGGTCGCCGTGCCCTTGATCAATGGGCTGCTGGGTGTCGCCCAGCGCTACGCCAGCGCGCGCATCGGCGAGGGCGTGATCTACGATCTTCGGCGTGATCTGTATGCCCACCTTCAGCGGTTGAGCCTGAGGTTCTTCACTCACACCCATGCCGGCGAATTGATGTCGCGCCTCAACAACGACGTGGTCGGCGCGCAGCGCGCCATCACAGGCACGGTGATGACGCTGATCAGCAACGCAGTCTCCTTGGTGGCCACACTGGCGATCATGTTTGGGCTGGAATGGCGCTTGACGCTGATGGGGATTGCCATCTTGCCGCTGTTCGTGATTCCGGCTCGACGTGTGGGCCGGACGCTGCGCGAGATCACACGCACCTCCATGGAACACAATGCTCGCATGAACGCCATGATGAATGAGACGCTCAATATCAGCGGCGCGCTGCTGGTCAAGATCTTCGGGCGGTACCGCACGGAGGTGGATCGCTTTTCCGACCGGGCCGCCGACGTACGAGATATTGGAATCCGCCAGGCCGTGGTTGGGCGTTGGTTTTCTCTTGGGCTGAGCCTGGTAAGTGCCATTGGCACGGCATTGATCTTTTGGCTGGGCGGTCACCTGGTCTTGCAGGGCGCCTTCACCATTGGGACCATCGTGGCCTTCACCGCCTACCTGTCCGATCTGTATGGTCCGCTCATGGCGTTGACCAATGTACGGGTGGATTTCGCCACTTCGATGGTGAGTTTCGAACGCGTGTTTGAAGTGCTCGACCTCCCCCAGGAGATCAAGGATCCACCCTCGCCTGTCCGCCTCGATCGGGTGAGCGGCGATGTGGCGTTCGAAGACGTCTGGTTTTCCTACCATGGGCAAGATGATCGCCCTATCGGCTTGGAAGAGGTGCGCCGCTTTCGCCGACATTCGAGCTATGTCCCCAAAGAACGATCTGAAAAGGAGCCAGGCGATGGCAAAGGCGAGCCAACCACTCCGGTAGAAAGGGACGTTCGTTGGGCCCTTCAGGGGGTCAGTTTTGAAATCCAACCCGGCCAGGTGGCAGCACTGGTCGGTCCGAGTGGTGCCGGAAAGACAACCATCACCTATCTGGTGCCCCGTTTGTACGATCCCCTGAAGGGGAGGGTGAAGCTCGATGGGCAAGATCTGCGAGACCTTTCGTTGGATTCGCTGGCTGATCATATCGGCATGGTCACCCAGGAGACGTACCTGTTCCATGATACTTTGATGACCAACTTGCTCTACGCTCGTCCAGATGCCGGGATGTCAGAAGTGGAAGCCGCTTGTCGTGCCGCTAACATCCATGAGTTCATCGCCAGCCTCCCAGACGGTTATGAAACAGTCGTGGGTGAGCGCGGCTACCGTCTTTCCGGAGGAGAGAAGCAGCGCGTGGCGATCGCGCGCGTGATTCTCAAAGACCCACGTGTATTGATCCTGGATGAGGCCACGAGCCATCTGGACTCCCAGTCTGAAGCCCTGATCCAGGATGCAATGCAGAAGGTCATGCAGGGCAGAACGTCGATCGTGATTGCCCACCGCCTCAGCACCGTCATGGGGGCGGACCAGATCCTGGTGATGGAGCATGGCCGATTGGTACAGCGGGGAGGGCACCATGAGCTCCTTGCCCAGGGGGGGCTGTATGCCAATCTTTACGAGACCCAGTTTCATCCTCAGACGTCTCCTGCCTGACACCTGGTCGGCCCGTTCTCAACCCCTGGGCTGGTCCCTCCTTTGTTATTCGACTGCAACCCGTTCCGAATTTCTGCGTATAGGTAAGTAGAAAGCGCGGAAGAAAGGCAACTCGGGGCATGCCCACCACGCACAACCCAGAGGAGGCCGTGTGGATTGCGCGTGCCCAGGATGGGGACGACATGGCTTTCGCCAACCTTGTGGATGCCTATCAGGCTCCCATTTTCAACCTGTGTTACCGAATCCTCGGCGACACGGCGGCGGCCGAGGACGCTGCTCAGGAGAGCTTCCTGAAGGCCTATCGTCACCTGCGCCGTTACGATCCTGAGCGTAAGTTCGCCAATTGGATCCTGACCATCGCCTCCAATCACTGTGTGGACATGCTGCGCCGGCGCCGAATTTCCACATTGCCTCTTGAGTCTGCGCCCCTACAAAGCCCGCTCATACAGGCTCCAGAGGCGGTGATCATTGATGCTGAAACGTCCGGCCGCCTTCAGGCGCTGATAAAAGAACTGGATCCGGTGGATCGAGCGGCCATCGTTCTCCACTACTGGTACGACATGCCACTGGGTGAAATCGGGAGAAGCCTGAAACTGACCCGGAGCGCCGTCAAAAGCCGGATGTTTCGGGCACGGCGGGAACTGGCGCAGGGTTGGACCACAGAAGATGTGGAGGCACAAAGTGGATCATGAGCAGGTGAAGTCTTGGATCCTGGATCCGGAAGCCTCCGATACGGAGACCTCCCGGCTGGCTGCGGCGCATTTGGCCGAGTGTGGCCAGTGCCGAGCGTTCTCGGAGCGATGGGCAGCTGCCAGGCAGGCGCTGGAGGCAGGGCCGATGGTGGGTCCTGAGCCGGGCTTCCGGGACCGATGGCTTGAGCGATTGGTCGTGGCGCGCCGGCTGCGCCACAGACGGCAGACAGCGCTGGCTTTGGCTCTGACTGCGCTGGGGGCGATTTCGACTTTTTCCGCCATGGTCTGGTGGGTGCTTGACGCCCCGGCCAAGGCGCTTGGGACCATCCTGAGCCACCTGGCGGTTCTGGATATCCAGCTCCGGTTCATCCTGGACTCGATAAGAATTGTGACCTATATGCTCCCACCTCTGGCCAACCTGGGAATCATTTGGGCAGGAGTGGCGCTGGCTTTGGGCCTGATCACTCTCTACACAGGATTTAGCGCACTGTGGACGGCATCCTTCTTTCGGACCGTCCTGCAAACTCGAACCAAGGAGAATTGAAATGAAAAGGAAAGTGCTGGCAAGCCTGGTATTGGTGTCAATGATCGTGCTCTTGCTCCCGGCAACTGCCCTGGCTGCCGGGCCTAATGACGGACGGGTAATCTTCGGAGATTCGTTCACGCTGGGGTCAGGACAAGTACAAGATGGAGACCTGATTGTGTTGGGGGGCAACGTCGATCTGCTGGAGGGCTCGACGGTGCGGGGGAGCATTCTGGTCATGGGTGGCAATGTGACGGCCGCCGGCGAGGTCACCGGGAACGTTTCGATCCTGGGTGGCAACGCCGAACTGACCGACACGTCTCACATCCGAGGCGACGTATCGACCGTAGGAGGCAACCTCCGACGCGCATCCGGAGCGCAGATCGACGGCCAGGTGACAAGGGGCCAGGGGTTGGACGTGCCCTACAATTTCCGTTTCGGACCCTCTGTCATCCAGCCCACCATCCCAAATTGGTCTCTGGGACTTAGCCCGATATTCCACTTGCTGTGGTTTGGCTTCAGGACCTTGATGCTGGCAGCCCTGGCCGTTCTGGTGGTGATCTTCTGGCCCGAGCCCACCTTGCGGGTGGCACGAGCCGCCGTGGGGCAGCCCTTCGCGGCCGGCGGTTTGGGCCTGCTGACCCAGGTCATCGGAATCCCCGCCTTGCTTCTCCTGCTGCTGACGATCCTCTTGTCGCCACTCAGTTTTCTGGGGCTTTTGCTCCTGCTGATTGCGGGTGTCTTCGGCTGGGTGGCCCTGGGGCTGGAAGTTGGTCGCCGCTTGGGACATGCCTTCAACTGGGATATGCACCCGGCAGCTGAAGCCGGTATTGGCGGCTTCCTAATGACGCTTGTGATCGGTGGTTTCGGGCTGATCCCGTGCATCGGGTGGGTGGCGCCGTTCGTCGTGGCGTGTATTGGACTGGGCGCGGTCCTCTTGACCCGTTTCGGGAGCCGAGACTATCAGCCGGCAGAGGCGCTGGCTGCTCCAGAGCCGGCCAAGCCGAACTCCTCGCCGACGCAAATCCTCCAGCAGCAAGAGCTAACTGGAAGGTTTCGACCCATCAGGCCAAGAGCGCCTCCCGTCAGGGGGGCGCTCTTCTTCTTAGAAGACGTTGTCGACTTTCTTGGTCAGACTGTGAGGGAAATGTCAGCCCGCGCAAAAGGCGGCACGATCTCGCCGGGTGGGACGGTGATTCCATCGACAGAGAGAGATGCGATCTTCCCCCTCGACGATGGAACCCGAATCAGCACCCCCTGGTAGTCGAAAGGAAAGTCGCCGGCGCTGGTCCAGGAGAGCTGCCAACTTGTCTCTTCGCCGGAGGCGACAAAATGATTCCATCGGTGAGGGCCATAGCCATCCCCCAAATCTTCGTACAAGCTTCCGTGAGCCTCGCCGGAGTTTGGTAGGTACAGGGTCAGGATCAGGGTGCTGCCTTCCTGTGTGGGAAGAATGCATCCCTCATGGACCAGCACCGGGGGCAGGCTGCCACCTGCAGGCAAAGTCACCTGGGCGCCTCCTTCCAACCGACGACCTTCATCCCAGAAGTCGTACCAACCGCCTCGGGGCAGCCGCAGTTCGCGCGATGATTGGTCGGGATGAAGAACCGGAGCTGCCAGCAGGTGAGGGCCGAGGGCAAAGCTGTCTTCAACGGACCAGAGCTGGCTGTCGGAGGGGTCAAACCAGAGTACCGGCCTTATCAAAGGTTGACCCTGCTCGGCGGCGTCGGCTGAAAGCGTATAGAGGTACGGCATCAGGGACTGCCTGAAGGCTAGGAGTTGGCGTACGTCGTAGACAACCTCCTGCCCGTAGCGCCACGGCTCGCGTGGTGGGGCAGAAACTGCGGAGTGCACTCGGCAGAACGGCACCAGGCAGGCCAGAGCGAACCAGCGAAGATAGAGGTCGGCATTGGGATGGCCGTTGAAGCCGCCGATGTCGGATCCGGAGAAGAACACTCCCGAAAGGGAGAGTCCCAACAGGCTGGGTACCGTGATCTGCAGATCTTCCCAGCTGGAAACAGTGTCGCCGGTCCAATGCCATGCGTAGCGCTGGACGCCCGCCCAGCCAGACCTCGTCAACAGAAAGGGCCGTCGGTCGGGTTGATGGGCTCGAAGCCCCTCGAACCCGGCGCGGTTCATTTGAAGAGCATACAGGTTGTGCGCATCATTGTGGTCGCCGCCGATGCCATCAAGATCGTGACGGGCACGTCCGGGAAACGTCGTCTCGCCCCATGCGGAAAAGCAGGTGGGTTCGTTCATGTCATGCCAGAAGCCATCGATCCCAAGGTCCAACAGTCTTCGGTACAGACTGCTCCACCAAGCGCGCGTGGCCGGGCGCGTAAAATCCGGGAACCCGACCCACCCCGGCCAGACCAGTCCGCGCATGACCTGGCCATTTGGAAGCAGGCATATGTGTCCACCTTCCACGCCTGAGCCGTACACATCGTAGTCGTCAATCTGCTTGACGCCTGGGTCGAGGATGGCGACCAGTCGGACGCCGGCAGCATGCAGCTTGTCCGCCAGGCCGGGCATGTCGGGGAATCGATCATGATCGACGGTGAATACTCGGTAGCCGTGCATATAGTCGATGTCGAGATGGACTGCGCTCAGAGGCAGGTCGTGAAAACGGTACCCATCCAACACCGCCTGGATCTCCTCCTGGCTCTTGTAGCCCCACCGTGACTGATGCAGGCCCAGGGCCCAGCGTGGGGGCATAGGCGGCCGGCCGGTGAGATCGAGAAACCGCGGCAAAGCTGAATTGAGCGGGCCAGCGATGAAATAGGTGTCCAATTCGCCGGCCGAAAACTCGATTTCGGCTCTATCGCCTAGTTCCAACCATCCATCATGTGGATTGTTGTAGAAGACCATGTAGGCGCCTTCTGTGTGAAGGCCGGCAACCACGGGGATGCTCATGTAGAGCGGGTCGTGGCCGGGGAGGTAGCCGCCTGAAGGGTCGGCATTCCATAATCGGTAGCGACCAGGCCTAAGATTGAGGCCGACCGAGCGCTCGCCCAATCCGAAGATCAGTTCACCGGGGCGAAGCGGGCTTTGCTGCGTCCAACCCTCACCGGTCAACTTGGGGGGATCGTCCTGCCGAAGCAAGTTGCCGTCGGGATCGTAGAACGCGACCGCCCCTGAGTCCTCCAGGCGGAGACTGAGGCGGGATGCGCTGATGATGATCTTGCCCTCGCCCCGTGTTCGTGTCAGCCTCACGGTGGGCCAGTTGCGCTGAGCGATCGCGTAGGTGGGAGAGTGTTTGCCCGGTGACCAGGTGAGGTGGACCAGATCGTCGGAAAGAAACTCTACATGAAGAACGGCATGGCCAAACGTGAGCTCCACGCCACGTTCGGTGTCGTGGACCCCGCTCAGATGGCCAATTGGAGATGCTTCGGCTGGCGGTAACCGACGTTGTGGGCTCCAGCGATCGCGATAGCGAGCGAAAATCACGCTCTTCAGGATTGCATCCCAGCCCAAGAAGCGGACACCATCCAGTATCTGTCTTATGAGGGCCATGAGTGCGCTCGTGGCGGCTACGCCTCCCGACGTCTTGGAACCCTGATCTACTGATCGTAGCTCATCGGGTGGGGGACAGCAACCTTAAAATTGGTGCCACACAGGGCATGAGACTGGCCCCGCGCAGGGTGGTTGGCTATAATCGGATGCGCGGTCGTAGCCAGTTTCAGCGGGTGGTCCAGCGTATGTCTTTTGTTCACCTCCATGTCCATTCTGAGTACTCCCTGCTGGATGGCTTGAGCCACATCCCCCAACTGATCAACCGTACAAAGTCCCTCGACATGCCCGCCGTGGCACTGACCGATCATGGCACGATGTTCGGTGCTATTGAGTTCTATCGGACGGCCAAGGCTGCCGGGGTCAAGCCGATTATTGGCATGGAGGCCTATCTCGCCCGGCGGCGCATGACCGACCGAGATCCGCAAAAAGACTCGCGTGCCTATCATCTTCTGTTGTTGGCGGAGAACGATGTGGGCTACCAGAATTTGCTCCAAATCGCCTCCGCCGCTCAGCTGGAAGGCTTCTATTACAAGCCGCGCGTCGACCGCGACTTTCTTGCGGCGCACAGCGAAGGGTTGATCTGTACCAGCGGTTGCCTCTCAGCCGACGTGCCGCGTGCCTTGCAGAGGGGAGATATTGAGGCGGCGACGAAGCGGCTCGACTGGTACTATCAGGTTTTTGGCCAAGATCACTTCTTCATCGAACTGCAATCCCATGGCATCCCCGAGCTCGATGAAGTGAATAAGAAGCTCTTGGATCTGGCGCCGCGCTACCAGGCACGCTTCGTGGCGACCAATGACGTTCACTACGTCGACCCTGAGGATGCGGATTTGCAGGACATCATGCTTTGCATCCAGACGGGGAACGTGCGCAGCGATCCGGATCGCATGCGAATGGCTGACGGCACCTTCTATCTTCGCAGCCCGATGGAGATGGAAGAGCTCTTCGGCAACATTCCCGGCGCGCTGCAAAACACCCTCATGATCGCTGAGCGATGTCAGGTGGATTTGGATTTCAAAGGCTACCACCTGCCCGAGTTCGACGTCCCTGAAAGTGAGACAGCCCAATCTTATCTGCGCCGGCTCTGTGACCAGGGCCTGCAGCGGCGCTACGGCCCCCGATCCGAGGCAGCTGAAATTCGGGAGCGGCTTGATTACGAACTTGGCATCATCCATGAAATGGGATTCGACACCTACTTCCTGATCGTGTGGGACCTGTGCCGTCACGCGCGCGACCAGGGCATCTGGTACAACGCCCGGGGTTCGGCGGCCGGATCGATCGTGGCCTACGGTCTGGACATCACCCTGGTTGACCCCTTGGAGCATGGGTTGATCTTCGAGCGGTTCCTCAACCCGAGCCGCGTATCCATGCCAGACATCGATCTGGACTTCCAGGATGACAAGCGCCACGTCATGCTGGAGTACACAGCCAACAAATACGGGCATGACAAGGTGGCCCAGATCATCACTTTTGGAACGCTGGGGGCGCGGGCCGCCATCCGTGATGTGGGCCGCGTTCTGGACATACCCCTGCCAGAGGTCGATCGTGTCGCCAAGCTGGTACCCAATATCCCGGGCAAACCCGTGCATATCAAGGACGTGCTCGAAGACGTCACAGCCTTCAAAGAGGCATATGGGTCGGCGCCCTACATGCAGGATCTCATTGACACGGCGAACAAACTTGAGGGTACTGTCCGCAATGCGGGAACACACGCCGCGGGCGTGATCATCACCGACCGGCCAATCACGGAATACATTCCACTTCACCGTCCGACACGCGGCAGTCTGCAGGACAGCCCGATCGGCGCCGTGACCCAGTTTGAGATGCAGGTCCTCGAACTCCTTGGGCCTGTTGAAGGTCGACTTTTTGGGGCTCTCCACACTGACCGTGATGGCGCGTGCTTGCGAGATGATTCGCCAACGCCACGGCGTGGATCTGAGCATCGACAATATCCCCGTCGACGACCCTGAGACCTTCGAGCTGCTCGGCCTGGGAGATGTCCTGGGCGTCTTCCAAGTGGAAGGTGCCGGGATGCGTCGTTATCTGGTCGATATGAAACCCAAGGAGCTGGCCAACGTCATCGCCATGGTGGCGCTGTATCGTCCCGGCCCCCTGGAGTTCATCCCAACCTACATCCGAAGAATGCACGGTGAGGAACAGGTCAGCTACCGCCATCCGGCATTGGAGCCGGTGTTTCGAGAGACGTTTGGCATTCCCGTCTATCAGGAACAGATCATGTCGGCCGCCATGCAGCTGGCCGGCTACACGGCCTCTGAAGCGGATGGTCTGCGCAAGGCGATCGCCAAGAAAAAGGCTAAACAGCTGGTCAAGCACCGCGAGAAGTTCATCCAGGGGGCCGTCGAGGCCGGCATGGACAAGACGGTCGCCAGCGAAATCTTCGACGATTGGGAGAACTTCGCCCGCTACGGGTTCAACAAGGCTCACGCAGCCGATTACGGCGTGATCGCGGTCCAGACCGCCTATCTCAAAGCTCACTACCCGATCGAGTACATGACAGCCCTGATGTCGGTCTTTCGCGGCGACACCGACAAGGTGGCGCTGTACATGGCCGACTGTCGGCGGTTGGGCTACGACGTGCTCCCGCCGGATATCAACGCAAGCGGGATGGATTTCGAAATCGACGACAATTCGGGGGAAGCGCCGGCTATCCGGTACGGCATGGCGGCGATCAAGAATGTCGGCGAGAGCGCCGTCCAGGCCATCCTTGATGCGCGCCGGGATCGCGTCTTCAAAGATCTGAATGATTTCGCTACTCGGGTAGACCTTCGCCACGTGGGCAAACGCGCTTTGGAAAGTCTGGTACGAGTGGGTGCGTTTGACAGCCTCGGCTCGCGGCTGGCCCTGCTCGAGAATCTAGATCGCTTGCTGGCGGTCTCGAGTTCTCATTTCCGGGCCAAGGAAGTTGGCCAGCTCACCATGTTTGGGGCAGGCACGGGCGTGCAGGAGAAATTCGAGCTGCAGCCTGCGACACAAGAAGTGTCCCGCCGGCAGCAGCTGGGATGGGAAAAGGAACTGCTCGGATTGTATGTGTCCGATCATCCTCTCACGCCCCTCATGGACGATCTGACCCAGATCGTCTCGCATTTCAGCGCGGAACTGGGCGACACAGACCAGGGTCAAAACGTGTGTGTTGCGGGTATGGTCACGCACATCCGCCCCTATCAAACGCGTTCGGGCAAGCCGATGGGCTTTGTCAGTCTTGAAGACCTGCAGGGCAGCATTGAACTGGTTGTGTTCAGCCGCATCTGGAAGGACGTGGCGGAGTGGTTGGCCCCGGACAAGGTTGTGGTTGTGAAGGGCAAAGTCGATCGAGAGCGGGGCGACCCCAAGATCCTTGTAGATGAGATCACCACCGAAGTTCGGTTGGTGCACTCTGCCGATTCAACACCCTCCCGCCGCAAGCCGCCATCCAACCGTCCGGCGCCGTCAAGAGATCCTGCGGCGCAAGAAAACGGACTCAAATCAAACGGCACACCTGCTGCCTCCAATGCCGGCCATGAGGCTGGGACGAGCCTCAGCCCCGTGTCCACCCCGGATACCATTAGCTTTGAGGCCGGCGCATCTCCTGGGGAGGGTGCTGCGCCGGGTTCGGCAGGCATGGTTGCCTCGATGGTGGAGACTGCTGTCAAGCCGGATCCGGCCGGGCAGATTCCTGATCGCTCATCTGGCGCCAACGGCCGCTGCAAACTGACAGTGGTGTTAAAATCAACGGGCAACGCAGATCGGGACGCCCGTCGCATGAGGCGGGTTCACGGACTGCTGACATCTTATCCTGGTGAAGACAGGTTCGCATTCCATGTTCATGAATCCTCTCGACAGTATCTGCTGGAGTTCCCCAGCTTTACGACCGGCATGTGTGACGAGCTCGTCTCGCAGCTGCAGAGCATCTTGGGCGAAAACACGGTCCGGGTCGACTTTGCCTCCATCTAAGTCCAATGGATAGAATCGGCGTCCTGACTTCCGGGGGGACGCGCCGGGGATGAATCCCTGCCTGCGCGCTATTGTCCGCACGGCCCACTTCGAAAACGTTGAGGTCGTTGGCGTCCGCGAGGGCTTCGATGGTCTGCTGCGCGGAGAACGTATGCGGCTCACGGCACGCGATGTGGGCGGAATCATCCAGCGCGGCGGGACCATCTTGCAGACAGCGAGATCGCCGGAGTTCCATGAGCGAAAAGGTCGTCTAAGGGCCCTGCGGGAATTGAACGGTGCTGGGATCGAGGGCCTGGTAGTCATCGGCGGCGATGGTTCCATGCATGGCGCGTATGAGCTGACGGAGATGGGCTTCCCGGTGGTGGGCGTGCCGGCCTCGATCGACAATGACATCTGGGGAACCAATATGGCCCTGGGTGTTGACACAGCGCTGAACACGATTATGGAGGCTGTGGACAAACTGCGCGACACGGCCTCATCCCATCAACGTGCCTTTCTCATCCAAACCATGGGCAGGAACTGCGGCTACTTGGCACTGATGGCGGGGATTATCTGTGGCGCGGAAGTGATCTTGATACCCGAGCGAGAGACAAGCCTGGCCGACGTCGCCGAGGCGGTTGAAGATGCCTACGCGCGCGGGAAGACCCACGCCATCATTATCGCTGCCGAAGGCAACAGCCTTGCGCCGCAAGACGTAGTGAATCACCTGGAAGGACTGGAGGTTGGTTTCAAGACGCGCTTGACCATCCTGGGCCATATTCAGCGCGGGGGTCGACCGGGTGCCTTTGACCGATTGCTGGCGACACGGATGGGTGTCAAGGCGGTCGAGAGTTCTGATAGCTGGTGAGACCAGCGCCATGGTCGGCCTTGATGGCCGCGAGATTACCACGGTGGCGCTGAGCGAAGTGGTTTCCCGCCAGCGTGAAGCCAACATCGAGTATTTCGACATGGCTCGTATGCTGGCTCGCTGAGCCCTTTTTTTTCCCGCCTGGTAGAAGAAGGCGGTCCCCAGATCGAGGGCGCCCGGCCGCTTGTGGCCGGGCGATTGTATTCCACGCAACCTGGCTGGCTCAAAGCTTGCATCCTATCCAAAGCACGTCGCTGAGGATGCTGAACTGCTGGAGGGAGGCTCCCAATGCTCAAAACAGCCAGCCTTGACACCGCCGAGGCACTGGTGGACCGGCTTGATTCTCTTCGAGAGCCCTATCGTGGCAATACGATTGCCTGGATCGAGCGCTGCGCGGCACGTACCTTCACCGATCTCAATCAGGACATAGGAAGGTTTCTGGATGAACTCAACCCCGACCTGCGGAACGAGTATCTTCTGAATATGTCCATGATCCTGGACGATGCCGTGAAGTACTTTGGGGTGACAGATCGTGCGCGAGCAGGCTGAGTAACTCGCGTGCGCCATGGCAAATGAAAAGAGGCCCCTGGGATCCCAGGGGCCTCTAACGTTCGGTCGAGTGATCGAGACTCAGGCAGCTGTTTGGGCTACCTTGTAGGCCTGGCCATAGAGATGGCCGGTGAGGGCCGAGGCGTACGCCATCGCCGGGAAGACCCCGATGATGCAGATCAAGGTGCCCACGAAACTGAGCAAGCCGCTGGCGATCCCAGCCAGAAGCCAGACGATGATGTATCCGCCCGGGTTGGCGCGCACCAACTTGAAAGCGTTGGCCGGATTGAGTGCCTGTGCGAGCTGACCGTGATCAGCAATTTCGCCAATCGAAGCCGGCAGTAGCAGGCCCACGATGAGGCTGTAGGGCAGGGATACGCAGGCATTCAGGATCGAAAGGATGCTTGTGAATGTCCCGGCTTGATCCTGGTTGGCCACAACAGCAGCAATCCCCGAAAAGCAGCCAACAATCAGCATCAAGGGTATTGACCACACAATGGCCACCACGACGATTTTCAAGCCGTCGATAATCAACGTGCCGAAATCGGCCCACTCGGCCAGTGCTGGCTCTTCGCCCCGGATGACGCGGCGAACGATCGCCACCATCCAGCCGCCAAGAGGGATCAGCGCCAGACCGAAGGTGATAACGCCGACCAGAACAACAATCGACGCGATGGCGATTTTCTTGATCCAATCCGGGTCTTTCCAAACGAAGCTAAATGATTGCCCGTAGTCCATGCCTTCCTCCTCAGGAGTCTTGGTCTGAATGTTCCACAAGCTGTGCTGATTTGCTGAGCTGGAATGGGTGCTTCCCAGCACTTTGTTACGGGCGCGAAGCTTACACCGTAACCGTCCACAAAGCAAGCCGCAAGGCTGAATTCAAGGCTAGAAGTGGCCCATGGAGATTGTGAGAGTTTTCACAAGAGCGCCGCGGAAGTCCGAATGAAACAACTCTCGAATACGGCGATTGCGGGGCTTGGGCTTAAAAGCCCCGTCAGATCCACTCAGGCTCGGTGTAGGTCCCGAAAACATCTTTCATGACGGAGACGATCTCACCCAGTGTGGCGTAGCGGTGCACGGCCTCCATCACATACGGCATCACATTCTCAGTGCCCTGGCAAGCCAGGCGCAAACGATCGAGGGCCTGACCGACAGCGGCTTGATCGCGCGACGACTTGAGCTCGCTCAGCCGTGTAACCTGGCGCTCGTATCCGTCGGGGTCCATCTGCAGAATCGGGATCTGGTAGTCCTTCTCATCGGCAAACGCATTCACGCCAACGATGTGGCGGGCGCCCTGATCGATCTCCTTCTGATAGCGGTACGCGGCGTCCGAGATCTCACGCTGAAAAAAACCCACATCGAGGGCCGGAAGCACACCGCCCAGATCCTGAATGCGATCGAAATAGCCCCTGGCGAGGGATTCCATCCGGTTGGTCATAGCTTCGATGAAGAACGATCCACCCAACGGGTCCACCGTATTGGCCACCCCTGATTCTTCTGCCAGGATCTGCTGAGTGCGCAGAGCGATCTTGACGGCATGCTCCGAGGGGAGTGCCAGGGCTTCATCCATGGAATTGGTGTGGAGCGATTGCGTGCCGCCCAGCACCGCCGCCAGCGCCTGAACGGCCACGCGTACGATGTTGTTTTCTGGCTGTTGAGCGGTAAGGCTGACGCCGGCCGTCTGGGTGTGAAAGCGCATCAACCAGGAGCGAGATTCTTTGGCGCCGAACGTCTCCCGCATTTCGTGGGCCCAAATCCTCCGCGCCGCCCGGTATTTGGCGATCTCTTCAAAGAAGTCATTGTGTGCGTTGAAGAAGAAGGAAAGCCTGGGTGCGAAGTCGTCGATATCCAGGCCGCGATCCAGGCTCCAGCGCACATACTCCAAGCCGTCAACCAGGGTAAACGCCAGCTCCTGGGCAGCTGTGGATCCGGCTTCGCGGATGTGGTAGCCGGAAATCGAGATCGGATTCCACTGGGGCAGGCGCTGCGCGCCGTATTCGATAGTGTCCACCACCAGGCGCATCGACGGCTCGGGCGGGAAGATGTACTCCTTCTGGGCGATGTATTCCTTGAGAATGTCATTCTGGATCGTACCGCGCAGTTGGTCCGCCCCTACGCCTTGCTTCTCGGCAGTTGCCACATACATCGCCCAGATCACGGCCGCCGGCGAGTTGATGGTCATGCTCGTCGAGACCTTGTCCAGAGGGATGTCGGAGAAGAGAATCTCCATGTCCTTGAGCGACGAAACCGCCACGCCACACTTTCCGAATTCGCCCAGGGCCTCGGGGTCATCTGTGTCGTACCCCATCAAGGTCGGCAGATCGAAAGCCACCGACAAGCCGGTTTGACCCTTCTCGAGAAGATACTTGAAACGCTCGTTTGTCTCCTCGGCGGTTCCGAAACCGGCGAACATCCTTTGTGTCCAGGGACGTCCGCGGTACATGGTCGGGTGAATGCCCCGCGTGTAGGGATACTCTCCGGGTAGGCCCAGGTCACCCATGTAGTCCATGCCCGAAACCGAGACCGGTGTGTACAGACGGTCGATGTCCTCGGAAGACGTCGTCATGAACCGATCGCGGCGCTCAGGCTTGCGGGATATGGATTGTTGAAGGGTGGTTTCTTCCCACTTTTCAAGCGCGAGCTTGAGTTCTTCGATCTTCCGAGGATCGTACATCTACACCTCCCAAAGGTGGGTTTCGCGGATTATAGCATGCGGGTTGATCGCCCTTCGGACACCTTACAGGCAACTTGCATTCCGTTCACCTGAAGGGTCCGCCATGGCACAATCGTAGTCGAGGTGGTTGCCCAACCTGGAGGAAAGCTGAGCATGTACAAAAGGAATATGCCTGCACTTGGTCTCATCGGGCTCTCGTGGACATTCATCGGGATGGGGTACATGAGTATCCAATTCCACTTTCTGCCCGAAGGGCCGGCTTTGGTGACGGAAGCCTTAGGGCTCTTCCTGGCTGGATACTTGAGTGGCGCGCTGCTGCTTGCTGTGGTGGAGACTATGGAGAGCAAATTCGGCAGATGGCTGGTGATCTTCAGCTATCTGTTGTTTGCGCCACTTGGCATCATGGTGGGTCTGCTGGCTCCTGGCGCCTACGAGCCGGTTCAGATGGGCACGTCCATAACCTTTGCGGTCTTGGCGCCCGTACTGATCACCATCTCAGCCGTCATGGCGGTGGGCCTGGGATTGGGTTTCACTGGCGGCTTGGCGATGGCTGCCCACCGTATCATCAGCCGCAGCTAAACCAGACTACGATGCCCTCGCCAGTCGAAGGGCCTGGCGGGGAACAGCCACAGGGCGGGTCCTTGCGACCCGTCCTGTCCAATTTAACAGCTGCATTGCTGCGGAGGCTGGATTCAGTTCCTTCGTTCTGAAGGAGATGGATCTCCCACGCCGTCGCTTCGGAGCCCGCGCAAGAATCCGAGGACGCCGGCGGCCATGACTTGGCTCTGGGCCAATGCACGGTCGGCGAGGTGGCGTGCCCGATCGACGCGTATGTAAGGCTCTTGCTCAGTCATCTCGTACAGCTCGACAAGAACACCGTGCGTGCTCTCAGGGTGGATGAAAGCTATCCGCTTGCCGGCGGTTCCGATCACAGGTTCCGTGTTTATGAGGCGTATACCTTTGTCCTGAAGTGCCTCCAAGCTGGCCTCCAGATCCTCCACTTGGAAACACACATGGTGAACACCCGGGCCGCGCTTATCAAGAAAGCGGGCGATTCCGCTGTCCTGATCGGTCGGCTTGACCAGTTCTATTGCTCCGTGATCGGTCGGCAAGAAGGCCACGACGGATTGTTGGGAGGGCACATCCTCGACATGACTGACCTCTAGCCCTAGTCCGTCGCGCCAGAAAGCGAGCGCCTGATCGATATCGTCGACGACGATGGCAACATGATCGATGCGTCTAACTCGCGGCATGGGATCCTCTTAGCTCGGAGCGTATCTGAACTTCTATTGTAGCGTGAAATGTGGAGCCGGAAACGGGGCCGGGAGCTAGAGTGCAGGCGGCGCTTGGTACTCTCCCCAAAGGCGGCGCAGTCGGCCGCAAATCTCGCCCAGTGTGACATCTGCTTCGACGCAGGCGATGAAGTGCGGCATCAGATTGTCTTGGGATTCGGCAGCGGCCGTCAAGCGGTCCAGATGGGCCTCTACCTTGGCGGGGTCACGCTTCCGGCGCAGATCGGCGAGGGACTGGCGCTGGGCTTGTTCAATGGCTGGATCGACATGCATAAGTTCGATGGGAACCTTCTCATCAAGGGTGTAATCGTTGACGCCGATGACAATCGACTCCCGGGCCTCGATGGCCTTCTGGGCAAGATAGGCAGATTCCTGGACCTCCTGTTGAATGAAACCCGCCTCGACAGCCGACAATGCACCGCCCAGCTCATCGATGTGCTGCATGTACTTCAAAGCATCTCTTTCGATCTCGTCCGTAAGATGTTCTAAGGCGTAGGAGCCGCCCAGCGGATCCGCCGTATCGGCCACGCCGCTCTCGTGAGCGATTATCTGCTGAGTTCGCAGAGCCACTCGCACGGCATGCTCCGTGGGCAAGCCGAGGGCTTCGTCCATGCTATTGGTGTGGAGCGACTGGGTTCCGCCGAGCACGGCGGCCAGTGCTTGCAGGGCCACGCGCACGATGTTGTTCTCAGGCTGCTGGGCTGTCAATGTCGACCCGCCGGTCTGAGCATGAAATCGCAGGCGCCAAGACTTCGGGTCCTTTGCCCCGAAAGTCTCGTGCATCAAGTGATACCAGATTTTGCGCGCAGCTCGGAACTTGGCAATTTCCTCCAAGAAGTTGTTGTCAACACTGAAGAAGAAGGCCAGCTGCGGCGCAAACTCGTCGATGGCCAGCCCAGCTTGGAGGGCGGCATTCACATACGCCTTGCCGTTGGCAAGCGTGAAAGCCACCTCCTGAACGGCGGTAGCCCCGGCTTCACGAATGTGATAGCCGGAAATGGAGATTGTGTTCCAATGTGGGATGTTTTGGCGGCAGTAGCTGAACACGTCTGTGATCAGACGCATCGCCGGAGTCGGCGGGAAGATATACGTCCCGCGTGCAATGTACTCCTTAAGAATGTCGTTCTGAATGGTGCCTCGCAGTTTGGACTCTGGGATGCCCTGCCGCCTGGCCACGGCGATGTACATCGCCATGAGTACCGCTGCTGGGGCATTGATCGTCATGCTGGTAGAGACCTTGTCAAGCGGGATCTGATCGAAGAGCTGTTCCATGTCCCGCAAGCTGCAAATCGACACCCCCACCTTGCCAACTTCCCCCTCGGCCATTGGATCGTCTGCGTCGTATCCAATCTGTGTCGGAAGATCGAAGGCTACGGAGAGTCCGGTCTGCCCGTGATCGAGAAGGTACCGATAGCGAGCGTTTGACTCGACGGCGGATGCGTAGCCTGCATACTGCCGCATGGTCCAATAGCGCCCACGATACATGGTGGGATGGACACCGCGCGTGAACGGCGGATCCCCAGGCAACCCCAACTTGGCTAGGTAGTCTTGGTCTGGCTCGTCCGGCAGGAAGATCCGCTGCATTTCGATCCCGGAGGTCGTCTGAAACGAATCCTTCCGCTCGGGATGACGCCTGAGGGCGGCTTCCAGACTCCCTTTTTCCCAGTCCTGAAAGGCTTTGTGGAAGAGATCGGTCATAACTCAGTCCGTGTTCCCTGCTTTGGTTAACGCATCGCGTAGGCCGAGCAGCGCCATCGTGTCCGAATTATAGCCTTCGAAATCGGAGAAGGTGAGATTTGGCATGTCCAGTCCGGCCGTATCCTTCAACTTTTCGAAGATTTCCATGTAGCTCAAGTCAACACCTGCCTCCCACTCGAACCCAAGCTGACCTGCTGCATCCCGAATGGTGGGCTCATCCGGACCCTCAAGCTCAACGAAGAAGCCGAATGGGAGTGCATCAAGCATGATCTGGACATCATCGAGCTGAAACACTTGGCGGTACTTCTCGTAGATCAAGATGGCGCGATAGCCCAGTGCCTCAAGCAGTTGCGTGGCCCGGTCCGACGCTGAGACATCGATTTCAATCTCGCGCCGGGTCAAGCGCTGTCCGGCCCGCTCCTTGAAGGTCAACGTGGCACCTTGGCCTTGGCGGACCCTGAGGACACGACCCGAGCGGGTGAGCTCGCCGTCGGGCGTGTCAAAGCGCCAATTACGTTCGAGGTGGCGAGGGGCCAGAATGCGGGCGCCAAATTCCTGGAGTGTCGCACTCAGGTCGGCCAGCCCGGAGACCGGGAACTTGATTTCGATTTCAGTTGGGGTATGCATATCAGAGCAGGGTCAGCATGACCGAGTTCTGTTTGACGCTGTCGCCGCTTTTGACCCGCACGCGGCCGATGACGCCGTCCCGGGGTGATTTGAGCTCGTTCTGCATCTTCATCAACTCGAGGATGATCAGGTTCTGCCCTTTGGCGACTTCGTCACCTTCTTGGACGGGAACATCGACGATGAGCCCGGGCATCGGCGCCTTGAGCTGGTACTCGCCGGTCTGAACGACGTCGCCGCCCGCAGCCTTTCTAAGCAGCCGTTGACGCTCGTCCTCTACCCACACTTCGTAGAGCTGACCTCTGAGCAGCACGTCAAGTCCTTCAGACCCTGGGCTTATGTGAGCTTCGAAGGATCGGTTGCCCAGAAGCAGCGAGTAGACCGCCTGTTCAGCTATAGCCTGGAACTCAGCCGGCAATCGTTCGCCGTCGGCGAGGATCTCGCCCTCCTCGTTGATCTCGATCTCATAGCTCTGGTCATCGATTGTGGCGATGTATTTCATGCCCGCTGGCTCCCGACGAAAGCTCCGGGGAAGGTCATTTCGTATTGTGATGTCATCGGTGGAGCCGCTCCCAGCGGCCTATCCATTTCCAGTTGCTTGTGTCCCGCTCGCCCCGGCGGACGATTTGAGAAGCTTCCTGCGTCTGCCGGTGGGCGTAGAGCGTGGCGAAGATGGCGGCGATGTGGTGGAGATCCTCTTTGTCTTCTTCCATCTCATCCATGGAAAACCGCTCTTCCACGAAGCGGGTGTCGAAGGCACCCGCGATGAAACGATGCGAGTCCATGATGTTCTGGTGAAAGGGAATGTTGGTCTTCACACCTAGGATCCTGTATTCCTCCAACGCGCGGCGCATTCGCAGAATGGCTTCCCCCCGAGTCTCACCCCAACAGATCAGTTTGGATATCAGCGAGTCGTAATACGGCGAGATCTCAAATCCAGGGTAGACGCCGGTGTCGATCCGCACACCCGGTCCCGTCGGGCCGACGGACAGGCCAATCCTGCCGGTGGAAGGCATGAAGTTGTTGTAGGGGTCCTCGGCGTTGATGCGGCATTCGATCGCCCATCCTTTCATCTGGACGTCGTCCTGCGTGTAACGCATCTTCCGGCCGCGCGCGATCCGGATCTGCTCCTTGACTATGTCGATTCCGGTCACCATCTCCGTGACCGGGTGCTCCACCTGCAGGCGGGTGTTCATTTCGAGGAAGTAGAAGTTCTGGTCCTTGTCGAGCAGGAATTCGATCGTTCCGGCGTTCAGATAGTCGACCGCCTTGGCGGCTTTCTTGGCCAGTTCTCCCATCTTCAGGCGCAGTTCTGCATTCACCGCCGGGGAGGGCGCTTCCTCGAGTAATTTCTGATGGCGGCGCTGCAGGGAGCATTCCCTTTCGCCAAGGTGGATGGTGTTGCCATCGTTGTCGGCCAGGATCTGGATCTCAACGTGCCGCGCATTGAGCAGGAGCTTTTCCAGGTACACGTTGCCATCGCCAAAGGCAGCTTCCGCCTCGCGCCGAGCTGCCGTGAGGAGCGTTGGGAGCTCATCAACTGAGAGCACCTCGCGCATCCCCTTTCCGCCGCCCCCGGCCGTTGCTTTGATCAGCAATGGGAAGCCAACCGAAGGCGCGATATCGATCAAGTCCTGATCGCGCAGATCGCCTTCGCCTTCGGTTCCGGGGACCACAGGCACGCCAGCGGCCGTCACGGTGGCCCTGGCGACTGCCTTGTCTCCCATGGCGGCGATCGCCGACGGACGAGGGCCGATGAATATCAGCCCGGCGTCTTCAACCGCCAGGGCAAAATCGTCCCGCTCGGCCAAGAAGCCGTATCCGGGGTGGATGGCTTTCGCCCCCGATTTCTTGGCGATATCGATAATCTTGTCCCCTCGCAGATAGGAGTCGCGCGCCGGAGCGGGCCCGAGTTCATATGCCTCATCCGCGTAGCGGACATGCAAGGCCGATCGGTCGGGTTCCGAGAAGACAGCCACCGTGCTCATGCCAAGTTCTCTACAGGCACGGATGATCCGGACGGCAATCTCACCTCGGTTGGCGATCAGAACTTTGTTAAACATGATTTGGCCCTATCACAATGGAATGTTGCCGTGCTTCTTGGCCGGGTTGGCGTCGCGCTTGTTGGACAGCATTTCGAGGGCATTGATCACCCTTGGTCGGGTATGTCTGGGTTCGATAACAGCGTCCAGGTAGCCCCGCGAGGCCGCGATGTAGGGGTTGGCGAACTTCTCTCGATACTCCGCGACCAGTTCAGCTTTCCGGGCCTCGGGATCTTCAGCTTCGGCCAGTTCCTTGCGAAAAATGATGCTTACCGCGCCGTCCGGGCCCATCACCGCCAGTTCCGCGCCTGGCCAAGCCAGGTTCAGATCGCCCCGGATGTGCTTGGATGACATGACGTCGTATGCGCCGCCATAGGCCTTGCGGGTGACGACCGTAATCTTGGGGACCGTCGCTTCGCAGTAGGCGTACAGCAGCTTGGCCCCATGGCGAATGATCCCGCCGTGTTCCTGTGCCGTGCCGGGCATAAACCCTGGGACGTCGACGAAAGTCACCAAGGGCACGTTGAATGAGTTCACATAGGCGCACGAATCGGGCAGCCTTATCGGATGCGTTGATGTCGAGGACTCCGGCCAGCACGGCGGGTTGGTTGGCTACGATGCCCACACTGTGACCTCCGAGTCGGGCGAATCCAATGACAATGTTCTGAGCATAGGTTTCGTGGAGCTCAAAGAAATCGCCATCATCCACGATGAGGCGGATGATGTCCCGCACATCGTAGGGTTTGCTGGGATCCTTGGGCACGATGGTGTCCAGGGCTGTCTCAGTCCGAAGCCGATCGTCTTGCGTAGGAACGAACGGCGGGTCTTCCATGTTGTTCTGCGGCAGGAAGGAAAGCAACACGCGGATCAAACCCAGGCAGTCCGCCTCGCTGTCCGCAACGTAGTGGCAGACCCCAGACGTGCTGGCGTGGACTTCGGCTCCGCCCAGTTCCTCGAAACTCACATCTTCCTGGGTCACCGATTTGACCACGTCCGGGCCGGTCACGAACATGTACGAGGAGTTGCGAACCATAAAGATGAAATCGGTGAGCGCGGGCGAGTAAACGGCGCCGCCTGCGCATGGTCCCATGATGGCACTGATTTGTGGGATGACGCCGGACGCCAGGGTGTTGCGCAGGAAGATGTCGGCGTAGCCGCCAAGCGAAACGACGCCTTCCTGGATCCTGGCCCCCCCCGAGTCATTGAGACCGATCACCGGCGCGCCATTCTTGAGGGCCATATCGAGAATCTTGCAGATCTTGGCGGCGTGGACTTCACCCAGGCTGCCTCCGAACACGGTGAAATCCTGCGAATAGACGTAGACCAACCGTCCTTCGATTGTCCCCCATCCCGTGACGACGCTGTCTCCCAAGACTTTGTGCTGATCGAGTCCAAAGTCTGACGTTCGATGCGTGGCGAACATATCGGCTTCGCGGAATGAGCCCTTGTCCAGCAAGAGGTCGAGCCGCTCACGGGCAGTCAGTCGTCCCCTGGCGTGCTGTGCGTCAATACGCTCTTGCCCGCCGCCCAGCTCGGCCTCTTGGCGCAGGGTTCGCAGCTCATCCAGATTCTCATCACTCATATGGACCTCTCTCGGAAAAAATCTCTCGATGCAGGACGGTGGAGGATCCACCAGGCGAGCCCCAGCAAGGCCAGTGAAGCAACCAATTCAAACGGCTTGGTTCGGGCTGCGAAATCGGAACGGGCGAGCAGGGTACGATCAATACCCAGCCAGACAACATACGCTGCCCCACCCCACCTAATGATCAATGGCGCCCAACGGCGCCCAATGAGAAGGCCGACGGTGGCGACAAGCCCTGTGGTGCCCCAAAGAACTCCGACGGCGGCCAGATACCAAACCGGGACGGAAAGAGGCAGGTTCGGCAGGGACAGCGCAAGGAAGAATCGCGTCCAACTGGCCGCCGAGAGGATTAACACCCCGAGGGCCAACAAGGTTACGAGCCTGGGCCGGGAGTTAGATCGCAAGGACGATCTTTCCCATCTGTTCGCCGGCGTCCAATCGTTCGTGGGCGGCGCGGGCATCCTTGAGGGCGAAGGTCTTGTCAATCACCGGCTGCAAACGGCCAGCGAAGACAAGCGACATGACTTCATCGAAGTCCGCCCTGGGCGCCATGGACGATCCCAAAATGGATAAGTGCTTGGCGAAAAGGTAGCGGTGATCAAACTCGTACTTTGGCCCCCCAGTGTTCCCGACGGTGAGGATCCTTCCTCCTTTACGAGCGGCCCGCATGCTCGAGATCATGGTGGAGGCTCCGACGTTGTCGATGACAACATCAACCCCCCGTTTGTCGGTCGCCAGATAGGCGGCCTTTGACCAGTTGGGGTCGTCCTGGCGGTTGATCAAGACGTCGGCACCCAGGCGCTCGGCGAGGGCGAGTTTCTCACCGTTCGAGCCAACAGCGAGCACCTTGGCGCCGGCCAACTTGGCGATCTGAATGCTGGCGGAGTTCACACCACCGGATGAGCCAACGACGAGCACTGTTTCACCGGCCTTAAGATTGCCTCTGGTCATCAGGGAGTGCCAGGCAGTCATGAATACGAGGGCCGCCGCTGCAGCTTCACCATAACCAAATCCGTCGGGTATTCTAAGCAAATTCCGCTCTGGGAGAGCTATCAACTCGCAATCTGTCCCAGAGACTGTTTCGCCCAGCAAGTTCCAGTGTCGGCAGCGATGATTCTGGCCAGCGCGACAGAATTCACATTCGCCGCAGCTAAGGTCTGCATCGATGACGACGCGATCTCCGACTTCGAATTCGGTGACCCCTTTGCCCAGCTCCACCACCTCGCCAGCTCCATCGGAGCCCGGTATGTGAGGCAGGGGGAGTTTGAGGCCGGGCCACCCGTTGCGCACCCAGATGTCGACGCGGTTGAGGGCAGCGGCTTTGAGACTCACCAAGGCCTCGCCGGGTCCGGGCTCGGGGTCGGGAAGCTCTCCGTATTCAAGCACCTCGGGCCCACCGTGCTCTTCGAAGTATATGGCTTTCAATGCGAGAAACCCTCCATCCGCCCAACTCATCTTGGGCAGGCTGTGCTGCAGGGGTCATTATAGCTTGGGTGCGAGGGGCCCCGGGCTGTCGTATGAAGGTGAATATGGGCCGCGACCCAGGCGCACCAAGCCCGGTGCAACCATTCAAGTGTTGAGCAAGCAGCTTGCCGGGGGGAGTCACGATCATGGCGACTGTTCCACCTGGAATCCCCACAGTTGAATCGTGCCTCAGGTAGGCATCGCAGGTAGGGTTTCTTCGCACGAGTTACTGTCTAATGACCGACTTGGGGGGGGGGGTGGAGGTTGAACTCGATTGGAGCTGCCAAGGCAAAACTTTCTGGATGGAAAGCTGGCCAAGAAGTCGCACGTTTGTTGTGGGCTGTGGGGCAACCCCTCTGAGGGCTAGGGTTCGATACTGAACAGTATGTTCTCGGAAGACGCCCCTGGCTGCCCCCAAGGGTCGACCAGACGCACATCATTTTCGGCCACCAACGAGCACTGGTAGGTGCCCGGGTCAAATGCTTGACGGAAATGGCCGCTGCGTCCGTTTTCGACGGGGACAGTAACTCGTGGGCCCGGGACCCAAATGCTCGCTTGACCGGGATCGAACTCCAGGTCCTGTGTGAGCAGGACCCCACCGATAAATGCCGACACGAAATCACGGTCGGGGCCTCCATAGGGACGATGCAAGCGAACGATCGTGGATTGTGAGGCCTGCACCGTCCCTGCCCGTTCCCAAACCCATTCATCCAAAGTGTCTGGTTGGCTGGAAACGGAAAAGGCTGCATCGCCGACATCAATCCTGACTGGCCAGTCGTCGACCTTGCGGCGGTAGCTCAACATCCAGACCGCATAAGTGTCTGATGACGCTATGGGCAATTCGGCGACCGCATATTGGTTTCCCAGACCGTCAGCCAGGAACTTGCCCTCGCCCTCCGGGATAGGGGCAAATCGGGTTTCGAAGGTCCAACCTGGCCCGGGCGTGAAGTCTTCCGGCTGAAGCAAATAGGTGCCACTCTTTATCGCCTGACATGCCAACTCAGGCCCAGTGACTGGAAAGTCTGATTGCCAATCGAAGTTGACCTCGCCGGACGAGGCTGTTTGCTCTTGCGCGACACCAAGGCTTAGGTTGGGCGCAACGCATCGAGGCTTGATCAGTTCACGGGAGCTGATGGTGTAGACAGAAAAGGAATCTAGCTCCTCAATTTTGTGGGCAGCGTAGCAATGAACCAAGGCATTTTGGAGCGGATCCAAAGTAGGCTCGGGGGTTGCCTCGTCTTTGTAAGAAACCACCGCCACGTTGCCCCCAGGGAACTCGACGCTCAAATCATGGATCAAATCACTCGACTCAACTGGTCGGTACCAGTGGTCCAATTCGCTAGCATCGAGGCTGCTTCGAAGATACAAGCGGATCAGACTTTGTTCATCGTCGAGCACATGGCCGGCATTGGGTGCATAGGGAGTGAAAACGATATCACCGGCGTTGACCTGCTGCAGGACAAGTTCGGCGGCATCCCGACGGTTGACCCGGTCTTGAGGGTCCTCAAGCTCGTACAAGTAGATGTAAAGATTGTTAAAGAAGAGAAGGCAAGCGCCAGCGACGATGACTGCAGAGAGGAGTGGTTGTCTCAGTAGAGGCCGGATGAGAACTGCCACGCAAAGAACGATGGCTAGCGCCGCTATACCGTAGTAGGCTGGCCATCCGGGGTAGATGACACGGAACATCGGCGAATCCAACATCACCGGCACAGGGATTGAAAAAAGGAAGAACCAACTCAGTAGAAGTAGAGGCCCGCGGGACCGAAAACGGAGAAGCGCGACCACCAGCCCCATGACGAAGAAGGGTGCGATTGCGTTTTCGAGAAGAGGTCCGGACCGAACGAAGAGGAAATCGGGCCGGGCCAGGACGAAGATGTTCTTGAGTAGGTCGCCGGCTCCCGAGAATAATCTGAGCAATGCCTCATCGGACCAACCCTTGGAGGCAAGGTCATAGTAGGGACGCCTTCCCAGGAGATATCCGATAGCCTTGGGCAAGGTGAAGGCGAGGGGAATTGAGAGAGCCAGGAAACCTTTCCAATAGGTAGCCCCTGCCTTCCTGTTCCGGATCGCTTCCACGACGAAAAGCAGAGCCACCAGTCCAAGCAAGGGCGCCAACGTATCATAGGTGATCAGGGCAAGAGCAAGAGCTATTCCGGAGAGGGCAAACCACGCCGTCCTGCGCTGGTCGAAGGCGATGAAAAGGAAGAACAAGGGCAGTACCGCCCAGAGCTTGACGTGGCTCTCGACGTTGCCTAGGCGGGAAGCGATCACGTCGGCGGGGGAAACAGCCAACAAGAAGAATCCCACCAGCGCAACCGGCGTGCCAATTGTTCGACGAAGGAGGAAGTAGAACAGCAAGCCGGCCAGGACGCTAGCCACCGCGACGGTCATCCGGGCGGAGGTGATGCCTGGGCCCGCCAAGTAATGGAAGGGCGCCTGCATGTAAAAACTGACCGGCAGAGATGTGTAATGGTACTGTGAGCTGAAGGCCTCTCGTCCATTGAGCATCCATTGGACGACTTCAATCGTCCATTTCGACTCGTCACCTTCTACACCATATGGTTGGTTTCCAATTCCATAGAGGCGAGTTGCCGCGCTGAGGACAAAGATGAGGCCGACGAGCGAGAACTCCAGCCGCTTGGAGAGGCCTCGTGCCCGCCATACGTCCTCCAAGTCGGTGCCAAAGGAACGCCACCAACGCCAAACGGTGAACGTTAGCCCCAGATACAGAATGGCTGCCAGCAGCACCTTTCCGTTCACCAGCGCCAGTTGAGCTTCCAAGCCGAAAAGCAGGGCCAACCCCAGCCCGGCCACTCGCTCCAAGGCTCGCCGTTCCTGCTTCCTTCTTATCGCATATGTCAGAAGAACGCCCATCCCCAGTGGCAAGAGGATGGCCCAGGTCAGACCGCTCGACAGGGCTGACTCTCGGAGTGCATGGATCCAGGCCAGCCATGGACCGATGGTCAACTGTTGATCCGGCGAAGGGACATTGGGTCTCAGGATTAAAACGTAGGCGCCCAAGACCACCAGCGCCACAGCGAGCGAAATTTCTGCCAGGTAGCCGCGCCATCCCTCTGGGTGTGGCTCCTCCTTCGGCTGGAGCCATTCGATGCTCGCGTCCGGGAGGCGGTGCAGCATGGATGAGACCCTGTTGCGCAAGGTCTTGAGGGGAAATGAAGGCCATGCACCAGTCCGGTTGCGACGACGCCAGGCCCAAATGAACAAGACATCTACGACAACTGCCAGAAGAGCGAGGATGATAACGTAGGTCACGCGCCCCCCCGTTCGCCCACTACTGGATGTCCAGTTCGAGTCGCGAAATTACGAGTTTTTGAATCTCGCTTGTACCCTCGTAGATCTCCGTGATCTTGGCGTCCCGGAAGTAGCGTTCCACAGGCAGTTCTTTGGAATAGCCCATACCGGCGTGGATTTGTACCGCTTCGTGGGCGCAGAACATCGCCGTCTCGGAAGCAAACAGCTTTGCCATCGAGGCCTCAAGTGTGAACCTTCCGCCAGTGCTTTTGCATCTCTCTTTGGCCATGGCAGCCCGGTAGATGAGCATTCGGCTGGCCTCGATACGAGTCTTCATGTCGGCGAGTTTGAAACCGACTCCTTGGAACTTGCCAATGGGTTTGCCGAAAGCTTCACGTTGACGGGCATACTCGAGGCTGGCCTCGTAGGCGGCTTCGGCGATCCCCAAGGCCTGGGCTGCGATTCCAATTCGACCGGCATCGAGAACCGTCATGGCGATCTTGAAGCCCTCACCCTCTGCGCCCAGCCGACAGGCTGCCGGGCAATGGTAGTTGTCGAAAAGGATCTCGCTCGTGGCGGAGGCCCGGATCCCGAGCTTGGGTTCCTTCTTCCCCCGGCTGAAACCATCCCGACTGGTCTCAATAATGAACGCGGTGATTCCGTGGTGTCCCGCTTCCGGCTCTGTCATGGTGAAGAGCAGAATGTAGTCGGCTGCCGGGGCGTTGGTCACCCAGGACTTGCGGCCGTTGATGATGTACTCTTCGCCTTCGCGCACGGCCCTGGAAGCCATCGTGGCGGCATCGGAACCGGACATCGGCTCCGTCAGAGAATAGGCACCGATGGCTTCCCCTGAGGCCACATCCCTCAAGTAATGCTGCTTCTGGTCTTCGTTGCCGAAACGCTCAAGCGCGTTGCAGAAGAGTGAATTGTTCACCGACATAATCGTGCCGTGAGCGGCATCGGCCTTCGATATCTCCTCCATGGCCAAGGCGTAGGCGAGTGTATCCATCCCGGCACCGCCATAGGCTTCTGGCACTTCGATGCCCATCAAGCCCATCTGGCCCATTTTCTGGATCGTCTGAAGGGGAAATTCGCCGCTTTCATCGTACTCAGCGGCAATGGGTGCAATCTCATTCTGAGCGAAATCTCGGGCTGCCTGGCGGATCATCCGGTGTTCGTCAGATAGATCCAAAGACGGGCTGGAGGACAGGGTTTCGGGGACGGCCATCGGCAACCACCTCCATAGCGAGGATTTGACGCAGAGATTATAGCATGCGGGTTTGAGACGACGATCTTTGACCCGCTTGTGGCGCAAGGGTACAATGTCCGCCGTTGGATGAGGAGGTCGTTATGCCCGAAGAACATTCAAACCGAGGCGAGATTTCGGTGAGCGTCTTTGATCACCTGGTTGAATTGGCAGCGCTCGCTTTGGATCCGGAAGAAAGGGAGTATCTCCGAAGTGAGCTGAATGGGCAGCTCCGGGCGATCCGAGCCCTGGAAGCGATCGACGTAGATGAGGATCTTCCGATCACGTCCCATGGTGTGCCCTATTCGGATGCGACGCGCCCGGCTATCCGCCTTGACCAAGCGCGGGAGGCGAAGCTGGCGGAGGCAATCCTGGCGCAGGCGCCCATGGTCGAGAATCGCTATCTCGTCGTCCCCGATATCCCTCAGGAGGCCCTGGAGTGACGGCTGGATTGGCCGACCTATCCGCAAGGGAGATCGCCCGCCGCGTGCGTGAAGGGGAAGTCGCCGCGTCGGAGGTGCTTGACCAAACTTTGGAGCGGATCCATGAGGTTGAAGGCAGGGCACCCACGACCGAGCCTTATGATCAACAGCCACGGGACCGAGAGCGGATCCATGCCTACATCAGCTTGGTTGAGGCGCGGGCGCGAGGGCAGGCGGAAGCCGTCGATCAGGCCGTACGGGATGGACAAGATCCCGGGCCATTGGCCGGCGTGCCGTTGGCGGTCAAGGACATTTTTTGTGTTGAAGGGACCCGCTCAACGGCAGGCTCTAAGATTCTGGAGAACTTCACCGCCCCCTACAGTGCAACTCCGGTAGCGCGCTTGGAGGCGGCCGGTGCCGTCACGGTAGGCAAGGCAAACCTGGACGAATTCACGTTTGGATCTTCGAATGAGTCGTCCGCCTTTCTGCCACCTCCCGGAAACCCATGGGATCCTTCGCGCGTGCCGGGGGGCTCTTCGGGGGGAAGCACGGCGGCCGTGGCCGCTGGTGAGGCCGCGCTTTCATTGGCCACAGACACGGCCGGATCCATTCGCCAGCCAGCGGCTTTCTGTGGTGTGGTGGGTCTCAAGCCCACCTATGGGCGCGTGTCGCGCTACGGATTGATCGCATTTGCGTCCTCTTTGGATTGTCCGGGGACGGTGTCGCGTGATGTGACTGATGCCGGCCTCATGCTGGGTGCCATGGCCGGAGAGGATCCTGCCGACGCCACAGCCGCGGCCGTTGAAGTTCCCGACTACCTGGCCGAATTGGAGCGAGGGGTCGAGGGTTTGAGGGTCGGTCTTTCACCGAACTACTTCAGACTGGCCTACCCCGATCCTGAAACAGGCGAACTGAGGGAGCAATCGATTGACCCTGAGATTGAAACTGCGGTGTACCGGGCAGCTGAGAGCCTGGCCAAGGCCGGGGCAGAGGTCGTCGAGGATGTGCCGATGCCTCATACCCACCTGGGCATCCCGGCCTACTTCGTTATCTCTCGAGTTGAAGCTGCCTCCAATCTGCATCGCTACGACGGCGTCAAATACGGTTACCGGTTTCCCGGATCCGTGACCGGTTTGCTTGAGATGTATCGTGAAACGCGTGGACGCGGTTTCGGGCTCCAACCCAAACTACGCATCTTGATGGGGATGTACGTCTCAGGCGAACAGTATGAGCGCGATTACTATCGCCGTGCGCTGCAGGTGCGATCGCTGATCCGCCAGGACTTCGACCGGGCATTCAACGCCGACGGGAAACACAGGCTAGATGCTCTGCTTACACCCACCACCCCGACGACCGCTTTCGAACTTGGCCGGGTCTATGGGGACTCCGTCCTAATGCAGTATGCGGATCTGTTGACCGTCCCCGCCAATCACGCGGGCATTCCGGGCCTGTCTCTTCCGGCTGGATTCGATTCGGGCGGATTGCCTGTCGGTGTGCAGTTGTTGGGTCCAGACTTCTCTGAAGGGACCCTGCTTCGGATTGGCCGCAGCTTCGAACTGGCGACCGCTGGCGAAGCTTGGCGGAGTCGCCGTCCTGCGCTGATCGAAACTGTGTGAGCCGACCCAACCAATGGCAAAGTCGCCGAGGCCTTTGGCATGCTATGGGGTTATGATCATGGACTGTTAATGTCCGGCGCCGGAAAGATGGTGTACCATGGGTGCGCTGTCTATCACCCGATATGCAATGCTCGGCTTCAGCAGCCGGGCTTGCGCGAGCAGGGCCTTCTAGTGCTATAATGTTGCCGGCCCGGCTCAGCCGGGGACCTCGCCCCGGGAGGGCGGAGTACAACCTGCAGGGTCGAAGGACTGGGAATCCTACCTACGACGACCCACGAACACGCAGGCAGTTTGCAGATCTTCTACAAGATTATCCGATGTGGCGTGAAGGCCTTTCTTGGCCTTGACATTCGTTTGCGTTGCTGTTGAGAGGTTGCCTAATGGGGCAAATCTTCCACCGTTCCGCCAACTCGATTGCCCTGCTCAGCATCGTCGGTGGCGGCTTGGCCTTGGCCACAATCGCCGTTGTCTGGTGGCTCATTGTCTGGTCACCGTACATGACCCAGCAGAATGTGGTGATCCCGCAGCCCGTGCCCTTCAGCCACGCCCGACATGTCGAAGGAAACGGGCTTGATTGTCGCTATTGCCATACATCCGTGGAAGACAGCTCTTTTGCAGGCATTCCGCCGACCAAGACGTGTATGACCTGCCACTCCCAGATCTTCACCAATGCCGCAATCTTGGCCCCTGTGCGCGACAGCTTCAAGAACAACATGCCCATTCAGTGGACGCGAATCAATGATTTGCCGGACTATGTCTATTTCGATCACAGCATTCATATTGCCAAGGGCGTCGGATGCACGACCTGCCACGGACCGATCGGCGAGATGCCCATCACCTGGAAGGGCGAATCGTTGAAGATGAGCTGGTGCCTGAACTGTCACCGCCATCCTGAGAAGTACCTCCGACCGGCTGACCAGGTGTTCAACGCTGACTATCAGCCCCCCGCAAATCAAGTCGAGTTGGGGCAGCAGTTGGTCAAGCAGAACGACATCAAGCTAAGTCTCCTTACGAGCTGCTCGACATGCCATCGCTAACGCGCCAAGGAGGGCAAGTGGAGAAATCCTTTAACCCGGACGCAATTCGTCAACGTTTTCAACAAGCCGACGATCCGGGGCAATGGCGCAGCCTGGAAGAGCTGGCCAAGACGGCCAATTTCCAGGATTGGCTCAAGTATGAGTTCCCGGCGGGTGCTGACCAATGGGTTGATTCAGTCACGCGGCGCGGCTTTCTCAAACTGATGGCCGCCTCGCTTGGCCTGGCTGGCCTCACCGCGTGTGTTCGCTATCCGGAAGAGAAGATCGTCCCCTATGTTGACCAACCCAACGGGATGACGCCCGGAAAACCCCAGTTCTACGCCTCAGCATCGCTACACGACGGCTTTGCTAACGGAGTCTTGGTTGAGAGTCACGAAGGCCGCCCGACGAAGATTGAAGGGAATCCGGATCATCCCGCCAGCATGGGCGCGACCGATCTCTTCGCCCAGGCGAGTGTCTTGGACCTTTACGATCCCGATCGCGCCCAGGTCATCACCAGCGGAAACCAAATCAAGACTTGGCAGGCTTTCGCCTCGGAGATGGCGCACGCGCTCAACGCTCAAAATGGCAAGCAGGGTGCGGGCCTTCGCATCCTCACGGGCACGGTCACGTCGCCCACGATGGGCTCCCAAATCGGCCAACTGCTGAGTGCTTATCCCCGCGCCACCTGGCACCAGTACCAGCCAGTCACGCGGGACAACATTCTGCACGGCGCTCAGTTGGCTTACAGTCGGGACGTCGCAACCCAGGTGGATTTCTCCAAGGCAGATATCATCCTGGCGTTGGACGCCGATTTTCTTTCCGAAGGACCCGACCGAGTCCGCTATGCGCGGGATTTCGCCGCGCGGCGCAAGGTCCGCGAAGATCAGACGGACATGAATCGTCTTTACGTGGCGGAGCCGTCCCCGACGTTGACCGGCACCATGGCGGACCATCGGCTGCCGATCTCCGCGGCGCATGTTGACGGCATGGCCCGGGCCGTGGCTTCGGAGCTTGGCCTGGCGATTGACGTCCCGACGGACTTGCCGGCGAACGCGGCCCAGTGGGCGAAAAGCGCGGCGGCAGATCTCAAGCAGGCGGCCTCAGGTCGGGCGGTCGTCATGGCCGGTCGAGGTCAGCCCGGGGAAGTCCACGCTCTTGTCCACGCGATCAATCAAGCTCTGAACGCCGTAGGGAATTGTGTGATCTACACCGAGCCGGTTGAAGCCGCGCCCGCGCTCCAATCGGAGTCCCTCCAAGCGTTGGTCTCGGCGATTAAGAATGGCCAGGTCGAAGTCCTGGTGATGTTGGGCGTCAATCCGGCCTATGCTGCACCGGCTGATCTCAACTTCTCAGATGTCCTCGCCAACGTTCCCTTCAAGGTCTATCACGGTCTCTACCTGGACGAAACGGCCGTGTTGGCGGACTGGCATATACCGGCGACGCACCCGCTCGAGACGTGGAGCGATGCGCGCGCCTTTGACGGCACCGTGACGATTGTGCAGCCGTTGATCGAGCCCCTGTATTCCGGCAAATCCGAACATGAACTCCTGGCGCTGATGCTTGGGCAGGCAGATGCCACCAGCCACGACATCGTGAAAGGCTACTGGCAGGCAAACGCCCCTTCGGATGCGGACTTTGAAGCCTTTTGGCGGCTGAGCCTGCATGATGGCATGGTGGCCCACTCGGCGCTTCCCCAGATCGACGTGACGCTGCAAGACGAGTTGGGCGGCGTATCGAATGCGGCGCCTTCGGCATCGGGCCAGGATCTTGAGATCGTCTTTCGACCGGACCCCACGATTTGGGATGGCGGTTCATCCAACAATGGTTGGCTGCAGGAATTGCCCAAGCCGCTAACCAAGGTGACTTGGGACAACGTGGCTTGGGTTTCGCCGGCCACGGCCAGCCAAATGGGGCTGGACAACGGTGGGCTCATCGAGCTTGACTACCATGGTCGAAAGGTTCAGGCGCCGGTCTGGGTTATGCCCGGCCAAGCGACGGGAACGGTCACAGCCTTCTTGGGGTACGGACGCCAACTCTCGGGTCGGGTGGGCCAAGGGATCGGCTACAACGCCTATCAGATTCGCACGCTCGACCATCCCTGGTTCGACAGTGGGTTGAAGGTAAGGTCCACTGGGGACCGATACACGCTCGCCACAACCCAAAACCACCACACAATGGAAGGCCGTGATCTCGTCCGAGTGGAGGACGTGACGGCCTTTACTTCGGGGAAGATCAAGCCTGAAGAACCTCAGACAGACAAGCCCTCGCTGTACAACCAGTTCAGCTACGAAAATGGCTACGCGTGGGGCATGTCGATTGATCTAAGCGCCTGCACGGGCTGCAACGCATGCATCGCAGCTTGCGTTGCCGAAAACAACATCCCGGTCGTCGGCAAGGAACAGGTCAACATCGGCCGGGAGATGCAGTGGCTGCGGGTGGATGATTACTTTGCTGGCAGCCCCGAGAATCCCGAAATCTATCACCAGGCAGTGCCATGCATGCAGTGCGAAAACGCGCCGTGTGAGGTTGTTTGCCCTGTCGGCGCCACGCTTCACAGCAATGAGGGCCTGAACGACATGGTGTACAACCGCTGCATCGGCACCCGCTACTGCTCGAACAACTGCCCCTACAAAGTGCGAAGGTTCAACTTCCTGCAGTTCGCGGACGAGACCACTGAATCACTGAAGATGGTGCGCAATCCCGACGTTACCGTGCGCTCAAGAGGCGTGATGGAGAAGTGCAACTACTGCGTCCAACGAATTACGCACAGCCGCATTCGGGCCGAAGAAGAAGGCCGGGAAGTGATGGATGGCGAGATCCAGACGGCCTGCCAGCAAGCGTGTCCTACCCAGGCCATTACCTTTGGCAATATCAATGATGACCAGTCTCGCGTGGCCGGCCTCAAGCAGCAGAAGCACAACTACACGTTGCTGGCGGAACTGAACACGCGGCCAAGAACGACCTACTTGTACAAGTTCCGGAACGCCAATCCCAAGATGGCCAACGTGGATGAGGCAGCCTAGCCCAGGCTTTAAGAGAGAGAAGAATTTATGACCGTCGAAGGGCGAGCCAAAAAAGCCGTAAGCGACAACCCTGTGCTTAAGGGGCTGCTCCACCCAGGGCAGACCTATCTTTCGGTGACGGAGAAAATCACCGAGGTGGTGCTGACCAGGGACACACCGCTGGCATGGATGATCGGCTTTGCCGTCGTCGGCATGTTCTTCATGGTCTTTCTGCTGGCCGTCACCTACTTGTTCTACAAGGGAGTTGGCATCTGGGGGATCATGATCCCGGTGGCCTGGGGATTTGCCATCACCAACTTCGTGTGGTGGATCGGAATCGGGCATGCAGGGACGCTGATCTCGGCCATCCTGTTGCTGTTCCGGCAGGAATGGCGCACCTCGATCAACCGCTTCGCTGAAGCGATGACGATTTTCGCTGTGGCAGCGGCTGGGATGTTCCCCATTTTGCACCTGGGTCGTCCATGGTTTGCGTATTTCATCATGCCCTATCCCAACACGATGGGCATGTGGCCACAGTGGCGCAGCCCCCTGGTGTGGGACCTGTTTGCCATTTCCACCTACGGGACGGTTTCGCTCATCTTCTGGTTCATTGGCCTGGTGCCGGACCTGGCGACCATGCGTGATCGAGCCAAGCCTCGGATCCTGAAGGTCATCTACGGCATGTTGGCCATGGGCTGGCGGGGTTCGGCCCGGCACTGGGAGCGTTACAAGGTGGCCTATTTCCTGTTGGCGGCATTGGCCACTCCGCTCGTGGTTTCCGTGCACAGTATCGTGGGTCTCGACTTCGCCTACGCGTTGGTCCCCGGCTGGCATTCGACCATTACGCCGCCGTTCTTCGTGGCTGGGGCCATCTACTCTGGCTTTGCCATGGTCTTCACGCTGGCCATTCCGCTGCGCAAGGTCTTCCATTTGGAAGGCCTGATCACGATGAAACACATGGATTACATGGCCAAAGTCATGCTCGCAACCGGCCTGATCGTGGCCTACGGCTACGGGATGGAGCTGTTCATGGGTTGGTACAGCGGGAGCACCTTTGAAGCCTACCTGATTCAGAATCGTGCTTTCGGACCTTATGCCCCATGGTATTGGCTGTTGATTCTGATCAATGTGGTGATCGTGCAGGCCTTGTGGTTCCCACAGGTTCGCAAGAATCTGGTTGTCTTGTTCATCCTTTCAATCATCATCAACATCGGCATGTGGCTTGAGCGCTTCATCATCATCGTTGTCAGTCTGTCCAGGGATTTCCTCCCCTCGGCTTGGGGGTTCTTCACGCCGACGATCTGGGACTGGGCGATTCTCTTCGGCTCCATGGGATTCTTCTTCACCATGATGTTCTTGTTCGTCCGATCCATGCCTTCCATTTCCATCTTCGAGGTGCGCGAGTTGGTGCACAAGACTCATGCTTCTGAGGCGGAGGCCTAGGTGGAACACATGGCATCACAGTCGGAGAGTGGCAAAATGATGCAGGACGGTCCGCAGTTCTACGGGCTGATGGCAGAGTTCGAAGACCCCGACGATTTGTTGGCGGCATCGGCGAAAGTGCGAGATGCTGGCTACGAGGCGTTTGACGCCTATACCCCGTTCCCAATTGACGGACTGGGGGAAGCTGTCGGTCACAAGCGGAGCCCGATCCCCCTTTTGGTCTTCGGCGGTGGTTTGATGGGCGCGCTGACCGGTTTCGGCATGATGTGGTCCTCGGCGGTCATCTTCTACCCGGTCAATGCCGGCGGTCGGCCGCTGAACAGTTGGCCGGCCTTCATCCCCATCACATTTGAATTGACGATTTTGTTTGCGGCTTTAACGGCCATGGTGAGCATGTTCTTCCTGAACAAGCTGCCCATGCCCTACCATCCCGTGTTCAACGTGCCGTCTTTCCAGCGTGCCAGCCAAGATCGCTTCTTTCTTTGCATTGAGGCGGAGGATCCCAAATTTGATCCCGACAAGACCCGCGCCTTTTTGGAAGGCTTGGGGCCGGAGAAGGTGTCCGAAGTTGCTCCCTGATCATCGAACTCTTACTCAGCGAATGCGTCGTTTGGTCTGGCTTGGCCTGGCTGTGGGCGGGCTGATGGCTTTGTCCGCCTGTCAGCCAGCGATGACTGATCAGCCGCGGTTTGAACCCCTGGAGGCCAATCCCTTCTTCGCCAACGGCATGGCTTCTCGGCCGTTGGTGCCGGATACGGTGGCCCGAGGCCAGCTGAACGCCGATCCTGTCTTCTACACTGGGAAAACGGCCAACGGAGATCTGGTTCAGGATATTCCGGTTGAAGTTGACGCTCAGCTTCTCGAGAGAGGCCAGCAGCGCTTCGAGATCTACTGTGCTCCGTGCCACGGTCTGGTGGGCGACGGCAACGGGATCGTTGTGCAGCGTGGCTTTCCGTCCCCGCCGAGCTATCACACCGATCGTCTGCGGAATGCGCCGGCGGGCCATTTCTTTGATGTGATCACAAATGGGTTCGGACGCATGTACGACTACTCGGACCGGGTGGCTCCGGCCGATCGTTGGGCTATCGTTGCCTATATCCGGGCGCTCCAACTGAGTCAGGACGCTCCGATTGACAGCGCGCCTGCCGATGTCCAGCAGCAGTTGAAAAGTGAGGCGTCGCAGTGAAAGTCCTTGACTCTGCCCTTGAAACCCTGTCCAAGATCCAACGGTGGGGCCTGCTGCTGGCAGTCGCCGTCGGCGCCCTTTGCTTGTATGGACTGTTTGTCGACAGCGCTCAGTTCTACAAGTCCTATCTTCTGGCCTTCGCGTTTTGGGCCAACTTGACGATAGGTTTCCTTGGCCTAACGCTTCTCCACCAAATGGCGGGCGGTCGCTGGGGCAACACGGTGCAGCGGCTGTTCGAGGCCGGAACCAACACCCTGCCGTTGATGGCGCTGGCTTTCATCCCCATTGCACTCAACCTGGACAAGATCTACCCGTGGGCCGTGCAGGGGGCCGCCGCGGCCGATCCTCTGCTGCAGCATAAGGCCCCTTTCCTCAACCCGACGGCATTCATCGGCCGCACAGTCTTCTATTTTGCAATCTGGATCGGCTTCTCCTGGGTTATGAATCGTTGGTGGCGACGACGTGATGAAGGCGGCGCCGGGCCGTCCCTTCGACTCGAGCAGGGATTTGGCGGCCTGGCATTGGTGGTCTTCGTCTTGACGGCTTCGTTTGCGTCCTTTGATTGGGTGATGACGTTGGAGCCGGACTGGTATTCGACGGTGTACGGCCTGATTTTCGTGTGTGGTGAGGCCTTGGCGGCCCTGACGTTCACGATTGTCATCCTGTCCCGATTGATCGGCGGAGACTTGAAATCGGAGTCCGAAGTCAAGGGTGTCGAAGGCTATCCTCGACCGATCGCTGATCTGCGGAACCTGACAGTGGCGTTCGTGATCTTGTGGGCCTATATGCAGTTCTCGCAGTTCATCATTACCTGGTCGGGCAACACCGATGAAGAAATCACATGGGTGTTGCACCGAGGCATGTCCGGCTGGCAGACAGTCACCCTGACGCTGATTGTGCTGCACTTCTTTGCACCGCTGCTCCTGCTTATTTCACCGCTCATCAAGCGCAACTTCAAGGCGCTGGCCGGTCTGGCCATCGTGATATTCCTGATGCGCTGGGTAGAGACGTTCTGGATGGTCATGCCTTCTTACTATACGCACGGTCTGACCATCCATTGGATGGACATGGCGGTCAGCATCGCGGCGGGTGGTCTATGGGTCGGATGGTTCGCAACGCTGCTGCGCAGAGCTCCCGCGCCGCTGATCAATGTCCCGCAGTCGAGTCCCAGGGGAGTATTGGAAAGTGGCTGAGATGGATCCCCATCACGCAGGTGATCATGGTGAAAGACCTGGCTACGAGCACAAAGATGCCTCGCCTCGGGGTGTGGTCTTGGCGGGGGTCGGGTTGATGGTTTTACTCGTGCTCTCATTGGCGCTTGTCGCCGGATTGTTTTCGTTCTTCCGGCAACGGCAGGTCAGCGCATACGGTGCCGGCCCGACACCCACGGCGATCCAGCCGCCGGCGCCGCGCCTGCAAGTCGATCCGGCGAAAGATCTGCAGGAGGTGCGTGCCACGCAGGAAGCACAGTTGAACAGCTACGGCTGGGTGAACAAGGGGGCGGGCGTCATCCACATGCCTGTTGACCAGGCGATGCAGTTCATCGTCGAGCACGGCGTGCCCACACGCGCTCCTACACCAACCCCGGAAGCGACCCCCTCTGCGTCGCCAACCCCCGGCAGCGGTGGCAGCTAACATGCTCGATACCTTGACTTCTCCTTTGTCGAACTTGGGAGCGAATGAGCCAGCCATCATGATGATTTGGAAGAGACTATGACCGGCTTCAACCCTCTGCCTCCGCAGGCCTCGACCATGGCTGTCCAGGTGGACGCTCTGTTTTACGTTCTCCTAGGCCTGAGCATCTTCTTCATCTTGCTCATCGCCGGCCTGATCCTCTACTTCGGCCTACGCTATCGTGAGGGTTCCAAAGCCGATCGATCCGGAAAGCGGGATGGCAACTTGCGCTTGGAATTCTTCTGGGCGGCCGTGCCGTTCGTGATCAGCCTGGGGGTTTTCTACTGGGCCGGATCCCTGTTCTTCACCGACCACTCCCCGCCTCCCAACACGATCGATATCTACGTGGTGGGCAAGCAGTGGATGTGGAAGGTCGAGCACACCAACGGATACCGGGAAATCAATGAGATGCACGTGCCGGTCGGACGCCCGGTGCGCCTGCTCATGTCGTCACAGGACGTCATCCACAGCTTCTATGTGCCTGCCTTCAGGATTAAGCAGGACGTGGTCCCCGGCCGGACAACTGAATTGTGGTTCCAGCCAACCAAACCGGGCACGTATCATCTCTTTTGCGCTGAATACTGTGGCATGGGCCATTCGGCCATGATTGGTGACATCGTGGTGATGACTCAGGTTGACTACGAGACCTGGCTCAACCTTGGGGGCGCAGAAGCGCAGGCAGGCATGTCGCCGGGCGAGCAGCTCGCCACGCAGTTGGGCTGCCTTTCCTGTCATAAGATGGATGGCTCAGGCGTCGGCCCATCATGGGCTGGATTGTTCGGCAGCCAAGTGACGCTCGAATCCGGCCAAACAGTCACGGCTGATGAGGCCTACATTAAGCAATCGATCCGGGACCCCATGTCCCAGATCGTCGCCGGCTACCAGCCAGTGATGCCAGATTTTGATGGCCAGATCAATGACACGCAGCTGACCGACCTGATTGACTACATCAAGTCGTTGGCACAATCGCAATGAACGTGGAATCCAGGTGCTAGGTGATGGAAACAACACTCTCTGAATCGAAACCCAACTACTTGAATATCAGCACCACGATACGTTCATGGCTGCTGACGACCGATCACAAGCGGATCGGGATCTTGTATCTCGTGTCGGTGATCTTCTTCTTCGCCATTGCAGGCACAGCCGCCGCCATGATGCGGCTGGAACTGTTGACGCCGCGCGGCAACTTGGTCCAACCGGAAACCTACAACAAGCTGTTCACGATGCATGGCGTCATCATGGTCTGGTTCTTCATGATCCCGGCCATCCCGGCCGTGCTCGGGAATTTCTTCATTCCGATGATGATTGGGGCCAGAGATGTGGCCTTCCCAAGACTGAACCTTGCCAGTTGGTACGTCTTCATCGTCGGGGCAATCTTTACCATGGGTGCGGTGGTCACTGGTGGGATCGACACCGGTTGGACGTTCTACGTGCCCTACAGCACGCTGTACAGCAATACGTCGGTCGTTATTGCCACGGCGGGCGTGTTCATCGTGGGATTCTCGTCGATCTTCACCGGCATCAACTTCATTGTCACCATTCACAAGATGCGTGCGCCGGGCATGACCTGGTTCCGACTTCCGCTCTTCGTTTGGTCAAACTATGCCAACAGCCTGATCATGGTCTTGGCAACCCCGATCCTGGCGATCACCGTGCTCTTGATTGGCCTGGATCACGCCTTCGGGATTGGTTTTTTTGACCCGTCGACGGGGGGCGATCCGATTCTGTACCAGCACCTGTTCTGGTTCTACAGTCATCCGGCCGTCTACATCATGATCCTCCCCGCTATGGGCGTGATCAGTGAGCTGATTTCGGCATTCAGCCGGAGCCGCGTGTTCGGCTACAAAGTGGTGGCTTTTTCGAGCCTGGCGATCGCCGCTCTTGGGTTCATGGTGTGGGGGCACCATATGTTTGTCTCCGGCCAATCGCCCTACGCCAGCACAGTGTTCTCTTTTCTCAGCTTTGTCGTCGCCGTACCTTCGGCTATCAAGGTCTTTAACTGGATCGCCACCCTTAACAAGGGCCATATCTCGTTCAAGACACCAATGCTGTATGCCTTGGGCTTCATCGGTTTGTTCACCGTAGGTGGCCTGACCGGCGTGATGTTGGCCTCCCTGGCGTTCGACGTTCACGTCACCGATACGTACTTTGTGGTGGCGCACTTCCACTACATCATGGTGGGGTCAACCGTGATGGCGTTTCTCGGTGGCATGCACTACTGGTTCCCCAAGATCACCGGGAAGATGTACCCGGAGCGTTGGGGCCAGTTTTCGGCCATCATCATCTTTGTGGGATTCAATCTGACGTTCTTCCCCCAGTTCATCCTGGGCCTGGAGGGCATGCCAAGGCGATATTACGCCTATCCTCCCGAGTTCCAAGTCCTGAATGTCGCCTCAACCGCTGGCGCCTCCATCCTGGCCGTCGGCTACATCCTGCCCCTGCTCTATCTGGTGTGGTCCGTGTTCAAGGGTGCGCCGGCACCTGGCAATCCCTGGAACTCCCCCAGCCTGGAATGGCAATCGTCGTCGCCGCCGCCTAAGGACAACTTCGAGGAGCCTCCGGTGGTGACTCACGAGGCCTACGATTATTCCCAGATGGTCCAAGCTCAAGGAGCGCTGGATGGCTGAAAGTCAATCGCTGGTCGCCCACCATTTTTCTACCCTCGAGCAGGAACATGATGCCGAGACCATGGGCATGTGGGTCTTCCTGGCCACTGAGGTGCTCTTCTTCGGCGGGCTGTTCTCCGTCTATACCGTCTATCGCGTGATCTTCCCCGGCGCCTGGGACGCTGGCAGCCGGATCTTGGATCTGAATCTGGGCACGCTAAACACGGCCGTGCTGCTCGGAAGCAGCCTAACCATGGCCCTGGCGCTGCATGCGGCCAAGCTGGGCAACCGGCGCACGATGGTATTCTTCCTGTTGGTCACGGCGTCTTTGGGGACCCTGTTCCTGGGCGTAAAGGGGTTCGAGTACTATCACAAATACACCGAACACCTGCTGCCAGGCCTTGGTTTTCAGCTTCCAAATGGGATGCCGGTCCAGGTGGGCCTGTTTCTCCGCATGTACTTTGTGATGACGGCCCTGCACGCTTTTCACCTTTTCGTGGGTATAGGGCTTGTGCTCGTATTGGCCGTCTTCGGTTGGCGGGGCAAGTTCACGCCGCTCAAGCATTCCCCTGTTGAGCTGATTGGGCTGTACTGGCACTTCGTCGACATCGTGTGGATCTTCCTGTTTCCGCTACTCTACCTGATAGATAGAAGCTAATGAGCCAAGAGACCACCTCTTCCGTCCGAACTCTGATCCTGGCTTTCTTGGGGCTGATGGTTCTGCTGGCCCTGACTGTCTGGGGATCCTTCATCGACGTGGGCGCCTGGCGGGCAACCGTGGCCGTCGTGGTGGCGATTGCCAAAGCCCTGATCGTGATGGTTTTCTTTATGCATCTGAAAGGCAGCAACCGTCTGATATGGACAGTGGCGGGCGCCGGCTTCGTATGGCTGTCATTCTTGCTGGTCCTGACCATCGGAGACTTTGTCACCCGCGTGCCGATCGGCCCTGGGCCCTGATAGTTCGCCGGTCCGGTCACAATCGACGGGGCAACCGAGTTGATGAGGTGAGCACGGCCATAGGTATAATGTGGCCGTGTTTTGCATTTCAACCCATCTGCTCATGGGCTGGCGGCGTGCGTTCGATCGTCTGCTCGCCCGAGCCGTCGTTCGGATTGATATCTGATGCCTGAATTCGAAGCCATTATCGGTTTGGAAACGCACATTCAGCTCAACACAGAAAGCAAGATCTTCTGTGGCTGCAAGGCCGACTCTTGGGGTGACCCACCCAACACGAACATCTGCCCGGTGTGCTGCGGGCTGCCCGGTGTCCTGCCGACTCTGAACTCGGCGGCCGTGGAAAAGGCGGTTCTGTTGGCTGCGGCGATGCAAGCCGATTCCATCCAGCCTCTCTCCTATTTCGCTCGCAAGAATTACTTCTACCCCGATCTCCCCAAGGGATATCAGATCAGTCAGTATGACGAGCCGCTGGCGCGGGGCGGAGAGATGCGCCTGCCTTTGGACGACGGCCAGTCACTCAGGGTGAGGATCGCCAAGCTGCATCTGGAAGAGGATGCCGGCAAAACCATTCGGGAGAGAGATCGGCGCTTGATCGATTTCAATCGGTGCGGCGTGCCCTTGGTCGAAATGGTCACCGAACCTGATCTCCGCTCGGCGGACCAGGCGGCCCACTACCTTATCCGTCTTCGTCAGCTACTGCGCTGGTTGGGGATCTCCGAAGGCGACATGGAGAAGGGGCAACTTCGGTGTGACGCCAATGTCTCCATTCGCCAAATCGGAACCACGGGGCTCAACGCCAAGACCGAGATCAAGAATGTCAATTCCATCGAGGCCGTCCGCCAGGCAATCCAGGCGGAAATCGACCGACAGATTCGGGAAGTAGATCAGGGTGGCGCGGTCGAAGCGTGGACACTCAACTGGGACGAGGACACTGGCACGCTTCACAAGATGCGCTCCAAGGAGACGGAGGCAGACTACCGTTACTTCCGTGAGCCTGACCTGCTGCCGATCGTGCTCACCAAGGATTGGAAAAGCCAAATCCTGGCAGGGCTGCCCGAGCTCCCCTTGGCCCGCCGAACGAGATTCACCGAGCAGTACGGGCTGCCGGAATACGACGCTGAGATCCTGACCGAAGAGCGAAGCCTCTCCGAGTACTTTGAGGCCGCCGTCGCCGCAGGTCAGGTCGACGCCAAGGCGATCTCGAACTGGTTGATGAATGATGTTTTGCGGCTCATTCGGGAGCAGCATAGTCTGGCGGCCAACCTGGCTTTGAAGCCCGAGCACCTGACTCAGATTGTGGGCATGGTGGAGCGGGGGGATATCACGGCCAACACCGGAAAAGAGCTGTTGGACAAAGTTAACCAGAGCGGGCGATCCCCTCAGGAGATCGTGGAGACAGAGGGGCTGGCCCAAGTCTCGGACGAGGCGGCGCTTGGCCGTATTGCGGCAGATATCGTGGCATCCAATCCCGAGCAGGTGGGCACCTACCGAGGCGGAAAAACGACCGTCATCGGGTGGTTTGTGGGGCAGGTCATGCGGGAGACCCAGGGGAAGGCAAACCCGCAGGCAGTCAAGAAGGTTCTAGAGGATCTGTTGTCTGAATGACGCTTTCAGGTGCGCCTGAGGAGTCCCTGCCTCCCGAGAGCTCAGCCCTCTCCCTGAGGCCGGCCCGTGAAGATGAACAATCCCTCATCAAGTCCTTCATCCGGAATGAGCATCTCAACCCCCTCAGCCTGAACTGGCGCCATTTCTGGTTGGCCGAGAGGGCGGCCGGCGAGATCGTCGGCTGCGGTCAGGTGAAGACCCACGGCGATGGCAGTCGGGAACTGGCGTCACTTGTGGTGCTTCCGGCCTGGCGCAGCCGGGGTGTGGCGGGGAGCCTGGTCTCACGGCTGAAACAGGAAGCCGGTCCCCCCCTTTGGCTCACATGCAGATCGGGCCTGATTCCCTTCTACGCCAAGTTTGGCTTCCAGGATGTGACCCACTCGGAGGACCTTCCGCCTTATTTCCGGCGACTGCGCGGCTTGGCCAAGGTGTTTCTGCGCCTTGTGAGACCGAGAGAGTCCATGGCAGTGATGGTGTGGTCGGGTGGTGCCGGAGAAGATGCGTTTCCCGGCTAGGGTCCCGCGGTGGCCGGTCCGGTGAAATCGTAGCTGACGTTATCGCCGCTGGGCGTGGCCAGAATGGCGGGCACGACGCCGCCCTCAAAACGTGCCAGGCTCCAGTTCCCAACACTTCCCTTCAGGTAGATGAAGCGCGCATCATCCTGCCAACGCAGCTTAGTGCCCTGCCCAAAATCCAACTTCGGCGCAGAAGGCGTTCCGACGTGGAGCTCGCTGGGACCACCTGAGCTGTATGCGAAACGCAGCGCATTCACCGACCAACCTTCCCACTTGATATTGCCTTGATCGTAGGTTTCAATCCCGGACCCGTCCGGATGAGCCAACATCAGGTTGGGAGGCGCGCTGCTGCTTGCTCCTGGCCGAAGGAAGGCGACCCAATCCTGGGTTGGCGAGAGGCTCGGAGCGGAGCCAGCCTGGATGAAAAAGAAATCTCCTGGGATCTGCCCCAACTGGGTAGCACTGCCATCGCTGGCCGATACCGACCATATGGTGCCACTCGGGTTCGAGCCCAAGGGATCGGCCGAGGGGATGGCGACGCCGAAGCCGGTGGAGTTCGTTCGCCAGATGGGCTGAGCGTAGTATTGATACTCGCTGTAGGTGGTAACCGGATCGTAGGCAATCACATTTGAATGTAGATCGGTGCCATCCACTTTGGCCAGGCTGATTGACTTGGGCTGCACGATGACCACGTGCGTACCGTCCGGCGAAATCGTGAAATCGCCGCCGGCATCAGGGGCAAAGATGGTGTCAAGCTGACCGGTGTCGACGTCCAGCTGCAGCCCATCGTTGTACTTGAAGTTGCCGGGGAAATTGCCGAAGGCCCTGGTGTTCATCATCAGACGGTGCGTGCCCGGAATGAAGGCGATTTGAGAGACATCGTTGTGGTCGAAATTCTGCAGCGGGTAGAGCCCATCCCACTGCTGAGGCGTCATCAGGGCGCGGTCGCCGGTCCCATCCCGATTGATCACCCGAACCTCGGAGGGCACGTTCTGGTTGGCGGGCCGTCTCAGGTAGACGATGCGTTCGCCATCGCTGGAGATCAAGACCTTGTACGAGTTGCCGCTGGATGTCAGTTGGACGGGAGCCGCGTCGCCGTCGACGAGCCACACGTTCCCAGCGTCCGTGTAGACGATGCGCAGCACAGGAGACGGCCCCAGCGGCGGCTGAGGTGCCGGCTCGGTGGCGGTGGCAGCCGCTTGAGTTGGCTCGGACGGGGGCTGAGTGGGGGTCGGTTGGGCCGGGGCCAAGGCAGTGAGCGTCGCGGCCACGCCGGTGGCAAGGGCGTGTGACTGTGCTTCTGGTGTTGACGTGGAGCTGGGCAGTGCGCAGGCCAAACTCGCCACCAAAAGGACGATCGGTGCAAACCAAATCTTTGAGTTCATAACTTCCTCTTTGTGAAAACTGTCACAAATGACCTCGGGCGGACAACCCGGGCATTGTACAAGACCTTGGTCGGGCCGGAAACTGGGCCAGCTTGAGAGGAAGTGTGAGTATGGCTTGCCTTGGCCCCTTCTTAGAAGCCGGTCACGCGCCTAATCGTAGGTGTAGAAGCCGCGGCCCGATTTGCGGCCCAGATAGCCGGCGTCTACCATCTTGCGCAGGAGCGGTGCCGGCCGGTACTTATCTTCGCCGAGGTCCCGCTGCAGGACTTCCATGACATACAGCACCACATCCAGACCAACCAGGTCACACAGGGTCAGCGGACCCATCGGGTGGTTCATGCCCAGCTTCATCACCGTGTCGATGGCCTCAGGCGTGCCAACTCCCTCCTGGAGCGCGAAAACGGCTTCGTTGATCATCGGACACAAGATGCGGTTGGATATGAAGCCAGGTGAATCGGCGGCTTCAACGGGCTCCTTGCCCATCCGCCTCCCGACTTCGATGGCAAGCTTGGTGGTCTCATCCGACGTGGCCAGACCTCGCACCACTTCCAGCAGACGCATCAAGGGTACGGGGTTAAGAAGTGCATGCCCACCACGCGGTCCGGCCGCTTGGTGGCGGCGCCGATCCGGGTCAGCGAAATGGAAGATGTATTGGAAGCCAGGACGGCCTTTTCGGGTGCCAGGCTGTCCAGCTGAGTGAAAAGTTCGAGTTTCAGTTTCGGGTTTTCGGTGGCGGCCTCCACCACCAGATCGGCCTCACGCGCCGCTTCCATGTCGAGGGCTGTGGCGATGCTCAGGGCGGCCGCCTTCTGCTCTTCGTCGATCTTTCCCTTTTCGGCAAGCCGTGCCACGGATTTGGCGATGGTCTCCTGGCCGCGGGCGACGGCGTCGGAGTCCACATCGGTCATGGTGACTTCGTAGCCGGAAACGGCGGCCGTCTGGGCGATGCCGTTGCCCATCGTGCCGGCACCAACTACGACGATCTTCCTGATGTCCATTTGAAGCGGCTCCTCGTTGAATGGTGAAGTGTGCGGGTGAGGGGTCTATTCGATCTCTACGGCCAGGGCCACGGCTTCTCCGCCGCCCAAGCACAGGGTTGCCAGGCCGCGTTGGGCGCCGCGTCGACGCATGGCGAACAGCAGAGTGGTGAGGATCCTGGCACCGGTTGCCCCCAGGGGGTGACCCAACGCAATGGCGCCACCGTGAACGTTCACCTTTTCCCAATCCCAGCCCTGGTCGGCCAAGGCATAGCCGTTGGCCAACGCCTGGGCGGCGAAGGCTTCGTTCAGCTCAATGAGGTCCACGTCTTCAAGCGTCCAACCCACTTTCTCGAGAAGTAGAGGGATTGCCAGTGCCGGAGCCGTGAACATCTCTTTGGGCGGAACAGCGGCCTGAGCGTAGCCGACAATACGCGCCATCGGAGCGAGGCCGCGGCCTTTGGCCCATGCCCGGCTGGAGAGAACCAAAGCGGCTGCGCCGTCGTTGAGGCCAGGGGCGTTGGCCGCTGTGACGCGACCGTCCTGTTTGAAGGCCGGTTTTAGTGCGGCAATCTTCTCCAATGAAGTGTCTCGCCGTGGTCCCTCGTCCTCGGCAAATGTATGTGTCCCGTCCTTTGCGATAGGCACATCCAGGGGGAGGATCTCGTCTTCGAAGGCCCCCGAGTCGATGGCCTGGAGGGCGCGCTGGTGGCTCTGCAGCGCGAGCCGGTCCATCGCTTCACGCGTGACTTCGAATTCGTCGGCGATCCACTCTGCGGCCATGCCCATCGACCAATTCTCGAACGGATCCCACAATCCATCGTGAAGCAAAGCATCCCGAAGCTGCTGGTCGCCGTATTTCAGGCCGCGCCGGCCGCTGACGAGGTGTGGGGTGTTGCTCATGCTCTCCATACCCCCGGCGACGAGCAGCTTCGCGTCGCCAGCCTTGATCGCCTGTGCCCCGATCATGCAAGCCTTGAGTCCCGAACCGCAAACCTTGTTGAGAGTCGTGGCGCCCACGCTGGTTGGAAGGCCAGCGCCAATGGCCGCCTGCCGGGCGGGGGCTTGGCCCAACCCGGCAGAGACAACGTTGCCCATGAGCACCTCATCGATCTCGTTGGGGGTGTCAATGCGAGCCCTGCGTACGGCTTCGCGCACCACCTCCGCGCCGAGATCGGTGGCCGACAGGCCAGATAGGCTCCCCTGAAACCGGCCGATGGGGGTTCGTACGGCGCTGAGAATGACGGGTTGGTTTTCGTCGACGGTGGAGGTCATAGTTACTCTCAATGCCGCGGCTCAAATCCCAGGTGCTGGTGGGTTGTCCTGCGGTCAACCCCAACCCTGGCTGAGCCGGGAATAGGTCTCCTCGAGCAACTCGGGGAGCACACGTGTGTCCGATGTGGTCGACATGAAGTTCGTATCCCCGTTCCAGCGGGGGACGATGTGGACATGGACATGGTCTATGATCCCTGCGCCTGCGGCCTGGCCGATGTTAATTCCCAGGTTGAAGTCTTGGGTCTCATAGGTTTGGCGGATCTTTGCCAGGGCAAGATTGGAAAGCTGCATCAACTCAGCGAGCGTCCCATCGTCGAGCCGTTCAATGGACGGTTCGTGGGCGTTGGGAACAACCATGACGTGCCCGCTGGTGTACGGGTAGCGGTTAAGGATGATAAATGCCTTCTTGCCACGGTGGAGGATGAGGTTGCCGGGCCCGTCGGGTTGGCTCAAAGCTCTGCAGAACACGCAGACGTCACTCTTGGAGTCGTCCTCGATATAGGCCATTCGCCAGGGCGCCCAGACATGGTTCATGATCGGTTCCCCGATTCTAACATAACACGCTCATTCGACCTCATGGCACGCGGATTGCACCCAAGCTACAATGCGATCATGTTGACGGTTGAGAGATTACGTGCCGGGTTGCCCGTCGACGGGCTCGGGGAGCCGTTGTATTTCTTCAGCACTATCGGCTCTACGAGCCAATACGCGCGTGAACTGGCCGAGCAAGGGGCACCTCACGGCACGCTGGTGGTGGCCGATGAGCAGACGGCCGGGCGCGGCCGGGGGGAAAACCAATGGTCAACCCCACCTGAAAGCGCCATCGCCTTCAGTTTGGTCCTGCGGCCGGATGCGCTTGCCCCGGATCAGCTTGGTGGGATGAACGCCATCGGCGCCTTGGCCGTAGTGGAGGCCATACAGGGCCTGGGCGGCGAGGCCGAGATCAAGTGGCCCAATGATGTCTTGGTCCATGGGGCCAAAGTGGCGGGTGTACTGACCGAAGCGACCTGGCGCGGCAACGTACTTGAGTGCGTCTTGGTCGGTGTGGGTGTGAATGTCCACCCTGGATCGGTTCCCGATTCAGATACCATTGCCTTTCCGGCGACCTGTCTGGATGCTGAGCTCCATGCCAGGACCGATCGCCATCAATTTTTGATGGCGATCCTGGAGAATCTGGCCGAGACGGTAAGGGATCTGGGTTCCCCTGCACTGGTGCAGGCTTGGCATGACCATCTGGCATTTAAGGGTAAAGTCGTGAGAGTTGAGATTCCGTCAGGCGCTGTTGAAGGCCAGTTGGTGGGGCTCACGCCAGGCGGCTTTGTGAAGCTGGATATCGCGGGCTCTGGCCTGACCGAAATCGGCGGAGAAGGCGCCTCGCTGCGGCCGATTGACAGCTAGAGCGACTGGTTTAGACTGGTACGAAGTGGCGCACCCCTGAGAGGGGAGGAGCTCAAAATGTATGATGATCTGCGGAACCTGACCGACCAGGAGGAATCTCCCTACGAGGAGAAATCGATCGATTCGTACAACGAACCCACGCTCCAGAAGCGGATGTTTGGCATGACGGCCGGGCAGCGGTTGCTCCTGTCGGTGCTTTTGTTGGCGGCCGTGATCGTGATGGGCCTGATGGTCCTTCTGGTGACCCAGAAGATCTGGCCCTACTGAAGGTTAGGGGCTTGACCGAATCGATCAAGTCATCGACGGCGGCGGGTGGGCATCGTCCTGGCCACTGCCATGGATTGCTCCCGCTTCATGATTCCTGGCGGGAGTTTTGCGTTTCGGCGACGAGAACTTCGTCAGGAATGGATAGGAAAACTTGCACGACCTTGGGGTCAAACTGAGTGCCGCTGTTGTCGCGAATAATCTGCCGGGCGGTTTCCAGAGGTTGGCCCTTGCGATAGGGACGATCTGATGTGATTGCATCAAACGTATCGGCCACGGCGAAAATTCGTGCACCGATTGGGATCTCCTCTCCGGCAAGACCCTCAGGATAGCCGGTGCCGTCATAGCGTTCCTGGTGCGCGTAGATCACGTCGAGGGGGCGTTTGAGAAACGGTATCCCAGCAAGCATACGCCGACCGAATTCCGGATGCTTGCGCATAATCTCCCACTCATCATCGTCAAGGGGCCCTGGTTTGCGCAGTATCGCATCTGGAATGCCTATCTTTCCGATGTCGTGCAGCAGGGCTCCGCGCTGCAGGTTGTTGAGATCATCTTCGGGGTAGGCCATCTCGGCGGCGATGAGCAGGGCAATGCGCACCACACGCTGAGAATGCCCTTCGGTCTCCCGGTCCCGAGTGTCCAGCGCGGCGACCAGAGCATCGAGGGTCTGGTCGTACGCCTCCGCCAGTGCGTTGAACAAGCGTGCATTCTCAATCGCCACCGCGGCCTGATGGGCAAACAACGTCAAGAGCGTGCGATCTTCTTCGTTGAACAAGCCCTCCTGGAGACGACTGTCGGCATACAAGACGCCGATCAGGCGATCCTTGGCCTTGAGAGGCACGCACAGAATTGACCGCAGGCTGTAGGCGATGATGCTCTCCTGGGCGGAGAAGCGTGGGTCATCCAGGGCGTTGGTCGTCAAGATGGGTGTGGCGTGAGCCACCACCCAATCGACCACAGTGCGACTGACGTGAATCTCTTGGGCCTTGAGAGAGGCGCGCTCCCAGTTGCGGGCCACGCGTGTCTGTAACTCACCTGTCTCGTCCTTCAGCATCAGGAATCCGCGATCTGCCCCCGTCAGTCGGATGATTGTGTCCATTACCTCGCGCAGCACCGTTTGTAGATCGAGTGAGGAGTTGACCATCCGGCTTATCTCAGCCAGGGCCAGCAGGTTGCCTCGCTGCTGCTCGGACTTGGCGACCTCAGACTGGATCCCCCTGAGCAGATGCGACATTTGGGTCAAGGATGTGAGAAGGTGCTGCGGCGCCTCTGCTCCTTGCGTGCGGGCAAAGGCCTCCAGCTCGGCCCGAAGCGCTTCGGCCTGCAAGCTGAGCCGTTCCAGATGCTGATCGGGGGTGGGGCGGATGGTGAGATCGCTCATGCTCTCACCTGAGGGTCTCCATCTTTGACCACCATTGTGCCACTTATGGGCTCAGCGAAAGGTGGTCCGGTGCGGCTGATTCCACGGCCGACTTGGACCATGCGAAAGGCAGATACTTGATCTGCCGCCAGGCGTCCGTCTGATCGATGTAGTGAGGACTGAAGGCATGGCCAGATTCGCCCGTGGTATGGATCCACAAGGCGTTGTCCCAGTTGGACAAGTCGTTAATGATGCGCATCGAAGGCAGGGAGGACACGTCGAATCCCTTGTCCACTTTCCAGGCCGTTGCGTTGACGATGGACGTGCCGCCGTTGACGGCGTACGGGCCCCGAATTCAATAACAACTCGATGGGGCCGACCCCCGACTCGCCCAAACTCTGGTTTCTGAAGGTGGCGGTGTGAAGCTCGCCCCAGGTCCATCTTGAAGGATCTGATCCCATGATGGTTCTTCCTTGGTCGATGGCCTGCGAGAAAGCTGAGCGCAGGATGTCATCTCGCGTTTCGACGGGGTCGGTTGTGTGATCATCCCACCACGGACTGTTCGGCGCGGAAAGCAACGTAGTGAAGACAGCGAAGGCGCGTGATCCGTCGGGGAGCGGGCCGTCGGGCAGCTCATCCGAAAAGGTTGAGAGAATCAATTGGCGCCAGAACAGATTGAACACCGCCGCCTGGCTTGAGCCGAGTGTGTCCTGCTGGTCCCAATTCTTGAGGTTGTCCAATGCCCGACTGATGACCGGATCGTCAAAATGCAGCTTTGACAAATAGGGAACAGCTATCGCCGCCCCAGGATCGAGATCGTCACCCTGGATGGCTTGAATGTCTTGCAGGGAGAGCTTGGGCTTGGCCTCAATCATCTGGACGATGCGGGCGGCGCGGTATCCATAGTCCCAATCCCGGCTGATGAAATCAGGATATTGGCTGCCGACAACGGCATTGTTTGCGGTCGCGATGTAATCGTCACTTGGGTTGAAAGCCGACGGCAGTTGGTCGAAGGGGATCATGCCCGTCCAGTCGTAGTCCGTCGTCCAGCCTGGTGAGGGGAGCCAACCATCGCCGGCTGCGCGGATGGGCACTTTGCCCGGCATCTGGTAGCCGATGTTGCCTTGGGTGTCGGCGTAAACGAAGTTCTGGGAAGGAACGGCGAAATCTCTAAGGGCGTTGCGGAAGTCATCCCAATTCGAGGCGCGATCGTATTCCAGCACCGCCGCGAACACTCTAGAAGGCTGGAGCGCTGTCCATTGAAGCGATAAGGCGTAAGGTTCCGGCAGGTCAATTCCGGCATTGTCGGTGAAGTTCTCCAACTTGGCATAGGTGGTGCTCACAATCGGGCCGTGACGTGTGTAGCGGACCGTGAGGTCAACATCCTTTCCGCCTGCCACACGAACTGTCTCATGCACGATCTTCATATCCTGCCACTGCCCGTTGAATTCGTATTGGTCCGGATTGTCCGGATTGATCTTTTCAATGAAGAGATCCTGAACATCCGGGCCGACATTGGTCAGTCCCCAGGCGATATGATCGTTGTGCCCGATGATCACTCCGGGCGCACCGGCGAATGAGAATCCTCCAACTTCGTAGCGGCAGCTGGGGCTGAGGGTAAGGCAGTGTAGGCCGATTTGGTACCAGATCGAAGGCATCTGAATACCGAGATGGGGGTCGTTGGCCAGGATGGGCTGCCCCGATTGTGTTCGCTGACCGCCAACTACCCAGTTGTTTGATCCAATCCCGGGAAGGCCACCTCCCAGGAGCGTGTTGAGGCGGGATACCTTGCCGGAGAGAGACCTTAGAGCTGGTTCGGATTGCAGGATAGCGCTCATGCTTGCGCTTGGGATTTGAGCGCCGGCTGGCCCATAGTCCTTGACGATGACGGGGTGGTTGGGAGGGTAGGCCGGGTAAAGCTGGTTCAATTGCGCGGGCGAAAGGGTCTTCAAGAGCTGGGCCCGCTCGATCTCACCGTCCATGTTCCCGCCCAGGTCCCAGGCCATAGCCTTGGCCCAAGTCAAGGTGTTAATGGGGGCCCACGGGGCCGGTTGGTAGCTGGGGCTGAGCAGCTTCAAGATCCCGTACTCGACCGAGAGCGCGGTGCCCGTGTGATCGGCCAGATAGGCGTTCACGCCGTCGGCATACGCCTGAAGTATCGTCAGCGTGTCAGGGTCCATCTGCTCCAATTCTTGCTGTGCCACACGTTCCCACCCCATGGTCCGGATGAACTTGTCGGTGTCGACTTGCGAAGCGCCGAACATTTCGGCCAGGCGGCCGGCACCGACGTGGCGCCAGAAATCCATCTGCCAAAAGCGATCTTGGGCCGTGACGTAGCCTTGTGCCATGAAGAGATCGTGTTCGTCGGAGGCGTAGATGTTGGGAATGCCGGATGCGTCGCGGTAGACATCGACCTGTTCATGCAAGCCCGGCACGGTCAGGTTTCCCTGCACGATGGGCATCGACCGCTGGACGGCCATCCATCCAAGCCCTCCCAAAATGATCGCCAAGATGACGATGACCGACAGCCCACCAAGCAGCCAACGACGTGTTCGTTCAGGCATCAAAGCCTCCAAATCTTGGGGAAGAGTACGAGTTCTAGCATCAGGACGGCGGCTTGTCAATTCGGAGGGCAAGTCCAGCCGTTTTGAGGCCGAAAATTCGGCCTCGTGCCGGTTGTCGAAAATAGAACAAATGGGCTGAAATAGGCTTGTTCAAAGGGCGAAATCGGGCCCGCCGCGGTATAATTAGGAGGTTAAGAATCTGGCCCCCCGACCGGGGCAAATTTGGTCCCGAAATCACCCGAAAGAACAGGCATTCATGGAAATTGGAACCGTTCGACAAGTCGACATCGACGAACAGATGCGGGGTGCCTATCTCGATTACGCGATGAGCGTGATCGTCTCGCGGGCCATCCCCGATGCGTCGGACGGCTTAAAGCCCGTACAGCGCCGAATCTTGTATGCGATGCACGATATGGGCATCCGGGCGAACTCCTCCTATAGGAAATCGGCCCGCATTGTCGGCGATGTGCTGGGCAAGTTCCACCCTCACGGCGATTCGGCCATCTATGATGCCATGGCCCGGATGGCGCAGGACTTCTCGATGCGCTATCCGCTGGTCGACGGTCAGGGCAATTTCGGCTCGATTGATGGCAATTCACCGGCGGCCATGCGGTACACCGAGGCGCGTCTGGCTCGAATCGCAGAAGAACTCCTGGTAGATATCGACAAGAACACGGTAGATTTTTCCGACAACTTCGATGGCTCCCTCCAGGAGCCGAATATCCTGCCGGCTCAGCTCCCCAATCTGCTCCTGAATGGCGCATCTGGCATCGCTGTGGGCATGGCGACCAATATTCCACCCCACAATCTTCGGGAGCTGGCCCAAGCGATCAACTTCATGATCGAGCGCGATGACGATCAAGACTCGGTCACCGTCGAGGATTTGATGCAGTTTGTCACCGGCCCTGATTTTCCCACCGGCGGCATGATTGTCGGGATCGAAGGGGTCAAGCAGGCGTACAGCACGGGCCGGGGCAGGATTGTGATGCGGGCAGTGGCGCACATCGAGGAGATGGCGGGCAATCGCTTCAAGATCGTCATCACCGAGATCCCGTACCAGGTCAACAAGGCCGGTCTGATCGAGCGGATCGCCCAACTTGTACGCGATGGCCGGCTGGACGAGATCTCCGACCTACGGGATGAATCCGATCGCCGGGGCATGAGCGTGGTGGTGGAACTCAAGCGCGGCGCTCAACCGAAGAAGGTCCTCAATCAGCTCTTCAAATACACTGCCCTTCAAAGCACGTTTGGGGTTCAACTCCTGGCTCTGGTCGATGGGGAACCTCGGCTTCTGACGCTGAAGAAGTCACTCCAGATTTACATCACCCATCGGCAGAGGGTCATCACGCGGCGCTCGGAGTACGAACTGGAGAAGGCGCGTGCGCGCGGCCACATCCTGGAAGGCTTGCTGATTGCCCTGGCTAATCTGGACGCCGTGATCAAGACCATTCGGCAATCCGAAGATGCTGACGTCGCCAAAGAGAACTTGATGAACAAGTTCAAGCTTTCCGAGCCCCAGGCTCAGGCCATCCTTGACATGCAGCTCCGCCGTCTGGCGGCGCTCGAGCGCGAAAAGATTGAGAACGAACACAAGGACATTGTCAAACAGATCAAATATCTGGAAGACCTGCTGGCGCACCCCAAGAAGATGCTCAAGCTCGTCAAGGAAGAGCTCGATCAGGCGGTCGAAAAGTACGGCGACGAACGGCGAACTCGGATCGCACCCGACGCAAGCGAGGAATTCAACGAGGAGGATCTTGTCGCGGACGAAGCCGTGCTGGTCAGCGTGACCGAGCGGGGCTACGTCAAGCGGGTGGCCGCCTCGACCTATCGGCGCCAAGGGCGGGGTGGACGCGGCTTGATAGGACATACGATGCGCGATGAGGACGAAGTGGTCATGCTCGTTCCGGCGCGGTCGTTGGACACCATGTTGTTCTTCTCCGACAAGGGGAAGGTGTACTCGGAGCGCGTCTATCAAATCCCGGACGCGGACCGAACAGCTCGCGGCATTCCGATGGTGAATATCCTGAGCATGGATGCGGACGAAACCATCACCGCCATCACCGTGGTTGCGGACTTTGATGAGGCCAGTTTCTGTACTCTGGCCACACGAAAAGGCAAGATCAAGCGCGTGGCGCTGTCTGAGTTTTCGTCCGTGCGGCCGTCGGGGCTGATTGCTATGAACCTTGCCAAGGGGGACACGCTGGGGTGGGCACGGCTGACCAGCGGCAAGGACGACATCATCCTTGTGACCGCCAATGGCCAGGCGCTTCGCTATCACGAGAAGAACGTGCGTGCCATGGGCCGGCCGGCAGCGGGCGTGAAATCAATTGGTCTGCGCAAGGGGGATTATGTGGCTTCAATGGATGTTGTGGACAAGAAGGCGGATCTGCTTGTCGTCACCGAGAATGGGTTTAGCAAGCGCACGCCTCTCTCCGAATATCCAACCAAGGGGCGCGGCACGTATGGTGTTCTGACCCTCAGCCGGGACAAAATCAAGCAGACCGGCAAGGTTGTGGCGGCGCGGGTTGTCGAAATCGATGATGATTTGAGCATCATCTCCTCCGGCGGCATCATCTTGCGCACCAAGGTTCGCACCATCAGCCAGACGGGGCGGGCGACGATGGGTGTGCATGCCATCGACCTGAAGAAGGGTGAGACGGTAGCCGGCGTGGCCAGGATCTCGGCTCGGGAACTCGAACAAGCCGGGGTGCAAGAAGGGGCCGAATCAGGGGACGCCAAGCAAGGCCAGGCCGCCGCGTCAGGGGATGGGGAAGATGAAGGGGGCAAAGCCAAAGGCATAGGAAAGCCAGCTGCCAAGAAGAAGGCGGCAGCCAAGAAGAACAAGCCGGCCAAGAAACCCCGCTCGGGTAAAGAGAGCTGAAGCCTCTCGAGCCAACGCTCGAATCTCGCTGCCGGCCCGACGTACGGGCCGGCAGTTTCTTTTTGCTGCCTGAGGGGAAATCGGCAAGTGCGTAGGGGCCTAGATTAGTCGGCCAGAACCAGGCTGCCGTCACCATCCCATTTGGCCCGCCTACGCGACCCGCTGGCGCCGATCAGCCGTTGGGCAAGGACAGCTAGGTGATCAGCATCATCGGAAGAGACAAAGGTAAGTGATCCTGGCGCCCCCTCGGCGACAAGCAGGCCATGCGAGTCGAGCAGGCGGCGCGTTTGCCGGGCGACGGCAGGGGCAGGATCGATGACCTTCACGGCCGGCCCCACGATCTCTTGTAGCAGCGGGATGATGAAGGGGTAGTGGGTACACCCCAGGACCAGCGTGTCAATGCTATCCGCCAGAAGCGGCCTGACGGCATTGGCCAGGATCTCGCGAGTGGACCGGCTCGAGAGGTCACCAGCCTCGATCCGCTCCACCAGTCCGGGGGCCGTGGCCTGATGGATATCGAGGCCCTCGCCAAAGCGTTCGACCAGCGATGAAAACAACTGCCCTTGAAAGGTGGCTGGGGTCGCCAGCACCCCGATGTGGCCGCTCTTCGTGACCTTGGCCGCAGGCTTGACGGCCGGTTCCATGCCGACAAACGGCACATCGGGCAGTCGTTCTCGCAACCCCTTCAAAGCGGCAGCTGAGGCCGTATTGCAGGCGACAACGATGAGCTTGGCGTCAAGCGCGAGCAGGAGGTGGGTGATACCCAGGCTGAAGCTGGCCACTTCCTCCAGCGATCGGGGGCCGTAGGGGACGTGGGCCTGATCGGCAAAGTAGAGGATGTTTTCGGCCGGGAGTGACCGCCGGATGGCCGCCAGGATGGAGAGACCGCCGACACCCGAATCGAAAACACCAATTGGCCGCGGATCGCTCATGACAGATGGTGGGCAAGCGGGGCGAACCGTCGTTTGGTCCCGGACGACCCGTGTGCTGTGTTTGGCATAAGCAGCAGGTTAACAGGAGAGCCAGAAAAAGAAAAGGTGCAGCCGGCGGCTGCACCTGGTCGAATTCTTGGGGGAGATTAGGCCTTGCGCTTTTCCTTGAGGCGGGCGCGCTTTCCGGTCCGCTCACGGAGGTAGTAGAGCTGGCCTCGGCGCACGCGTGCGTTGCGCTCGATTTCAACCTTTTCGAGCAGCGGCGAGCGCACCATGAAGGTCCGCTCGACGCCAATACCGTGAGAGGCGATACGGCGCACGGTAAAATTGGCGCTGTTGCCGCCCTTCCTGATGCGAATCACCGTGCCACGGAACTCCTGGATACGCTCCCGGTCGCCTTCTTTGATGCGGACATGGACGTTCACGCTGTCGCCAGGGTGTAGTTGGGGGATGTTCTCGTTGTCCGGCGCCACCGGCACACGCACCGGGGCGTTGCTGTCAGTCTGGTCGCTCATGGTCTTCACCCTTATGCCTGGTGTTCAGATAGTCGGCCGCCCTTTGCGGGCGGCACAAGAGACGAGTATAACACAGGCTCGGCGAGGACGTCCACGGGGTCTTTGCGCTGGCGCGGCAGCTCGACGGTGTCTCCGGCACATGCCGGCGCGACATTCGCCGGACCCAATGTGTATGATGGATAGGAAGAATGCCCGAGCTGACGGACCAAGCCCTGGTGTTGGGCGCCCTGCGCGGAGAGGTCCAGGCGTACGGGGAGCTGGTGCGACGCTACCAGACGTCGGTATACAATGTCTGTTATCGCTTGATGGGTGAGCGTCAAAGCGCCGAAGACCGGGCCCAAGATGCCTTTGCGCGGGCCTACCGACGCCTGGAGACATTTGACGTCGAACGGCCCTTCGGCCCCTGGATCCGACGGGTGGCGACCAATGTGTGCCTCAATCACCTCAACCGCGCTGATCCTGCCACAGCCCCTCTTGAAGAGGAGTTTGGCGAGTACGCGGTCGCCAGCCTGGGGGAGCCAGAGAAGGAGCTGCAGCGGGCAGAAAGGGCGCAGAGCGTGAGGGCAGCGCTGCAAACGCTGCCTCCGCACTACCAAGCGGTCATCGAGCTGCGCCATTATCAAGACCTGAGCTACGCCGAGATTGGAAGGGCGCTGGGGTTGACCATGAGCGAAGTCAAAACGCACCTGTATCGGGCCCGCAAGGCGCTGGGCGAGCGGTTGAGATCGGAAGGACTGGGATGAGCCATGTCAGCGCTGCCGAGCTCCAGGCCTTCCTTGACCATGAACTCAACGACACCCAGCGCAGCCTGGTTTCTGAGCATGTGGAGGCGTGTCCGGCTTGCAGGGCGAGGCTGGGGGAGTTCCAGAGCCTGTTTGCAGACATCGAATCCATGCCGGAGGTGCCTTTGCACGCGGACCTTGTTCCCGGGGTTCTGTCTCGCCTGGCGCCCCAGTCAGTTATCAGCCGCGGCGTACGGTGGTTCCTGCTGGCCGAGCTGGCCCTGGGCGGCGGCGCGATGATGGCGGCTTTGCGTTGGCTGAACTTGACCCTGCCGACATGGACTGAAGGGCTGGGTCCATCATGGCAGGCGTGGATCCGTCCTGAGGCTCTGGCGATGTGGCTGCGTTCTTTGACGACGCCGGTCTTGGATGGGCTCTCCACGCTCGGATCTTTCTCGACAAGCGCCACGGCCCCGTTGTCTACCGCGCTTCCGGTGACCGGCTGGCTGGTGATCCTGGCAGGATCGCTTGTGGCGGGTCTGGCCGCCAACGGCTTGCTCCTCACCCGGACCATCCAGCCCCGGCGTGAGAAGCGAGGATCGGCATGACTGGTTCCCAACGGAGATTAACATGAACAACGGTGCCTCCATAGTATTGATGACCCTTGCCATCGGGATCACACTGGTGGCCCTGTTTGCTGTGATGGCGGCGCTCTTCTCGGCTGCGATCGCACGCACGCGTCGCAGCATGGAGGCTTCTGCCGGTGCTTCCTTTGCCGTCGGCCTGGTCAACACCTTCTTTATGGGCGGGATTGTGGCGGCGCTAGCTGGGCTGGCGGACGGATTGGACTTTGCACTCTTGCGTGCACCGGCTTTGGCCCTGCTTGTCATTCTGATCGTCCTGCTGATGTTTGGGCTGGCCGGATCAGCCCTGATGGTGGGTGGCAGGCTGTTTCCCGAACGATCCGCAACCGGCCAGGTCTTGCTTGGAGGAACCGCATTGGTGCTTGCCTGCCTGACACCGTTTGTGGGCTGGTTTGGGCTCTTTCCCTACGTCAGCTTCTTGGGGATCGGCGGCTTCATCCTCAGCCTGTTTCGCAAAGGGGCCGACGCGCTCCCGCAGGCGGACGGCTGAACCCCCGACTTATCCTTGTGCCAGCCTCAATGTCTTGTCTCACCCTGACCTCACGCAGTTGATCGACCCACATCTACCTACCCCCACGCAGGGGCGGCAATCGTCGGTCGGGTAGGCAATGCTTGGCTGAAATCCTATGCGTGTGGGTAGTTTGCCTATTGATATTGGGCCGAATCCATGCTACTCTGGAGTCAGATTGGAGGACGTATGACCATCATTGTGGTCGTTCTGTTCTTCTTGGCGTGCGCTCTGCTCCTGCCGCAGCCCGTTCTAGAATAGGCCAGTTGGCACGCGCATAGAGCGTCAGAACAGACCTGAATCAAGCAAATTTCACGTCTCCCGGACAGCTTGGATTCCCATTCAGGCGGTCTGGGAGTTGTTTTTTGGCGATAGACCAGATCCATCTTGCGTCTGCCAGCCATCCACCTGAGACCCTGAAAGACACCAGTTTGGCACAGCCTACCCGACAGGGTGGTCATCTTGGGCTGGTCGCCCGGAGGGGCGCCAGAAGAAACCTGCCCGGTCTCCTTTGATTCTCGCCCGGTGCACGCCGGGGTTGAACATATCCGCCCCATCCAGACCAGCGGACGGACGGCATGCCGCGCCTGGAACAAGCCTTCAATTCCAGGTGAGCCCAGCCGGCATGATCCAAGCCGAGCCGATCAGACAACGCGGCAGGGCCAGGGACCATGGAGCAGCTGGATGATTGGTGGGCGCGTGAAACGCGACAATCAGGCCCCGAAGGCTGTAGTTAACGGCAGGGGACGCTGGACGAGCGAACGATCGCAAGGAGGTTCTGATGGCCGACGTGTATGCAGTGTTCGGAACGCTTTTGGCCCTGGGCATCGTGTTTCCAGGGATGCTGATGGCGTGGTGGCTGCTGTTTCCAAGCGTCGTCGACCGGGCTCAGAGGCGGCTGAGTGAGACTCCGGGGCGGGCCTTCGCCTTGGGACTGGCGGGTGCTTTGGTGATCGGCCTGCCCACCATGATTCTGTTGGCTCTGCCCTTTGGCCCGGCCAAACTCATCGCCAGCCTGCTTCTGATGGCGACCCTCCTCCTGGCGAGTTTTGGCGCAGCCGGATTGGCGGCTTCGATGGGTGGACGCCTTGCGGAGAAGGCGGGCTGGGGCCGCCCAGATGTGAAAGCGTTCCTGGGTGGGGCGCTGGCGCTCGAGTTGGCAGCAGCCTTCCCTCTTCTGGGTTGGTTGATTGTGATCCCTTTCACAATCGTCACTTGTCTGGGGGCCAGTTTGTTCTCCCTGTTGAAGTGGATGCCGGGGCCAGAAGGCGAAATCGAGAACGCGATGGTTGTCGAAGGGAGCCTGGCTGGTGAGCCTCAGTCGGCGTGACTTCCTGCGGTTGACCGGCTGGGTGGCTGGGTCGGCCGCCGTGACCGCTTGTGCCCCCGCCTACGATCGGCTCTCCCAAATCGGGGCGGCCAGACAGATACGCCCGGCAGCCAACGAAACCATCTTTCGCAAGCTCGGACGATTATCGTACGGCCCTCTGCCAGATGAACGCCAACAAGCGGCGGACCACGGATTGGCGGCCTGGATCGAGGCACAGCTGGCTCCAGAGTCGCTGGATGATGCACGGGCGGAGATTCGGCTGCGTCCCTACGATGCGCTTGCCCTGGAAGCGGATGTGCTGGCCGATTGGGAACAAGATACTGTGGTCGATCAACTGCGCCGGGCCACGTTGCTCAGGCGTCAATACAGCCACCGCCAGCTCTACGAGAGGATGGTCGAATTCTGGACCGACCATTTCAACATCTATGTTGCCAAAGGTGATTGCTGGTTCCTGAAAGTCGTAGACGACCGGGAAGTGGTCCGGGCTCACGCGTTGGGCAACTTTCGAGATCTTCTGCTGGCATCCGCCCATTCACCGGCCATGCTTGTCTATCTGGACAACCAGGCCAATGAAAAGGAAGCCCCCAACGAGAACTACAGCCGAGAAGTCATGGAGCTGCATACCCTGGGCGTGGGCAGCGGTTACACCCAAACGGATGTCATGCAGCTGGCCCGCTGCCTCACCGGATGGGGAGTGAAGGGACACTTCTGGCGCGGCCAGTTCACGTTTGACGCCGACCAACATGCCGGTGGGGTGAAGCGGGTGCTGGGGCAGGTGGTCCCACCGGGAGGTGAGGCCGAGGCCGAGCAAGTGCTGGCGAGGCTGGCCTTGCATCCCGCGACAGCACATCACCTCGCTGCCGAGCTTGTCGAAAGATTCGTCGTGGACCATCCGCTGACTGCCGCCCCAAATTTGGTGGCGGCGGCCGCCGATGCATTCTTGAAGTCGGGCGGTGAAATCAAGTCGATGCTCCAGGTAATTTTGCTGGATGGATTGGCCCGGTCCGATTTCGACCTGCCGTCCAAGTTCAAACGACCATCCGACTATGTCTCTTCCGCCCTCCGGCTGCTGCAGGTGGAGAACGATGGCGGTCCGGCTGTGCAGTCCCATCTGTCGGCCATGGGCCAGGGCTTGTTCGAATGGCCGACGCCAGATGGACCGCCAGACGTTGAAGAAGCCTGGGCCTCCAATCTGCTCCCCCGCTGGTCATTCGCCATTGAATTGGCCCAGGACGAGCTCGAGGGAAGTCGGGCGAACCTGCCGGGGCTGATCGAATCCGAAGCGGCCTCATCGCCAGGCGACATCCTGACGGCCTTGAGTCTGCTGCTTTTGGGAAGGGCGCCGGAACCTGGGATCGCCAACACCCTCGCCGACGGCCTCCGTCAATCCGGCGCCGATACGTCGGAGGAGGTCACGGCGATCATGGCGGCTGGACTGCTGGCATCTCCCGCCTTTCAATGGAGGTAAACCTATGAGCTGGTCCGCTGGCAGAGAACAGGTGCTTGAATGTTGCGTGCACTTGCCCGAACAGACCAACTGGCCGGGTTGGCTGCCGCGCATGGCCTTTGCGCCGCGCGGCAAGGCCCCCCGAGGGGATGTGCTCCTGGTGGTCTTCCTGCGCGGGGCCGCCGATATGCTGAACGTGGTCGTCCCGCATGGGGAAGAAGCTTACTACCAGATGCGACCAACCTTGGCGATCCCTCGCCCGGATGACCAGCGTGCCAAGGCGACCGAAAGGGTGATTGATCTGGACGGATTCTTCGGGCTTCACCCGTCGATGTCCCCGCTCCTTCCCGCGTGGCGGGCGGGTCACCTTGGTATCGTCCATGCCTGCGGCGCGCCAGACGAGTCACGCAGCCACTTCCGGGCGATGGAGCTGATGGAGCGGGGGGTGACCGATGAGCGGGGACCCGCCTCCGGTTGGGTGGGCCGCCATCTGGCCAGTCTCGATACGGGAAACGCCTCCCCGCTCAGAGCGATTGGCCTGGGTGAACAAGCTCCGCGCAGTTTGAGGGGCCGGGTCCCGGTGACCGCACTGAAGTCGATCGCCGATTTTCACCTGCGAGGCGATTTGCGGGCGACGTCCAGGATGCAGACGATCCTTTCAAGCCTGTACCAGGACGACGAGGCTCTGTCCGGGGTGGCCATTGAGACCCTGGACGTCCTGCATACCCTAAAGAAGCTCGACCCGGCGAGCTATGTGCCCTCCGGCGGGGCGCGCTATCCGGGAACGGATTTCGGGATGGGTCTGAAGCAGGTGGCCATGCTGATCAAATCTGACGTGGGTCTCGAAGTGGCGGCCATTGATCTGGGAGGATGGGATACCCATTTCTCGCAGGGGGGCAGCCAGGGGCTGATGTCGGGCCTGATGGATGACCTGGCGGCGGGCCTGGCGGGTCTGCATGCGGATCTCGGCTTGGCCATGGGGGCCGTGTCGATCGTGGTGATGTCCGAATTCGGCCGGCGAGCCTATGAGAATGCCAGCTTAGGAACGGATCATGGTCATGGGGGTGCGCTGTTGTTGTTGAGCGGCCAAGTGCGTGGTGGGGAGGTGCACGGAAGCTGGCCCGGGATGGCAGACGGCCAACTCTTCGGCCCGGGAGATCTGGCTGTGACGACCGACTACCGCGACGTCCTGAGTGAACTGTGCCGAAAGCGGCTTAACAACCCGGCTGTGAATCAAGTGTTTCCTGACTTCGCGGCCAAGGAGACCAACATGTTCACGTCAAGCTAAGTGCCCTAGGCCGTTCAAGGGGCCCCCGAACAACTTACAGAAACGTGTCAAACGACCCGTGGTGGTGGTCAAAAGCACCGCCATTCGTTACAATACTTTCGTCATACGCCACTGAGAGCCTCGGACCACCCACGGGTTGAATTCTGAATGCCGCTAAAAGTCGGCGAAATGCTGAGGCAACGCTACCGCATCGAAGAAACCCTCGGCCAGGGGGGCATGGGCGCTGTCTACCGTGCCACCGATGTCAACCTGGGAGTGCAGGTCGCCGTCAAAGAAAACCTCTTCACCACCGAAGAGTACGCCCGCCAATTCCGACGCGAAGCTACTATCCTGGCCAGCCTACGCCACAGCGCCCTGCCACGCGTGACGGATCACTTCGTCATCGAAGGCGAAGGCCAGTACCTGGTGATGGACTTCATCGAGGGGGAAGACCTGCGGGAACGGCTCGAACGCGACGGGCCGGTTCAAGAGGACATGGCCATCCGCTGGTTTGTTGAGGTCTGCGACGCGTTGGCCTATCTGCATACGCGCACACCTCCCATCGTCCACCGCGACATCAAACCAGGAAACATCAAGATCACACCCGACGATCACGCCGTGCTGGTTGACTTCGGTTTGGCCAAGGTGCTTGAGGAAAGTGGAAGCACAACGACCGGAGCCAAGGCGATGACACCGGGCTTCTCACCGCCCGAGCAGTACGGAGCAGGTCGGACGGATCCGCGCACCGATATCTATGCCCTGGCTGCCACACTGTACACTGCGTTGACGGCTTCCATTCCGGAGGATTCTCTCGAACGGGCCATGGGGCGAGCGAGCCTCACCCCAATTCGTCGGCGGAACCCCAAGGTCTCATCAGCTCTGTCGCGGGCGATCGAACGGGCGCTGGCGTTGGAGCCGGATGAACGCTTCCAGACCATGAGCGAATTTGCTGCGGCTTTAGCAGCCAGTGGTTCGGCGACCAGTCCGGCCAACACCAAGGGTTATCCCTATCTGGAACGGACGGTGGTTCCGGCTGCCAAGACTGTGGTGGGGTCGTCCCCGGTGCCGGCGTTCAAGCCGAGAACCGAAAACCGCCGGTGGCCGATCTACGGTCTCGTGATGGTGACGGTGGTCACCATCGCCGCCGGAGCTATCTACGCGCTGCCCGGCCTTGGCCGTGGTCGCAATGGTCCGCCGGCGACCAGCAGCGGGGTGGTGGCCACACAAGTCGGCCAGTCACCTGATGGGACGCCGGCGGCCACGCAGTCCGGGGGGGGCGGTTCCCCCACTTCGACGGTCGTAGATGTGGTTCAGCCGACACGCGTGTCGGCTCCGACGCCGACCCCACCCGGTGGGGGCATAGGTCAGTTGGCGTTTGCATCCAATCGCGATGGGCTGCCCCAGGTCTATGTAATGAACATCGACGGCACGGGAGTGCACAAAGTCACCGACCTTTCGGATGGTGCCTGCCAGCCGGCCTGGTCGCCGGACGGCCAAAAGCTGGCGTTCACATCTCCCTGTCGGTCCAATCGGAGCCTGTATCCGGGCTCGAGCGTCTGGATCATCAACGCGGATGGCAGCGGGCTGAGGGCTCTCGCCTCCGCACCGGGCGGTGATTTCGATCCGTCCTGGTCGCCGATCGGCGACAAAGTCGCCTTCACCTCGCTGGAAGACGGACACCCACAGATTTACGTGATGAATGTGGATGGCAAGGACCGCACCAATCTGAGCAACAACCGCGCCAGTGACAGCGACCCAAGCTGGTCCCCGTCGGGGAGCCAGATCATCTTCACCTCCATCCGCAACAAGGTGGCGGAGGTATGGATTATGCCGGCTGATGGGGGGGATGCTGCCCGCTTCTCGCGCAGCGGAGGGCGAGAGGATTCCCAACCCAGCTGGTCGCCAGATGGCAAGTACGTTGCATTTGATCAAGTTGTCGGAGGCGTATCGCGCCTGGTGGCAATGCAGTACAAAGAGGGCGACTTGCCCGAGTTCGCGCATATGCCCTGAGGGGCCGCTCTCGGTTCAGCCAATGGCCGAGCCGGCTTGGTCCCCCGACGGGCAGTGGCTGGCGTTTGAAACGTGGCCAACTGGTGTCGATCACGAGATCGCGCTGGTCACGTCAAGTTGTGCCAACTACACCGAACTGACATCGCACACCGGGCTCAACTTTGACGCAGCGTGGCGGCCCTGACTTCGCCACGCCCAAACCAAGAAGGTGAACAAGATGACTGCGAAATTGATCGACGGAACGGCCCTGGCGGCTGAGATTCGGGCCGATGTGGCGCGCCAGGTGGAGGCGTTGGTGGCAAAGGGCATGCCCAAGCCCGGCCTGGCGACGGTCCTGGTCGGAGATGACCCGGCCTCGCACAGGTACGTGCGCTCCAAGCGAAAGGCGTGCGAGGAAGTCGGGATCGAATCCATCCATCATGAACTCCCAGCTGACACGCCCCAAGAGAAGATTATCGAGCTGGTCCGCGACCTCAACGCAGATGAGCGCGTGCACGGGATCCTGGTTCAGCTGCCGCTGCCTCCGGGCAATGACGAAGAGGCTGTGCTCACCACGGTCAGTGTGGACAAGGATGTGGATGGATTCCATCCGGTAAACCTCGGCCGCCTGGCCCAGAAAGGCCGGGAGCCGTCTTTTGTCCCTTGCACGCCAGCCGGCTGCATCGAATTGCTCAAGCACGCCGGGGCCAAGCTGGAGGGCGCCAACGCGGTGGTCGTCGGCCGCTCCAATATCGTGGGCATGCCTGTTTCCCTGCTGCTGGTCCGCGAGAACGCCACAGTCACCATCTGCCACTCGCGAACGCGGGACCTGCCCGATGTATGCCGCCGGGCCGACGTCCTGATCGCGGCCATCGGACGCGGTGAGATGATCCGGGGCGACTGGATTAAGCCCGGTGCGTACGTGGTCGATGTGGGGATCGATCACGTTGACGATCCGACCAAAAAGAAGGGCTATCGTCTGACCGGCGATGTGGCCTTTGATGAAGCTCTAGAGGTGGCAGGGGCGATTACCCCCGTACCGGGAGGCGTCGGACCCATGACGATCGCCATGCTGCTGAAGAGCACGCTGAACGCCGCAAAAAGAGCGTCTTCAGGCTGATACTGGGTCCGCAAAGATGGGGACGAATGTCATGTGTGGGTTGAATTGTCAGACAATTGACGCACACTTCTGCCGGTGCTAGACTGAATCTACATTCCCAGGAGGCGCTATGCCTACGCTTCTGGTCCGCAACGCCTCGGTCATGGTCACCATGGACGAGGAGCGTCGGGAGATTGCCAACGGTGGGCTTTTCGCCAAGGATGGGTGGATCGAACAGGTCGGCCCGTCCGATGAGCTGCCCGACGGGGCCGATATTGTGGTCGACGCCCAGGATCACCTGGTGCTGCCCGGCCTGATCAACACACATCACCATCTGTACCAAACTCTCACTCGGGCAGTCCCGGCGGCCCAGGATTCCAATCTCTTCGGTTGGCTCAAGACGCTGTATCCGATCTGGGCCCGCATGTCGGCGGAAGACATCCGCCTTTCCACCCAGCTTGGATTGGCTGAGCTTGCGCTCTCCGGCTGCACAACCGCCTCGGATCATCTGTACATCTTTCCCAATGATTGCCGGCTGGATGACGAGATACTGGCCGCACGCGATATTGGGCTGCGGCTGCACGCCTCACGTGGGTCGATGAGTCTGGGCGAAAGCCAAGGCGGCTTGCCGCCGGACCGGGTGGTGGAAGATGAAGATGCCATCCTGCAGGACACTCAACGTGTAATTGAGACTTATCACCAATCGGAACCGGGTGCCATGGTCCAGTTGGTGGTGGCGCCCTGCTCGCCGTTTTCGGTGACGCCAGACCTGATGCGCCAATCCGCCGACCTGGCCAGATCTGCCGGGGTGCATCTGCACACACACCTGGCTGAGACCTTGGATGAAGAGTCGTTTTGCCTTGAGAGCTTCGGCTACCGGCCGTTGGCCTTTGTGGAACGGTTGGACTGGGCGGGCGATGACGTGTGGTTTGCCCATGCGGTGCACATCAACTCGGAGGAAGTCGGCCGAATGGCGAGCGCCGGAAGCGGGGTGGCCCACTGTCCGGGTTCCAACATGCGCTTGGCGAGTGGGCTGGCACCGGTCAGACGATATCGGAAGGCTGGCGTGAATGTGGGTCTGGGCGTGGATGGCTCAGCCAGCAACGATAGCTCCCACCTGCTGGCGGAAGCTCGCCTAGCAATGCTCCTCTCGCGCGTCGGATCGGCAATAGCGCCCGAGGTCGATCCGGGCGAGGGATTGCTGACCGCTCGGCAGGCGCTGGAAATGGCCACGCTGGGCGGGGCGGCCGTCCTTGGGCGAAAGGACATCGGGGCGTTGGCGCCAGGGATGTGCGCGGATTTCATCGGCATCGATTTGGGTCAAATCGCCTATGCCGGCGGTTTGCACGATCCAGCAGCCGCGGCGGTTTTCTGCACGCCGACGAATGTGTCATTCAACTACGTGCACGGTAGGCCCGTAGTATCAGAAGGCCAGGTGACCGGCGTCGACATGAATGTGTTGATCGAAAAACACAACCGGGCGGCCTTGGCCTTGATTCGGGGCGACTGATGTCTGCCCCTTTTACCGTTGTCTTCATGAGGTGTTTGCATGTCTGATCGTGATTGGAGTGAGATCTCGCGTGAGCTGACCGATGTCGCCATGGGGCGCATCCCGGCGGACATGATCATTCGCAAGGGGAAATGGGTTTGTGTCCAATCGGGTGAAATCATCGACGAGATCGACGTCGCCATCAAGGGCGAACGCATTGCCTACGTCGGTCAGGGCAGCCAGCATTGTGAGGGGCCAGAAACGCAAATCATCGACGCCGAAGGCCGCTATCTGGTGCCTGGCTTGATCGACGGCCACATGCACGTCGAATCGGGCATGGTCACGGTCACCGAGTTCGTGCGGGCCGTCCTACCCCATGGGACGACGGCGATGTTCATTGACCCCCACGAAATCGCCAACGTGTTCGGCCTGAAGGGTGTTCGAATGATGGTGGATGAAGCCGCCATCCAGCCCGTGCATGTCTGGGTCGAAATGCCCTCATGTGTCCCGTCCGCGCCCGGCCTTGAAACGCCGGGCGCCGTGTTAGGGCCAGATGATGTGGCCGAAGCCATGACCTGGCCAGGGATCGTTGGGTTGGGTGAGATGATGAACTTTCCCGGCGTGTTTAACAGCGACGAGAAGATGCACGCAGAGATGGCGCGCACTCGGGAGGCGGGCAAGGTCATCGGCGGCCATTATGCAGCTCTCGATCTGGGGCTTCCCTTCCACGGCTACGTCGCTGGGGGGGCGGAAGACGATCATGAAGGCACGCGGGTCGAGGACGCGGTGGCCAGGGTCAGGCAGGGGATGAAAGCCATGCTTCGCTTGGGCTCGGCGTGGCACGATGTCGCTGCGCAACTCCCGGCGATCACCGAACTGGGGCTGGACCCGCGGCACTTCATCCTGGTCACGGACGATTCTCACTCAGGAACCTTGGTGCACGACGGGCATATGGACCGCGTCGTGCGGCATGCCATCGATCTAGGCCTCGATCCGATGATCGCCCTGCAGATGGCGACATTGAACCCGGCTGAGCATTTCGGTCTGGCGCGCGACATCGGGCAGATCGCACCCGGCCGGTACGCGGATGTTGTGCTGGTCCAGGACCTTAAAGATTTCCATGCCGATCAAGTTGTTGCCAGAGGCCAGCTGGCGGCCAGCGGGGGCGAGCTCCTGTTGGATGTCCCCCAATTCAGCTACCCAGCCGAAGTCAAGGCCTCGGTCCGCCTGGGGCGACAGCTGACCGCCGGTGATTTCGCAGTGCCCACCCGGGCCGAGGGCAGCGTAGAAGTCAATGTGATCGGCGTCATCGAGAATCAAGCACCGACCAGGCACTTGCGGCTGGAACTGCCTGTGGCTGATGGCCAGGTGCTGTGCGACAACGACCAGAATGTGGCCAAGGTGGCGCTCGTTGAACGGCATCGCGGCACCGGGGAGGTGCAGGTCGGCTTCGTGCAGGGCTTTGGGATCAATACAGACTGCGCATTTGGCTCGACCGTGGCACACGATTCCCACCACATGCTCATTGTGGGCACCAAGGATGAGGACATGGCCATTGCCGCCAACGAACTCGCCCGCGTCGGCGGCGGACAGATTGTGGTGCGTGAGGGGAACGGTGAGGCGTTGGTCGAGCTGCCCATCGCTGGCCTTATGTCCAACGAGCGCGCCGAGATCGTGGCTGATAAGGCTGAATCGGTGCTGGCGGCGATGAGGGACTGCGGTTGTGATTTGAACAACGCCAATATGCAGCTCAGCCTTTTGGCCCTGGTCGTGATTCCAGAGCTGCGCATCTCCGATCGCGGCCTGGTGGACGTCGAAACCTTTGCAGTTATCCCGGTGATCGCCGAGGAGGCTGACTAACTTGGCACGCAGAAAACGGGGCAAGCGGACCCGACCCCTGTACCAGAAGACGGCCGACGCATTGGAGAAGATGCTGGCGGGACTCTCGCCGGGTACCTTCCTCCCGTCCGAGCCTGATTTGGCCAAAAAGCTGGGGGTTTCACGCGCCACGCTGCGGGAGGCAATGCGACCACTGGAGGCGAAGGGGCGTGTGGTCCGCCGTCAGGGCGTGGGGACATATGTCGTTGAGCCGCCCCAGGTGATCGAAACCGGCCTGGAAGTGCTGACCAGCATCCAGGCTTTGGCCTCGCGCATGGGGATGACTGTTGAAATGACGGATCTAAACGTCACCGTGCGGCGCATCGACGGGCCCGATGACAGCCCGCTCCAGAGCCCGCAAGGGGGGCGCGTGGTGGACGTCTCCCGGGTCATCGTCGCCACCGACAGGCCGGTCGCCTACCTTGTGGACACCGTGCCTGAGGATATCCTCTCCGCCGAATCGCTTAGGGAAGACTTCGACGGTTCGGTGCTCGAGATCCTCCAAATGCGCGGCGAGCCGGAACTCGATCGGTCTCAGGCCGAGATCACAGCCACGACCGCCACCTCCAAGATCGCCAAGAGTCTCGGCATCCAGCGGGGTGACGTCCTCTTGTATCTGGAAGCCTGCCTGTACGACTCATCCGGCCGTGTTGTCGACCATTCACGCAGTTATTTCTTGCCCGGCACTTTTCGTTTTCATGTTGTACGCCGGGTGGACCAAGCAATGTAGCTCAGGGAGGAGGCGGCAAAGAGCACGATTTGTGAATTCTTTCACATAGTGACGCCCAGTGCGTCTCGAACGATAGAGAGCATCAATCCAGAATAGAGGAGAATGCACGATGAGAAGTTTTGCAGGACGCGACATTCTGTCGCTTAAGGAATTTGAACGTGAAGAGTTCTTCCGGGTGTTCGAAGTTGCCGATGAATTGGCGCCGTTCGCCCGTGATCGACGCAATACCGACCTCTTGGCCCACAAGACCATGCTGACGGCCTTCTACCAGCCGAGCACGCGAACTCGCATGGCGCACGAAGCCGCCATGCACCGCTTGGGCGGGCATGTGCTCGGGTTCGCCGATGTCAAGAACACGCGCGCCGGGGACTTCTATCAAGAGTCGATCAAAGACACCGTCCACATGTTGGAGTTCTACGGCGATGTGATCGTGATGCGCCACTTCCAACAGGGTGCGCCGGCCGAGGCGGCCCGTTGGGCGAGCATCCCCATCATCAATGCCGGCGACGGTTGGGGTGAACATCCCACCCAGGTGCTGACCGACATGTACACCATCTACAAGGAGCGGGGCACACTCGATGGCCTGCATTTCCTCTTGGTGGGTGACATGCGCATGCGCACAATGCATTCCATGAGCTATGCCATGTCGCAGTTTGACATCGAGGCGACATACATTTCGCCGCCGGAAATGTCGCTGACCGATGAGTTCAAGGCCGAGATCGACAAGCTCAACTTGCGCTATCGCGAGGTTGATCACATCAACGAGGCCATCGCAGATGCGGACGTGATCTACATGGAGCCCGTGGTGCAGCCGGACTACACGAAGGCGCGCGACGAGCGGTCCGGCGACGTCGGCCTCACGCCGGCCAACTATCAGGTCACTTTGGACGTGATGAAGAAGGCCAAGCCAGACTCGATCATTCTGCATTCACTGCCGCGGATGGACGAGCTCCTTCCAGAAGTCGACGCCACACGTCATGCCCGCTATTGGGTGGAAGCGTTCAACGGCGTTGTGATGCGCATGTCGCTGTTGGCTCTGGTTCTGGGGATGATGGAGTAGCGTGCCATGCGGGCCGCGGGGTGATGCCCCGGTGGTCCCTGACATGAGCAGGAGGTGATGATGCAAACCAATCTTCGTGGTCGCGATCTGATAAGCGACCTTGATTTCAGCCGGGAAGAGGTCGAAACTGTCCTCGACGTGGCATTTGACATGAAGCGCAAGCGGGCACTGGGCGAGCCGCATGCCTATCTGCGCGACAAGGTGCTGGCCATGCTGTTCTTCTTCAGCAGCACCCGCACGCGTGGGTCGTTCGAAGCCGGAATGGCACAACTGGGTGGCCACGCGGCGTTCATCGAATCGCGCACAACCCAGATTTCACACGGTGATACCGAAAAGGAAATGGGCGAGATTTTCGGCCGCTATTTCGACGGCATCGCAATCCGGCACGTCGATTGGGGGATCGGCAACCGGTACCTCAATCTGGTGGCTGAGGCTTCACGAGTGCCTGTGCTCAATATGCAGTGCGAGTTCTACCATCCCCATCAGATCTTGGCCGATTTGATGACGATCATAGAGAAGAAGGGCCGCGATCTGCGCAAGAAGAAGATGGTTGTCTCTTGGGCATACGCTTCCTCGTACTTGAAGCCAATCTCCGTGCCCCAATCCCTGATCTTGCAGATGCCACGCTTTGGATTGGACATCACCCTGGCCCATCCTCCGGAGTTTAAACTGATGCCGGACATCATGGACCAGGCGCGAGAGCAGGCCAAACGATTTGGCACCGGCTTTGATGTGACCGACAATATGGAAGAAGCCTTCAAAGATGCCGACGTGGTCTATGCCAAATCTTGGGGTCCGCTGCTTACAACGCAAGACACGGAGAAGGGCAAGGAGATTCAGGACCGCTACAAGGACTGGATCACTGACGAGAAGAAGATGGCGCTGGCGAAATCGGATGCCATCTACATGCACCCGCTGCCGGCGGATCGCAACGTCGAAGTCACCGATGGCGTGATCGATGGCCCACACAGCGTGGTGTTCGATGAGGCTGAGAACCGTTTGCATGCCCAGAAGGCCGTTATGGCCTTGACGATGGCTTGAGGAGACCCATGGAACAATCAAACAACGAGCGGAAGCTGGCGGTGGTGGCCGTCGGGGGCAACTCCCTGATCAAGGATAAGGCCCACCAGACGATCCCGGATCAGTACGCTGCAGCCGGCGAATCCATGGCCCACTTGGCTGACATGATCGAAGCCGGCTGGGACGTGGTGATCACCCATGGGAACGGACCCCAAGTGGGCTTCATCCTGCGGCGTTCAGAACTGTCCATTGACGAGCTCCACCCTGTCCCGCTGGACTACTGCGGTGCGGATACGCAGGGAGCCATCGGTTACATGTTCCAGCGGGCGCTGCACAATGAGTTCAAGTCCCGTGGTCTGAACCGCCAGGCGGCGACTGTGGTCACTCAGGTGGAGGTCGACCGAGAAGATCCGGCCTTCCAGAATCCGAGCAAGCCAATCGGCACCTTCATGGACGAGACGACTGCCAAGCAGCACGCGCGAGGATGAAGGTTGGGCGGTGGTGGAGGATTCTGGGCGCGGGTGGCGGCGGGTGGTCCCGTCGCCGAATCCCAAGCGGATCGTCGAGCGCGACGCCATCGAAACCCTAATCAAGGCAGGCTTCATCGTGGTCAGTGTGGGCGGTGGGGGAATCCCCGTTGTCGCTGACGAGGCTGGGGCATTGAAGGGGGTTGAAGCGGTCATCGACAAAGACTTCGCCTCCTCTCTTATGGCCTCGAGTATCGGCGCAGACTTGCTCCTGATCTCGACTGCCGTTGAACAGGTGGCGCTCAACTTCAACAAGCCAGACGAGAAGAAGCTGGACCGCATGACACTGGCGGAAGCCAAGACCTACCTGGCTGAAGGGCATTTCGCCAAAGGCAGCATGGAACCCAAGATACGAGCGGTCATCGGTTTCTTAGAGCGCGGAGGCAAGGAAGCCTTGATTACCGACCCGCCCAACATCCGGCGGGCTTTGCAGGGAGAAACTGGGACACGGATTGTCCCCTAGTCTGTTGTTTGGCTGAGCGAAAGGAGGCCCACGGCAAATCGATCTATGATCAATCGGAGTACGCCCAATCTTGATCTCTCGAACAAGGAGGAGCGATAAATGAGTAGCACCATGAAATGGCGAGTCCTCGGAGGGCTGATGATCGCTGCCATGCTGGTGGCGGCCTGCGGCCCGGCGGCGACGCCGACCCAGGCGCCACCTCCAGCAACGACGTCGTCGGAAGCCACGATGGCACCGGAAGCCACGATGGCATCTGAGGCCACGTCGGCCCCCGCTGCCAAGGCGCCTGTGCTCGGTCTGCTGATGGTCGGCCCTTACAACGACCACGGCTGGAGCCAAGCGCATTACGATGGCGCGCAGTACGTGGCCGACAACTTGCCCGGGTTTGACTTTGTCTATATCGACAAGGCAAACTCGGCGGACCGCCCCGGCACGACGCCGGCTCAGCTGGCTGAGAGCCTGCTCTCCCAGGGCGCCACAGTCATCGACTTCAGTTCGGATGACATGAAGGACAGCGCCAACGAGTTCGCTCAGGCCCACCCCGACGTCCCCGTGATCATGGCTTCTGGTGACCAGGCTTGGAAGGATGGCAAGGACTTCCAAGACCTTCCGAACATGACCAACACCATGGGCAAGATGATCTACGGCAAGATGATCGCAGGCTGCGCTGCTGCTCTGACCACGCAAACGGGCCAGATCGGCTACCTCGGTCCCCTGATCAACGATGAGACGCGCCGCTTGGCGTCTTCCGTCTATCTGGGCGCCAAGTACTGCTGGACCAACTACATGAACAAGGACGCAGCTGACCTGCAGTTCAAGGTCACGTGGATCGGCTTTTGGTTCAATATCCCTGGCGTGACGTCCGACCCCACGCAGGTGGCGGATGACTTCTTCAACAGCGGCTACGATGTGGTGGTGTCGGGCATCGACACGACCGAAGCGTTGGTGGAAGCCAACAAGTTCGCCGGCCAGGGGAAGAATGTCTGGGCAGTCTCATACGACTACAAAGACGGCTGCGCCGAAGCCCCCAGCGTCTGCTTGGGTGTCCCGTACTTCAACTGGGGCCCGAGCTATCTGAGTATTATCAAGTCGATCCAGGATGGGTCGTTCAAGCCAAGCTTTACTTGGACCGCACCTGATTGGGCCGACATCAACAACCCAGACACCTCGGCCGTTGGCTTTGCCAAGGGCGAGGGTTTGAGCTCCGATGCGTCCGCTTCTCTGGACAAGTTCATCGGCGAGCTGGGATCGGGTCTGGATCTGTGGACCGGCCCGATCAACCTGCAGGACGGCACGGCCTATCTCCAGGACGGTGAGAAGGCCACCGATCAGCAGATCTGGTACCTGCCTCAGCTCTTGGAGGGCATGCAAGGCCAGAGCGTCCCGTCGAACTAGACGGACGGATGAACCGCCAGGGGGTGGGCCGGCCTTCGGCCGCCCACCCCCTCTCCCCTTGGGGCAATCATGAAAGTCGAATTGCGAGATATCCATAAGTCCTTCGGGCCGGTCCATGCCAATGATGGGATCACCCTGGATATCCCAGCGGGGACAATCCAGGGCCTGCTTGGAGAAAACGGCGCTGGAAAGAGCACCTTAATGAAGTCTCTTTCCGGCTTCATGGAACCGGACAGCGGGCAGATCTTGCTGGACGGGAAGCCGGTCAGCATGAAATCTCCTGCCGACGCCATCGCCCACGGCGTCGGCATGCTTCACCAGGATCCTCTTGATTTTCCTCCTATGCGGGTGATCGACAATTTCCTCATCGGGGGTGATCCGTCACTGTTGCCGAAGCGTGGCAAGGCGCGTCGAGCGCTCCGTGAACTGGGAAATCAGTTTGGTTTCTCGCTGGATCCAAATGCCTACGTGGACACCTTGACCGTCGGCGAACGGCAGCAGCTTGAAATCCTGCGCCTTCTTTGGCTCGGGGTTCGGGCGATGATCCTCGACGAGCCGACGACCGGGATCAGTGCACCTCAGCGTGAAAAGCTGTTCAAGACTCTCAAGCGCCTGGCGGAAGAAGGCCGAACGATCATTTTCGTCTCCCACAAGTTGGAAGAGGTTGAGGATCTCTGCCACCGTGTGGCCGTCTTGCGCGAGGGGCGGCTTGTAGGCGAGGCGGAGGCGCCGTACACAACTTCCAAATTGGTGGGCATGATGTTTGGCAAAGAGGTCGCCCTGATCCCACGCACGCCGAGCTACGGCGAGACACCGGTACTGCAACTTCAGGGGGTATCTATCGAAGACCCGCGGCTGAGTATTGAGGATGTCAATCTGGACGTCCGCGAAGGGGAAGTGATCGGCCTAGCGGGCATGGAGGGGAGCGGTCAGCGACTGTTCCTGCAAACTTGTGCCGGGCTTGTGCGCCCGGTCGCCGGTAGGATCTTGCTGGACGGCGATGACATGGCCGGGCGGCACTACCATGACTTCAAATCGAAGGGCTGTGCCTTTATGCCGGCCTCGCGTTTGGAAGAGGGCCTGATCCCCGGCATGACCCTCACTGAGCACTTCATTTTGACGCGCCCCGCCAAGGGGCTCTTTGTCAACTGGGAGAAGGGGCGCGCCAGCGCGCGGGAAGGGATAGCGGAATTCTCGGTGCGAGGTGAACCGTATTCGACGGTTAAGTCGCTGTCGGGAGGCAATCAGCAGCGTGCCCTGCTTGCTTTGTTGACATCGAACCTCCGATTGCTGCTGATGGAGCAGCCGACTCGCGGGCTGGACATGGAGTCGGCGATCTTCACCTGGGAGAAGCTGAAGGAGCGCTGTCAGGAGGGAACGGCTGTGGTGTTTGTGTCATCCGATCTAGAAGAGCTCCTGCACTACAGTGACCGGGTGCTGGTATTTTTCGCGGGCAAGGTCTCTCAGCCCCTCGAATCTCGGGATGTCAGCGTCGAGCGTTTGGGGGAGCTCATTGGAGGCATAGGGCTGGACCAGCCCAATGGGGCGCATGATGAATAATCAAAGTTCACGCTGGTTTGACCTTAGCTTCAGATTTGGGGCTGTCATCCTGGCCTTTGTGTTTACTGTGGCAGTTCTCATCTTTTCCGGAGCCCCTCCGCTCGAGGCGTTTGGCCAACTGGCACTTGGTGCGTTTGGGTCGGTTGAGAACTTCGCCAACGTGATGGTCGCCTGGGTGCCTCTGCTCCTGGCAACAGCCGGGCTGCTGGTGACATTCGCCGCCGGGCTTTGGAACATCGGCATGGAGGGCCAGATCACGCTGGGGGCCATTTTCGCCACGGGGGTGCTGCGCATGATGCAAGACAGCGGCCTCCCCCCGATGGTTATGATCTTGGTCGCCATCTTGGCGGGTGCGATCGGAGGCGCGCTGTGGGCTGGCCTTGCCGGTGCTTTGAAAACATTCGGTGGCGTGAATGAAATCTTCGGCGGGCTTGGCCTCGACTTCGTCGCCACGGCCATCACCCTGTGGCTGATTTTCGGGCCATGGAAGCGGCCGGGGATCGGCTCGATGAGCGGCACGGTGCCGTTCCCGCGAGAGATGTGGATGCCGATGCTGCCCCATCTGCGCTTGAGCCTGTGGGCATTGATCATCGGCATCTTGGGAACGATCGCCGTCTATTTCCTCTTGCAGGGCACCTACTTTGGACTCCGCCTCAAAGCGGTCGGCCGTAACAGACGAGCGGCCAATCTGGCGGGCATCCCAACCTCTACATACATGATGAACGCGTTCCTGATTTGCGGTCTGTTCGCGGGTGTGGCGGGAGCAATTCAGGTGACTTCCGTCTATCATCGGCTGATCCCATCGATTTCGAGCAACTATGGATGGTTGGGGCTGTTGGTGGCCATGCTGATCAATTACCAGCCTGTGTGGGCGGCACCGGTGTCCTTATTCTTCGCCGCGCTCAACATTGGGAGCATCCAGCTTCCCATTGTCCTCAAACTGGACTCTTCCCTGTCTGGCGTTCTTCAGGGCGCCCTGGTGCTCGCGTTTCTGATGATGGAAGGCGCCCGGCGCAAACTTACCAGAGGGCAAGGGGAGACGCAGTCATGACCACAGCCGCCATTCTTACCGGCCTGGCCGGCGTCCTGGCTTCGGCCGCCCCGATCGTGTTCGCCACCATCGGTGAGACGCTCACCGAACGGGCCGGTGTTATCAACCTGTCTGTCAACGGAACCATTGTGTTTTCCGCCATGACGTCCTTCGCTGTGGCCGTGACCACCGACAGCATCTGGTTGGGCTTTTTAGCCGGCATGCTGACCGGAGCCCTGGTGGCACTGGTTCTGGCCTTCACGAGCCTGACCCTCAAGCAATCGCAGGTTGCCGTGGGCTATGTTCTGGCGTTGATGACCCTGAGCCTGGCATACTTCCTCGGCAACCCATTTGTCGGGATACAAGGACCAAGAGTGCCCTCCCTGCCCATACCCCTCCTGAGCGGAATTCCAATCGTCGGCCCCCTGTTCTTCAATCAAAACGCCCTTGTCTACATCAGCTTTGTGCTGATCTTCGCCGCCTGGTTCTGGGTGTTTCGAACGAGACCGGGGTTGATGCTCCGCGGCATTGGTGAACGGCCAGCGGCGGCCTTTGTGCGCGGCGCCAATGTCCCACTGATGCGCTACACATACACCATGATCGGTGGTGCGCTGGTCGGCCTGGCGGGTCCGACATTCTCGCTCAGCGTCAAGGCCGGCTGGAAGGGGACCATCAGCGGGCTGGATGGCTTCGGTTGGATCGCGTTGGCCCTGGTGATCTTTGGGGGCTGGGATCCCATCCGGGGTGCCGTTGGCGCGTATCTGTTTGGGCTGCTTCAATGGCTGGGTGTGGTGCTGCAACCGAGTCTGCCCAACGTGCCTTCCCAAGTGCTGCAGGTGGCACCATTCCCGCTCATGATCTTGACGCTGTTGCTGGTCAATATCGGCAACGCCGACTGGGTCGATCGCACGTTGGCTGGATTGCCGCCGGATGCCAGGCGAGTCGCAGCCAGTGTCCTGCGCTCGATGCGCGTTTCGCCTCCGGCTGCGCTGGGTACAACTTTCGAGAAGGATTGAATCTGAAAATGGCTTTTGAAGCTGGTTACCGCTGCTCAGAATGCGGCCGAGAGTACTCATTTGCTGAACCGATATACACCTGCCCCGAGGACGGGGCTAATCTGGACATTGTGTTCGACTATCAGGCGCTGGGTCATTCCACGACCCCGGCTTCAATCGGAGAGTCTGCTGAGGCCTCCATCTGGCGCTATCTGCCTCTGCTGCCCGTCTCCGCTCCGGGTCATTTCGGGACCGCGCTGCGTGCCGTCGGTATGACCCCGCTTTTGGGACCGCCGGCGCTTCGGCAAGCCCTCGACCTGCCCGACCTATGGGTCAAGGATGATGGCCGCAACCCCACGGCTTCGTTCAAGGATCGTGCCAGTGCTGTAGTGGTGCGCAGGGCGGAGGAAATCAAGGCGTCGATCGTAGTGACCGCCTCGACGGGCAACGCTGGTGCTGCACTGGCGGGGATGGGGGCGGCGGCTGGCATGCCGACCGTCATCCTGGCGCCAAAGACGGCCCCGCGAGCTAAGGTCGCCCAGCTGCTGATGTTCGGCGCCCGGGTCATCTTGGTGGACGGCACCTACGATGATGCCTTCGATCTCTCCGTTCAGGCGTCAAACACCTTCGGCTGGTACTGCCGCAATACTGGCTACAATCCATTCACGGCCGAGGGAAAGAAGACGGCCGCCTTCGAGATCTGCGAGCAGCTCGGTCGAGCCTCCAACTCGTCCAGCCGAGCAACCTGGAAGGCGCCCGACGTGGTGTTTGTCTCTGTGGGGGATGGCAACATCATCAGTGGGCTGCACAAGGGCTTTGTGGATTTGCTTGCCCTTGGGTGGATTTCAAAGGTCCCCCGACTGATTGGGGTTCAGGCGAAAGGCTCATCGGCCATCTACAATGCATTCGCCAGCGGATCGGACAAGATTCAACCGGTGAAAGCAGATACCTTGGCCGACAGCATCTCTGTCGATTTGCCGCGAGACGGGCAGCGTGCGTTGCGCGCCGCTCGCCAGTCCGGCGGGGCCTATGTCCAGGTCGAAGATGACGACATCCTGGCCGCCATGCGCCAACTGGGACGCCAGGCGGCTGTCTTCGCTGAGCCCGCCGGCGCCACGGCCCAGGCCGGGCTGCTCCAGGCGCTGGACGCCGGACTGGTCACGCCGGAGGAGCAGATTGTCGTGATGGTCACGGGCAGTGGCCTGAAGGATGTGGACGCTGCCATGCAGGCCACCGGCGAGGCGCAGGTGATCGAACCCAACCTTGATGCCCTGTCGGAGGTGGTGGAGCGCTCATGAGAGACGTGCCCAACCCATGATTGATCAGAGAAGTACGACCTTCTCGATCATCGCTCCTGTCTTCAATGAAGCCAACTCGGTGGACACACTCCATCAGAGGGTTGAGGCCGTAATGGAGGGGTTGGGTGAGCCATGGGAGCTTCTATTGGTGGACGATGGGTCGCGCGACGGCTCCCGGGAGCGGATTCTCCAACTCGCCCAGGAAGATCGCCACGTGCGTCCGATCATCTTCTCGCGCAACTTCGGCCACCAGATCGCCGTGACAGCCGGACTTGACTACAGTCTCGGTGAGGCGGTCGTGATCATCGATGCAGACCTCCAGGATCCGCCCGAGGTGATTCCGGAGCTGGTCGAAAAATGGCGTGAGGGGTTTGAGGTTGTCTACGCCGTCCGCGCCGAACGCAAGGGCGAGACGTGGTTCAAACGTGCAACGGCTTCGTTGTTCTACCGCCTGATCTACCGGATCACCGACGTCGAGATACCTGTGGACACGGGCGACTTTCGCCTGATCGACCGCAAGGTGGTCGATGCGCTGAAGCAAATGAAGGAACGCCATCGGTTTCTCCGGGGCATGGCGGCGTGGGTTGGCTTTCGTCAAATCGGCGTCCCGTACACGCGCCAGGCCCGCACGGCGGGCGAGACCAAATACACTCTTGGTAAGATGGTCCGCTTCGCATTGAACGCCGTCACCGGCTTTTCGTACTTCCCTCTGCAAATTGCCACCTACCTGGGTTTCGTCAGCGCAGGAATCAGCGCCGTCGCAATTCCAGTGGTGATCGTCCTGCGCCTGATGGGCAATCAGGCCTTCTTCGGACAGGCCTCAACGCTGCTGGCGGTGCTTTTCCTGGGCGGAGTTCAACTGATCTCCCTCGGTATTCTCGGTGAATACATCGGTCGCCTGTACGACGAAGCCAAGGGGCGGCCGCTCTACATCATCAGCCACGGGCCCGAAAACGGGCCACAAAATCCCATATCACAGGAGTAGTACTCGAATGATCGACCTCACCATTGACAAAGCACGACGCGAGCATGCCATCCAGCGGGCGAAAGAGCGCGGCATTCGCGTTCCTACGTTCGCTCAGATGAAAGACCCCTCGCTGGTGCCAGACGACATCAAGGAACAGCTCGGAAGTATTGGGCTTTGGGATGTCGACCCGCGCAATCTCTTTCGCATCACCTGGAAGAACGAACCGGTGGAGAAAGGCGGTGGCTACGGCGGCGTCAACTACATGGAGCTTCCAACCAGCCTGACCGGCGTGGAAGCCAGGATCATTGCCCTGGTTGGAAAGTGGTTCCCAACCGGCGCTCATAAGGTCGGGGCGGCCTTCGGCTGCCTGGTCCCCAGACTGGTCACTGGCCAGTTCGATCCGACCACCCAGAAGGCCGTCTGGCCCTCGACAGGCAACTACTGCCGGGGCGGCGCCTACGACTCGGCCCTCCTGGCGACGGAGTTGATCGCCATCCTTCCCGAGGGGATGAGCAAGGAGCGCTTCGAGTGGCTGGCCAACATCGCCGGGGAAACGATCAAGACACCCGGGAGTGAGTTCGAACGTCAAGGAAATCTTTGATAAGTGCAAGGAACTGCGAGCCTCGGGCCAGGATCTGATGATATTCAATCAGTTCGAGGAATTCGGGAACTACCTATGGCACTATGAAGTGACAGGCCATGCCATGCAGGATGTCTTGGAGCGCGAGCTGGGAGGCAAGGGCAACTACCGGGGTGTGGTCCTTACGACGGGCTCGGCCGGGACCATCGCATGCGGAGACTATCTGAAGCAGGTCTTTCCGACCAGCAAGGTCGCCGCTGGGGAAGCCTGGCAGTGCCCGACTCTGCTTGAGAATGGCTTCGGCGCACATCGCATTGAGGGAATCGGGGACAAGCACGTGCCCTGGATCCACAATGTTAAGAACACCGACCTGATCGTCGACATCGACGATGCCACCGTGGTCAATCTGGCCCGCCTATTCAATGAGCCAGTTGGGCGTGCCTATCTGGCAGGGGAAGGCGTGACCGAAGATTTGGTTTCACAACTCGGGCTGCTGGGTTTCTCCGGTATTGCCAATCTGACCATGGCGATCAAGTTCGCCAAGTATTATGAGCTGGGTCCCGATGACGTCGTGCTGACGGTTCTGACGGACTCGATGGATCTCTACCAAAGTCGGTTGAAGGAAATGCACGCCGAGATCGGCGAGTTCAAGGAACGCGATGCAGCCGCGGTTCATGGCCAGTATCTGGCCGGAATTACCACCGACCACATGCAAGAACTGCGCTACCCAGACCGTAGGCGGGTGCACAACCTCAAGTACTACACATGGGTTGAACAGCAAAGTCGAACTTTCGAAGAGATCACCGATCAGTGGTACACACCGGACTACTGGAAGGGTTTCCAGGGGCAGGTGGACGCGATCGACGAACTCATCGAAGCCTTCAATGCTGACGTTGAGGCCGCCTGAGCGCATTCCATCTCTCGGAGACTGTCTGACCCTTTGGACCTGGAGCCCACGGCGCCAGGTCCTTTGCTTGGCGGCCAATTTGAGGGTTGAGTCAATCGTGATGAAGCCGGCTGTGCTATGGTTGCCATGCAAGTGAGAGGCGAGCTGCCTCCCATCTTCGCAGTGCGGCAGACTCCATGCAGAGGCACGACTGATGGCCAAGGGGGTGAGACATGGCCATGCAAGCTGACGACCTGGTGCTGGTGGCAATCGTCAAAGCTCCTAGAGATCTTGAAATTGCGCGTATGCTCGGTTGGTACCGCATTCCACTGCAGACGGCGCCCAAGACCGTGCGCGTCGACTGGCTGGCCTTCTACCAGACCGGAGCCTTCGGTGACGAACGCTGGAGCGTGCGCTACGCGGCCCCCGTGCGCGGCTTTGAGCTCACGACGCGGGGCGACCTCTTGCGAGACGAGCCGGACCATCCTCGAGCAGACGAGCCCTACTATCGCATCCAGATTGGGGGCCTTGAGAGACTGCCAAAACCGATTCTGAGCGGGGGCTGGAGACGTTTCACATTCTTGTTTACGACCGGAAAACGTCTGCTGGCCGCTGAGACACTGGGAGACCTGACCGTGTCCCGATCCGCCGATCGGGATCAGCTCTGGCGATTGTTGGAAGAAGAGGGGGGTACTAGGAGGCTCGACAGCCTTCTGTGACGCGTGTATCATTGCCATGATTTTGAGGCGCAACGCCTCGAGATCTCGTCAACTCAAAGGATGTGAGGCCCTCTATGCGAAAACTGCGTCTGCTCGTATTGGCGCTCATTGCGACTCTGCTCCTCGCACCGAACATTCAGGCCCGCGCACAATCTAAGACCCTGGTTTGGGACCGCTACGACGTCTCGATGACCATCCAATCCAACGGGGATGTGCGGGTGGTGGAGCACCAGCAGATAACTTTTACTTCAGGCACTTTCACCCACGGCTACCGGGTGATCCCCCTGGATAAGACCAGTGGGATAAGTGATGTGAGCATCAGCGAGCCCGGCGGGCAGACCTACCAACAGGTTGGGTACGGCGGCACACCGTACACATTCACAGCTGAGCAAAGCGGGGGCAATCTCGAGATCTATTGGTATTTCCCACAGCTAAGCAACACCACGCGAACCTACGACATCGCCTACACGGTCCATGGCGGAGTGCGGATCTACGACAGCGGTGACAAGCTCCAATGGTTCGCCATCGACAACCAACGCGACTTCCCAATCAAAGAAGCAAGCGCACGGGTGTTCCTACCCCCGGGCGCCAAGTTCATGACGATCGACTCGGCAGGAGTCAAGACGCACTGGCAGCAGAGTCCCGACGGGACTTCGGTCACTTTTGTGGCCGATAACGGTATGTCGACCAGCGACCAGATGGAGATCGGTGTCGAGTTCACGCACGGGATCATCCCGGCTAAGCCACCCGCCTGGCAGGCAAAAGTGGACATGACCGAGTCCTTCGACCGGACCGTCCGGCCAGTGCTCAACCTGCTGGTTGGGCTTGTGGCCGTGTTGTTGGCCTTAGGCGGCCCTCTGGGAGTCTACCTGCTGTGGTACACGCGGGGTCGGGATCCCAAGGTCGGTGACATCCCGGAATATGTCACAGAGCCGCCTGGCGATCTTCCGCCTGGAATCCTGGGCACGCTGATCGACGAGCGCGCGGACATGCAGGACGTCGTGGCCAGCATTGTCGATTTGGCACGCCGAGGCTACCTGACGATCGAAGAAACCGAGACATCCGGATTCCTCGGATTGGGTTCGACCGACTTTGTGTTCCACAAAACGAAGGACAACTTGAGCGATCTCTTGGATTATGAGCGCGAGATCATGCGTGGAATCTTTACCGGTTCCTCAACCGAGCGCGAACTGAGCGACCTGAAGAACAAGTTCTATACTCGGCTACCTGATATCCAGAAAGACCTCTACAAGCAGCTTGTCTCGCATGGCTTTTTCAAGGCCAGCCCGAACAGCACGCGCAGAAAGTGGATTGGCATCGGGATCGGTGTCCTGGCCCTCGCATTCGTCTCCGGCATTTTGTTCTTCCCGATGGCGACCTACGCCGGCGCCCTGGCCTGCTTGCCGTTGGCCCTTGGCGTTTCCGGTGTTGCGGCGCTGGTGGCGGGTAACTTCATGCCGGCCAAAACCAGGGAGGGCGCCGAGGCGGCCGAACGCTGGAAGGCCTTCAAGAACTACCTGTCGCGCATCGATCAACTGGACGACATCAAACAATCGAGCGATCTCTTCGAGCGCTTCTTGCCATACGCGATTGCTTTCGGCATGAACCAGTCCTTTGTTCACAAGTTCTCGACCATGACGAATACCCCAGCCCCCGGTTGGTACATTCCGTATGGCATCCCGTATGGCACCGGCGGCGGCGGCCGACCCGGGGGTCTGGCCAGCGCTACGCCAGCCATGACCGGATCGGGGAGCGGTGGACTGCAGGGAATGTCCGATAACCTGTCGGGCGGGTTGCAGAGCATGAGCGACGGCTTGACACAGATGCTTAACAGCACCGGCCGCGTCTTGGGTTCGGCACCGTCTTCCAGTGGAAGTGGCGGCGGCGGGTTTAGCAGCGGTGGTTTCAGTGGTGGAGGCGGCGGTGGGGGCGGCAGCGCCGGCTTTGGATAAGGCCCGCGACCAACAACGGAGCATACTTGCCATGAGAAGCGGACGTTTGATGGGAATACTCTTGATCGGTGGCGGCCTGGCCCTGGCGATCATCGGAGTTCTGTGGCTTGTCACCAGCGTCAGCGGCGGCCGGCTGCAGGTGACAGGAGCCGTGCTGGGCGGCGGCTTTCTAGCCATTGTTGTCCTGCCTCTAATTGGGGCGGGTATCTTCCTGCTGGTCCGCAGCGGCCGGGAGGCGGCGGAAGACGCCCAGCGTATGGAGCTGCGGCGCATCCTGGATGAGGTCAAGAGCCGGGGCCAGGTGCCGATCAGCGATCTGGTGCTTGAGCTCGGCTCAAGCCGTGACCAGGTGCAGAAGGAGATCCACTCGTTGGTGGGCATGGGTCTTTTCGCCGGCTTCATCAACTGGGATGAGGGCGTGCTGTACTCGCAGGACGCCTCCGCCTTGCGCGAACTTGACAAGTGCAAAAACTGCGGCGGCGAGCTCAAACTGGTGGGGAAGGGCGTTGTGACCTGCCCCTACTGCGGCACGGAGTACTTCTTGAACTAGGGACGTCAGTTGCTTCCTCTAAGGGCAGCCTCCGGGCTGCTCTTTGGATTCTGTCAGCCATCGCTCAGGCGACTCTCCTTTCGGAAGTCCTATAATGTGAGAGCCCGCCATTACCGATTTCAACCTGCCCGGGCAGAGGAGAGGCGCATGGGAAACAAAGTGATCAAAGGGGGGACCCTGATCACCGCTGAGGAGACGTTCAGCGCGGACATTCTGATAACCGACGAGCGGATCACCGCAATCGCCGAGCAGTTCGACGGTGTGGAGGCGGAAGTGATCGACGCCACAGACAAGCTCGTGCTGCCCGGCGGCATCGATCCGCATACCCATTTCAATCTTCCCATGTTCGACACGGTGTCATCTGATGACCACTACACCGGACACAAGGCAGCCGCCTTTGGCGGAACCACCACCGCTCTCGACTTTGTGCCTCAGCTTGACGAGGGAAGCTTGCGAGCTGGCGTCGATGAATGGCACGAGCGGGCGGACAGCCGGGCGGCCATCGATTTTGGATTCCACGCCAACATCACCCAACTCGATAAGGCTGTGTTGGATGAAATCCCTTCGCTGGTTGATCAGGGCATCACAACCCTGAAGGTGTTCACGGCCTACAATGGCCGTCTCAGACTCCAGGACGGCGAGATCTTCCAGGTGATGCGAAAAGGTGCCGAGCATGGGATGCTGACCATGCTGCACGCAGAAAACGGGGACGTGATCGACGTGCTTGTGCGTGAGGCACTTGCCGCCGGCCACACATCGGCAGAGTTCCATGCGCGCACCCGGCCCGCCTGGGGAGCCGTAGAGGCATTCCTGCGGGCGGTTGCCCTGGCGGCTCAAGCTGAATCCCCCCTGTATGTGGTGCACATGAACACGGCTGGGGAGGTCGATCAATTGGCCTATGCGAGGGCAAAGGGCTTGCCGGTGATGGGTGAGACATGCCCCCAGTACCTCTTTTTCAGCGACGATCTGCTGGCGCGTCCGGACGGCGCCAATTGGGTCTGTTCACCGCCGCTTCGGACTCCCGAAGATCAACGCGGCCTGTGGCAGGGCCTTAGCCACGACGTCATACAGACGGTGGGCACCGACCACTGTCCCTTCTTCTCGGATGGCTCCCGGCCGATCGAATACGAAGGCAAGCCGGTTGCCATCCCCGGAAAGGAACTCGGCGCCGGTGATTTCACCAAGATCCCCAACGGCTTGCCAGGGGTAGGGGACCGACTCCCGATTCTGTGGTCCTACGGCGTGGGCCAGGGACGCCTGACACCCAACCAGTTCGTGGCACTGACAAGCACGAATCCGGCCAAGATCTTCGGCCTGTATCCCCGCAAGGGCACGCTGGTGCCGGGCGCGGACGCCGATATTGCCATCTGGGATCCTGAAGAGCGGCTGACCTACGGAGTGGCCCACGCCAAACATCGCACAGACTACAACTTGTACGAAGGCTGGGAACTTAAGGGGTTCCCGGAGAAGGTCTTTCTGCGTGGGCAGATGATTGTCGATGGAGATCGCTGGCTAGGCAAGGCTGGGATGGGCCGCTTTCAACATCGGCTTCCGGGCGCTGCCGTCCTCTAGTTGCGTGCCTGCGGGGTTGGGCTGGGATTGTTGACGACAAGCCGGCATGCTAGAATGGCGCGAGGCGAGGATTCTTGCCTCCCTCCTGCCCCAGCGGCGTGCTTGAAGGTCTTTGGCCAAAGGTTGAATTCGCCCTCCGGCCCGGCGCTGGTGTTCACCACGCATCAACGCGTGCTTGGGACGAGAACGAGCACGCCACGAGGCCCGAATTGTTGAAAGTGTACGGTCTGGCACAACGACCATTGGCGGGGGAACAATGACACCCCTTGCCTTTGTCTATCGTTGGCAGCCACCCATTCAAAAGCCCAACCAGTACCTTGATCCTTTGGCCGAGACGAGACCTTTTGGACGGAGGCTTCGCCTTGGCGAAAGACGCACCGTACCGAGGAGTCGATGATGCTCATCACCAACGCCCATTTGATCACCTGGGATCAACCCAATCAAATCCTCGAAGACCATGCCCTACTTGTGAAAAGTGGCACAATCGACGCCTTGGGTCCCACCGCAGAAATGGTCCAAGCGAATCCTGATGAGGAGACTCTGGACGCGGGTGGACAGTGGTTGATGCCCGGCAATATCTGTGCCCACACGCACTTTTATGGGGCCTTCGCCCGTGGGATGGCCATACCCGGCCGTCCGCCGCGTGACTTCCCGGACGTGCTTCGTAAGCTCTGGTGGCCGCTGGACAAGTCATTGGACAGCGAAGATGTGCGCTACTCGGCGCTGGTATGTCTGGTGGATGCCATTCGCCACGGCACCACGACCCTGATCGATCATCATGCCTCCCCCAACGCCATCGATGGCTCGCTCGACACGATCGCGGATGCCGTCGATCGTTCCGGTTTGCGGGCCGTCCTGTGTTACGAGGTCACCGATCGCGATGGCGAGGCCAAATCCGCTGCCGGACGAGACGAAAATGTGCGCTTCATTGAGCGCTGCGCCGATGGTCCCGTTGCCGGAGGGCGCGTGGCGGCGGCTTTCGGTCTGCACGCTAGCCTGACTTTATCGGACGGGACATTGGATGCCTGTCGAAAGGTCGCCCCCGCCGGCTCCGCTTTTCACATCCACATTGCCGAGCACGAGGCCGATGAATATGACAGCCTGCGGAAGTCGGGACTGCGCATCGTTGACCGGCTGCTTGAGCACGGCATTCTTGACGAACGATCGATTGTGGCGCACGCTATTCACGTCGATGGCCGTGAAATGGAATTGTTGGCAGAGTCCGGATCCTGGGTGACCCACCAACCGCGCTCCAACATGAACAATGGCGTCGGCGTGGCGGATGTTGACTCGCTTCTGCGCATGGGCGTGCGCGTCTGCTTGGGCAACGATGGGTTTTCTAACGCCATGTGGGAGGAGTGGAAGACAGCCTACTTGCTGCACAAAGTCTGGCACCGAGATCCGCGCCGAATGCCGGCCGACAAGCTGGCGGAGATGGCTGTGGTCAACAACGCTGCTTTGGCCGAAGGCTTCTTCCCCGGGGCACCGCTTGGGACCATCCGCCCCGGCGCCAGGGCTGACCTGATTCTGGTGGACTACCATCCAACGACACCTGTCCATGAAGGCAATCTCCCATGGCATATTGTGTTTGGCTTCCACGAATCGATGGTGACCGCCACCATGGTTGATGGCCGACTTCTGATGCGGAACCGCGAGCTGCTGACCCTGGACGAGGCCGAGATCACGGCCAAGGCACGCGAGCGTGTCCCAGCGGTTTGGGAACGCTACAAGGAGAACGTACCGTCCGACTGATCCGTCGGGCGAGATCTGGAGGCTGAATGAGTGAAGATCGTTTGATTCTGACCCTGGCAATCCTAGGAGGCACCGGGCAGTCGGGGCCCGCGCTGGCAAGTCGCTGGGCCAAGGCCGGCTACCAGGTGTTGATCGGATCGCGACAGGCAGAAAAAGCTGAAGGCGTGGCGGCTGAACTCAACCAAGAACTTGGGCTGGAAACCATTCGGGGATTGGAGAACGCAAATGCGGCACGCCAGGCCGACATCGCCGTGCTCACCGTGGAATACACGGCCCATGATGCCGCGCTGGAGAGCCTGAAAGACAGTCTGCAAGGCAAGATTCTGGTGGATACGACGGCCCGGGTTGATTTTCGCGATGCCCAGCCGCCAGGTCCACCGTCTGCGGCGCGCACAGCCCAGGAAATCTTGGGGGATGGCGTGCGCGTGGTGGCGGGGTTCCAAACCGCGCCGGCGTTCGTTTTGAAGAAGAATCCCGATCAAAGGGTCGATGTAGACGTGTTGATCTGCGCCGACGACGAAGCCGCGGCCGAAGAAGTCATCAAACTGGCTGAGGGGGCCGGGATGAACGGCTACTACGCGGGCGGCCTGGACAACGCGGTGGTTGTCGAGGGGCTGACGGCCGTGATCATCCGTATGAACAAGCACTACAAGTCCCTGCGCGGATCGATCAAGGTGGTTGGACTGAAGAAGTGACGTCCCCACATCAACTCACACTCACGGCTCTGCCTGACGTGCCGCTGGTGCAGCCGGGGGATGACTTGGCGACCCTGGTACAAACGTCGCTGGAGGCTGGCGGCATTTCCCTCCGTTCCGGTGATGTCCTCGTGGTCGCCCAAAAAGTGGTTTCTAAGGCCGAGGGGCGGCTGGTGTGCCTCAACGATGTCCATCCTTCTTCGCGAGCGGTGGAGCTGGGGAGCGAGATCGGCAAGGATCCACGCCTGGTGGAAGTGATCCTTGGGGAAAGCTCCGAGATCGTCAGGTCCCGGCCCGGACTTCTGGTGGTTGAGCATCGCTTGGGTTTCGTCAGCGCCAATGCCGGAGTGGACCATTCCAATGTGGCTGCCGAACCCGGCCGGGAGTCGGAGCCGTGGGTCCTGCTGCTGCCCGTGGATCCAGATGCCTCGGCCCGGCGCCTCGGAAAAGCGCTCGAAGAAAGCACAGGCACCGAGATCGCCGTCCTGATCATCGATTCGCATGGGCGCGCTTGGCGGATGGGAACGGTGGGGGTGGCGATAGGTGTCTACCACTTTCCCGCGCTGTTGGACCTGAGGGGCCACCCGGACCTCTTTGGTGAGCCGCTCAAGATCACCGAGGTGGGCCTGGCGGATGAGATTGCTGCGGCTGCTTCGGCGCTGATGGGGCAGGCCGACGAGGGGCAGCCGTTCGTTCATGTGCGAGGTCTCCCCTATCCTCTGAGAGACGGCTCTCTGGCCGAACTCCTGCGGCCCAAGTCACAAGATCTGTTCCGATAGGGGGAGACAAAGGGGTGATTAAGGTCGCGGCGGCAATCCGTTAGAATAGGAGATGCCGGTGCCCATGAGGGCCGGCACCATTGTGGACGGGCAACCACCCACCTTGAGCGTACGTTGGTTTTGGAGGTTCTCGCTGTATGGATATTCCAGACTCCGTTCAGGATCTGCTGTCGTTTGACACCAAGGCGTTCGCTGTGTTGGCGACAGTCATGCCCGACGGACGTCCGCAGGCGACACCGGTTTGGTTTGATGTCAAGCAGGGTGATTTCAGGGTTAACACGGCTCGTGGCCGGGTCAAAGACCTGAACATGCGTAAACGCGGGGCCGTGGCCCTGACTGTTCTCGACCCCGATGATCCTTACCGATACCTTCAGGTTCGGGGCGAAGTCGTGGCACAATCCGAGCAGGATGCGAAGGCTCATCTTGACCAGCTGGCCCTGAAATACCATGGAGTCGAGCGCTACCCGGGCTCGACCGAAGGACAAACCCGGGTCATCTACACCATCAAGGCGAACTCGTTCTTCACCAACAAGTGACCGAAACACAGAACGCATACCAGGAGCTCGTCGAAACCCGGCGCTCCATCCGCAAGTTCACCGGCCAACCGGTACCCCGGGCGGCCCTGCAGCGACTCCTGGAAGCCGCATGTATGGCCCCGTCGGCCCACAACCGGCAGCCGTGGCGTTTCGTCGTGCTGCAGGATTATGACCTCCGCCAGCAGCTGATTTCGGAAATGTCAGAACCATTTCGAGCCGATCTTGCCAAAGATGGCATGCCGCAAGACGAGATCGAACGGGCTGTGGAACGTGGACGGGATCGAATGTTGGGCGCGGCTGCAGTGGTCCTACTCTTCCTCACAATGGAAGGGATGGATAGCCATGTGGACAGCGTCAGACAAGCTGCCGAGCACACCATGGCCGTCCAGAGTGTATCGCTGGCGGCTGGTCAGCTGCTTTTGGCGGCCCACGCCGCCGGGCTTGGTGCATGCTGGGTGTGCTCGCCATTGTTTACACCGACGATTGTGCGGCGTGTCTTGGGGCTCCCGGCTTCCTGGGAGGCGCAGGGCATGATCGCGTTGGGCTATCCGGATGAAGAGGGGCGGGATCGCGACCGCAAAGCGCTCCGTGAGGTCGTATTGTGGCGCTGAAGGTAACAGCCCTGGCCGGGGGTGTGGGAGGGGCCAAGCTGTTGGATGGCCTGGCGGCTGTGCTTCCGCCCGGACACCTGACGGCTGTGGTCAACACGGGGGATGATTTCGACCACCTGGGGCTCCGCATCTGCCCCGACCTGGATACGGTCTTGTATACGCTGGCCGGGATCGCCAATCCCAAGACCGGGTGGGGGCGAGTCAACGAAAGCTGGAACTTCATGGCCAGCGTCAGGGACTACGGCGGCGCCGACTGGTTTCAATTGGGGGACAAGGACGTGGCCCTGCACGTCCTCAGGACTCAGGCTCTGCGCCAGGGGACGCCGTTGAGCCGCTTCACGCAGCGCATGTCGCAGGCCTTGGGTGTGACCGTCCCAATCCTGCCGATGAGTGATGATCCGGTGCCGACCGTTGTTGAAACCGGCGAAGGCGACCTCCCATTTCAGACCTATTTTGTGGCTCGCGGCTGCGAACCCGAAGTGAAAGGCTTTCGCTTTGAAGGCGCTTCCAGGGCAAGACCTGCGCCCGGTGTATTGGAATCGCTGTTGCAGGCCGACCTGGTTGTACTGTGCCCTTCCAACCCGTGGGTAAGTCTGGACCCCATCCTGGCCGTCCCTGGTGTGCGCGAGGCCGTTGCCTCACGGCCCGTCGTTGGCGTTTCTCCCATTGTGGGGGGGAAGGCGCTCAAAGGGCCCGCCGCAAAGATGTTCCAGGAGCTCGGGTTGAAAGCTGAAGCAGGGGCCGTCGCCGAGCATTTCGAAGACTTGCTGGATGGGTTTGTGATTGACAATCAAGACAGGGATCAGGCCGACTCTGTACGAGATATGGGAATTCAGACGCTCGTGACGGCCACCGTGATGTTCGACGTTGCGGCACGCGCATCGCTGGCCGAAGACGTGCTTGGCCTGGGAAGAACCCTGACGAGAATGGAGACAATTGCGTGACAATTTGGGCCATTGTGCCTGTCAAACCGCTGCGCCGCTCCAAGTCCCGGCTTTCCGGAGTGCTCTCGGTAGAAGAGCGGGCCCTCCTCAGCAAGGAGCTTCTGACCCACACCTTGGATGTGCTGCGAGAGGTGCCAGACGTCGAACACACGCTGGTGATCAGCCGGGATTCGATGGCGCTCTCCGTGGCTCGCGACTTCGGTGCACGGACCGTCCAGGAAAACGGAACCCCCGAACTCAACCGGGCCCTGATCAGGGCTACCCTGGTGGCGCGGGGCTATGGCGTATCGCGTGTGCTCATCCTGCCAGCGGACCTTCCGCTCCTTTCGCGGGCTGACGTAGAGCGCTTGCTCTCCCTCGCTCATGACCCTCCGGTGGTCGTCGTCGCCCCAGATCGTCATGGCACTGGGACGAACGCTCTGCTGTCGGCTCCGCCTGGTTTGATAGAATATGACTTCGGACCGAATAGCTTCTCCAGACACGTTGCTCGGGCCAAAGCGTCTGGAGCCAGGCTGGAAGTTTGCGAACTGCCATCGCTCGCACTTGATGTGGATCTACCTGAGGACCTAGAAATCCTCAGATCTGAGCAAGGACAGCCGATCAAAGCCGCCGAGGAGATCCTAGGAACATGAAGCGAGTAGCACTCTATCTTCAAGACGCACACGACCTGCGCGATGGATTGGACTACGTACGCTACGCGGAAGAGAAGGGGTTTGAGGCCGTCTGGCAGGCCGAATCCCGCCTGGTCCGGGACGCCATCGTCCCGATGGCAGCCTATGCGGCTGTCACCGAGAAGATCAAAGTCGGCTCGGGCGTGATCAACAATTGGACCCGCAATATTGGCCTCCTCGCGTCTACCTTCCTGACCCTCGACGATTTGGCGCCAAATCGTGTGATTTGTGGCATCGGAGCTTGGTGGGATCCGCTGGCAAAGAACGTCGGCATCGACCGAAGGAAGCCTCTGACAGCCATGAGGGAGACGGTTGAAGTGCTGCGCAGGCTGCTCAGTTTGGAGCGCGTGACTTTTCATGGCGAGTTTCACCATGTGGAGGGCATTGAGCTGGACGTAGTCCACGGGCGTCGTGAACCGCGCAACGTGCCAATCTACATCGGGGCGACCGGTCCAAAGATGATGGAGTTGGCTGGCGAAATCGCCGACGGCGTGGTGATGAACTACTGCGTTCCCCCTGCCTACAACGATCCTGCCATGGAGCAGCTCGAGGCAGGTGCAGCCAAGGCGGGCCGTACGCTGGAAAGCATCGATCGACCTCAGCTGGTGGTGGCCTCGGTAGACAATGATCGGGCGAAGGCGCTCGATACGAGCCGGGAGCTGCTCACCCAGTACCTCGCCCAGCAGCCGCACATTGCCAAGGCCAGCGGCGTATCGCAGGACGTGGTCGACAAGATACAGGCAATCCTTGGCTGGCCGGCGACCCATGAGCAGATCCAGCAAGCCAAGCACCTCGTACCAGACGACCTGGTTGAGAGGATCACGGCCTCGGGAACGCCTGAGGATGCCCGACGCAAGGTTCAGGAGTACATTGATCATGGCTGCACTTGCCCGATCCTGTACCCTGTTGGTGGCAGCGTTGAGCTTCTGATCGATACTTTCAGCCCGTCTGTTTGACCGGGGTGGCATGCATCCATCGCCACCCTCAACATGAATTCGAGGGTGAAAGATGGCTAGACAACCTGAGCCGCACGGTGAACACGGCGGGTCCGTGAAGCAGCCGAATTCCCGCAACTGCTTCGCCTGCGGTCTTGAGAATCCATTTGGGCTGGGGCTGACGTTTTACGAAATCGGCCCCGACCGTCTTGAGTCCCACTACACTGTTCCCGAGCATTTTGAGGGATACCCCGGCGTGGTCCACGGCGGCATCATCGCATCCATGTTGGATGAGATGGTCAGCCGGGCGGCGATGATCGGCCAGCACAATCGTTTCATGATGACCGCTAAGCTGGAGATCCGCTACCGCAAGCCGGTCCCGACCGGTGAGGAACTGCACTTGCAGGCCCAGCTGACGCGGCCAGCCGGCAGGGTGGCCACGGCCAATGCCCGGATCACGCTTCTTGATGGATCCGTGGCGGCCGAGGCGGAAGCCACCCTGGCGCCGATGCCCGGGGGTCCAAAAGATGAGTCCTTGCTCGACTCCTTGGGGTGGAGGTTGTATCCTGATAATCCGACCGAGGCATCGGAAGGCTGAGCCGCCCAGGACCTGCGGATTCGAAAGGCCTGCCTTGCGAGGCGGATAGAAGCATGAACAAAACGTATGTCGTTGGGCATGTGAATCCGGACACAGATGCGATCGCATCCGCTGTGGGGTATGCGTGGCTGTTGAACGCTACAAACGGGGATCAAGTGCTGGCGGCACGGGCGGGAAACATCAACCGTCAGACGGCCTGGGTTCTCGATCGCCTCGGTCTCGTTACGCCCGAGCTGCTGGCGGATGCATCCCCCAGGTTCGGTGACGTCGCCAGGCGGTTGGACAGCGTTCTTCCCAGCCAGCCGCTGAGGGAAGCCTGGGCCATCGCCGGTCGCACCGGTTTCGCCGCTCCCGTGGTCGATGCCGATGGCATGCCTTATGGGTTGATCACCGCGTTCAGCCTGTTTCGTCATCTCAGCCAGCTGGTGGGGGAACGCCCAGAGCAGCCTCAACAAAGGCTGGCTGAAATCTTCAATGAACCCAGCGATGCGGCCGCGGACAAGGGCGTCCCGAAATTCCAGGCAAGCTGGAGGATCAGGGATCTCCTGCCCCGGATCCTGCGCGAGGAGCGCAACGAATTCTGGGTCATCAATGAGAGCGGCGCGTACCAGGGAGTCTGCCGCCAGCGAGACCTGCTCAATCCCCCGCGCATGCGCATTATCCTGGTTGACCACAATGAAGCCAAGCAGTCAGTCCGGTCTCTGAACGAAGCCGAGTTAATCGAAGTCGTTGATCACCATCGCCTGGACAATCCGGCCACGCGCACGCCGATTCGATTCTGGATTGAGCCCGTGGGAAGCACAAGCACCCTGGTGGCGGAGCGTATTCAGGAATCGGGCCTCAGCGCGCCACCGCCGCAAGCCGGCCTGCTGTTGGCCGGGATGCTTTCCGACACCTTGATCCTGGCATCACCCACCACCACCGACCGCGATCGCCGGACCGCGGAGGTTTTGGCGCGTTGGGCCTTCGTCGGCGGGGGCCCTCTGGCAGGTGAGACGATTGACAGCTTCGGGCGAGAGCTCCTTCAAGCCGGGGCTGGCTTGGTATCACGTGATCCAGAGGCGGTCGTCAACGGCGACCTGAAGGTCTACGAGGAGGGTCGGCAGAAATTCGCCATCTCCCAGGTTGAAGTCACCGATCACCTGGAATTGGCTGATCACCTCGAAGGATTGCGGGGCGCCCTGGAAACGCTACGAAAGGAGCATGGCCTGGATTTCGCCATGCTGATGATCACCGATGTGGTCGGCGGCTCCAGCCGACTGGTCCTTCAATCGGCACCGCCGGCGTTGGACGAGCTTCCGTTTCCCCATCTCCCGGACGGCACGCTGGATGCCAAAGGCGTCGTCTCACGCAAGAAACAGCTGCTGCCGACCGTGCTGGCTTTGCTCGAGGGATAGATGAGCATCTACTCTCGCTTGGCGGCACTGGAAGCCCAAGGAAAAGAAGCCGTTCTGGTCACCGTGGTGGCGGCTCGCGGATCGGTTCCCCGGCATGAAGGAAGCAAGATGCTTGTCCTGCCCGACGGCTCGATCGAGGGCACGATTGGCGGCGGAGAGATGGAACATCGTGTCATCGAAGAGGCGCTGGCAGCGCTTAAGGATGACCGTCTACGAGTCCAAGAGTACACATTCCAAGACCCAGCACAGGGTGACGTCGGGGTTTGTGGAGGAGAAATCCAAGTGGTGATCGAGCCGGTCAAACCCAGTCCAAGTCTGCTGGTGATCGGGGCGGGCCATGTCGGCAATGCGGCTGCCCACCTGGGAAAGTGGTTGGGATTCGAAGTGACGGTTGTGGATGACCGACCTGAGTTCGCTGAATCCGACGAGGTGCCAGACGTCGATCGCGTGGTAGCCTGCCCAATGGAAGATATCACCGACTGCGTGGATGTTCATTCCCAGACGTATGTGTTGATGACAACCCGAGGCGTCGATTTGGATGTTGAGAGCTTACCCAAGCTTCTGGCCACGCCGGCTGCCTACATTGGTGTGATCGGGTCCAGACGCCGATGGGAGACCACGGTCGCGCAGCTCAGGCAGGCCGGAATCTCCGAAGAACAGATTTCGCGTGTGACCTCGCCGATGGGATTAGAATTGAACGCTGAAACACCAGAAGAAATCGCCGTTAGCGTGCTTGGGCAGGTGATCATGCTGCGCCGAGGAGGATCAGGAGATCCGATGGCGCACAAGCCCGCCCAACGCCGCAGCAAGGGAGCCGAGTCAGAATGAATCTGTGGGACCGCTACCTCACCCCAACCAGCCTGGATGAGGCGATCCAGGCCCTTCACGATAACCAGGGTAACGCCCGAATCGTTGCCGGCGCGACCGATTTGATTTTGGAGCTCGAACGCGGCCAGCGCCCGAACGTGACCACGTTGATTGACATCACCCGGATCCCGGGACTGGACATGATCCGGCAGGATGATGGCGTGGTCCACATGGGTCCGCTGGTGACACACAATCACTGTGCGACATCTTCCTTGATCGTTGACCGAGCCTACGTACTTGCTCGAGCTTGTTGGGAAGTTGGGGCGCCCCAGATCCGCAACCGGGGTACCGTGGCTGGCAATCTGATCACTGCCTCTCCGGCCAACGACTCCATTCCAGCATTGATGGCCCTCGGCGCCCAGGTTCTCCTGCGTTCATATGAGGCTGAACGCCTCGTCCCCCTGGCAGACTTTTATGAAGGGGTGCGGAAGACCGTGATGCGGCCGGATGAGATGCTGGTGGACATTTCGTTCTCCCTGCCCGGCTCAAACTCCCGCAGCACCTTCCTCAAGCTCGGATTGCGTCGGGCGCAGGCCATCTCAATTGTCAATACCGCCGTTGTGCTCGAGATGAACGGTCAGATCGTTGATCGGGCGAGCATAACCCTGGGCTCTGTCGCCCCGACGATCGTAAATGCCGAAGCGGCTGAAGCCTCGCTCAGCGGCGTTTCGCTAACTCCGGAAACCATCGAACGGGCCGCCATAGCCGCCCAGTATGCTGCCCATCCGATTGACGACGTGCGCGGAAGCAGCGCCTATCGCGCGCAAATGGTCAAGACCATCGTCGGCCGTGCCCTTCGCAGCCTGGCAGCCGGAGACGAGCGTCAAGGCTACCCAGAACATCCGGTGACCCTGTGGGGTCCCGCCGAGTACCACTGGACCCGTGAGCTCGAAGCGGTTGAAGAGCATGATGCTCATCGGCCAATTCATACAACCATCAACGGCAAGCAGTATGTGTTCGACACTGGCCAGGGCAAGACGCTCCTGCGTCTCTTGCGTGAAGAAGGCGAGCTGATCGGCACCAAGGAAGGCTGCGCCGAGGGCGAATGTGGCGCATGCACCGTATTCTTGGACGGTATGGCGGTCATGGCATGCATGGTGCCCGCACCAAGGGCTCACGGGGCTGACATCATCACCGTTGAGGGTCTGGCCCACGGCGATCAGCTTCATCCCATTCAGCAGGCGTTTCTGGATCAAGGAGCGGTACAGTGCGGCTACTGTACGCCGGGCTTTTTGATGTCGGGAGCGAAGCTCTTGGAGGAGCGCCAGCAACCGACTCGATGGGATATTCAGCAGTCGCTGACTGGAAATCTATGCCGTTGCACCGGCTACTACAAGATTGTTGACGCCGTCGAACAGGCAGCCAGGGAAAGCGACCGATCGCTCCGATCGGCAGCTGACTAATCTGAGCGGAGCCAGCTTTTCGGCCAGGGCCGGAAACGGCCCGAAGGGACAGCTCATGGGACGCGAATCATATCGCTACCGACAGCTTGACAAACAGCGAGAAGAACGCCAGCGGATGAATCCGATCTGGCGCGGCGTGGGCTGCCTCATGATGGTGGCTTTCGCCGTGGCAGGATATGCGTTTTCGGGCTGGTTCCTGGCGGCTAACGCTCGCAACGGCTGGGTTTACCTCCCGCCGGCGGCTGTTCAGCCTCCATTCTTGCCTTCATGGCTGCCGTACGGATTGACGCCCCGGCTTGTGGTCGGGTTCCTGTTCCTGCTCTTGGGATTCGGCTTGGTGAGCTTCGTGTATGCCATCATGTTCCCGATCAAACCCAGTGAAACGGATGCCCCAACGCCCAAGCGCAGGAAGCAGAAGCGCGGGGTCTACCGGAGCAGAGGGCGCTAGGCCGATATGGATCGGACAGTTCCTCGCACTGGCTCAGAGGAAATCGAGCTTTACATCCGAACCTACTATTCCCTGCTGCGATCAACAGCCGATGTAGAGATTCGCACCTTGGAAGAAGTCCACGCCAGCATGGGTTCGCCACTCCATCCGGGAGCGCGCGCTGCGCTGCCGGATTTCTCGGCCTTTATCTACAGCTCGCTTCGCCTTCCACAGTGTATGGCCAAGGTAGAAAGGGTGATCCTCGGCCAGAGCCAGGACGTGTTTCGTTTGAAGGGTATCGGAGACGTTGAGGCGTGGACGCCGGCGGCGGCGAGAGCACGGCGCCGGTTGAGCTACTTCAACGGTGAGGACACGCTCGCCTGTTACATCGCTAGCCGTTCCGACATCGACGATATCATCCCGCTGCTGACTTCCTTTCAGATTGAGTGGAACAAGCTCCACCGTCTGATGGCTGGTGGGCAGGTGCGCAGCTATCTGGCCCAAGCCAAGGACGGAGATGATGATGTGGCCGTGTTCGCCCAAGGCCTGGGAGTGGACGCGGAAGAGATGGAACGCCTGCGAAGGGTGTGGGGAGAGGCTTTCTGGCCTCTCATGCGGGCGATTGCGGAGGGCGGGAAACGTCTGAAGGTGCGTCTCCTTTCGAGTTCTTTGAACGAATACCGGCGGGCCACACAGCTGTGGTGGGAACGAGTCGAGGAGTTGGAGCCGACATTGCTCAACCGGCCGGTCTACTTCGTCTCCAGCAACACGCACAGTCTGGCCAACTTGGTCTCCGGCTTTGCGCTGCGCCATGAAGATGAATTGATCCGCTTTGTGGACGACACGGGCCAGCCCGACTTGCAGGCGGAATGGCAGGGGATCGAGGCCGAGCAGGTGCGTTCCAGTCGCGAGAACTTCCTCTACTACGCGTTCAAACGATATATGGACTCGGATGACCCGTTTGGCCTGGTGGCCGGTCTGGCTGATGACGAAAGAAAGTCTGGTATCCTTCGCGTCCCCAGCGAGCACAGCTTTGATCTAGAAGCCCAGGTCTTCAACTTGTCTGAGATTCAACCCGGTTGGGTAGATCCGAGATTGGCAGATGAAGAGCTGGATCTGCTCAAACACAGCGACGCCCTGGTTGTGAACATTGACTACCCGCTTGGGATGGCGGCCTACCTCGTATTGGCCTATGTCGCCACAAGGGTAGGCGAGCTGCGAGGCGTGTACGTCTTGGGGAAAGCAGCCACTCTCAACGCCATCGTGGGGGATGTCATGATCCCTCAGGTTATCTACGATGAGCAGTCACTGAATACCTATCTGTTCGAGAATTGCTTCAAGGCTTCCGATGTCGATCAGGAGCTGATGTATGGGACCGTCCTCGACAATCAGAAGGCCGTCAGTGTGCGAGGGACCTTCTTGCAGACACCCAGGTACATGGACGTCTTCTATCGCGAAGGCTACACCGACATCGAAATGGAAGCCGGTCCCTATCTTTCGGCGATTTACGAACTTGCTCGACCCAAACGCTACCCCGACAATGAGATTGTCAATCTGCACGAGCTTCCCTTCGAGCTGGGCATCCTGCACTACGCATCAGATACCCCGTTGAGCAAAGGGCGCAATCTCGGTGCCGGGACGCTTTCCTACTATGGAATGGATCCAACCTATGCCACCAGCCTGGCCGTCCTGAGGCGCATTTTTCGATCTGAAATCAGGCGTCTTGGGCCCCGCCGGGCTCAGATGGGCGAGGCGGCGGCATCAACACATCAATGAAATGAGGTCAGACGCATGCCCGTGATCGGTCAATCCCTCCCACGGTTGGACGCCAAGGATAAAGTCATCGGAAAAGCGCTCTATCCTGGCGACATCAATCGCCCCAACCAGGCCATGGCCAAGATCCTTTTCGCCGGCCGGCCCCACGCCCGAATCACACGACTGGATTCAACCAAGGCGGAATCCATGCCGGGCGTCATAGCCGTGTTTACCGCCAAAGACGTGCCGGTCAACGAATACGGTCTGATCATGCCCGACCAACCCGTCCTGTGTGGGCCGGGTTCAAGCAAGGCAGACGCCGACCACGTGCGCTTTGTTGGCGATCAAGTTGCTTTGGTTGTCGCGGAAACTGAAACCCAAGCCGAGGCGGCTGTGAAGGAAATCGAGGTTGAGTACGAAGATCTTCCGGTGCTCACCGACCCCCTCCAGGCACGGGAAGAAGGCGCCTTCCAGATCCATCCCGATCGGGAGCACAACATCTTCTGTGAGTATCACATCCGGCATGGGGATGTCGCCTCCGGCTTTGAACAGGCAGACATCATTGTTGAAGGTGAATATCGCACTCCGGCCCAAGAACACGCTTTCCTTCAACCCGAAGCTGGCCTTGCCTACATCGATGAACAGGGGCGGGTCACAGTGGAGGTCGGGGGCCAGTGGACCCACGAGGACCGAGAGCAGATCGCCCATGCACTGGATCTCCCCGACGAAGACGTCCGGATCGTCTATCCCGCCATCGGCGGTGCTTTCGGCGGGCGGGAGGACATGTCGATCCAGATCGTGCTCGCGCTGGCTGCGTGGCGACTTCACCAGAAGGGCATCGAACGACCGGTGAAGATCATCTGGTCCCGGGAAGAGTCAATCATTGGGCACCACAAGCGGCATCCCTTTGTCATAAGAGCCAAGTGGGGAGCCACCAAGGAAGGCAAGGTCGTGGCGGCCGAGATGGAGGTCGTTCAGGACGGCGGTGCCTATGCCTACACGTCCACCAAAGTCTTGGGTAATGCCACATTGATGTGCAGCGGACCCTACGAGATCCCGAACGTCAAGGTCGACGCCTACAGCATCTACACCAACAACATTCCCGGCGGCGCATTTCGCGGCTTTGGCGCCCCCCAAGGGATCTTCGCTGCCGAAACGCAAATTGCGCGACTGGCTGAAGCACTCGATATGGACCCGGTTGAGATTCGCATGCGCAATGCGCTAACCGAGTCATCCATCCTTCCCGTGGGCACAAAGCTCCCCGGGGGGGTCTCGATGAAGACCGTGATCCAGCGTTGTGCAGAGGAGGCTGGGTGGCGAGAGACGGACGAAGGCTGGACAGCGCCATCTGCGGATTCGCTTGGAGAACCGTCCGCGCCGCATCTCAAACGCGGGATCGGGTTTGCCTGCGGCTACAAGAACGTCGGCTTTTCTTTCGGAGCGCCTGAAAGCTGCGAGGCGCGTGTCGAACTCCGGGGAGGCGGCGAGATTGAAGAGCTGTGGGTGCGCCATGCCGGTGCCGACGTCGGGCAGGGCTCGCACACCGCCATCGCCCAAATGGCCGCTGAGGCAGCAGGGGTCCCGATTGAACGAGTTAGGCTGGAGATGTCCGATACCGCCTCTTCTGGCGATTCCGGCTCCGCCTCGGCCTCCCGTATGACATTTATGGCTGGCAACGCGGTCCAAGGCGCTGTCGAGGCAGCCTTGCGGCAATGGGAGGCCGAAGACCGGCCGGCCATTGGCCAATTCGTCTATCACCCCCCGAAGACGAGTATGCTCGATCCGAAGACGGGAGAGTCCATGCCCAACTTCGCCTACGGCTACGTGGCCGAGGCCGCCACGGTGGATGTAGACGCTGAGACGGGCCAGTTGCACGTCTTGAACGTGGTTTGCGCCGACGATGTGGGCAAAGCCATCAATCCCGAATTGGTCAAGGGGCAGATCGAAGGCGCTGTGGTTCAGGCTGCCGGCTATGGCATTCTAGAGAACTTCGTCCAGCAGGATGGCTACGTCCAATCCGCCCATTTCTCGACCTATTTGATCCCCGGTATTCTCGACATCCCTGACACGGTCAAGAGCGTGATTGTCGAGTATCCAGACCCTCGGGGCCCATGGGGGGCGCGCGGTATGGCCGAAATGCCGTTCATTCCCCTGGCGGCAGCCCTGACAGCGGCGGTGCACAATGCGGCTGGCGTCTGGTTTCACGCCTTCCCGCTCACGCCGGAGAGGGTGCTGGCGGGCATTCGGCCCTTGAAGGACCAATGAACGGGGTCGGGCCAAGGACCCTGATTCGTGGAGGCGGGGACCTGGCGACCGGTGTCGCCTACCGGCTGCATCAAGCTGGCTTCGCCGTGGTGGTCGCAGAGACAGAACAACCGCTGGCCGTTCGACGATTGGTGGCCCTGGCCGAGGCGATCTATGCCGGATCGGTGGAAATCGAAGGACTGCGCGGCGTCCGCGTTTTCGATGAAGGCGAAATTCAGGCTGCGCTGAAGGCCGGCGAGGTTCCGGTGATTGTCGACCCAGAGGCAGGTTTGCTGTCGAGCGGCCATTGGATCGCACTTATCGATGGGCGGATGAGAAAACGCCCCCCCGAACTCCCCCTTTCCTCTGCGCCCATGGTGATCGGCTTGGGCCCCGGGTTTACGGCAGGCAAGGATTGCCATGCTGTCGTTGAGACGAACCGTGGGCACCGCATGGGCCGCGTCTATTGGGAAGGCTCGGCGGAAGCTGACACGGGGGTCCCCGAGGCGGTGCTTGGATATGATGTGGATCGCGTCTTGCGTGCCCCTGCCGAGGGTGTCCTCATGTCGCATGTGGCACTGGGTAAGCAGGTACATCGAGGCGAGACCATTGCCACGGTGGACGGCCATGAAGTGACAGCTGCCTTCGATGGCGTGCTGAGAGGGCTGATCCACGATGGTCTGCCCGTGCATGAGGCTATGAAGATAGGCGATCTGGATCCGCGCCGAAATCCCAGTTACTGCACCCAAATCTCTGACAAGTCACTGGCCGTTGGAGGAGGGGTTTTGGAGGCTATGCTGTCGAGTCCGAAAATCCGGCGGCAGTTGGCGGCTTGAGTGCTGCTGTCCAAAGCACTCCGAACCGCTGCCGGCACAACCATCTCCTTCACTGGAGCTGGCGGCAAGTCCGGCGCGCTGCGTAGACTGGCCGGAGAAACCTCGCCTGACATCCCTGTTCTGCTGACCACAACAACCCACCTTGGCCTCGACCAGGCCGATTTGGCCGCGTCGCACATTGTGCTGACCGGGCGGATTGATATGGACCGAGCACGAGAAGGGTTGGGGCACACCGGCAGCCTGCTCGTCACCGGCCCGCCCCTGGAAGACCGGTCCCGCTGGTCCTCGCCTGGCGAAGCCAACCTGATCCTGCTCCATGAGCTCGCCCAGCAGGCCGGGGCGGTGCTGGTGATTGAAGCTGACGGGGCGCGCGGTAAAAGCCTCAAGGCGCCGGCTGAACACGAGCCACTTGTGCCGAATTTCACAAATATACTTGTGCCCGTCGTGGGGGCGTCCGTCTTTGGACTCCCGCTTACGGCGGACTTTGTCCATCGGCCGGAGGTGGCCGCCCAGGTTCTAGGTGAGCCCTTGGGGGTGGACCTTACCCCCGGGCGTGTTGCCAGACTGGTTGGATCCTCGGATGGGGGCCTCAAAGGACGACCGGAGGGGGCCGAGCTGCGCGTTCTCATCTCTCAGGTGGATGAAGCGGGCCGCCGGGAGGCGGCTCTGGATTGCGCCGCGCAGCTGTTGTTGGCCTCGGATGTGAACTCGGTCATTCTTGCATCTCTGGCGGCCGCCGACCCGGTGGAACAGGTTGTCGGGCGGACGGCGGGCGTGATCCTGGCAGCCGGCGGCTCAAAACGCTTGGGACGTCCCAAGCTGCTCGAGAACTGGAAAGGGAAGCCGCTGGTTCGCTTTGCTGTGCAAGCCGCCCTTGCAGGGGGCCTGGCCCCGGTGGTCGTGGTGCTGGGTGACCACGCTCATGAGGTCAGCCGGGCGATCGATGATTTGCCGGTGCGCACTCTGGTCAATGATCAGTGGGAGATCGGGCAATCGTCGTCCATGCGCCTAGGGCTGGCCGCCGTCCGGGTCAAGGCGGAGGCTGCCATGTTCTTGCTGGCGGATATGCCGCTGGTCGAACCGAAGCTCATCCGTTCCATTGTCCGGACCCACTGGGCCAGTCTGGCGCCGATTGTCCTTCCACATGCGGAGGGGAAGCGGGGAAATCCGGTGCTTTTTGATCGATCGACCTTCGATGCCCTGGCGCAAGTCGAGGGGGACACGGGAGGCCGGGCCATTTTCAATCAATTCGAGACACAGATTGTGGAAGCTGATGCTCGAGGGTTTTTCGATCTGGATACCCAACAGGACCTGAAGTGGCTGGAGGGCCAGTCATAAGCAAGAACATGGGTGGGCGACAGAAACGGGTTCATTGCTGGGCCGTTGGGGGTCAGGTATACTCCGGTCTCTGGCATGAGTTGGTGCCATGGAGGTCTTCTTGGACGACTTGACCATCCTGATCGTGGACGACGAAGCGACCACGGCCGAAATGTTCAGTCTGATGCTTGAGAACGAGGGCTATCAAACTGCGGTTGTGCACGGCACCGGGACGGCGATCCGAGCCATTCAGCAGCATCGCCCCAACTTGGTGCTGGTGGATGTGATGATGCCCGGACTTTCTGGGCTGGAGTTCTGCAGGTTCATTCGCCGCGAGCCGGATTTGAGGGATCTTCCCATCATCATCGCCTCGGCCATGAGCCAGCCCGAGGATGTGCAGGCCGGTATGGATGCGGGAGCCGATGTCTATCTCATGAAGCCGATTTCCAAAGCGGATCTGATGGAAGGCGTGGAAGCTGCGCTTCAGTCTTCGGATGGTCCGGCGCGTTGACCGACGCAGAATGCGGATGCTATAATCGCGTGCATCAGAAAGTCACTCTCATGAGGCTGATTTCGATGGCGCAGAAGCCCAACGCGAATACGAATCCCCGGCGGCGGAAGGCGGGCACCCCCGCAGAGTAACCTCGTGGGTGATGACCCCTCCGCCGCCCGAACGCGACATCTCGGGCGGCGCCTTTTTTTGATCGGGAGGCAGCATGTACAAGTCCCAAAACTGCGGAGAACTCACTGCCGAACACGCCGGCGATCAAGTCGTCCTTGCAGGATGGGTTCACCGACGCCGGGATCACGGTGGCGTGACATTCCTTGACCTCAGGGACCGATCCGGCCTGGTTCAGGTGGTGGCAAATCCCGACCTCTCAGCCGAGGCGCATCGCCACGCCGAACAGGTCCGGCCGGAATGGGTGATTCAGGTCACGGGCAAGGTCCGCCGTCGGCCCGCGGGCAGCGAGAACCCCGACATGCCGACCGGGGAAGTTGAGGTCGAAGCGCAAGAGTTGAACATTCTCAACCCTGCCAAGACGCCCCCATTCCCGATCAACGAAGAGACCGAGGTCGACGAAACCGTTCGTCTCAAGTACCGCTACCTTGACTTGCGGCGAGAGCGGCTTCAGCGGAACCTGGAACTTCGCCACCGGGTTATCAAGTACATCCGAGACGCGCTTGATGCCCGGGGTTTTTGGGAGGTTGAGACTCCAATTCTGTTCAAGACGACGCCCGAAGGGGCTCGCGACTATCTTGTGCCCTCCCGGCTCTATCCGGGCGAGTTTTACGCCCTGCCGCAGTCCCCGCAACAGCTCAAACAGCTGCTGATGGTGGCCGGGGTAGAGCGATACTTTCAAATCGCCCGCTGTTTTCGGGATGAGGATCAGCGCGGAGATCGCCAACCGGAGTTCACGCAGCTGGACATCGAAATGTCTTTTGTGCAGCGGGAAGATATTCTGGACTTGGTGGAGCCCATCTACACGTCACTGGTGGAAGAGCTTGTGCCGCACAAGCGCTTGCTGGCCTCGCCATGGCCCCGGTTGACGTACGCTGAGGCGATGAATCGGTTTGGGAAGGACAATCCCGACCTGCGTTTTGGTATGGAACTCATCGATCTGACCGACTTGGCCGAATCGAGCGGATTTCAAGTCTTCGAGAAGGCAGCCGCGAACGGTGGGCATGTGCGCTGCATCAACGCACGCGGCTGCGGCGGGTACAGTCGGCGCCAAATCGATGAGTTGACTGAGTATCTCGCGCCGTTTGGTGCCAAGGGGCTGGCCTACCTGGCTATCGACGAGCAGGGGAAGGAGCGCTCTTCCTTCGCAAAATTCCTCTCCGAAGACACCTTGCGCGAGCTGCGGGCTCGGACGGATCTCCAGCCAGGTGACCTGCTGCTGTGTGTTGCCGATCAACCGAAGATTGTGTTCGAATCCCTCGGGAGGCTGCGTGAGCACTTGGGAGACATGCTGGATCTACGGGATCCAGAGGTGCTGGCATTCTGCTGGGTGATCGATTTCCCGCTCATGACTTGGAACGGGGACGAGTTCCAGATGGGATCCCAGCCAGCACCAATTCACCATGCCTGTTGATGAGGACATTCCCCTGCTTGATTCAGATCCGGGCGCGGTGCGGGGCTCCCAGTACGATATGATTCTGAACGGCAATGAGGTGGCAGGAGGCAGCATCCGCATTCACGATCGCCAGCTCCAGGAGAAGATCTTTCCGTTGATTGGGCAGAAGCTGGAAACGGCGCGTGAGCTGTTCGGGCATATGTTGGAGGCCTTTGAGTACGGCGCGCCACCGCATGGCGGCATCGCCTCCGGCCTCGATCGTTTGGTCATGCTCCTGGCAGATGAACCAAACATCCGTCAGGTGATCGCCTTCCCCAAGAATCAGGCTGCCAGGGATGTGATGGCAGCCGCGCCCTCTCCAGCCACCTCCGAACAACTGGACGAATTGCACCTGGAGGTCAACGCGCCGGACGACAACGCTGGTTCCATTGCCAACCCGAAATGAGTCGTGGTATACATAGAGTCAATCCCTGCCGTGTTCGTGATGCGGCATATCGTTTTGAGCCAACAGTAATTAAGAGGGAACCGATCTTCAGTGTGTGACGCGATAGGCTGCGGCCAAGGCGGAACTCACGAGTAGGTCCCCACCTGCGAATGCAGGTTCAAAACCTGGCGGCACACGGCATGGCGGGGGCTTTCTCAAAAACGACAAGAGTATCTGGTGGCCTCGCGTAAGGGATGCGAAACAGCTCGCATCCCTTTTTTGGTCCTTCGCGCCGGTGGAACGGGGCCGTGTCTTGCGCTGGCTTTTGATCTCAGGTAGACTTCCCATATTGGGTTGTAATAAGAGGTGTTTTAGTCTCTTCCTATGTCCACAGAACGCGAAAAAGCTCTTGATGCAGCCGTAGATCGCATCAAGAAACAGTACGGCGACGGTGCGGTGATGCGGCTGGGGGAGTCGGCGCATCAGGCGGTGGCGGCGATTCCGACGGGGTCGCTGGCGCTGGATCTTGCGCTGGGCGTGGGGGGCATCCCGCGGGGCCGGGTGACGGAGATCTATGGGCCGGAAGCGTCAGGGAAGACGACGCTGTGCCAGCATATCGTGGCCGAAGCGCAGAAGCTGGGGGGCGTGTGCGCCTACATCGACATGGAGCATGCGTTGGACCCGACGTATGCCAAGCGGTGCGGGGTGGACATTGACAATCTGTACATCTCGCAGCCGGACATGGGGGAGCAGGCGCTGGAGATCGCCGAGACGCTGGTGAGGAGCGGTGCGGTGGATGTGGTGGTGATCGACTCGGTGGCGGCGTTGGTGCCGCGAGCGGAGATTGAGGGGGACATGGGGGACGCCACGATGGGGGCGCAGGCGCGGCTGATGAGTCAGGCGCTGCGGAAGCTGTCGGGGGCGATCAAGCAGACGAATACAGCCGTGATCTTCACCAACCAGCTGAGGCAGAAGATCGGGGTGATGTTTGGGAACCCGGAGACGACGACGGGAGGGGTGGCGTTGAAGTACTACTCGTCGGTGAGGCTGGATGTGAGGCGGATCGAGAGCATCAAAGTGGGGCAGGAGATCACAGGGAACCGGGCGCGAGTGCGGGTGGTGAAGAACAAGGTGGCGCCGCCATTTCGAGTGGCGGAGTTTGACATCATGTACAACGAAGGGATCTCGAAAGCCGGGGATCTGTTGGACATTGGGGTGGAGACGGAGTTGATTGAAAAGCGGGGGTCGTATTATTCGTATGGGGAAACCCGGCTGGGGCAGGGGCGAGAGAATGCCAAGCAGTACCTGCGGGAGAACCCCGAGTTGGCGCAATCATTGGAAGAGGCTATCCGCACGGCGGCAGAGCTGCCGGCAACCGAACCAGAATTCGAGGATGTAGAAGGTTGAGGCGCCCGTGTCCGGACGCCGAACAAACTGAAGTGCTGCGTAGGGGGTCCGAGAGGGAAGGGCGCGGCCTAGCGTTGCGACAAAAACAGATTGCGATTTGACACCGCAGATATGTGGTTGGGTTTGAAGCGGAAGGTGACGAAGCAGGACCAAGCCTCCTGACAAGGAGGCGTCATCCTAACGTTGATGGTCTGAAGGCGATCCAGCCCTCGGCCAGGCGGCGTCAAATCACATACGGCAGATAAGTGCCATTGTCGGGTTCGCTGCGCGAGCCGCGTTCGGGTTATCCCGGGGCGCGGCTCGCTTGCTGTGAACATGACGAGGAGGTCTCCGACGCAAGGCGAAGTGACGGCCATCCGACTTCAATCGAGGAACAAGGATCGGGTGAACGTCGAATTGGACGGGGAGTTCGCCTTTGGGCTGGCCAAGATCTTGGCAGTCGGCCTGAAGGTCGGCCAACATCTCGGCCCGGAGCGGGTTGCAGAGCTGCAAGCGGAAGACGAGGTGGAAGAGGGCTATCGAAGAGCCGCCAAATTGATCGCACGCAGGCCGCGATCCGTACAAGAACTCAGGCACTACTTACGGCGCAAGGATGTGTCCGAGACAGGGCAGGAAGGCGTGCTTGAGCGTCTACGTGAGACCGGTTTGGCTGACGACCAAGCCTTCGCCAAGGCATGGGTCGAAAACCGTACCGCCTTCCGTCCGCGAGGCGCTGCAGCACTGCGTGCGGAATTGCGAAAGAAGGGGGTATCGAGACAGGCGATCGAAAGCGCCCTGTCTGGATTGGATGAAGATGAGGCCGTTTATCGGGCAGCACAGAAGGCTGCCCGCCGTTATCAGGGCCTTGCTTGGCAATTATTCCAGAAGCGCATGCGCGGCTACCTTGCGCGGCAGCGGATTTAACACCTACCAAATCCGAACGGTGATACCACGTGTTTGGCGTGAGGTCGCTGGAAGGGAAAGTGAGGATCGTGAGTGAACACACCAATACTGATCCTGGCTATTGTGATCAGTCTGGCTGTGGGCGCAGGGATTGGCTATTTTGTTCGCCAGATGCAGCACAGCCGGATGGTTCAAGACAAGAAATCAGAAGCAGAGAGGATCATTGACGCCGCCAAAGACCAGGCGCGAGAAATCGAGCTCAAGGCGCGCGATGATGCCCTGAGGATTCGCGACTCTTCAGAAGCGGAGGCCACTCGCCGCCGAACGGAGCTCAATCGTGAGGACGAAAGGCTTCAGCGGCGGCGGGCGGAGCTGGATAATCGTTTGGAGCACCTCGAAGGCCGCGAGCAGACCCTCAACAAACGCCAGAGTGCCATCGACAAGCGCGCCAACGAAGTCGAGGAGCGCCACGTAGAAATCATGACGGAGCTTGAGCGGGTCTCCAGCATGACACGCGAAGAGGCCAAACAGCATCTATTGTCTGAGGTTGAGCAAGAGGCCCGGGCGGACATGCTGCGCATCATTCGCCAGATCGAAGAGGAAGCCCAAGTCGAAGGAGAGCGCCGGGCGCGTGAGCTCATCGCCGATGCCATCCAACGCGTGGCCTCCGATCACGTTTCCGAAATCACTGTTTCGGTTGTGCCGCTGCCTTCCGACGATATGAAAGGGCGCATCATTGGCCGCAACGGCCGCAACATACGCGCCTTCGAGCAGGCTGCCGGTGTCGATGTGATCGTCGACGACACGCCGGAAGCTGTCACGATCTCATGCTTCGACCCGGTCCGGCGCGAAGTGGCTCGACGCTCGATGGAATCCTTGGTTCTTGACGGGCGCATCCACCCATCCCAAATCGAGAAAGTTGTGGGCCAAGTGCGCGAGGAAGTCGATCAATTGATGGTCGAGGAAGGTGAGGCGGCAGCCTATGAAGCCAACGTGCACGGCCTTAATCCTGAAATTGTCAAGAAGCTCGGTCGGCTGAAGTTCCGCACCTCGTACGGCCAGAATCAGTTGGCGCATGCCGTGGAAACCGCTCAGATCGCCAGCGTCATCGCCTCTGAGTTGGGCGCCAATCTAGATCTCTCTCGCGCTGGCGGCCTGCTGCACGATCTAGGAAAAGCGATGGACCATGAGGTCGAAGGAACCCACGCTTCCATCGGGGCTGAGTTTGCCCGCAGGCACGGGGTCAACGCTCAGGTCGTCAACATCATCGCCTCACACCATCACGAAGTGGAGCAAGAATCGGTTGAAGCAGTGATTGTCGAGGCCGCCGATGCGATCAGTGGTGCGCGGCCGGGGGCCCGGCGGGAGAGCTTGGAGGACTACATCAAGCGCGTCCGGGCTCTTGAGGACATCGCCAATTCGTTCAAGGGCGTGGTGGAGAGCTACGCCCTGCAAGCCGGGCGCGAAATCCGGGTCATCGTCAAGCCGGATGACATTGACGATCTGGATGCCACGCGTCTGGCTCGCAACGTGGCCAAGAAGATTGAAGAGGGCATGCAGTATCCTGGGCAAATCAAGGTCACCGTGATCCGTGAAACCCGGGCTGTGGACTACGCCAAATAGATCATCTCGTACATAAATGACAAGACCCCCGCCAATCCATGGCGGGGGTCTCTTTGTTTCATTTGAAGTGACTCGCGATTCAGCCCAGGGCCTTCTCGATTGAGTCCAGCAAGTCGCCACGCTTGGCAGGCTTGGTCAGATAGCCGACTGCGCCCAGGTCTTCGCCGGTTTCGCGATCTTGGGGCGTCTTCCGCGCCGTGAGGAAAATGACCGGCGGGACGGTGATGCCGCTCTCATTGAGCTGCCTGAGCAGGTCGAAGCCGGAGACTTCGGGCATCATCACGTCCAGGAGCAGAACATCATAGTGGTCGTCTTCCAGTTTCCGCCGGGCCTCGAAGGCGCTCATGGCCGAATCAATCTGATAGCCGGCTGTAGAAAGAGTCAGGTGAATGAGCTCAACGGTGTCGGGCTCGTCATCCACCACCAGGATCCGCTTGGGAAGGGTCAATTTGCCACCTCAGGTCGCCTATTCTAGTCTGCCAGCGACGTTGTGACAAAGACCAGGCTCTGGGTTCATGAATCTGGTCTACATCAGGAGCCGAACTGGGTGCTCGATGAAGGTGCGAAATTCCTGGAGCCATCGTGCGGCTTCAGCGCCGTCCGTCACCCGATGATCGGCAGCCAGCGTCACCTTGAGGCGTTGGCCCACTGCCAGCTGATCGTTTGCCACCACAGGCACTTTGCGCACGCTGCCCACGGCCAGGATCGCCGCTTCGGGCGGGTTGATGATGGCAATGAAGTTGTCGACATCGAACATCCCCAGATTCGATACGGTGAAGGTCGATCCCTCGATGTCATCCGGCCGCACCCGGCCGTCACGGGCCCGCTCGAAGAGCGGTTTGGCTTCCTCGGCGATCTGGGGCAGAGACTTCTGGTCGGCGTCGCGAAGGACCACGGTCAGCAGGCCGTCTTGGACTGCTACGGCCATGCCAATGTTGACCTCACCGTGGCGAACGATGGCGTCTTCCTCCAGCGAGGCGTTCAGATTGGGGAACTGGCGAAGGCTGAGCGCCGCCGCTCGGACAATGAAGTCATTGACCGAAATCTTGCTCGTATCAGGCAGCGCATCGTTCATCTCGGTCCGCAAGATCATCAACGGCCCTGCATCCAGGTCTGCTGTGACATAGAAGTGCGGGACCTGCTGCTTGGAGCCCGTCATGCGCCGCCCTATTGCGGAGCGGAGCCGTGTTAGGGGGACGCGCTCTGTCTGGCCTGGTGCCAGCGCTTTCACGCCGAAGGCCGGGCCGGAGGGACCGCCGCCGGCCGCAGCCGATTCGACGTCGCTCTTCACGATCCGGCCACCCGGACCGGACCCCGAAAGAGCGGTCAGATCCAGATTCATCTCGGCTGCCATGCGCCGGGCCACCGGTGAAGCCTTGACGCCGCCCGGAAGGTGCCCATCTGTGGGAGCCTGAGTGGGTTGTGTTTTGGTTGGAGCCGCCTCAGTCTGGGCCGCCGTTGGCGAGGGGGTTTGGGTGTCAGCGGCGTCGCTGGTTTCAGCGTCGGTGGCTGCCCCGTTCCCGTCTGCGCCCACAAGGGCCTCAATGTCGATGTCCTCGTCCTGCTCGCCGACCACGGCGATCGGCTTGCCGACAGGCACGGGCGTACCCTCTTCAACCAGGTGCTTGCGGATGATGCCCGAGGCCTGCGATTCGACCTCGACAGTGGCCTTGTCGGTCTCGATTTCGGCCAGCACTTCGCCGTGTTCGATTGTGTCGCCTTCCGCTTTGACCCAGCGGACCAACGTACCCTCCGCCATGTCGAAGCCGAGCTTAGGCATATTGATAATCTCAGCCATCACAGAACCCCTTTCACCGCCTCGACGATGTCCCCTACTTGAGGCAGGGCCATCTGTTCCAAGTCGCGGTTGTACGGCAAGGGGACTTCCTTTTGGGCCACTCGCCGGATAGGCGCATCCACATAATCGAAGGCTTCCTCGTAAAGCCGGGAGGCCACTTCCGCACCGACGCCGTAGGATCGCCAGCCTTCCTCAGCGATCACCGCTCGGTTGGTCTTCTTGAACGAATCGATCACCGGGCCCATATCCAGCGGTCGCAGTGTTCGAAGGTCGACGACTTCCACGTCGATCCCCTGCTTGGCAAGCTCCTCGGCTGCCTGGAGCGAATACTGGACCATCTTGGAATATGCCACCAGCGTCACGTCCGAACCCGGACGCTGCACTTTCGAGACCCCGATCGGTTCGACATAGTCGCCATCAGGCACTTCGCCGCGCATCTGATAGAGTGTGGCGTTCTCGATGAACATGACTGGGTCATCAGTCCGGATGGCCGCTTTGAGCAACCCTTTGGCGTCGTATGGCGTTCCGGGAGAGACAACCTTGAGCCCGGGGAAATGGGCGAACACCACGTCCGGTGTCTGTGAATGGGTGGCCGCCAGCTGGCGACCGCCGCCGCCGACAGCGCGGATGACGATCGGTACGGTGATCTGCTTGCCGAACATTGTGTGCAGCTTGGCCGATTGGTTGACAATCTGATCCATCGCCACGAAAGCGAAATTGATGGTCATCAATTCGGCGATCGGGCGCAGCCCTGCCATGGCGGCGCCATTGGCGGCGCCGACGATGACCATTTCGGAGATGGGGGTGTCGCGGACGCGTTCACCGCCAAACTTATCGTAGAAGCCGCGTGTCACGGCGTAGGTGCCGCCCCAAACACCGACTTCTTCGCCCATGATGAAGACCTTTTCGTCGCGCTCCATTTCTTCCATCAGCGCTTGTGAGATGGCCTCGCGCATCGTGATTTGTGCCATGGTTGTCTAACCTACCCCTTCCACATAAACGCTGTTGACAAGTTCTTCAAAGGTGGGCTCGGGGCTCTCCTCAGCGAACTCGACGGCTTCTTCGATTTCATCCGCCGCTTCCTGGTCGATCTTGTCCAAATCCTTCTCACCAGCGACTTTGTCGTCGATCAGATGCTTGCGGAAGATACCGATGGGATCGTTCTCTTCCCATTTCGTCACTTCGTCTTTCGTCCGGTATCGCTCCGGGTCGCCCATGGAATGTCCCTGGTAGCGGTAGGTCATGGCCTCCAGAAGGTAGGGACCGTTCTCGCGAACGTACTTGAGGGCTTCGGTTGTAGCCTCATAGACCTTGAGGACGTCCATTCCGTCGACGCGGCTGTTGGCCATGCCATAGCCCTCGGCCTTCTGGCGGATTTCCTTGACGGCTGACGCCCGCTCAACGGCTGTCCCCATACCGTAGTTGTTGTTCTCGCACACCCAGAGCACCGGCAGGTCCCACACCTTTGAGAGGTTGAGGGCCTCGTGGAAATAGCCAATGTTTGTGGCGCCGTCCCCGAACAGGCAGATCGTGGCGGCGTCACTCCCATTGTATTTGTCCGCCAAAGCCATCCCGGCGGCAAATGGCAAATGGGAGCCCACGATGGCGTGGCCACCCCAGTAGTTCTTGGTGACATCCGCCATGTGCATCGAGCCGCCAAAGCCGTGTGAGCATCCGGTTTCTTTGCCGAGAAGCTCGGCCATGGCCACCTTGGGTTCGATGCCTGAGGCGATGGCAATACCATGATCCCGGTAGGCCGTGAGCAGTCGGTCCTTAGGCTGTCGGGCCGAAACCACCCCTGTCCCAACCGCCTCTTGGCCGATGTACAGATGGAGAAACCCGCCGATCTTGCCCTGTTGATAGAGCTCAGAGGCACGTTCCTCCAGGCGGCGGATGACCACCATTTCGCGGTACATCCGCAGCAGTTCCTTCTTCTCCATGATGACTCCTTATCCAACTCCCAAGTTCTTCGGTGAAATGAGGGCATGCCCCTGGCAGAAGAACCCCCCGGCCCCGTTTCAGGCGACGACCGGCTGCGTCGAAGGCCGAGGGCAGAGGTCGGAGAAAATTATAACAAATGGAGGCCGCATGCCTTGCGCGCGCTCTGGGTCGAGAGCTGTCGGGGCCGTCAGGGGGCCAGGCCCAGTCCCCGGATGTCAAACTCCCCTTGCGATGGCTCAATATTGGCCGGCTTGGGCATCACCAGAAGAAAGTCGGTTTGTGCGCCGGGTTCGAGGTTCTCGGCGATTGTTGCTTCGCCAGCGCTCCAGATCATGCCTGATGTCGACCTCAGCGCGCCGATCACTATCGGTTGTAACACGTGGTCCTGGCTTTGGTTGTAGGCGGTGCCATGAACCAGAAGGGCCCCACCGATGTTCTCATAGGCCGTGACCTCGATATTGAGGGGAACCGAAGCCTGGCTGGTAGCCTCAGATCTGGAAGGGTCGACCTGGCCACGCGCCCGGAGATCCGACAGGCTTTGACCGCCGGAGGCCAGCTGCGAGGCCAATCCAGGGAAATCGGTCACGCTGAAAGGTCTTGTTTCGTCGGGGGCGAGCGGGATGGGCGAAGCATACACTGCGGCCGAGGCCGTCCCACTCGAGCCTTCGAGCGTCACCAGCACCCTGGCCAGCGCAGGCGTGGAGCCGCTGTTGCGGATGGATGCGAGCACCAAGGGATTGCCCTGGTCGTCGGTCAGCAGCTTCGGGCTCGCGCCCCACTCGATCGGAGAGGGTGGAAGTTCATCGGTGGCGATCGCCGAGACGAACGCCCTCACATGGACAGTGGTCTCGTTTGCCGGGAGCAAGGCGAGAAAAGGGACCGATTTTCCAGCGGCGAGGCCAGAAAGACCTCGCCAATCCGAACCCACGCCGACGAGCCGGCCCTGGGAATCCGTGGCCGCCATCGCCAAACCCAGGATCTCGACCGGGGTTGGGTTGGGATTGTGCATGATCCCCACCACAGCCAGCTTTCCTTCGTCGGTCAGCGTTCTACGGTTCAGATTGACGTCGATCGGGGCAGGCGGATCCGAAGCGGGCCGGTACCCGGTGATCTCGATTTGAATCTCTGCGTCCTGGCTTGTTGGGAAGGCGGCAGAAAAGGGAGCGCTTTGGCCGGGCCCCAAGAGCGGCACGGCAAGATCAATAACGGATTGCGCCAGTTCTCCGCCTTGATCGTTCACCAGGCTCACCCGTAGAGTCACATCTTCTACTGTGCTGTCCGTCCGATTGAGCAGATATCCCATGGCAGTCGAAGACGTGGGCGGTGTGCCTGGTATCAGGTAGAGCCCCTCGACGGAGGCCTGAAGGGTCGGCGTAGGGGATGGCAGGCGCGGGACGGGCGCCGGGGTTTGGGCTGGGGTGGGTGTTGACGCAGGCTGGGGTTGGGACGAGGCGCAGGCGGCCACGGCGCAAGTCAGCCCGAGCACGCTCAGAAGGGCGAAGCAGGTGCGCATAGCGTCATGCTACTTGAAACCCACGTATCTGGGAACCTGGATTGCGGTCCCTGTGCTAAGCCCCGGGCCCAAGGGCCCGGGGCTCTTAGGCTCCCCCGTCAAGCGAGGTCGACTTGGGGAAGAGTCTGCATGGCCTCCTTGACCTTCTCCTCCGGGTACTCGTAGCGTTCTAGCTGACCCTTGAAGTAGGCATCGTAGGCGGAAAGGTCGAAATGCCCGTGGCCGGAGAGGTTGAAAGCGATCACTTTGGGGTCTCCCGCTTCACGGGCCTTCAGAGCTTCGACAATCGCCCCGCGGATGGCGTGCGACGATTCGGGCGCCGGCAGAATGCCCTCCGTGCGGGCGAAGGTCACGGCGGCCCCGAATGTGTCCAGTTGGTCTACGGCGATGGCCTCGATATCACCGTGATCGTACAGTGCGCAGATGTGTGGCGCCATGCCATGGTAGCGCAGACCACCGGCGTGGATGCCCGGTGGCACAAAGGCGTGTCCCAGGGTATGCATCTTGACAATGGGTGCCATTTCGGCTGTGTCACCGTAGTCGAAGGTGTAGGTGCCTTTGGTCAGCGTGGGGCAGGCGGTCGGTTCGACGGCAAGCACCCGGGTGGTCTTGCCGGCAGTGAAGTTCTGATGCAGGAAGGGGAAGGCGAACCCGGAGAAGTTGCTGCCACCGCCAATGCAGCCGATGACCACGTCCGGGTATTCGCCGGCCAGCTCAAACTGCTTCAGAGCCTCCAGGCCGATCACCGTCTGGTGCATCAGCACCGGCCCGAGCACCGACCCCAGCGAGTACTTGTACTTGCCCTTGGATGTGGCCGCCGCCTCAACCGCTTCGGAGATGGCGATGCCCAGGGATCCAGGGTGCTCTGGGTCGCCCTCAAGGAGCTGTCGCCCGAAATTGGTCTTGTCGGAGGGGCTTGGCGTGACGTCGGCTCCGTAGGTCTCCATGATGATGCGGCGGTACGGTTTCTGATCATACGAAACGCGGACCATGTAGACGTGGCATTCGAGATCAAAGAAGCTGCACGCCATCGCCAGTGCCGATCCCCACTGTCCGGCCCCCGTCTCGGTGGTGAAGCCTGTGACTCCCTCTTCCTTGGCGTAGTAGGCTTGGGCCACGGCCGTGTTCGGCTTGTGTGATCCGACAGGGGAGACGCCTTCGTACTTGTAGTAGATGTGAGCCGGGGTGTCGAGCGCCTTCTCCAGGCGGCGGGCCCGGATAAGGGGTGATGGCCGCCACAGCCGGTAGATGTCGAGGACCGGGCCGGGGATGTCCACCCAACGGTCCATGCTGACCGCTTCCTGGATGAACCGCATCGGGAAGAGCGCCGACAGAAACTCCGGCGTGGCCGGCTCCTTGGTCTGGGGATTCAGAACCGGACCCGGGTCAGCCGGCATATCCGGATTGATGTTGTACCAGGCCGTCGGCAGATCCTTCTCAGTCAGGACAAACTTGGTGGTCTCACTCATCGTAGCCTCCTTGTTGCTTCATCGGACCGTACGGAACAAGTATCCGGCTGGCAAGCAGCGCCTTGAAGGGCGATGAGGGCGGGCGGCAGCCGGGGAAAACAAAAAAACGCCCGTCCTCTAAAGGGACGAGCGCTGACGGCCCGCGGTGCCACCCTGCTTAGGCCCGGCATCCAGGGCTGGTTCGAACAACGGCACCAGCCTGGGCGGGACCTCTCTCATCGAGCACGGCGGCTGCGCCGCGATGCCCTTTGCCCTGATAACGGTGGCAGCTCCGGCTCAAGCTAATGGGCCGGGTGTCTTGCCGGGCCGTTCGCCGAGCAGCTCAGAGGCCCATTCGACGCCGTCGTGTGGGCGGGACTCTCACCGGCGCCCGCTCTCTGCGCCACCGGATCAGCGTCTACTCTTCCTCGTCAAAGCCTGTGAAGGGTTCGATTGTCTCGGGAGTATAAAGCCTGCGCGGTGGCGTGTCAACACGCAAAGCTCCGGCTTGTGAGGAATTTCACAAATAGCCATGGTCGGAGTGGAAGGCAGATACCTCAGGCGTTCTGGCTGGTTGACCGAACCCCCTACTCGTCATCGCCCGAAGAACGGCCGGCGGTTGGCGCAGGCCCCCAAAGATAGGGGAATTGCCCGCTGATTTTCGGCCGGGCGGAAATGACCGAACGTCAGGTTGAAATCCCGCGAAATTGGCACACAATGGAACTGCATTCCGGCACTAAAGATGCCCTTGTGGGCTCCGGTCGATCGACCCGGGGAGTGGCATACAACCCAAGGTGAAGCGAACCGTGCAACGAGGGCCTGGGTCGGACAGTCTTGTGCCCCTCGACCGGATGCCCTTCCTGGTTGAGGGTGTCTTCGCCATCACGCTGACCCTCCTCGTTCTGGATCTGAGGGTGCCGGACGCAGGCCGCCGGGCTCTGGCCAATTCGCTGACGGCGATGCTGCCACGTTTGGCCATTTACCTCTTTGCATTTGCGTCGATCGGCAACCAGTGGGTCATCCACCAAAGAACATTCAAACTCGTCAAGCATGGGGACTCCAGCCTGGTGATGCTGTCCATGCTCAACCTGTTGGTCATTACGCTCATTCTTGCCAGTGCGGCAATCGTGGGCGCCTACCCGACGCAGAAGCTGGTGGCTGCTTGTTCGGCGATCAACAATCTTCTGCTCTGTCTGAGCGCCGCTGCGCTCTGGGCCCACGTGGCGAGGCGCCGGGATTTGCTGGCTGAGGATGCCAATCCGCGAGTTTTGGAGGGCATCGCGCTGGTCTGGATTCTGGTGGCGGGCGGGTTTGTGGTGGGTCTTATGGTGGGGCACTGAACGTGTACGCCGAGTACGCGGTGTGGGTCGCATGGTCACCGTTTGTCACGATGTGGTGGGAGCGACGCCGAAGGGTGCTGGCCGCCGGACCAACGTGAGCGCGCTGGTGACTTGTTTCGGCTCCTGAACCATCTCCAAGATTCGAAAGGAACCGTAAAGGGGACCGAAGGAACATGACAACCATGTGGATGGCCGGGGCGGAGCCCCGCTCCCGACAGATCAAACCTAGATCCTACCGAACGGAAGATGATTTCTGGAACATGCGCCAACTCCTGCGGCGCGCTATGCTCGCCAATGCCGGTTTTGAGCGCAGCTGGCACGTGGCCAGGCTTGACTACGCTCGCTGGCACAGCTTGTTCAACTGTGCCAAGCTGACACTTCAGGATGTTGTCACGTTGTGGGAAGCCGACGGTGAGTTGGTGGCATTTATCCTGCCCGATGGTGAGCGGGGGGAAGCCCATTTCTGTTTCATGTCCGAGGTTCTGACCGAGGGTCTGGCCAGTGAAATGCTCGGAGCGGCTGAGAAGAGTTTGGCCTCGGTCACCCCTGATGGCGCACACCAGCTTGAGGTGTGGGTGGACCAACACAATGCGATCTTGACGGAAGCCGTGCGGGCCGCCGGTTACCAGTTGCAGCCTTGGGCGGAACGTCAATGGCACCTGGACCTGGCGCAGGATGTGCCTCAACCGCCCATGCCGGCCGGGTACGACATTCACCCCTTGGGCGATGGACTCGAACTTCTGGAGCGCTGCTACGCTTCTGGACTGGGGTTTCACAACGGGGACATCGCCACTGCGGTGGACAACCGGTCCGATCCCGGCTGGTACCGCAACATCCAGAAGGCACCCCTCTACCGGCGGGATTTGGATCTGGTGGCTGAGGCAGCCGATGGCTCGATCGCCGCCTTCTGCACGCTGTGGTTTGATGATGTCACGCGCACGGCATACATTGAGCCGGTGGCGACCGTGCCCGCCCACCAAAGGCGGGGATTGGCGCGGGCGCTCCTGACAGAAGGGCTCCGTCGCCTCCGCGAGATGGGGGCAACACGGGCCTTCGTGAGCGGCTACACCGACCGCGCCAATGCCCTGTACGGCTCGATCATGTCACCGGAGCCGGATCTCTGCCAGGCCTGGGCCAGGACTTGGCGGGCACGGCCCCAATCATGAGCCCGTCTGGCCTACCAAGTCTCGGCGGCAAGGCCTGTACTCATCGAGATGACCGATCTATAGGCGGATCTCTGAGTCTTTTGAGGCGGGCCGGGTCGACCTACTCGTATCGAAGAGCCTCGGCCGGCAGCACGGATGCTGCTTGCCTGGCCGGAATGTAGGTGGCCAGCAGGGCCATGCCGTAGGCAAGACCGACGACCAAGCCGATTGAAGCCCATGGCACCTGGAACTGGAGGCCGGGCAGTTCGCTCGCCATGTCGCTGATCATCTGGTAGGCAGGGATCAGCGCCAGTACCGCGCCGAGCCCGATGCCGAGCAGGGCGACGAATGAGGCTTCGACCATGAAGCTCCACGTGACCATGTCGGCCTGGAATCCGAGGGCACGCAGCACGCCGATCTGCTGCCGTCGCTCGACGACGGCTCGGGAGCTGATCACCCCCAGGGCCGCCACCCCAACGATCAAACCCAAGGTGAGGAAGCCAAGGAGCAGCTGGTCTATGGCGCGCTGGGAAACCTGGGTGTCTTTGATCTCTTGGACCTGGTCGACGGTTTCGAGCCCGTACTCCATAAAGGCCGCTTCCAACGCCGAACCGGCTGCATCGGGAGCCACGCCGTTCGCCAAGTGGATGTAGTACTGGGTCGGTGACGGCGGGTCGGCCAGGGCTTTGTCAAGAGTCGCTTGGGAGGCGATGAGGCCGAAGTTCATCATCGACCCCTGTTCGAGCACACCGATTACGGTGAGATCAAACGAGGTACCGCTCGAATCGCGCACTCGCAAGCGGATAGGCGCCATGACGTCGTCCTCACGATACACCCCGTCCAGCTTGAAGTCCGGACCGCCGATAACGATGCTGGTCGTCTGGCGTGAGGGCACTGGGTAGCTGTCGACGACGGCGTAGCCGGGATGGTCGCGGACCATGCGCCAGACGTCCTCGGAGGTCTCGTAGCCTTCGGCTTTGACGGCAATCTCATAGCCGACATTATCCAGATAGGCTGAGTCCACCGCTCGGACCTGGTAGCCGTACCACTTGCCGCCATCCTGTTGGACCTCGACCGGCACGTCGAATTCGCTGGCGACCACGTCGTAGCCGCCGTTTCGCAGCTGAGATTTGGCGGCCACAGACCGGGCCAGGTTGGGGATGGGGTTATTTTGACTGGCCAAGGCCCGGAGTTCAAAGCCTCCGGTGAGACTTTCTGTGTTGGCGAAGAATGCGTCGTTTACCTTATAGAGCGTGGCCATGAAGACGACGCTGAAGATGACGACGCCGAACATGCCCAACGTCAATCCCGTCCGGAAGCGGTTGGCCAGCGGGTAGGCGACGGCCATTCTCAAGACGGGCGCCAGGCGGCGGTTACCGCCGAAGATGCGCAAGATTACTTGTAGAAGCAAGTCGGTGTTGTACATGACGACCATGACGGCGCCGATGACCATCATGAATCCGGCGATGAACAGCATCTCCGGGCCGGACTTGAGATCTTCCACGCCGATGAAAGTGAAAGCGTCGGAAGGCAACGACCAGAAAACGGTGACCGACAAACCCACCAGCGTGAAGGCAATCCGTTCAGTAAGTTCACGGCGCCCCCGAAAGATCACACCCAGGAACCAGCGCAGCACGAGACCGAAGCCGATCAAAGCTAAGGACACGCCCGATGAGACCAGGGCTCCGCTCTTCGCGGCCAGCCCGCCAAAGAGCATCGCCAGGCCCATTAGCAAGGTCAGGGGCCCGCCCCGGAAGCCGGCCCAGACCAGTCCGAAAAGGCTCTTGGGGATCCCAACCACCCAGGATCTGACGGCCCGGACCAGCCTCAGGTGCCGCAGGTGGCGAAATCCATCCACCAGGGCGTACACAGGCGAGAGAAGGCGGTCCTTGAACGAGATGGGACGTGGTGGTGGCTCGGGAAGGTCGCGTATGGCCGCCACGATGTTCAAATGGCTCACCCGCCGGGCTGAGAAAAGCACGGTCCCGAAAGTGACCAGCATGCCGAGCGAGTAGGAGACGACAAGACTGGTAAGCGTGACATAAGGTCGAATGGCTAGATCGGTCGAGGCGAAAGCCCTTCCCAAGGTGAGGGCGATGATCAGGCCCGTGGCCACGCCCAGCAAGACTCCCACGGCGGCGGCGCCCAAGTCGTAGGCGGTTCCTTCGTACACGAACATTTGTACCAAGTGCTTGCGCTGGCCGCCGATGGCCCGTGTCATCCCCATCTCGGACTTCCGCTCGGCGGCCAGCATGACAAAGATCAGAAAGATCAGCAGCAGCCCGGATGCGATCCCGAACAGGCCGGTCACGACGAAGATGGTGGTGAAGGCGTTGGCCGCCAACTCGGCGCTGTCGAGCCCATCGCGCTTCCAGTCATCCACGCTGAATTCAGAAAGATTGTCGAACTCGCTCGCCAACCTTTGCCGCAGAGTTGTGGATTGCCAGTCTGCTTGTTCGAGGATGGTCTGAACTTCGCCGCCCAACCCTTCATCCGCCAGCAGGCTGCGTACGTCGTCGTCCATTTTCCCCAACTCAAGCCCTGCGGCCAGGCTTAGAAGATCGGAGCGCGTGTTGCCATCGTAGGTGACGGCGGCGCTGCGCAGCGCACCGATGGCGCCCGGATCGGCCAGTCGGTGAAAGAGACGTCGGGCTGCGAAGTCATCTGTCAGAAGTCCGCGCAGGCGAGTCGTGACCTGATCGCTCAGCCGGGCGCCCTGCCGTTGATCGCCCTGGTTTGAAACCATGATGGCGTTGATCTTCCCCCGCTGTCCGAGGAGGGCCTGGGCCTGGTAGAGGTCCATCGCTGCCCGAGGCGACCGGCCAGCTGAGGCCACCGCAGCCACGGTGAAGGCGCGCGGGGTTGATCCAACGTACAGATTGAGCTTGTCGCCGGGCTGGGCAGCCAGCGCTTCGGCTGCCGCCTGGTTGAGAATGACCTGCCGTCCCTCGTAAGCCTCCAACCGGAGCGCTCGCCCTTCGGCATCCGTGCGTTCGCCTTCGGGGATAACCACGGCCAGATCTTGCGGCCTTAGGCCCATGATTTCCATGGAGCGCAAGCTTTGGCGCTGGGTCACGTCCACCGTCGGTAGGTTGAGATGCATGACGGGCACCATGCCATCCACCATTGGGTCGTCCGCCATCTGCTCCGCAAGGTCTTGATATCTAGAGAGGCTGAAATAGGGGGACGCATTGCCGTTGGACCGCAGGTGGACGACTTCGTCAACCGGGCCCAACTGGTCGATGACCAGCGATCGAATGGTGTGGGAAAGCGTATCACCGGTCACGAAGGCGGCCGTGATGATCAATGTGGCCAGCATCAAGCCGACAATGATCAGGGTCGACTGCGTGCGGCGGCGGGTGATGGGCCGCAGGCCGAGCTTGAGCATGACGTTGTTGCGCCAGCCCATCACGCCGAGGACCAGCACCACGGTCACCAAGCACGCTGCCAGGACGGCGGCGATGGTTGTCATCTGCAGGCCGAAGAGCTTCTCCACAGGGAGCTCCTTGCGCCGAGTGCTGCCGATTGACGCTGAAGGTCAGATCGGCTTGTCGGCCGAGGTCCTATTCGCCGGTGCCATCTTCCATGGCAGGAATTTGGCTGAGCTGGGCCAAGACCTGCTCGGGGGTCTGTTCACCCACCACCTGTCCGTCTCGCATCTGGACGATGCGCGAGCATCTTGCGGCAACCCGCCGGGCGTGGGTGACCAAGAGGAAGGTCAGGTCGCGTTCGCGGTTGAGACGGAGCAGCATGTCCATCACCTGGTCGGCCGTCTCGGAGTCGAGATCGCCGGTGGGTTCATCGGCCCAGACGATCACCGGATCATTGACCAGTGCCCGAGCCAGGGTCACGCGCTGTCGTTCACCGCCGGAGAGCGCCGCCGGGCGGTGGTAGGCGCGCTCGGCCAGCCCGACCTGGTCGAGCGCCTCCAACGCCTTCTCCCGGGCGGAGGTGGGCCGTATTCCGGACACCAGCAGAGGCATTTCGACGTTTTCGACCGCGCTGAGAACAGGCAGCAGGTTGTAGAACTGGAAGACGAACCCCATCCGCCGGGCACGATAATCCGTGCGCTGGTAGTCGGACATCTCAGTAAGTTCGGTGCCTTCGATGACAATCTCACCCGTATCCACCGCATCGAGTCCGGAGAGACAGTTCAGCAGCGTGGTCTTGCCGCAGCCTGATGGGCCCATCACGGCGATCACTTCCTTGCGTTGCACGCTCAGGCTGACGCCGCGCAGGGCCGGAACGGAAACCGTTCCCGTTTGATAGGTCTTGAACACGTCGGTGGCTTCAACGATTGTGTTGTTCATGTGGTGATCGCTTTACCAAGAGGGTGACCTTCCGGCGGGAAGGAGAGCGGTCCGGGCTGCAGATCCTATTGACGCATATTCTGTTGGGCTGGCCTGACAAAGGCCTGACGACCTCACGCCAGCCCACCCAGACATCCCCATTCTACATTCGGTTTGTCCCCCACGGCCACAGATCTCCCTAATTTGTGATTTTCGTCACAAACTCTTTGGGTTGGGTTCTGCTGGCGGGCCGACTCGGCGGCTGTCAAGCCAAGGCGGCCGGCACCGATTGGAGGGGGGATTTGCGTTCGGCGTTCAAAAGTGGAGAATGGTCAGTCAGCGTCGCAAAACAACAGTCCGTGTTCCATCTCGAGATTGAGATGAGCGTGTTCTGGCATTGGCGGGAACACCATTCTCCGGGCGCAGCCGTCTCGATGATTCAGAGTCTGCTGGCTGTCTTGAATGGGAACGCCTATCAACAGCCCGGTCTCCAGATCAAGCATGATTGACGCAAGACTCGCATGTGCAGGAAGGGACGGCTTTCAACATGGACACCGCTCCGCTCGATTGGCTGCTTGAAGAAGATGCGCAACTTCCAAGCGCCCGCTACTTTGCCCTGAGGGATCTGCTCGATGCGCCAGAGGATGATCCGGACTTGCAGGCCGCTCGGGCCGAAGTCATGCGGACCGGTCCGGTGCCCGTTATTCTTGATGCCCAGTCGGCCGAAGGTTATTGGGCCAAGCCGGGCGCAGGATATTCACCCAAGTACCGGGCGACCGCCTGGTCCCTGCTTGTGCTGGCTGAACTGGGCGGTGATCCGGCCGATGAACGGGTTCGCAGGGGATGCGCGTACCTGCTGGAACACAGCCTTGCTCCCAACGCCGCGTTCTCCTGTCAGGCGAAGTCCCTGCCGAGTGGAGCGGTGCTGTGCCTCAACGGCAACATGCTCTTCGCCCTGCGGGCTTTGGGGTTTGGAAAGGATCCACGCGTGACCGCAGCCACGGATTGGCTCGCACGTGCGATCGTCGGCGACAGCGAGCTTCGATACTACGCCTCAGGCACGTCGGGCCCAGGGTTCGCCTGCGGCGTCAACCAGGGCAAGCCCTGCGGGTGGGGGGCGAACAAGGCGCTGCGCGGATTGCTGGCCATTCCCAAGAGCAAACGAGGGCCGGCGGTCAAGCGTGCCCTGGACGTCGGTGCCGGGTTTCTGCTGAGCCGAGATCCGGTCGAGGCCGACTATCCCTACACCGAGCGCGTCAGCTCGACCTGGTTCAAACTCGGTTTCCCTTTGAGCTATTGGAGCGATGTGTTGGAGACGACCGCCAACCTGGTGGACCTGGGGAAGAGTCATGACGAGCGACTCAGGCCAGCATTCGAGTGGATCCTGGCCAAGGCAGACGAGAAGGGCCGATGGAGGCTCCAGAACAGCCTGAACCGCAAGATGTGGATCGATATCGAACAACAGGGCAAGCCGAGCAAGATGGTCACGCTGCGGGCGCTCCGGATGCTCAGGGCTGCCGGGGCCGATCTGATGTCGAGCCCGTCGAGCTGGGGTAAAGGGCTGAGCGCGAGCTTGTCTTGAGCTAAGAGGGGCTCTTTGGTCTGGGTCTGCCCACACATGGCCTGCCGCTGCTCTTGGTGTATAGTATCTGCATCCGTGGCCAGGACCGTCTCAGCTTCAGATCAGCCTCCGCGTTCCCCCGCACATCGACTTGGACGAGACGGCACAGTTCCTTGGTCCCCTCTGCACGCACAGGTCATGGACTCCAGTGTCGGTAGATGGCTGAGCCGCTGTTCCCGCGCGCAGGTTGCCGCGCCGGCAGCCAATCTGAGAGGATACGACATGGCGAACGTGCAAGTTGTGACCGACAGCATGTGCGGAATCCCCGCCGCTCTGTGCCAGGAGCTCGGAATCTCCGTCGTGCCTCTCCCGCTTTTTATGGACGACCATACCTATCTGGATGGTGATATCAGCCCCAAGAAGTTCTACTCCCGGCTTCGGTCCAAAAGGTCGCTACCGACGACCTCGGGACCAACACCAGGGTCGTTTAAAGAGGTGTTTGAGAGGATGGGAGCCGATGGCAGCCCTGTGCTTGCGATCCTGGTGGGCAGTCAATTCTCGAGCACATACAGTGCAGCCACTCAGGCGAAGACAATGAGCTCAAATGTCGGCGTAACCCTTTTCGATTCCGGGTCGAACACGCTTGGGATGGGTTTCATGGCAATAGCAGCCGCGCGAGCGGCGCGGGAGGGCATGTCGTTGGTGGACATCCTGGATCTCCTGGATCGGATGAAGGAATCCACCGGTGTGATCTTCACCGTCTCAGATCTTGACTACTTGAGGCGAGGTGGGCGGATCAGTCACATTGGGCAGCTCATCGCAACGACCTTGAGACAGGTGCCCATCCTCGAAATCCGGAATGGGCCGATCCAGCCCGTGGAACGCGTGCGAGGCGGGGCCAGCGTCCTCCCCAAGCTGGTGGAACTGGTCACCGACCGCGTCGGCGAGCGTCGCCCGCTCCGCGTCGGCGTCGTGCACACTGACGCCGAGGCGATGGCCTTTGAGTTGGCCAAGCAGGCGCGGGAGCAACTGCGCCCGGATGAGTTGATCACATCCGAATTGACACCGGTTCTCGGGATCCACACCGGCCCGGATGCCGTGGGCTTAGTATATTCCACCGGAACTTGATGCCCCATCATCCAGGAAAGCACCAAACACCGGGGCCCGAGCTAAGCTTTCTCAGTCAGGAAGGACGGGCGGACAATAGACCGGAGTTATCGTGTTGACATCGACTTTCCTGCAACGACCGTCTTCAACTATGTTACCAATCCGAAGAACATCCCTTCGTGGGCCTGGCACCTTGAAGAGGTCCGTAACAATCCGCCCGGTGCTGTCAGGTGGGGATCGAGATCCATCAGACAGACCGTGCGCGGGCGCGAGGACGTATGGCGAGTGACCGTTTACGGAGCCTTTGAACGCTGCGTGTATGAATCCGGCTATGGTATGCGGCGGGTTCGGCGACCTATCTCGTCGAAGATCTCGGTGCACGATCTCGATTCACGATCCATGATCATGCACGGCGCAGCGGGGCCATACGCCTTCTGGGCCCCATCCTCAACCTGGTGGACGCGCACTACCGCCGGGTCCAGCTGAAGATTGTCAAGGAGACACTTGAAGCCGGTTGCCTCGAGTGACCGGCGGACTGCGGCGTTGGACCGAATCTGGCGAGCTTGCTCGTCTCGTCAGTGGCGTGTCTTGTTGACAGGCAGCATTGGCGATATGCAGACATGAACCTGACCCTCCTCCCCGATAGGCTGGCTGTCTGCCGCCTCGAGCCAAACGTCCCTTACCCGGGGTGGCTTCCTCAGGCCGGCCTTCTCAGCGTGACGAGAACGACCGACGAGCTTTCCGTCGTGTGCCTCGAGTCGGCTGTTCCGGCTGGCGTCACCATGTCTGGAGGCTGGCGTGCCTTGCAGGTCGAGGGCCCGCTCGACTTCTCGCTGGTGGGGGTGCTGGCAGAGTTTTCCGGGGCGCTGGCCGAGGCCGGCGTGAGCATCTTCGCCGTGTCGACCTATGACACGGACTATGTGCTGGTCAGGGAGGATCAGTTGTCGGAGGCGCGGCATGCTCTGGCAGGCGCCGGGCACGCCGTGGTTTGATGCCCAACATGTGATGGTATGTGGAGAGGTGACAGTGCGATGACTGAAGAGAAGCGTGCCCACGGCGTGACCCCCGGTCTCAGCCGAGATTACAGCCGAAGGGAGGCCACTCATCAAGCGGCCTTTCTGCTTCCCCATCTTGAACCCGGGTTAAATCTGGTCGATATCGGCTGCGGTCCCGGCACGATCACCTTGGGCCTGGCAGAAGCCGTCGCCCCCGGTTTCGTCATCGGTGTTGATCACGACGAAGCCCACGCGGCGGCGGCGCGTGCCTTGGTCTCAGAGCATGGGCGTGACAATGTCACGTTTGAGCGCGCCAGTGCCATGCTGTTGCCCTTTGATGATGAGAGCTTCGATGTCGCGTTTGAGAACGATATGTTCGTTCATCTGGCGGATCAGGCGGTCGAAGCGGCTCGCCAGGCGTTCCGAGTGCTCAAGCCGGGTGGCCTGTTGGCAGCCCGCGATGCCGACGCCAGCTTGGCCCTCTGGGGAAATCCCGTTGACGACCTGCCGGTCCTCGACGGTTTGATGACGGCGTGGCAGGCGAGCCGCGGGAGCGACATCAACCTCGGTTCCCGGCTCCCATCCATCCTCCGCCAGGCCGGGTTCTCGCACCTCGTCAAGAGCGTTTCCGCAGATACAAAAGGGGATGCCGAAAGCGTGCGGGCGCATGCCGAGATCACGGTCTCGCTGCTCGATGGACCCCTCGGCAAGACGGCGCTGAGAGAAGGTTGGGCTGATCAGAGGGTTCTGGACCGTGTAAAAGCCAGTATTCTCGCGTGGTCCGAACACCCTGAGGCGTTCTTCGCCAATGTCCATATTGAAGTCATCGGGTGGAAAGCGGGTTAGGTTGGGATGACTGGACCGTCCGAGCCGAGCCTGCTGTGAAAAACGGCCTACTGGCTGTCGAAGGACTTCTTGCCCTCGAGAAGCAGTGATCCGATATGGGCCCCAGCTTCGCTGAAGCTGACTCCAGCCGCAGCGGCCCACTCGGTGCACACATCGCGGTGGGCGATCCTCAGCAGCCCGGCATTGCCTTGATTCAGACGTTTGTGCCAGCCAAGTGCGCTTAGGTCACGCAGCACCTTGCACCTGGCTTCGAACGAGGTCTGTTTGAGGCGTTCGAGAAGCGCGAACTGGCGCTCGCGATAGCCGCTGGGGAGAGCTGATGGTTGCCCCGAAAGCAACTTGCGATAGCGGTCGAGGTCCTCTTTTGCGGTCAGCTTGCGCAGGCCCGCCCCTGACCCGTCGACCGGAACCCATACCGACCCCGTCGGAATGGCGACCCGATAATACAGCTGGGGGACACCTTGGTTGAATTCTCTGGTCTCAATGCTGATGATGCGTCCAACGCCATGCGAAGGATGAACAACCCAGTCGTCGGCTTTCATTGGGGTCCGATTGCTTTGAGTCGCCATGGTGAGGGTCCCGTCTGAGATTGAAAGGCCGCCAACCTCAAGAAGAAGGTCTGACGGCTTCGGCTGCACCAGCAACGCATCCAGTTGTCCACCTATTCTACCATTTGTCCGTCTGCTTCCCCGGATGGCTTGATCTGTCGTCATGGTGGTCAAGCAGCCAAAGCCAACCTGGGAGGGCAGGGTGGCACCACCCACACCTCCCACCTTGCCTGTGCATTTATGGTGAAAGGGTGACGGACATCTCCTGCATGAGCGCCTAAGTTCACTGGTGAGGGGGAGCGAGGTTGGCTAGCCTCAAAAACGAAAGCAAGCCAAGCTGCGGGTGGAGGCGAAGTTCGCCCTCGCCTGCAAAAAGTTCAAGGGGAGGAAGCATGAAGTACCAATCCGCGTTGAAGTGGTTGATCCCGGCCATCGGGCTGTTGGCCCTGTTGGCCGCCGGCCGGGGATTGTTTGGTCAGAGTCCAGGGCAGCCGGTGCCCTACACGAATCACCGCGGCGAGCAGGTGATGCTCAATGGACAAGGCTTGTACAGATACGACACTGTCAGTTCAGCTGCCCAAGAACAGGGCAACGATCTGGTCACCCTGGTGGTCGGCTTGCCGCTGTTGGCCGTTTCCACATGGTCAGCGTTTCGAGGGTCGCTGAGCGGCCGCCTGCTGCTCACAGGCACCCTGGGGTTCTTCCTGTACACGTACATGTCGATGTCGATGCTCAGCTCGTACAACCAGCTCTTCTTGGTCTACGTGGCAATCTTCGGTTTCAGCCTGTACGCGTTTGCGCTAGGGATGCTCTCGTTTGACTTAGAGGATCTCAAGCGCCATTTCTCGGAAAGCCTGCCTCGCGGCTGGCTGGCGGGGACGATGTTTTTGGTGGGTGGGTTTCTGCTTTTGGCCTGGCTGGGCCGGATCGTGCCTCCCCTCATTGCCGGGGTGACCCCGCCTCTAGAGAACACCACGACGCTCGTGATCCAGGCCATGGATCTGGCGCTCATCGTACCCGTGGCCATCTTGTCGGGGGTTCTCATTCTACGAAGGAACGCTTGGGGCTATCTGCTGACCTCGGTGGTCCTCCTGAAGGGCGTCACCTTGGGATTGGCGGTCAGCGTCATGTCGGTCAACATGGCGCTCAGAGGTGTCGCCGAGAGCCCGGCGATCATGGTCCCCTTTCTTCTGATTACCGTTCTGAACCTCATCATGGCGATCACCTTGATGCGCAACATTCGTACACCGTCCGCGGCCGGAGCCGCTTGAACCCCCTCGGCTTGTGAAGGGGTTCACAAGCGCGGCGGCGGTTTCTTGCGGGCTTAGCCTGAGTAGGACTTGGTGGCACTGGAGATTGCATGGGCAATGATGGCCATGAGGCTGGCCTGGCGATGACGATGCGAGATGCTGGAAACGGTCTGCTTCTAGGTCCGGCTGACCGGCGACTACCTCCCAACCGGCAAGCTCGGGCTCGATCTGTGGCCTCCAATCTTCTGCGCCGGGCGCCCAAGGAGCGCATGAGCGATGGATCAAAGTAGCCACGCCTCAACCGAGATCGTGAAACCCTCCACAGTCCCCTTCACCATTGTTCTTGTCTATCTCAATGCGCTGATCTGGTTCCTGTTCGGCCTGATCGTAGCGCTGGGCATGCATCCGGCCATGCCATCCGCGCCGACTGTTCGCTGGACTGTTGCTGTCCTCGGATTGGGCTGTGGGATTTGCATGGCCTGGCTGGGCCGGTCCCTTTCCCGCCGGATCAAGGCCGCATTCTGGGCAACGGTGGCCGTATTGGTGATGCTGACGATCGCCACCGTGCTGGATGAAGTTGTCGGCTTGGCCGATTTGCTCGCTCTGGTGATCATCCTGCTGCCGCTGATCTTGCTCATCAAGGACCGCGGTTGGTATCTCCGAAGCTAAGAACTGTCTGGCAAGGCCATGGCTACCCTGCCGGCCCCGGAACCGGGTGAATAGGCTTGGGATGTCAGCCACTCTGGAAGGCTGGCAGGCAGATGGCAGGCGGCCTTCAGGTAGGCCGCACGGCGACGGCTATTATTGAAAAGACCGAAAAGTCATACAGGGGAGATGCCGTGCTGAATGGAGGTTCCCGCGTGGCCAACGTCGAGCAAGAACTTTCCAATGCCTTTCGCTGTCCCAAGTGTGATGCCCAAGGGGCACATGTGGAGCGGCTTTCGATGTCGGGGACGGGGCTCTCGAGACTGCTGGAGGTCCAGGTCTACCGCTACGCTTTTGCTTCGTGCCACAACTGCGGCTACACAGAAGTCTTCAACCTGCGAACCCTGGAGGGCAAGGATAACTTGGGGACACTCCTGGAGGTCCTGTTCTCGAACTAAGGGCGGTTTGCGTCTGGCGGCAAACATCAGGTGAGCGGGGCCAACCAGCAAGAATCCAAGCTCTAGGTTGGGACAAGACGTAGGGGCACGATTTGTCGTGCCCCTACGTTGCGTTCTCGGTGATGCATGTGTTGATTGAGCCTAGGGCAGAAGCAGACGAACGTCGTGCGCAATCTCTTCCGGGCTGGCGGATTGGCGTAGAAGGACCCTTACCCTACCCTGGGGATCGATCAACCAAATGGGGGTTGAGTGGGTCACATGATAGCCGCCGCCGAATTGGCTGATCGCGCCTTGAGCCGTGGCCAGCTCTTCCGAGCTCAAACCTCTGTTGAGCCCCATCGCCTGCAGAGTTGGGAGCGGCACCGGTTGCGGGGTCTCGGCGCCATGCTCTTCGGTATCTTGCTCGGCCGCCACCGCGTACGCTTTCCAGACGGGCCGCAGCGCGTCTTTGGGCCCGTACAGGAAATGCCAGCGATCGTACAGACCGAAGGTGCGGCTGTAGTCAGCCAGGATCGTCTGGGTATCGCGCGCCGGATCGGTGGTGATGGCCACCAAATCAACCTTGGATGCGTCTGGACCGAGGAGTTGGTCGGTTTGCTTGAGTTTGGCGGCGATGAAAGGACAGACATCGGTGCAGTGGGTGTAAAGGAAGGTCAGCACCACCACCTTGCCCTCGGCCTCCGATAGGCGATACGGCTGGCCCTGTTGGTCGGTCAGCCGAAAATCCGTGGCCTGATCCGGCGGATCCATCACGGTTCCATTGAAGGCAGGTGGTTGATTCTGGAAAAAGAACGCTGCCATGAGCCCCACAGCGCCGATGAGGATGACCAGGCTGAGCGAGAGAATGAGAATGAGCCTTCGGCTGGGTGCGGTTTGAGGTGCCATGGTCGAGAGTGCTCCTGGGGGCTTGTGACAGAATTCACATACTCGGTCAACAGCCCTATCTTACCCCGGATGATCAGGATCCTGGTCTAATAGATCGGTTGCGTTGGATCGACTTGTTCAACCCAAGCGTTGATTCCGCCGCGCAAGTTCTTTAGCTTGCGAAAGCCGGCGCCCGCCAGCAGTTCCAGCGCCCGTGCGGAGCGCGCGCCGGTCTTGCAAAACAGGACGATCTCTTCGGCGCTGTCCAGGCAATTCATCTCGCCGGCCAATGAGCCCAGCGGAATCACGTCGGCACCCTCGATGTGCGAAATCTGCAGTTCGTGAGGTTCGCGAACATCGATCAAATGGATCGGATCCCCGTGCTCGAGGCGGTCGGAGAGCTCCGTCGGCCCGATTTCCCAGTTGGCCGCCAGGCGGCCCTCTTCATGGTCATGGCTGGGCACGCCGCAGAACGCTTCATAGTCAATCAACTCGGTGACCTCGGGGTTGTCGGAGCAGACGCGGCAGTTGGGATTCTTCTTCAGGTGCACCTGGTCAAAAGACATCGCCAGGGCGTCGTAGAGGAGCAATTCTCCCACGAGCGGCTCGCCGATGCCCAAAACCAGCTTGAGCGCTTCGGTGGCCTGCAGCGTGCCGATGGTTCCGGGAAGCACGCCAAAGACCCCGCCTTCAGCGCACGACGGCACCAGGCCGGGCGGGGGTGGTTCGGGGAACAAGCATCGGTAGCATGGGCCCTCTTCAGCGTTGAAGACACTCACCTGGCCCTCGAAGCGAAAGATCGAACCGTACACGTTCGGCTTGCCGGCCATGACGCACACGTCGTTGATCAGGTAGCGCGTGGGAAAGTTGTCTGTCCCATCGATGACCAGATCGTACGGTTCCACGATGCGGAACGCGTTCTCCGAGGTGAAAGGCTCGTCATAAACATCAATCTGGATCTCGGGGTTAATGTCCAGCAGTCGTTCCCGGGCGGACTGCACCTTTCGCTTCCCGAGGGTCGACGTCCCGTGGATAACCTGGCGCTGCAGATTGGTGAAGTCGACCACGTCGTAGTCCACCAACCCGATGCGTCCGATACCTGCGGCGGCAAGATACATCCCTACCGGTGACCCCAGGCCGCCTGTGCCGACGATCAGCACGCAGGCGGCGTTCAACTTCTGCTGCCCTTCCAAGCCGACTTCCGGCATCAGCAAATGCCGCGAGTAACGCAAGATTTCCTTATGCGAAAGGGTTCTCCCACCCTTCTTGGATTGGGTGTTGTTCACGCTGTCCCTCCTCAGGCTCCGCCGTCGCGGGAGCCAGAATCTACCATCAATCAGTCTACCTTCTTCTGCTTTGGCCTGTCAGTCGTCCACCGAGCCGACGGCTGTATGTGGGGCAGCTGCTCGCCGATCGCAAGCAGCTGCCGTTCGAGCTTGTCGACGCGTGCGACCCCATGGTTGACTCCCCGGGGCTGGCCCTGGGCATCAATGATGAACGTGGTGGGTACCGAAAGCACACCCCAGCGGTCAGCCTGTTCCGGCGATTGGGTGGCGTTGATTTCGATGACCTGCAGTCGTTGACCAAATCGCGCTTGAAGCTCGCGCAGCGCAGGAGCCTGTACGGTTTCGCAGGGCATGCAGTAGGGCATGGTGAAGTACAAGATCGCCGGGAGGCCGCGCTGGTAAGCTTCAAGCTGGAGCCCGCGCTGCGCTCGACGCCGCAGAACGGCGCCGGTTCCCAACCGGTAGACGGTCAGCCCCAGGCCGATGATGATTAACGCCAGCAGAGCGCGTTCAACAGGCATCAATGTTCCGGATGAACTTGTGGGGGTCTGCCGGGCGACGAGCCCGGCGGAGGCGCCTGGGTGAATCCGGGCCAGCCCGCACGGCTCAGCCAATAGTAGACCGCGCAAGCGACACAGAACCCTGCAAACAGGTTCAGGGTCGCCAGGCCGATGACGACCCAGGCCAACGCCCAACCCAGCCCGGGCCATCCCAAGACCAAGCTCGCCACCGCACCAGTCAAGAATAGGCCCCCCATCAGCTGGGCGAAGCGATGCGGCTCGGGATGATCCATGAGCCGGTCGGGTTCGACCCAACCCAACCGGGCAAGGGCGCGGTAAATGGGCAGAAAGCCCGGGCGACTGAATGCCACGCCCAACAGCATCACGCCACCCACCAAGGCTGCCAGCCAGGTGGCATTCAAGACAAAGGCGGCCAACGTGCCGACGATGATCAGGGCCTGGTTGGTGCGCAATGCGGCGTGATCGACGGGTGCCAGGCCGTCAAGGTTCACGACGTTCCCCCGGCGATGCTGGGTACGATCGTCAGTCGGTCGTCGGGTTGGATGGGCGTGGCCTCGCCAGCCAGGCCGCGCACATCTTCATCGTTTAGGAAGACGTTGACGTAGGTTCGCAGGCCGCCCTGTTCGTCAAACAAGTGCGTCTTGACGCCAGGATACTGGTCGGCCAACCCGTGTAGGGCCTCGCCCACTGTGCCGGCTTGGACTTCGATTTCTTTCAAGCCCTGTGTGTAAGGGCGTAGGGGTGTGGGAACACGTACTGCGCTCATGAAACCTCCTGTGATGAGTCATCTTGCACTTCAAGTCCCTGTTCTTCGAACTGACCCCGGTCCTCGCTGAGAAGCCATGATCGGCTTTCTTTGGCTTTGCCCTTTTGTATGCGAGTGATCACGTAGGAAAACCAGGGCAGGGCCCATTGGCGATCGAACTCGGATGGTTGGGCAGGGTGGTCGGGATGCGAATGGAACACGCCGACGATGTCCAAATCGTGGGAATCGGCGAACTGCTGCGCTTCCAGCATGTCTTGGGGTGAGATCTGGTAGCGGTGATAACGTTCGTCTTCGTCGAAGTCGTTGTCCAGAGGCAGCAACTGAGTGACTCTGCGTGATTCACCGTCGACCTCGCCCAGGAGCAAGCCGGCGCCTTCGTTGGGATAATGCGCCTCGCCGTGCGCCTGGATCTGGCTCAGAAGCTCGGGTGACAAACTCAACCGGCTCATTCGGCGCTCCAGAAGTTTTCGTCAAGGTACTTGACACCCGAATCCGGGAAGATGGCCACAATCACCGCTTTGGTGAGACCTTTGGCGATTTCAACCGCGGCGGCTGCCGCTGCGCCCGACGAAATGCCCACCAGCAGGCCCTCCTCCCGCGCCAGACGTCGGGTCATGGCGTAGGCTGCTTCTGTTGACACCGTCACCTGTTCATGGGGGACGTCAGGGTCATAGATCGAGGGCACATCGGATGAAGGCAGATGCTTGAGCCCTTCGATCCCGTGGAGCGGCCCGTCCGGCTGCACAGCCACCATGCGTGCGGTGGGTAGATATTGGCGCAGGTACCGGCCGATGCCGGTCGAGGTGCCGGTGGTCCCCAGCCCGGCCACGACGTGTGTCACGCTGCGGTGCGTCTGGGCGACGATCTCCGGACCGGTGGTCTCGAAGTGTGACCGCCAATTGGCGGGATTGTCATATTGGTCAGCGTAGTAGTAGCGGTCCGGATCTTCGGCTGCCATGTGGGTCGCCACCTGACGCGCGCCATCCGAGCCTTCCAGGGGATCGGTGAGAGTCAGTTGGGCGCCCAGAGCACGCAAGCTGTTCAATCGAGGCTGGCCAGCGTTGGCTGGGATGGCCAGATGCACCGGAACGCCAAGCGCTGGTGCAAGCGTGGCGTAGGCGATTCCCATGTTGCCGGAGGTCGAATCCAGCAGGACCCGCCCTCCTCCCAGTTCACCCGCAATGCGTGCCGCCTGGATAATGGCCCGGGCGGGACGATCTTTAACCGAGCCTCCCGGGTTGAACCATTCCGCCTTGGCCAGAAGGCGGACGCCCGGAGCCAGATCGCGTGTGATCCGCTGCAGGGGGATGAGCGGAGTCGAGCCGACCTCGGCCAGGAGCCCCAGCCGGGTCAGGTGAGATGAATCAAAATTGGGACGTGCAGGTTGTCTTAGTGCCACAATACCTCTCCCAAGGAACGCAAAACGACCAACTGATGCGTGCAGTGAAGCGCACCGCAAGCGATCCCCCTCGTTCCGCTCTGCGGGAGCGAGCCACTGCTCGTCTGTTGGCCGCCAAGATCTGAAGCACCTAGATCTCAGTTGTCACTGCCTGAGACGATGTGGCTAGCGCCCCCGCCTCAGACATATGCAGTAGATCATTTCGGTCGCCGATCCTCCGCGAATATTTATGAATAACTTGAGCGATATTATCATGCTGCTGGGACGGATGTCAAGGTGTTTGGGCCGCTATGGGCTTGCCCCGATGGTTAGAGGTTGAGAAGGGGCGCATGCGGAGGCAGCAGGGCTGCACGAGGGTCGTCCAGGTTGTGACCAGCCTAGACCTCGGCGTTGGCGTCCTCGCGGGCCCTCAGCAGGTCAGAACAGGGTGCCTTCGGCATGGTCCCAAAAACATGGTCCCACAGGCTGAAAGTCACACCGAAGCGCATGAAGCTGCAGGGTCCGTGGTGCCGTAGGTGGTGCTTTCGGATGGCGAAAAATATTCCGGAGCGGACACTGGAATGGTGGATGCTGTAGTGCATCAGGTCGTAGATCAAGTACCCGCCGACGAAGCCCCCGAAAACCGGATTGAACCAGGCTTCGGCGTGCAGGCCGTGGACGAAGATCAGGCGGAATAGGGCGAAGGACACGATCGCCACCGGGACGCTGAGGGCGGGCGGCATCACCAGCCGAGTCTTGCACATGGGCTGGGCGTGATGGACGCCGTGCATGGTGAAGAAGATGCGTTTTAGCCGTTCGGTCTTGGGGTGATAGTGAAACACGAAGCGGTGCATGATGTATTCGACGAAGGTCCACACGAACCAGCCGGCAAAGACCCCTACCGGGACGATCAACCAGCGGTCGGCACCCCCGGTTAAGAGCGCGGACCCGATAAAGAACAGCGCCACCGGAGTCCACAAGAGGGCCACCACTTGTGGCTTGATGTGGCTGAAAAACTCCAAGAAATCGGAACGGAAGAGCCGGATGGGCTCCTCGGAGAAAGCTGTGTGCTCGGCCATGTCACATCCCCGTCCGGGAGTCGTCTTCCTCCCAAGTTGAACGCATTATACAGAGGCGGGGGGCGGCGATCAATGCCCATTTGGCAGGCACTTGCCGGTGCCGTGCACGTCCAGCGGCCCTGGCTGAATGCGGTGGTGACCCTCGGGCGCTGCCGATCCGGTTTGTGAAAAATGTCACTAATAGAACGGCTTGGGTCAGGGTCCTGAGCTAGTTCTTGGGACGCCGGACCAGTGCATCCGTCATGCGAGCCACGCGCACCATCGGCGCGACGTCGTGGACGCGGACAATGTCGGCGCCGCGGGCGATGCCGACGGCCACGGCGGCGGCCGTGCCTTCCACGCGATCATCCGGCGGCAGGTCGAGGGTGAACCCGATGAACGACTTGCGGGACGGACCGATCAACAGTGGAAACCCGAGCGAGCGGATCTCCTCGAGCCGATCGAGCAGCTCCAAGCTCTGCGGTACGGTCTTTCCGAAGCCAATTCCAGGGTCGAGCACGATGCGCGTCGGATCAATGCCTGCGTCGAGGGCGATATCGACGCTGTACATTAACTCAGCCTTGATGTCCCCCAGCAGGTCGTCGTACTCCACACCCACATAGCGCCCACCCAGCCGTTCGGCCAGCTCAGCGCTGTTTGGCGTCAGGCGGTTGTGCATCAGGATGACCGGGACTTGGCGCTCGGCCAACAGGGGCGCCATCTGCGGATCGGCGCGCAAAGCCCAAACATCATTTACCCAAGCCGCGCCGGCATCAAGAGCGGCCGCGGCCACACTGGCTTTGGAGGTGTCGATCGAGATGGGCAGGGGGTGGCGTTCGGCCAACGCCGCCACCACCGGGACGACGCGAGCGATTTCCTGTTCGGCGTCGACTGTTTCGGCCCCGGGGCGGGTGCTTTCGCCGCCGATGTCCAACAGGTCGGCACCGGCTTTGGCAAAGGCGTCGGCCTGGGCCACCGCCGCCTGGACCGAGTTTGACGTCTCAAGCAGGCCGTCGCCGGAAAAACTGTCCGGCGTGAGATTGAGGATGCCCATGATGTATGTCCGGCTCCCCCATACCAGGCGGGTGGCCGCCAGGCTGAGGCCTTGGGCTTTGAGCTGGTTTGGGTCAGGCATCGTCGTCCTCTGGGTTCCAACGCGTCAGACCGCCCGTTTCCTCCATCCTCTGTGCCAGTTCGCCGGCCGTGGCATCGGCGCCGGGGATGTTCACATCGGGGGCCAGTTCTGCCAGCGGGATGAGGACGAAGGCGCGTTCGGTGAGGCGTGGATGCGGCAGCGTCAGGCGCTCGGTGTTGACTCGAAGTTGGTCGACCATCAGGATGTCGATATCGATCAACCGTGGCCCGTAGCGAAATGTGGGTTGGCGCCCCATTTGGCGCTCGATGCTCTTGGCCAGGGTCAACAGGTCTTCAGGCGCCAGGGCCGTTCGGCCCACAAGAACCTGGTTCAGGAATGGTGGCTGCTCCTCGAAGCCCCAGGGATCGGTCTCGTAGATAGAAGATGCCCCGTCGATGGTGACCTGCGAGACAAGCCGCCGGCGGGCCTCGAGCAGATTCGCCTGGCGGTCTCCCAGATTGGTGCCCAGGCCGAAATAAGCGGTGTGAAGATCGGTCATCATCGGAGCCTGATCTCGATTAATCCCGTTCGTGAATTGAAAGGTCGGACGATATCGTCAGGCCTTAGAATGAGGTCAGAACGTTTGAGCGGCGCAGGGGTTCGAAACCTAAAGTCCTGCTTGAGAATCGACCGACATGAGTGTAGCATGAATGGGCGATGACTGACCCACATTTGGATGACAGCCGACTTTCCGATACGCCTCCGGCGCGCCAGGTGATGCGTAACCTGGGCGTGACGCTTGTGGTCGCCGCCGTGTTGGCGACCGTCTTCACAGCCTGGACACCGGCCAGTTTGAGCCCGGGCGAATTGGCGTCCCAATTGGCGTCGGCTGTGGACGGTGCGGGACCGCCCACGCCGCTCCCCCAAGCGGCGATCGGCGATGTCACCGGTACCCGAAACCTCACCATTGGCATCGTCGCCGGCCACTCCGGATTGAACCCCGACACGGGTTTGCCGGACCCTGGGGCTGTCTGTCCGGATGGGTTGAACGAGCGCGACATCAACATGCAGATCGCAAAACTCGTCGTGCGCGGTCTGGAAGCCGCCGGGTTCAATCCGGACCTGTTGGAGGAGTTTGACAAGCGGCTTGTGGGCTACCGGGCCGTGGCGCTGGTGTCGATCCATGCCGATTCTTGCCAACCGATCAACAGCGACGCCACCGGCTACAAGATCACGGCGGCGCTGGATACGGCCGTGCCTGATCGGGCCCAGCGCCTGGTCTCGTGCTTGGCTGATCGTTACGGTCAGGCCACCGGGCTGCGCTACCATCCCAACAGTGTCACCCGGGACATGACCGCCTACCACTCGTTCTATGAAGTCAACAGCCAAACACCGGCGGCGATCATTGAGACCGGCTTCCTGTACCTCGATCGCGAATTCCTGACCAAGCATCCCGAAGACGCGGCCCGGGGGATCGTTGAAGGCGTGCTGTGCTACGTCAACAACGAACCCGTCAACATCCCCAGCGGCGGCTGATCTGAGATGGCCTCTCACAGCCGGCCCAACGGACCGGACCTTCGAAGCACTCTGGCCTCCGCCCAGGCCGCCCTGCGCAGGGGCCGGCGGGACGAAGCGAGGCGACTGGCGCGCTTGGCGGTCAGGCTGGATCCCAACAGCGAGCGCGCCTGGCTGACCCTGGCGGCAGTCTCCGAAGCGCGCCCCGGCCTCGCCTACGCCGCGCGCGCCCTGGAGATCAACCCACGCAGTCAGCCCGCCCGCAAGGCCATCCGCTGGCTGATGCACCGCTTGCCGCCGCGCGAGCGGCAGGCCGAAGCCCGCCGCTTGCGTCTGCCGGAAGACTTGCAGCTCCAACTGGTGCCCAACGAGGCGCTCGCCCGGCGCAGGTTGATATCGGCCAAGGCGCTCGTCCCCCCGCTGGCCCTGGTGGCCGGCTTGATTCTTTGGGTGGGCAGCCTGCCAGCCGATGCCCAACAAGGGCACCTGGGCCCGGCACCGGTGGACAAGGCCAGCCTCACACCAACCCCAACCGACACTCCGACGCCCACGCCCACCCCGACGTTCACGCCAACCCCCACGCCGACCAACACGCCCACGCCGTCTCCGACACCCACACCGCGGCCGCAGACCTCTTGGGACTTTGTGACCGATCCCAGCACACTGTCGGGCGAAGGCCGTTGGGTGGATGTCGATCTGAGTGAGCAGCGGGTGACCGCCTACGAAGGCGCCAACCCGGTGCGCACCTTCATCGTCTCCACGGGTGTGCCCGCCCATCCGACCGTGACCGGCCAGTTTCATGTTTACGTCAAGTACACCGCCACGCTCATGGTTGGCCCCGGATACTACCTGCCGAATGTCCCCTTCACGATGTATTTCTACAAGGGTTACGCGCTGCATGGGACCTATTGGCACCACAACTTTGGGCATCCCATGAGCCACGGCTGCGTGAACCTGGTCACCGCCGACGCCCAGTGGTTGTACAACTGGGCCTCGGTTGGCACGCTGGTTAATATTCACCCCTAGGTCCGCCCTCAGCACCCCGCACAGCTGCGCATAGCCAATAAGATCTGGTCCAGAACTTGCACATTCCAGACTTTGGGGTGAAGATTGCCGCTTGTGAACGCGTTCACGGGAGATTCAAGGTGACATCTGACGTCTTTGAGCTGCCCAACTCATTGTCTCGCCGAGGTTTTTTGCGCCTCTCGGCGACGGGACTCATGGCCATGGCTTTGCCAGTCCACTGGCTGCGGCCCGAGATCGAGATGCCAGCTGGGCAGCTTGGGCGCGTGGCTGATCCCACGGTGGACGCATACAATCGCCCATCGTTTTCCGCCCAGAAGATCAAGACCTTCTGGCGGGATGATCTTCTCACCCTCGACGGCGCCGCCTTGGGGGACCGGTTTCCGGAGCACAATCGGATCTGGTACATGGTCAAAGACCTTGGCTTCGTGCACTCGTCGTCAATTCAACCGGTGCGTGACGAACCCAACAAGCCCTACTACGGCGTTCCCTACCGGGGCATGCTGATGCAGGTTACCGTTCCCTATGTGGATGCCTATTGGAAGCCAAAGTCGACCGCCGAAAAGGCCTACCGTTTCTACTACGGCGCCACATTCTGGGTAAACGGGATCAGTCAGGACGTCAAAGAACACAAGTGGTATCGGATTCTGGACGACAAGTGGGACTATCGCTACTATGCCCGGTCCGAGGCTTTCCGTCCAGTGCCGGTCTCCGAGCTGACCCCCATTTCGCCGGAGGTATCTGCCGGGGCCAAACGGGTTGTGGTGGACTTGGCCAACCAGTGGGTTCGATGCTATGAAGGTTCGGATCTGGTAATGATAACCAGGATCTCGTCCGGCCGAAAATTCGACGACGGGAGCTTCTGGACGCCTGAAGGCGGCTTTGTGACCTTTCGCAAACGTGGTTCCCGCCACATGGCTGCCGGCAATCTGGCCACCGGCTACGATCTCCCCGGAGTTCCCTGGGTGTGCTACATCACGGACAACGGCGTTTCCTTTCATGGCACGTATTGGCACAATGACTTTGGGGTTCCACGGAGCCATGGCTGCGTCAACATGACGCCGGCTGCCGCCAAGTGGCTCTATCGCTGGACCACGCCGGTTGTCCCGGCGGAGGAACAAGAGGCCTGGGTGAGCTACGGCACCGAGGTCAACATCCACGCGTAGATCGCTAACTGCCACCGTCTCAAGACAATCTCGGCCTCAGGTTATACTTGGCGACAACAGCCAAGTGTCAGCTGGCGCATCGGGCCCGTCAGTGCCCGGGGAGGTGAAGGACGCCATGGCCAAGAAGGCTCTCTTCGCCGGGCTGATATCGGACACGCTCGACCGCCCGGTCCCGGCAAGCTACGTCGGCGATGACGCCGTGTATGTCGTCGATGATGACGGCTTCTTGCGTCACATTGACAGCGAGCTTGTCGATCGCCAGGTGCTCAACTCCATGCGTGAAATGATCCAGGGCCATGAAGAACTCATCGCCCAAGGCACCATGAAGATGCTCGGGCAGGAAGACATCTTTACCAAGGCCATGATCGAGTCATCCTTGGAGAAGATCGACGAGCAGTTCGACGCGCTTTTGGCGAATGGCCTTCCGGAAGAGGCCAGGGCCTGGCTGGGGCTGTCCGGATTTCGGATCGTTATCGATCTCCATGGACAGGTTATCAGTGTCGAGCAGCCGTCCGCCGAAGAGGGCCCCGAGTAAGCCTTCCGCCAATGATTTTCTTACACGGCAAGACTAGAATGTCCTCTGGTAAACATGCTGATCTGAAAGGTTAAAGTATGGCGCTTTCTGAGCATATTCAGGACGTGTCTGAATCGACATTTGAACAGGACGTGGTCATGCGGTCGCACGAAGTGCCGGTCGTGGTCGACTTCTGGGCGCCTTGGTGTGGCCCATGCCGCATGCTGGGACCGATCTTGGAGCGCTTGGCCATTGAAGGCGGTGGGCGGTTCGTGTTGGCGCGCGTCAACGTCGACGAGAATCCCAACCTGGCCGTTCGCTACGGTGTTCAGGGCATCCCGGCGGTCAAGGCCTTCCGAGACGGCGAGGTGGACTCGCAGTTTGTCGGCGCCCAACCGGAAGGCACTGTGCGCCGTTTTGTGGAAAACCTGTCGCCCAGCCCTGCTGTCCAGGCGGTGGCTCAAGGTTTGAGCCTGCTTGGGACACGCCACTGGGAAGAAGCGGAGTCATCGTTTCGAGACATTCTGCTCGAAGACGAAACCAATGCGCCAGCTGCCTTGGGTTTGCTGAAGACCTTGGTGATGCAGGGCAAAGGTGCGCAGTCGCTGGAGCTGCTGGGAGATTTTCCCGGTGGAACGGAGTGGGCAGAAGCCTTGAAGCTGAAACCGCTGGCGGAACTGCTGGTGGAAGCCGAGGGGGATCCACCCGGTGACGATGGCGATCCGTTGGCTGCGCAGCTGCACCGGGCCGCCGAACTCATCAAGCTCGGGAATCTGCCGGCTGCCATGGATGGTCTGTTGGATATCCTGCGCCAGGACAAGCGCTATCGCAGTGGATTCCCCAAAGAGGTGATGTTGGCCCTGTTTACCATCTTGGGCGATCAGGATCCTCTAACTCGCCAATACCGAGACGAGCTGGCATCCGTTCTGTTTTGATCCGCACAATCTACTGCTAACAACCTCACCGCGCCGGTTCGACCGGCGCGGTTTCGCTTAATTGTCGGATCTGATAGGTGCGTCTGGGTGAACTTCGTCGGCAGACTTGCCGTCCGAAGGAGACCTATCGCTGGCCTCTCTGTCCGTGGGGGCATGGCCCTGGGCTTTGTCTCGCTCGGCACGCCATTCCTTGACGCTCTGGAGATGGAAGGGGACGTTGATCAGGACGATGTCCCGATGCTGGGCCAGTTCGTGGCGCAGCCTCCAGGCGGTCTGGTTGTGCAGCAGCCGTTCCCACAGGCTCTCGGCAACGAATTCCGGGATCACCACGGTGGTCAGCTTGTCGGGGAATTCTGCGTTGTTGATCTGCTCGATGTAGTCGACCAGCGGATGGATAACATCCCGATACTCGTAGTCGATGCACACCAGGCGAATCGAATCCGTTATCTCGGGGAAGCGTGCCCAGCGTGCGAGGATCCGCTCGTGCATCTCAGGGCTGGTGGTGACGCACACGGCGCGCACATCCTTGGACAGACGCTTGGCGTAGGTAAGTGCCCGCAGCGTGCCGCGATGGACGTCGGCGATGGGGACGACCGCCACGTCGGCAACGATGGACAGGTCGTCGATTGTCAGGTCTCGCGTGCGCAGGGAAGAGGCGACCTTCTGATAGTGGCGGTGGATGGCAAGGAAGCCAAGAACAAGGAGGGGAATCGTCAACAGGACGATCCAGGCTCCATCGCGAAACTTGGTCATGGCAAGGACGACAAACACCACCGAAGTCGTCACGGCGCCTGTGCCGTTCACGATGCGTTTCCACCAGGTCCCCGTCTCATAGTGGACTTCGGTGATCTCAGTCTTCAGCGTCTCGCCTGGCTTCAGGTGCCGGATGCGCCCCATCAAGCGGAACATCCCCGATTGCGACAGGCTGAAGCTCATCATGACGCCCAGGGCGTAGAGAGGGAGCATGGCGATTTCGTTGGCCTGAAACAAGAGCACCAACAGGGATGAAACGAGGGCCAAGACAAGGATGCCCGAACTGAAAACCAGACGGTCACCACGGTTCTGCATCCAACGCGGCAAGAAACCGTCTTGGGCGAGAAAAGAACCAAGCCGCGGGAAGTCTTGAAAGCCCGTGTTGGCGGCCAAAATGAGGATCAGTGTCGTCGAGATTTGCAGCCAGTAGTACAAGACCCCCGTCCCTGCGACGCGTCGGCCAAGCTGAGATAGGACGCTCTCCGCCTGGTCCGGAAGAAGGCCAAGGTGGGTGGCCAAGAAGGTGATGCCGATGAAGAGCGACATGGCCATCAAGCCCATGACGATCATGGTCTGGGCGGCATTCTTTGACTCGGGTGGCTTGAACGCCTGGACCCCATCGCTGATGGCTTCGATGCCGGTCAGTGCGGTGCAGCCGCCAGCGAACGCACGCAACAAGAGCCAGGTGTAGGCAAATCCCTCCAGCGATGTGGCCGGGGGCACGACAATCGAGCTGGCTGCCAGAGGTGCGGCGCCAAAGATCCCGAACATCCGCACCAGGCCGATGATGATCACGATCAGCCCACCCAGGACAAAGGCGTAGGTAGGAATGGCGAAAATCGTCCCGCTCTCGCGCACGCCTCGAAGGTTGATCCAGGTGATCAGGGCAATGGCGAGCAGGGCGAGCAGGACTCGGTGCTGTTCGAGATTGGGAAAAGCAGACGTGGTGGCGCGGATACCAGCCGAAACGGAAACTGCCACCGTTAGCACGTAATCGGTCATCAAAGAGCCAGCTGCGACGAGAGAGGGAAGGACGCCCAGGTTATCCCGGGAAACCCGATAGGAACCCCCGCCCATCGGGTAGTGCATGATCGTTTGTGTGTAGCTGAAGATCACCAGCAGGACAAGACCGGCCACGGCTAGGGCGAGGGGAAGCGTATCCGCCAATCCAGCAGACCCCAGCAGGATAAGCACCGACATGATGGCCTCGGTAGCATAGGCATTGCTGCTGATGGGATCGGATGCGAAAACCGCCAATCCGCGAATCTTGTCCAAACGCTCATGGAGTTCCATGCTCGATGGAAACGGTCTACCGATCAGGTAGCTCTTGATGGTCTCGATGCCCATTTGTGAATTCTCTCACTAAAGAGCAGGCGGCACAGCATCTTGCCGCCTGCTCTGTCATTTCAACTGGGTCGTCCCTTCTTGAGGTGCCGGGATTCTACCATTTGCGGCGGTTCACAACGCCCTGTCTAAGGGCGTGCCGATAGGCGCTTGGCCGAAATGAGTTACAATCAGCATCTGTCATAGCACCCAGACGCGTACAAGGAAAACCGAAACTATGAGTGAAACCCCACCGTCTCGTCCCATGTCGAGGCCAGGCGATGTAAGCCTGAGCCGCGATCTCAGCCTATTCACGATCACGATGATCGGTGTGGGGGGGATGATTGGGGCGGGCATCTTCGTACTGACGGGTTCAGCGGCAGGCGAAGCCGGCCCGGCGTTGATTTTGGCTTTTCTGCTCAACGGGCTGGTTACCAGTTTTACTGCCATGTCCTACGCCGAGTTGGGGTCCACTTTCCCTGGGGCTGGGGGCGGCTATCCGTGGGTGAAGGAAGCCTTGGGTGGCGTACAGGGCTTCGTCTCGGGTTGGATGGACTGGTTTGCCCATTCGGTGGCGGGAAGCTTGTACGCGCTCGCCTTCGGGAGCTTTGCTTCGGCCCTGCTGTCCAAGATGGGCGTCTCCACATTCGGACTACCGCCGGAGCGCTTTGCGCTGATCTTGACCACCATGATCATCGCCGTTTTCGTCTACATCAACTATCTCGGGGCATCTGAAACCGGCACCATCGGCAATGTGGTCACAGTCACCAAGGTCGCCATTCTGGCCCTGTTTGTCCTGTTCGGTCTGGTTGCCATGGCTCACACCGAGTTCTGGGTCGCCCGATTTACGACCGAGAGCGGGTTTATGCCCAAGGGGGCATTCGGGGTTTTGGTGGCCATGGGGTTGACGTTCATCGCCTTTGAGGGCTACGAAATCATCGCCCAGTCGGGTGAAGAAGTGATCGACCCGAAGCGAAACATTCCCCGCGCCATCTTCATATCGATTGGCATCGCGGTCGTGGTATACGTCTTCGTGGGGGTGGCGGCCATTGGAGCGGTCCAGCCGCCGGAAGGGCTTAAGGCCTTCCAGTTCCTTGGGCAGCAGAAGGAAATCGCCATCATCGATGTTGCCCAACAGACCTTCCCGTGGGGGATCGGCGCCGTGGTGCTCCTTCTGAGCGGTCTGGCCTCCACCATGTCGGCGCTCAACGCCACCACCTACTCATCGTCGCGCGTGTCGTTCGCCATGGGTCGCGACCTCAATCTGCCGCGTTTCTTCTCACGCATCCATCCCAGCAAGAACACGCCCTACCTGGCGATCATCGGCTCGGGAACTCTGATGCTGATCATGGCTTGGCTGCTGCCGTTGGAAGATGTGGCGGCTGCCGGGGACATCATGTTCTTGCTGCTCTTCCTGCAGGTGAACGTGGCGGTGATGGTGCTCCGCCGCAAGCACCCCGACTTGGAGCGCGGCTTTCGGATTCCCTGGTTTCCTGTGCTGCCGGTGCTGGCCATCGTTTCCAATGGCTTCCTGGCCCTCTACCTTTTCACCTTCAGTCCCATCGCCTGGTACTTTGCCATCGGGTGGCTGACGATCGGGCTGCTCTCCTACCTCGCCTATTTCTCACGCATCGAAGAGCAAGAAAAACCCAAGGAAATTCTTCTGGAAGAGGTGTTGGTCAGCCGCGAGTACTCTGTCCTCGTACCGGTGGCTGACGAGACCCAAGCCGAAGAGCTGGGTGCCCTGGGCTCCTTGTTTGCCAAGTCGCGCGGTGGCGAGCTGTTGGCGCTGAACGTGATCGAAGTGCCGCCGCAGTTGACCCTGGGTGAGGGGCGATTGTTCCTCAAAGAAGGCAGGGGCTACCTCGAAAGTGTGATCGAGCAGGCGAAGGCGCACGAAGTGCCCGTGCACACCGTTATCCGCCTGGGTCGTAATGCCGCCGAGGCCTTGCGCAAGACCGCGTATGAAAATGCCTCTGACCTGATCTTGCTCGGCTGGCAGGAGCACGTACAGAGCGGTGGCCGACTGTTTGGATCGGTCATCGATCCGATTGTGGACAACCCGCCCACCGATGTGGTGGTTTGTCGGCTGCGGGAGAAGCGCCCTGTAAAGTGCATCCTGGTGCCGGTCTCCGGGGGCCGCAACAGCCGCCTCGCCACGCGCCTGGCGGTTGACCTGGCCAAGGCCTACGGGGGGGACGCCCGTGTCTGCATCATTCACATCGTCAGTGAGCAGGCCATCAACGGCGACCGAGTTCGCGCCAGACAAGTCATGGACTACGTGGCTGAAGGGATCGACTACCCCAACATCGAGACTCGATTGGTGGAAGGACAAGATGTGGCGGACACGATCCTGGAGCAGGCCGAGCAGTCGGACATGGTGGTGATTGGAGCCACCGAAGAACCGGTGTTCCGCAACTTTCTGGTCGGAACGCTGCCGGAGAAGATTGCGCGCAGGGCTCGCGCCTCGGTGCTGGTCGTCAAGCGCCGCAGCAGCCGTCTGCATTCGGCGGTGCGGCAGACCATTCTCGAGCCCACTGAGCCCAAACCACTCGACTGAAATTGCTCGCCCATCCCAAACGCAAAGCGGCCCTGTACAGGGCCGCTTTATGGGCTTGCTCGAGGTTCTATTTGCCCGTTGGCGGTCCGAGAACAAGCGTGCCCCAGCTGGTCGGGTTGGTGAGAATGCGCGTGCCGACGCTCGAGACGAGCGATTGTTGAACGGCGGTGCCGGCCGAGTCGTCATCGGAAACCGAGAGCACAAACCCGTAGTGTCGGTTGGAAACCGGGCTGATCCCAAAGACGGTCCATGGCACGCAAATCTCAAGGTTGTACCCCGAATCCGTCCTGGCCGACTTCACCTCCACACTGGAAAGGCTTCCCTCCTGGCTGGCAGGGAACCAGCGGTAGGCTGATGGTCCGACGGTGTTGAGATTTCCGGGCGAAAAGCCGAGTTGATAATCATCGGAAGACAGCGTGCTGCCGGAGAAATCCCCCAGCAGGTCGGCGTCGAACAGCATCTCGGCGCTGTCACCCTGGTACATCGTTCGCCCGCTGGCGATTTGAACAAAGGTATCGTCTGTCACCCGCATGGCAGCGTACAGATTGGCGCTGTCCCAGCCCAGCGAGTAGGTTGCCGAGGCATCTGACCCGCCGGTCCAGGCGCCCGCCCCATAGGTGATTTGGTTGATACTGTATTGATTCGCGTCCCAATCGCTCAGGTCTCCGTCAATTACCGGCGGGGCGCTGAAAAAATCGGCGATCACCGGCAGCCCGTTGGGACGGACGTCGTCGCCGGAAATCGGCGTCAGGACCGGCTCGCTTGTCGTGTCGGCAGCGGATGGCGTCGAGGTCTCGACGGCAGAAGTGACTGCAGGCGTCGGCGGGGCCTGAGTGGCGGCGCTCGGGCTGGCGGTGGGGGCAAAGATCGCGGTCAGCGTGAGGTTGGGCGTTGGGAAGGTGAATGGTGTTGGCGAGGCGGCACCGGGGAGGGTGCAGGCGGACAGGGCGACGGCCAAGGCCATGCAGGTGAGGATGCGGCTGTTGCGGGCCATAGGGGCCTCCCACGTGGTCGTCGAAAGCTTGCTTGCATTCTAGCCCCGATTGCTCGTCAACCCAAGAGGCCACCCAAGCGGTTGAATCAGTGGCAGGAATGTGGCATGGTGCGAAGTCGAAGGCAGATCCGCCTGTGCGGCGGTTCCCTCAGAGGCTCATCGGACCACGAGATGTCGTGGCCGTTCTGGGGGAGAGGCTTGTGTCGCCCCGAAGATGGGTTCTAGATCGGGGCCCAGACCGTGAACAAACCGACGAGGATGCCCACAATCAGCATCGCACCGAAGGCCCACAGGATCGTTCGCCGCAGCGCACCCGGCCCCAAAAAGGACGCCAAAGCCGCCTTGGCGGCGGTGTTGACAAGCGCGGCAAGCACGATGGCGCCTGCGGCAGCCTGCGGTTCGATCTGCCCCCGAGCCGCCAGGCCGGAAGCGCTGAGCGTGATGGTATCTACCCCCGTCAGGCCGCTCAGACCGCTGGCCAGGTAAAGCCCCGCCGTGCCGAACAACTCATTGGCTACCTTGACAACCACGAGCACGATGGCGAACAACAGGGCGAACCCGACGGCAGAAGTGATACGAAGTGGGTTGCCCAACTCCACCGCACTGCTGACACCATCTGGTGCCGATGGGCGGCCGCGCCATAGGATGATGGCCACCAAAACGCCTGCCCCGAGCATGGCCGTCACCGGCAGCCAGAGGGAGGCGACCAGCCGGGAATTGACCACCAGGATCTCGATCAGCATCCGGGGGAACATCACGGTCGAAGCCAGTACAATCGCGATGGCGGAGACGGCCGCCAGGCGGGGATCCTGCCGGCTGCGATCGGCGAAGCTCACCGTGGCAGCTGTGCTGCTGACCAAGCCGCCAAACAGCCCAGCCAGGCCGGTGCCGCGTTCAGGTCCTAGGAGCTTCATGAGCAGATAACCCAAGAAACTGATTCCCGAAACGAATACCACCAGAAGCCAAATCTGAAACGGATTGAGCACACCAAAGGGCCCGAGCGCCTGATTGGGGAGCAGGGGAAGCACGACCACCGCCAGCAAGCCGAATTGGAGCGTCGCCCTAAGATCGGCGATACTCATCCGCCGGGCAATGTTGTGGAGTGGGAATTTGAGTGACAGAAGCAGGGCGATGACTACCGAAAGCGCAGCCGCGATGTTCGGATGATCCCAAATCACCAGGGCACCCAACAGGGGTGTCGCCAGAGCGACCACTTCGGTGGTCATCCCCTCGGAGCGATCGCGCACGACCATCGCCACCCGGTTGCCGGCCACCAACAGCACGTAGCCTCCATAGGCCACGATGAATACGATTTCACCCTGGGCGCGTGAAATGTAGGCAGCCAGCGCCCCGAAAAGGGCGATAAACGAAAAGGTACGAATCCCAGCAAAGCTGCGCTGTTCCGCGTGCTGCTGCACGAATTCACGTTCAATACCGATCAACGCGCCGATAAACAGGGCCGCGCCGAACCGCCACCAGGGCTCAAGGTTGATGAATTGCTCCATGATCGGACGGGATCCTTTGGGCTTTGCTAGTTGATGAATCGTTCTGGCGGAACCCTAATCTGCAGTCCACACTTAGACAAGCAGCTCAGGGAGTCAAACGGACCAATGCAGGTCCAATGGGGCGGGTGGGAGTCGAACCCACACGCTCTTTCGAGCAGAGGATTTTAAGTCCCCGGCGTCTGCCAATTCCGCCACCGCCCCTGGTCCGCCTATTCTAACGTTCCCCGACCCACCGTCAAGGTAAGGCGCCGCTCAGGATGAATTCGGGCCGCAGATCTGGTCAAAGCCCAGGTTGGTCAACTCAGGCGGGACCGATTGGCTGGGCTCGCCGCCTGTGAGCCAAACCCAGGCGTCGACGTCGCCGTTACGCACCTTTTGGCTGCTTGGACCTGAAACGGCGTACACCCAGCCGGACCCGGCCTGACGGTTGAAGAAGCCCCAATAGCGGCATGTCTGCCCCAGCGAGCACTGGCATAGGCAGTCTTGGGCCGGGAAATCGCAGCCTTCAGGGCCCACCTTGCAGACGAGGGCGCCCATGGGGTTGGAGGCGTCGAGTTGATAATCCAGCCCAGATTGATCCAGCAACTCCAGGCCACTGATCTCCGCCTGGCTGAAGTCGACGCACACCGTCTGGACCGACCCATCACCATGCACAACCACCAGGCCTGCCCGGTGGCTGCCCGCAGGAGCTGTGCCGCAGGCCGTCAGGGCCAATGCGGCCGCCCACACGGCCACCCCGACCCAGAATTTGTGAAAAATTTCACACATTCAAGTTCCTCTTGTGTGCCTTGCTGGATGCCTCCGGACGGCCCGTAGAGTATAGGAGCCTGCCGCCGGCCAAGTCAAGACGCCAGGATCGCTATGCTATAATTCTCCCCTATGTTAAAGACACTCACACGCATCATCGGCGGAGATCCAATCCGTCGCGAAATCGAGCAATACGGCCCCGAAGTCGAAGAGATAAATGCCCTCGAATCCCAGATGCAGGCTCTCAGCGATGAGTCTCTCAAGGGCAAAACGGATGAGTTTAGGCAGCGTCTGACCGAAGGCGAAAGCCTGGATGACATCCTGCCTGAGGCATTCGCAGTGGTCCGTGAGGTCGCTGTCCGCACGCTGGGTCTGCGGCATTTCGACGTCCAGCTTATCGGCGGCATCGTCCTGCACGAGGGCAAGATCGCCGAGATGAAAACAGGCGAAGGCAAGACGCTGGTGGCCACGCTCCCAATCTACCTGAATGCCCTGGAAGGCGAGGGCGTTCACTTGGTGACCGTCAACGACTACCTCGCTCGGCGTGATGCGCGTTGGATGGGCCCTATCTTCAACTTCCTCGGCCTGAGTGTGGGCGTGCTCCAAGAGGCCTCGCGCACGGAGAATGGCCGCAAGGCCTTTGTATACGACCCTCAGAAAGAATCCAACCAGGAAGACATCCATCAGCTGGAGATTGTCGACCGCGCCGAAGCCTATCGGGCGGATATCACCTACGGGACCAACAACGAATTTGGCTTCGACTACCTCAGGGACAATATGGCCCACAGCCTGGACGCACGGGTCCAGCGTGGTCATAACTACGCCATCTTGGATGAGGTGGACAATATCCTGATCGACGAAGCCCGTACCCCGTTGATCATCTCCGGGCCGGCGCATGAAGATCCCACGCTCTACGAACAAATGGCGCAGGTCGTGAAGAAGCTGCGGGCCGAGGACTACGAAATCAGCGAACGCGACCGTACGGTATCCCTGACGGAAATTGGCGAGAATCACGTTGAGGAACTGCTCGGACTGCCGCTGAAGGACCCCGACCGTCCGGAAGACATCACACCTGAGCAAGCTCGACTGCTCGGACATCTCGAGCAGGCTCTGCGGGCTGAATACCTGTTCAAGCGCAACAAGCACTACGTCGTCCAGGGTGGCCGGGTTGTGATCGTGGATGAGTTCACCGGACGGCTGATGGCCGGGCGGCGGTGGTCCGACGGCCTGCACCAGGCCGTGGAGGCCAAGGAAGGCGTCAAGGTTCGGCAGGAGAACGTGACCTACGCCACCATCACTTTGCAGAACTACTTTCGGATGTACGGCAAGCTGGCCGGGATGACCGGTACGGCGGTGACCGAAGCGGAGGAATTCAACAAGATCTACGATGTGGACGTCACCCCGCTACCGACCAATCTGGAGTACATCGCCCTTCTGCCGGACACGGACCTGGTTGAAGTCGACTACCGTGAGGATGGCAACAAGTTCCAGTACTACGCGCGGCCGAACGACGAAGCCCAGGAGCCGGTGTTCTGGCGCCGCAAGGACTATCCGGATGCCGTCTACCGCACCGAGGAGGCCAAGCTGCGCTCGGTGGTGACCGAGATCCTCGCCCGGCACGTCCATGGACAGCCCTTGCTCGTCGGGACGACATCGGTTGAGATGTCGGAGCTTCTCTCGAGCCGCCTGAGGGCCGACAGCTTGCAGACCCTGGCCCTGACCCATTTGATCCGGGATGCCTTCATGCAGGCGAATGACATTCCCGACGATGGGATGCGCGTCGAGGGATTGGAACCGTTGTTTGAGCCCCTGGATAGCCTCCAAAAGGGCATGCTTCGGAGCTTTGCCCGCGATTTGGATCTGACCTTGAACGCGACCCGGCCGGAGAATCTGGACCGCCTGGCCCAAATCCTGGAGCTGGATCCGGAGGATGTACCCCGCTTGGAAAAGGCGCTCAACGCCGGGATCCAGCACAACGTGTTGAATGCCAAGAAGCATGATGAAGAATCGCGCATTATCGCTGATGCGGGTGCTCTTGGCGCGGTCACGATTGCCACCAACATGGCCGGACGTGGCGTCGACATCAAGCTCGGGGGCGAAGTGGCCGAGGAGGTCCTGGGGGCGGTCAACCGGGTGCTCCGGCGGGAAGGCATCGACGAGCCCGAACACCTGACCATGGAAGAAAGGTTGGCAGCTGTCGAGCGGTCCGATCCCGAATCGGTCGGCATTTACGACTCGGAGATGGAACTTTTCCGAAAATTCATGGCCGAAGGCGAACAGGTACGAGAAGCCGGCGGGCTGCATGTCGTGGGCTCCGAACGACACGAATCACGGCGCATTGACAACCAGCTGCGCGGGCGTGCTGCGCGTCAGGGGGATCCCGGATCGTCGCAGTTCTTCTTGTCGCTCGAAGACGAACTCATGCGGCTCTTCGGCGGGTCTCAAGTGGCTGGGCTGATGCAGCGCCTCAACATCGACGACGCCGTGCCCATAGCGCACAGCATGGTCGACCGCACGATCGAACAGGCTCAGACGCGTGTGGAAGGTGCCAATTTCGATACCCGCAAGCACCTGCTTGAGTACGATGATGTGCTGAACAAGCAGCGCGAGATATTCTACGGGCAGCGCAATCGTGTCTTCTCCAAGGACGATTTGATCCAGGATGTCGACCAGATGCTCGAGGTCGAGGTTGAAGAGCATGTGGCGATGGCCGTGGCCGATCCGGAAGGGCCGTGGAAGCTGCTCGCATGGCTGGAAGAGACCCAGCCAACGCTCAACCTCGATTCGCCTGATCCTTATCCCTCTTTCATGCTTGGCTTGCTGTTGGATGAATTGGAGGGCATTGACGATCCGGTCGATCTGCATCAGGCGCTTCTCGACTTGGCTGCCGACGCGATGAAGGCCCAGCATGCCCATTTATCCCGCGCCATTGAAGAGCAGCTGGATCGCGCCGTTGAACGATTGGACGATCAGGTGAACAGCCGAGTCGAGTTAGCCGAGATGGCCATCGACGGTGCAATGATCGAGGCCGAAGAGACCGGTTCCTCGATTGGGGCCCGGCAGCTGTTCCAGGCTGTTGAGCATGCTGCCGGAATGAAGATCGAGAGCGATGACGCCAGCTCGGCACAAGTCGCATCCGATCCGGATGGTTTCCGTCAACGGATTCCCGAACTGGTTGAGGCCAGCTTAGGCATGCGAGTCTGGGCCGGCATGGTCCAGGGAGTTGAGCGGCGTATTGGGCAAAGTCTCAACCTGCAGAATGCGCTGTCTGTTCCCATCGATTGGGACGCGGCCGCTGATTTGCTCCAATCTCGGCTGGAAGAGGTGTGGACGGAGAAGATCCAATCGGCATTGGATGAGATCAACCGGGATCTCGAGGTTGCCCTCGGCAAAGCAGAATCGGTGGACGAGGCCGAGGCCGCCCGCATGCTCGTGCGCATCAGCTACGCTCAGCAAACGGTCTTCGACCGGCGGACGCATCAGAAAGTCTCTGCCGTGACCCCCAGGCTTTCCTATGCCTTCTCGGCTGCGAATCTTCTCGGCGAATCTGAGGCGGATGAGATCACCCAGGATGTGCTCGAGCACCTCGCCGGAGCGCGCGACACGCTGGTAAGAAGCCTCGGCGAGGCCGAACTCCGACGGGTATCAGGGAGCGGGGTAGACGCCCTCGACGAACGCCTGCGGCGCAATCTCAAGCGCGGTTTGGGTGAGGAGGGCTTCGCTGCGCTAGCCCAAGCCGGTCCGATCAGCGCGCTGGACGAAGGCACGCTCGAAGAGGTTGGCCACATCGTAGGCCAGGCGATCCTGACCGAAGCCTATCGAGGCGTGATCCTCTCCGTTGGTGATCGGCTGTGGGTCGATTACTTGACGGAGATGGAGGCCCTGCGTACATCCATCGGGCTGGAAGCCTATGGCCAGCGCGATCCACTGGTGCAGTACAAGAGCCGCGCCTTCGACATGTTCCAGGCGCTGTTGGCCTCCATCCGAAGCGGCGTGGTATCGCGGCTGTTCAGGACCCAGCCCGTAGCTCAGACCCAGGCCGTCGCCGCGCCGACCGCAAGCGCCGCGGCCTCCCAAGCTGCCGCACGTCAGGCGGCAGGCTCGGGCAATGGCTCGAAGAAGCGTCGGCGCAAGCGGCGCCGCCACTGACCACCTGCACCACCAACCCCATCGGAATTTAGGAAGCCGGGATGTCTGCCGCACCTCCTCCAACCTCAACTGACCTGTTGGATCTGCCCAAGGTCGATTTGTATCGGCGCTTGGGTGGAGCGCTGACATCGGGTGCATCCCCGCTCCAGGGCAGTCAGGCACCCACCGCCGGTGTCAATCCGGCTCACGACACGCTGGCAGAGCTGCCGTTGCCCCAGACAATGGAAAGCTGGGAGAGGCGGATGGCCCAGAATGAAGCCAGGATAGCTTCGTCGATGGGGCTGCAAACCGCTCTTCGAGCCGTGGTTGAGACTGCCCAAGCGGACAACATCGCCCATCTGGAGCTGGCGGTATCGCCGGCCGCCCTGGCCGATGCGTTCGGTTCGCTGGAAGCGGCATTTGACGCTTTGGTTGATGGGCTCGAGGCGATCCATCTCGACGAGGGTCCAAGTCTGGGCTGGTTGATCAGCCTGATGGCGGCAACGCCGCCGGATGAACTGGCCCGGATTGTGGGCTGGGCACGGGAGCGCAAGCAGGCTGGCATCCTCGGCTTGGTGGTCCGCATGGCTGCCGAGGACCCCGCCGAAGCCGACGATCTGCTGGTGAAAACATCGGCTGCGGAGCTGCCAATCATGGTCCATTTGGCCCCCGACATCACGCCCGAGGTCACCTTCGAGCGGCTGTCCCGCCTGGCGCCCGCAAGGATTGCGTTCGGAAACCAGACCCTACACAGCCTCGGGGCGCTGGCCTGGATTCGCCAGAGCCGGCCGGCCCTGCTGGTTTGTCTTTCCGCGGAGCGGGCGGCTGGAATGTGGGCAGGGCCGGATGTGCATCCCATCATCCAGATGATCCAGGCAGGAATGCAGGTCAACCTGGCAACCTGGGCACCGGGACTCCTCGGGCACAGCTTGACCTGGGAATACCAGCTGGCAGCTGAATCACAGGGCCTGACGTTGGAAGCCCTGCGCGGCCTGTCTCTGGCTGGCGTTCAAGCCAGCTTCTTGCCGAAGGTTCCGAAGCGGGATCTGGAACGCAAGTTTGAGGACACCATCTTCGGCTTTCCAACCGGCGCATGATGCGCCAAAATGGTACCAGCCAACCCAAACGAGGATTCTGCGGATGAAGTTCGGAGATCTTGAAATCCATCTTCTCAGCGACGGCTTGGTCCATGTGGACCCCGGGGGAATGTTTGGGCTGGTGCCGCGCGCCCTGTACGGCCCCTACACCTCGGTGGATGATGCCAATCTTATCCCCCAAAGCCTGACCTGCATGCTCGTGCGATCCGAAGGGCAAACGATCGTGATCGACACCGGTCTTGGTCCGAAGCTCCGCGAAAAAGAGGCGGCCAACTGGGCCATCGATCGTTCCGCTGGTGGGCTGCTGGATCACCTGGCGCGACTTGGCGTGACTCCCACCGATGTAGATCACGTCATCAACACGCATCTGCATTGGGATCATTGCGGGGGCAACACGTGCCTTTCGGGTGAGGATGTGGTGGGCACTTTTCCCAATGCCACCTACTGGGTGCAGCGGCTGGAATGGGCGGATGCCAGTCACCCGGACGCGCGGACGTGTGGGACCTACTTTGAGTCGAATTTTGGGCCCGTCATGCGTGAAGGCCGGCTCAAGCTTCTGCACGGTGACACGGTCTTCGACCGACACATCCGTTGCTTGGTGACGCCCGGGCACACTCGCGGTCACCAGTCGATCATGCTGGAATCGGGCGAGTGGAAGGGGATGTTCTTGGCCGATATGGCCTCATTCGCTGTGCACATGGTGCGAACGGCCTGGCTGACAGCCTACGATGTTCTGCCGCTTGAGAATATCAGAACCAAGTCGAAATGGCAGCGGTGGGCTGTAGAAACGGGCGCGTGGCTGTTCTTCCAGCACGATGCGCGCATCCCGGTTGCCCGTCTGGGGGAGGAGAATGGTCGATTGAAGCTGGAAGAGATTCAGGCAGCGGACGAGCTCAGGCTCGAGATTCCCACTCTGACACCGCTTCCCGGATAAGCCGTCGCACTTCCTCGTTGGGTACCTGGTCCATAGCGTACCCTTGGACCCCGATGAACACGCGGATTGATCCGTCGGCGCCTTCTGCGATGTGGACCCCCTGGGGGGCAGTCGCTGAGGCCGTCAGCTTTTCAGCGAGGATCTCGTTGATCTCTTCCACCATAGACAGGGCGGCTGGGGCCTTCTTCGTCGGCTCCGCGCCCGCTGCTTTCGGGGTCTTGGGTGCGTTGAGGGACTGAGGCGGCACCACAGCCATCCAGGCGTGCAGCTCCTCGAAAAGCTCACCGATCTGTTCCCAGGCCTCCGTGTTCTTCAGCTCACTCATACTGCCAAACATCTGATCCCCAACTTGAATGGCAAGCTTGCCGGTTTGAGGATTTCGAACGAGAGAGACCGAGGTGGCCACGGAGGCTTCGGATTCGTCGGCTTGCGCGTGGTCCGTGTCTGCTGGGGGTTCAACAGGCTCGGCTTCGGTCTCAACCGGCTCGGGTTGGCTCGACTCCGTCGCCTCTTGTGCGGGGGATGCTGCGACCGGCTCCTGTATCAGGAGCGTGGGCTCCTCGAACCCGGGGATGGGCGCTTCGGGCTCGGGAACGATCCTGGTGGGTTCGGCAATGTCCAACTCGAGAGGCTCACCGGCCTCGTCCGCTTCGTCTTCCTCCACCAAATCGTCATCGCCTGAGTTGCGACGGTTCAGGAGCACGGCATACGCGAGCAGGGCAAGCGCAATCCCGGCAGTGATGAAAACCAGGCCGAGGAGAAGCTGATTGTCGATGTTCATGTGGGCCTCTCGGGTTGACAGTCGGGGCAGAAGTGAGTTCCCCGCTGGGCGACAACGATTCGGACCAGGGTCGTTCCGCACACCGGGCACGGTTCGCCGGCACGCTGGTACACACGGAAATGATTTTGGAAGTCCCCGCCTCGGTAGACCCAGTCAATGCTGGCACCATTGTGCTTGAGTCCGCTTCGCAGTGCCTGGCGAATGCCTTTCCAAAGGGCCTTCACTTCCACATCTGAGAGTTCGTTTGATCGACGCAGAGGGTGCAGGCGAGCCAGGTGAAGTGCTTCATCGGCGTAGATGTTTCCCAGCCCAGCGACAAAGGTCTGGTCAAGCAGCAGGGGCTTGAGAGCCCGACGGTGCGAGCGCAGACGCTCGCCCAGAAGGCTGGCCGTGAATTCGTCAGAAAGGGGCTCGGGGCCGAGAGGCTCAAGTTTGGGAGCCGGATCGTCCATCAAGAATATCTTGCCAAACTTGCGCGCGTCGCTGAAGCGCAGCTCCCAGCCGTCACTTAGTTCGAACACGGTATGGTCATAGCGCTCAGGAGGTGCCTCAGCGGGTTTCATAACAAGGTCACCGCTCATCTTGAGGTGGATCAGCATGGTGTCCTGCGACAGAGGGAACACGAGGTACTTGCCGCGGCGAGTCACGTCGAGGACCGTTTGACCGGCCACCCGACGCTGGAAATCTTTCGCTCCGGGTTGGGCAACGTGGCGCGGCCAACTCAGGCGGACGGACCGGATGGCCTTTCCGGGCAATCCGGGAGTCCCATTGGCGCCTTCTCGAAGGTGCCGGACAATGGTCTCTACCTCAGGCAGTTCAGGCATCGAACGAGATTATACCCTCCGCCCCGATTGGCGAAAAATGCCGGCCAAAGGCGGGGATTGATGTCAGGACAAGGGTTGTTTGAAACAATGAGAGTGATATTGGAACGACCCTGCGGGAGGCGAGTTCCTGCTGGGCATGAGCACCTTGATTTGAGATATCTTTCAGGTGCTTTGATGGCCATCGGGCAGTCCCCAACCTATGTCCCGAGAGCCACAGGGCGGGAGCGACCCCGATTGGCCGATTCCTTCAATGCCGAGTTTCCAGATGAGACGAGTCACGCCAAGTTGTCGGCCCAGAACATTGCCGCCCACGGGAGGCGAACCAAACACCGAAGGCCGCCGAGGCCCGCAGGCAGGTACGAATTGAGACATGCTTGAATCCATGCTTGAAGCCGATAGGAAGGCGATCAAGGACGACAGTGAACGTGCGGAGCAGGCCGACGCTACCGGAGACATACGCCTGAAAGATGCGCTTAACGACATGGTCGGCGACGTAACAAATCACTACGAAGAGACGATGCAGATCCTGGAGAAGTGGGAATTCCGGCCAGCCTGCGTAGATACTCGTTCATGCAGACTTCAACCACAGTCATTCAGTTGGCTGCTGCCATCTTCGTTCACCGCATGAAGATCAGTTCCTTAACCGCCTCCAGCTTGGCGGGTCCGACCCCGGGCACGTCCATCAGGTTCTCCACGCTTCGGAACGGCCCCTGTTGTTCACGAAAGTCGACGATCTTCTGGGCCAGGCTGAGCCCGATGCCGGGCAGCATTTCCAGTTCAGGCGCCGTGGCTTGATTCAAGTCGATGCGATCGCCTGCCGCCGAGTCAGCCGCTTCGACGACGGCTGGAAAGGCGGTGGCTCCGGCCGTGGCAAGCTCGGATTGGCTCGGGAAGTAGATGCGCTCCCCGTCGTGGATAGTCTGAGCCAGGTTGACCGTTTCCAGAGCGGTTCCGCCGGTCGGGCCACCCGCGGCACGAAGTGCGTCCTGGACAATGGCGCCCTGCGCCATGGCGTAGACGCCAGGCTCGACGACTGACCCGGAGACGTGGACTCGTATCGGGTGGGGTGTGGGCGCCGGGAGCAAGAGGATGGGTTGGCTACGATCAGGGGAGGTGAGCAAAATCACCAGTCCGGCTGCCAGCAGGCCGGTTAGCAGGCCAGTCACAAAGATCCCCCCTCGCCTGATCATCGCTCCCCCCTTGCGTTGGTGATCTGTCTTGGTCCGATACTAGCACGGAAAGGCTGGAGGTTCAAAAAGGATATAATCCGGCCATGCCTGACTATTACACAGGACGAGGTGACGACGGCAGCACGTCGCTGCTGGGCGACCAGCGTGTTCGCAAGGACTCTCCACGGCCGGCAGCGTATGGCGCCGTGGATGAAGCCTCGGCTGCGCTAGGCATGGCGCGTGCGTCGACCGACTCGGAAGCGGTTGCGAATGTGACCATGACCATTCAGCGCGATCTCTACGGTCTGATGGCCGAGTTGGCTGCTACCCCTGAGAATGCTGAGACCTTCCGCACGATCGACGAGGACCGCGTCGCTTGGCTGGAGTCACGGGTAAGCGCCTTTGGCGATGAAATCGAGATGCCCGTGGAATTCGTCGTGGGCGGGGATTCGATCGCCGGCGCTCATTTTGACCTGGCGAGAACGGTCGTGCGCCGGGCGGAGCGAGCCGTAACTGGTTTGATCCTGTCGGGCGATGTTGATAACCATCACCTCCTCCGCTACCTGAACCGACTTTCTTCTTTCTGCTTCGTCCTTTCTTTGTGGGAGAACCAGAGCGCAGGCGTCAGCCACCCCAGTTTGGCGAAAGACAGGGGCCATTGACCGGCACGCTGCTCAACACGGTGACCATTCTCATCGGCGGCGGGCTGGGATTGGCCTTCGGGGCACGCTTGCCGGATCGCCTGCGCGAGACCGTTCTGGCCGCATTGGGGTTGTTCGTGGCTGGCCTAGGGCTGCAGATGTTCCTCGAGACGCAGAATCCTCTGATTGACGTGGCCAGTTTGCTGCTGGGTGGGGTTGCCGGTGAATGGCTTAGGATCGAGGATCGCTTGAATGCCGTCGGCGGGTGGCTTGAGTCGCGTTGGTCAGGTGATGGATCGGAACTGGCAGATCGTCGCAACTTCGTGCGAGGCTTTGTGACCGCCAGCCTGCTTTTTTGTGTGGGCCCTCTATCCATCGTCGGAGCCATCCAGGATGGCTTGTTCGGTGACTACCACCTTCTGGCGGTGAAGGCGTTGCTGGATGGTTTTGCCAGCCTGGCTTTCGCCTCGACGTTAGGCGTCGGCGTGCTCTTTGCGGCTGCCGTTGTCCTGGCGTATCAGGGAAGCATCTCGTTGCTGGCAGCGCAGGCTCAGGCGGCTCTGTCACAGCCGATGATGACGGAACTCACGGCTGTCGGTGGCTTAATCATCCTCGGCCTGGCGATCAGCTCCTTGCTCGAACTGCGGCGCATCCGCACCAGCAATCTCTTGCCGGCGCTGGTCTTCGCCCCCTTGCTGGTCCAGGTCGTGGCCTGGCTGGCACCCCTGTTGCGTGGCTTGGGCCTGGGCTAGGGCGTCGGGCTGGGTTGCGACTGGGTCAACGCCAACTGAATCTGCGACTGGAATTGGTCATAGGGGAGGGCGCCCTTGACCAGCCTGCCGTTGATCAGGAAGCTGGGCGTCGATTGCACACCTGCGGCCACGCCCTTGGCGTACTCCTGGTTGACCTCATTCTGATGCTGATTCTCCGATAGGCAAGTGTTGAAGCCTGCCATGTCCAATCCCAGCGCCTCGCCAAAAGCCTTCAGCCGGCTCTGGGAGAATGCACCCACGTTCTCGCCGGCCTGATTGGCGAAAAGAGTCTCTGAGTATTCGAAGAATTTGCCCTGGTCGCCAGCGCAGAATGCGGCATTGGCCGCATCGCGTGATTCTTGGCCGATGAAGCTAAAGGGATGGTAGACAAAATACACCTTGCCATCGGCGATCTCGTTGGCTGCCAGCTGCGGCAGCGTGGTCTCTTGGAATTGCCGGCAGTACGGGCATTGATAGTCGGAGAACTCGTCGACCCGCACCGGCGCGTTGGGATCTCCCATGGCAGTTCCCTGCGCGCTGGGGGCATCGATTGGCGTGGGGACAATGACTTCACCGGTAACCCTGGCCGGGGCGCCCTGGCGGATCAGGATCACCACGATGGCTATCGCCGCCAAGGCCACGATGGCGATGAAAGCCATCCTTCGGTTCCGCCGGGCGACCTCCTGCTCTCTACGTCGTTCCGCTCGTTTGCTCATCTTCTCTCCAGCCTCACAGATGGACTTGGATCATTCTATCGTATCCAGTGGAACTTGGGGTCAGACGGTAACGGTCCTGGTCATCTATAATAGGCGCACAATGATTCCGCGGCTTTCCGCCCACCATCGAAAGGGGTGGCTCCATGATCGGCATCTTCGAAGCACTCAGCCTACCGACCTTGGTACTGATCCTCCTCTTGCTGATGATCTTGAGTTCTGCCGTCAAGATCGTCAAGGAGTATGAACGCGGTGTAATCTTCAGGTTGGGACGATTGATCGGGGCCAAAGGTCCCGGTTTGTTCTTTATCTTCCCGATCATCGACAAGATGGTGAAAATCGATCTGCGGGTGATTACGCTCGATATCCCGACGCAGGAGATGATCACCATGGACAACGTCACCGTCAAGGTAAACGCGGTGGTCTTCTTTCGCATCGTTGATCCAAACGCGGCCGTTGTTCAGGTGGAGGACTACAGTCGGGCTACCTGGAACATCTCACAGACGACGCTCCGTAATGTGATCGGCCAGTCTGAATTGGATACCCTGCTGTCCAATCGGGAAACCATTAATCTACAACTGCAGGAGATCATCGACGAGCACACCGAACCGTGGGGGATCAAGGTGAGCATCGTTGAGGTCAAGGATGTAGAGCTGGCGCCAACCATGATCCGGTCCATGGCCCGCCAGGCCGAGGCGGAGCGAGAGAAGCGCGCCAAGATCGTCCATGCCGAAGGCGAATTCGAGGCAGCCAAGCGCCTGGCTGAAGCTGCCGAGTTGATGAACCGTCAGCCGGTCTCCATTCAGCTGCGCTACCTGCAGACACTTTCCGAGATAGCGACCGAGAAGAACAGCACCATCATCTTCCCAGTGCCGGTTAACATGATGCAGGGCTTGGCTGAGCGGTTGGGCAGGCTGGTCGAAGAGTAGGCCCAAAGACGACCAAGACACCACGTCTCTCGCCGCGGCATGTCCCATGGCAGGTCTATGTCCTGGGAGGCGATGGGGCTCAATTCATTCCAGACGGGCACGGCGAGGCCGTGCCCGTCCGTCATTCGCTGGGCTTGATGTACCATTGGGGAAGTGCCGCAATGGCCAAAGACCAGCGAGTTTTCGGAGAAGAACATGAGTCATCACGATGATGCATCGGCAGCAAAAGAGGAGAGCGAGGCCAAGGCCAACGTAGCCGAGCCCAAGAAGCGGCAGCTCCTGGGCCTCGAACCGGTGGTCACGCACCACCAGCTCGAGCTCAAGGGACGGACCCTGGCCTACACTGCCACCTGCGGTGTCATCCCGCTCAAGGATGAATTTGGGGAAATGGAGGCGGAGGTCTTCTTCACAGCCTACACGCTGGATGGAGGGCACGACTCCGCCGAACGCCCTCTTACCTTCGCCTTCAACGGCGGCCCAGGCTCAGCTTCGATTTGGCTTCACATGGGCGCCTTGGGCCCAAAACGAGTTGTGATGCAGGATGAGGGCTGGATGCCGGCCCCGCCCTATGATCTGGAGCCGAACGAAGGGACCTGGCTCGATTTCACTGACCTGGTCTTCGTCGATCCGGTCGGCACAGGTTTCAGCCGTGCAAGCAAAGATGAATTCGACAAGAAGTTCTGGAGCGTGAAGGGCGACGTCGAGTTGGTTGGCGAGTTCATCCGTTTGTATTTGACGCGCCACGCGCGCTGGGATTCACCTTTGTTCTTGGCGGGCGAGAGCTACGGAACCACCCGGGCTGCCGGTCTGGCAGGCCACTTGGTGGACAAAGGCATCGCGTTCAACGGCATCGTCTTGGTGTCCACTGCGTTGAATCTGCGGCCGATCTTCTTCGAACAGGGGGACGATCTCCCTTTCCAGCTCTTCGTGCCAACCTACGCCGCGACGGCCTGGTATCACCACCAACTGGATGACGAACTTCAACAGCGGGATCTGCCAGATTTGCTGGCCGAAGTTGAAGCCTGGTCGGAAAACGAGTACACGGCAGCTCTGATGCAGGGCGATCGATTGGATCCGGCCCAGACGGAGTCCGTGGCAAAGAGCCTGGCTCGATATACGGGTCTGGACCTCGACTACGTCCGCGGGTCCAATCTGCGGATTGACATCTATCGATTCTGCAAGGAGCTTCTGCGCTACGAGAAGCGCAGCGTCGGCCGATTAGACTCAAGGTTCAAGGGTGTGGAAGGATTGGCGGTGACGGAGAAGCCCGAGTTCGATCCTTCCAATACGTCCTCGCTGCCGCCGTTCATGTCCGCCTTCATGACCTATGTCCGCGAGGAGTTGGGGGTGGAGACGGATCTGAGCTATCAGCCTCTCAGCGAGGATGTGAATGAGAAATGGGCTTGGGAGAAGGGGGAGCTGCCATACACGGGTGAGGCGCTGCGGAGCGCGATTGCCAAGAACCCCTACATGAAGACGTTTGTCGCTCAAGGCTACTTTGACTTGGCGACGCCGCACTTCGCCACACAGTACATGCTCACGCACATGAACGTCGATCCGGAGCTGAGGTCGAACATCACGACCAGGTTCTACGAGGCCGGTCACATGTTCTATCTGGACCGACGATCACTGAAAGCCTTCCGGGGGCATGTGGCCGAGTTTGTGAAGCAAAGCAGCTAGCAGCGGGGGATGGTGTCAACTCTTCCAGCACGGGCTTGGAAGCCACCGCCTCATCCCGAGCTCCAAATGTGATTCCCACACCCGCGCTGCCCGCTTGAAGCGGGCTGCTGGCGCACGGCTTCGACCATCCCGCAGGTGAACCCCCTGCGCAGTATTTCCCAGATCAAGGTCATGTTCTGGTCATCATCTCCTGCTCCACGATCCAATAACAGGCCAGCGAGCCCTCATCCGTTTCGGCGATCTGCCGGGGCAAATCCCGCCCTGCCTGCAGCCTGCCGCGTGAATCTGGCCGTGGGAGGGCCAGGGGGTGCGCCAGGTCGCCTTCGAGCGAAGGGCGGTCATGCGAATTCTCTTTTCGGATGGGGATGAGGGCTTCTTCCTTGGGTCAGCAACTCGCGCTTTAAGATGGAGAGGAGAGGCGGCGGACGGCCGGTCAGGCATTTCTGGGAAGCATAAGATATACAGCCACCAGCATGACTAAGCCTCCGATCACGCGAGAGGGTGTCAGGGGGATCGGCTCCACCCCGCCAAACCCGGTGGTGTCGGCAATGATGGAGATGGCCAGCTGCCCGAGGATCAGGCTCGCCAACCCTGCCGCCACGCCAATTCGTTGAAAGGCGTAGGCAATGCCGGTGATGATCAGGATGCCAAGCGCGCCGGCGACGATCAGCATGATGAGCGCCGGGCGGGGTGGGCGCAGGATAGCGGCGCCCTGACTGATCACGATGCCGGCCACCAAAACACCAGCCAACGATCCCCCCATCAGATTCATCAGCAAACCCGTGCGCAGGTCGCCAATCAACGGGCCAATGCGGCTGCTCAGGGTGGATTGAATGCCAATGGCGACGCCGGTAGCGATGGCGACAAGGGCGCCAAGCAGGAGAATACTCTTCAACGACCACCTCCAAATGGATGACGGACAAGGAGATTGGAACCCGACAGGATGCGATCGATGCCATTGTCGCACAAGTCGAGCGGGCGGCAATCCGCGCGGAAAACGCTCCCAGCGGTGGGCCGTTCGAACCCGGGCCGGCTTCGTCGAAGTTATGGGTTGATCCCTGGGCTCGCTGATAGTTCCCGGGAATTCATCCTTCGCTCAGGCCGATGATGGGTGATCTCTGACCTGAGCCGAGGGAAAGGCGTGATGGGAAAGAGATCAGTGGAGTCCGCTTTGCGCCTTGGGCCGTCAGCGCCAACGACTAGGGACGGGCGACCAGCGTGCACCGGCCAGCCGGTCCATGGTTGTCCGTCGGGGGCGCGACGGATACAGGCCATCCGTGAGCCGTGACCGATTAAGTGGCCTCAGATTTGAGAGTCTCACCGATCGACGATGCCCAATCGGCGATGCTGTCCCAGTCGCGGAAGTCACCGGTGGGTGCCTTGACTCCCTTGATGATGAGCTTCTCTCCCAATCCAAGTTCTTCCGGATCTAGTTCGCCGTGGAAGACTGTGATCTCACGCGGCTTGATCTGATCGACCACAGGCAGCAACTTTTCTGGGATGCGGACTCCCTGGACGAGTTCGATGGGATCCCCTTCGCCTGTCGGCCCACTGGAATAGATCCAGACCGGCCGTTCGGCCAGCGTGGTGGCATGTGTCTCAAGAAATCTGACGGCCTCGCGGCGCCACTGTCCAATGTACACGGCACTACCGACCACGACGGCTGCGTATTCCGACGGGTCCTGAACCTGCGCCACGGGATGGACCTCGACCTCGAGTCCGGCCTTGCGCAGTTCTTCGGCGATGGCCGCGGCAATGCCCATGGTGGCGCCATGTTTGGTGGCGTAGGCCACGAGGATGGGTTGGGACATGGTGGTTTGTCCTCCTTGGCAGGGGTCAGCCTGTGGGTGCTGTTGCAGGTTCAGGATCCGGAGAGGAAACAGGCGGCAGCGTGGCATAGCGTCGGCCGATTCGGAGCGTTCCCCACAGCCCCAGCAGACCGAACATGATCACAATCGCCTCAATCGTCCAGATTCTGCCAAAGCTGTTCACGCCCCAAAACTGAGCGAATGCGGCAACACTGTCCAGGGCCGTCTTGTAAACAAACGCCGTCCAGAGCCAGCGCCGGTTGCCGGTTGCGATGGCGTAGAAGATCAACCCAGCCGAAAGGATGTGGACGAAAATCGTGGCGGCGCGTTCGAAAATCGGTGCCGCGCCGTACAAAGGGTTGCTGGCCAACGCAAACTGAGCGGCTGCAGATGCGGGCACTTGAGAGGGGGTCAGCAACACAGCCAAGCTACCGGCGAATGAGGATGCCCCGAGCAAGATTGCTTCAATTGCGCCGAAGCCGATCCCAAAGGCCAAAGCCTGTTTCCAAGTTGCGTGGCCGAGGCGAAGCCGGCTCAACACGAGGTAGACCAAGACTACTTCAAAAACGCCAGTCAATGAGCCTACATACAGGTCGAAAACGAGCGAGCCGACCGTGGTTGGCAAGAGGGACATGAGCACAGCGTATATGCGGGCGTTCAGGCCGATGGCCCAGGCAAATTTCAACGCAACCGAGATGACCCATGCGAGCGAGCCCCAGGCGACATACCTGAACCCCAGCCGGCGCCGCCACGCGTAGACCACAAACGCCAGCCCGACCACCAGCATACCGATGCCCGGGAAGACGACGAGAGGTGTTATTTCCTGCCACGTAGGCGAGATGGCGATAGTAGAGGTGGCGCCCGCCGAAGCAAGGATCATGGTTGAGTGTACTCCTCGAACGAATTGAGCTGGTCGACTGGGGGATGCGAGGAAAGCCTTCTGACTTCTCCGCGTCGCCTTCATCGTAGCCCAAACGTTTCAGCCACTGCCAGAGACAGCCGTCATCGTGTGGCATGTCGTTTGTCAGATTGCCGTTCAACTTGTGAGAGAATTCACAAACAGGATCGCCGATGGGGCCGCAACCTCCCCTTTCGTGCCGCCCGTTCGACTGTTGCCAGCATCGTCAGAGCCAGCGGCGATTGGCCTCGAGCCACTCATCAATCAGGTGACTGGTGGTCTCCATCCGCTGGCGCACATCAGTCAGGAGCTCTACGCGGCCCCGGCGCGTTTGCCATCTATTGGAGTCGACGACGGCCGACAAGTGCTGAGAGGTCCCAAACAAGGCTCGTTCAACTGCCTGGCTCAGCTTGTCCTCGAACATGTCGGGATCTCGGCTTATGTCCTGATCTGCCATCGGCTTTCCTCTCCCATGAGCAACTGCGAACGGAGTTGGTCCATGAAGGCACCATCGCCTGATCCCCGGACGGGGTTCAGGCAAGGGGTTCCGGGCTGGGCGGTCGAACACAGTGCCCGGCGGTGTGGGTCAGTTTGGATTGTGGCCGTTCGTCAGGCGGCTTGCCCGCGACGCTGCGATTGCTTGGGGAGTTCGGGCAAACCCTGCGTTGGCCAGGGGTCCGGCCCGGGATCGTCTGGCGTGGTGTGAAAGAGGATCCATTGGTAGGCCTGGCGGGCAAATGCCTCGAAAGACTCCGCCTCCAGCTCACACAGACTCTTGCGGACCGCGCCGGGGAAGTCGAAGTCATCCAGAAGGCTGGCAACCTGACCGGCTTCGAAAGCGGACTTAATCCGGGGATCGAAAGTTGATCTCCCGAGCAAGTGATCCAGCGAACGCAACATGTGTGTGCCTCCTCCTTGTGTAAACCGCCCCGGGTCTCAAAAAAGAAGATGGCAGCGAGGGTCTCGCTGCCAGAGGGCCCCCTACCTCATTCTTCTTAGCTCTAATATGATGTCTAGCCGCAACCGCCGCCTTCGTTTGGCATTCTGGCATCCTCCGCTTCACTCTGGTTTCAAGGCCAGAGTACGGATTTACCCCTCAGGATTTCCTCAACTCTGAGAGGTAGCGAAGCCGCCGAATGCTAGGGTTAGAGCCGGACAGCAATGGGGAGGTCAGGTGATGATTCGTTCGTACAGGCGCTGGGTTTCTTCTGGAGGATCAAGGCCGAGTTCATCGGCAAGGCGGTGAACATACCTTTGATAGTGGCCGATGACCTGATTTCGCCTTCCCAATCTTCCCAGCGCCTCCAGGTAGCGGTAGTTAAGGTCATCGCGTAGGGGGTCGATGGCCAACGCTTTGACCAGGCTTTGGAGGGCGCGTTCGATCTGCCCGTGCGCTTCACTTTCTGCGGCGTGTTCGGTGAGTACATGAAGATAGATCCGTTCCAGCTCGCGTCGACGCTCCATGACCCAATCGGCTGAAAACTCGGGCAGAAAGTCTCCTCCGTAGCCTTCGACCGCCTGATGAAGTGCGAACAGTCGGCGAGGGTCGCCGGTGGCCATCCCCAGGGCGATTTCGGCCTCCGAAGTGAAGGAGGCAACATCGTAGCGCACTGGTTGGTCAGGTTTGAGGCGGTACAAGGACCCTTCATTGGCAATCACGTCTTTGCCCAGTGAGCGTTTGAGGCTGTGCGTTGCCGTGTACAAGCTGGAGACCTTTCGCCCGAGGGGGCTATCTGGCCAGAACGTCTCAAGGATTTGATCGCGCTCCACCGGCTGCTTGTCCGTCAGGAAGAAAAGCAGCTGCCGTTGAAGGGGTTCGATGTCGACCCGGCCGGCGTTTCCGACGCTAACCGCTGTCCGGCCGAGAGCATCCAATCGGAGCATATCCGGCGGAGCTTCTTGGGTGGTCGGTGACTGATACTGATGGGCCACGGCATGCATGAGATCTACCCGCAATCCGATGGCCGAGAAGACCGGATGGCGGTCAAGGGCCCTCCGACCGAAGCTGAGCAGTCGGTCGTCGTAGACCCACTCACTGGCCAGACCCTGTTCGGCGGAGTCGCGATCCGCCACAAACAGCGCCGTTTCGAGGCTGGTCTGCGCAGACTCTTCGTCGCCCATCAGAACTTGGGCCAAAGCCATAAAATGGAATGCCAGCACCTCATCTGGGCCCTGCAGAACATCTGCTTGCGCTTTGGTCAATGTCAGCAGATCGTTGTACGCGGCCTCAGGATCTTCCTCGATCCTCAGGCCGGCTTCCTGAATAGCAATCGACATCCCTTCGGATGGAAGCTTAGCAGCCTTGCGAGCACGCTCGAGCCATTCGAGAGCCAGCCGTCGGGTCCCACAGCGCCGGTGCAAAACAGCCGTTTGCATGTAGCCATAGCTGACCAATCGTGGAACTTGCAGACGGGTCGCCAACCGGAGGCCCTCGCCGTACAAGTCGCCAGCCTGGAAGTGAAGCCCCAGATCGCTGAACAGGTCGGCTTGTCCGTAGAGAAGGCTGGTTTCGTACCTGGGGCTTCCGGCTTGGTGGGCCCGCCGCAGCCCTTCCGCATACAGACTGAGTGCGCGCTCGTAGTGGCCAAGCTGGTGGGCCAATACCCCCAGATTGTTGAAAGAGATCGTCAATGCCAGCGGTGCGCCGATCTCCTGAAGCATTTCGTGCGCTTGGGTCACCACACGTTCCTGGTCGAGCAGCCTGGCTTGGCCCGAGTAGATGACGGTGAGGTCGATCAGTGCATTTGCGGCGTTGAATAAGTCTCCAATCTCTTGGAAGATCTTGTGAGCCTCGAGACAAGCCGCCTCGGCACCCTCCAGATCCTCACCCAGACGAGCCAAGGCCATGCCGCGCACGCGGAGCATGGACGCCCATTGGGAAGGCGCACCTCCCTTGTCGACCAGCCCGGCCGCAAGATCGGCGCGAGCCAGGGCCTCGGCGTAGTCACTTCGATGCAGGGCGTTCATTCCCAGTAGGGAATGGGCGCGGGCGACCGTGGTCGGCTTCAGCGGGCCTTCACCCTCGCCCTGGAGCACTTGTTCGGCGAGTTCCCGAGACGGGTTGAGCCGGCCGATGTCTGTCCAGGCGGCTGCCACAGACAGGCAAAGTAGAGGCGCAATGGCTGGGGCGTCATCGATGACGCTCATCCAAGTCTCAAGCGTATGGGACCGGCCCTGAACGAACAGGGATTGGGTATGGGTCTCGGCCAATGCAGCCGCAGCGGCTTGGTCATCGTTGTCAATGTAAAGGTCAAACGCCTGCTCCACCAGACCCTCATCTGCAAGCTGGGCTGCTGCCCTGTTGCGGAGCTGGGCCACGCCGTCAGGGTCTTCCCCCTCGATCGTATCCAACAGAAAACCACGGAACAGCGGGTGGTACTCGTAGCTCCGAGGCTGTGTGTCGGTGGCAGTGATGAACATTCCTTTCTGAAACAAGTCCTGAAGCTGTCTCAAACTGTCTTCTCGCTCGAGCACCCGGTCACACCGGTCAGCCGTCATATATGGAAGAATGGATGAGTGCAGCAGAAATGAGCGTGTTTCCGCGGGCACGTCGGCAAGGACGTTGTCGCCGATGTAGCCGAAAATAGCCTGCATGGGAGGCGCGGCTTCCAATGTGACACCCTCAGGGCCAAGGCGTTCCACTTCTCGACCCATGAGATAGACACCTGTTACCCAGCCTTGTGTGTGGGCGTGAATCTGTGCCACATCCTTGGGCTGCAGCTGAAGTCCAAAGTGTTCCCTTAGGAAGGCGTCCGTTTCCTGTTGGCTCATGGCCAGGTCATGCGGGCCCAAGCCGCCCACATCGGCGTCGACGACCCAACGCGAGAGCCCGATTTCTGGCAACTCCCTGCCGGCAGTGACGACGGTGACGTGTTCCGGGAGACCCTGGACGAGGGCATCAAGGAAGCCACATGCCTCGGGTGAGGCGTTGATACGCTGAACGTCGTCGAAGATGATCACGAACGGATCATCAATCAGCTCCGATATGGGTTCGACGAACGCGGCGGCTTGTCCTTTGGGCGGGTTTCCGGCTAGGGCCTCGACGGAGATGCGCCCCCGCAATCGCCGAAAGCGCTTTGAGAGCGAGGCCTCCAAGACGGCCGCCAGCCGGATTTCATCCTGATCGGCCCGGGTCAGTCGGACCCAACAGATGGGAAGTTCGGTGTGTTCATTGAAATCCACCAACAGAGACGTCTTGCCGTAGCCCGGCGGGGCATTGATCAGGATCAGCCTGCGGGGCAAGAATTCATGCAGCCGATCGATAAGCTGCGGCCGATGAACGCGGGCGGCCTCTGGCGAAGGCGGCGTGGTGGCGTATTTGAGAGATCGTTGGTCTATTGGCATGATGTGCGAGCCGGTTGATGGGCGTCCGGGCCCCCTATCTCCATGGGAAGCGTCGATCTCTGGCCCGCGATCGGCCTTCCCTTTCCCAGGGGCTTCATTCTACCCTCAACTTCCACGAGCGCTTGGCTGGCCAGCCCCTACGCCCGCTGGGCGACAGACCTTCTGGCAGACATCCGAAGGCTGTGGCGCTGGAGCGGGGCCGGCTTCCCATACGGCCGTCTCCAATGCGCACCGCGCGTTACAGTTACCTTTGTCCCCTTGCCGCCTCGGGGCAGGGCTGGCATGCTTAACCTGCCGGAGGGCTTGGTACCAGTTCAGAGGGAATGTCATGACCATGGGGGCCAACCCTCCTATTAGATCCTCCTCGCCAGGCGTGAATCGCTGCAACGGTGGCCAGCATCGGAACCTCACCGTGTTGGTTGTCGACGATGAGCCAGCTTTCTGTTTTGCCATGGCTGAGATTCTCAGGCTGAGCGGGCATAGCGTTCAGCAAGCCCACAGTGTTTCAGAGGCCTTGGGCATTCTGATGGGCCTCACTCCCGACCTTATCTTGACAGATATCATGATGCCCGGCTCCGACGGTCTGTCCTTCATACGGCACCTGCGGAGCCGCCCCGCTTGGGCGAACATCCCCACCATTGCCGTGAGCGCCAAGGCACTGGTGCAGGATCGCGAGGCCGCGTGCGCGGCAGGCGCGGACGGCTACATTTGTAAGCCGTTCTCAGCTCAAGAATTGCAGGCAGCCATTCGGGTCTACTCTTACTCCGACGCTGCGGCAGCCTGAGCCTCCAGCTCCCCATACAACTAAAAGCCGCGTTCGAAAACTGGGAACACCTGCCCGGTCTCTTGGAATCCCAGGTGCTTGTAGAGTGCCTGGCTGGTCAGGTTGTCCGCCTGGGTGTTGACGGTCACTCGTCCATATCCACGGTCGGAGAAAGTTCGCAGCACATCGGCGACGAGGACCCTTCCCAGCCCCTGGTGCTGGACATCCGGATCCACCGCCAGCCGGGCCAGGTGCGCCCCAAATGCAGTCGCCGTGCAGATCTGATATCCGACAATCTGGCCGCCGATAACGGCGACCCGCGCGTATGATGACTGCTCAAGCGCCAGATGTAGTGCCCTGGGCGAGTGACGCCAGATGGGCTGGAAGGCGCGATGATCGACGGCAGCTACGGCCTCCACGTCCGAAGGCGCCAAATCTCTCAGTTCAGCCGCTGAGTGGGGGTGTTGAGGAGGGAGTCCTGTCTCCCAGGCCATGAAAATCACCGCATTGTCTTGAACAAAATCGGAATCGGTCAGAAGTGGGCCCATCCAAGGGTGCAGGCTGAGTGCAGCCACATGTTCGATCCCGAAGTACGAGGCCTCCGCGACCACGCGCTCCCACAGGGCTGACCAAACGTCTTCAAGTTTGTATCCAGAAGCTGATGCGAAGACCCGAATCCAAGCGACGCCTGGCGGATCGGGGGGACAGGCCATACAGCCAACCGGAAGCCCGTGCTCTTCCACCATCAGAAAGGGGTGTTCGTCCAACAAGCTGAGCGCATTGGCCCAATCCAGATGCTGATGACGCCACCGGGCGCCTTCGATCAGTCCACGGACGAGATCGCGATCATTGAGATCGGTCGGCCGTACGACCCACGAGGAAGCTCTTTGCATAGGTGTGGGATTCGGGCTCAGCCGCCCATGAGGCGTATTGGGATCCGCGCCAACCAGCGCAGGAAGCGTTCCCTGAGGGAGAGCTTGCGCCCGCCTTCAAGGCCGTGCTGCATGCTGGTCAGGGCGTCGATGGCACGCCCTCGCTTGAGCTGCATCTGTGACAGGGCCTTGAGGGTGTCGGCTCGGGCGTCGGCATCACCCAAGGCCTTGAACTTCTCGGCAGCCCCGGTGTAAGCGCGTTCTGCTTCTTCGACCCGGCTGGATGCCTCGAGCGCTGAGGCCAGGTTGCCCAGCGCCTGAGCGGCGCGTTTGGGCTCCCCCAGACGCTCGAATGTATCAACCGTACGATCGACGGCATGAAGCGCTCGGACTGCGTCGCCCGCCCGAAGATAGGCGACGCAAGCGTTGTTGGCCATCTCGGCGGCTTTGAGCTCGTTGCCATCGGTGGCGTATGCGTCACCAGCCGCCTCAAAACCTTCAGCGGCTTCTGCCCAACGCTCCAATTGGTAGGCTTTCCCTGCTGAATCCTCGAGCTGCTCGGCGGAGTCAGATGCGCTCAAGGGGTGACGTCCTGTAGGGCACGGCTGATTGACCGCAGACGATCGGAGGGGAGTTGGCTGAGATTGAGCGCCAATTCGAGGAAGCGCCGATTCCCTGGTTCAGAGACAAAGGCCTGGATCTCGGGTGAGAGCTGGGCGTAACTATCGAAAGCCAGATTGCGCTTGGCCCAACGGCCTATCGGACCGTCCATATCCCGGTAGTCCTCAACCCGATGGCCCAGACTGGCCGCAAGGACCTCAAGTTCCGGGAGCGGCACGCCGCGCTTTCCTCGCTCATAGGCGGAGATTCGGCTGGCGGGGAGTCCGGTGCGCTCGGCCAATTCTGCCTGAGTTAGCTCGGCCGCTTGGCGATGCAGTTTCAATTGGACTGCGATCATCCGGTCCCTGAGGGGAATGGCTCGGGCCGCGTCCAGGGCCGGCCTTTGGTCCACCACAGGCAAATCCTGGCTCCAGAAGGCCCGCACCGGCACATCAAATGTGTAGGCGAGGACTTCCAGTTCGGGCAGAGTGATTGCCTTCCGCCCGTGTTCATAAGATGACATGGTGCTGGGGCTGATGCCGAGAAGCTCGGCCGATTCACGAATGCTCTTCCCCGAGTTCGAGCCGGGCCTCACGGAGCATGGCGCCGAGCATCTTGGATCGCAGTGAAAGGGATTGTTGGTCGGTCATCGCACACTCCGGTTGGGCTGTGGCAGATGAGCAAATCGATTATAGCAGACGGGCGAGAGCCGCCCCTGGAACGAAGATTGGGCTCGTCGGTCGGGAGGGGGTGTCATGCCCCGGCCCGGACCGCTTGGCTCACACGGGATGCCAGACTGGTGGCGGTTTCCTGCAGGCTCCGCGTCGTGTGGCTGCGCGCAAAGCGGGCACGCAAGGGAAGCCCCTGTAGGTTGCTGATGTACATATTGTCTTTGAGGTAAGGCACGGAACCATCCGGCGGTCGGTCCAATACCTGGCCGATTTCTTCGAGAGGTAGGTCTTCCACACCCAGGGGGCGATTTGAAAGCAGGTAAAAGCGGTCCTCGGGAATGCCCTCGTCACGCAAATAGGCCAAAGTCGACGCCGTGTGAGCAAGCACGCTGGACACAGGTGTCAGCACCGCAACCAAGACATCTGCCTGGCGGAGGATCAGCATGGCCAGCGACGACAGGTTGCGCCCAACGTCGACATAGACTCGGCCGTAGGTTGAGCGGAGCATCTGGATAAGAGGTGCGAGTCGGTCTGGGACGAGATCGGCGCTGCGGGCCGGGTGGCTGGCGCCTGGCACGAGTTGGAACTGCCATCCATTTGGGCGGGGAAGGTCGAACCTCAAAGAACTTGGTGTCCGAGCCCCTCGAGGCTCTGAGGTCAACTGCACGATGTCGATGGACCTGTCGGCACAACTGAATGCGGCCAGGTCACCCATCGGCAGCACGAGGTCGACAACCACCGACTGCCGTTGAACTTCCAGGCTGGCGATTTCATGGGCGAAGTTGAGGCAAAGGGATGATGTGCCTACACCGCCCTTGGCCCCGAGGAAAGCGACAATCCGTCCCGGCTTCAAAGGCGATGTGCCGTCCCCTTCGGGCTGAGTGCCGTGATCAAGGTCCACCAAGCGTCTTAGCACCAGGTCCACCGCGTCTGTCTGCTTGACGATGTATTCCTCGACGCCCAACGCAAACGCCTGCTGAGTTGCCTCGGGAGCGCTGCGCTGGGTAAGGCACAAAATCCAGGTCTTCTGCGTGCGCGGGTCGGCGCGGAGCCTGCGGATGACCTCAAGTCCGTCCAGATCCGGCAGGTCCAGTTCGATGATTACGGCATCCGGCTGATCGCGCCAAGCAGCGATCAGCCCCTCCTTCCCGCCGGGAGCGAAGCCGACGGCGTAGCCTGCCCGGGTCAACATATGCCGCATGAAAGCCGCGCTGGTTTGATCGGGTTCGATCAGAAGCAGCTTGCGTTGACGCTCGGGGGCACCCGTCCTATCAGACATCATCCGGGAGCGGTGGCATGAGGTAACCGATACCCTGTCGGGTGACGATGTGGATCGGATTCTTGGGATCCGGTTCGATCTTTTGGCGGAGCCTGCTCAGGCAGACCCATAGGATTTCTTTGTCGTCGCGGTACTCTGGCCCCCATACACCGGTCAACAGGTCTTCGGGTGTCTGAACGCGGCCGATGGCGGCGGCGAAGGTTTGCAGGAGACGGTACTCGGTGGCCGTTAGGGAGACCTCTTCATCGCTGCAGGTAACCCGGGCGCGGGCCAGGTCGATCTCCAGCTCGTGATGCGTGAAGATGGGATGGTGGAAGTCTTCGATGCCTCCCCGCTCAGCGCGGCGCAGCACCGCGCGGACGCGCGCCAGGAGTTCTTGAGCAGAGAAAGGCTTGACAATGTAGTCGTCGGCCCCTGCGTCCAGACCGCGCACCCGATCGCGTTCCTCGCCCTTGGCGGTCAGGATGATGATCGGCACGGTGGAGAATTCGCGGATTCGCTCGGTGGCGGTGAAGCCGTCCATGATCGGCATCATCACATCCAGCAGGATCAAATCTGGCTGTTGGTTGGCAACAGCCTCGACTGCCTCTTGGCCGTTGTTGGCCGTTTGAACCGAGTAGTCCTCGGTTTCGAGGTTGACCTGGACGAGCTGCTGGTAGCGAGGCTCATCGTCAACCACCAGTATGGTCTTGACCTCATTCTCTTCCTCGGTCATAGGACATTCTCCGAATCTAGCGGATCATCGTGTGGGGTCTTGGGAATGGTGAAATAGAATCGCGTGCCCTGACCGGGCCGGCTGTCCACACCGATTTCACCGCCATGGGCTTCCACGATCTTGCGACAAATATAGAGGCCCAGCCCGGTGCCTCGCACGGCCCGGCTGCTGTCGGGCACTCGATAGAAACGCTCAAAGAGATGGGCCATATGCTCGGAATCAATGCCAGGGCCGGTGTCCTGGACTTCAACCGTCATCCATTGGCCGTCGACGGCCACACGTATGCTGACCGGCGAGTCCGGCGCGTACTTGACAGCGTTGGACAGCAGGTTATCCAGCACTTGGGAGATACGCGTAGCGTCCATCTCCACCGGGGGGAGTTTGCTGTCCATTTGGACTTCAAGGGTCAATTCAGGATACATCGAGCGCGCCCGTTGAACGGTGTCGCGAACCAAAGCACCTACCTGGGCGGTCTCACGCGTCATTCCCAAGCTGCCGCTCTCGAGGCGTGAAGAATCAAGCAAATTGTCGATGAGCTCGCGCAGGCGGTCGGCTTCATCGTCAATGATCTGGAGGAATTCCTGCCGCGTTGTCTGTTCCCACTTGGCATCATCTCGAAGCAATGTGGTGACGTAGCCCTTGATGAAGCCCAAAGGCGTTCGCAGCTCATGGGAGATCGTCGAAATGAACTCCTCCTGCATGCGAGCCAATTCTCGTTGGGCCTCGAGGGTGGCGATGCGGCGTGCCATGCGTCGGTTCTCTAGAAGCTGCCCGACATGCCAGGCGACGAATTCGGCCAGGCGGATGTGCTCGGGGGGATAGGCCGGGCCCCCAAAGCGGCCGAAAACCAGCCCTCCAACACACCGCCCGCCGACCATCATGGGCAGTCCCAGGTAATCCCGGCGACGGTCCCGGCCTTCAACCGTCGGACCGGCGTCCTCCTGACGGAGAACCGTTTGGCCGGAGCGGTAGGCCTCAGCGGCGGCGGCCTCACCCCACGGCAGGTCGGATTCGCGCGACCGGCCACGCCCCAGTGCCCGGGCGTATATCGCCTCCAACTCGTCCGATTCTTCGCTGCGCAGGTAGAGGGCGACCACATCGAAGATGAAGATCGTGCGCGCCAGGCGGAAGACCGCGTCCAGCCCGGCGTCGGTGTCAAAGGTCTCAGCCACAATCCGCGCAATGGCATACACTGCATTGAGTTCGTTGCCATGGGTCAAGGAGCCGGAAGGGACCAGCGGGCCAGTCATGCTGAGTCCTCCGCCAGGGGCAGCTCGAATGAGAAGGCGCTTCCTTTGCCTTCCTGGCTCTGGACGTGCAGTTCTGATCCGTGGGCGCTGAGGATCAGCTTCACCAGTGAAAGTCCCAATCCGGTCCCGCCAAAACGTCGGGTCGGCGAGCCATCGAGCTGGTGAAACGGCTCGAAGATCTCTTCCATCCGTTCTGCCGGAATGCCAATGCCGGTATCGATCACCTGAATAAGTGCCCGGCCGTTCGTGCGGCTGGCATGAAGGCGCACCTTGCCTCCGGGAGCCGTGAACTTGACGGCGTTGTCGATCAGTTGAAAGAGCACCCAGCGGATGCGCGACTTGTCCGCCATCAGGGGCGGCATATCAGGGGCGATCTCCAGCTGGACATCAACCCCGGCCTTGGATGCCTTGAGGCGTGATTTCTCAAGCGTGTCCTCGGTGAGTGATCCTAATGAAAGTGCCTCGACCGACAGTGTCAGGCCCTCTCGCGAGGCAGTCGAGTATTCGATCAGATCCTCGATCAGCCGTTCCAGGCGCTCGGTGGCCCGCTGAACGACCATCAGCGCGTCCTTCTGCTCCTTGGGAACCTCGCCTAGCTGATCATCGATGAGAAGCTCTGTGTACCCTTTGATATGCGCCAGGGGGGTACGCAGTTCGTGGGAGACGTTGGAAATCAAGTTGGCTTTGAGTTGGTTGATTTCGGTCAATCGTTCAAGCGCCCGACGTAGCTCGGCCGTCCGTTCCGCCACTCTGCGCTCAAGGTTTCGGTTGACCTCCTGCAGCGCGGCGTGAAGCTCAATGATCTGGCGCGTGATCGCCCGGTCAAGTGTTTCGCGGTCGACCAGCTCCATTTCCATCAGGGTCTGGCCCAGAAGGCGGTGCTTGCCTTGGTCCGCCAGCTGCTTCTGACGGTGCAGCGCCCGCTCGAGCTGGTCCGAAGTGAGCAGACCCTGTTCGATCAGGTACTCGCCGATCTTGGGGACGATGGCCTCGGGCGTGGAATCGAGGGGGGCCGTTTCGGGGAATCCCTCCAGGTAGGCTCGTTCGGCCAGCAAAGCCACCAGGGCCAGATCGACCCCACAGTGGGGGCAAACCCTGGCGTCAAGCGGCAGCGGCTGACCGCACTGTGGGCAGGAAATAGGGCCCCGGACGGTCTGGGGTTCGGGATTAGCGCTCATGGTCCCCTTTTTTGAGACACATTCGATTCAGAATGATAGTCCGCGGGCCACCATAGGGCAAGCGTGGCGGGGGCTGCAAGTCACCTGTAAGGTAGACAGGGGCGGAAATAGATAATAATTAGGCCATCGACTCCGATACATAGGCGAACAACCATGACCTTGAAAGTTCTGATGATCGACGACGATCCCGATGTGGCAGTGACGCTTCGCACCCTCCTCCGCGGTCAGGATTTCGAGATCCAGGCGGTATTTGAAGGCGGAGCTGGCGTGACAATGTGCCGGGAAACGTCCCCTGATATCGTGATTTTGGATTTGTTGATGCCAGAGATGGATGGATGGGAAGTCTGCGAGCAGATCCGAGCTTTCTCAGATGTGCCCATCCTGATCCTGTCGGCCCTCGGTTCACCTGGGAGCGTGGCCAAGGCGCTGGACGCTGGGGCCGACGACTACTTGATCAAGCCTGTTCACGCCAGCCTGCTGGCATCCCGGCTGCGCACACTGGTCCGACGCCGGTCTCTGGTGGCCGCGGAACAAGCCGCCTGAGCCCATTCCTAGCAGCGAGCATCCCTGGCCACCCGATCCACCGGGTGGCTTTCTCTTTTTGGGACCTTCTGGGCGGGCCTTACAAGGAAGTCTGTGTGAGCCCGCCGTCGACGAAAAATGAATGACCATGGACATAAGATGCCGCGGGTGAGGCCAGCCAGGCAGCAGCTCGCCCGAATTCTTCCGTATCCGCCATCCGACGCAGCGGGATCTTACCGGCGACCTTGGCCGCCTCAGCCTCCGCGCTGGCGCCACTGAGATCGGCCCGCGAGCTCATGATCTGGTCCACTCGCTCGGTTCGCGTCCAACCGGCGTTGATGGCATTCACCCGTATCCCCTTCGGACCCAACTCGTTGGCCAAGGTCCGCACCAATCCGATCACAGACAGCCGCAGCGCGTTCGAGAGGGTCAAGTTTTGAGCCGGCGTCTCAACTGTGAAGGATTGGTTGGCGAGGATGGATCCACTCCCGCGTTCAATCATGTGAGGCACGACCGCATAGCACAGCCGAACTGAGCTCATCACCGTCAGCTGAAAACCGCGTTCCCAATCTTCAGGTGACAGGTCGAGAAAACCGCCTGTGGGGGGTCCGCCGGCATTGAGAAAGAGGACGTCGATCTGCCGCATTTGCTCCATCGCCGTGCGCACCAGTCGGGTGATGTCGTCAGCCTGGATGAGGTCGGCGCGAATGGGAAGAACCTCAGCGTTTGTGATCTGGCGAATCTCCTCGGCCGTTTGGTCCAGGTCCGGGCCGCGGGCTGAGATGACCACGCGGGCCCCGGCGCGTGCCATTTCAGTGGCGGCGGCTTTGCCAAGGCCGCGTGATGCACCGGTCAGCAGAGCGACTTTGCCCTCTAATCTGAGATCCATGAGGTCTCCTTCCTGGTTCTTCTGCTAGAGAGTCATGACGTGTTCATCGATAACCATCACGTCGGGAAAGCGCCTTTCGACCCAGCTGGGCAGTTTGGCGAGGACGCGGTCGACCTGGCGGCCGTCGCCGCTCACCACCACACAGGTGATTACGCATTCTGTGTGGCTGTCCTGTCGGTCAACTTCGGCCGCCGACACGTTGAATTGGCGGTGTAGACCTGACAGCAGGGGCTTGATCCGGCCGCGCTTCTCCTTCAGCGAGAGGCATCCGGGCAGGTGCAGCTCCAAAGTCAACGCCGAGATATGCATGGCTTTGTGATCATCCGGGAATGTGGCTCAGCCCTGGACCGCAAGGTATAATCGCCCCATGCGAGAAAAGCTTCCCTGGTTGGTGGCCGCAATGGCCGTGCTGATCCTGGTCGGAACTGCGTTCTATGCCCTGGCTGCAATCCAGGGTATGACCCAGCCTGTGTCCGACCTGACGGGCCAGGTCGGGACCCAAGTCGCCGCAGTTCTACGGCCCACGCCGACCATCTTACCCGATCCGGTCACCATTGTCCGCCAGGTGCGCACCTTGTCGCGGTTGGAGACCATCGAATACAGTCTGGAGAAGGTCATCACCGCCGAAAGCGGTCAGGGTCCCTTTGGCTTCCTCTTCGGTGATCGGCTCCTGCTGGTGGCGCACGGCAGTGTGATTGCAGGCGTTGATTTCAGCAAGCTCAGCCCGGAGGACGTGAAGGTAAACGACTTGGGGCAGGTGACCATTACCCTACCGCCAGCCGAGGTGTTCGTGGCCAGCCTCGACAACCATCAAACCTACGTCTACAGCCGGGGCACCGGCCTGCTCACCAAGGGCAATATACAGTTGGAAACAGAGGCCCGTAAGGCCGCCGAAGACGAAATTCGCCGGGCGGCCATCGAAGACGGCATCTTGACCCAGGCCAACCGTAATGCGCAGGCCTTTCTGCAGACCTTCCTGGGTTCGCTCGGTTTCGACCAGGTGGTCGTCCAAATGGAGCCGAGCCAACCGGAGGCGGTTGTCTCTCCCACACCCTAGGTCTTCTTTTTCGAGGTCAAACCCGGAAGGTCCATTCCTCCCGCCCATAGCGCTCGTCGACAAGGGCATTCGCCATCTCTCGTTCCTTGTCGGTAGGCTGGCTGGGCTCAAACACGATCCCCAGTGCCTGCTCGAAACCAACTTTGAACGCCTCGGCGACAGTTGACCATGCAGGTGAGTTTCCCAGCAGACTTTCGACAGTTGCTGCCCGGCTCCGAACTCTCTCGGATGCTGCCTGACGCGACTGCGGGCTGTCGAAACTGAGCACCCGGCAGATTCTCCCCAGGTCGCCTCTAAGCGGGAGTGTCCCATGCTGCAGAACGCCGCGCTTTCGGCGGACCTGGGCACTGCCGATGAGCTTCCGTTCACCGGCCGTGATTTCGTAGGCGCCGGGGTTCTCGAAACACACCGGATTGCCCGACGGTCCGGGGTCGTGCCCTTCCCCCTTTGTCGCCCGTGTCGCCAGCCCCAGTTCGGCCAGTGCAGCCAGCAGCCCTAGGCTCATCCGCCGATAACTGGGCACGATACCTCCGGCGACCAGGGGATCGTCGATACCGGCGACAATCGAGTAGGTCATTTCATCGGTGTGAAGGATCGCTCGACCGCCCGTTGGTCGGCGCACCAGGTCCCATCCGGCCCGGCGCAAGGCCACCAGGTCCACGTCGGCGGCTGGCTGGGCCACGCCCAAGGACAGACAGGGGGGTTCCCATGCGTACAGCCGCAGGGTGGGCGGTGAATTGCCCGCCTCCACGGCTTCAAGGAGGGCTTCGTCGGTAGCCATGTTAACAGGGCCGGAGGCTTGGGGCGAAACGATGAGGCGCCAGGCGGCGCCGTGTACGAGGGACATGGAGGGATTATAGGCCAGATGCGGCCTGCCTCGACCACGGGGTTTCGGCTCGTGGGGGAAGTGCCGCGGGCCGGGGAATTCGGGGCTGGCATGGGGCGCAACTGGATGGCAACCCCAGGCGGCTCAGCCCCTGCCGCGCAGAGTTACGCTCGATACCTGATTCGACCGCAGACTTTGTGATAGATTTCACAAGTGGGTGGGCGGTCTTGGCAGGGGAGCCATTGGCCCCAACCCGTGTGGTAAACTGCCAAGCTTAGGCGGGTATGCTGCGAATGAAAGCTGTTGGGAGGCGCCACGCGCCGATGAGGTGCTCCGCAAAATTGGCCCTGGTATGGGCACTGGCCATCGGATTGGTCGCCGGCTGCGGCGGCCAGGCGAGCCGCCCCGCGGCCCCAACCGAGACACCTGATGTCTCGCCCACGTCTCAAATCACCCGTCCGCCCAGCCCGACGTCGACCAGCAGTGTGCCGCCGCTTGAAGGCAAGGTGACGCTTTGGGTTGACTGGGACCCCGAACGGATGCAGACCCTGATCAAGGCCATAAGCGGCTTCAAGACGCGCCATCCTCAGGTCGAGTTCGACATCAGTTACTATCCCACCGATCAGCTTAAGCCGGCCTTTGAAGCTGCTGCCGCAGCTCATCAAGGCCCGAGTGTGATCTTCGGGCCATCCACTTGGGGGCGTGCCTTCGCTGACCAAGGGTGGACTAGAGACCTCACTCCCTTGCTTCTTCCGGCCCAGCAGAGCAGCATTCAGCCCGTGGTTTGGGGGCAGGTGGCTGACAGCACGCGTGTGATCGGTTTGCCCCTTACGCTCGAAGGCTACGTTCTATATCGCAACAAGAGCCTGGCAGCCGATCCCGCGGCAAGTGTGGCCGACCTGGTCCAGACAGCCCAAGCCTTGAGAACAGAGAAGGGGTTCGGCGCCTCGCTGGATTTCGGTTTCATCACCAGCGCGCCCCAGCTTCAGACGTGCGGGGCTGAGCTCAATACTCAGGCGGTACTCCCCTTTGACGAGGCTCAGGGAGAATGCTGGTTGGGTTTGATGCAGCGTCTGGGACAAGCCGGCAAGCCGGTTTTCAACAGCGACCAGGATCGAGCGCAGTTCTTGGCTGGGAAGTCCGCCTGGCTGATCGACTCCACGCTCCAACTAGACCAACTGGCTCAGGCCCTGGGGGTGGGTGATCTGGCGATTGATCCTTGGCCCGTCGACGGGAGCAGCGGCCGACGTTTGAACGGGTACGTATGGAGCGAAAACGCCTACCTTACGGCCAGCAGCAGCAACGCCGATACGGAAGCCTCTTGGGCCTTTTTGGCCTACCTCCTGGCTCCGGAAACACAGGCTGCCATGGACGATGTCGAGGGGGCGCGCCGGGTGCCCTCAGTTGTGGGCGTCGGACTGGCCGATCCTTTGCTGTCCCAGGCACGAGCTGTGTTGGAGACCAGTCTGCCGCGCCCGTTTCCGGGCGACCTGAATCGATTGAGTGGACCGCTCAACACGGCTTTGAGGCTGGTGGTTGGACAGGCCGGCGATATCCGCTTGGCCACCATGCTCACGCTCCAGGAGATCGAGAAGGCCAGCCTGGCCACGGCGACCCCAACCACCACGTCGACACCGTCGCCAACGGCCACACGCACCTCTGTCCCGAGTGCAACGAGCACATCGCCGCCGCTTTCGCCCACCTTGACCGCATCGCCCTCGGTGACGGCCTCGGGGCCCTGACGGTCGGGCGTATCATTCTGTGTGAAACGGAGACCATGACCACACCTTACTGGGTTCAAGACGCCATCTTCTATCAAATCTTCCCCGATCGCTTTGCCAACGGGGATCTCAGTAATGACCCGCCCAATATCCAGGCATGGGGCGCGCCGCCCACGATCTGGGATTTCCAGGGTGGGGACCTGCGCGGCATTATCCAGCGTTTCGACTATCTGCTCGATCTGGGTATCACCGCTATCTATCTCAACCCGATCTTCCAGGCGACCTCAAATCATCGATACAACACGACCAACTACTTCAGTATCGACCGCAAACTGGGGACGATGGGTGATTTCAAAGCCCTGATCGACATGGCCCACCGCAACGGCGTGCGAGTCATTCTGGATGGGGTCTTCAATCACTGTGGACGGGGCTTCTTCGCCTTCAATGACCTGCTCGAAAACGGCTCCCATTCTCCCTACAAGGAGTGGTTTCACGTCAACAAGTTCCCTGTCGACGCATACAGTGAAGGCGAGGCCAAGCACTACCAGGCATGGTGGGATTTCAAGAGCCTTCCCAAGTTCAACCATTTCAACCCGGACGTGCGCAGTTATCTCTTGAAGGTCGGTCGCTACTGGATCGAGCAAGGTGCCGACGGCTGGCGGCTGGATGTTCCCAACGAGATCGATGACGATTCATTTTGGGCTGAATTCCGGCAGGCCGTCAAAGGCGCCAATCCGGACGCGTACATCGTTGGCGAGATTTGGGAGGCCGACGCCCATTGGGTGGGGCCTGAGCATTTTGATGGCTTGATGCATTATCCCGTCCGCAAGGAACTGATTGAGCTGCTGACTGCGGACCAACCCCAGCTGGGAAGCTTCGCTGAGACGGTCGAGGGACTGCTTGACTACTATGGGCGAGAGCACGCTTTCGCTCATTATGTGCCCCTCGGATCGCATGATACGGAACGGCTGCGTACGGCCTTGGGCGGCCGCGCCGACAGTGTACGACTTGCCTTCCTCTTCCAGATGTTCTACCCAGGGGCTCCGGCCATCTACTACGGTGACGAAATTGGGCTGGAAGGCGGCAAGGACCCTGACTCTCGGCGGGCATTTGACTGGAACGAAGACCAATGGGACGCCGATTTGCGTTCATTTGTGCGTCGGTTGATCGCCTGCCGCAAGAACTCTCCCGTGCTCCGGCGGGGTGATTTCCGGCGCCTCATGCTAGAAGAGGGGGCCGGCACGGTCGCCTTTGCCCGGATCCTGGGAGAAGCCAGCGCGGTCCTGGCGTTGAACATTTCTGCTGAAGAAAAGACCCTTTCGATCCCGGTCGAAGACCTGGGATGGTCCGATGGCCGACATCTCACCAGTGCGGTTGATGACGGACACTGGAAGGTTCAAGCTGGCCATCTCGAAGTCGTCCTGCCCCCGGCCCAAGGCGCCCTTATCCTGCCTGAATCTATGTCCTAATCTGATCCGGGGGAGGCTTGTGGGCTGTCTGCGCGCCCAAATCCCGGATGTATAATCGCGGGGCACGCAAGACCATGCCGGCGCGCCCTCCGCCGCGTGGGTCGAGCCATGTTTGTGAGGGCGCCTTGGAAAGGCGAGACGCAGAGATGCATCTCATCCTCACCCATGAGCAGGCAGATTTCGATGCCCTGGGCGCCTCCCTGGGGGCATCTCTGCTTCATCCACAGGCCGTGCCTGTTCTGCCGCGCCGCCTCAACCGGAATGTCCGTGCCTTTCTGACCCTCTATGGCGAGAATCTTCCATTCGTCGAATTCAGTGACTTGGCGGCGGAGGCAATCGACCGCGTCACGCTGGTCGATACCCAGAACCTGACCTCCGTTAAGGGGCTTCGTGACGATGCCCTGGTTGACGTCATCGACCACCATCGCCAGGACGATTCCATCGATCCGGCCTGGCAAACACGCATCGAGGCGGTCGGCGCCAGTGCCACCCTGTTGGTTGAGACGTTGCGCGATACGGGCATCGATTTGGATTGGGTGGCTGCCACGCTGCTCCTCTTGGGTATCTACGAGGACACAGGTTCTCTTTCCTATACCATCACCACCCCCAGGGATTTGGTGGCCAGCGCCTGGCTGCTTGAAGTGGGTGCGAATCTGAACATCGCCTCTGATTTCCTCAATCACCCCCTTTCAAGTGAACAGCGTGAGCTCTATGAGCGGCTCCTTGAAGAAGCCGAAACCCATCAATTCAAGGGGGTGTCGGTGGTCGTGGCAGCGGCTCGGGCAGAAGGGATGGTGGATGAGATCTCCACCCTTGCCCACAAGCTGAGGGACCTGTTCGATCCCGCAGGCCTCTTTGTCCTGGTCGCCTTGGACAGCCATATTCAGTTGGTGGCCCGCTCGACGTCGGATGCCGTCAACGTCGCTAAGGTCGCCGAACATTTCGGTGGCGGAGGGCACGAACGGGCAGCAGCCGCCCTTATCCGTGACAAGGATTTGGACTCGGCGCGGCAGAAACTGTTGGCGCTGCTGCCGTCCCTGGTCATCCCGCCCAAAACTGTGGGCGAGATCATGTCGCGCGGCCCCCAGCTGCTTGCGCCCGATAGCCCGATAGAGGACGCCGCGCAGAAAATGCAGCGCTTCGGCCATGAGGGCTATCCCGTGGTCGAGCACGGCAAGGTTGTGGGACTGCTCACCCGGCGGGCGGTCGACCGGGCGCTGGCGCACAAACTCGGGGCCAAACCGGTGTCGTCTGTCATGGAAGCCGGGGAAGTCTCCGTAGCGCCTGACGATTTAATCGAGCAGCTTCAGCGGGTGATGATCCGCCACGATTGGGGGCAGGTGCCAGTCATCGATCCTGAAGGCGGGGAGGTTGTGGGTATTGTCACCCGGACCGATCTGCTGACGACATTGGCAGCTGATCTGGCGGAGAGCGGCCCGCCCGATTTGTCTGAGCGCTTGAAGACGGCCCTGTCCCCCGGCCGGCTGGCTCTGCTCAAATTGGTGGCGTCGCAGGCAGAAGCAAACCAGATCGCGCTTTACGTGGTTGGCGGTTTCGTGCGCGATCTGCTTTTGGACATGCCGAGCGTGGACCTCGACCTGGTGGTCGAAGGGGATGCGATTGAGCTGGCCGCGTCGCTGGCCGAAGCCTATGGTGGCCGGGTCAGCAGCCATCGCCGATTTGGGACGGCAAAATGGGTCATCGACCGAGGGAGTTCAGCGCTCACTGCGGCCCTCGGCCAAGCCGACGGCTCGATTTCGGATCTCCCCGACAGCCTGGATCTGGTTGGCGCCCGCACTGAGTTCTACCCACACCCTACGGCCCTGCCCCGCGTCGCCCGGGGGAGCATCAAGCTCGACCTCCATCGCCGAGACTTCACCATCAACACCCTGGCTTTGCGGCTTGATGGTGGCCACTACGGGCAGCTTCAGGACTATTGGGGCGGGGGCTCGGATCTCAAGCACGGCCTGATCCGCGTCCTCCACTCGCTTAGTTTCGTCGACGATCCGAACTCGTATGCTGCGCGCCGTGCGTCTCGAGCAGCGGCTCGGCTTTAACATTGAGGAACGCACACTTGAACTTCTCAAGGATGCCACGCCGCTGCTCGATCGTGTGAGTGGGGATCGCATCCGAAATGAGCTCGGTTTGATCTTTGCCGAAGCGGAACGAAGCGCCATCATGCGGCAGTTGGATGCGCTTGGGCTGCTGCGTGCTATTCACCCGGCGCTCAGGTGGGGATCGACGGTGGAGGAGCGCTGGGATCAGCTGGCAGCATTTGCTGTGCCGGCAAGCTGGGGTTTGGTGGAAGAGCCCGACCACGACGCTCAAATTTTCGCGCTCTGGCTCTATGATTTGGCGCTGTCGGACGCGCAGGGGGCGCTCGATCGCCTCGGAGCGCCGGGGTGGATGGAAAGCAACATTCTGGGCGCTATTCGAGTCGGGAATCGGCTATCCGAGTTCGACGAGCAGGCGGCGCCGAGTGCCGTCACGGCCGTGCTTGAGGACGCGCAGGAGACGTCGTTGGTGACGGTCTGGTTGGCTGCTGCCGGCAAGACCTGGGTCCGTGACTGGGTGGAGCAGTTCCTCGTGAATTGGCGCCACATCTGCCCACGAACAGACGGTCATCAGCTGCGCCAACTTGGCTTGCCGCCGGGACCTGTGTACGCGGAGATTCTTGATGCGCTTCGTGCCGGCTGGTTGGACGGCGAGATCAAGAGTGAGGCTGCCGAACGTGAGGCGCTGAACGCACTCCTGGCTGATGCAGGACACCATGGTTGACCGTGAACGGCTGTTGATCCGGCAGGCCAACGAGGCAGACCTCACCGAGCTGGAGTGGGAAGGGCGTTACCAGCACTATCGACGTCTTTACAGGCATGCCCTGGCCGAAGCCAAGCGCGGCCGGCGAGTCTTGCTGGTGGCCGATTTCGAAGGGCGGATCGTAGGGCAGGTGTTCGTTCAGCTGACCAGCGGACGCGCTGAGCTGGCGGATGGAAAACATTCAGGCTACCTGTACGCCTTCAGAGTGCGCCCCGAGTTTCGAAACCAGGGCATCGGCACCCAATTGCTGCATGAAGCCGAGGGCGTGCTTCGCCGGCAAGGATTTGACCGGGCGGTGATCGCCGTGGCGCGGGACAATCAGCGAGCGATGCGGCTGTATCAGAACATGGGCTATCAACAGTTCGCCAAGGATCCTGGAGAATGGTCCTATCTCGACCATATGGGCCAGATGCGCTACGTCTCAGAACCCGCCTACATGCTCGAGAAATTCCTCTGAGCGGAGCCGCTTCCCGCTCGGCCTCAGCTCTTTCCCCGGCTTCGTGACATTGCTTTCATATTTCGTCAAAATGCCTGTGGTAGAGTTCGTCGCGTGGTGAGCTTTAAGGCAGCCATGGCACGCTTCTTGAAACACCTGACCTGGGGGGTGAAGGCTGGCGGACGATGTTTCGTCCAGCGAAATTCAAGCGGGAGTCGGAGGCGTGCCTTGGCGAAGGATGGAAAACGAAACACAGCAGTCAGCCGGGTGCCGGCCGCACGTTGGCGCTTGGCGCTTACGGGGTTGGCGCTCACGCTGGCCCAGATTAGCTGTGTCAAAGCCGACACGTCACAGGTCGCCTGGAAGATGATCGATCCTTGGGTGGGGAACGTCCCCTATCCGACCGCGACACCGACAGCCACGCCGACACCCATTGCCCTCATGCGCCTGTTTCCACCAACGCTGGCCCCCGGCGAATCTCGGCCCACCCCCACCCCAGATCCCACGCGAGAGCCTCCAGCCATTCGGACCTCGGCTGAAATCTATGTTGTCCAGCCGGGGGATTCGCTCAATCAGATTGCAGGCCGATTTGGCGTGGGCGTATCCTATCTGATGGCGGCCAATGGGCTTTACAACCCCAATTTCCTGGCGGTGGGGCAGATCCTGCAAATTCCAGCTCCGGTCCCTCAGCCGCAGGGGCCGGCCGACAAACTGATACCCGATTCGGAATTGGTCAACGGGCCCTCGCAGGTCTTCTTCGATGTCCGTTCCGTCATTCGCCAATGGGATGGCGCCCTGGCGCACTACAGCGAAGACGTGGAAGGCCAAACGCTCTCCGGCGCGCAGATCATCCAACTCGTCGGAGAAAGGTACTCGGTGAGCCCACGTCTCCTGCTCGGGCTGCTCGAGTACCAGGGCGGATGGCTTACCCAGCGCCATGTATCCTCCGATGTCGCCACCTATCCCTTGGGCTACGTGAGAGCCGGCTGGGAGGGCTTATTCTCTCAGGTGTCATGGGCTGCCAATCAGATGAATGCCGGCTTCTACCTGTGGCAGGCGGGTTGGGCCGGGCCGATTGGGTTCGGTGATGGGTCGGTGGTGCCGGCGGGGGAAGGGCTCAACGCGGCCACGATTGGCCTGCAGTACATGTTCGCTCAAATCTATCCCGTGCAGCAGTGGCGGCATGTCGTCGGGCCAGATGGGTTCATCAAGGTGTACACGACCCTGTTCGGTGATCCCTTTGATTGGGCCGTAGAGCCGCTGCTGCCCACAGACCTGAGCCAGCCGGCCATGCAGCTGCCGTTTGAGGAGGGGCGGACGTGGTCCTTTACCAGTGGGCCGCACGGCGGCTGGGACTCGGGATCGGCCTGGGCGGCACTGGATTTCGCCCCACCCGGAGATGCCTTGGGTTGTGTGGAGTCGAACGCCTGGGTCACGGCTGTGGCGGACGGTTTGATCGTTCGTACGGGCAACGGTGAGGTGCTCGAGGATCTGGATCAAGACGGTAACGAGCAGACGGGGTGGGTGGTCCTCTACATGCATGTCGAGTCGAGGGACCGTGTGCAGGAGGGGGAGACGGTCAAGGCGGGGCAGAGGCTCGGGCACCCCTCTTGTGAGGGGGGCGTGGCCGACGGGACGCACCTGCATCTGGCCCGCAAGTATAATGGCGTCTGGATTTCTGCCGACGGTGGCATTCCTTTTGATTTGGATGGTTGGGTTTCCGCCGGCAGCGGGGTGCAGTACGATGGCACGCTGACTCGCGGAAACGTCAGCCTGGAGGCATGCGCTTGTCGGGGGCCAGACAACCAGATTTCACGTTAGCGCGCTGATGATCGATCGCCGGGTTCCCGTCGCTTGGCCCCTCTTGCTTCCGGCATTGGCGGTTCTGATGGCCAGCCTCGCCTGCGCCCGGTCGGATATCCCCGTGACGGAGGTGGTTGCGGAGATCAACCCAACCCAGACCGTCGCTCCTACACAGGCGCCTCCCACATCTGTGACGCCGCCAATCACCCCCACGCAGCCGCCAACTGCGATTCCCACCGTCACGGTCACGCCTGCCACGCCGGAAGCGCCAGCCTCACCAACACCACCGGCCACGCCAACGGTGTCTTCCAACAACCAGCCAGACACCATCGTCTACGACGCCCAGCCGGGAGATACCCTGCGGGCCGTAGCTGTGCGCTTCGGCGTGCTGGTCTCGGATATTTCCGCCTCAGGCTCGACCCTCCCGGACGAGAACTCACTCATCGCGCCGGACACCATTCTGCTTGTTCCGAGACGGCTGGGGCCCACCGGGCCATCAGATTTGTTGATCCCGGACAGCGAGATGGTCTTCTCTCCGCATGCGGTGGACTTTGACGTATCGGCGTTCGCCCAAGAGCAAGGTGGCTTCCTGGCCAACTACCATGAGTACGTGGGCCAGCGCTGGCGGGCGGGTCCTGATGTACTGGCTATCGCCGCTCGGGACAATTCGGTCAATCCGCGTCTTCTGCTGGCATTGCTGGAGTACAAGTCCCACTGGGTGACCGACCCAACGCGTCCGACCGGAGATGCCTTTGACTACCCATTGGGTCACATCGACCCACAGTTCCGAGGCCTCTACCAACAGCTCTCTTGGCTGTCTAATGAACTAGGCAAAGGCTACTATGACTGGCGCGCCGGCCGGTTGACCGAGCTGGTGTTCAAAGATACCAGCATTGTGCGTCTGGCTCCCGAGCTGGATGCGGGGACTGTTGCCCTGCAGTACTATTTTTCCGAGACCCTGACCCCGCGGGCCTGGGCGCAGGCGTTGAGCCCCGACGGCTTCATCGCCACCTATAAGAAGTTGTTCGGTGATCCATGGCAGTACTTCCATCCCTTGTTTGAACCCGGGCTCAAGCAGCCCTCAATGATCCTGCCCTTCCTCCCGGGCCACGTCTGGGCATTCACCGGCGGACCCCACGGCGCCTGGGAACGCGAATCCGCTTGGGCGGCCCTCGATTTTGCACCCTCCACCAGCGTGGCCGGCTGCGCCGTGTCCGAAGACTGGGCGGTGGCATCCGCCCCCGGCCTGGTGGTGCGCAGCGGCGGCGGTGTGGTGGTGCTGGATTTGGATGGGGATGGGCGCGAACAAACCGGCTGGGATTTGATCTACCTGCACATCGCCAACCAGGGTCGGGTGGAAAAAGGAACATTTGTGGAGCAAGGCGATCTGATCGGCCACCCATCATGTGAAGGCGGGATCGCCACCGGTACCCACCTGCATTTGGTCCGCAAGTACAATGGAGAGTGGATCTTGGCCGACGGCCCCCTCCCGTTTGATCTCAGCGGTTGGGTAGCCCATGCCGGGACCAAACCCTACCAGGGGGAGTTGGTGAAGGATGGCCAGACGGTCTTGGCCTGCCCTTGTGCCTCCCGACAGACGCTGATTTCTCGCTAGATGAAGATTCGAAGAACTCTGTTTGAGGCCAGCCTGGCCTTTGTGCTCCTCGCCGCCGCTTGTGCGCCTGCCGGCCCAGTGGTGGCTCAGCCAACCGAACCGTTGGCCACCATGACCCCTGATGGCGGGCCGACGCCGCTGCCCACGCGTACCCTGATCGAGCCCGGCAGTCTGGTGAGCTATGCGGCCCAGAATGGTGACACGCTGCCGGGATTGGCCTCGCACTTCAACACAACAGTGGACGAAATCTTGTCCGCCAATCCGGCCGTCCCAACCTCGGCGACTACGCTTCCGCCGGGATACCCGATGCAAATCCCGGCTTACAATCTGCCCCTCACTGGTTCTCCATTCAAGATCATTCCCGATAGCGAATTGGTCAACGGACCGGCCGTGGTGGGATTTGATCTGCGTCAGGAAATCCTGAAGCGGCCGGGGTTTCTTTCCGGCGTGACCGAATACGCCTTTGGACGGGAACGCAAGGTATGGGACGCCATTCAAATCGTGGCTGAAAACTACTCGATCAACCCGCGGCTGATGTTGGCGCTGCTGGAGTATCGGTCCCAGGCGCTCTCGGATCCCTTCCCCAACGACGACCATCGGACCTATCCGCTGGGGCATCGCAGCCCGCTGGACAAGGGCGTCTATCGCCAATTGAACTGGGCCGCCGAACAGCTCAACAACGGCTACTACGGATGGCGGGATGGGAGCCTGCGGGAGTTCGAGACCACCGATGGCTACATCGTCCGGCCGGACCCATGGCAGAATGCCGGCAGCGTGGCGGTCATGCGCCTGCTCGCCGCCATGGACAACCTGCAGACGTTCGAGCACGACACCAACCCGGATGGCCTGTATGCCACGTATGTTGACCTGTGGGGCGACCCATTTGCTCGTGCCATGGACTTCATCCCGGCCAATCTCGAGCAGCCCCGAATCGCTCTGCCCTTCCTGCCCAATCGTGTGTGGGATTTCACGGGTGGCCCCCATCCGACCTGGGGCGAAAGCCTGCCGTTTGGGGCATTGGATTTCGCCCCGCCGGCGGCCGAGGGCGGCTGCGCTGTTTCCAGTGAATGGGTGGCGGCGCCCGTGGACGGCGTGATCACACGCAGTGAAGAAGCGCTGGTGGAACTCGACCTCGATGGTGATGCCGACGCGCGCACCGGCTGGGTGTTGATCTTTTTCCACATGGCCACCAACGACCGCGTCGCCGCCGGCACCGTCGTCAGGCAGGGAGACATGCTCGGCCACCCCTCGTGTGAGGGCGGACGAGCGACGGGAACCCATGTCCATGTCGCCCGGCGCTTCAACGGCGAGTGGTTGCCTGCGGGCGGTGTGCTCCCGTTCACATTGGACGGCTGGGTGGCTCACGCGGGCGATACCGCCTACCAGGGCACGCTGACCAAGGCATCCAATGTCATTCAGGCCTGCACCTGCACCAGCCGCCAGAATCGGATCATCTACACCCCACCTGGGCAGTAACCTCGATTTGTGAAGGAATTCTCAAAGACCTTTTCGACGCCGCCAAATCCAGGCGGGGTGGTGCAACCCTGCCCTTTCCTGCTGCGTGCCTGGACCCTCCTGAGTTCAGAGTCAGGTGGGTGTTGATATGCCTGTGAGTGAAATGTCGGATACGGGGGACGGGCTGCCGCGACGGATGGTTGGCGTGAGGTGGCTGTTGCCCCGTGAAGACCTTGCCGGTGAAGGATCCCGCCAAATCGATCCTATCCCGGGAGCGAATCCGCTGGGGATCTTGACCACCATGCCGGACCGATTTGCAGCCGAGTTCATGAATCGCAATCGGTCAGGACTGGGCAGACTGTGGTCGCCCCAGGCGGGGCGAACAACACCGCCGCCGGCGGCGGCTACGATGCCGGCTTTGGTCCCTGCTCGGTCCATCGGGAAACAGGGGACGTCATCCATCGCCTACAGGGTGCCCGGACTCCGGATGACGTGGGGATGGAGGCCGCCAGGACGTTGACGGTGAAGAACGATCGCCTGCAGGCGAGCTTGACCACGATGTCGTGGGAAAGCAAGGCCGTCAACCGAACACTGACCTGGGAGCGAATCGGCTGGCTTCAAGGCGGGCGCTTGCGAGCCCACCGACCTGGACGTCAAGGGGGCAGGGCCACTGCGGCCAAGAGCCACAGGAGCGCGGGCTGGTGGAACGAGCGTCGCGAGTTGGCGCCTCTAGCTGCCCTTCTTGCGGCGAGCGCTTCCCTTGCTGGACTTCTTGCCCGACGACTTGCCCTTGCTTTTGGCTGGGCTCTTCTTCTTGGCCCCGCTGTCTTTCTTTGTCTTGCGCGAGGACCTGCCCTTCGAAGCTGCCTTCGACTTGCGGCCGGTGCCCTTGCGAGGTGAGGGCTTGGATTTGGGAGCAGCTTTGGGCTCGTTTCCTTGGGGCAGTTCCCCGCGTCCCAGCACCGGGATAAGGCGGACCACACGGTCATCCTCTTCGACCTCGAACAGGGGCTGTCCGGCAGCAGGGCGGCTCAAAGACTTGGCGTCGCCCAAACGAATTGAACGGTCCGCTCTCCGTTCCATGACCGCGGTTGCCCGATCCGTGGCTTCGCCCAGCATGGCCCCAGCGATGGCCGATGGATCATTTGATTTCCAGGCCAGCACGCCCTTGCCATAGCGTCCTTGGGTGGGGAAGTCAGCCAGCTTACTCCGCTTGCCGCGCCCATCCTCCGATACCACCAAGAGTTGTTGGCCAGGGCGGATGACGTCCATGCCCACCAAGCGCTGGTCGCCTTCCTCCATCCGCATGCCCATCACACCCGCCGCGCTCAGGCCCATGGGGCGGATGTCCGTCTCGGAGAAGCGAATGGCCAATCCCCCGCTGCTCACAAGCATGATCTCATCGCTGCCGGATGTGAGCGCGGCTCTCAACAGACTGTCGCCCTGGCTGACGTTGATCGCCTGAAAGGTGCGCGCCGAAGGCCCCGGCAGATTTGAGAGCTCCGTCTTCTTCACCATCCCGGAGGCTGTGCCGAAAACGATGAAGGCCTCCTGCTCTCCGCAGGCCTGGAGTTCGGTCGGGACGGCCAGGCCGGTCACGATGTCTTCATCCTCGGGTATGGCAGTCAAACCTCCGGCCGGGACCCCGCGCTCGGGATCGTCGGTTTCGGGGATGGTGTGCACGGCCAGGGCGGCGCCGAGCCCGACATCCGTGAAGAGGTACAGGATGTCGCGCGCATTGGCCCCCATGACCAATCTTGGGGCGGAGCGACCGGAGATCCTTGGCAGGCGGGCGGTGGTCGTGCGAGAGATCTTTCCCTCGCGGGTAATCTGGATCCAGGTGTCTTTCGCTGGTGCCAGGTCCGATGCCGTCAGGGGCGCATCCATTTTGCCTGCTTGGCCGGGCTCGGCGATAAGCGTTCGCCTTCGGTCACCGTACTTGTCTTTGATCGCTCTGAGCTCGTCGGCGATTGTGGTCCGCATTCTCTTCTTCGACCCCAGCAGCGCCTCCAATTCTTGGATGCGCTTGGTGACGTCTTTGTATTCCTGGTCGATCTTCTTCCGTTCCAGGCTGGCCAGTCTCCGGAGTGGCATATCGAGGATGGCTCGAGCTTGCTCCGAGCTGAGCTTGAAGCGCTTCTCCAGCCGGGTACCTGCCTGCTCAGCATCGCGAGAATCGCGGATCGTCTGGATGACCTCGTCCAGGTTCTTGATCGCCGTGCGCAAGCCCTCCAGGATATGAGCCCGTGCTTGGTTGCGGGCCAAATCGAACTCGCTGCGACGTCGGATGACCTCCAGCCGATGCTCAAGGTAGACCCGCAGTGCCTGCTTGAGGGACAGCAGGCGCGGCTGGCCGTCAACGAGCGCCAGCATGATCATGCTGAAAGTGCCCTGCATGGGCGTGCGTTTGTAGAGCGTACGCAGGACGTTCTCGGGCTCGGCCGTCTTGGAGAGCTCGATCACAATCCGCATTCCCTGGCGATCGGATTCGTCCCGAAGATCGGTGATCCCCTCCAGCTTGCCGTCACGGGCGAGGTCGGCGATGCGTTCGATCAGGTTGGCCTTGTTGGTCTGATAGGGCAGCTCGGTGACGATAATGCGTGAGCGGCCCCGTCCCATGCCTTCGAAATGGGCGCGCGCCTGCAAGGTGATCTTGCCCCGGCCGGTGGCATAGGCGGCCATCAGACCTTCCCCTTCCTTGTGGCTCTGAAGGATGATGCCGCCGGTGGGGAAATCGGGGCCTCGGACATGCTGCATCAGGTCGTCAAGGCTGATCTCGTCCATCTTGGTCCAGAGCTCGAGCATCACGATCGAGGCGTCGATCACCTCGCTCAGGTTGTGGGGCGGGATCGAGGTGGACATACCCACCGCGATCCCGGTGGCGCCGTTGACCAACATGTTCGGTACGGCCGCAGGTAGCACACGTGGTTCTTCCAGCGACCCGTCGAAATTCTCGTCGAAGGCGACCGTATCTTTGTCGATATCGGCCAGCAAATCGAGCGCCATCGGAGCCAGCCGAGCCTCCGTGTAGCGCATCGCCGCCGGGGGGTCGCCATCGATCGAGCCGAAATTGCCCTGGCCTTCGACCAGCATGTAGCGCATGGAAAAGTCCTGGGCCATGCGAGCCATGGCGTCGTAGACGGCCATATCGCCGTGAGGATGGTACTTGCCCAACACTTCACCAACGATGCGGGCCGATTTGCGGAAAGGCGTCTCCGGCCGAATGCCCATGGCGTGCATGGCATGCAGGATGCGCCGATGCACCGGCTTCAAGCCATCCCGTGCGTCGGGCAAGGCACGCGAAACGATGACGCTCATGGCGTAATCGAGATAGGCCTGCTGCATTTCCGAGTCGATGTCGATTTGGCGGACCAAGCCTACTTCCATGTACTCACCTCGGTGTGCTGGCTCAGGGGTGTGCTTGTGATGGCGGTATCATAAGTGGTGGCCCCGAGGGCGTCAAACCCGAGCCGAAGTCTGGCGGTCCAAAGATCAGAGTCCGGCCCGCCATCGTCGAGTTGGGGCGAGGAGCATGCGGCCCGGATGGGGCGGCTTGTGAGGGCTCCGGCGACCAGCGACCGCCAACCCCCAATCTTGCACGCTGCAAGTGAGTATGCTAGAATGCATGTGTTCTAGGGTAGGATTTATTGACGATATGCGGCCGCGGCGAAAAGTGGGTTTCCCCCACTTTTCTGCGTATATGTGGCCCCTGATGGGGCCCTGATGAGGGTAGTACCGAAAGATGAAAAGCGAGTTCAAACTGGCGATTAACGAGATCACGGAGCGCTTCGGGCTGTCCCGTGAGACGGTGATGGAGGCCTTGGAGGCCGCCATGGTTTCCGCCTACCGGCGGGCGGCGAATGCCTCCAGCGCGCAGGAAGTCGAAGCCAAGCTCGATCTCGAAACCGGGGGCGTCCAGATTTTGGCCGAGAAGGAAGTCGTCGACTCGGTCGAAAATGTGCAAACAGAAGTGGCGCTGAAGGATGCGCGCCAGGTCGAGCCTGACGCCGAACCGGGCGATATGGTGATGGTCGAGTCCACCCCGACCGACTTCGGGCGGGTGGCGGCCCAGACCGCCAAGCAAGTCATCCTGCAACGCTTGCGCGAGGCCGAACGTGAGGCGCAGTACGCCGAGTTTGCCGAGCGCGAAGGCGAAATGGTCCACGGGACGGTGCATTCGATCACACCCCAGGCAGTCACCATCGGTCTGGGGCGGGCCGAGGCGATCCTTCCCCGCAACCAGCAAATCCCTGGCGAACATTTCCGGGTCCGCGATCGAGTACGAGTGTACGTTCTTGAAGTGCGCAAGTCATCGCGTGGCCCGGTGATCATCGTATCCCGAACCCACCCCAACATGCTCCGGCGGCTGCTTGAAATGGAAGTGCCGGAGATCAATCAAGGGCTGGTGGAGATCAAGGCCATCGCCCGCGAAGCCGGCAAACGCGCCAAGGTCGCCGTGGCGGCCCTGGCCGATGGGGTGGATCCGGTTGGCGCATGTGTTGGCCTGCGCGGCGTGCGCATTCAATCCATCGTGCGCGATCTCAACGATGAGAAGATCGACGTCATTGAGTGGAATTCCGACCCGGCCACGTTCATCGCCAAGGCGCTCAGCCCGGCACGTGTGTCCGGCGTGTTCCTGGATGATGATCCCGATCGCGGCAAGACCGCCATGGTGGTTGTGCCTGAGGACCAGCTGAGTCTGGCCATCGGGCGCGCCGGGGTGAACGCCCGGCTTGGCGCCCGGTTGACCGGTTGGCGGATCGACATCAAGAGCCTGCCTGAAGCCGCCAGCGATTCTCTGCACATCCTGCAGTCCGATGAAACCTATGCCGAGATAGCGGTCAAGGAAACAGAGACCATGGCCAAGGTCGAGTCGATCCTGGCCAAGAAGGCCGAAGGCCGGCCGATCCCACCGGAGGACTACCAGATCCTCAACGGCTTTGTGGACCGCATCCAGGGCGAGGGCCAGGCGCGACGCGATGCCAAGCGCCAAGCTCGGCTGGATGCGCTGGAGGAAGTGCGCTCGGAGATTCCCGAAGGCGCCTACCAAACAGAGCTGGAGGACACCGAGCTGTCGACCCGGGTGGCCAACCTGCTTACTGATGCCGGCTACACCACGGCCGGGCAGGTGCTAGAGCAGCTAGCGATCGACGACGATGAAATCCGCAACCTATCGGGTGTCGGCCCCAAGTCGATCGATGAAATGCAGGAAACCCTCGAGGGCATGACCTACGTCGTGCCCGAGCCCGAACCCGAAGAGGTTCCTGAAATCGAAGCCGAAGCCGAGGTCGAAGCTGAAGCAGAGGCTCCGGAAGCCGTTGCAGAAGGCAAAGCCGAAGCGGCCGAAGAAGCCGAGGCAGCTGTCGCGGCTGAACCGGCCGAAGCCGAAGCGGCCGAGCAGGTCGAAGGTGCACCGGTTGGGGCAGAGGCGAAGGAAGCTGAAGTCGAAGAAGAAGTCGAAGAAGGCGATGAGATTGAGAAGGTCTTCGAGGCTGTCGAAGAAAGGCTCGGCATCTCGGATGAAGAGGAAGAAGAATTCGAGGATCTCGAAGACCTGGACGAGGAAGACGAAGACGACCAAGAGGAGAAGGACAGGAGCAAGCAGCGCCGCCGGGTTGTCGAATTCGATCCGGAGCTTGGCGAGGTGATTGTTCGACGCCGGCGCAAGCCCAGCCGTCGGCAGGACGAATGGGAAGATACGACCTTCTAGGCCGAGGTCATCCGGTTGGGCTCGCGAATGAGAGCTTTTCGTCGTGACACCCCAACCCGCCCGTCGCCGACGGGTCCCGCAGAGGACGTGTGTGGGATGCCGGCAAACATTGGATAAACGGTCCTTGATCCGGATAGTGCGCACCGAGGCTGGTCCGCAGCTGGACCCCACGGGCAAGGCGCAAGGACGAGGCGCCTATGTGCACGACCAAGAATCTTGTTGGGAGGCGGCCCTGAGAGGCGGCCTTGCACGAGCACTGAAAATCGAGCTGAGCCCGGCCGACCGTGATCGTTTGCGTGCCGAACTCGCAGCCCTGGCAGGCGAAAGTCATGCCTGAAACCGGCAGCGTGGCCCGATTGATCGTGAAACTTTTCACAATACGAAATTCGAAAGCCTTCTAGCCCGCCGGTCCCCACTCGACGCGACCGGTGAGCTGAAGCCGGAGGTGCGTTATGAGTGAAAACGGGAATACGGTCGTAGAGATCCCCAATCCTGTGACCGTTCGAGACCTGGCGGAGCGAATCGAAGCCAGCCCCATCGATATCATCAAACAGCTGATGGCCAACGGCGTGATGGCCAACATCAATCAGCTCATCGACTATGACACGGCCGCGATTGTGATGGAGGAGCTGGGCTTCGAGGCGCGCCCCATGGAGGCGCCGGAATCGGAAGCCAAGGAAGAAGGCGAAGCGCCTCGCTGGCGCCAATTGCTCGAAGAGGAGCCTGAGAAGTCGCTCGTCACCCGGCCTCCGGTGGTGACGATCCTGGGTCATGTCGATCACGGCAAGACCACCTTGTTGGACGCCATCCGGCAGACAGACGTGGCTGGCGGCGAAGCCGGCGGTATCACCCAGCACATCGCCGCCTATCAGATTCGCCACAACAACCGGCCGATTACGTTCCTGGACACGCCGGGCCATGCCGCCTTCACGGCCATGCGCGCTCGGGGTGCCCAAGGCGCGGATATCGCCGTCCTGGTGGTGGCCGCCGATGACGGGGTTATGCCGCAGACGCGTGAAGCCCTGGCGCACGCTCGGGCGGCGCAAGTGCCGATCCTGGTGGCCCTCAACAAGGTCGATCGGCCGAATGCCAATCCGGATCGTGTGAAACAGCAGCTGGCCGATGCCGGCCTCATCCCGGATGACTGGGATGGTGACACGATGGTGGTCCCGGTTTCCGCCAAGGAAAAGACCGGGATCGAGGACCTGCTGGAGGCCATTCTGCTGGTCGCTGATGCCAGCCAGATTGTCGCCAATCCAGAAGGCGGCGTTTTCGGCACGGTCATCGAAGGCGAAGTCGACCACTCGCGGGGAGTCGTAGCCACTTTGTTGGTTCAGAACGGCACCCTGCATCAAGGAGACGTCATCCTGGCCGGTGAGACTTACGGCAAGATCCGGGCGATGTTCGATTTCCAAGGGAACCCGATTGAAGAAGCGCTTCCATCGACCCCGGTGGGCGTGCTGGGGCTGTCCGAAGTTCCCAACGCTGGCGATCTCTTCACCGTCATGGAGTCCGAGCGCGAGGCCAAAGCAGAGCTGTCCGAACGAGAGGATGCCAGCCAGGCCGCCGCTCAGGCCCGCTCGCGCCCCGGACGATCGCTGGAGCAGATCTTCGAGTCGATCCAGGCCGGCGAAGTACAGGAACTGCGGCTGGTGGTCAAGGCCGATGTCCAGGGCTCCTTGGAGCCTGTGACATCCTCGATCGAAGCCTTGGAGACGGAGGACGTGAAGGTCAATGTACTGCACTCCGGCACAGGCAATGTCAGCGAGAATGATGTCATGCTGGCCGCCGCCTCGGATGCGGTGGTGATCGGCTTCAACGTTGTGGCCGACACGGCTGCCCAGCGGGCTGCCGAAGCCGAAGGCGTTGACGTCCGCTTGTACGACGTGATCTACCGACTGACCGAAGACGTTGAGAAGGCCCTCAAGGGCATGCTCGAGCCAGAATCCAAGCGCGTCGTTATTGGCAAGGCGGAAGTCCGGGCCGTGTTCCACATCTCCAAGGTGGGCAAGGTCGCTGGCTGCCGCGTCGTCCAGGGCGAGCTGCGCCGCAATGCGCGCATCGCCGTCATACGGGGCGGCGAAACCGTTGCTGAGGGCCCGGTGTCATCACTCAAGCACGAGAAAGATGATGTGCGCGAAGTCCGAGAGGGCTTCGAATGCGGCGTCAACATCCGTGGCTTCAGCGACTTCGAGGAGGGGGACATCCTCGAATGCTTCACCGAAGAGAAAGTTCCGATCATCTGAGAGGCGCCGATGGTCAGTACGTCTCGAGCCAAACGAATCGGCCAGCGGATCCAGGAGGAGTTGGCGGAGCTGTTGCAGAAAGAAGCCTCCGATCCGCGGCTCTCAATGGTCACCGTCACCGACGTTGACGTGGACCGTGAGTTGGCCTTCGCTACCATCTTCGTATCGTCTCTCGATATGGAGGACCGCCAGGATGAGATCCTGAGGGCCCTTCATCGGGCGCGTGGATTTCTGCGCAGCGCGTTGGCGAATCGTATTCCTCTGCGAACGTTCCCCAAGCTTCGTTTCCGCTGGGATGCAACCCCGGCCCGAGGCGAGCGCATCGAGGAGCTCCTGAAACAAATCCATCGCCAGGATGACTCGGCGGAGAGCGACGCTTGACCCTTTCGACGATTGAACTCAAGGGCAAGCTGGATTCTGCTCAGCGTCCTGCCGTCGTGTCACACGTCCGCCCCGATGGCGATGCCGTCGGATCGTTGCTGGCGGTGAGTGAGGCCCTGCGCTCGGTTGGCAAGGAAGCCACACCGGTCTTGGTCAGCGGCGTGCCGCGCGCCTTCACTTTTCTGGAGGGGGCTGCAAGTGTGCAGACTCGTCTGCCAGAAGACCCGGACCTCCTGATCGCTGTCGATTGTTCCGATTTTGAGCGAACCGGCTTGACCTTCGAAAGACTCCCCAGGCCGATTGATGTCAACATTGACCACCATCCCACCAACGAGCAGTTCGCTGCCTACAATCTGGTGGATCCCCGAGCCTCAGCCACGACGGAGATCCTATATGCGTGGCTGCCCGAGATGGGCCTTCCTCTCGCCGACAGCGTGGTGGCCAGCCTGATGACGGGCCTGGTGACCGACACGATCGGCTTTCGGACCTCGAGTGTGACACCCGCCAGCCTGCGGGTGGCCGCCGACCTGCTCGAGCTGGGAGCGCCGCTGCAGGACATCTACGAAAAGGCGCTGTCCCGGATGAGCTTTGTGGCGGCCAGCTATTGGGGCGCCGGTCTCTCCCAGCTCGAGCGTCAGGACGACGTTGTGTGGGCCACGCTGAGTCTGGCTGATCGACGGCGGGTTGGCTATCCCGGATCGGACGATGCCGACCTGGTGAATGTGCTGACCACCATCGAAGATGCCACCGTGGTGGTGGTCTTCGTGGAGCAGCCCAAGCAGCAGGTGAAAATCAGCTGGCGATCGAAACCGGGAATCGACGTTTCCCACTTGGCGACACAGTTCGGCGGAGGGGGCCACGCTGCGGCCGCAGGGGCGATGATTGACGGCGGGCTGGACGATGTCCGCCGGCGTGTCCTCGAAGCCACCCGCAAGCTGATGCAGCAGACGGACGGCTGAGTGATGACTCGTGAGGGGTTCGGTATCATTATTGTGGATAAGCCGGTCGGTCCAACGTCACACAATGTCGTTCACGCCGTCCGCCAAGGGTCTGGGGTGCGTAAAGTCGGCCATGCTGGCACACTCGACCCGCGCGCTTCGGGCGTGCTGGTGCTCTGCCTGGGTGCGGCGACTCGGCTGAGCGAGTACCTTTCGGCCGGAACCAAACGCTATCAAGCCGTGGTGCGATTTGGAGTCTCAACCGATACCTACGACGCCGACGGCGAGGTCGTCCGAAACACGGGACAGGCTCCGGATCTGGAGGCCATCAAGGCGGTTCTGCCGGAGTTCACCGGGGAGATTGAACAGGTGCCTCCGGCATACAGCGCTATCAAGCTCCAGGGCAAGAAGGCCTATCAACTGGCTCGGGCCGGGAAAGACGTCGATCTCGAACCGAGACAGGTGACCATCTACAGTCTCGATCCGGTGGCCTATGCGGCGCCCGATCTCACCCTGGAGGTCTCCTGTTCGGCGGGAACCTACGTGCGTTCGCTGGCCAACGATCTTGGGGACCGCCTATCGACAGGCGCCCATCTGGCTGCGCTAAGGCGAACCCAAGCGGGACCATTTACGTTGACTCAGGCGGTCACCCTCGATCGATTGCAGGCGGCATTTGACGACGGGTCGTGGACCGAGCACGTGCTGCCGGCGGCCGAAGCGCTGCCAGATGTCCCGCTGGTGAGAGTTGATTCGGATGAAATCGAGTTGGTGCGCCACGGCCGTCAACTTCCGGCGGAAAGTCCGGTTGATGGACTGGCCCGTGCCATTGACCAGGATGGCAATCTGGTCGCCATTCTCGAGGGTGACCCTCTCGAGGCAACCTGGCGACCCAAGAAAGTGTTCATCCGTTGAGTTCTCATGCGTCACGTTGATTCGATCGATGCGCTGTCCCTGGATGGGTGCGAGCTCACGATCGGTTCCTTTGACGGGATACATCTGGGCCATCGCGAGTTGATCCACCAGATGCTCCGCGAGGCGCGGGCGGAGAATCTGCCCACGACTGTGCTCTCTTTCTTCCCGCATCCCTCTGTGGTATTGCGCGGTTCGAAGCCGGCCTTCTACCTGAGTTCGCCCGACGAAAAGGCCCGGCGCTTAGGTGCGCTGGGCATCGACCATGTCATCAACCAGCGATTCGACCTGGAACTCTCGCATCTCAGGGCAGATGCCTTCCTGGATTGGATCGAATCCCGGCTGCACCCGAAGGGGTTGTGGGTGGGCCCGGATTTTGCGCTTGGGTACCGACGGGAAGGCGATATCAGCTTTTTGGCGTCGGCGGCGGGGGAACGGGGATTCCGTTTGCACGTCGTTGAGCCGGCGCTGATCGACGGGGAGGTGGTGAGTTCGACGCGGATTCGCCGGGCTCTCCGTGCGGGGGAAGTTGCCACGGCCTGGCGCCTGTTGGGGGCACCTTTCAGCCTGCCTGGCGAAATCGGCGCACAAAGCCCGGACGGACATGACCCCGACGATGGAAGATTCAGCCTCGAGGTTTCCGAAGAACGGGCATGTCCCAGTGGCGGGCTGTATGCAGGCCGTCTTGAAGCGCAAGATGTGCAGGTGCCGGCCCTGATCCATGTCCGGCATGCGCCCCAATCAGATGACGATGATCCCCGACCATCGGCACTCGACATCTTCATCTCACCCGACGCCGTATGGTCCCCAGGCAAGGCCAGATTGGCTTTCCTAAAGCGACTCGGCCTTGCCGCCTCCACCCGCTTGTCGGAGAATTCCCTGGAGCGCTGGCTGCCGGAAGCCCTTCAGTTCCAGAGCTCTGACCATACCGCCTGAGTTCCTCTACCTCGTTCGGAACTTTCCTCATCTAAGTCCCAGTTCAGCATTAAGCGGCTCCTAATCCGCTTCTGACAGAAATCCAATGCGCATTGCCTAAGGTTGAATTGTAGGACTTGAGCACGTAGCAAAGAGGAGGTTGCGACATGAATAGATGGCAGGATTGGACGAAGGTCGTTCTGGGTCTATGGTTTGCAGCAACACCCTGGATATTGGGCTACTCAGGCCTGACCGGTGCCCTGTGGAGCGGGCTTATCACCGGCCTGGTCGTGGCCATTTTGGCGGCCTTGGCGCTGCCCGCCGGCCGGCAGATGTGGACTGAGTGGCTGAGTTTGATCGCAGGTGCGTGGATGTTTATCTCGCCCTGGGTGGTCGGCTTCGCCGCCAACTCGGTGGCCCTGTGGAATGCCCTGATCGTCGGCGTTCTGGTTGCCATCGCCGCGCTGTGGTTGATTATCGCCCCCGGCGGCTACGGCATGGGCGGCCAACGTCAGGAGCATCAGCACGCCTGACCGATGTGGTCTGAAATGAGCTCGGGCATCCGCCCGGTCAAGGGGGTCGAGCTCTTCAACACCGCCGCACCCTGGGGTGCGGCGGTGGCGCGTTGAAAGTATCCACCGGAGTGCCGATGCGCTACCATAAAGACGGCATCGCGCCACCGCAAGAATCAAAGAAAGGCCACACCATGACCGCGATAGATGACCTTCGTGCGCAGCTTTTGGATCTGTTGGACGGCGGCCACGCCCATATGAGTCTCGACCAGGCGGCCGCTGCATTTCCCATGGAGCGGATCAACGACCGTCCGCCGAACGTGCCCTACTCTCCGTGGGCCCTTCTGGAGCACATCCGCCGCACCCAAGAGGATATCCTGAAGTTCATCGAGGACCCGGACTACAAGTCGCCGCCGTGGCCTAAGAGCTATTGGCCATCAGATGAGGATCGGGCAGACGAGGCGCAGTGGGAGTTAACCCTGGACGGGTATCGCCGCGACTTAAACGCCCTGCGAGATATGGTTGAAGACACGGGGACGGATCTGACGGGTGACCTTCCCCATGCGCCGGGATACAGCCTGCTGCGTGAGATCCTGTTGGTGTCCGACCATACGGCCTATCACACCGGAGAATTCGCCATCTTGCGCCAGGTGATGGGTACCTGGCCCCCCGATCGCTCGGCCTAATCACAAGTTGTGAAATCTTTCACAATATGAATCTGGCGAGCCTGGGCCGTCAGGCCTCCTCGCCGTCGTCTGTCCCCCGCTGTCTTCGTCCGATCCAGGCCCCGGCGCCTCCCAAGGCGATGATGGCGAAGGCAAACCACTGCATCGCATAGCTGAGATGCGGGCCATCCGTCAGGTCGATTTCGGGATCGGGGATCGGATGCTCACCGGAACCCGAGGGGGTCGATGTCTGTGCTACGAAGAAGGGGAGCAGGAGATATGGCATCTGGATCTCCAGGCTGGGTATATCCAGGGTCTGCCAGATGGTTCGGAAGGACTCCGGGCTCGGCGTTGGTGGGCCCGGCAGGAGAAAAAGCTTGACCGAGGGCTGAGACGTCATCACCATGCCCTGAATCTCAACCGGGCCCTTGATTTGGTAGGCGGCCCTGGGCTCGGGTTCGGTGGCCGCAAAGGGTATCCACCCGCGGTCAACCAGCACGGTACCCAAGTTGCCGTCCAGATGAAGAGGCGTCACCAGGTCCACGCCGGGTTGGTCCTGGTACGAGCGCGGACTGAGCAGGACCTCATGCGCCGGGTCGAAGGTGCCGTGCAGCGTCACATGCCGGAACGTCCACTCGGACGGAGACGAGATAGCCTGCTCGATGGGCGCTGCGGGAAGATCCATCCGCTGCCGGATCAAATCGTTGTGCGCCCGTCGCTCATGGAGCCTGGAAAGCTGCCAGAAACCGAGACGGACGAAAAGGGCGGCGGCCAGGATGGCCAGCAGGATGAAAACCCAATCTTTGCGACGCATTCAGCCTCCCTTGGGCCCAACCAGAAAGCCGAGGCGGCATGGCGCCTCGATCACCGCATCTTATCATCTTGAGACGAATGAGTACCGGTTGGGCTGACCCGAGCCTAGTCTGTGGGCGGCGAGGCCTCCGCCAAGCGCGCCCGGGCCAGGTCAATATACGCCGCCTGCACGTCGTACCCGACGTAGGTGCGCTGGGTGTGAAGGGCGGCCAGGCAGCTCGACCCCGACCCGCAGAAGGGATCGAGCACCACTTCCCCCCTGTAAGTGTAAAGCTCGATCAGGCGGCGCGGCAGGTCCTCAGGAAAGGGGGCCGGATGGCCGATCTGCTTGGCCGAAACCGAAGGAAAGGTCCACACGCTCTTGGTCCAGGCCAGGAAGTCTTCTTTGGCGATCGTGCTCTCGCGCTCGCCGGCATGGCGCGTAAATGTGTCTTTGCAGAACACAAGAATGTACTCGTGGACGTCGCGCAGAACCGGATTGGAGGCCGAAAGCCAAGAGCCCCAGGCCGTCGAACTGCCTGCGCTGCCGGCCTTGTCCCAGATGATCTCGCCTCGCATCAAGAATCCGATGGAGAGCATGTCCTCGATGAGAAAGGTGTGCAGGGGCAAGTAGGGCTTGCGGCCCAGGTTGGCGACGTTGATGCAGGCACGCCCACCCGTCACAAGCACGCGGTAGGTTTCACGCATCACTTTTCTCAGCATCTCCCGGTATTCGGCGAGCGTGAGATCCTCGTCGTACTCCTTGCTGGCGTTGTAAGGCGGGGAGGTCACCATCAAATGGATACTGTGATCGGGGAGTTCGTCCATCGATTCGGATGATTTGCAGAACAGCGCATTGCGAGCCGACTCGGGCAGCTCGACCTCGTGGTAGGTCTCAGGTTCCGGCGGCTGGTGGTCCTGATAAAGCCGGCGGTTGTAGAAGTCGGATGAGTCGTGATTGGCGCGGCCGGGCGAGCCGAATGCACTGGTGCGGGTGCCTTTGCGCTTGGTCAATGCAGATCCTCTCAACCGGCTTGGTGCTTGGGGGGTTCAATTGACGAAAACCCGAAACGCTTCAGCGCGTTGGAGTCGCTTCGCCAGCCCGAATGCACTTTGACTCTCAACTCAAGATACACGCTCCGGCCGGACATGGCTTCGATGTGCTCCCGAGCCAGCTGGCCGATCTGGCGAATCACCGCTCCACCTTTTCCGATCACAATCCCTTTCTGGGAATCGCGCTCGACGAAGATGGTGGCCTTGATGAACGCACCCGACTCACCTCGCTCCGTGAATTCGTCGATTCGGACCGCCAGGCTGTGGGGCAGTTCATCCCGGAGCTGCTGCATGGCGGCCGAGCGGATCAGGTCGGCGGCGACGTCGCGTTCGTAGCGGTCGGTGATCTGATCCTCAGGATAGTAGCGCGGCCCCTCGGGCAGCATGCTGACCAGGGCTTCGAGCAGCTTATCGAGGCCCTCCCCATCCAGCGCTGAAATCGTGATCACGGGGTCGGCGAAGGGGACCAGGTCCTGGAAGGCTTGTATGCGCGCCGGGCGATCGGGCTCTGACAGGAGGTCCACTTTGTTCAAGGCGGCCAATGTTGGGGGGCGGTGACCGATGGATGCCAATCGTTCGGCAGTCCTCAGGTCATCATCCGTCGGAGGCTCGCCCATATCGAAGATGACCAGGCACACATCCGCATCGGCGATGACCGAATTGGCGGCAGCATCCATCCACTCTCCGAGCAAGTGGTGCGGGGCGTGGATCCCTGGGGTGTCGACAAAGACAAGCTGGTATGCATCTCGCGTGAGGATGGCAAGCTGATTGACTTGAGTGGTTTGAGGCTTGGCAGAGGTGGCCGTGATCGGTTGCCCGAGCAGGGCATTGAGCAGGGTTGACTTGCCCACATTGGGCCGGCCGATCACTGCGACAAACCCGGAGCGGTGGCCGGGCGACACGTTGTAGGCATCCATTCGCCTATTGTGGTGACTTCACCCCAGCCTGTCAAGGAACGGACAAAGCCCCCCTGGCCAGTCACCGGCCGATGTTACAATAGCCGACCGCGAGATGCGGTGGGCGCATCCGAGTCGGGTTTGGGAGGACGGTCATGCGTGGGAAAACTCACAATGTGGGCTGGGCCCTGGCAGGTCTGGCGATTCTGGGCGTGCTCTTGGCGGCGTGTGGTCCGCAGCAAGTTGCGATCGCGGCCAAGATGTCTGAGTTCGAATACCAGCCGCCCAATTGGGAGGTGCCGGCGAACGCTCAAGTCACGCTGACGCTCACCAATGATGGGACGGTCGTTCATACCTGGACGTTGATGGAAGCCGGATACACCGTGACACCGCCTTTCACCAAGGATGACAATCAGCATGTCCTGCAGGCTTTCCAGGTTGACGTCGGCCAGGTGCAAACGTTCACCTTTTCGGCGCCATCCAAGCCGGGGACATACGAAATCGTCTGCGCCGAGCCGGGCCATCTGGAAGCCGGGATGAAAGGAACGCTGACGGTCAAGTAGGCCGGCGGATGGCGGAGCCCTGCCCGCATTTGGGCTATAATTCCGGCGCCATCTCTTCTCAAGGAGACACCTCAACGCATGGGCTTTCTGGGACGCACCAAGAAGAGCGATCGCTTCACCGAGCTGCTCATCAAGCAGGCAGAATACGCTGTCGAGGGCTTAAAGGCTCTTCAGCAGTACGCCAGCCAGCCGGACTCAGGTCTGGCTGCTCAGGTCAACAAGATTGAGAAAGAGGCCGACGAGGTCCGCCGAATCTTGATCGACGAGCTTAACCAGACCTTCGTCACGCCGATCGATCGAGAGGACATCTTCGCTCTCTCCCGGGCCATCGACGATATTCTCGACTACGCTGACAGCACGATCGAGGAGATGGCGCTCTTCCAGGCGCAATCCAACAACTACATTCAACGCATGGCCTCGCTGCTGCACGACGCGGCCCACGAGATCTACCAGGGCGTTTTGAGGTTGGACGACCATCCAAGCGTGGCCGCCGAGCATGCCGTGCGCGCCAAGGCGCTCGAGAATCGTATGGAAACCGTCTATCGTGAGGCCTTGGCGGATCTGTTTTCCGGAGCGGATAGCCTGGAGAAGATCGTACAGATCCTGAAGTTGAGGGAGATCTACCGCCACATGTCCAATGCGGCGGACCGCGGCGATGAGGCTGCCAATGTGATAGGCGACATTGTGGTTAAGAAGCTCTAGGAATATGAAGGTCAGACAGGCAAACCGCCAGCCAAGTCGGCTGGCGGTTTTTCCGTTCAGGGGACGGAGCTCCGGGTGAACGTCTCTTTGTCCTGCTTGGCCGCCAGCCTGGCCAGCTTCTTGCCGACTTCCCGCCACTGGATCTTGGAGATGCCCATCTTCTGGCGGATCTTGTTCTTGTCCATCCCCGTTTGGTAGTCGGACAAAGCTGACGTCCATCGGCACATGTCGAAGGACAAGTGCTTCTCCAGTCCGGCGGCCTGGCCGATATCCTCCAGCAGGTATTCAAGTCGTCGCGGAGACCAGGGAAACACCTTGTCTTTGGGATCATATTGGGCGCAGTACGCGCGGTAGGCTTCGACCCACGCCTGGCTGAGCGGAAGTTTGCGTTCTTTGTACCGCTTGCGGACATCACCATAGCGCACGAACAAGATCGGGCCATCGGCCGAATTCAGGTCGATATGGTTGATGTGAATGCCGAGGCATTCTCCCTTCTTGATGCCGGTTTCCAGCAGCAGTGCCAGCAGGGTGTAGGGGCGCGCGTCCGGGTCGTCCCCGCCGCGCGGCATCGGCGGCGGCCAGGGCAGCCGCAACTTCATCTGGATTGAGGACGGTGGGAAGCGGTGCCAGGACCGTTTGCTGCGGTACCTCCTCGGCCGGGTCGTGAGTTAAGATCCCCGCCTCGTTGAGCCAGCGGAAGAAGGACTTGAGCGAGGTCACCCTGCGGGCGTAGGTCTTGGGACTGCACGGCACCCCGCGGTGATTGAGCATCCAGTCCAGAAAGTTCTTCAGATCGTGGGTGCCGATAGCGTTGATCGACATACCTCCGCCGATAAACTTGCCCAACAGGCGCAGATCCGCAGTGAAGGCTTTCACTGTGTGGATGGATTTCCCGTCTTCTTCCAGCACCTCGCCCCACGCACGGACTGCGGCGCTCAAGCTGGTGGTGGGAGTGACCCGGTTGTGCCCGTCGTCCGTCGGCGCTGACTCGATTGCCGGACGCGAAAACAGAGGCAGATCATCCGTCGGTTCAGCCATTCGTTCTCCTTCGCATAGCCAAGGATGGGGCTGATACTAGTGGTGAGATGCGGAAAAGTCAAATTGAGTTGGAACGCGCCGGAAGCGAGCCCTCAGCGAGAGGTGGGATTGCCCAGCTGATCCCGCGTGGGATTGAAACAGGGGCGGTAGTTCTCGCCCACGATGAGCTGAAAGGCGAAGGGCGAATCGGCCTGCGGGTTGATCTGCACCGCGCCAGGGGAAAGGCCGATGGCGGAGGCGACGTCCACCCGGGTGCTGGAGGCGGCGACCCCGAAATCGATCAGCGTGGTGTCGGTTTGAGCGGCGGCCGGGGAGGGATCGAGGCTGGCCTCGAATCCGGCGTAAGTCAGCCGTTCGGCTGCCAGATCGCCCCAGCCCGACTGTCCGGAGGCGTTGATCACCTGGACGGAGCGCAGCCGCGGCGACTCGGCTGGCAGTCCTTGCCTGAGGTCGAGCGTTTGGCTTAGCAGGGCCTGTATCTCTGCCGGTTTTGGTAGGAGGATTTGGGCCCCACTGGGGGTACGCCAGCTGGTCACCTGATCCCGCCCGATGAACCGGCTGCGCACCGAAGAGGGCGTGATGCTGCCGGCCAGGGGAGCCAGGCGCAGCATGTCGCTCAGGCTCATGTCGGTGGTGATCGCCTGGCTCAGATCCTGATAGAGTTCCGGGATCTGGCTGACCAATCCCAACTGAAGACCCTGGCGGTACATGGCGCGCAGCACCTCCTGCTGCCGACGCGCGCGGTCGAAATCGGAGGATTTCTGACGGGAGCGGGCGTACCAGAGCGCCAGATCGCCATCCATTGGGACCACCCCCGGTTGGACCGTATACAACGCCCAATTGCTCTCCACATTGGGGTTCAGGTTCGGTGATTTGAGCCGCCAATCTGTATACGGACACGAAACGCGGACGTCAATGCCATCCATCTTTTGAACGATCTGTTCGAAACCTGACATTTCAACGCGAGCGTAGTAATCGAAAGTCAGGCCCAGGTTGTACAGCAACGTGTCTGCCAGCAGCGCTGGCCCGCCTCCCGGGTATCCAATTGAGTCCCCCAGCTCAAAGGCGGTGTTGACCCGCTGCATGCTGTAACCCGGAAGGTAGAGGTAGAGATCGCGCGGTATCGAAATCAGGGCCGCGCCGTGGGCACTGGGCTGAATCGACAACAGCAGGATCGTGTCGGTTCGGAACCCGGTGCCCGAACGCCGGTCTGATCCAAGCAGCAGGATGTTCACCGCGTCCGGCGGAAGGGGAATTTGCGGGACGGGCCCCGGAATGGGTGTTGGCGGTGTTGGCGGCGTATCGTAGGTCAGCGGGGGTGGCCAGCTGTGAGGCACGATGGGCGCCAGCGGATCAAGCGGCAGAGGCGTGCCGGTTGGGATCGGTGTCAGGCGAATGATGGGCGTTCCGGCGCCATCGCTTGGAAGACCCTTGACCAGGGGCGTGGCCGATGTGTTGAGCTTGGCGGACGGCAAGCAGCCGCTTAGCAGAACCGCCAAGCAGATGAGCGCACGCCAGCTACTGCCCATCGCCAAAGGCTTGGGCCAGCATCTCCTGGATCTTGTCGCGATTGGGCAGCTGAACCGAAGCTCCGCTGTAGGGCACTCTCCAACTGGTGGCCATCGACGTATCGACGACATAATGGTGGAGGCGGGAAGAATCCGAGGCCAGTTTGGTGCCCAAAGGGATCAGCGGCAGGACGGTATCCAAGCCGACGTCCGTGCGGACGTACGTCTTGAACTGGTTGTAGAGTTCGGGAACGCGCTGCAAGCCATTCAGGGAGAAGGCCTTGGACATCATTGCCAGGGCCACTTCTTGCTCGCGCCGCAAGCGATCGAAGTCGCTCGAGGCCTTGCGCATCCGCACGTAGCACAGCGCAGTGAAACCATCCATGTGATACGTGCCAGGCGAGTAGCGCCAGTATCGCCGGCCGCATTCGTCGTTCAGATAGCCGGTCACCTGCACGTCGATGCCACCCAGGGTGTTGACGACGGTCATGAATCCCGAGAAGTTCATCTGCACCCAATGGTCGATGCGAATGCCGTAGTTGTAGAGCACCGTCTGCTCAGCCAGCTCCGGACCGCCGCGTATGACGGCTGTGTTGATCCGATCCACCCGCCATCCCGGGATGTAGACGTACAGGTCGCGCGGGAAGGAAATCAAAGTCACGGTGCCCTTGTTGGGGTCCAAGGACGCCACCATGAAAACATCCGATCGGCCGATGGATTCGTTGGGTCGCTCGTCCGAACCCATGATGAGCAGATTGACGACGTTGGGTTCGAAGTTGATCAGCGGTGCCGGTGGAGGCACCTCGATGGCAGATGGCTCAACTGGAGCGGCAAAGCTCCCCCACGGTTTGGATGGATCCTGCGTGGGTGTCGCAGTTGGGGCAGGTGCCTCTGTGACTGCCGGCGTGGCCGTGGGTGCCTGAGGGGCAAACGGCGTCGGCGTCCATGTTGCGCCAAGGCTGGGCGCAGTCAATCCCCCCGAAGGCACGATGGCAGCGGGGCTGGGTAGGAATCCACAGGCTGAAATCGACACCAGCAGAAAGCCCGCCAGTGCACGTCTGATCAACATCTTCATCATCTCCGCGGTCCAACTTCGAGCATGTCCAGGTTTAAGACGTTTTGGGACCTTCAAGGGTTCCAATTCTACCCCGCCCCGTGTGGGAAAGGTGTAGTTTTCAGTCCACACTGCCTCTCGTCCAGGCAAGGATGCACGAATTATGCCGCCATATTGTGACGAAATTCACAAGATGTCATCTTGTTAGCGTGGATTGGCACGAAAGGGGACAATTAGGCGCCGGTTTGGAGATCCTGGGCGTTGGGTTCGGTGAGGGGAAGCAAGACCGTGAATGTGCTGCCGGCGCCGACCTCACTTTCTACCCAGACCCGGCCGCCGAGAGCTTCGCTCAAAGCTTTGACCAGCGAGAGGCCGATCCCGCCGTCGCCCACACCTTGAATGATCACTCGGTCGCCACGGTACAGGCGCTGGAAGACTCGACCCAAGTCCTCAACTGGAATACCTTCGCCGTGGTCGGTGACGGAAAGCATCAGGAATCCGTGATCCTCTGATTGCTCAACGCGAGCGGAAAGGACCACCTGGTCGCCTTCTGGCGACGCGGCGATGGCGTTGTTCAGGAGATGCAGCACAATCTGAGAGACAGCATCGTTGTCACCCATGATGGCGGGGACCGTCTCCGGGAAATCCATGCGCAAAGCGAGGTCCCGTTCCCGGAGGGCCGGGCCCACCTGGTTGACGGCGTCTTCCACGCACCGCAGCAGATCGACCTGGGTGGGGGTGAGATCGAGATGTCCGCTCTCGAGGGCGGTCACCTGGATCAGGTCATTCAGCAGGGCGCCCATCCGCTCGATGCCGGTCCGTGCCCGTTCGAGGAACTTGCGCTGCATGGCGCCCAACAGGCCGACCGACTCTCCCAACAGGAGATCGGTGTAGCCGAGGATGGACGACATGGGTTGGCGCAGCTCCTGGGCGATGGAAGCGATGGCTTCCGGGTCGATCTGCGCCTCGTCGAAGCCGCCGCGTGAATCCACCGTTTCAGACCGCAGGCGGGTGATCTCGGCCCGGGCCTCGACCAACTCTTGCAGCGCCGATTGCAGCTCCGAGGTCAGATGGTCAATTTCGGCTGTGGTCGGGACTTCGGGTGCTGGGACATAGGCTGATTTGAGGCGCTCAATTTCCGCCTCCAGAATCAAGATGGTCTCCTCGGCCTGGTCGAGACGCATGCGTGCTTCGAACAGCTCCTCGGTATCCGCCTCGACGTTGGCGCCCGGGGCGTGTGCCTCTTCGAAGAGTTGAATGTTCTCCTGCTCAAGTTGCTGGATGCGGTTTCTGGCCTCCGTCAAAGCGCTGTAGGCATCGTTGTCCCGCTCCATGGCCGATGAATTGAGCGTCCTGAGTTCGAGGAAACGGGTGCCCAACTCCCCGGCAAAAGACTCGGCCAGGGCACGTTGTTCTGGGGTCCAACTGCGACGGGCATAGGGAGAGAGCAGCACGAATCCGCCCAAAAGCTGGCCGGATGAGGCGATGGGCACGAACAGGATCGGGCCCGTGGACGGCAGCTGGAGCACAGATTGCAGCGTGATGACGTCCGGTGAGCGACTCCGGGTCGAGAGATTGAGGCTCCGCTGTTGAGTGAGGGTGGCCAGCAGCACCGGGCTGTTGTCCCCATCTAGGGCTGAGCCCGGGACATACTGCTCTCGGATCAGATCATAGCCCACGTCGATGGCGAACTGGTCCCTGTCGTCCGGTGGGGTGACCAGCAGACAGTATTCGGCGCGCACAATCTCGGCCAGAGTCCTCACCGCCTGGTGACCAAGGTTGTCGGGATCGTGTATCGACAGCAAGCTGATCAGGGAGCGGACCGACTGGGCCTCAGACGAACGGCCGTTGGTCTCGGCTTTGGCCTGGCTGACGCGGGCGGCACGCTGCTCGGCCTCGAAGCGCGGCATTTCGTTGATCAGGGCTCGCACGCAGGCAAGGGTGATCAGAGGATAGGCAAGCAGCTCGGCCGGACGCACGAAGCCGGCGACCGGAACGTCCGGCGTGATGGTCAGCAGCTGAAAGCCGAAGCCGAGAAAGAGAACGCCGAAGGCGCTCCCGCCGATCGGCCATTGTCGCGGCCGGCGGACGAAGAGCAAGACGACTGTTGCCAGGGAGATGATCAAGCCGAGCCCAAGCCATGCCCTTTCGAGAAGCTCGATGACAGTTTCCGGGAGCAGCGGTGCCAACTGGGCGCTGACCAGGCTCACGGCAAGGCTGATCAAAGCGATGCCGAGCAAAACCAGCAGCAGGCGATCTCCTATGGCGTGCGAACGATCAAACAGGATCGCCCAGCCGAAAAGGATGACGCCGGCCAGGGTGACAAAGGGGGCAAATGATGAGACCAGGGGGACTTGTGCCAGGCCAACCGCCGGGCCGAGCATGGCGACCGCCACGCCCAGGATGCGGAGCATCAGGATCCAGCTGGCAGCCAGCACCCACCGGGCGGCTCGCGGGCTTTCCGACCGGCCGCCGAACGCTCGACTCAAACTGTACAGCAAGGCCAATGTGACCAGAAGGATCACATGGTAGGCCAAACCGAAGGCTGGTGAGCTGAGAAGCTCGACCGCGTTGATTAGCATTATGGCAACCTGGCGCCTGTGGGCACTCGGCAGATTATAGCATGGGGACTAGGGCGGGATAGGCAAGCCAAAACCGCTTGATCCCCCCAGTGACGGGCCCTGACCGGATTTGTCTGTTGAGGATCTCGGTGGGAAGAATCAGGCGCTGTACGATTCGGATGAGCGGCCCACCAGGCGGAAAGCCACCATCCCGTACAGCAGCGGCAGCCAGAAGGTGATCCCGCGGTAGGCCAGCGTGACGATCGCGGCTGCGGCGAGCGGCACACCCAACGAGTTCAGCACAAGCGTCATGGCGCCTTCGACGAAGCCGATCCCAGAGGGTGTCGGCGAGACAATCAGAAACAAGTAGCCGATGCTGAACCCTGCCACCAGGGTGCCTACAGTGAAAGGCTGGCTGAAGGCCACGAAAACCAGGAACAGGATAGAAATCATCAGGGCTTTGTTCGACAGAGCCAAAGCGGCCGGCAGCGCCAGTCCACCGCGAGACTTGCGGGCGGCATGAAGTCCCTGAGAAACTTCCACAGCGAACCGATGTGCCCGCGCCATGCTCAGGTAGTCTCGGCGCAGAATAGGGCGGAGAAGACGGTTGACCAGGTGCCCCAAAGAGGTCAGTAGGTGTTCCAGCCGTTCGGCGGAACGCATCCCTGCGTATACGAGGGCGCCGAGCACAATGGCGGTCGAGGCAAAGAAGGCGGCGGCCGCGATGTCGGCCGTACCGAGCTGGCCGCGTTGGAAGAGGATACCCAGACCGAGGGCCAGCACAACCAGAAAACCGAGGTAGTCGTAGACCACATACATGGCGACGCCGGTGGTGACTCGGCCGGAGGGCAGATTCCGGCGCTGGCCATCAACGACAAAGATGGCCATCCCGCCCATTCCCATTGAGGGGGCCACGACGTTCACGAAGTTGGCGGCTGCTGCCACGGGGATCAAGTGGCCTATGTGCTCATGGACGCCGAGCAATCGATAGATGGCGCGCAGTGACGCCGCCACATTCAGCAGCCAGGCTCCTTGAACAGCCGCGGCCAGCGCCAACCAGCGCCAGTCGCCTTTGCCCAACGTGTGCCAGACGTCGCTGACCTCGGTCAACCTGGAAAAGACGAAGAACACCGTCAGCAGCAAGACCAGGGCGATGAGAAATCGACGCATAGGGATGGGAGACAGCTAGGCTGTCAGGGCTGCGAAGCTCTCCGGCTCGTCCAAGTTGTGCCGTTCGAGGGATGAGTTGATCCTGCGGATTAATCCAGTGAGGACCTTCCCGGAGCCCATTTCGATGAATGTCTTGACTCCGGTGGAAGCCATGGCCCGGATCGTCTCAGCCCAACGGACGGTGGCCGTAAGCTGGGCTTGAAGATCCGCCTGCACTTCCTGGGCCGTCCGGAGCGGGGCGGCGCTCACGTTGCCGAAAACGGGCGCAGTGGGATTGCCAAGCGGGGTCGCATCAAGCGCAGATGCGAACCTTTCTTGTGCCCCCGCCATGAATGGGGAATGGGCAGCGATGCTGACGCTCAGCCGCACGATCTTTCGGGCGCCCTCTTCGCTGAAGGCGTCGCTGGCCAGGGAGAGAGCCTTGTCGTCGCCGGAGACCACGACCTGGCCCGGGCAGTTGTCGTTGGCAACCCACACCCCGCCTGTGCCCTGTTGGCTCGTCTGCTCGCAGATTTGGCGCACCTGCTCTACATCCAGGCCGAGGACAGCCGTCATGCCACCAGGCTTGTCATCGCCTGCGGCTTTCATGGCTTCGCCTCGGGCTCGCACCAAACGCAGCCCATCTTCGAAAGACAGCGCGCCGGATGCGACCAAAGCACTGAACTCGCCCAGGGAGTGACCGGCCAGAGCGGCCGGGGAGAAATGGGGGAACTTATCCTGGAAAACGGTCCACACCGCCACGGAGTGGACCAAAAGAGCGGGTTGCGTGTTTTCGGTGGCGTTGAGGGCCTCTTCAGGGCCATCCCAACACATTTTCGACAGGCTGAATCCAAGGATCTCGTCCGCCTGATTGAACACAGCGGCTGCTTTGGGCTCAGCCTGAACCAAAGCCAGGCCCATGCCGACAGCCTGGGATCCTTGTCCAGGAAAGATGAACGCTGTGGAGGAGGGGTCGGGCGTCATCAGGGCAGCAGGGTCCCGCGGTCGGGGCCCAGACTACTCTCGCTCGATCTCGACGACCTCCCGGCCGGCGTAGTGCCCACAGTTTGGGCAAACCCGGTGGGGAAGGTGCTTTTCGCCGCAGTTCGTGCACGTGATCAACGTGCGGGGTTGGAGGCTGTCGTGCGTCCGGCGGCGATCTCGCCGACCTTTGGAAATCTTCCGTTTAGGAAGCGGTGGCATTGTCTGACTCCTAGGAATGTGGCATAAGAGCGCCTGCCCTCAGGGCAGGCGCTACCATTATAGCAGGGGCAAAAGGGGTGTCAAGGTGGGCTGATTTGGCAAGCCGCAACCCCCATCTTTCTTGCTCCTCGGGCAAGGCGCTCAGTATAATGGAACCCATGGTGAAAAAGGAACTCTCTCACTTGGACGAATCTGGCCGGGCCAGGATGGTCGATGTCGGTGGCAAGCCGGATAGCGAGCGCTGGGCCGTGGCGCGCGCCAGCGTGATCATGGCGCCGCCGACGTTGCAGGCCGCCCAGCAGGGCGACCTGCGCAAGGGTGACCTGCGGGCCGTAGCTGAGCTGGCGGGGGTGATGGCGGCCAAACGAACCGCCAGCCTGATCCCACTCTGCCATCCCCTGCCCCTCACCCACATCGACGTGAGTGTGACCCTGTCCGAAGCCCTCCCGGGGGCCGAGATCACCGCCAGTGTGCGCACCACTGGAAAAACCGGCGTCGAGATGGAAGCCCTGACTGCCGCTTCAGTGGCTGCCCTGACCGTGTATGACATGGTCAAGGGCCTGGAACGTGGGGTGCGCATCACCGACGTCCGGCTGGTGGAAAAGCACGGTGGCCGGAGCGGTGACATCGTGCTGGAGGACTAACGTTGCAGGTCACTGTTCTCTATTTCGCCACCTTGCGGGACAGAGCGGGAGCCCGCAGGGAGAAAGTCCAGCTCCCTGATTCGGCCACAGTTTCAGACCTTAAAGCCCAACTTGCCGGCCAGCACCCAGATATGCTGACTTCACTGGGCACGGTGCTTGTGGCCGTGAACCAGGAGTTCGCGTTGGAGGACGAAGTCCTCTCGGACGGAGATGAGGTCGCTCTCTTCCCGCCGGTCAGCGGGGGAACGGATGATCCCGCGCCGACCTTCTTCATGGTCACGGAGGACGACCTCGACCTCAACGCTTTGCTTGATCGGCTGGTGCTGCCCACCTCCGGTGCGGCCTGCGTGTTCACCGGCATGGTGCGCCGCCGCACCGAACGCGGGACGCCGCGTGAGACCGAGGTGCTCGAGTATGAGGCTTACGTCCCGATGGCAGAGGCCAAGATGCAGCAGGTGGCGGAGGAGATCCGCTCTCGCTGGCCGACGGTGGAGGGCATAGGGATTGTCCAGCGAATTGGCCGCCTGGCGCCAGGGACGCCGACGGTGCTGATCGCTTGTACGGCTGCCCACCGAGACACGGGCGTGTTCGAAGCTGCTCGCTATGGGATCGATCGCTTGAAGCAAATCGTCCCCATATGGAAAAAAGAAATCGGCCCGGATGGCGAAAGCTGGGTTGAGGGCGAGTATGTCCCGGATGACAAAGACCGCCATGACTGATCCGGGGGATTCGATGGCCGTCGGGCGCCCGTTTGCTTGTGTCTCCTGTGGGCGACTCTATCCCAGTTCCGGCCACCCCTACCGCTGTGCCGATTGCGGAGGAACGTACGATTTCGCACAGGACTTCAAATTCGTCCCCCCTTCACGTGGCTTCGCTCGGGGAATTGAAAGGTTTCGGGAATCCTTCGGTTGGCTGGGAAAGGCGCCTTTCATCAGCTTGGGCGAGGGCGGGACGCCGCTGGGGGAAATCGAACGCGGCGATTGTGAAAAATTTCTCAAATGCGAAGGCCTCAACCCGAGCGGGTCGTTCAAGGATCGGGGGACCGCTCTCCTGGTCAGCGCGCTGGCGGCGCAGGGGGTGGACCGGGCGATTGAAGACTCGTCTGGCAACGCTGGGGCGTCCTTTGCAGCTTACGCGGCCCGGGCCGGGATCCGGGCGCGAGTGTTTGCCCCAGCCTATGCCTCGGGGCCCAAGCGCGCTCAGATCGAAGCCTATGGCGCCGACCTGGTCTCAGTCCCTGGCCCCAGGACCAGGGCAACTGAGGCGGCACTGGCAGAAGCTGATGCGGGCGCCGTCTATGCCAGCCATGCCTATTTGCCGTATGGCCTGGCGGGCATGGCTACGTTGGCTTACGAGTTGGTGGAGCAGTTGGGGCGCGCTCCGGGTACACTCATCACTCCGGTTGGGCAAGGGACGCTGTTTCTGGGGGCCTACCGTGGGTTCAAGGCCCTTCTTCAAGCCGGCGTGATCGATAGGCTGCCGAAGATGGTCGGCGTGCAATCGGAGGCCTGCCCTCCGGTCTGGAGCGCCTGGTCGGGAGCAACTTGGACTGCGCGTGAAGATGACACCCTGGCGGAGGGCATCCGCATCATGCAGCCCTTGCGCCTCGCCGGCCTTCTCCAAGCAGCCGAAGAGTCAGGAGGCGGATTTGAAGTGGTGGGAGAGGAAGCCATCCAAGAGGCTTTGGGCCAGCTTGGTCGACGGGGGTTCTTCGTCGAGCCCACGTCGGCGGTTGTCTGGCCGGTGCTGCAGTCAGCTGAAGATCGCTGGCCCGGGCCCTGGGTGGCGATCCTCACAGGCAGCGGCATGAAGAGCCCGACCGTCTCCGCCAATGGATAGACTAGTGAAGGGCCGGCACGCGCCGGCCGCCGTTCATGGACAAACCGTTCGGGGAGGAACGTCTCGATGAGCAAGCGAGTTGTTGTCACCGGGATGGGTGCTGTTAGCCCCCTAGGGCTTTCGGCGTCCGATTCCTGGAAACATGCTGTCGAAGGGGTCTCGGGTGTCGGTCCGATCACGCTCTTTGATGCGTCGGATCTGCTGGTGCAGATCGCCTGCGAGGTCAAGGATTTCGATCCCGAGGTGTACATCGAATTCAAGGAGACCCGCCGCCGAGATCGCTTTGAGCAGTTCGGGGCGGCGGCAGCCCAGCAGGCATTGGCCCAATCCGGTTTGGAGATCACGCCGGAAAACGCTGGGCGGATCGCTGTCATTATCTCCTCGGCCGTGGGCGGGATCGGCACCTTCCAGGTCGCAGTCGAAACGCTGCACGCCCAAGGCGCTCGGCGTCTCTCGCCATTCATGATCCCCATGTTCATGGGCAACGGGGCGGCCGGAACCGTGGCCATTGATATCGGCGCCAAGGGCCCCTCCTTTTCGGTGGCTTCGGCCTGCGCCTCCGGTGCGGACGGCATCGGTCAGGCCTGGACACTGATCCGAGCCGGTGTCATCGACGCGGCTGTGGCCGGAGGCGCCGAGGCCACCCTGACCAAGGTTGGCGTGGCCTCCTTCGACCGCTTGGGCGCCTTGTCTCGCCGCAACGACGACTATAAAAACACGCCGCAGCCGTTCGATCGCAACCGGGATGGCTTGGTGATGGGAGAGGGCGGAGCAGCCCTGGTGATCGAAAGCCTTGAACACGCACAGGCTCGGGGGGCAGAGATCCTGGGTGAAGTCGTGGGCTACGCCGCTACAGCAGATGCCTTTCATATCACCGCTCCCTCCGAGGACGGTGAGGGAGGGGCGGCTGCCATCGTGGCCGCCTTGAACATGGCGCACTTGCACGCCGAGGACGTGGACTACGTCAATGCCCACGGAACCGGCACCCAGCTAAATGATCTGTCGGAAACTCGCGCCATCAAGGCCGCGCTCGGGGAACACGCCCACAAGGTCGCGATTTCGTCGACCAAGTCCATGACCGGGCACATGATGGGCGCCACAGGCGCTTTGGAGGCTATCTTCTGCTTGATGGCCATCCGCGAAGGCGTGGTTCCCCCCACCATTCACTACAGTGAACCCGATCCTGATTGCGATCTGGACTACGTCCCCAACGAGGCGCGGCGAATGCCGGTCGAGGTCGCTATCAGCAATGCTTTTGGCTTCGGCGGGCACAACGCTGTGTTGGTATTCAAGGCCCTGTCGGGTTAGAATGCGACCCCCCCGTGGGATGAATCCCGTGGTTGGCTGAACCGGATTTGGAGTTGTGATGCGTTCGCCAGACCAGTTCGCGCGCAAAGCAAACCTGACTCTCAAAGATCCAGGTTTGTTGACGCGGGCTTTGACGCATCGTTCGTATGTCAACGAGCATCAGGATTCCCTTGAGGACAACGAACGGCTTGAGTTTTTGGGGGATGCCGCCTTGGATTTCCTGTCCGGCGCCTACCTGTACAAGCATTTTCCGGAGATGGACGAAGGCAAGCTGACTCGTTTGCGATCGGCTTTGGTCAGAACTGAACAGCTGGCGGCCTTTGCCCAGGAGATTGAACTCGGAGAGAGTTTGCTGTTGGGCAGGGGGGAATCTTTGACCGGAGGCCGAGAGCGCCCGGCGCTGCTCTGCGCTGGCTTTGAGGCGGTGATGGGGGCCCTGTACCTGGATTCGGGGATTGAGTCTGTGAACGAATTCATGCTTCCCAGGTTCGAAAAGGCGGTTGAGGCCGTCCTGCAGGACGAGTCCTTGTTTCGACTCTCGGAGCCGTCTCCAAATCTGGGCCCAGGGGGAGATGGGTGAAACGCCCGAGTATGAGATGGTTGAGATGCGTGGTCCGGACCATGCCCGAGAATTCGTTATCGCCGTCCGCATCAATGGTCAGATCCGAGGCACAGGCGTCGGCCCGAGCAAGCAAGCTGCCGCACAAGCCGCCGCTGAGGATGCCTTGTCCAAGCTCGATCCACCTACGACGGGTGACTGAGCGGGAGCAATGTCCAGCGTGACGTCGAACAAAGCGCGCCTCCAGGCGCTCGACCTTCAGGGATACAAGACCTTCGCCAGCCGCAGCGAATTTGTTTTCGCGCCAACGGTGACTGCCATTGTCGGGCCCAACGGATCGGGCAAATCCAATATTGCCGACTCCTTGCGCTGGGTCTTGGGTGAACAATCGTACAGTCTCCTGCGAGGCAAGAAGACTGAGGATATGATTTTCACCGGATCCGAATCCCGCCCTAGGGCGGGCATGGCTTCGGCCTCCATCACATTTGACAACAGCACCGGCTGGCTGCCCATAGACTTCACGGAAGTCACCATCGGCCGTCGCGCCTACCGAGATGGCCAGAACGAGTACATGATCAACGGGCAGAAGGTCCGCCTGCGGGACGTCAGCGAACTCCTGGCCAGGTCCGGCCTTGCCCAACGGACGTACACCATCATCGGCCAGGGGTTGGTGGATGCTGCCCTGTCGTTGAAAGCCGAGGAGCGGCGCCGGCTGTTTGAGGAAGCGGCTGGTATCGGTCTGTATCGATCCCGCAGGGAAGAAGCTTTGCGCCGGTTGGAGACCACGCGTCGCAACCTGGAGAGGGTCAAGGATATCTTGGCCGAGCTCCGTCCCCGATTGCGCAGCTTAGAGCGCCAGGCTCAGCGGGCGCGCGATTATGACCAGGTGAAGAATGACCTGCAGGAGGCCCTGCGGGTCTGGTACGGTTTCCACTATCACCAGATGCTGGAGACGGTCGCCAGAGCCCGGGAAACCGCCGGCCTGCAGGCAAGGGCGCGGGACGAGCTCCGCCAGGCGCAAGTCGAGAGCGATCGCATGCTTGAAGAGACCCGCCAGAAGATACAGGTTCTGCGGGCTGAACTCCAGACATGGTCTCAAGAAGCTTCAGAGAGCAATATGGCCCGCGAGCAGCTCGGGCGAAAACTGGCCGTAGCTGGGGAGCGGCGGCGCTGGCTGGTTGAGCAGTCGCAGATGATGGCGGCTGAGATCACATCGCTGGAAGAGAACCGGCTCAATCTCCAATCCCGACTTACAGAGGCCGAAGAGAACCGAAAGGCCGCCCAAGCCTCGCTGGATGAGCTGGATGCCGTGCGCAAATCGCTTTCTGGCGAAACCGGTGTGGATCTGGAAGGACGGCAGGCTTTGGTCAGCCGGGCGAGGAGCCTGCGCGAATCCCTCGAATCACTGGCTGGAAGGAAAGCTGCCTGGCAGGCGAATCGGGAAGGTGCCGTCGAGCGAGTGGCAGGGCTGGAGAGTCAGATCGAAGCCCGTCGCAGAGCCGAAGCCCAAGCTGAAGCTCTGCGCGCCGAAGCAGCCGGGGCCGTCGCCGAAGCGGATGAACGTCTGACCCAAGCGCAGGCCGCGGCGGGCTCAGCTCAAGCTGAGAAGCAAGCTGCCGAAGCGAAAGAGGCGGGTCGTCTGCGCCGCCTTGAAGCGGGACGCAAGAAGGTCGCCCAACTGCAAGCTGAGGTGGCTGGAAAGGCCGGGCGCCTGGAAGCGCTGCGTGCCTTCGAGGCAGGGCCGGGCAAAGCCATAGGGATGCTGACTGAGGCCGGTCAGGCTGGCCGTCTGTCGGGAATCGTTGGACAGATTTTGGGATTGGTCACCTACCGACCGGAACACGAGAAAGCTCTGCTGACAGCCCTGGGCGAGTTCGGGCACGGCCTGGCCTTCGAGACGAGCGCCGACCTGCTGACGGCGCTGGCTTGGATGGACGGCGAGGCGGGGGAAGGGCGCGCGGCACTGGTCCCACGCGCACCGAAGACCACACCTTCGCGATTTGATCCCCCCCAGAGCGAAGGCGTGATCGGTCTGGCGCGCGACCTCGTCGATCCGCGCCCAGGCAGCGACCGCCTGTTCGATATGCTGTTGGCCAGAACGGTCGTGGTCAGAGACCGTAAATCAGCAGCGGCCATGGCCGAGAATCTCCCGGCTGACGTACGCGTCGTGACACTGTCGGGAGAGGTCTTCTATCCCGGTGGCGCGGTCGTGGTTGGCACGCGGACTCTGGCGGCTAAACCGGAAGATGGAGATCGTTTGGCGCGTGAAATCGACGAGCTGAGGCGCGCCGCCGAGGAAGCTCAAGGGCAGGTCGATGCACTGGAAGCCGGCACGGGGAGCGAACCGAACCCGCTGGCGGCGGCCCAAGCGCGTCTTGAGTCCGCACAGGCCAACTTGGCGAAATCCCAGATTGGCCAGCGGGAGGCCGGGTTGCTCCTGGCCCAGGCTGAAGCGCGTCAGGACGATGTGGCGGCCCAGATTCAGGATCTTGAAACGGCGCTGGAGTCGGCAAGACAAACGGTTGCTGAATTGGAGAGCGCCAAAGAGGACTTCGAGGTTGAGCGCAGCCGGCTGGAGACGGAGCTGCAGACAACTCAGCGCCGCCTTCAAGCGGCCGATGCCGATGTGCACGCGGCCCAGATGGAAAGCCAATGGGAGATGTCGCAGCGGGCTTTGGTCGAAGCCCGCGAGCGGCGTGAAGAACTCGCGCAGCGTTTGGCCGCCCTGGATCGAGAACTCGCCAATTGGCAAACCAGGGCCGAATCCAATCGGCATGAGCAGGAGGCGCTCTCGGCTGAGTTGGCGAATCTGGAACGCCAGTCGGCCGAAGCTGAGGCTGCATGGGAGCGGCGTTCAAGCCAAATGGCCCCCAGTGAAACCGCCCTTCAAGAGGCCGAACAACAACGCAGCCGGCTTGAGATCGAAGAAAGCAACCTTCGAGCAGATCTGAGGCTGGCGGAACACCGGCACTCTCAATCGCAGATTGAGTTGGCCCGCCGTGAGGAGGAGTTGACCAGCCTCAAGCGGCGGATCCAGGATGACTTTGGCCTGGTGTCGTTCGACGCGGAGGATGGGGCAGGAGGGCAAGAACCACTGCCGATCGAAGGCCTGGTTGAAAGACTCCCGCGCATTGATTCTCTGCCACCAGAGCAGGAAAATGCTGTGTCACGCTTGCGCAATCAGCTCCGCCGAATGGGCGCCATCAATCCGGAGGCGCAGCAAGAGTACACAGAGGTACGCGAGCGGGTCGAGTTCATGACGAGCCAGGTCGATGACCTGCGATCCGCCGAATCCCAGCTGCAAGATGTGATCGCGGAATTGGATGTCCTGATGGAGCGTGAGTTCCGCAAGACATTCGAAGCCGTGGCGGTGGCCTTCAAGGACACCTTCACTCGGTTGTTTGGGGGAGGTTCGGCGCGTTTGAGTCTGACCGATCCGGACGATCCCAACCAGTCTGGGATTGAAATCGAAGCCCGGCTGCCGGGCAAACGCGAACAGGGCCTGGCCGTGCTGTCCGGCGGGGAGCGCAGCCTCACTGCGTGCGCCCTGGTCTTTGCTTTGCTGCGGGTCTCGCCAACCCCATTCTGTGTGCTGGACGAGGTCGACGCGATGTTGGATGAGGCCAACGTCGACCGCTTCCAAGAGATGCTCACCGAGCTGAGCGATGAGACTCAGTTTATCGTCATCACCCACAACCGTCAGACCGTGCAGGCGGCAGAGGCTGTCTACGGAATCAGCATGGGTTCAGACTCGGCCAGCAAGGTGATCAGTCTGGATTTGGACAAGGCAGCCAAGGAAGTCGCCGCGTAGCCAAACCTTCAAGGTTGGGCGCGCTCCAGGCTCCGGTGGAAGAACCAGAATCCCAGTACGTCGTGCAGTCCGTGGGCAAGGATGACCGCACCCAGCGATCCGCTGGCAAGATACAGCAGCCCCAGAAGAAAACCCTCCCAAGCAGCCCAGATCGAAAAGGCCCACAAACGCCGCTCCAGCATAAGGTGGGCCAGTCCAAAGGCAAGTGCCGCCAGCGCGGCCGCCGCGATTGGGCCAAGTCCGACAACTTGGATGCCGCCGGTGACCAAGACGCCACGGAAGAGCAGGTCCTCTCCACCAGCCAGGACGGCTCCGGCCAGCCAATCCGACGGCGATTGGCCGGCGAAGACTTCCGCCAACCCGAGGAATGCGGACGGGTAGCGATCAGAGGCCAAGCTTGAGAACATGGTGTGCAGACTGACGTCGCTGGCGAGCAGCACCGCCAGGCCGAACAGTCCGTCCTCGACCAAATGCCAAACGCTGGCCGGGGGAGGCCAAGAAAGGTCAAGGGCGGAATACGCGGCATAGGCGGCCAGCGCCATCAGGGCTGCGCCGATCAGGCTTGACTTGGTATCACGTTTTGCCAGAAAGAGCATCGCAACTCGCCAGGGTCGTCTTGGGCCCAACCAGTGTAGCATCGAAGCCGACAAACACCTTGGCCCGCCGGCGCCGTTGACATTGCGAGCGGTTACGGTAGAATGACACCACCTGAGCCGAAGTGGCGGAATTGGCAGACGCGCTACGTTCAGGGCGTAGTGGGCTTACGCTCGTGTGGGTTCGACTCCCACCTTCGGCACAGCACAAGCCGGCCCCCTCGGGGGCCGGTTGCTTTTCTCGCAGCTTGCAAGCCGCAATGGGTGCGAGTAAGATCAGTCCCATGCAAGCACCCCCACCCGAGCGCCCGAAGATATCTCGGGCATGGCTCTTGGTCGTGGTCGTGATCGCCGTGCTGATTCTGGGCGACCTGAATTGGCGCATGGCCGATGCGCGCCGCCTCGAACGTGATCGCGTGCAGCTTCAAACTGAAGTCGCCTCTGTTGCGGCCTACAATGACGACCTGCGAACAAAGGTTGCCGAGGCCACCAACGATGTTCTGGTGGAGGAGTGGGCCCGGAGCCAGGCTGGCATGGTTCGCGATGGGGAGCATTTGATCCTTCCTCTGGGCGATTCGGGCGGAACGCCGGTGCCAACACCGGCTCCAAGTGGCTCCCAGACCAACGCCAGCAATTGGGAAATCTGGTGGGCCCTGCTGTTTGGTGGGTGAGGGTTGACGGGCGGGACGCCCGGCTGTTATAATCGACCTTCGTTGGGAGACACAACCCAACCGCGCTGCGGGGTGGAGCAGTGGCAGCTCGTCAGGCTCATAACCTGAAGGTCCTGGGTTCGAATCCCAGCCCCGCTACTGAACGAGAAAGCGCCCAAACGGGCGCTTTCTTCTATGGTAAGACTGGTCAGCCAGGATACGGACCTCAGATCCGGGGGTTATGGAACTGCGGAAGGGAGGATGAAGTTCCAGAGCTCACAAAATCGCACGCTATCTCGTCCTTGGGCGCCGCGACCGGTGTCCCAACCGGATCTACTGCAGAGTCAAATTCCCCATATGCAAACAATGGCCCCGTTTAGTTACACTTTTTTGTTCGTGGCTCAAGCGCTCTTGCTGCCAGGCATTGACGATAAAGAAATCGCACGAAAGAGCCATTTCATCCTTCTCTGGCGAGTTTAGTTGTACGCGAGGCGCGTCTCTTCGTCGGCGATGGTAGGCTCAATGATCGCTTTCCAGGCTGGATCCTCCCAAGTTCCCAGACTTGTATGCATGGTAAGGTATTTCTCAGGGATCGGATGCGTGCCTACGATTACCTTCAACCCGTATCGTTGCGTCAGGAATTCTTGAAAAGTGTCGATATAGGGACAAGGCGGATAGCCTACAACAAGTCCAGTAGCGAGGTGAATGACCTCGGCGCCGTTCTTCACCATTTCGTCGCCTGCATATTCGATATTTCCCCCCGGGCAACCGTCGCAGGTTGTATAGCCGACCAATTCCACATCTTGATCCGCATAAATACTGAAGGCGCCCTCCCGGTTCTTCATAGCCCTGAAGCACTTCCCACCAGCACATTGGCGGTAACGATCGCAAATAATGATGCCGATCTTCGTCTTAGAAGTCGTTTTTTCCTCGGTCATCTCTATTCACCCCCGCTATGTTTGTTCGCTCGATTTAGTGATGATCACCATGACCATGCTCTATACTCTCCGCACATGGGGCAGCACCGCTAAGTCTACCCGCGAAGTAAGCCTCCAACGCGGCCTTTGCGGTTCCATTTGCGCCTGTTGCGACGGCTATGCCGTATCCATCGAAGAATTGGATCGCCCGCCCACCCATGCCGCCGCTGAGCATAACTTCCGCCTTCTGCTCATGGATAAACCCCGGAACCTGCCCGACTTCATGGCCGGCAAAAAAGGGGTTCTCGATAAGCCGAATTGTCTGCACCTCAGTATCCTCCACATCGACAAGTGCAAAATAGGGGCAGCGCCCGAAGTGCTGAGCGATGAGACTGTCCAATCCATTGTTAGTCTGTGCGGAAATAGCTATGCGCATCATTCATTCTCCTTGTTGATTAGTTGGGTCAATTCCTCGGAAGCAACATATCCCGTGACTTTGATGATCTGCCTACTCACACCAGGCACATCGGCTACAGCCAATTGGATTTGTTTAGCCAGAGATACGGCGATCGGGCACAGCGGGGAGGATGGCCGAAAGGTATAAAACACACGACCCTTATCGTCGGCTACGAGGTCTTCGACCAGACGCATCCGTAGCACATCGGCGCCGGTCTCCGGGTCGATGACCGTGTTTAATCGTTCCTGGATCTTCTCCATGAGTTTGTCCGATTTATCAAGCATGGTCAAGGTCACCTTCCATGAGTTCGCTGTTGACCCGTTCCCACAAATCCCTCAATGCTTCACTTGCAGGCGCCCGGGGTCTGAAAACCGTCACCGGTTGACCCTGGACAATGGCTTCCGTCACGCTGGGGTCAAACGGAATCTTGCCCGCGACAGGGATCCCCTCTGTGCGACAGTACGCTTCAATCTCATCCGAGCCCAGGTGATAGAGATCGGATTTGTTGATACACACCATCGCTGGCACGCCAAAATGCACCGTGGTCTGTAAAGCTCGGCGCATATCATGCGTCCCGGAGGCCGTCGGTTCTGCGACAATCAATGCCAGATCTGCCCCGGCAACCGCCGATATGACCGGACAGCCGATCCCAGGCGGCCCATCGACGAGCACCAGGTCGTACGATTCATCCATGGCCAGTAGTCGTGCCTGTTGCTTGACCATCGTGACCAGTTTGCCGGAATTCTCCTGAGCAGGACGTAAAGCTGCGTGAAACATCGGTCCGAAACGGGTCGTGGAACGGTACCAATGCCCCGCCATTTGTGGTTGCATGTGGATCGAGTGTTCAGGGCATTGGTAAACACAAGCCGCACAACCATCACAGGCAATAGGGTCTGCACGAAAAACACCGTCGGCCTCGTGCACAGCATCAAAGCGGCAGACATCCTTGCAGATTCCACAACCCTCGCAGGAAACCTCATTGATGACGGCAACTTGACCGCCGCCGAACTCGTGCAACTCCAGCACCTCGGGAGCGAGCAGCAATTCCAGATTGGCAGCATCTACATCTGCATCCACCAATATCGCCGCGTTGCCGTTTGCTGCCAGGTGAGCGAACGCAGCCGCAACGCTGGTCTTCCCTGTGCCACCTTTTCCGCTGAGGATGACTAGCTGCTTCATCCCCTGCTCCCGCTATCGTCCAGGATCGCTTTGATATGGGAATACAGGTCTGTAAACCTTTGTTTATATTCGGGGGCAACCGCAACCAGAGTTTTACCTTGGGCGAGGTTTGCGCCTAACTCACGATCAAAGGGTACGCGCATCAAGATCGGCACATTGCTTTCACGGCAGTAGATATCAACACCGTCATCACCGATGCCGTCACGGTTCACGATCACTCCGGCGGGAATATTGAGCTCCTGGGTGAGCTGGACCGCCAAACGAAGGTCATGCAAACCAAATGGTGTTGGCTCGGTAATGAGCAGTACGTAATCAGCTCCACGAAGCGACTCGACAACTGGACAAGAAGCGCCCGGCGGAGAATCGACGATGCTTATGGTTGATTGAGGGAATGACTGCCAATCCTTCAATTGGGATATGACCGGAACCGCCATGGGTTCGCCTATATCTAACACGCCATGGGCGAAGAACATGCCGCCGTTGACGCGGCCGCTTTCTAAGTGTCCCAGTGATTTTGGGATCTCGGTAATCGCCTTCTCAGGACAGACCAAAGTGCAACTTCCGCAACCATGGCAAAGCTCTGGAAAGACGAGCGTCTTCCCACCTAATGTGACGATGGCGTGAAATTGACAGGCTTCCGCACAAACCCCGCGGCCAGTGCAAACATCACTGTCCACCTCGGGGATAAGCAGGTCAACCTGCTTATAGTTATCGAGTGCGGGTCGCAGAAAGAGATGGGCGTTCGGTGCCTCGACGTCACAATCAAGGTAGGCCACCTGTCTGCCTGATTCGGCAAGCGCCAAAGCAAGGCTGGTTGCGACGGTCGTCTTGCCCGTTCCGCCCTTGCCGCTGGCTACAGCAATCACCATGATTTCTTGAACCCCCCTAGTGCAGCTCGGGGCCCGTTGGGACGTGGACCTGCTTCAACTCTCCAGCCAGGAATTTCTCGATCAACTGCTCTGGCGTTCCGTCGTCGGCTTCAAAGGCTTGAATCCCAGCTGCATCGAGCGCGGTGAATGCGTTTGGGCCATAGCGGCCGGTGATGGTGGCACCTGCGCCTTGTTCCGATACAAACTGCACCGCTCTCGGTCCGGCACCTCCGCGGGCTTCTGCAGCTGGATTGCGTTTCGCCTCCCAATCACGCGATTCGGAGTCGATCAACACGAAATAATCACAGCGTCCAAATCTTGAACTGAAGCGGGTATCAAGCTTGCCGTCGTGTGAAGAAATCGCTACTTTCATCGTCAGTCTCCCTACCTTCTGTCCTTTAGAGTTCCTGTGAACTCTTATGCGCGTGTCATGCGGGTATTGCAGCTCGGGCAAACCTGTCGTGAACATGGTTGCCCGGCAACGTGAGCAATCTTGTGCCCGCAGCTGGGACAGACACACTGGTCATCGCTTGCGGCTGCGCCAAACCCGCGCCGGCGCCCCATCCTGCGTCCCTGTCCCTTGTTTCCTCGACGGCCAAGGCCGCGCCCGAAGCCACCGCGACCGTTGTCGTTAGGCGTGTTGGACTCGACTGCATCACTGCAATCACCCGCCGCTTGGCCTGTTTGGGAACCCTCACCCATGGGTCCTGTTCTATCTCTTGCTGGCATTGGATTTTCTCCTTTTCTGTTCCATCGTTGGTTAATATTCCCTCATTTGCGTGTAGATTCATGATTTCTCGGGATTCACTCTTGTTGAATTTCTATGTCACAGGCCTGAAGCAAACGATCGATTCATCTCCCCGGCTACGAAGACCATTCATTGAGTCAACCAGGTAGGATTTCCCCTCAGGCACGATCCGGTTGACCCGCCGCTCAGGTCCATGGCTTCCGCCGCGGGGTTTGGCAGCGCCTCCAACGCACGGGTTTCGGCGTCGATCACCAGAAAGTATGCGCGGCGCCCGGACGCTCGATCGGAGGATTGATTTTCGGTGTATCTGAAGTGATGACCAATTTCATATCTGTTCTCCGGTAGCTTGACCATGTCTGTTGTCTGCTGCGGGATGTTCCACCTTGAACCCTTGGCATTCGAGGGTGGCTGGGCTTTCGTAACAAGCCAGTCTTTCATCCATCGTGTCATGGTCTTCCTGTGCGCTCCACAGTCACCAACCGAACACCAGCCTGGTGGATCTGACGGAAGTTCGCACCTTGCGAGATTGCCTGTAACACCGGATCGATCGAGGTCACCACGGATCCAGAGAGTAGATCTACACCAAAACCAAAGAGCACAGGGTTGAGAGGTGTACTCGGGCCAAGGACCATGACCAGCGCCTGTGACGAGCATACTTTCAACAGATCCTCCAGCGTGTGGTTGACAATCGCCATACCCGTGATCGCGACAATATCGGCTTGGGGCAGGATGATTGGCGCGTGCTCGGCAGCGTACTCGCCATCCAGGGGATTACGATCGAGCACGGACAGTTTACCTACACGGGTTCGAAGGCGGGGGATGAAGGGAAAGTGGCCGACGAGGGCCACATGTTTATCGGCCCCACGCGCTGCAATGGCGGACTCTGCGTTTCCTTCAATCCATTCTTCCGGCTGGAAAGGGGACAATAGGGCATTAATTGAAGCTACCCCAACGCTGGCGAGGATGGGATGCTGTCGTTCGAGCGCAAGCGCTGAAAGCTCGCGACCGCTGAACTTTTCCAGGTCACCCGCCTGGGGCACCTGGGGTTCGCCGCCGTGCTTGTGCGGGCCTAGTTGTGTCGAAGATAATCCACAACGTCGTTGCCCTTCAACCAGCACCACAACAGCCGTCCAGTGTATGCCAATTCGAATATCGACGATCTTCCCCTGTGGAAGTTGGGTAAGCAGTTGATTGATCAATCCCACATCCGATACCCCAAGAGTGACCGGTTACGCCAGGATAGGAGTTTGCCCACTCTCGGGGCCTAACGGCTCCAGCGCCGCCCTCGGCCCCTGCCGTGGTTTAGGAATGAACCCACAGCATCAAGTTTGTTATCCCTGCCATTGTCGTGAAGTACGCGGTGGACATTGCTGCTGCCGCAATCCGAACTGGTCAGCGGAGCACGAGCGCGGCCTTCACCGAAGGAAAGCTTCGAGGTGTGCTCACACACGATGCATTTGAAGCTCCTCATTCTCTTCTCCTCTAAGACAATGGCCTTTCAGAACGCGTGGTACCTAACCGCCATAGAGGCTTATGCGTCCGGTGTCTCACCTTGGTCCTCATACATTTTCAGTAGGCGATCGATCTCATCGCGTGTGCGGCGTAAGTCCTCGACCCTCAGAGACAGATGCCCTTCGCCTTCGGGTAGCAGGCTATAAACGCGCCGCCGTGGGCCCTGACTTTCTTCATCCCAGTGAGACTCGACCATGCCCATCTCTTCCATTTCACGGAGCGCACGATACACTAGAGTGGGGTCGAGGCGCTCAGGATTGAATCCAAAATTCTCCAATTCCGCCAAGAGTGCATAGCCGTGGGCCTTGCCACTACGCAGCAGCAGCAGCAGACATGGCTGCAGGAATTTCATTACCCGCCGGCGTCTCCTTCCGCGCCCTCGTCCTGATCGGTTAAAAGGTTTCTCATTGTCCATAGATAAAGTATAATCATCTATAGACTATGTGTCAATAGATTGCTATCAGTAAGCACCGATCGATGAAGACCTTTGCCTCAGGAAGCGACGACGGGATTCGCCTGTCCTCAGCACAGCGAAGGGAACCCGTGACGAGGGTTGTGCAGACCCTTGCCGCTGCTCATCGCGAATTGCTTCCAGAAGGAGTTCGAATAGAATTGGGGAGGAGAAGCAATCTCAGCCGCTGAGGCTCCCAAAACAGAAGGATCAACAGGCCATCCTTAGAACGCTGGCCTGACGATCTAAGGCCTACCCGGTAGGATTCGTACTCATAACCTGAAGGTCAGAGGTTCGAATCCTCTCCCCGCTACCTGAAACGAAGAAGAGCGCCCGTGAGGGCGCTTTTTTTTGTGAATGACAATATTCAGGGGTTCAGGCCAGGAATCCCGCAGCTTTCACCCAGCCTCTGCAATTCCTGGGAGTCTGTTCGATCTTCACGGTACACGTTACGCGTTTGGTTCTGATGGGACCCTGGGTCAAGTACCAACCCGATAGATCATACGCTCGTCGTACCCCGTGATGACCTTCACAAACCCGCACAGTTCGTGATCCAGCTCAGGGTCACCCGTGTCGACCAGTAGCGGACGACCACGCAGCTCGATCATCTTCTCTGGTGTGCTGACGATGTCGATGCTCTCCAGGCCGGTGGCTCGCAGCACGGCCGGGCTGATCTGTGGGTTGCCGCGCCCGAAGACAAACCCTTGCCCTCCAATGGGCGTAACGATGATATTGACGGGATGTTCTCCGGTCACAGCCACCAGGGAGGCCTCATTGGCGTCTGCCACCAAGAGCCGCCTTCGAAAGACCACATCCACGCCCACCAAGGTCTTCTCAAGCCCCAGCCTGAGCAGAATCGGCCGCGTTGTTGTCCCGGGCCCGACAATGTAGGCGGTGTCTTGGCGCATCCGGTCAATCACATCCTGGGCGATAGCCTCCAGCCGGCCATGCTCGTCCGGGGGACTCAAGGACTTGCGTCCTTGGACCCGCCGAGAGGAGTTGGGGATCTTCAGGGTCCCAAACAAGACCGGCGAAATATGCCCGGCCCGGTAGGCACTTTCATCCAGATCGAGAACCTCGGATTCCCGCAGACGGTGCACCTCCCCAGCCAGGAAACTCCGGGCAAGGTCGCCGGCGGCGCTTGGGTTGGTCGCGAAAGCGGCCGAAAGGATCTTCACGCCAGCGGGTATGCCCAAAACGGGGACCGAATCACTGACAGCACGAGCCATATCGCGGGCAGTTCCGTCTCCCCCGGCGAAGAGGATCAAGTCGACGCTCCGGCGGCGCATCTCGATGGCTGCAGCGATGGTGTCCTCGGCCGTGGTTGCTCCGGGAGCGATTGAGCCGAAGACGAGCGTGCGGAATCCGCACGCCTTGGCAATGCGTTCACCCATTTCGCCAGGATAGGTCAGGACTGTGAGCGAGGCGCGCAAGGGGTCGAGGCGCTGCAAGGCTTCGGCGGCGCGCTTCTGGGCCAGCGGCTGTGCCCCCAGCTGGCGGGCTCGAGTTTGCACTTCTGCCCCATCGCTGCCTTTCAGGCCGACTCGTCCGCCCAGGCCGGCGACCGGATTCACGATCAGCCCGAGCTGAGGCGTCATCCGCCCGCCAGTCCGCCGCCGTCGACCAGCAGCGTTGTGCCGGTCACATAGCTTGAAGAGTCGCCAGCCAGGAAGAGGGCCGCCTGTGCAATCTCCTGTGGCGTGCCGACACGGCCGAGCGGCCGGCGGGAGGAGGCGGCCAGAAACGACTCCTCTTGCACGCCCAGCTGTTGCGCCTCGTCACGCAGCATGGGCGTGTCCGTGTCGCCTGGGCATAGACAATTGACACGGATCCGGTCGGGACCGCAGTCGATGGCCATCGCCTTGGTCAGCAGCACGACCGCCCCCTTGCTGGCGCAGTAGGCGGCCGCCTTTGGCCCACCCACCAATCCCCAGCCGGAGGCGATGGTGATGATGCTGCCTCCGCCGCCGGCTTTCAACACCGGGATCGTGAATTTGGAGATCAGGTAGACGGATTTGACGTTGACATCCAGTACACGGTCCCAGTCCGCCTCATCCAGGTCGACTACCGATCGGCGCACGATGATCCCGGCGCAATGCAGCACGATGTCCAATCCGCCAAGCATCTTCACGGCGTTGGTCACCGCCTCGGCGCAATCCGTCGCCTGCGTGACGTCACAGGGGAAGAACTCCGCCTGTCCACCGTTCTGGCGGATGCCCTCTGTGACGGTTTGGCTGCGTTCAGCGTCGCGGTCGAGGATCGCCAGGGCTGCGCCTTCGGAGGCGAACAGTTTTGCCGCCGCTGCGCCAATGCCGGATGCCCCTCCGGTGATCAACGCCCGCCTTCGGTCAAGTGCTCCCATTCGTCTCTCTCCGTTCTCAGGCCTGGCTGGCCAAGCCGCCGGCAATCTCGCCGCCGTCGATCACGTAGCACTGCCCGGTGATGACGACCCTCTTTCCCTCGAGTTCCTCGCATCCCCTATGCCTCCCCGCCGTGCTTGCGAAGGTAAGCCCGCCAGGTGATCGCCCACAATTCCGGATCGTCCAGGTAGCGCTCATCGGATACGCGATGGACCGGGCTGTTGTGGGGGGCGTTTTTCAGCACCTCGGGCTGGGAGCGGGCTTCCTCAGCCACGTGGGCAAGAATGGTGGCGTATTCATCCAGGTCGTCCTGCGAGTAGGACTCGGTCGGCTCGAGGGTCATCGGCTCGGGGACGATGAACGGGTGGTGGCTTGTCCAATAGTGGACCCCGAAGTCAGCCGCGCGAAGTCCAAGATCCTCACTGGACATACCAGTCTCCTCGCAGAGCTTTTCCCAGCTGTAGCGCACCTGTTCGATGCGACGTGCTCCCTCAGCGTACGGGGCACTGACACCAGATATGTCGAGTACCTTCTTCAGAAGGTAGTTGTTGTTGAGGACGGCCGTCTCGGCCACCTCCCGCAGGCCATCCGCCCCCAGGCTCATCACCCAGGCATAAGCTTTCAGCACCGCCGATGCGACGCCGTGGAACGAGCGTACCTTCCCGATGCTGTCCGGCCGGTCATAGTCCAAGGTGTAGTGGTCACCGCGACGTTCTACTGTCGGTGCTGGCAAGAAGCGCTCAAGTGCACTTGTGCAGCCCGCGGCACCCGTGCCGGGCCCGCCGCAACCGTGGGGAGCGGAGAAGGTCTTGTGGAGATTGAAATGGCACAAGTCGAACCCGGCCTCACGCGCACGAGTGATTCCCAACAGGCCGTTCGCATTGGCTTGATCGTAGAAGCACAATCCTCCGGCATCGTGGACGATCTTTACAAACTGCGAGATCCCCGGGTTGAAGATCCCGGTATCTTCCGGGTTGGTAATCAACAGCGCCGCCGTCCGCTCAGAAACGGCGGCCTTCAACGCATCCATCGCTGGCAGCCCGCTGCTTTCGGGGTAAAGCGTGATGACCTTGTAGCCCGCGGTCCGGGCGCAGGCGGCATCCGAGGGATGCGAGAGGAGGGTTGTAATCACCTCATCGCGCTGGTCAGACTCCCCATGCGAGGCGTGATAGGCTCGGATCATCAAGGTGCAGGTGAAAATCGCCTGCGAACCGGCGCCCGGCTGGAAGGTGAAACGGTCGAGGCCAGATATCTCCTTGAGGAACTGTTCCAACTGGTAGTAGATCTCAAGAATGCCTTGTATGGTCGATTCATCCTGCAACGGGTGGAGCTCAGAAAGCCCCGGCAGGCGTGAGAGCTGGTCATTCACCTTCGGGTTGTACTTCATGGTGCAGGTGCCCTGGCCGACATCGATATTTAGATCGGCGCCCAGGACCTCCTGGGAAAGGCGCATATAGTGTCGCAGGACGTGGACCTGGGACATTTCGGGCAGTCTCGGTGGCACACGCCGTCTCAACGCATCTGGGATCGTGGCCAGGACGTCGCCGGCGGCGTCGGCGATGCCCTCCTCGACAGGAGCGGGGAGAATGCCGCGGGCACCCGGCGTGCTGAGCTCGAAGATGACAGGCTCGTCCCAACGCGCCTGATGGAAGCGGCGCAGGTTGGGACGACCCTCGGTTTGGCGAGCTTGGCGGATGTCGTCGCTCATTGGAGCACCTCCGCCAACGCTGTGGCCAGGTGGTCAATCTCGGCCTGTGTGTGTACCTCGGTCACGCAGTAGAGTGCGCTTTGGCCGAGATCTGGAAACTCGGCAGTCAGGTCCACCCCACCGAAGATGCCATGCTCAAGCAAACCTTCGTTGACCTCGGCCACCGACTTGCCGGTGCCGTCGAAATTCACCACGAACTCTTGGAAGAAGGGTGAATCCAGGGCGGGTGACCGGACGCCACAGATTGCGCCGATCCGCATGGCTGCGTAGTGGGACCGTTGCATAATGGCCTCCCCCAGTTCTTCCATTCCCTGTGGTCCCATCAACGCCAAGTACACTCCGGCGGTAATGCCCCAGAGGGCCGTCGCGGTCCCGACCCATTCCTTGCCCTGCTCACGTACAGCGAAGGATGTGCGCTCGTAGGCCACGTCGCCGAATCCGTACTCGCCAGGAACCATGGTGGGAGCTATACCAAAGAGACGAGAAGGGTACTGCATGACGTACGCCTCCTCATCGCGGGTGGCGATGAAGCCCGCTTGTCCTCCGCCAAACTGCATATGCATCCCGAGCGGCTGGATATCCCCACACACGATATCCGCCCCGTAGGTGACGGGCGGTGTGATCACCCCGAGAGAGATCGGGTCTGTTCCCACAACACAAATGGCGCCCAACTCGTGGCCAAGGGAGGCTATGGTTTGGGCCTGCTCCTCAATGACACCTAGATAGGACGGGTTCTCAAAGTAAACGGCGGCCGTCTTGTCTGAGAGCGCCTGCTGCAGTGCGGCAACGTCCAGCAGACCGTCCGTGGTGTTGAAGCTGACACGCCTCAGCGAAACACCGGGCTCACAATAGCTGCGCATCATGGTGAACTTCTCGCCACTAACCGAGGCGCTCACCAAGACCTCCTGTCTGCCTGTGATGCGCGACGCCATGAGAATCGATGTCGCCGCAGCCTGGAAGCCATCGTAGTTGGGTACATTCACCACGTCCATCTCAAGCAGCTCTCCCATCATGCTGGCGTACTCAAAGAGTGCCTGAAATCGGCCATGGTCTTCGTAGGGTTCTCCAGCGTATGCCGTGAGAAACTCGCCTCGGCTGTTGATCTCATCACAGACGGCTGGAACGTAGTGTTGGTAACAGCCAGCTCCCCGGAAATTCAGACGCTGATTGCTGGACGCGTTTCGGGCAAGCAGGCCTTCGACATGTGCCCGAAGATCCTGCTCGGACAGGAGTGGCTCTGGCAGGTTCAGCCGCCGATCGAGCCTGAGCGCCTCTGGGATCGGCTCGAAAAGCGAGTTGACGTCAGGCACGCCAATCTCAGCCAGCATCTGTCGCCGGACAGACGGCACGGAGTTGGGTATGTATGGATACACAACTTGCTTCTTCTTGGTCATAGGGCTCCCCAATCTGAGTGTGCGTCTCGTTGGTCTATGAGGGTGACCGCCTACTGCTCATCGTCGTCGACCCCAACAGCTTTTGTTCCGGGACCGTCTTCGCAAGAGCCACATTGGGCGAGTAGGGGGCAAAGGGCTTTGCTCTGCACTGCGGTGTCTCCGGGCGTGTTACTCCGCGGTGGCTGCACTTCCGGCGCCAGTTGTGGAGGATCGAGAGCGCCAGACGCCGCAGGCAGTTCCATGTTGGCGGCCCGACGGGTCGGGAGGCTCGATAACTCGTCATCTAGATCGTGGCTCTTGTGAGTGACCGTCAGATGTGATGCGCCATTGATTGTCCCCACAAGAACGGTTCCAGCACGGGGCTGGAGATTTGGCTGGGGGAAGTATGGGGGACAAAGGCGGACAGGTCAACAAGCCAAGTCAGCACTGCCGACCGAAAGAGCTCGCCTGCGGATTCTTGACGGTCGAGGTGCGCCTGAAGCCAGGATCATCCGACGGCCGGGTGTGATCTTGGCCCAAATCGAGGAGCGCAGGCTTCCTCTGGGGCTTTGGGCGCATCGGAAGGTCGCCGACCTATCCCCCCAGGTTATCCTGAGCGCCGGGCAGCCAACGAGCCCATCCGGCAGCTCGATCTGGTGTTCAGCAGCCTGCCTCGGAATGGGATTCGAAGGGACGGTGGTCCGTGCTGGGCGAAAAGTACTGCGCTACCCGAGGATAGAGGCCAAGGCCCCCGGAAGGAGGCTTTCGAAATCGGGTGGGTAGCCTTGTGTGAAATCAGGGTAGATGTGGAGGTCGATGTCAGCGCCGGCATCGTTCAATCGGCGGGCCAACTCCGTGGCGCCGGCGTAGCAGCGCGAATCGCGCTCACCGATCGTAACCAGGCCGTGGAGGCCTTCGGCTTTGCCCTGCTGTAGGATGGGTTGGAAGGTCTCTTCGAGGTCGGGAACGAAGGGGGAAATGGCGATGAAGCCGCGGGCCCACAATGTGCCCAGCAATGCCAGCCGGATGGCAAGGTTCCCGCCGGTGACGTAACCGGCGGTGACGACGCGCTCGAGATCGACCTCGCTTCGGGATTGGAGTGCGGCAGCGTGGTCATCGATCTCGGCCAGAGCCCTCTCTCGATCGTCCCAAACATGGGTCTTGAGCCCTGTCAACTGCGAAGACTGCGGTAAGGCCAGCCCCCAACCGAGATCAAGAACCGGCATCCAGTTGGCGCCGTCTCGGGCCACGTCGGTATGGTTGCGATGGAGAACGAAGAGCAGCGGTGCGGCCGGTTTGGAGTTCCGCCGGGAGGTGGAGCTTCAGTTCGGGCTGGGAGCCGGCGATCGCAGCCTCACGCCGGCGGTAGCAGGTGGCCACGAGGTCCGGGTCAAGGTAGGGCTCGAACTCCTCTTGGCCGAGGTAGCGCTCCGGCCACCACATGCCGGACTCGACAGCGCTCTCTAGGATGGGATTGGCTCTTTCGCCTTCGCCCACCAACACCGACAGAATCATACGCCAATAGTCGACATGCCAGCGTTCGTCCGGGAAGAGGTCGCCATGGCGGTTAACCAGGGCATGGGCCTCCTCGTAGGCTTCGGCAGCGAAGCACTCCAAAACGCGGGTGGAGAGGTCTCCGAAGATTCGGATTTCGGACATGCGTTGCCTCACTATTCTGCACATTCAGGTCGAGGTCCATAGTGTTTACCGAGCGGTCCGACCTCGGGTTCAGACACGCGAGTTTCGATGCAGGAATCCCGCACCAGGCATTGACTGGCCAAGCGGAGGGTTGGGTTGGTCCATCGGAGCGTCAAGCTATTGCACAGCTAGACTGGATTAAACCTTGACAATATCTGCAAAACCGGCTATAGTGGTGTTGTTCGGCTGATCCGGTGAAGGTTTGAGGATGAAAACATGTCTGTCTATCTCGGCATCAAGGAAGTATGGCGCAACAAGGGTCGGTTCTTCTTGTTCAGTCTGGTGATTGCGCTGATTGCGATCTTGGTGCTTTTCACGGCTGGCTTGGGCGAGGGCTTGGCTTCGGCCAACAAGGAGTATCTCGAGAAGCTGGACGCAGAATTGCTGGTGTTCCAGGAGGGTACGGGCTATTCGACGGTGGAGAGCCGCCTTGATTATCGCGACGCCCGACGAATCAGCCGTGTGGAGGGGGTTGCCGATGCCGGTCCGATAGCCTTCAGCAACGCCAAGATTGTTTTCGAAAACAATCTCGAGCCAATAGACGTCTCCTTCATTGGTGTCGAGCCGGGCAAGCCTGGCGCGCCTACGGCGACGGTCGGGGAAGGCCTCAGGTCAAACCGAGCCAAAGTTGCACTGGTTGATCAACGCGTGGCGCAGGCTGCCAACGTCAATGTCGGAGATTTCATCACGATCCAAGTCACGCAGGGCACCGAAGAGGAGCTCTATGATCTGCGCGTGGCCGGCATCACCGATGGGCAGCAGTACTTCTTCAGGCCGTCGATTTTCGTTTCCCTGCCTGTGTGGGATATGTACCGGCCCAAGGCTGACCCGAGCGTATCCAGTTCCCAACCGGCGGTGAATGTTGTCGCCGTTCGAGCTAATGGGGCTACGACGCTTGGAGGTCTCCCAGCTGCCATCAGCTCTGCGGTGAAGGATGTGGAGTCCACGGACATCAAGACCGCTTATGAGTCTGCTCCGGGCTTTGCCGAACAGCAGAGCACGCTCAACACCATCAAAGCGTTCACTTTTCTCATCGGCGCGCTGGTCATTGGAGGCTTCTTCCAGATTCAGACCCTTCAGAAGATCCCTCAAATCGGGATGCTCAAGGCCATTGGCACGCCCAATCCGGTCGTGGCCACGGCCTCCATTCTGCAGATCGTTCTCGTCACCGTGTTCGGAGTCGTCCTCGGAGGCGCCGTGACCGTTGGCTTGGGCCTGGGACTGCCATCCGGCGTGCCTATCATCTTCACCGGAACATCCATTCTTATCGCCGCCGTTTCGCTGCTTCTGATCGGCCCGATCGGTGGCCTGGTTTCGATACGACTTGCGCTCAAGGTTGAGCCGCTCTCAGCTTTGGGTATGTAGGAGATGACTATGGAAAAGACAAACATTATTGAGACCCAAGGCGCGACCAAGATCTACACCAGCAGCGAGCTGACGGTTAAGGCTGTCGACGAGGTCTCAATCGGGGTGAAAGCCGGGGAGTTTGTCGGCTTGGTGGGACCGAGTGGGTCCGGAAAAACGACCATGCTGGCGATGCTGGCGACCCTTCTCAGGCCGACCGATGGTCGCCTTCTCATCGACGGACAAGATCTGGTGACCATGTCCGACCGTGAGCGCACGCGGTTTCGACGCCAAAAGATCGGTTTCACGTTTCAGGCCAACAACCTGGTGCCCTATCTGACCGCGTTGGAGAACGTCGAACTGATGCTGAGGTTGAATGGGACAAATGGAAAGACTGGCCGTCAAAGGGCAGAGGCCCTGCTGACTCGTCTGGGGTTGGGTGACCGGCTTGACAATCTGCCGGCGCAGCTCTCTGGTGGGCAGCAGCAGCGGGTGGCCATCGCCCGCTCGCTGATCCACAACCCCAGCGTGGTCCTAGCTGACGAGCCGACGGCCAACCTCGACACCGAACGTGCCAACCAGGTGGTGGGAATCTTCGCCGACCTGATCCACGAGGAAAAGCGTGCCGGAATCATGGTCACCCACGATTTGCGCATGTGCCGATACGTTGACAAGGTCATTCAAATGGTGGACGGGAAGATCGCGCGAGTGGTCACCGAGCGCTCGGAGATTGATCTGCTCGCCGGGTCGAGCGAGTTTGACCGGCTGGCCCCTGGTTCGACTGACGAAAGACAGAGCCCGGCGAGTTTGAGCTCGCCGCGGCTCAAAGCCCCCATCCCCGCCTTTGCCGGCGGAGACTAGACCTCGGACGGGTTCAGGCCTGCCAACCCCCGCTAGGGGGCTCAACCCCGGTTCGCGGTTGGGGGCCGAGGCAGAGTTGGGTCAGCTGCCCGCTGTTATGGGTCTCGTCGCGTGACTGCTGGACAGGCAACCCCACTGATTAAACATCCCCCGCCATAGCCCGAGCTCCCAATCCCGAGAATCCTCGGGCCGGGATGGATGTCTACGCGGAGCATCCGGTCTCTTTCAGACTCCCCTCGGCCTTCTAGCTGTGGCTTTTTGAACTTCATGTAGACTAGATCAGAGAACTCCTGGTTGGCGACAGCCGAACGAGAAGGTGGGCAGCGACTGACAGCCAGCCGCGCGTCCCGTTTGAGCTTGCCAGAAAGCCTCGCTGGCGAAAAGAGGTTCCCTTGACGGTCAATTCAACTGCTGCCAGCCGGCGCCGTCATGGGGTCAGATCATACCGGTTCAACTTCTTCGCAGCGCGCTGTTGTTTGTTGGGGCCGCTCCGGTGATGGCTGCCTTCGCGGGCAGCCGGCGCGATCTCTTCGCCCGCCTCGGGTTGGTCATCTATCTGCTCATTGGTCTGCAGTGGAGGTTGAGCAGCATATGGATGGCGGCCTCATTCCGGCGTGTGCACAGCATGGAAGTGCTGGTTGATGCTTTCGTCTACATGGGAGTGTTGGTCCGGCTTTTCACATCCATTGGGCTGAAACGCGAGACCAGCGTTAGGGCAGCAGGTTCGTGATCCGATCGGTCAAGCTGCGCATGCTCCAAGTTGTGCCCTCCGAGCCGTGCTTGCGACCGGGAGCGGTCCCACCGGGCCACCCGAGCTGAACAGATAGGCTTTTGAGAAGGGGACCCTCCAAGCGCCCGCCAGGGCGCTTTTGATTTGGCGCCGGCAAGACGGCCCATGCGCCATACACCCCGCGCATGACAGGCCATACAGCATTCGCATGTCCGGCCAGACGAGCGTCACTTATCCATCTTGGGAGAGCCTTCGATACTGAAATCAAGTGGTCAATTACTTGATGGATTGAAGGAACTCCCAAATGGCATTCGCCGATGATCACCTCATCCAAAGGGCCCACCGCCAGGCAGATCTGTGCCAGCTGTTCGGCAACGCCACCCGCATCTTGATCCTCTGGGCGCTTGTAGGCCGGGAAATGTGCGTCGGCGATATCGCCTCGGCCATCGGATCTTCTTGTCAGAACACATCCCAGCACCTGCGATTGATGAGGGACCGAGGGGTTCTCACATCCCAGCGACGGGGCCACGCCGTCTACTACAGCATCAATGGGCATGAGTTGATGCCGGAGTGCCCGGTGCTGCTGGGGAGAGGCACAAGCCTGGAGGACCGGGCGCATGCCTCATGACTTCCCCATCGTTCCGGGCATCCGAAGGATCACCGGCGTCACAAGGAGACATTGCCATGGCAACCCGCGTTGACCCCAACCTGCTTGAAGAGATCAAGTCCTTTGGGGCGATCAATCCCGAGGCTTGTTTCAACTGCGGCACGTGCACGGCCCAGTGCCCGCTGGCTAGCACGGAGCATCCCTTCCCGCGCAACATAAGCCGCTACGTGCAGATGGGGCTGCGGGACAGCCTGCTCGGAAGCACCGACCCTTGGCTGTGCTACTACTGTGGGGATTGCTCCGTTACCTGTCCGCGCCAGGCGGAACCGGCCGAAACCATCATGGCCGTGCGGCGCTGGCTGATCGCGCAATACGATCGCTCCGGATCTGCCAGCAGACTCTATCGATCCGGCAAGTCGGCCATCTTCGCCATCGCGCGGGCGGCACTGCTCCCGCTGGTGCTGCTCCTGGTCTACCATCTGGTCACGGGCGGTCGTTTCCTAGACACTCAGACCGTTGCCCTCAACCAGTTCGCCCCGGTGATGTGGGTCTGGGCCGTGGTTCTGGCGCATTTTGTCTACCTGGGATTCAACGTATTGCGCAACATGCACACCATGGCCAGGCATGTGCTTGGCGACGGCTTCGACTGGCGGCAGGTCTCACTCGGATCCTACTTATCGGCCTTCCGAGAATTCGTGGTCCATTTCACAACCCAGCGTCTATGGTGGTCAAAGTGCGAACCGGAGCGCACCGTCGAGCGCAACCGTTGGCTAAAGCACCTGCTTCTGATGACCGGATACCTCACCATGCTCATCCTGGTTGTGCCGCTGCTGTGGTGGTTCCAGACCGACAAGTTGTACCCAATCACCCATCCGCAGCGTTGGCTGGGCTACTACGCCACGGCCATCTTGGTGTTCGCCTCGGTGGAGATTCTTGTCAGCCGGATGAAGAAGCAGGAGCAGATCCACCGCTTCTCTCACCACACCGACTGGCTGTTCCCGACGTTTCTGCTGGTCGGCGCCATCACCGGGATCGCCGTCCACGTCCTCCGGTACGCCGGGCTGGCCTGGCCGACATACGCGGCCTACACGGTCCATGTCATGGCCATGCTGGCCATGCTGGATACCGAAGTCGGGATCGGCAAATGGACCCACCTGGCCTACCGGCCGCTGGCCGTCGCTCTGGAGAGGGTCAAGGTTGGGGTGGGGGAATGGGTGCCAGGTGCGCTTCCCGCCGGAGCCCATTGAGCTGCGGGGACCAGCCATCCTCAAACTCGGATGCCAAAGCAAGATGCCCGCCGTCAGGCGGGCACTCTTGTTTCGGGCTATGCCACCGGCAGGCTGAGCAGATCGGCATTGACAGGGTTGTGGACCGATGCCCAGAGCGCATCTACGGCACGCTTTGGTTCACAGATGATCTTTCGGACCATGTAAATCGAGCGGCTGAGTTCGATCCCCGCCACGGCGACGTCAACGACCGCCCCCTGTCGAAGTGCCCAATCGGCGGCCAAGCGCGACACGAACGAGACGCCGTACCCGGCCTCCACCGTTCTGACGATCGCCTCCGCGCTGCCGAGCTCCATGAATAGGTTCATGTCCTCGAGCGTAATGTCATGCTTGGCCAACTCAGTGAGCATGACCCGGCGCGTGCCTGAGGAATGCTCCCGGATCAGGAAAGGCGGTTTGAGAAGATCAGCCGGCTGGATTGATGAGACTTTCGCCCATGGGTGATCCGCCGGCGCAATCAGGACCATTAAATCGACGAAGAAGGGCTGACATTCCAGGTCGGGGGCGCAGATCTCTCGGCTGACAACGCCCAGATCGGCCGCCGCCTCGAGGAGCTGCGGCACCACATAGCCGGCGGTGCAGCGCAGAATGGAGACCCAAACTTGCGGATGGCGCTGGCAGAATCGGGCTGCGACCTGAGGCAGGACATATTTGCCGGCCGTGGTGCTGCATGCCACCCTGATTTCGCCCACGATCTGATCTTCCAGAGCCTGGAAGACTTGTTTGAGATCGCAGGTCTCGCAAAGCAGTTTACGCGCACGTGGGACCAGGAGACGGCCGGCCTCGGTCAGCCTCAGCCCGACCGTCGAGCGTTCGAACAACCTGACATTCAGGTCATCTTCCAACGCCCGAATCTGCCGGCTGATCGTTGGCTGGGTCATGTGCAGCGTCTTGGCCGCTTCGGAGAAGCTCAGGTTCTCGGCGGCACGGACGAAGACTTGAAGCTTGAGGTAGTCAACCACAGGCACACCTGGACTGTGCTGTATTTTCAGCAAATCGGGACAAGCGCATGTCGATCAAGCTAGTTCCTCGGATGTCTCGTCGCTCGCCCCAACCAGATGATGCGAGCCGACCGGGGCGCTTCCGTCAATCATCTGGAACACCAGGATAACGATGGCGGGTTCGGATTTGCGGTTGGCCACCCCGTGGGGCTGGCTGGCTTCAAACAACAGGCTGTCGCCTGGGGTCAGCCGATGGCTTTCACTTCCCACCTGATAGTCAACCTCCCCCTCGAGGCAATAGACGAATTCTTCGCCCGAGTGCTTCACAGGGGTGGCGGCGTTTCCAGCGCCGGGCTGGACCGTCACCAAGAAGGGCGCCAGCCGTTGATCGCGAAGTCCAATGCCTAGGCTCTCCATCTGGTAGCCGTCGCCTTCTGTCCGCAGGCGGTGATCCCGCCTCACAATCACTGTCACTTGCTGGCGCTCGTCCTCAAAGAAGGTGGTAATGGGAACATGCAAAGCGGTCGATAGGAGGTGGAGTGAGGACACGGTGGGGGAATTCTCGCCCCGCTCTATGAGGCTGATGGCATTTCTGGAAAGGCCGGACCGCTCGGCCAGAACACGAAGGGAAAGCCCTCGCCGTTGACGCAAGCTGCGAATGCGACGCCCGACATTCGGCTCCTGGCGGGCGTCGGCGTCGCCCTGATTGAAATCCACTCCAACGGCCATGACAGCTCCATACCACTATAATGGTCTTATCATCCATTCTAATGGTACATCCGAAAGTGTAGATTGGCAATCCGCAACGGGACAGGCGGCCGGATCGACCGGCCCCTGGCGCAGGCGCGGCTGAGCAGTTTCAGCAGTTGTGACTGCGTTTGTGGCGTGCTCGCGGTCGGGCGATGGCTGTCCATGTGGCAGACGGAGGATTTTCAGAGCGGCGCTTGTGCCCACCCCTAAATTGGGCTGGGCAGCTGTACCCTGACACTTCGGCGCACTTCCCCTGCTTGAGGCGTTCTTGAGCTTCAACCAGCAGGTCATACTTGGTGTGCTGCAGCGGGGGTTTATGCATCACCTTGCGGGGGCGTGCTTAGAAATTGGTGTGTCTCATGTGCACCAAGCTGGCCAGTTGGTCCACGTCGACGGGCAGTTTGAGGTTGCAGCGGAGGAGGTCAAACGCGCTGGAAATCCACCTGATCTCCCCAGGCTGATGCAACCTCGAACGCAGCTTGGTACCTCGAGCATCTGCCCGCAGCTGGCACCTGATCCCTCCACACCCCCCGGGTTTGGAAAGGCGTCGGCCCGGGGGCCACGAGCCTTTTGGCGATTAGCGCCGGATCCAAGGTGACTCAGATCCCCGATGCGCGCCGCAGGATCACTCGAGGCCCGGCCTGGTTTGCTGCGGACGATCCGGGCTGGGCGGGTCACCTGTCGGTCGGGGTGGGGACTTCCCACATTGCGCCTGGCCCGCCGGCGGTATTCCGGTAGACTATCCAGACCCAGCCAATCGGAATCGGAACGTCGGCAGCGGATGACCATGCGTGCCGATTACCCCCAACCGATGATCTCACCCCCGGATCTGACTATCCCTCTGGGACTTGGGGCTGCTGGGCGCTGGCGGAGATCGGGAAGGAGGATGGATGAGCGATTTTGATGCCATTCGGGCCCTGACCTGCCCCTCGTGTGGGGCGCAGATCCACGCGGCAGAGGGGCAGTATCGCACCACCTGTGAATACTGTGGCGCGCTTCTTGAGCTTCCTCACCCATCGAAGCCGGAAGCCGCGCCGACGATCATCGCACGACCCATGGAGCATGCGCCGCAGGCGGGAGGCTGGGGTAGGGCCGTACTGGCCGTGGCTGTGGTGATCCTGGCGGCCGGGGGCTTAGTCTCCTACCTTGTCGTTCGGGGTCTGGATCACGCCAGCCTTTCACACATCACCTCCGCCCTGACCACGTTTCGCGTATCTTTGCCGGCCATGACTGTTTCCGGGGCGGATAGCAGCCATCCTGATGCGATTGTCACCACCTACGACTATGCAAAGGACACGCGCTTCCTGAGCTACTTTGATGGCACCACTCGCAGTCTGCGCTGGCAGACAGACCCCCTCGGGGACGATAGCTACCGCGTTGCCATGGCTGAGAACGATGATCGCATCTTCGTGGCGCTCAAGACCGGGGTCATGGCCATGGATCGGCTGACCGGAGAGATAGCATGGCAGGCCTCCATTTCCGATGAGGTGCCATACAGCTGTGCGTCAGATTGCATCGTGGTGGTGGGCCAGCGCGTGGTCGTCCTGGCCAGCGATGGTGGACTGTATGGCTTGGATGCTCCCTCCGGGAGGACGGTCTGGAGCAGTCGCCTGAACAGCAGCCCCGATCGGCTCTACGCGATCGGCAATCGGGTCGCGGTGTTCGACAACCGCGATGGAGATGCCGTCCTGGTGATGGTTGACCCCGTCGATGGCGCAGAGGTCCAGACCCTGAGGCCGCAATGCACCGACCCCGAGTCTGGGTTCACCGACGACCCCGTTCTCAACGCTCCGATCTTGGTGCCACCTGATCAGAAGTCGTTGGTTATCCTGTTCGGCTTCTTCAGCTCCTGCGTGCAGCGGTGGGATGTCGCCACGGGCAGCATGTTGTGGAACGCATCCATGGGAGACATCTCGTTCTCGAGCGGGTTTGGCCCTCGCTCGATGCTGGCAAGTGAATCCATCTATGTGGCAAGCGATCAACAGCTGCTGGATGTCGATCTGGCCGACGGCAAGTGGCGAAGCCTGATCGCCGACCAGGATTATGAATTCGTGCCGCTGGCCGAAACAGATGGCATCCTGATCACGCGCGCCAAACGGACACGCGGCACGACCCGCTTCGAACTGTGGGGTGTGGATACGGAGACCGGCCGACGAGTGTGGCAGCATCCCTTTGCGGGCAGTGAGCCGCTTGATGAACCGGACCGCATGGCCGGTTTGATCGATGAGGGCGATTCCGCCTGGACCGCCCATCTGACACCCGCCGGCCTGGCCGTGGTGCAGGCCGTGGCTCAGCCGCATCAGTTGACGGTGGAGATGCTCAACCCGAGAACGGGGGCCAGCGGGGGGACGGTCGCCATTCCGCTGTCCGGGATCAATGGGGACTTCTATGGCGTGCCGGAGGTGCTGGGCTGGAATCGAGACCAACTCTGGCTGATTCTCGATGGGCGCATGTACGTTGTCAATCTGAATAGCAGCAATCTGGAGTTCACGTGGCCGTGATTCTGATTCAATGTGATTGGGCGTCATCATCAACCTGCCTCATGGGTTTCATGAGCAGGCTTCATCTCACGCCAGGGGTCCTGCCGGAAAAATCACCTTCCTGGCAAGTCTGACTGGATTTCAGCAGCTTGCCTTGCATAGATGGGTGCTGTGGCCCGAGGCTTAGACAGCTGGATCCCGGCCGGCAAACCCATTGATCTTGGCTCTGTTGCTATAATCCTCTTGTCTCCAAGCTCTGCTTCGGCAACTTCTTCTGAAAGGTCCTCAGCTTGCCAGCAACGGCTCAAGGTTTCCAGGGATTAGAGCCCGAATTCCGTGATGTGATCCGACTGGCGGAGGAGCGGAACCGTGTCTCCATTTCTCCTCTCCAAGAGTTGGCAGGTGGGTGGTCCGGAGCGCCGGTCTACCTGGTGCGTGTGGCTTCGGCCGAGACTGGCAGCGTCGAGCACGTGATCCTCAAACTCGATCGGAAGCGGCCCAAAGCCTCCTCAGATGAGATCTCCCGGCATCAAGCCGTGCTCAAGACATCCCCACCTGAGTTCGCCAAAGCGCACATTCCCGAAATGGCATTTGATCGTATTGAATTGGATGGCGTGATGGCCATTTTTTATGCCATCGCCGGACAATCCCTGCTCAGTTACCGAACGTTGTCAAGCTATGCTCGGCAGAGTCGCCTGGAGGTCCTGTTTTCAGCGACCAGTCACTACATTCTGGAGGAGTGGAACGCAGAACATACGTTCAGGGCCGTTGACCACCCCGCCGATCTGGTGCAAAAGTGGCTTGGATTCCGATTGGAGCCCGGCCAGAAGATCGAACGCTTCCTGGCAGAAGACTGTCGCTTGTCGCCTGATACTGGCGGCTTCATCGTCGATGGCAGCGTGCTGCCCAATCCGTTGAGGTACGCACGTCGCCCCGAAGACTGGGGCTCGGTGCGAGGCTGCGATTCGGCCATCGGATTTCAACATGGGGACCTGAACACCAACAACATCTTGGCGCGATTCTCGCGAGCGGGTGATGCGCTGGAAGGCTACTACCTGATCGATTTCTCGCTTTTCAAAGATGACATGCCCATGTTGTATGACCTGCGCTACTTGGAAATGTCATACCTGGCGCATGTGATGGGGCGGAGCGTCCCCGAGAGCGTGATTGAGCTGATCAGCCGGTTCGGCCAGCATGACATGCTGGGGGCAGATGACGTTCCCATCGATATGGCCGGCGTGAATGCTGTCGTTCGGTCAAGCAGAGGTGCGTTTGACGCCTGGGTGCAAGCCAATCATCCCAGTCTTCAAGATGATCTCTGGGCTCAGTATTGGCTGGCCGGGACGGCTGCCGGGTTGAACTTCTGCCACAAGGCGGGCCAGCCTTTCGAGATACGGCTGGCTGGTTTGATCTTCGCCGCCGGCAGCCTGAAGCGATACTTTGAGCTGTTCGAAATCCCGATGCCGAGCGAAGCCAGCCAGCTCTCTACCTCTGGCAAGACAGCTTCCCCGCTGGAATCACAAAGCGGCCGGACCGTTATCGAAGCGGGACCGACCAACAATCTGCCTGTTCCATTGACCAGCCTCGTTGGCCGGACGAGCGAGTTGACCGACCTGGCGGATCTTCTGACGCGGTCCGAAGTCAGACTGGTCTCGCTGACTGGACCCGGCGGGACCGGGAAGACCACGCTTGCGATCGAAAGCGGCAGGAAGCTTCTCGAACAGTTCAAGGACGGCGTCTTCTTTGTCGATCTCGCACAGACGACTGACCCAAACCTGGTAAAGGCAGCGATCGCGCACGCCATGGGAATTCGAGAAGGCGGAGGGCGGCTCCTGTTGGAGACACTCCAAGATGTCTTGTCAACCAAAAACGTGCTGCTCATCCTCGACAATCTCGAGCAAGTTGTTGAGGCTGCCAGGGACATTTCCGCGTTGATCGCTGTGGCGCCTGGTGCCAAGGTCTTGATCACCAGCCGCGTGCCGATGCATCTGCGGGGAGAGCACGAATACCCCGTTTCTCCACTGCAGATCCCGCCCGCGTCAGGCGTGCCTTTGAGCAAGGCACTGGACTACGACGCCGTTGCCCTCTTTCGCCAACAAGCCAGGGTTGTCAGGCCCAATTTCGAAATCGACCAGGAGAATCAAGGGACGGTGACCGAGATTTGCCGCCGCTTGGACGGACTTCCTTTGGCCATTGAGATAGCCGCAGCCAGGATCAACATGCTGACGCCTCAGGCCCTGCTGAGTCGCTTGGACCATAGCCTGGACGTGTTGGTCGGCAAGGCGCAAGATGTGCCCGATCGGCAGCAGACGATGCGTGGAGCGATTGATTGGAGCTATGAACTGCTTGCACCTTCGTCCAAAGCCGTCTTCATGCGTCTGGGCGTCTTCTCCGGAGGATTCTCGCTGGAGGCGGCCGAAAGCATCTGCAGTCCAATGGACAGCGAAGAAGTCTTCACGGCGATGGAACTTATCCTTGACAACAGCATGCTTCGCCGAGCCGAATCGATCGACGACGAGCCTCGATTCGAGATGCTTCAGACGCTCCGTGAATATGCACTGGAAAAGGCATCCGAAGAAGCCATCCTGGACGAGCTCCGGGTCGCGCACTGCAGCTATTTCGCCCAGTTGGCCGCCTCGATGCAGGGCGTAGGCGTATACGGGGCCGAATTTGGTTTTTGGCTCATGCGTTACGAGGAGGAGCACGACAATTTTCGCCAGGCCTTGGCTTGGGCATTGGATCATCCAGATCGGGGCGTCATCCCGATGATCGCCATGATGTCTCAACTCACCTGGTTTTGGTACCGGCACGGCTATCTCCAAGAAGGCACCGAATGGACCGAACGGTTGCTGAAGTCCACCGAAGGCATGGGTGAGTCGTTTGAGCGCGCCTATGCACTCACCGGGCGTGCCATGCTCGCCTTGTGGTCGGGTGACCTGCTGGTGGCTGGATCCATCGGCCGGGAGTCGGTTGACATGGCCGAACGTTTGAAGCTGGATGAGGTCACCCCGACCGCCAAGCTCATCTACGGGACCGCATTGATCAATCAGGGCCGGCACAAGGATGCCTACCCCCAGCTGGTGGACGCGGTGGAACTCTTCGACGAACAGGACAATGCCTGGTTCAAGGGTACCGTCTTGGTCCATCTGGCCAACGTGTCGCTCGGGATGGGGAACCCGACGGAAGCGCTGCAGTGGCTGGACACCGCGCTGCCGTTGTTGAAGCAGACCGGTGACATATGGAACATGGCCTTTGGGATGAACAACTATGGAGAGGTTGCCCGGGTCCAGGGGGATTACGAAAGGGCGGAAGCCTACTACAAGAAGACGCAGGCGCTCTACGAGCAGGCCGACGCGAAGGGAGATCAGGCCCGCCTGGTCCACAGTTTTGGCTACATTGCGATGCACAAGGGGCAATTCGATGAAGGGCGGTCTTTGTTCCAAAAGAGTCTCGAAGACTTCAGAAAGCTTGGCAATCACCGGGGGATCGCTGAATGCCTGGCGGGCCTGGCCGGGCTGGCAGCTGAACAAGGAAAGGCAGCCTGGGCCATTCCACTGCTCAGTGCGGCAGAAAGCCAACTGACCGATATCGGGGGGGCATGGTGGCCGGCCGATATGGTCGAGATTGAACGCGCCAGGGGTCTCATGCACTCAGCCGTTCCCGAGAGATACGACGCCCTCTGGCAGCAGGGTCAAAGCATGAGCATCGAGGAATCGCTCGCGTACGCAACGCCGGCGGGCTGACGGTGGTCAGAGCGGAAGACATCGGCGTTGGTCCATCCGATGAATTGAGCCTACGGGTGAGTGCGGCCGCGCTTGCCCGTGTTGTTTTTTTCCATCCCGATGATGGCATCCGGATGCTGGCATTGGAACACAAAGCGACCGTCGCTCGACCACCTGCTGATCCCCAAGTGACGCTGCGAGCCCAACCCTTCGGCGGGGCCGTGCGCATCCGGAATGTGGACGGCTTTTCTTCGTTTCTTGGGGGATTCGCTTTCGACAGCAAACGTTCTCAATCGGAGTCCGACTTTCGGATCTTTGTCGGGCCATCGAGCCTTGACGCGGTGCATGAGTACTGTCTGCGCTGGATGGGGGGCGGCGCCGAGACCGAACTTGAAACCGATCCTTCCCGCGAGCTATGGGAGGAGTTTCGGGATGCGCTGCGGCTTGAGCTTGATGCGGAAATGTATGCGATTGATCCGGTCGGCATCGTGCTGGAGGACCGACCCACTCCCACTCGCAATGTGCGCGCGCCGGGCGTGCCTACGGCTAGGATCTACTGGGTCTACGAGGTTGAGATCCGGGATGTGGCCGTGTGCCGGTCCCTCTTGACCAACAGCATCACCCATTCGGCCCAAGATCTCCGACGCGCGGCGCTGTCAGCCCATGAACGGGGAGAACCCGGTTGGGCGAATGCGGCTCTGGTGCTTCGCTTGGATGACGTCCGGGAGACATTCGAAGGCCTGCCGCCGGAGGCGCGCGATAAGCCGGTGCCGTTCCAGGGCACGGTGCTGGCGGGGAATGTGGTGGCGGTGTTCGAGGATGTGGCTGTTCCGAAGTACGAGCGGATCGACGTCAACCGCGTCTAACTCCGGACATTGTGAGGCTGCTCAGTGTCCACCCCTGTCTGTTTGTGAAAGAATTCACAATCTGGTACGGGCCCATTCGTCCATTTGGTGCACGGAGTCGGCTCGCGTCGGCCATAAGCAATGGCCGGCGAGCTAGTTCACCAACTGGACTTCCACGCCCTGCTGGCGGAGCCCATCGACAAGTTCGCCCGGTGCCCCAGAGTCCGTGATGAGCACATCGATCTGGTCCATCGGGACGATGGGCACGAAGCCGGCTTGCCCCAACTTGCTGCTGTCGGCCAGCACAATAACCTGATCGGCCCGTTGCGCCATGACCCGTCCGACTTCGGCGACCAGGGGGTGTGCCGAAGTGATACCGCCTTCGATGGTCAAACCGTCGCAGCCCAAGAAAGCGCACGTCGCATTGAACTGCTGCAAGCCTCGCAGCGTCTCCGGGCCGACCGTGGCCTGATGCTCGGGGAGGAAGATTCCGCCGAGCATGAGCAGGTTGTGAGGCGCCCAACCCCCAATCTCCTCGAGCACCGGGATGGAATTGGTGACAAAGCGCAGCCGGCCCGAGCGTCCACCCCGGACGGGAATCTGGCGGGCAAGGTACTGAACGGATGTGCCAGAGTCGAGTAGGGCGATGTCGGCCGAATGAAGTCGATCGGCGGCGGCCGCGGCAATGTGAACCTTCTGTTCCCGGTGAAGGCCGAGCCGCGTGTCGTAGGCCGCCAACTGGATGGACCGATTGGTGGACACGGCGCCGCCGTGGATTCGCTGCAGCAGCCCACGCGCCCTCCAGGATGGTGAGGTCGTTGCGGATCGACGTGTCAGTCATCCCGAATTCATGGACCAGGTCGGAAACCTGGACCCGGCCCTGCTCGAGAACTTTCTGGGCTATGAGGTCGCGCCTTTGATGGGTGTTCATCCCCAGCCACCCCTTGAGAGTCCGAACTTGTGTTGATCATACTCCAAATCAGATAAATTGCAAAACCAAAAGGAGGTAAAACAGAAGATAAACATTTGACTAACCGAAGAAAGGAGGTTATGATTTGGTCAGGTGATCGCCGCCGAACCCCCTTTCGCCGCCGAAGCTGTCCGGTTGATCCCCCAGGAGAATAAGCCATGGCTATGGTTGGAGAAGAGATCCGCCTGGGTCGTCTCTTTTCTGGCTCGTCGAATGCCGTGATCGTCGCTATCGATCACGGCCTCTATTTTGGGCCCCTGCCGGGATTGACTGACCTGCCCAAAGTGATCCAAAAGTTGTCAGCTGCCGATGGCGTGCTCCTGGGAGCCGGCATGATTCACCATTGCCGCCAATTCTTCGCCCGGCGAGACGCCCCGGCCATGATCACCCGACTCAACTGGGCGACGAACTACATGGCGCAGTGGGACTACGGGCATTCCCATTCTGTGCCCTTGCTGACGGTTGATGACGCCCTGCACCTAGGGGCTGACATTGCCGTGGCCAGCCTCACACTCCAGGCTCCTGATGAGCGTGAGGATGCGAACAACGTTGAGGTGTTCTCTCGCTATGTACAGCAGAAGCGGGAAGCCGGCATGCCCTTGATCTGCGAGGTCTATCCGATCGGGGGTGACTTTGCTCAGCCTGAGGAGCTTCACGAACAGGTGTTGATCGGCTGCCGCATGGCGGCTGAGTTGGGCGCCGACATGGTCAAGACGTTCTATACCGGGAAGAAATTCCACAAGGTTACAGAAGCGACAGCCATCCCAATCTTCGCTCTGGGTGCGCTCAAGAAGCCCACCGAGCTGGATGCGCTCAAACTAGCGTCGCAAGCGGTCCAGGCGGGCGCCAGGGGCGTGGTGTTTGGGCGAAACGTCGTGCAGGCCCGCCGCCCGCAGGCCCTTCTGGAGGCGCTCAAGGAGGTTGTCAAAGGGGGCGTTTCGCCGCAGAAGGCCGCCAAAGCGCATAAGTTGTCCTGAGGATTGATGAGCTTCTTTCTTGGGCTTGACATCGGCACGACGTCTGTCAAGGCCGCGGTCTTTGACCTGTCTGGCGCGTGTCTCGGCGTGGGCAGCCAGGACTACCGGCTGGACACACCGGCCCCCGACCGGGTGGAGCTCGATCCCGAGCGCTACTGGACGTCTGCCTGCCAGGTGGTTCGCCAAGCCGTGTCGGCTGCCGGCACGCCTCCGGACGCTATCCGCGCCATGGGCGTCTCGAGCCAGGGCGAAACCACGATCTGTGTTGATCAAGCTGGCAAGCCGCTCTATCCGGCCCTGGTGTGGCTGGATCATCGGGCCCAATCGGAGGCCCGGGCCCTTGATCAAGCCTTGGGCAAGGACGTCTACGCTCGCACCGGTATTCCCACCATCGACCCGACATGGACAGCCTGCAAGATCGCCTGGATTCGGGATCACGAACCGGATGTCTTTGGACGAACCCATCGCTTCCTTCTTGCGCAGAACTTCGTCGTGCACCGCCTGACAGGTGAATTCGTCACCGATGCAGGCATCGCCTGTACCTCGCTTTTGCTCGACATCACAACCCACGCCTGGTGGAAAGAAGCCCTGGATGCCGTGGGCCTATCGCCGGATCGACTGCCGGAACTTCGAAGCGTGGGAGATGTCGCCGGACCCCTGACAAGCGAGGCGGCTGAGGCCATGGGGCTTCGGCCCGGCCTGCCCGTTGTCCTGGGCGGAATGGATCAGATCGCCGGGGCTGTTGGGGCAGGCAATCTCAGCCCGGAGATCATTTCAGAGAGCACGGGCGGTGCTCTGACGATTCACGTGACCGTCGATAGGCCAGATCTGGACCCACTTGGGCGAATCCCGGTCTACCTTCACGCGTTGCCAGGAAAGTACCTGTTCGATCCCGTTTGTGAAATCGGCGGAATGGCTCTCACATGGTTCCGTGATGTGTTCTGCCAGGACGAGGTGATCCGCGCCCGGGACAACGATCAAGACGCTTTCGATCTGATCACGGCTCTGGCGGCAGAGATCGCTCCCGGATCAGAAGGCCTGGTGATGCTGCCCCACCTGACCGGAGCTTTCAGCCCGGAATACGAACCGGCGGCCCGCGGCGTCTTTGCCGGTTTCACACTCGCCCACGGGAAGGGCCACTTCGCCAGGGCGGTCTTGGAAGCGGTGGCCTTCATGCTGCGTCGCAACCTCGACTTGGTGCGCGCGTCGGGGATTGAGATTCGTCAGATCCGGGCGACGGGCGGCGGCGCCCGCAGCCCGCTCTGGCGCCAGATTAAGGCCGATGTCTGTCACCTTCCTGTCGCGATTGTGCAGGTCGAAAACACGGCGCTCTTGGGAGATGCCATGCTGGCGGCCGTGGCGGTGGGCCGGTATGAGACGCTGCCTGAGGCAGGTGCTGCCATGGTGTCTTTGGGCGACCAAACCCACCCGGATCCCGACAAACAGGCCGACTACGAAGCCGCCTTTGACCGCTACACTCGGACCTTCGACGCCATGGCTCCCGTTTTTCGAGAACCGCCTGACTAGTCCACTCATGAACATGACACCGTTGTTTCCCAAGCAAGGAGGCAAGTGATGACCATGCAGCCGAAGATTGGCTTGTTCGTAACCGCTCTACTCGAAGACGACTACAACAAGACCGGCCACATGCGACCCAAGATGGCGCAGGCCACCGACCGGATCGCCGAGATATTGAAGCCTTATGGTGAGATCGTCAATCCCGGCTTCGTGGAGTATGAGCCGGATGCCGATCGTGCGACCCAGATGTTCAACGCTGAGAGCGTGGATCTGATCGTCGCCATCGAGCTTGCCTATCAAAAAGGCATTATCCCCATGCGCACCCTGCTCAGGGTGCAAGCTCCGATCCTGGTCTGGAACACGCAGCAAGTCCGCCGGCTTCCGGAAGAGGCCGATTTCGACGTCATCATGGAAAACTCGGGAATGGCTGGATTGCCTGAGCTCACCAGCGCGCTCATCCGCTCTGGCCGCCCGTTCCAGCTTCTCACGAGTCACATCCAGGACCCGGCCGGGTTGGAACAGATCGGGCAGTATGCTGCTGCCGCCGGTGCCATCCGCCGGCTCGATAAGATGCGCATCGGCGTGATCGGTCACCCGTTCGAAGGTATGACCGATCTGATGGTCGATGGCTTAAGTTTGCGCGATATCGTCGGCCCGGTGTGCTGGCCGATCGAACCGGAGAAAGTCGCCGTCGCCGCTGAGGCGATGGATGCGGCGCGCGTGAAGGAGTTCATGGCGGAGCAGGCCTCGACGTATGACGCCAGCGACATGCCGGAGGAATTGTTCGAAAGGTCAGCCCGCCTCACGCTGGCTCTGCTCGACACTGCCAAGGCGGGAGACTTCGACGGCTTGGCCACTTTCGACCAGATCTGGCTGACCGATCCGCGCGTGGGCATCATCCCCAGTTATGGCACGGGGATCCTGTGCGCTGAGCACATCCCAGTGGCCACAGAGGCAGATGTCACCACGCTGTCAGCCATGATGGTGCTGCAAGAGCTGGCTGGTGAGGTCACCTTCCTGGAAAACTATGTGATTGACTTTGATGAGGATGCCATCATCCTGTCGCACGATGGGCACGGAAATCCGGCCATGGCGGCCGATCCGAAGCAGGTGAAGATCAAGCCCAGCATCTACTACGAAGGGGTCAACGGCAGGGGGGCGGGACTCGAATTTGCCTATGCGCCGGGAGACGTGACGATCCTGTCTCTCATTCCACTGGGTGATGGGGAGTGGCGCCTGATTGTCGGGGAGGGCGAATCCTTGCCTATGACACCCCGTCCGGTCGCCGCTCCACAAATGCTCTTCCGCTACAAGAATGGATCGATCAGCGAGTTTTGCGATCGCTGGCTGCTCGCCGGTTCGCCGCATCACATGGCGCTTGCCTACGGCCACCTGAGCGAGCAAGTGGAAAAAGTCGGCGAACTGCTTGGTGTGGAGGTCATTTCGATCTAGATCCTCTGGAGGCACGAGCTGTCGGAGTTGGACGCAGGCAGTCCGTGTTGGTTCGCTTGGGGCGATTGAAGCAGGTCCGTCCTCTGGGGAGATGCGGCAGAACCTTGTGATCGAGATCAACGGGCGCGAGATCAAGCTCGATGCTTCAGAAGGCTTGCTTGCCTGGACCGATTTAGATCGTGTGGTCTGGCTGGCGATGGATTTCTTGCGCCATTGCCCGGTGGACGCGCGGACAGACTTCCCTTGGTATCTCGCGTACTCTTGCTTTTGGACAGACCCACTCCGACCTGCCGACTGGCCTGACAACCCTGCCGGGAAAATTGCCATGGCGGTCGAGACACTCATTCGCTATCAGGCCTACACAGGTGAAACCTGGTTTGTCGAGCCCGTGCGATCCATGCTGGACCGCTTGATTGCCTACCATACCCCCGAGCACTACGCTTGGCCCGGTGTTCCTTATGCCTCTGCCGAGCCCGGGGAGGGCGTCTATTTTGGGGCGCGGGCAGACGGCCATCACGTCACCGAGCCAGACAAGGTCGCCCAGGCGGCGCTCGGGTATCTGCGATTCTTCAAACTCACCGGTGAAGAAAGATACCTGCGTCAAGCCGAGGGCTGCGCACGTGTCTTGGCCGAGAAGTGCCAGGCGGGAGATGATGCGCGGTCTCCCTGGCCCTTCCGAGTCGATGTGCGTGACGGCACAGAGGTCGAGTTGTACTCAAGCCACGTCATCGCTGCCATTCGCTTGTTCGATGAGTTGCTCGATCTGGGGTTGGCTCACCCCGATCGTTTGGTGACGGCGCGCGATGCCGCATGGAACTGGCTGATGGCCTTTCCGCTTCAAAACGAATGCTGGAAAGGCTATTTCGAAGATATCCGATTGGATCCCGACAATAAGAACCGTGATCAGTACAGCGCCCTGGAGACTGCTCGTTATCTCCTCCAATACCCAGAGCGTGATCCGGATTGGCGCACCCATGTGAATACGATCATCGAATGGGTATTGGCAACGTTGGGCAGCCAGCCCTTCTTCGAGTCGATTCCTGTTCACGAGCAGCTGTTCTGCTACCACGTGATGGGAAGTCACACGGCGCGGTTGGCCTCCATATGTGCCCAGTACACAACATTGACAGGGGAGTCGCAATACGCTGAACTCGCTCGGCGGAACTTCGCTTGGGCCAGCTACATGGTCACCGATGAAGGCTATGTCCACGTTGGGGTTGATCGTCCCGATTACTACAACCAGTGCTGGTTCACCGATGGCTATTTTGACTTTGTGCCTCACTTCCTGGACGGCATGCGGGCCATGCCAGATCTCGCGCCGGCGGCTGCCGACCATTTGTTGGGGACGACCTCAATCGTCACTGCCATCACATACGCGCCGCGCGCAATTGAGTATCAGACGTTTGATGCCAGCGCGTCCGATGTCATCAAACTCACCTTTGCCCCTCAACGTGTTCTGAGTGGGGGGATTGAACTGCCAGCCCTGGAATCGGAGGCGCACTCGGGCTGGATTTGGGATGAGGCGGCATCAACATTGCGGGTGCAACATGACCATTCGTCGGTCTCGATCTCAGGTTGATCAGAAGGGTGGGCTATGCTAGCGAACTTTAGATCACGCCTTCAAACCGGTACCGGAGGTTTCTGGAATTGGCTACCTCTTGTCCCCTTCCTTGCCATCACCCTGGCCATAATGGTGCTCCCGATTTCCTTCATGCTTGAAGGGAGTTTCAGGTCAAGCGATGGCCTTTTCACCTTCGAGAACTACCTGCAGATGAAGGCTCCGCTCTACACACAGTCCTTCCGCAACAGCATTCTTTTGTCCGGGATAACGGCGCTCTTGGGCACCCTGCTGGGGACGGCCGTGGGCTACTTCACCTTCCGGATCAGAAGCGGTCGGATCAAAGAGTTGGTGATCACTTTGTGCGACGTCACGTCCAACTTTTCGGGTGCTCCGCTCGCCTTTGCGTTCATTGTCGTTCTGGGGAGCAACGGCGTCCTGACTTTGTTCTTGACGGAGTACTTTGGCTGGAAGATCTACCCCGCCTTCAGCGTTTATTCGTTCTGGGGATTGGTCCTCGCCTACACGTACTTTCAGCTTCCACTGATGGTTCTGCTGGTGCTTCCGGCCATCGCCGGACTGAAGGACGAATGGCGCGAAGCTGCCCTGGGCTTGGGCGCCAACGCGCGCGCTTACTGGCGCTACATTGGTTTGCCCGTCCTTGCGCCGGCGATCCTGGCTAATCTGCTCCTGCTGTTTGCGAACGCATTCGGAGCGTATGCCACGGCCTACACGCTCACCGGGTCTCGTTTCAACCTGGTGACATTGCAGCTTGGCTCCCTTCTAACGGGAGAGGTGCTGCGCGATCCCGGAGCTGGCGATGCGATGGGGGTGCTCACCCTCGGTTTGATGGGCCTCACGATCAGCTTGTACCAACTCGCGTCGCGTCGGGCCCGAAGGTGGCGCCAGTGAAGAACAGAAACCCGGCCGGCACGGTCAGCATACTCCTCTTCCTGGGCTACATGTTCCTGCCCATATTGGCCACCTACATCTTCTCGGTCGCCGTCAGATGGGATCGATCGATCCTGCCCGAAGGGTTGACGCTGGATTGGTACCGGACGGCGTTTCAAGATCGATGGTTCCTGATCGTCTTTACCCATTCCATCACGCTCTCGGCGGCCACGGTGCTCACCAGCGTGGTCTTGATTGTGCCCACCGCCTACTGGGTCCACCTTCGACTGCCGAAAGCGCTCCCCTTGTTAAATCTGATCTCAACCTTGCCCTTTGCCATCCCGGCGGTGGTACTGGCCCTCGGCCTGATCAAGCTCTATGGGCAAGGGCCCCTACAGCTGGCGCGCACGCCGCCGATGCTGGTCCTGGCCTATGTCATCTTCACGCTTCCGTTCATGTATCGGCCCGTGGCCAGCAGCCTGGAGGCGGTTGACGTCCGCAGGCTGACGGAAGCCGCACAGAGTCTTGGCGCATCATGGCCGAGGACTCTGGTGCAGGTCATTCTTCCCAACATCATGCCTGGGATTCTGAGCGGCGGCTTGCTGGTCTTTGCCACGGTGTTTGGAGAATTCACTTTGGCCACCCTGCTGGTGGGTGCCCGATACAAGACATTCCCGATGCAGCTCGTGTACTACACGCGTCGGGATGGCAGGATCGCCTCGGCGTACTCGGTGATCAGCTTCACGGTTGCCTGGGTGACGTCGCTCATCATCTTGTGGGTCGCCACTTGGGGAACGCGGCGAAGCGCCGGGCGTGGTGTCCAGGGCGAGCTCGCCTCACAACAGGCGTCTGTCGGAGGGACGGTATGAGTTACTTGGATCTCGAGGGCCTGGTCAAGACCTATGGCGAGGTGGATGCGGTAAGCGACTTCAACCTGGCTGTCGATAAAGGTGAGTTCATTTCGCTGCTTGGGCCGTCAGGGTGTGGCAAGACAACCACGCTTCGGATCATCGCTGGTTTCGAGATACCCAACCGAGGCACGGTCCGTCTGGATGGGGAAGACATCACCCAGGTGCCGCCGCACCACCGTGGCATGGGGATGGTTTTTCAGTCGTACGCTCTCTTTCCCAACATGACCGCCTGGGGGAATGTCGCCTTCGGCCTGCGGGTATCCAAACGGACGGCTGGGCAGATCGACCAACGTGTTCAGGAGTTGCTCGAGCTGGTCGGGCTTGCGGATGCCAGCCAGAAGTACCCGGCTGAGCTCAGCGGCGGCCAGCAGCAAAGGGTGGCATTGGCCAGGGCGCTGGCAATTGAGCCCAAAGTTCTGTTGCTTGACGAGCCCCTAAGTGCTCTGGACGCGGTGGTCCGGGTGAGCCTGCGGCAGGAAATCCGCCGGATCCAATCTCAATTGGGCATTACGACGGTGTATGTCACACACGATCAGGAAGAAGCGCTCTCGATTTCCGATCGGGTGGTGGTGATGCGCAAAGCCGAAATCGAACAGATCGGCACCCCAATTGAGATCTACACGTCTCCCAAGACGCTGTTTGTGGCGACGTTCATTGGAACCACGACCAAGTTTGATGCGGTTGTGGCGGATGGGCGATCGGGTCGGGTGCGAGCCGGGGAGATCGATTTGGCGGTGGGCCAGGACCTGAGCCGGGCATTCAGCGATGGTGACAGCGTGAGTGTGTTCGTGCGCCCGGAGGCTATCCGCATCGCCCAGGCAGGTGAAACGGTGCAGGCCGACAACATCCTGCCGGCCACGCTGGAAAGCGTCACGCTTCTGGGCCCGGTCATACGTCTGTCATTGACCTGTCGCGGAATGTCTCTTGTGGCTGACGTCAACACCAGTGAGCGCAGTCGATTTGCACGCGGCGAAGATGTGCTGGTCTGTTTTCAGGCTGGCGCTTGCCGAGTGATGCCCAAGCAGGAGATCTGAATCGAATGCGGCAGAACGCGGGCCGAAGGATCGAGGAGGTGAGATAGGCAGACTACCAAACTCGCAATGGCTCCACCTCAATTCGTGTGCGTGAACATCCAATCTGCCCTCAAGGAGGGAACAATGAAGAAGAGCATGCGGATACTCGCGCTCTTGATCGTCGCATCGATGGTGCTCCTGCCGGCTTGCCAAACGGCACCGCCCCCTACTCAGGCGCAGCCGACGGAAGCTCCAGCCGTGCAGCCGACGGAAGCCCCGGCCATGCAGCCGACGGAAGCTCCCATGGACGCCATGGCAGCCCTTGTAGATGCCGCCAAAGCGGAAGGCGAAATCGTAAGCTATGGCCTCCCCGATGACTGGGTGAATTACGGCGGCATGTGGACCCTGTATGAGAGCAAATACGGGATCAAGCATCTGGACACGGACATGGGCAGCGGTGAGATCATCGCTGCGCTCGAAGCCGAGAAGACGTCCGGTGTGGCTGATATCACAGACCTGGGCATCAACTTTGCCAACCAGGTCACTGTCGAGGGCCTCTCCCAGCCGTACAAGCACGCCTACTGGGATGAAATCCCTGATTACGCCAAGGACCCCAACGGGCTTTGGTCAGCTGCTTACTGGGGGGCGATCGGGTTCTGCGTCAACACGGATCTGGTGCCCGTGGTCCCAGAAAGCTGGTCAGATCTGCTGGACCCGATGTACAAAGACATGGTCTCGATGAAGGACCCGCGCAAATCGGGCACGGCCAACTACGTCGTTCTCGGGGCGGCCTTCGGCAACGGGGGCGATGAGTCCAACGTCCAGCCCGGCCTCGACTACTTCTCCAAGATGTATGCGGCCGGACAGATGCGAGCGGTTTCCCCCAGCACGTCCAACATCCAGGCAGGTGAGGTGCCCATTGCGCTCTTCTGGGACTTCGACTGCCTGAGCAAGGCCAAGGATCTGGGCATGCCGCTCAAGCTGGTCATCCCCAGTGACGGCACGGTGGCTGGCCTGTACATTCAGTTTGCCACGGTCGCGGCGCCGCACCCGAATGCCGCCAAACTGATGCTCGAGCTTGAATACTCTGACGAAGGCCAGCTCGCTTATGCTGAAGGCTTTACGCATCCGATCCGAGACATCCAGCTTCCGGCTGAATTGGCAGCCATGTTCCCGGACAAGTCAATCTACGACCAGTACGTCACCTTCCCCAAGGATTTCTCGAAGCTGACGGACGCGGCCACCAACATCGCTGATGGATGGAGCCTGATCGTCCAGTAGGGCGGTCAAGCGTAGGTTGCAAAATCGTAGCAACAGCCTATGTGAGCCGGCAGCTCGAAGCTGCCGGCTCACAGATCGGCCCCCAAATCGAAGAGGTGTGCATTGATGACGTCTGTGATCGGGAAGGCGCCCGGCCGGATTTGCCTTCTCGGCGACAACGCTGATCTGCTCGAAAAGCCAGCCATCGCGGCGGCCGTCTCGGCCATCTTGGTGGTAGAGATCCGGCCGCGGGACGATGATGTGGTCAAGTTGATCGGAGCCGATATTGACTTCCAGGAATCATTCCACGTCGGTGACAACATTGAATTTGATTCTCCCCTCAGATATGTGAAGGCGGTCTACGCGCGCTTTTTAGACAGATTGCACCATGGATTCGATCTGACCATTCATTCGGATATCCCGGTCAGCGCCGGGCTTTCCTCCTCCACTGCCTTGTGCATCGCCAGCATTCGGGCCGTACAACAGCTGTGCGGGATCGAGCACAGCACCGGCGAAATCGCCGAGTTGTCTTTCCAAATCGAGCGGTACGATCTGGATGTCGAATGCGGCCGGATGGATCAGTACGCCATTGCCTATGGCGGCGTGACATACATCCAAACCGGAGACGAGGCCGGCGTGGAAATCCTCGCCATCCCATCCCTGCCGGTTCTGGTCGCCGACACGCAGGAGGCGCACGACACGCAGGCGCTGCAAAAATGGTTGCGCCGCCGAATTGCCGAGGATGATCCCAGCCTGATGGGACCGCTCAACGAAGTTGTGGCATTGGTCGACGAGGGGCGAGAGACCATTCTCGAGAACGACCTCCAGAAGCTCGGCGCCATCATGGACCGCCAACAGGCTCTCGAACTGGCCATGGGGACATCGACCGATCGTCTGGAACTCTTCTGTCAAACCGCTCGGCAAGCCGGAGCCTGGGGGGCCAAGCAAATGGGCGCCGGCGGAGGTGGCTGCATGATCGCGCTCTGTCCGCCGGACAGAATCGAGGCGGTGCAGCGTGCCCTGGAAGATTTGGATGCCCCAGTCTGGGAGTTTGACATCATCCCCCCCACGGATAACGGGAGTTCAAGATCTCCAGGCGCATAGGTCGGATAAAGCGCCCACCTGAGAGACAAGAAGCACGCCGGAACAAATCTGGGAGATAAGGGGCAAGCGCATGATCTCAGAGTTTGCACTCGAGGCACCTTTCTTCGAGCTCGGCCCCAAAGCCTACATCTTCGGGGATGATCTGGTGGCCCTGGCGCGCCACGCCGATGCCATCAGTGCGAAGTACGACGTCAGGATCATCCTGACGCCTCAGGCGGTCGACATTCCCAGACTTGTCAAGGAAACCTCTCATCTCCTCATCTTTGCCCAACACATGGACCCGGTCCGCATAGGAAGGGGCAATGGTTCCGTCCTGCCGGAGGCCCTCAAGGTTGCTGGCGCCGTGGGAACGATGCTCAATCACGCCGAAAAGCCCCTCACCCCCGATGTGCTGGCAGAGACCATCTCGCGAGCCGACGAGGTTGGGTTGGCCACCTTGGTTTGCGCCGGGGACTTGCGGGAGGTGGAACAGATCAGCCGGCTGGCGCCTAACATCATTATCGCCGAGGCACCGGAACTGATCGGCGTGGGATCCACGGCGGCAGAAGATCGCCCCAACATTCCTGCCATCAACCGCCTGGTGCAGGGAATAAGCCCCGACACGCGAGTCTTGCACGCAGCCGGGATCAGCAACGGGAAAGACGTCTACGACATCATAGCCGCTGGAGCTGAGGCGACGGGCTCATCCAGTGGAGTCTTGAAAGCCGCGGACCCATTTTCAATGTTGGAAGAGATGATCTCAGGCGTTCGAACGGCTTGGGACCAAACCCACAAATAGAAGGTGAATCTGCCATGCCCATCTTTCATCACACATTCAAGATCCAGTCCGATGCGCGGCCAACGTTCGATGACGTGACCGAGCAGGTCGAAGCCGCCTTGGGAGAGTCCGGATTCAAGGACGGAATCCTGATGGTCTTCTCGCAGCACACGACCTGCAGCGTGTTGATCCAGGAGGCCTCGGACGACACGGACTACTGGGGGACGGAATTCTTGATGCAGGACTTGGTCGGTGCACTCGGGAAAATCATCCCGACCTGCCTGACTCAGGATCAGTATCTTCACCCCGGGCCAATGCACATCGAGGCCGCGCTCGGCCGGGATGAACTGGCGTCCTGGTCGCTCAACACCGACGCGCATCTGCGCTCGGTGATCCTCGGGCGATCGGTATTGGTGCCTGTGGAAAACGGCGCCATGGTCTTGGGGGAATTCGGCCGGATCTTCTTCGCCGACTTTGACCATACCCGCGCCCGGGAGCGCAAGGTGAGGGTGCAGATCATCGGGGAGTGAAGCGTTCGGGCTTGATCCCGAAGTTCCGGTGCCTTCACGCCCAACAACCTTTGCTCAGAACAATGCTGAGAGCCCTTGTGCACGAAAAGAGGCCCCTAGCCGAGGGCCGCCGAGGGAGACTGACGGTTCGCAGCCTGGCCCGCAGGACGGTTGCCCTGCGAGTCAAAGTCCCGAGATCCGCGCAACGTGCTCGGCCGAGTCTTGTTTGAGTTCGACAGCATAAATCGTGAGACCTGAGCGGCTGACATTCTCCAGCGAGTGGGGCGGGAAAGGGCCCGCCTAAATCACCTCACGATGGTTCTTGAAGGCCTCGACTCTTTTGGAGTCGAGGAGCACAGCACCCTGGTCGCCGTATCGGAGAAATCTCCCCAGCTCAGGACGATGAACACACTTGGACAGCGATACATGTGAATCGCCGTCCGTGCGTCAGCCGGGATGAAGGTGCTCAGCACGAGGACTGGCTCCTTTTCAAACAGCAGCTGTTGATGGTCTGGGGCGGGTTCAAACTGCGTCGTAAGAATCGGGTCATGGCCAGGCGGGACCTAGATATAGGTTGTCTATCTTCACCACCTCTTTCTTGTGTACCAGGCGACATGCCATTGGTTGACCCCAGTTGATGGTCAAGACGTGCAGCCTCGCTGTCAAGCCCCCTGGTCGTCCGAATTGTCTCCAGGACTTTTATCATGTTTGAGGGTGGGAGAATCCGAGCCTAAGGGTTCAGAGTGGAGAAGTATCGGGGAATGGACCTCAGTCAAAGATTGCGACTTGTGAGGTCCGTGTTCTGATCAAGTGGGATCCTTCCCTTGGCGAGAGGAGACTGTGTGCCGCAGCGCTGAGGACGTGGACCGGCAGGGAACCCAGGACGCACTGACCCCTCTTGGCATGTGCCCGGATCTTGGGGAAAAGTCGCACGGCCTCAAAGTCCGCCCCTAACTTATAGGTTGTGAAGAATTTCACAAATCGGGTGTTTCGAACAACGGGCGATGTGACGAACTGCCTCCTCTGTCGACCGCCAGGCCGTCCGATATTAGGGAGAGAGTCGGGCTCAAAGATGGATGGCTGCCTTGCTGGTGGGTCGGGAAGAGCCTATACTTCAATGTCGGTTGAACTAGTGTGCGTGGGATGGGGTTGCGGCGATGAACGCTTCACGGCAAGTGAGATTGGTCCAAGTCCTCAAGGTGTTGGCCGAACCGAACCGTTTGGCACTTCTCGATCAGATCATTCGCGGCTACCAATGCAACTGTCAGCTGGGAGATGAGCTCGGCTTGCCGGCCAACCTCATCTCCCATCATCTCGGAGTCCTGCGAGATGCAGACCTGATAGTGAGCGAGCGCGATGCCCTTGACGCCCGATGGGTGTACTACTCGGTCAACAAGGCGACGTTGAAAGCCCTCAATGACGCGTTCAGCGCCTTCTTTGATATCGAACGGGTCCAACCGCGTCGCTTGACGTGTGGACCGCAAGTCGCACTCGCAGAATCGGACGGCTTGGCCATGCGGGACGATGGACGGCCCGGGTGAAACGCAAAGTCCTTTTCCTGTGCACGGGCAATTCTTGTCGATCGCAGATGGCCGAGGCGATTGTCAATGCGCGCTATGGCGGCCAATGGCAGGCCTTCAGCGCCGGAACGCACCCGGCGGGATATGTCCATCCCAAGGCCATCAAAGCGCTCGAGGAGATTGGGGTTCACAACCAGGGACGCTCGAAGTCGGCGGATGAGTTCCACGATGTTGACTTTGATCTGGTCGTGACAGTCTGTGACTCGGCGGCAGAAGAATGCCCCGTTTGGCTGGGGCGCGGTCGACGGGTCCACTTTGGCTTTCCGGATCCTGCCAAATCCAAGGGATCGGAAACTGAGGTCATGGACGTCTTTCGAAAGGTCCGTGACTTTATGGCGCGTGATATCCCGGGTGTCTTGGCCCGAGCCGACCAGACCCTTCGCCATCGGAGGTAGATCTTGAGCGAGACAGCAGATATCCATCGATCAGCTCACGCCGCATCCCCGAGGCTTTCGTTCCTGGACCGCTTTCTCACGCTGTGGATCTTCCTGGCCATGGCGCTGGGCGTGGGCGTCGGCTACGTGCTGCCGCGTACCGTTCAGGCGTTCAACCAGGCTGTCTCGGTGGGGACGACCAACATCCCGATTGCCATTGGATTGATCCTGATGATGTATCCGCCGCTGGCCAAGGTGCACTACGAAGAGCTAGGGGACGTCTTCCGAAACGGGAAGATCCTTGGCTTCTCGCTCATTCAGAACTGGATCATCGGTCCGCTTTTGATGTTCCTGCTGGCCGTGGTCTTTCTGCGGGGCTATCCCGAGTATATGGCCGGCTTGATCATGATCGGGCTGGCGCGGTGCATCGCCATGGTCATCGTGTGGAATGAGCTGGCAAGCGGCGACAATGAGTACGCCGCCGGGCTGGTGGCCTTCAACAGCCTGTTCCAAGTCTTCTTTTACAGCTTGTATGCCTATGTGTTCATCACCGTGCTGCCGACCTGGCTCGGCCTGCAAGGCTCTGCGGTCCATGTCACCATCGGCGAGATCGCCCGCAGCGTCTTCATCTACCTGGGAATACCCTTCATCGCCGGCTTCCTGACGCGCCTGGTTCTCATCAAGACCAAGGGAAAGATGTGGTACGAAACGCGATTCGTGCCCCGTATCAGCCCACTGACGTTGGTCGCCCTGCTCTTCACGATCGTGGTCATGTTCAGCCTGAAGGGCAATCTGATCCTCACCATCCCGCTCGACGTGGTGCGGATCGCCATCCCGCTTGTGATCTACTTTGTGGTGATGTTCCTGGTCTCATTTTGGATGGGGCGGCGGATCGGAGCGGATTACTCGCAGACGACCACACTGGCCTTCACCGCCGCCAGCAACAACTTCGAGCTGGCGATCGCCGTTGCCGTGGCGGTCTTCGGCATAGACTCGGGGGCGGCATTTGCAGCTGTCATTGGACCCCTGATCGAGGTGCCGGTGATGATTGGGCTGGTCAACGTCGCCTACGGCCTTCGTCGCCGCTACTTCCAAGGGCCCGGGCAGCTGGAAAGGCGTACCGCCTCGCGTTAGATCGGCTCCTCCATCCCTCACGCCTCGCAAGGATTTTGCGCGAGTGCGCTTGCTAGCGACGGGAGGCAAGAATCAACTTCCTGCGATTGCACTGGTTCGACGTGGGCATGGGATTGGCTGTGTTGGCGTCCGGCTACGTCCTCACCGCTAGCTTGAACACCCTCTCTGTTCTGCTTTGGGCCAACCTCATCGCCTTGTTCCTGCACCAGTTCGAGGAGTATCGTTTCCCGGGCACCTTTCCGGGGATGATGAACACGGTGATGTTCAACAGCCCTCATCCTGACCGTTATCCGCTCAACACCAACACCGCACTGGTCATCAATGTCTCCGTTGGCTGGCTGGCGTTTCTCATGGCTGCCCTCCTGGGCGCCGGGGCTCTCTGGCTCGGAATTGCGACCATGCTGGTCTCTATCGGCAACGTGCTCGCGCATACCTTCCTCTTCAACATTAAGGGCGGCACGCGCTACAACCCGGGCATGCTGACCGCCATTACCCTGTTCGCGCCGATCGCCATCTCATTTGGCTATGTGGTCGTCGTCGGGAGCTCGGCGACGCCAATCGACTGGGCTTTGGGTCTTGTTCTCGGTGTGGTGCTCAACTACATCGGGATACTCAAGCTGATCGACTGGCTCAAAGACGAGGACTCCCCATACGTCTTTCCCAACAGGTTCTTGATTCCGGATCAACGCATTTGAGTGACTGGGCACGGATGAATTGGTGGAAGCGGTGCAAGATGTCCCCGCGCTCGAGTCACCTCTGGCCAGTGCGTGCGATGATGGCCATCTGGAGTACCATGTCCGGCGGAGGTACAGCATTCGATCCATGGGCGGCAGCAGTCTTCGGAAATCCTTCATTGATAACAAATGGCTTGTGCTGGTGGCGATCGGGATCGGCACCTACATGTCGGCGCTGGATGGCAGCGTCGTAAACACCATTCTCCCGGTGGTGACCTCCTATTTCAAGACGGATGTGGCCACGATCGAGTGGGTGGTGACCACTTATTTGTTGGTGGTGAGCGCGCTTCTGTTGACGGTTGGGCGGCTGGGCGACATGCGCGGCAACAAGGTGATCTACGTCACCGGCTTTGGGATCTTTGTCATTGGATCGACGGCGTGTGGATTTTCCCCGTCGCCGGCCTATCTGATCAGCGCGCGGGGCCTGCAAGCCATCGGCGCGGCGATGCTGTTCGCCATCTCTCCTGCCATTCTCACCAAAAACTTTCCCTCTCGGCAGCGCGGCCAGGCGCTCGGTGTCCAAGGGACGATGACCTATCTGGGCTTGACCACAGGCCCCTTCTTGGGCGGATGGCTGGCCGACCAGTTCGGCTGGCACAGCGTGTTCTTTATCAATGTCCCGGTTGGCCTGCTGGCGATGACTCTCAGCTTGGCCGTGATTCCCAAAGATGCACCTTCCCGCGAGCATGAGCCATTTGACTTGGCCGGGGCCGGGACGTTCGCCATCGGACTGACCGGTTTGTTGTTTGCCCTCGATCAGGGGCACAACTTGGGCTGGTTTTCGCCGGTCATCCTGGGCACGTCGGCCGTCGCCGCCCTCCTGCTTGGGTTCTTCGTCTGGCTCGAAATGAGGGTCAGGGCGCCCATGCTGGATCTAGGGCTCTTCAAGCGGAGGGTGTTTGCCGTCTCGACCATCAGCCCAATCTTGAACTACATCTGCCTGTTCAGCGTCACATTCCTGCTTCCATTCTTTCTAATCCAGGGTCGCGGGCTTTCGGCCGCCCAAGCTGGGCTGGTGCTGACGTCTCAGCCGCTGGTGATGGCCGTGACGGCGCCTTTCAGCGGCAGCCTCTCGGACAAGGTCGGATCGCGCATCCCAACCACATTGGGGATGGCGTTGCTGGCCGCAGGGCTCTTCGTCCTGTCGATGATGAGCCAGACTTCGCCACTTGGTCTGACTGTGCTTGGTCTGGCGGTCTGTGGCTTGGGAACGGGACTGTTCGTGGCGCCGAACAACAGCGCCCTGATGGGAGACGCCCCGCGGTCCAAGCTGGGTGTCGCCGCCGGTGTTCTCGCCCTGGCCCGCAACGTCGGCATGGCCATGGGCATTGGCCTGACCGGGGCGATCTTCAACACCCTGTTGGCCAGGTCCGGCGCCACCACCCCGGCAGCCATCGCGGGGGCCTTTGACGGCAGCATTCGGCTGGCCGGCGCGATCGCCTTGACGGCGGCGGTGGTCACCTTCAGCCGGGGCGACGACCGGCCTGCGGCGGTCCCCCGACCTTCCTAGCCATCCCTCCCAGCCCCCAACCACATGTCACATTGGCAGGGCCGTCCGACCTTGCCGCCCCCATACTTACACTCTTCCCAGCATGCTCTTCCGATGACAATCCGCTCGCAAGGACGTGACACATCTCGTTGAAATGCGCTTTCCGGAGGGTTAGCGTCTAGCGTGGACGTCAGTCGGCTGACGGAATCCAACAACAGTGGATGGACGCCAGTCTAGCCAAGGGCATGCCAGGGGGCAGCGGGCAAGGCCGGCCAAGTGTCAGATATCCCGTACCTCGAGGCTAGCGGGACCGCAGCAACGCAATCGTCCGTTCTTGAGCGGTTTGACAAGGAGGTCTCTTGTAAATCTTCGGCAGGTATTGTGGAGTTCTGACCCTGACCGTCTCCGGGCCGGATGGCGCTTGATCATTCAGGGTGTGGCCTGGTTGACGCTCATGTTGGTCCTGCAGACCCTGCTCGGGCTGGGGTTGCGGGGCGTGCTATCCAATCCGAACCAGCTCGGCGTGGCCATGCGACAGGCCATCGGCATGGCTTCAGAGGTTCTGTCCTACCTGGCCCTGATCGCGTCGCTTGTTTGGGCGGGTCGCTTTCTTGACAAGCGTCCCCTCAGGAATTTCGGATTCCATTTTGACCGGAATTGGTGGATTGATCTTGCCTTCGGGCTGGCGCTGGGGATCGTGCTGATGACGGCTGTTTTCCTTTTCGAGTTGTCAGTCGGCTGGGTCCAGATTTCCGGGGATTTCGTCACGCGCGCTGGTGGGCTGGCGTTTTGGCCCGGTATCTTGCTTCCGGTGATTGGCTATGTGCTGGTGGGCCTGGGCGAGGAGTGGTGGAGCCGCGGCTACTTGCTGAAGAACCTCGCCGAAGGATTCAATGGCCGCCGACTCGGGCCGCTGCAGGCCATCGCCGCAGCCACTACTTTGCAGGGGGCGATCTTCGCCCTTTTGCATGCCAACAACCCAAATGCAACCGTCGTGAGCACGGTCAACATCTTTTTGATTTCATTCCTGTTGGCCCTCGGGTTCATCCTGACCGGTGAATTGGCCATCCCCATCGGACTGCACATCACCTGGAACTTCTTCCAAGGCGCAGTGTTCGGCTTTCCGGTGAGCGGCAACAGCTACCTGGTGGGCACATTCATCGGCACTGCACAACGCGGGCCAACCCTTTGGACGGGAGGGGCCTTTGGACCAGAAGCTGGACTGGTGGCCGTGGGTGCGGCATTGCTGGGAGCGCTGCTCATTTTGGTCTGGGTGCGAGCCAGATACGGCTCGATTCACTTGAGCCCTGGGATCGCTGAGTTCTCGGGCGTGGTTGTTGGCGACGGTCAAGGGACGTCGGATGTGTGAGTTCGGCCGACCGACTGACTTCGCTTCATGATCTGATCTATTGGACCGAGGTTCTAAAAGTCAGGATCAACCCTTCTGAGCCCGCATGGATATTGTGAAATTCATCACAATGGGCAGGGGAGTGAAGATCGAGGGGGCTGTTCCCCAGAGTCGCCCGGCGCCGCGTGCGTCTAAAGAAGTCGACCCGATCGCCAGCTAGACAAGCGATTTTCGGTACACCCGATAGCGCTTGTACAGCTTGGCCCCCAGCCGATCGGCCAAGCCAGGCGTATAGGGGTTGTCGGCGGAGGTCAATGAGAGGTCGGCCCAGGTGTAGCCCTTGGCGCGCGCCCGGCGGGCCATTTCGTCGAACAGCAGCAGGGCCACACCACTATCCCAGAACTCGGGCAGAACCAGCACGCTCTTGATAGCCACACAATCGGGGCGGCGGCGCATGGCCCACCACAGCCTGGCATAGTCCCAGGGGCGGCGCAGGCCGTTGGCCTTGATCAACGCTTCGTTGAGGTTGGGAACACCCGGAAACCACCCGACCACCTGGCCATCAACTTCGGCGAACAGAACCAGTTCGCCGTCAGCGAAGCGGACGAAGGGTGCCAGAGAATCGTGCAGCCGACGCCGGTCCCAGGGCGCATAGTCCGGCAGATGGCGCAGAGCGGCGTTGATCAGGTCGTAGACTCGATCAACCTCAGCCTCCCATTGCTCGAGATCGGCGCCGCGCACGGTCACCCAGCCTCGACGACGGATCCGATCGGCCAGTTTGGCCAGGCGAGCGCGTTCGGGATGATCGTCAGAGATGGGGATCTCGTATGCCAGGTTGTCCCCCCGTGCGGGGACAAATCCCCGGCTCTCGAACATCGCCTGATAGTAGGGTGGTGAGTGGCAGCACAAGACCGCCGGGGGGCGATCCCGACCTTCGATCAAGACTCCGTATCCATCTTCATAATCCAGGTTGAAAGGGCCATAGAGCGTACCCAGCTTGTGGCTCCTGGCCCAATCTGCGGCGGCATCAAACAGGGCATCGGCCACTTCCTCGTCATCGATGCATTCGAAAAACCCGATCATGCAGTCCGGCACATCCCGGTGAATGTTGGCCGTTCGGTCCTCCGCCGCCATGATGGTGCCGACCACTTCGTCAGCTCGAATCGCCAAAAAGAAGCTGGCTTCTCCGTGGTCGAAGAAACCGCCCCGCTCAGGGTCGATCATCCTCAGCCGGTCGCCGATGATAGGCGGCACCCACAAAGGGTCGTCGGTGTAGATCTTCCACGGGAAGGTGGCAAATGCTTTCCGCTGGCGCAGGGTCTCAACCTGGATGACGCGCAAGGGTTCGGTCATCCGCCGGACACCGATCGCCGCCGCTTTTCAAGCTGACGCCTGATTTCAGCATGGGACTCGCGGCTAAGGGGGTAGAAAAGGGCGAACAAGATGCCCAGGCACAGCAGGGCGGCGGGGATAGGACCTACCACGATTTCTGATTCCCATCTGAGCGCTGGCGGGCTGAGTGGCAGCGTTCGGCACGTAGCCGGTGACTTGCAGCACCAGCAGCACCATCGGCAGGGCCACCGAGGAGGCTACCTTCTGCATCAGCGTCACCAAGCTGTAGAACATCCCCTCATGGCGCTCGCCAGTCTGCCATTCGTCCCATTCCACGGCATCCGGCAGCATCGACCAGGGCAGCACGTGGGCCGCCCCGACCCCGATGCCGGCCAGCATTCCCAGGAAAAGCACCAACTGAAAGTCGACGCTGGCGTTCAGTGTCACCAGCACCAACTGGACCCCGGCCCAAAAGGCGATTCCCATCACGTAAGCCCGCCTTTTGCTCCAGCGGCGGGAGGCCCATTCCCAGAATGGGAGGGCCACGATAGCGGTGACAAAGATGGTGCCCATGATCACATCGCTTTGGCTTTCGAGCCGAACGATGTACTTGATGAAGTAGAGCAGGGTTGACTGAAGGATGCTAATTGATACCCAAGTCAGCAGGAACAAGCCAGCGCTGAAGACGAAGGGTCGATTATGAACAGCGGCGCGTACGGATTCGCGCAGCCCGGGTTGGTCCAGCCCCTGGTAGGCCTCGGGTTCCCGGGTTCCCGCGAAGACGAAGAGCAAAGGGATCATGCTCACAATGGCAAACAGGATCCCCATGCTCATCACGCGCGAGGCGTGGTCCGGCGTGAAGCCCCCGACGATGGCCAAGGGAAGGGTAAAGGCGATCAGGCTGGCCAGAATCGAAAAGAACATACGGTAGGTGGTCAGCTTTGTCCGCTCGTCATAATCGGGAGTCAGATCGGGGGTCAGGGCGAAATAGGGCATGTAAACAAAGGTAGCTGCGGCGTCGAAGACGATGTAGGCGAGGGCGTAGTAGGCAGCCAGGGCAATCTGGCCATCCAGCGGCGGCCGCCACCATAAGAGCATGAACGCCAGGGCAAAGGGCAGCGACCCAAACAAAATGAAGGGGCGGCGCCGACCCCACCGGCTGCGCGTTCGGTCGGAGATATGGCCGATGATCGGATCGTTGATGTAGTCCCAGCTTCGTCCGATGAAAATGGCTGCCGCGGCTATCCCAGGGCTGATGCCCACTACGTCGGTCAAGAAGATGGCGAAATACGCCCCCAGGATGGTGGAGGTCAGGCTTAGGCCTGTGTCTCCGACGCCGTACGCGATCTTGGTTCGGCGAGAAAGACGGCCGGTGTCGATTTCGCCAGCGGTGACGGCCTGCATTGTCTGCCTCCTGCAGCAGCGTTCTTGGCTGGAGCCAAAATGGTCGGGCGGGTCGTGGGGGCCCGCACGGAGTTGCCTACTATGGCACCGAAGATCCCGAGGGGCAACCAAATGCAGTTTGCCAATAGGTGAGGCTTGATTGGGAGCCTGCTTGGCAAGACCCCTTCCCGAACGAGAGACAACGGAGGGCGAGACCAATCCCATCTTCACTGCACTGGCTGGTCGAGAGGAGGCAATCGCTTCACCGGGAAGGAAGAACATCTTAACTTTGGGGATACGACTGATCCAATACCTGACGGGCTGATGATCTCGCATGTGAAGGGAGAAATCATGTGCGATACTCTTGATCAATCACGCGGCTAGCAGTGGGGGTATGATGATGTTGGACGGAGCGGCCGAAACACAGTTGGGCGTGAGTGAGGGGATCCGGTCTGTGGCCGTTCGAGCGCAAGCCCAAGGCTGCGGTCCGGCAACCCACACTCCCTTCAACCGGTTGGGAACCTGGGACTAGGGCCGCCCCTACAGCCCAACATCACACTCTGGAGAGATCTCTCCCATGACCCTCACCCTCGATGGTTCTTCCCTGAGCGTAGAAAAGCTGGTTGCCATTGCGCGGCATCATGAGGAGGTTGAACTGGCCTCCGAGGCGCTGGAGCGCATCCGCGTCTGCCGCGCCATGTTGGAAGACAAGCTGGCCAAGAAGGAAATCATGTACGGCACCAACACCGGCATTGGCGAGTTTTCCGAGGTGATTCTCGACGACGACCAGGTCAAGGAGTTTCAGAAATTCCTCGTCTACAACCATGCGGCGGGGATTGGTGAGCCTCTGCCGATTGAGTACGTACGGGCAGCGCTTGCCAGCCGCATCAATGTCCACGCGCATGGCAACTCGGGATGCCGCCCAGAAATCACGCTGACCTTGGTTGACATGCTAAACAAAGGCGTTACCCCGGTGGTCAGCCGCAAGGGATCGGTGGGTGCGAGCGGGGACCTGGCCCCGATGGCCCAGGCGGCGCTGCTGCTCATGGGAGAGGGCGAGGCCTTCTACGAGGGTGAGCGCTTGCCGGGGGCGGAGGCGATGCGCAGAGCAGGTGTGGACGTTCCCGGCTTGCACGCTCGCGATGGCCTGGCGGCGATCAATGGCTCCAATGTGTTGACGGCCATCTCCGGCATTCACATTTACGATATGACCCGCTGGATCAAGCAGGCTGAAATCGCAGCCGCCATGTCTATTGAAGCGCTCTTGGGCAACTTGAAGCCGTACAGCACCAAACTCCATGAGCTGCGCGGCTTCGCGGGCGCGGTCATTTCCGCCCAAAACTTGATGAAGATGATCGAGGGCTCGGACTTGATGACCGGCAAGATGAAGACCAAGGTTCAGGACGCCTATTCCATGCGCTCGACGCCACAAGTGATCGGAGCGGCGAGGGACGCTGTGGCCTACGCTCGGTCTCAGGTGGAAATCGAACTGAATGGGGTCGGCGACAATCCGGTGTTCATCCCCGAAATGAAGCTTACCCTGACGGGCGCCAACTTCCAGGGTTCACCCGTGTCGCTTCCCATGGACATGGCAGGCACTGCCATCACGATGGTTTCCGTGCTCTCCGAGCGGCGGATGAATCGTCTGACCAACCCGGCGCTTTCTCAAGGGCTTCCGGACTTCTTGGCCCATGAGCCTGGTTTTTACTCTGGGATGATGCTGTCGCAGTACACCGCGGATCACCTGATTGTGGAACAGCGACTTCTATCAGCACCGGCCAGTGTTCAGTCCATCCCCGCCGCTGCCGATCAAGAGGACTTCGTCTCCATGGGAATGAACACCGCCCTGAAGAATGATCAGATTCTCGATAACGCCTATGGTGTCTTGGGAATCGAGTTCATGGCCGCCGCCCAGGCGCTGGATTTTCGTGAGTTCACCCCAGGAGAGGGTTCGCAGGCGGCACGCGATGTGATCCGAAAGCACGTGGCCCATCTCGGTGTCGACCGACCGTTGTATCCGGATCACAACCGGATGCATGATCTGGTCAAGTCGGGCGAGATCCTGTCGGCCGTCGAGGGGGTGGTCGGACCGTTGGGCTGAGGCCAGGTTTCCCAGGCGTGTTTGGTGCATGTCATCTTGGGCATCGAGCGGTCATGGAGGAGATGATGGCGAGGCTGATCGAGGACTACACGCTCGAGGTCTATACACCACCGTGCGACCCTGGCACCGAGAGCTTCGCCGCGATTGCTCATTTCAGTGCCGACATCAGTGAAGTGCTCCCCCTGTTGAACGCTGGTCTGACGGGTGCGATCTACTACCCTCATGCCACTGCCCTGACTTGGCGAACGGGCAAACTGGCCGTGTCCTTTCACGCTTCGGAAATCTCCGTCGCCAACGTCGACGATCGGGACGACGCGGCCGCGGAATTGGATGAGCTGGTCGAACTCGTCAACGAAACATGGTCCCGCCGGAACGAGATCACCCCCGATTTCGAATCCCATCAGCGCCCGGTGCCGATGGACATTTACCTTCTGCTGCCTCGGACCAACTGTCAAGAGTGCGGCGAGCCAACCTGCTTCAACTTTGCCCTCAAACTCGTCGCTCGCCAGCGAGTCCCCGATGACTGCCCCGGGCTGCTGGAGCCGGCTTTCGCTGAGAGCCTGTCTGAGATCAGAGCCTCCATCCCTGTGCAGACTGGCAGTGGCCATGTGACCTGACCATCATCGGGTCACGCTTGGATGGAGGCATATCTGGTGGCGCCTGGCTTCTACCCCGGAACGCGGAAACGACCTTCCGGCCATTGGAACAGGTAGGCGGACCATCATAGCTAAGGGGAGGTTGGCAAGACTCTCAAGTTCCTAGTGTCGGTTTTACCTATCCGGCGTATCAAAGCCGCAAATGACTGGACCATCATTGCCTTCGTTGCTTTCGAGCCGTGTGTTCTTCGGAAGGAGCGGATATGCCCAGCGCCAGGATCCGGTGCCACTACGACCAGATCAAACAGGTCATCGGGATTTTCAGAAATCAGAACCGAGATCTGTCCCAACTCTTGAAGCGAATTAAGACTTCCAAGGAAGTCCTTGCCGGGGGCCGGTGGATCGGCAAGGGCGCGCGGCAGTTCTATGCCGAAATGGATGACCGCATCCTGCCCTCGTTGGATCATCTCATTCAAGCGATGGATGGCGGGGCCTGTCATCTGGAGCAGGTAGTCGCAATCATGCGCCAGGCTGATCAGGACTCGGCCGGATTGTTCAAGGTCCGGGATGGGGCAGGTCTGCACCAGGGCCCCGGCTCGGGTGATGTAGAGCCCTCGGGTCCGGGCTCGGGCGATGTGGAGCCAACGGGTCCTGGTTCGGGGGACGAGGTGCCGGCGTCGGGTTCGAGCGCCGAACCAACGGGCCCCGGCTCGGGTGATGTAGAGCCCTCGGGTCCGGGCTCAGGTGATGTGGAGCCGACGGGTCCGGGCTCGGGCGAAGTAGAGCCAACGGGTCCGGGCTCAGGTGATGTGGAGCCAACGGGTCCTGGCTCGGGTGATGTGGAACCAACGGGTCCTGGCTCGGGGGACGAGGTGCCGGCGACGGGTTCAAGCGCTGAGCCGACGGGGCCAGGCTCGGGCGACGTGGAGCCCTCGGGTCCTGGTTCGGGGGACGAGGTACCGGCGACGAGTTCCGGCGCTGACCCGACAGGTCCGGGCTCGGGTGATGTGGAGCCTTCGGGTCCTGGTTCGGGGGACGAGGTGCCGTCGTCGAGTTCAAGCGCCGAGCCAACGGGGCCGGGATCGGGTGATGTGGAGCCAACAGGGCCTGGGTCGGGGGATGAGGTGCCGGCGACGGGTTCAAGCGCCGAGCCGACGGGGCCGGGTTCGGGGGATGTGGAGCCCTCGGGTCCGGGCTCGGGGGACGAGGTACCGGCGACGAGTTCCAGCGCTGAGCCGACAGGTCCGGGATCGGGCGATGAGGAGCCTTAGGGTCCTGGCTCGGGGGATGAGGTGCCCGGCGCCTAGCCTACGTGTTTGAGGCGGCGCCCACCACTCGCTCGGGATTCGACCAGGCATGGGCATGTCGCGAGCTGAAGGAGCACACGGGACTGCTTGTGCAACTCCGAAGTCTTAGGTGCTTCCCCGCTCAGCCAACACCTGCTGGAACAGGTCTTCGATGGATGAATCCAAGGCACGAACCTCGTGCTCTTTGATCAGTACGCGAGCGATTTCCGCGGCGCGGTTGGACATGTCCTTGGATCCTCCGGCCACCCACTCATCATAGTGAGAGCGGTCGAACACGCGCGGGAACCATTGTGCTTCCCGCCAGTTGTCGAGCGTGTGGTCTTCCGCGAGGAATCCACTTCCGGGACGCACGACGTCTATCGCATCCAGGGCCAGTGTGGAATCGTTGATTTCAAGCCCCTTCAGCATATAGTGCACCCAATCAATGACTTCATTACCGATCACCAGCATCTCGGTGGATGACGTCGATCCGTACTCGATGTAGCCGACATCATGGTTCAGCGTGCAGCGGCTCATATATGCGGTCATGATCGACAGGGTCATTTCCACGCCGGCTTGAGCGTCAACGGCCTTGCTGTCGGTGGCTCCTGCGTATCCCCAGACCGGCAAATCGTAGAACCGGGCCAAGTCGGTCCAGGCGGCCATCCCCAGAACTCCATTCGGGCGCGCCGTAGCTGACGATGGTTGTCTTCATGTCTAGGGCCCCGGTGTTCATGCCGTAGAGGTAGGGCGTCCCGGGCCGGACCAATTGGGTGATCACCAGGCCCAGTAAGCATTCTGCGTTCCCCAAGGCCACCGCGCCAGCCAACGTGATAGGGCCGCCTGCGCCAGTGTTGGGCGAGGGGACATAGCATCCGGGAATGCCCTTTTCGGCACAGAAGATGAGTTTCTGGAGGGATTCCTCTGGGATGAGTAGGGGCGAGATCGGTTCCGCATACTGGAGGAGGAACGGCTTTTCCCGCAGGGTTTCCTCGTCCCCTGCCACCGCCACGGCCAGCCGGTAGATATCCTCCATGTCTTTTCGATCTTTGGCCGTGTAGACGATTGGTTTCGTCGAGCCGCGCAGCATGCCCATGAAGGCGTGCAGGTAGACATCGTCGGATGGCACGTCTCCGGGATTCGCCATCGACATCACAAAATCGAAATTGTCCAGGGCGTCGACCACGCGGGCGATGTTCTCGACATCGGCCGCCGTAGCGCGCCTCCGTTTCCCGGTGTTTACGTCAAGCGTGAAGGTCGTGTCCGAACCCGGGCCAAAGTACACCTTGCCCAATTCAAGGGGCATCGCGAATTTTCCCAGTTGGTCGTGCATCGGAATGCCGGAAGGCGCTTTGGCAATGGCTTCTTCGACAAGGCGTTCAGGAATTTTAATCCGCCCACCGGACTCGCGGGCACCGGCGTCAAGCAGCAGCTCTCTGCCTTTGGGGTCGAGCATCTCAACCCCGGTCTTTTCAAGAATGCGCAGAGATGAATGATGGAGCTCTCGGACCCCCTCATCACTGAGAACTCTCAAGTTCGGCCTTACCGATTCATTGCGGATCTGTTGCCTCACTGTCCCTTTCCTCCCGGGCCGCCAAGCTCGTCGCGGTGGTCCCTGTGTGGGGTGATCCGAGCGATTTCACGAACACGACATAGTGTCGGCGCCCCTGCCGGACTGGCCTGGTGAAAGCAGGGGGACGTCAGACTACGATGACATAGGGTTTGCGTGTTGGTCGGGGTAGCGGGGGAAGGAAGGCGGGAGGTACCCGGCGTCCACAGAATTGGTGTCCGATGATCGACGGCGTCGCCCTGGCTGGAATTCGACATGGCCCGCGACCCGGTCCTCATCCACCTGGCCATGCCCGCCGAGTCTGACGTGAAGAGGGGCGGCTCACATGGCCGCCAGTTGACATCGGGCATACTGTCCTCCGTCTGGGGCGGCCCCAGAGGTGGCTGGCCCTCCATTCCTCGTGTTCCCTCCGCCTCCACGCTCAGCCGGAGGGGTGTAGCGGCCTGTAAGGCTGCCCCATCCTATGGGCGTCCCCCACCACTTGTCAAGCATTGATCAAACGGGGTGGCTGTGTGGGAAGGTCCGTCGAAAAGCCGCCTCGCCCGTGAAGCTTGGATTCCTGATCTTCGGAAGAATGCAGCCATCCATCCGCTACGGGTTCCACGCGGGCCATTCTCCAACACCGCGGTAAGATTGTGAAAGCCTTCACAAACTATGATCCCGTCCAGTAGGTTGGCCGAGAGGCGCCAAGGCCCTGGCAGGGATTGCAGGGGTCGGGGGTTCGCGCGAGGCGGCCTCGGAGTCTCGCTTCAACTAACCTGGGATCAACTCGCGCTTGCGGGTTGTGATGAAGTCGAGCAGGGCGCGTTCCACCTCAGGCTCCAGTTCGGGCGGTTCGTAATCGGTCAGCGCGTTCTCGATGTATGCCTGCGCATGATCCACGGCCGATTGGCTGCCTTCGGCCTGCCACATGTCGAAGTCCAGATAGTCAAACAGCTCGGCGCGGTAGAAGGCATCACGAAAGCGCTTCATGGTGTGGGGTGTCCCAAGGTGATGGCCGCCGGGAGGGACCTCACGGATCGAGTCCAGGGCCATCTCTTCGTCGCTGAGGTCGCCCAGGCCTTGGATCTGGCGCTCCAGCATCCCGAGAACCTCGCAATCAAGGGCGAATTTCTCATACCCGGCGGTCAGCCCGTTCTCGAGCCACCCGGCGGCGTGGAGGATGAAGTGGGTTCCCGCCTGGATGGCGGGCAGCATCGTCATCACTGACTCGTAGGCGGCCTGAGCGTCGGTGACCTTGGCACTGGCAAACATCCCTCCGCTTCGGAAGGGGAGGTTGTAGCGCCTGGCGAGTTGGGCACTGGCCAGGATCCCGAGTTGACTCTCTGGCGAACCGAAAACCGGCGCCCCAGACTTGAGATCGACGTTGGTCAGGAATGAGCCATACACGACCGGAGTGCCGGGCTCGACCATCTGCGCATAGGCCAAGCCAGCCAGCGCTTCGGCATTCTGCTGGGCGATGGTGCCGGCAATGGACACCGGTGCCATGGCGCCGGAAAGGATAAAAGGCGTGATGATGACTGCCTGGCGGGCCCGAGCGTAAACAGTCAGCGCCCCAAGCATCCGGTCATCCAGCTGACGCGGGCTGCTCACGTTAATCAATGAAAGCAGGGCGGGCTCCTGGCGTATCTCGTCCTTGCCGAACAGGATCTCGGCCATCGCCACGCTGTCCGCAGCGTTCTCGGCAGACGTCACCGAACCCATAAACGCCTTGTCGCTGTGGCGGATGTGGCTGAAGAGCATGTCGAGGTGGCGCGTCTCCTCCGGGCAGTCATTTGGCTCGACGATGGTCCCACCGGAATGGTGGATGTGAGGGCTCAAGTAAGCGAGCTTGACGAAATTGTCGAAGTCATCCAGCGTCGCGCGACGGCGGCCGTGCTGCGCATCGTAGACGAAGGGCGGGCCGTACACCGGAGCGAAACAAACATGGTCCCCTCCGATGATGACGCTGTGGTCCGGGTTGCGTGCGAGCTGTGTGAATTGGCCGGGAGCTTTTTCCATATACTCCATGACCAATTCGGGAGCGAACGTGACGGTATCGCCATCAATCCGAGCCCCATGTTCCTTTAAGATTCGCTTGGCTTCATCCTGAAGAAAGACAATGCCAACTTCGTCCAGGATCATCAGGGACACGTCGTGCAGCCGATCGAGGCTGGCTTGGTCAAGCAGATCGTAGGTGGGGATGTTTCGCACGGGTTGTGTGACGGCCTGGAGTTTGTCAGCACCTTCGCCGGCCGATCGTTGCCGTTTGCCGGGGGTCTTATCGGTTGACATTGGCCTGACTCCTTGGTCCGGTGATGAAGTCGCCACGATGCAGACATTAAGCTGGGGCGGGCGGCTCCAAAGCTTGGGTGTGATGAGTCTGGAAGAGCCCCTGAATCCCGTTTCGACCGCTAGTCGAGTACGGGCGTCAAGGATTGCCTCCCGATGGCGTCCTGAATCTCGCGGTGGAAAACCCGAATATGCTCTTCCATCAGATCGGCCGCCTTGTCGGCTTGGCGAGCTGTGATGGCATCCAAGATCAGCTTATGCTCAGCCACCGCCTCGCGCATGTCACCGATGTCAGACAGAAAGTAGTACCAGAGACGCAAACTTGAAGAGTAGAGCGTCGTGGCGGCGCGTTCCAGGTACTCATTGCCCGAGGCTTTGTACATGAGATGGTGGCACTGTTCATCGACTTGAATCAGCGTTTCATTGCCGAGATTACCCGTCGTCGGTGCAATGGCTTCGAGCACCTGTTCCATGGCGCGCCAATTCGCCTCTCGGCCTCGGGAGGCCGCCAGTCGGGCCGCCAACTTCTCGAGAGGGATCCTGACCTCGAAAAGGTGCTGCAAATCAGTGACGGCAATCTGGGTAACGAATATCCCCTGCCTTGGGATGATTTCGATGAGTTGCTCAAGGGAAAGACGCTGGAGCGCCTCTCGGATGGGGGTCCGGCCGATGCCCAGCTGATCCACCAGCGCCAACTCACGCACGGTGGCTCCGGGCTCCAGTTGAAGCGATACGATCATGCGCTTGATACGTCGATAGGCTTGCTCAGAGAGGAGGGAATCTCGGTCTTGGCTTGTCACTTCTGGCCACCTCGGCGCAAAACTTTGCGATTGGGGAGTCACGGTACGGCACGAATCCAAGCGGAGGGCAGTCCGGTAGGGGGCGAGATGGGAAAGTTGAGATCTGGCTCGACGGCCGGGCGGACCCTCCGTGTATACAATACCAGACTCCTCGGCAAGCCTCCCATTCAGCATGCCATGGGCGGTGGTCGCCGGGTTAGGCTTCCGCCGTCGCCGGTTCGGGGAGCGAAGTGATGGCGGGTCGAGGAAGCGCCGCCTCTTCCATCAGGCGTGGCACAATCGATTCCCAGTGGACGGCCATCACGTGCATTCCAGAGATTCCTGGTGTGGCTTTCAGCTTCTCGATGATCTCAAGCGCAATCTCGATCCCCATTTCCTGTTGGGATTCAGCATCACCGGCGTGATCCATCCGTTCCAAGATTGTCTCGGGGACGACTACGCCTGGGACATCATCGGCCATGAAATGGGCTGCCCGGGCGCTCTTTAGCGGGATCAGGCCAGGCAGAATGTATACCTTATCCAGCAGATCGCGTTTATCCAGCGCTTCGAGCCATACGGTGAAGCGATCATAGTCAAAGATGGGCTGGGTCTGGATGAACTGTGCCCCAGCGTTGATCTTCTTCTGGGCACGGATGGCTTCGTACTTCGGCTGGGCACCATAGGGAGAACCGGCGGCGCCGAGGAAGAACTCGGGCCGACGCTTGATATTGCGGCCGTCGAGGTAAATGCCTTCGTCTCGCATGCGCCGCAGCATCCACAGTACTTGGACTGCGTCCATGTCAAATTGGTCGGGCTTGGCCATCGGGGTCGGGCCGAAACGATGATGGTCCCCGCTCAGGCACAATATGTTCCTGATCCCCAATCCGGCCGCTCCCATCGCGTCCAATTCCAGCACAACCCGGGTTCGGTCTCTTGCTTGAAGCTGCATCACCGGTTCCAGGCCGGCCTCAAGACAGATCCGGCTCGAGGCGACACTGCTCATGCGGGCCGAAGCGGAGGCGTTGTCGGTGAAATTGGCGGCAGTCACGTAGTCTCGCAGCCAGCCAACCTTCTTGTCAATTATGTCGCCGGAAGCTCCCAGTGGGGGAGCGATTTCAGCCGTGGTCACGAAATTGCCGGTGCGCAGGTTGGCTTCCAGCAGTGAGATCGGGGCATCATAGGCCGGAGGATGGTATTCCGCGTCGCCCTGCCACCAATCCGGTTGGCGAACGGCGTAGAACAGGGCGTCCCAGTTCTTATTGAACCTCTCCCGATCGAAGATGAAATCCCGCAATCTCGGCCGATCGTCTCGGGCCCGGTACTCACGGAACAGATCGAGCCAGGTTTCCCGGCCAACTCGGGCTCCGTCCAAAGGCGCGTTGACTTCCAGGAGTTGGTCGGTCCTGCCCAAGCGTTCGGCCCGCTCGTAGATCATGTACCAGGTACACGGCCGGCTTGGATCCACCTCGCACACGCCCGGCCTTGACCCACCGCATAATCCGTTGCGGAGACCCTTGGGGCAAGTCATGGGGCAGGTGAAGGCGGTTTCCTGCAGAAGGCAGTTTCCGCACATTCGGCAGCTGAAGAGCGCGCCCTTGATGGCGGCTTCGCCGGCGGTGAAGAACTTCACCGGGGTCGAAATGTCACCTTGGCGAACGGGGCGAAAGGCTGCCTGGTAACGAGCGGGGGAAAAGAGGGACATCACCGCCTCCTTCAAACAAATACCTCAGCCCGCCGGCTTGGCCAGGCCGTGGACCAACCATGTGTCCAACGGGATAGATACGGTCGCCGGATCGCGCGCTCTATTTCCACCCCGCGCTTAGTATATTACTAGTATATCTATAGTTCGTTGGCCGTCAATCACCAACCGGCCACAACAATCAGTTTGGTGACAATCAGCGTTCTCTGATGTGACGAACGCCCCGGAGAACGGTCCCGCAGACGGCACGCTGCGCGCCGTCTGGCCCAGCAGGGCAGGCTCCAGGTTCCTTTCCACGCTCATTCTTCTGATTTGGCCAGGGTGAGAGAATTCACATCCGCGCGAGGACGAATGTAACTATCGAGATGCCTCTCCACGATATATTGTCGATATATTGCTGACCTAGCAGGCGGTGCTTGCCGCTTGTGCCGAAGGTGGGGCCTCATGGGGAACATCACTCAACACTTCGCTCCACCCCAGGCAAAGCGTTGAACTTGGCCTTGTGTGTTACGGGAGTCCTCGGAAAGTGGGCTCCCGTTCTGCGTCTCACCAACCCTGGCCTAGCGGCAGGCTGATGATGCCTGCTCTGTAACTGCTGTGAAAGAGGACCCTTGGGGCGCGGCGGTTTGATCAAATCATCCAGTTGACCAGGTGGGAGGGGCACTGGACGAACAACGGAACGGTGACTGGCCCGGCCGGTTGATGCGGGCCCCATGGCAGCAAAGGAGGTGAGCACTGGGCCCGATTTCGACTGGACGCGATCCCATCCGTAAGTGAGGTCGCAGTGGAGTGGTTGGAAGGGAATGCATTGACAACCACGGATAGAAGGAGGAGCAAGTCCATGAAGTTCAGACAATACACGACGTTCGCGTTGTTGGTTGTGGTTGCGCTCTTGCTGGCTCAGTGCGCGCCGGCCACAACGGCGCCAGCGCCCGATCAGGGTGGGGATCAAGCTGCTCCCACCCAGGCGATGGACACCGGAGATCAATCCACCGGTGAGAAGACGTTCACCATTGGTGTGCTGGGCCCCTTCACAGGCCCAAGTGCTCGGACCGGTGACGAATTCCGCCAGTCAGCGGAAATGGCTCTTGACAAGATCAACTACAAGGTCGGGGACTACACCATCAAGGTGGTCTGGATCGACTCTCAGTCTGATCCGGAGAAGGCAACCCGAGCTTATGAGGAAGCTATTGTGCAGGACGGTGTCCAGGCCGGCGCGCTCAACTGGCACAGTTCCGTCGCCGTGGCGTGCATGGAAGTGACCGCGAAATACAAGGTTCCGCACTTCTTTGGCTTTGGGGCGACCGAAGTCGTCAATCAGAAGTTCGAGTCCGACCCGGCGAAATATGGATACTGGACGACCAAGGGCTGGCCAACACCGGTCAAGCTGAGCAAGAACTATGTCAGCGCCATCGAAGATGCGATCTCCGCCGGCGTGTGGTCGCCAGATCCCAAGACAGCGGTCATCTATGGCGAGGACACGGACTGGGGCCGGAGCTTTGGCGAAGGTATTGCTGGACAGCTCGAGGACGCTGGCTGGCAGATTGTCGATCGTCAGTACTTCCCGCTGGAGCAGACCGACTTCTACTCCGTCCTGAACAAATTCAAGTCGGAGTCGCCGGCTCTGATCGCTGGCACGAGCACGGCGCCGCCTCAAATCTCCGCGTTCATCAAGCAGGCAGATGAGGTTGGCCTGAACTCGATGATCATCGCCGATGGGCTCGGCTGGGTTGGCGAGTGGTATGACCTGACAGGGAACTCGTCCAATTATGTTTTGGATCAGATCCCTGGCTGGGCGACTGATGCCTCCAAGCAGTTCGCATCTGATTTCGAGGCTCAGAGCGGGATGAAGCCAAGTCCTTCGTCCGGCGGTCTCTCGTATGACGGTATGAACTTCTTCATCAAGGTCCTTCAAACGACCTTGGATGACCAGGGCGTGCTCTCAAGTGAGGCCGTGTACAAGACCGTCCAGGACAAAGTCTGGACCGGTGATCTGACGTACACGGCGGACGACGGCGCCATCGTCATGCAGGAGTACAACTTCAGCGATCCGCCAGACCCACTGGTCGGCGGTGACTACTACACCTTCCCTGTGCTCCAGTACATGGATGGTCAGCCAGTCTACGTCTGGCCGTCCACCATCTCCGAGTCACAGCTGATGGTGAAGCAGTAGGGTTTGAAAACGCTTCAGGGGGGAGGCGAGCCTCCCCCCTGAAACACTCATCGCTGACCGCAGGCACCTGATGTCCGGCAGAAACTGAGGCGAGGACCATGCCCCCTCTTCTTGAAGTCAGAGAGCTGACCAAACGCTTTGGCGGCTTGGTGGCCGTGAACGCTGTTTCACTGGGCATCGATGAAGGCGAGATCTTTGGCTTGATTGGCCCCAACGGGGCCGGCAAGACCACGCTGCTGAATTGCATCGCCGGTACGCTCCGGCCAGACGATGGTGTGGTCAGCTTCCTGGGGAAGAAGATGACCGGCTACCGGGCTGATGTGTTGTGCCGGGAAGGCATGAGCCGCACGTTCCAAATCTCCCAGCCATTTCCCAAGATGACAGCGCTAGAGAACGTGATGGTGTCCTCGATCTTTGGCAACGAGCGTTCCAACATCTTCAACCCGCGCATGTGGGCCGAGGAGATGTTGGACTTCGTCGAATTCCCCATGCCTTCGTCAACCCTGGCCACCAATTTGAACACGGTCCAGCTGAAGCGCTTGGATCTGGCGCGTGCGCTGGCAAGTGAGCCGAAGCTCCTTCTGCTGGACGAGGTAGCGGCCGGACTAACCGAGGGTGAGCTGGCGGACCTGATGGCCGTCATCCGCAAGATCCGGGACAACGGTGTGACGATCTTGATCATCGAGCACATCATGCGCGTGATCATGGGGCTGTGCGACAGACTTATGGTTCTCCAGTATGGTCGGAAGATAGCTGAAGGGGAGCCGCAAGATGTCGCCCGCGATCCTGTCGTCACAGACGCATACCTGGGAAAGAAGGCGACAGCGTGAGGGCCCCGCCGTTAGGCATGCCTGTCAGCCCATGCCAACCGAGAGCGGCTGGTGAGCATTCCGGCGCAATCTGGGCCAGTCAACTTCCGACATGGTCGCAAGGAGGTTCGCGTTGCTTCGCGTAAACGGGCTCAACGCTGGATATGACTTCCTGCAAGTTCTGTGGGATGTCTCCCTTGAGGTCAAAGACGGTGAATTCGTAGCTTTGATCGGGCCGAACGGTGCGGGAAAGACGACCACGCTTCGGTCAATCGCCGGACTGGTTCATCCCATTTCGGGGGAAATCGTGGTCTCTGGCCGTCAAATCGGCGGCAAGCGCGCCAGTGACGTGGCCGCCCAAGAAGGGATCAGCTACATCTCCGAGAGCCTGAATCTCTTCACCGATATGTCGGTCAGGGAGAACCTGCTTCTGGGCGCATACATCATTCGCGATGAACAGGTCAAACAGAAGACTCTCGAGTTTGTCTATAGCCTTTTCCCGAGGCTGAAGGAACGTGAACCCCAATTGGCGGGCACACTCAGCGGAGGGGAACGAAAGATGTTGGCCATCGCACGTGGAATCATGTCGAATCCCGACTTGCTTTTGGTCGATGAGCCGTCACTGGGTCTGGCACCAAACCTAACCATGGATGTGTTCAACGCTTTGAAGCGTCTTCAGCAGGAAGGTGTGACTCTCTTGTTGGTGGAGCAGAATGTGAATGCCACCTTGGAGATCACCGACCGCGCTTACTTGCTGGAGAATGGCCGCATCGTCATGGAAGGCGAAAGCCACGAACTGATGGAGAACCCGCACGTCCAAACGGCGTATCTCGGAATCTGACGCCTTTCACAGGGAAGATGGGAGCTAGGCGCATGGGACAAATTGCCAGCCAGCGGACGAGTTTATGGCAGCGAATACTGGGGAGCCTGACTTCGGCGGCAGGGATTACGATATTGGCGGCATTGGTCATCGCCGTGATCTCCACTATCTATTCAGGACCCTTCATTCTCATCAATTCCGTAGTTACGGGCGGGATGTGGGCGTTGATGGCTGTGGGCCTGTCTCTTGTGTTCGGGGTGATGAACGTTGTCAATTTTGCCCACGGTGAGTTCTTCATGGTGGGGACGCTGGTGGGCTACTTCGTGTTCACGCCGATCTCATCCTATCTGGCTGATCACCCTCAGCCGCTGCTCTCGGCAGTTGCGCCGTTCATTGGGATCATCGCCGCCATGCTGATCGGTGCTGTGCTGGGTGTTGTGCTCGAGAAACTGGTCTTCCACCCGCTGCGTGTACGCACCAAAGAGCAGTGGATCATGAACACGTTCTTGCTGACGGTCGGAGTTTCCGTGATTCTGATCAATGGCGATCAGCTCCTATTCGGGACCAACTTCAAGGGAATTGTCAGTTACTGGAAGGCGCCGCCGCTCCATATCTTCGGCGTGTCAATTTCAGTCGAGCGCGTGGTCGTCTTCGGCCTGGCGATGGTGGTCATGGCCGGGTTCTGGTATTTCATGCGGCAGACGCGGATTGGGCGCGCCATCCGTGCTGTTTCCCAGGATGAAACCGGTGCCCAGATGGTGGGGATCGAGTTGGATCGTATCCAGGTGTTGACCATGTCTTTGAGCAGTGCCCTGGCGGCGTTGGCCGGCGCCAGCCTGCTCTTCATGTTTCCTTCCTACCCCACCGTTGGGCTCAAACCTCTCTACATTGCATGGTACGTTGTGATCCTTGTTGGATTGGGCAATGTGGCGGGCGCGCTGGTCGGCGGGTTTTTGGTGGCTATGATCCAGTCCCTCACGGGTTTCTACATCGGCCAGGGTTGGGATGATGTGATACCTACGGCGTTTGTCATGCTGATCCTTCTCATCAAACCATCGGGATTGTTCGGAAGCGAGGTCAAGGGCGTCCATGAGCAATAACGATAAGAAGAGTCCGGAAGTGGAACAGGTATACAAGCTTGAACCGACGGGTCCGATGGACCGCATCCGACGCCTGTCGGAGACTTTCGGCATCAACCTGCACGGTCTGATTGCCATAGCCTTGCTTTTTGCGCTGCCACTCATCCCGCCTTTTGGAAGGGAAGACCTGTTGCGCTGGCTGATTGGGGCGGCACTAATCGGCGCGCAGGCTATCGCATTTGACTTCACGACTGGCTACATCAACGTGGTGAATTTCGGATTTGCTGCCTTCCTGGGCGTGGGCGCTTATACATCGGCTCTGTTAGCGGTCAACTTCGGCATTTCGCCTTGGATCGGCACTTTTCTCGGCGTGCTCCCGGCGGCTCTGCTCGGATTCATCACCGGGGTTCTCACGCTGAGACTGCGAGGCATCTTCGCGGCGCTCATGTCGTGGTTCGTTGGATTGGCGCTCCTGGGATTGACGCGCAATCTCACTGGCCTGACGCGTGGTCCTTTGGGCCTCAATTCACCCACCTACTTTGAAACGGCATCCAACCTGCCCTACTACTACGTCATCGCCATCATGATGATGGTCACGTTTCTCGTGCTTCGCTACATTACGCGCTCCAATATCGGATTGGCGTTTAGAGCTCTGGGCCAAAACATTGACGCCGCCCAGGCATCGGGCATCAATCCGACCTTCTACCGGGTGTTCAATTTCACCGTTCAGTGCGCCTTTGCCGGGTGGTTGGGAGGCTTCTATGCCCACTACTACGGAATCTTGACACCCCAAATCATGCAGACATCTCATACGGTGGAGGTTTTGGCCATCGCCTACATAGGCGGAAGGGGAAGCATCTGGGGTGGCGGGGTGACAGCCTTCCCGTTCATCTTCCTGATTGAGTACCTTCGCTCGAATCTGACCAATCTACCAGGACTGCACCTTGTGCTCTACGGATTGCTGCTGATCCTGGTCATGATCTTCTATCCGGGCGGGGTGGCCGGCGTCTATGCCTCCATCCGCGCAAGTGCCCAACGTTTCCGTGAAAGGCGGACGGCCCAATCAGCGGCCTAGGGATGGCGCAGTCCGTGAGCATCCTCTCAGGGCGAGCGTGAGGGAGGGCCAATTCCAATTCCTTCCGTTCAAGCTGAGAGAAACGCGCTATGCTGGACCCTGATAGAGTCGGAGTGTCGCCAAGCCAACGATGAGGTGAAAAATGACCGAAGACGTAATCACAACTATTACGTCAGATACACAGACTGTCGAAATCAGCCGGAGCAGGCCAACGGTCATCATCGGAGAGCGTATCAATCCAACTGGCCGCAAGAAGGTTCTGGCGGCGCTCAAAGAAGGCGATTTCGATATCGTGCGTTCGGATGCCAAAAGCCAGGTCGAGTCCGGCGCCCTCATCCTTGATGTTAACGCTGGTGTGCCTGGGGCCGACGAACCGGTCCTGCTGGTGAAGGTGCTTCAGGAAGTTATGGGAGTTGCTGACGTCCCGCTGTGTATCGACACGGCCGATCCGGAAGCACTCGAAGCCGCCTTGAAGATCTACCAGGGGAAGCCGCTGATCAACTCTGTCAACGGCGAAGAGAAGTCCCTGACTTCGGTCCTGCCCTTGGTCAAGGAGCATGGCGCGGCGGTCATCGGCTTGTGCATGGACGAAGATGGGATCCCGCCTGATGCTGGGTCCCGCCTGGCTGTGGCGGGCAAGATCATCGAACGGGCGGACAAGCTCGGGATCCCCATTGAAGACGTTGTGATCGATCCCCTGGCGCTGACAATGGGCGCAGACAGCACGGCTGGACGGATTGCGCTCGACACTGTCGCCATGGTGAGAGACAAGTTTGGTGTCAACATCACCATGGGTGCAAGCAACATCTCATTTGGCCTGCCAGATCGGCATGCGATCAACAGCACCTTCATCGCCATGGCCATCCATGCTGGCATGACCTGTCCCATTACTAATCCTCTGGTGGCAGATGTCCGATTGGCTGTGTTGGCCGCTGATCTGGCGATGGGGCGGGATGATTACGGAATGAATTGGATCAAGGCGTACAGGGAACGCCAGAAGGATACGGCGGATTCCTGATGGAGAGGATGCGGAGGCAGGCATGCCGCCAACCGATTCCGATCAGGCCTACCGCCTGCTCAAGGACCGGATTGTAACCATCGAAATGAGGCCCGGAACGGTCATTCGGGAGGCAGATTTGATGGCCGACTTAAATCTGGGCCGGACACCGATCCGTGAGGCATTGAAAAAACTCGAAGCGGAGGATTTTGTCGTAGCAATGCCCCATCGGGGGTCACAGGTGGCCGATATTCGCATCACCGACCTGACTCAGATCTTTGAGGTTCGGGTCGAGCTGGAGGGGCTCAGTGCACGCCTGGCGGCGGAAAGGATCCAAACTCAAGAACTTGCCCAGCTGGAGGGGCTGGCGGATGAGTATCAAACGATCCAGCAGGTTGATTTGGGCAGGTTGTTTGGCCTGGACCGAAGCTTCCACAAGGCGCTTGCGCGGGCCGGCCGAAACCGGTTCTTGTTTCGAGAGATCGACCGCTACTACGACCTGTCTCTTCGGATTTGGTATCTGGCGATGGACTACGTTCAAGCAAGCGATGTCAACGTCGAGGCCCATCTTGAGACCTTGGCCAGTATTCAGGCTGGCGATGTCGATGGTGCCGAGCGGGCGATGAGAGAGCATATTCGCCAGTTTCATGCCTCGATCAAGGAATATCTTTGAAGGAGGTGTCCCTCAGGCTGGCTATTGCGCAGAGGGCAAAGAGAAGAGATGACCGACGACGAACCATATCCCAACCGAACGGGAGGAAAAAGGCGATGAGTGAAGTCCTGTCGAAGTTGGCGACTTCGATAATCGAAGGCGATCGCGATGTGATGCCCGGTCTAACTCAGCAGGCGTTGGATGAGGGGTTGGACGCCAAGCAAATTCTGGATGAAGGTCTCATGCCTGGCATGGACCATGTCGGCAAGGAGTTCCGAGCGGGCAACATGTTCGTGCCGGAAGTCCTGCGTTCGGCGCGCGCCATGCAGGCCTCGATGGACATGCTTCGCCCCTTGTTGGCCGAAACGGGCGCCAAGATGGTCGGGAAGATTGTCCTGGGGACAGTCAAGGGAGATCTTCACGACATTGGGAAGAGCCTGGTGGCAATGATGTGCGAAGGCGCCGGGTTCGACGTCCACGATCTGGGAAAGGACGTGGCTCCTGAAGCATTTGTCGAAGCGGTGAAAGAATACGAGCCTGATCTTGTGGGGATGTCAGCTCTTCTGACGACCACCATGCGGGCCATGGAGCAGACGATCAAGGCGCTTGAAGAGGCCGGGGTGCGCGACACAGTGAAGATCATGGTCGGCGGAGCACCGGTGACCCAGGAATTTTCTGATCAAATAGGGGCCGATGCCTACGCGTCAAACGCTGCAGCTGCCTCCGAATTGGCGAAGAGACTGGTCGGAGTGGGTTGATCCAGGAGATGGTCTTTTCCGTCTCCGCACAATGCTGCCTGTACTGAATTTGGAGGCCAATCAATGAGAGCCAACTATCAAGTCAACTCCGGGGTGCGGTTCAGAATGCTTTCCGAAGATCAGCTGGAAGAGCTCTTCAACGGTGTGCTGAGCGTGCTTGAATACACTGGCTTGGAGGTCCATCACGAGGAGGCGCGCGACATATTGAGCGAAGCGGGCGCAGATGTGGATGGGCTTCGGGTTCGTATCCCTTCGCATATTGTCAAGCATGCTCTGGAGCTGGCCCCCCGATCGTTCACGGTGTTCGCTCGTGATGGCAATCCCGATCATGACATTCATATCGGGCCGGGGCGCGCCCACTTCGGTCCCGGGCCTACGTGCCCGAACTTCATCGACATAGAGACTCAGGAGCGCCGGCCGTATTTGAAATCTGATGTCCCGCTCGTGGCCCGAACGGTTGATGCGCTGCCCAACATTGATTTCTGCGAGTCCTTGGGAACCGTCAGCGATGTGCATCATGAACTCGGCGCGCTGTACGAATTCGCCGGGATGTTTCCGAACACGAGCAAACCGATCGTCGCCTGGTCTTACGATCGATTTGACTCAGAGGGCATCCATCAGATCGCCGTAGCTGAGGCTGGGGGGCAGGATGCTTTTGAGCGCAGGCCGACCTATGTCCACTACTGTGAACCCCTCTCTCCGCTGGTCAGCACCTACGAGGCGATCGACAAACTCTTGTTTGCAGCCCGCCACCGGATCCCCTTGATCTTCACGCCGTGCCCGATTGCCGGTGGCACCGCGCCAATAACCGCGGCAGGGATCGTCATTCAGGCGGCGGCCGAATCGTGGATGGGGTTGGTCTTGGCCCAGGCGGTACGTCCCGGCCTGCCGTTCATTATGGGCGGTGTGCTGTCGGTGATGGACATGAGCCAGATGATCCTGGCCTACGGTGCGCCAGAGCTTTCGTTGATGATGGCCGGTGTCACCGAGCTCGCCCACTATGCGGGACTGCCCTTGTGGCAGACTGGCGGCTGCACGGATTCCAAAGCGCTGGACGAACAGGCTGCCATCGAGGGATCCTTGTCGGTGTACTTCTCTGCATTGACCGGAGGGGACCTGTGTCATGATGTCGGCTACACCGAAAGCGCCATGACTGGGTCCGTGTTCCAGTTAGCGATGATGGATGAAGCCATAGGCTATTCACGGCGCATCACACGCGGCATCGATGTCAACGAAGATACCCTGGCGGTCGACGTGATCGGCAACGTCGGACCCAACGGACACTATCTGCGCGAAAAACACACCCGTCGGTATTACAGGACAGAATTCTGGTATCCAAACCTCTGTGATCGCCGGAACTACGAAGAGTGGGCACAGATGGGTTCTCAGCGGATGTCCGATCGAGTGATAGGCCGGGTACAGGATTTGCTGGCCACGCATGAACCGAGCGCCATCAAACCTGAAACCGAAAAGGTTATCGAGCAGGTCTTGGCTGAGGCTGAGGAGCGGGTCAAGGAATCGGCCTGACCCCAACCGAAGCAACCCGAACATCAGGAGAGCGAGTGCTATGAGCGACATTCTCGAAAGACTGTCCACATCCATTCTGGAAGGGGACGCAGACACCGCGGTTGAGTTGGTGCAGAAATCTCTTGACGAGGGATTGGAAGCCAAGACCATTCTCGACGACGGGATGATCGTAGGCATGAATGAGGTGGGGGCCCGATTTCGGCGAGGCGATATGTTCGTCCCCGAGGTTTTAATGTCGGCCGACGCCATGTCGGAAGGCCTCAAACTGCTCCGGCCAGAGTTGGCCAAGTCCGACGTCAAGATGCTGGGCACGGTCGTCCTGGGCACGGTCAAGGGGGATCTGCACGACATCGGCAAGAACCTGGTGGGCATGATGTGTGAGGGCGCCGGGTTCCAGGTGGTCAACCTCGGTTTTGATGTCCCTCCGGAAGCCTTCATCGAGGCCATCAAGGAGCATCAGCCAGATCTCGTGGGGATGTCGGCCCTTCTCACGACGACCATGCGGGCCATGGGCCAAACCATCAAGGCGATCGAGGAGGCGGGCCTGAGGGACAAGGTGAAGATTATGGTCGGCGGCGCGCCGGTAGATCAGGATTTCTCAGATCGGATCGGATCTGACGGCTACGGTTCGAATGCCGTAGCTGCCAGTGATTTGGCCAAGCAACTGGTAGGAGCCTGAAGCATATGCTGTCTGGCGTTTTCGGCTGGCGCCCAATCTATCTGGCGTCCTCGGGTCCTCGAGGACTGGTCGAAGCATGACTGAGCGAACACAGCCCTTGGTGGTCCTGGCGTGCCGGGTCTTTGAGGGCCTGCTTGACCAGCACTTGCCGGTCGACGTGGTCGATCAGATCACCTTCCAAGAGTACGGATTGCACAGGGTACCTGCCAAGCTTCAGCTTGCTGTGCAGGAGTACATCGACGGGTTGGAAACCCCAAGCCTGATCGTTCTTGGGTATGGATTGTGTGGCAATGGGCTGAATGGGATCAAAGCGGGCCAACACACGCTGCTCATCTCCCGGGCCGACGATTGCATTGCGATTTTGCTCGGCTCATACAGCAGGTACATTGAGGAATTCGAGTCTGAACCCGGGACGTACTACCTCACCAAGGGTTGGTTGGAATCGGGCAGCAACCCGCTCAGCGAGTATGAGGAATACCAGGAGCGCTACGGTCAAGAAGAGGCCGAATGGCTGATGGATCAGCAGTATCAGCACTACAAGCGCCTGGTATTCGTGGCCCATTCAAAAGAAGATCTCGAGAAGTACCGGCCACAGGCGAAGGAAGTCGCGGAATTCTGCGCCCGATGGGGGATGAGATACGAAGAGATTCTGGGCTCGGAGATCTTTGTCCAGCGGTTGGCTGAAATAGCCCAGTCGCCCGAGCTGGTTGACCAGGAATTCATCATCGTTCCGCCCGGGGGCGAGCTCCGCCAGCAGCAGTTTATCTCACGCGATGACCACGGCGCATAGCGCTCAGTGCAGATTGGATTGGAGATAGTGGCATGAGAGTGAAGCGAACCAACTACGGTGTGAACGCCACCCCGACTTTTGAAGTTCTCTCTCCGGATGAGATCGAGTTCGATCTACTTCGCGGCGCTGAGCGTGCTCTACGAAACCGGAGTGCGTGTCTATGAAGAAGAGGGCGTCGAGCTCGCTCATGCGGGAGGGGCCATCGTCGAAGACACAACCGACGACAGCAGCCTGGTGAAGATTCCCCCCTGGATGGTCGACAAAGCACTATCCACCCTGCCTCGTAAGGTTGTGGTGGAGGGCCCCGATCGTCAGCACAAGATGGAGCTGTACAAAGACCAGGTCTACTTCGGATGCGGCTCCGACACGCCCTTTACCCTCGACCCAAAGACCGGGGAAAGGCGCCGGGCCACCTACGAAGACGTCAAGAACTTCGCCCGGCTGGCCCAGGCACTGCCCAACATCGATTTCCACATGTCACTTGGGATCGTGCAGGATACGGCAGTTGGGACCTATGACCGTTGGCAGTACCTCGCCATGCTCGAAGGCACCACCAAGCCGATCAACATTACCGCCGTCGATCTGGACGGCCTCAACGACCAGCTTGAGATGGCATACATCCGCGTCGGAGGCAAAGATGAATGGAAGAAGGGCCCGATATTCTCACTCTACATCGAGCCTGTCTCGCCCTTAAGCCATTCGAAGGAAGTTGTCCAGAAGCTGTTGTTCTCCTGTGACCACGATATTCCCTTCGTCTACACACCCTGCCCGCTGGCCGGCGCCACTTCGCCTACCACGCTTGCGGGCACAGCTGTACAAGCGCTCACCGAGAGTCTGTTCGGGATTGTGCTCAGCCAGCTTCGCAAGCCGGGCGCCAGCCTGATCATCGGCGGGTTGATGTCCAATATGGATATGCGGACGACTGTGTACTGCTACGGGTCGCCAGAGATGGCCCTGCTCAGCGCCGCCTATACACAGATCACCAAGTGGCTGGGCGTGCCGATGTATGAGACTGCGGGGTGCTCGGATTCGAAGCTGTTCGACGAACAGGCGGCCATGGAAGCCGCCATCAATATCGCCACATCGGCCCTGGTCGGTGGAAACATGATCCACGACGTCGGATATCTGGAGCAAGGCTTGACCAGTTCTCCGTCCATGATGGTTGCCTCGGACGAGATCATTGATATGGTCAAGCGGATCATGCGCGGGTTCACGGTGACCGACACCGAGATGGGCTTAAGTGTCATGGATGAGGTCGGCCCTGGGGGCCATTTCCTGGAGCATGACCACACCTACGAACGCTTCAAGACAGAGATCTGGCGTCCAAAGCTTATCGACAGACAGAATTGGGAAAGCTGGACCGCCGCCGGGAGCAAGTCGCATCGTGACCGCGTTCGTGAACGTGTCCTCGAGATTCTGGACACTGAGCAGGAACCTCTCCTTGATGATGCGATGTACAAAGAACTGCATCGAATCTGTGAACTGGCGGATGAGCGCCATGTAAGTGAGGAAATCGATATCGACATGTTTGGATCCAAAGAGCCCGCCTGATCCAGGCAGGGCGATAGCACCACGGTTTCTTGGGGTGGGCAGGGCGGCCTTGCGCCCTGCCCACTCTGCCGAAGAGGGTTGGCGGAAAGAAGAAACATCCAGAGAGAGTCTCAGCGCGAAGAGTGAGGGTATTCGTGGTCGGAGATGATGGAGAGCGCGCACTCGTCTTGGGAATCGACACGGGCGGTACCTACACCGACGGCGTGTTGATGGACTACCGTGCGCGTGAAGTCCTGGCGACGTACAAGAGCTTGACGACGAAACATGACTTGTCGATAGGGATTGACGACGTTCTTGAGCACATTCACCTCGAAAATCCTGACGAAATCCGCATGGTTTCCGTTTCGACCACATTGGCAACCAATGCGATTGCCGAAGGCAAGGGCAAGCGCGTCGGTCTCTTTCTCATCGGCTACGATCCGGACTTGATCAATTCCTTCCAACTGGGAAGGCACTTCTCTACGCCCGACTACTTCTACTTCGCGGGTGGACACGATCTCAACGGTCAGGAAAAGGAACCGCTTGACCTGGATGGGCTGCTGGCCAAGGCCAATGAAATCAAGGATACGGTCGATGCGCTGGCCATTTCCAGCTACTTCAGCCCGCTCAATCCCGAGCACGAACAGCGGGCGAGGGACGCCATCTCAAGCGTGTGCGATTTGCCGATTGTGATGGGCCACCAGCTGTCGACCAAACTGGGGTCGGTAGAACGTGCCACCACAGCTGCCCTTAATGCCTCCTTGCTGGGTGTCCTCCAGAAATTCATCATCGCTGTTCGTCGTGCCATGGAAAAGCGTCAAATCCACGCCCCGTTGATGGTGGTTCGGGGCGATGGGACATTGATGAGCGATGAATTCGCCGCCCGCACGCCGGTCGAGACGATCCATTCCGGCCCGGCTGCGAGTGCGATTGGCGGAAGGTTTTTGTCCGGCAAAGACGACGCTCTGGTGGTTGACATCGGCGGCACGACGACCGATTTGGCGCTTGTCGAGCGCGGCGCAGTGGCCATCCGGGAAAACGGGGCGATGGTGGCGGACTACAAGACTGCGGTCAAGGCGGCCCAGCTGCTGTCGATCGGTTTGGGTGGGGACAGCCACATCTCAGTCTCCGCCGACAAGTCCATCATCTTGGGGCCCGAGAGGGTGGTCCCACTGGGCCAGCTTGCGGCACAGCACCAGCCGGTGCGAAGTCGGCTCGAGGCTCTCGCCAGGCGTTCCTGGTCCCTGACCCAAAGGGAATGGCTCGACTACTGGTTCCTGCTTCGAGAACCGTCTGCTCGGGACGCAGTCGAAGACGACCGTCACAAGCGGCTGCTGGACCTGCTTCGCGCCGGCCCATTGCCCGTTCCGGAGATTCTCAAATCCATGGGCCTGCTGCACCCCAATCAGCTCGGCGCGGAGCCCCTGTTTCGTCAGGAGATTTTGAGCAAAGGGGGGTTGACCCCCACCGATCTGCTCCACTTTGAGGGCCGGTATGTCCAATGGGACCGGGAAGCGTCAAGTTGGGCCATCCAGGTTTTCGGCCGATCGCTATCGATGGCGCCTGAGGACCTGGCGGACGTTGTCTGGCGCCGCATGACGGCCATCATTGTGGGTGCCATCGTCAGCTTTCTTTCAGGGCTGCCTGTGTCATCTTTCAATCAGGCTGATCCGAGCCCGGATAGCTGGTTCTTCAAGAACAGTCTCGTGGAGGATCATCCACACCTGTCGACGCAGTTTCGTCTGCGCCACCCAATGATCGGGATTGGCGCTCCAGCCGGGATCCTGCTGCCGCCGGTGGCATCGGCGCTGCATACGGAGCTTCTGCTTCCCAATCGGTTCGAAGTGGCCAATGCCGTCGGGGCGGTCGGGGGCAGCGTCATGGTGGAAGAGGAAGTCCTCATCTACCCTCGCTTGTCAAGCGGTGGATTGGATGTGGTTGGATACTATGTGCAGGACGGTGAAAGCCGTCGGAAGTTCGAGACACTCGAGGAAGCACTGGCAGACGGCCGCGTTAGGGGTCGGGATCGAACGCTCGGTGCCGCCGTTCGGGCCGGGGCAGAGAACCCACAGGTGGATATTGTGGAGATCGACAATGGCTTGGACAGCTACCGGCTCCGGATCAAAGCGCTGGGCAATCCTCGTCTCTCACGTTGAGGCGGATACCCTGCGCTGTGGCCGAAGAAGGTCGGGATGGAGTAGATGATGGATCTCAACCGAGTGGATACCGAGAGGGCGTATCATCTCATCCGAGAGAAGATCATTACGCTGGAACTGCCGCCGGGTTCACCGGTCGATGTCGACCAGCTTATCAAAGAACTGGAGACGGCGCCCAGTTCCGTGCCGGAGGCTCTCAAGCTGCTGGCACACGAGGGTCTCATCTCCCTCCCGCCCGATGGTGTATTCGTGGGCGAGGTCAGTCTGCCGGACTTGCAGCAGTTGAGCGAACTGCGCAGCTTGCTCGAAGGTTTCGCGGCGCGCTTGGCAGCTCGCCGGGCGACCGAGGATGATCTTGCTGTACTGAGTGCTCTCCGGGATGAGCAGGCGCAGGTGCCGGGCGAAGACGTCCGTCGACTGTTCGATGTTGACTACAGATTCCATCGAGCGATCGCACGCGCGGCTCACAACGACTATCTGGAACAGGTGCTCGACCGGTTCTATGGCCTATCATTGCGGCTGTGGCATCTGGCTGGCCCCGAAATGGATGTTCTGGCGGGAGCTGTGCATGAGCACATCGAGCTCTTGACGGCGATTCGGGCCGGGGAGGGCGAACTCGCCGAGAGCATCATGCGCCAGCATATTGGCGCCTTTTACGATCATGTCCTAGGGGCTTTCGAAGAAAGGGGCGACTGAGCGCTGTTGAAGCGCTTGAACTAATGCCAAATGTGACGGTAGTCTACGGGGAAAGAACGGAGTTGGCTGCGGCCGCTGTCGGACAGATCGTTGGCGATGTCATCGCCGGGACCGGGCTTCCGCTGGAGCAACCCTGCGCCGGCCGCGGCGTTTGTGGGTTGTGCAAGGTGTTGGCCGAAGAGGGGCTGGCGCCGCCAGATGAAGTAGAACTCGAACACCTGACAGCGGGAGAGCTGGCGCTCAACAATCGGTTGGCATGCCGGGCGCGAGTGGCGGGCGACGCCCGGGTTGTCCTGTCACCGATCGTGGTCTATTCGAACAAGATCTTCCGCAGCAGCAATCGCTACAAGCGCAGCCAGGCGCCGATCGGTCTGGCAATCGATCTTGGGACGACCACCGTGGCGGCGTTCCTGACGATGCTGGATGACGGCGAGGTGTGCACGGGTTCCGGCAGCCTCAATCAGCAAACGGTCTACGGTGCCGATGTGATATCCCGGTTGAATTCCGCCATCAACCGGAGAGAGGACCGGGATCGGTTAAGGCGGCTCGCATTGGCTTCGATCAACCAGGCGGTCGACTCCCTTCGCATGTCTGCAAGGATTGTGAAACGCGTCCAACGGGTCACGATCGTCGGAAATGTGGCTATGCATCACCTGCTCACGGGGCTGCCGCTCGAGAATCTGGCCCAGATCCCATTTCAACCCTATGACAGCCGTCCGATCCGGGACGCCAGCCAGATGATGGAGGGGATATTCCCTGAGGGCGTTGAGGTGATGTTGCCGCCTCTTATTGGCGGCTTTGTCGGGTCGGATGCGCTGGCCTGCCTGGCCTACTTCAATTTCGACCAGGCGGACGAGCCGATGGCGGCGATTGACTTGGGGACCAACGGCGAGGTCATGGTGACCGACGGCGACCGTATTCTGACCGCCTCCACCGCCGCGGGCCCGGCGTTCGAAGGGGTGAATATATCTTGTGGCAGCCGGGCGGTGGATGGGGCTATCGTCCAAGCGCAATGGACCGACGGCGATCTTGCATTCGACACCATCGCTGATGAAGCTCCGATCGGGATGACGGGCTCGGGTCTGATGAGCGTCGTCCACGAACTGCGCCAGGCCGGCCTGATAGAGCCCAACGGGCGCTTCTCGACTGATGTGCCTGGACTCGCCGATCGCTTCGACAGGGATGAGATGGGCGCCGCCCGGTTCCAGCTCGTCCCCGGTACGGACCTCCATCTCACCCAGTGGGACATTCGTGAGCTTCAGAAAGCCAAGGGGGCCATCCGGGCCGCCATCAATATTCTGATGTCGAAATTGAACCTGGAGCCAACGGATTTGCAGCGGGTCGTCCTGACGGGTTCGTTTGGTGGCCAGGTGGACATCGATGCCGTGCTGTCCTTGGGCATGATTCCGCCAGTTCGCCGAGAGACGGTGGAGACTATCGCCAACGGCGCCGGCTTCGGCGCGGCTCAGTTTCTGTTCGACGATGGGTTCGCGCGAGGCGAAGCTTTGGCAGAGCACGCCGACCAGGTGGACCTTGATGTGGATTCTGACTTCATGCAGCGCTACGTGGGTGCGATGGCTCTGGCGCCAGAGTCCACAGGGTAGCGCGGAAGTCCATGAAGGCTAATCCAGGCACAGGCGTAGAGTCGATAGACGTTGTCGATGAGGCAGGGCCCGAAACGGGTTCCGACGCCGCTGGCTTCATGATGGTTCTGCTGGCGACGGCGTGTTGGTCAACCTCCGGCATATTCATCCGCTTTATCTCAGATGGCAGCGCCATCCAGCCCGTGGGGCTGGCGTTTTGGCGCGACTTGTTCACATTCGGCGCACTTCTGATCGGATTGGCTGTGCTCCGGCCACAGCTTCTCAGGGTCCGGCGTTCGGACCTGCCCTGGCTGTTTGTCATGGGGGCCATCAGCATTGGTGCGTTTCACGTCCTGTGGAACACATCCATTCTGCTCAATGGTGTGTCGATCTCGACAGTCATCCAGTGTAACGCGCCTGTCTTCGTCACCCTGGCGGCGTGGTTCCTCTGGAAAGAGCCGCTGACGCGGCTCAAGTTGCTGGCGATCTTGCTGGCCTTCATCGGTATCGTCCTCATTTCACGGCTCGATCGAATGCAGGGGATGAGCATCACGCTGGCCGGATTGGGCGTGGCGCTTCTCTCGGCGCTGTTCTACGGTTCCTTCTCCCTTCTGGGAAAGAAACTCACCGGATCCTACGGTTCGTGGACCGTCCTGGTTTACATTTTCGGGTTTGCCGCCCTGGCGCTCCTGCCGTTTCAAGCCGGAGAGCTGACCATGCCCTGGTTATTCTCCCCTCAGGTGCTTGCATCCTTCGGAGGGCTGGTGCTGCTGACCACGGTCGCCGGATTTGGCCTGTATACGGCCGGCCTTAATCGACTGCAGGCAAGCGTGGCGTCCATCACCTCCAACTCTGAAGTCGCCTTCGCTGCGCTTTTGTCTTACCTTCTGCTGGGGGAAAGGCTGGATCCCTGGCAAATTCTCGGCGCCGTGCTCGTTGTGGGTGGGGTCAGCTTGCTCTCGCTTCCGCGGATTGGTTCGCGGCGAAGGCGTAAAGCGATCGATGATCCGGCTGGGGAGAGACTGTGACCAAGCCGTCTCTGTTTCTCATCTGCGCACGATTCAACCGATGAGTCCGGTGGATCTGGTGGGCGCGCCATGACAGTCCTGGTCCTTGGTGTGGATACGGGTGGCACCTACACCGACGGGGTTCTTTTTGATCATGAAAGCCGTCGGGTGCTGGCGACCAGCAAGACCCCCACCACCCAAGAGGATTTGCAGGCTTGCATCCTTGGAGCTCTGGACCGGCTGCTGCCGGAGGACCGCTCCCAAATCCGCTTGGTCTCCATTTCAACCACGCTGGCAACGAATGCCATTGCCGAAGGCAAAGGCTACCCTGTTGGCCTTCTCTTGCTGGGCTACGATCCGGAACTGGCCGCCCGGTTCCGATTTGACGAAAGGTTCGGCACCCGGAGAGTGGCGTATCTGACGGGCGGACATACCTTGTACGGGACCGAGCAAGCCCCCTTGGACACCGAAGGTGTGGCCGGGACGGCCCGCAATTGGATTTGGGACGTCGACGCCCTGGCGGTTTCGGGCTACTTCAGCCCGTTTGATCCAAGCCACGAAGAAGCGGCGGCCAAAGTCATAGCGGAAGTGTCTGGCCTCCCGGTAGTGCTTGGCCATCAACTCTCAACGCGTTTGAACTCCGTGGAGCGGGCGACCACAGCGGCTCTGAACGCCGCCCTGATCCCCATCCTGAAGAACTTCATCGAGGCCATGCGTTCCGCCCTGGATCACAGGGGCATCACGGCGCCGCTGATGGTCGTTCGCGGTGATGGCGCGCTCACCCGGGCCCAGATGGCAGCCGTACGGCCGGTCGAGAACGTCCACTCTGGGCCAGCAGCCAGTGCCATTGGAGGGAGCTTCCTTTCCGGACTGGGGCGGGCGATGGTGGTGGACATCGGTGGAACAACCACCGATCTGGCCATTGTTGACGATGGCCGGGTGCTGATTTGGGATGAAGGGACGCTGGTGGGCGCGTTTCGGACGGCAGTTCGCGCGGCTGACGTGCGGTCAATCGGGTTGGGCGGCGACAGCCTTATCGGGCTGGATGCGGACGATCGGCTGATTGTCGGTCCGGAGCGTGTCACACCGCTCTGTCAGCTTGCGTCCCGCGAACCGTCTGTGGCGGCGGATCTCAAGGGCCGGGCCAGAGGCTTGACTCATCGGCCGTCGCCGACCTCAGTCGAGTACTGGTTCTTGCAGCGCGATCCCCGTCGAGCTGTTGAAGACCCGCACGCGCGGCAAGCTCTGGCCATCCTGCGCCAGGGGCCCATTTCGCTTACCAGCTTGTTGGATCGGCTGGGGCTGATCCACCCAATCCAGTTCGGCGGTCCGGCTCTGGTCCGGGAAGGGGTCATTGCGCGTTCCGCGGTGACACCGACCGACTTGCTGCATGTCTCAGGCGAGTTCACAGCCTGGGATACGGAGGCGGCGCAGATTGCCACCAAGTTCGTTTCCCAATTGCGAGGCTGCGCTGCCACCGAACTCATTCAGAGCGTCAAGACATTGATCGCCGAACGGATCGTGGCAGAGATCGTAGCTCAGATCAGCGGCCAGGAGGTTGAACGGGCGCCATCGCACGTCTCCGCCCGCAGCTTGGGGACCTGGCTCTTTGAGGAGAACCTCTACGATCGCAATCCTTATCTCAAGTCGACTCTTCGGCTGGCTATGCCTCTGGTCGGCATCGGAGCGCCAGCCGGGATCTTCCTGCCGCCTGTGGCCGATCTGCTCAGGACCGATCTGGTCCTTCCGCCTCACTACGAGGTGGCCAATGCCGTGGGCGCTGTGGCTGCCAATCTGGTGGTGGAAAAGGAAGCCTGGATCTACCCTCAAATGCGCGGCATGCATGTTCGGGGCTTCTTCGCTCAACTGGCCGACGGACGCCGACGCTACGCCACCCTTGAGAAAGCGCTGGACGCGGCGCGAGCTGACCTTGCCCAGCGCGCCGAGTTAGAGCTTCGCCAGGCTGGGGCGGTGGACCCCGTGCTGGATTTCGAGTGCGTGCCCGATGGGGCGGAGAGCTACCGGGTTCGCGTGCGCGGCATGGCGAATCCCGCCCTGGACAAGCTGGCATCAGGCTGAAGCCCGGCCCGGAGGGTGCCGAAGGCTGTCCAGCCTGAACTGTGTTCCTGACTTCGTGGGTTCAAAAGCTTGGAGCGCCCGGCAGGGCGCTCTCCGTGTCTAAGACGTCACAATCTGGCCAGGTCCGAATGGGATGCTTGATCTGCCACCAGCGGCGGCCTGGCCCACGCGTAATGGCAGGCATATCCTGCTTATGAAATCCTTCACAAGCCTCGGTTGGAGACAAGGTCGGACACTGGGCGAAGAGTCCCTGCGCCAGGTTGGGCGTGCCCCTCGGGCCTCTCGAGCCCTCGGTTCACGTCCCACTCTGTTCCCGGCGGGAATGTCCCAGAGCATCCACCGTCACCGCCAGCAGCAGGACTCCGCCGGTGACCATGAACTTCACCGAGGAGGAAAAGGCGAGCAAGTCCATCCCATTGGAGATCGACCCGATCACCAAGGCGCCCAGCAGGGCGGCCCAGGTGCTGCCGCGCCCACCGAAGAGGCTCGTGCCGCCGATGACCGCCGCGGCGATGGCGTTGAGCAGCACATCCCCGCTCCCTGAGGATTGATTGACCGCCAGCAAGCGCGATCCGGCCAGAATGCCGCCGGCCGCAGCCAGGCTCGAACACAGCACAAAGATGGTGATGCGCAGGCGATCGACGTTGATGCCAGCCCGTCGGGCGGCTTCGACGTTGCCGCCGACAGCGAAAACAGCCCGGCCGAAGCGGGTCCGCCGCAGGATCAAATCGAAACAGATGACAAAAGCGAGCAGTGCCAGAATGGCTGTCGGCACGCCGCTGATCGGCGGCCCATTCTTGACGGGGTTGCGGTTGACACTCATTAGGGCCACCGAACCCAAGGCGGCTACGGCAACAATGGCAATCCGTGCCCCGACGGACCAGCCGGAGGCCACTCGCAGGTTGAGGTTCTTGCGCCGGGTCCAGTCGGCGAGCACGCGCCAGCCAAACATCAGCAGCAGCACCCCAGCCAGCGCCCAACCGAACCAGACCGGCATGCGCGTGTTGGCCAGGCCGACGATGAATGGATCGTTGAGGTTAATCGTGCCGGTGTTGCCCAAAACGTACAGCAGGGCTCCCTGCCAACCCAAATAGCCGGCCAGAGTGACCACGAAGGACGGCACATGTATTTTGGCAAACCAGGCGCCCTGCAGCAGCCCGATGCCGGCGCCTGCCAGAATGCCAACCAGGACAGCCAGTGGGCCGGGCCATCCGACCTTGACCGCCAGGACAGCCATCACACCGGCTGTCAACCCGCTAACAGCGCCGACCGAGAGATCGATTTCTCCAATCAGCAGCACCAAGACCACGCCCACCGAGATCGTGCCGATGGCTGAGATCTGGACCACCAAATTGGTCAAATTAAGGGGGGAAAGAAAATGATGGTTGGCGGCCTGGAAGATGCCGGCGATAACGGCCAATCCAATCAGGATCGGCAGCGAGCCCAAATCACCTTCCGTCAGACGGCGGGGGACGAGATTTTGCAGCCTTGCAACAAGAGATGAGTCCGGATCTTTCCCGTCGGTTGCCGTTGCATCAACCATGGCAACCTTCCATTTGAGATCGATTGAAACAGCCGTAAATCATGGTCAATCCTTTCTGGACTTCGATTCAGAATCCAACACGCCGAACTCCGCACCCGTGATGGCCCCGACAACCAACTCGGCGTTGGTGTCTTTGGTGTCAAAGGTGGCAACGCGGTGGCCCAAGCGTAGGACGATGATGCGATCGGAGACGTCGAAGATGTCCACCAGATTGTGGCTGATCACAACCACAGCCAACCCACGCTGGCGCAGGCGTTTGATCAAGTCCTTAACCTGCTGGGTCTGTTCCACACCCAGTGCGGCCGTGGGTTCGTCCAGCAGCACAACCCTGGAGTTCCACAGCACTGCGCGAGCGACAGCCACAGACTGGCGCTGACCGCCTGAGAGGGTGGCCACCTGCTCGCGAACAGAGGGAATGGTGACGTGAAGATCGCCAACAAGCTTGCGGGCGGTCTGTTCCATCTCGATTTCGTCAATGGCAGCCAGCAGACCCGGAATCAGAGGATTCACGGTCTCACGGCCCAGGTAGAGATTCCCAACCACATCCAGGTTGTCGCACAGGGCAAGATCCTGGTAGACCGTCTCGATACCCAGCTGGGTAGCATCTGAAGGCTGGTTGACGTTGACCGGCTTGCCTTCGAACGAATACGTCCCTTCGTCCGGCTGATAGACGCCGGAAATGATCTTGACCAGGGTCGATTTTCCAGCGCCGTTGTCGCCCACCAACCCCACGACTTGATCGGTGTAGGCTTCGAAGTCCACTGAATCCAGAGCCTGGACCGCGCCGAAGCGTTTGCTGATGCCCCGGAGCTCGAGGATGGGGCTTTGTTCGGATTGGCTCATATGAACTCTCCATTTGGAGCAGCCGCGGCACCGGGCCGCGGCTGCTCCTGAGGGTTACGTCTGCCGCCATGATCCCCGGCCTTACAACGGGGAAAATGCGGTGGACTAGGTCCCTACTTCAGACCAGCTGCCTTGCATGCGTCAGCATAGTCTGCGGTGCAGATTTGATCCACGGTCCAGAAGCCATCGGCCACGACGGTGCTCTTGATGTTGTCTTTGGTCACGGCGACCGGGGTCAGAAGGACCGACGGAACGTCGATGGAACCATTGTTGGTTGTGTCGCCATTGGTCATGCTGCTTGGAACGCTGGTGCCGTTCATCAAGTCGAAGGCGAGTTGTGCCGCAGCTTCCGCTTCCGGCTTGATCGCCTTGTAGACGGTCATGTACTGCTCACCCGTAAGGATGCGTTGGATGCCAGCCAGCTCGGCGTCCTGCCCGGTGACGGGCGGGAGCGGGCTCAGGCCAGCGGCCTTCATGGCGGCGATAGCGCCAGATGCCGTCCCGTCATTGGCAGCGTACACACCGTCGACCTTGTTGTTCATGGCCGTCAATGCCTGCTGCATCTCGTTCTGGGCCTGATCTGGGCTCCAATCGGGCGTGTCGTATTCCTTGGCGATGGTCAACTTGCCCGCGCTCACCAGCGGGTCAAAGACGCTGTGGGCGCCCTTCTTGAACAGGCTGGCGTTGTTGTCTGTCGGCGAGCCGTTGATCATCACGATCTGCGGGTCGGTGACATTCATTGAGTTGAGATCGTCCACCAAGCTTTGAGCCTGCAGTTGGCCGACCTTGACGTTGTTAAAGGAGATGTAGTAATTGACGCCGTCCGAATTGAGGATCAGGCGGTCGTAGGCGATGACGGGCACGCCCTGGGCCTTTGCCTTGTCGGCGATGGCCCCGGCGGCTGCCGAGTCAACAGGATCGAGCACGAGCACCTGGGCGCCGTTGGTCAGGGCCGCTTCCGCTTGAGAGAGTTGGGCGTTGGCGTCCTGATTGGCGTTGCTGTAGATGATCTTGCAATCCGGGCAAAGTTCCTTGAACTTGGCCTCGAAATCAGGCTTGTCGGCACTCTCATAGCGCGCCGTCTTGGTCTCCGGAAGCAGCAGGGCAATCGTGCCAGAGCTGCTGCTGGAAGCCTGAGTCGGCGCGGCCGTTGACGCGGCGGCCCCCGTCGCTGTGGGTTGGGTCATTTGTGTTGCCGGGGCCGCCGTGGCGGCTGGGGTGGGGGTGGCTGCCGGGCCACAGGCCGCGGCCGCCAGTCCCAGGATCATCACCGAGGTGATGAGCTTGAGCATCTTGCTTTTCATCTTCAACTCCTACCTAATACTTGTATGCGTACCGTCAAAAGGCTGTACTAGCTTTACAGTTGCCATGGTTTCTCGTCTATCAGAAACCGAACCTCCTTTCCGATCTTTGGTACCCGTGTTCGGCGAATCCGAACCTGGCTTTTTCCGCCTACCAGTTTGTGAGAGAATTCACAAGCTGGCTGACCCCGCCGATCGCGGCGAAGGGCCGAGGTGCAAAGGAGGCCCGAGGCTGGCGTTCCATCAATACCTTAGGGAGGCGCCAATCGTCCACCTGCACATTAAAATTGTATCGCCCGCCGACTCGGCATGTCAAACGATGGGGCCGGCAAATCGGCATCGGATCCGACGGCGCGAACGGGAGGTTCGCGGCAGGGTTGAAGGAGGCACTCGGTGAAAACCGCACTGACTTTGGGCAGCGGTTTTCGGGGCATGGAGCGATCTACTGGCCATAGACCAATGATGTCTGGCGTGGTATAGTCGGCAACGTGATGGAGGCGGCCCCATTCACCTCCGTTGTTCTCTATGACTGGCAGCATAGGGCTGCCGGTTTTTTGTTGATGGTGAGCTGAGGGTGCGACCTGGCTCAACACAGCCAAGGAGCATTCTCTTGAGTTTCGATTCCTTTCCACTGGACGATCGTCTGCAGGCGGGTATCAAGTCCGCCGGCTACTCTTCGCCGACCCCAATTCAGCAGCAGGCCATTCCCCTTGTGCTTTCCGGCCGAGACCTTATTGGGATCGCTCAAACGGGCACAGGCAAAACGGCCGCATTCATGCTGCCCATTCTGCAGCGCTTGATCACGCGGAAGGGGCGTGGCGTGCGCGCCTTGATCCTGGCGCCGACCCGCGAGCTTGCCGAACAGATTAACCGGGCCGGCCGGGCGTATGGACGAAGCACACGCGTGCGAAGCGTGGCCATCTACGGCGGCGTGAGCAAGAAGCCGCAGGTGGATGCCCTGCGTCGTGGGGCGGAGGTGGTGGTGGCCTGTCCCGGTCGCCTGCTCGACCTAGCCAGTGAAGGAAGCCTCGATTTGTCTCGGGTTGAAGTGCTGGTGTTGGATGAGGCCGACCGCATGTGCGACATGGGGTTTCTCCCCGACATCCGACGCATCATCAAACTCCTCCCGCCACGGCGCCAGGCACTGTTCTTCTCGGCCACCATGCCGGATGACGTCCGGCGGCTGGCGAAAGGGATCATGCGAGACCCACAAACCGTTCAGATCGGCGCCAGCGCCCCGCCAGCCACAGTTTCCCATGCGCTCTATCCCGTGCCGGGCGGAAACAAGAAGAAGCTCCTGCTGGAGATGCTCAAGCGCAGGGCAGATGGTCGCACACTTATCTTCACCCGCACCAAGCATCGGGCCAGAGGTCTTGCCAAGGACCTCGGCAAGCGCGGCTACCGCGCCGAGGCGCTGCAAGGGAACATGACCCAGAATCGGCGTCAGAAGGCAATCGACGGCTTTCGGGGCCGACGCTACGATATCTTGGTGGCCACCGACGTGGCCTCGCGCGGCATCGATGTGGCCGACATCGGCCAAGTCATCAACTATGACATGCCGGACACAGTAGATGCCTATACCCATCGCGTGGGCCGTACCGGCCGCGCCCATCAAGTCGGGGAAGCGCTGACGCTGGTCCAGCCGGAAGATGAGCCGATTGTGCGCCAGATAGAACGCTTGCTGGGAGAATCCATGGAACGGCGCCGTCTTTCGGGTTTCAACTACGGCGATTTCAATCCCGAAAGCCGGCCAGCAAACCCACGCGTATCAAATGGTCGCAACCATGCGTCGAACGGACGAGGCCGCAGAAATAGCGCGCGCAGCCCCAGACCTGGCCGAGCCCACGACACGGCGTGAGCCAGATCTCGCATTTGCCCGCTGGAAGAAATGAGGGGAACATCCCGGCAGGGAGGGGATTCTTTGGGCAGGCGCCTCAAACAAGCTAGAATATCCGGGTAATTGGGAGGCTCATCCAGATCCGATGGCTTCACACGTGGCGCTTCGCCGTTGAGAAAGCCCCCGACTTTGGCGATGATATCTACCGGAGGACCACACCATGTCCCATCCCCTTGCAGACCAGTTGCGGTTCACACGGCGTGAGTTCCTGAGGGGCGTGGAACAAGTGAGTGAAGAGGATGCCGCCCGCCGGTTCATGCCCATGAACTGCATCAGCTGGAATGTGGGCCATCTGGCCGCCCAAGAACAACGCTACTTTCTCAGCTTTACCCAGGACCTCCGGCCGTATCCGAAGATCGACGAGTCCTTCTCATACGGGTCTCCGGCCAGCACGCCTTCGCTGCGTGCGATGCTGGAAGCCTGGCAGGCGATCACGCAGGCCGTGGACCCTTGGTTGGATGAATTGACATCCGACCGGCTGCTTAAGCCCGTCGTCATCAAAGGCAAGCAAACCCGCTACACGGTCGGCTCCCTAATGCTCAGAGTGATCTACCATTACTGGTATCACGCTGGCGAGAATCTGGCCGTTCGCCAGATGCTTGGGCACACCAACCTGCCGGAATTTGTCGGCGACCTGGATGGGGAGGCGCCCTTCCGATCGGAGATAGGTCAAGGGACATAACGGCGTGTGATTTCAGGCCGTCGCTCGGTTTCCGCATCTGTTGTGACGTTTAGCGAGGGCGAGGGTGACTTCTCTCATTGGAGGCTCACCGAGCCGGGAGATACTCTCAAATGTGGAACCCGGCTAAGCCGCCCGGTTTCTTGGCACGAGTTGGCTCCTGGGGGTATCCTTAGGGCGTGGTATGCACATGCGGAAACTCGGGTATTTCGGATTTGCCCGACCAACAAGGTGGGCTCCGTTTTGCCTACCACTTCAACGGTACATCCCGGCGCGATTAACGGCCAGCTGAGCCCCGAGGGGCAGCTGGCCGTAGTTTTTTGTTCAGCGTTTCAACCGCAGGAGTGTTTCACCTGGGTCCTACGCTGAACCCGGATTAGGAGGTGATCTGCAGCCATCGAGCCCAGAATGCGTGTCGTCGCGTGGGATTGTGCCTGCGGCGAGCCAATCTGGTGTCTCTCCAGCCATGCCATTGCCAATCAACCCGCTCGTACTGCGCAGACACACCGAATTCTGGCCGTCACGGACAGTGCGGCCGCTGTTCGCACCAGGAGTGAAACCATGTCCTTGATTCAAGATGTGATCGCATCGGTTCAGGAGAAAGACCCCGGCCAACCTCAGTTTCACCAGGCGGTCAAGGAGGTCTTGACCACACTGGAACCGACGGTCGATAGGCATCCCGAATTCACCAAAGCCAAGATCCTGGAAAGGTTGGTCATTCCGGACCGCGTGATCCTTTTCCGTGTGCCTTGGGCCGATGACAAGGGCGAAGTGCAGGTCAATCGGGGCTATCGAGTGCAGTTCAGCAACGCCATTGGCCCCTACAAGGGCGGCCTTCGACTTCACCCATCGGTCAACCTGGGGATCATCAAATTCCTGGGGTTTGAACAGATCTTCAAAAACGCTCTGACCACGCTTCCGATGGGTGGTGGCAAGGGCGGCTCTGACTTCGATCCCAAAGGCAAGTCGGATGGCGAAGTCATGCGCTTCTGCCAATCATTCATGATGGAGCTCTACCGCCATATTGGCCCAGACACGGACGTGCCGGCCGGAGATATCGGTGTTGGCGGACGCGAAATCGGCTATCTGTATGGGACCTACAAGAAGATCGTCAACAACAACGCCAGCGTGCTAACGGGCAAGGGCCTCGAATATGGCGGAAGTCTGATCAGGCCGGAAGCCACGGGCTACGGCGCAGTGTATTTCGCGGCGGAAATGCTGGCCACGAGGGACCAGGATATCAAGGGCAAATCGGCCATCGTCAGCGGCTCGGGGAACGTGGCCCAGTACACGGTTGAGAAGCTGCTTGACCTGGGCGGCAAGCCGATCACGCTCTCGGATTCAACGGGTACCATCGTCGATGAAGAGGGGATCGATCGGGAGAAGCTGGCCTACGTCCTGGATCTGAAGAATGTCCAGCGCGGCCGAATCAAGGAGTATGCCGACAAGTTCAAGGGCGTGACTTACTACGACGGCAAGAGTGTCTGGGAAGTGGCCAAGGAGCAGGGCATCAAGGCTGAACTGGCATTTCCGTCAGCAACGCAGAATGAAATCAATGCCGAGCTCGCCCAGGCGCTGGTGACCAACGGCTGCATCTGTGTTTCGGAGGGAGCAAACATGCCTTCCGACCTGGAAGCGATCAAGATCTACCAGGACAACGGCCTGCTGTACGGCCCCGCCAAGGCCGCCAACGCCGGAGGTGTGGCGACGTCCGGCCTTGAGATGGCCCAGAACAGCATGCGCCTTTCGTGGAGCCGGGAAGATGTCGACAAACGTCTCCACGGCATCATGAAGAGCATCCACCAGTCTTCGCTGGAAGCAGCCGAAGCCTATGGCAAACCAGGAGACTATCTGACGGGTGCCAACATCGCAGGCTACCTGAAGGTTGCCAATGCCATGCTCGCCTTTGGCGTGGTCTGAGGTGACGACGCCGGCCGTGGCTGCTGCGCCCCCGCCGACGTGATTTGAGCGAGTGACAGCAGGGGTCAGGCTCGTACGGGCCTGACCCCTGCGATAGAAGGTGAACCCATGGAAGCGGGCTTAGCTGACAGTATGGTGCAGCAGGCGGTGGAAGTCTGTGCCGCCAAACACTTCTCAGGGGATGAACGCCGGGTTCGATTGGCGTTGCTTCGCGGAGAATGCACCCAATGCGCCTGCATTTCGCAGGCCATGTGCTCACCTCTGTCCAAACACTTCGAGCGCGAAATCAAGGGCCTGAAGGCTGTCTATCAGTATCGCCCCTTGAACGCGCTCTCCCAGCCGCCTGATGATCCTCGCCTGGCGGCGGCGATCCACCTCGGGCTGTGGGTTAAGTCAAAGCGCTCTTTGCCCTCGGCGAAGATCCGGAAGATAGAAGCGGCTCTCGCCGAATCCAGACGGCAGCTCGGCTGTCCCAATGCAGACGAAGGCTGTTTCACGCTCGACATCCAACTCCTGGATGACGCCGATGTCCGACAGGGGCGGGGCGTGGCCGGGCTGCTAGGCAGCGAAAAGCTTATGGTGCCAATTTGGCAGCGGGGGGACGAAGCAAGTCCTTCTCAGCCGACGGCCCAACCCGCGCGTCATGCCTATGCTCTGCCGGAATTCTTCGAACCAGAGCTGATCCCCGAGAAGAAACTGATCGAACATGCGCTCAGTATCGAGCGGCTCCCCACCGACCAGCGTGCACCCCTTGAACACCATCTGACCGAACTCAAAGTCACCCTGATCCGTCGCCTGATCAGTGATCATCTGGACTACATCAATGTCGCAAAACGTTGGCTGACGGTCGAAGACCTGGCTGACGTACACGATCATCGGATCGGGTTCGGCCGCATCGGGGGCAAGTCGGCAGGAATGCTTCTGGCAGGGCGGATTCTCCAGCAGACTGGGTCGAAAGAACTCAAAGCACATGTCCACGTGCCCGAGTCCTTTTTCATCGGCTCCGAGTTGATGTACATCTTTATGGCCATGAACGGGCTGACGCACTGGACCGACCAGAAGTACAAGACGGAGCGCCAAATCAAGGCCGACTACCCGCTGATACGTGAGGAATTCCAGGCGGGCGACTTCCCACCGGAAGCGCTGGATGCCTTTCGGGAGATGCTGGATACCATTGGCAGCTGCCCCCTGATTGTCCGGTCGTCTAGTCAGCTGGAGGACAGCCTGGGGACGTCGTTCGCCGGCAAGTACGACAGCCATTTCTGTCCCAACCAAGGCTCGCCAGAGGAGAATCTGAAAGCCCTAACGCGGGCCATCGCCCTGACATACGCCAGCACGTTCAAGCCTGACCCACTTCTCTATCGGCGCAGCAAAGGATTGCAGGACTACGACGAACGTATGGCGGTGCTCATCCAGCAGGTTCAGGGTGAGGCGTGGGAGGAGGCATACTTCCCCTTCGCGGCCGGCGTTGCGTTCAGCCGCAACTTCTACCGCTGGGCGCCACAAATCCGGCGCGAGGATGGGTTCATGCGGCTCGTCTGGGGCCTGGGCACGCGTGCGGTTGAACGAGTAGGCAATGACTATCCGAGGATTGTTGCCCTAAGTCATCCCACCCTCCATCCCGATGATTCGCCGATTGCCATCCGTCGCTACTCTCAGCAGTTCGTTGACGTGATCGAAATGGAAACCAACGGCCTGGCCTCCAAGCCCATCCACGATGTGCTGGCGCCAGACTACCCGAATCTGAGCTACTTGGTCGAGCTGGCTGACGAAGACTATCTCCGGCCGCCGATGGGGTTGATCGGGCGTGAAGATGTGCCCAAATTCACCATCACATTCGACGGCCTGCTCCGGCGCACACCCCTCGTCTCGCTGATGACAGCCATGTTGAAGAACCTGGAAGCCAGCTACGGCGTGCCGGTGGATGTGGAGTTCACCTTGCGGATGACGAACGAAGGTCGGGAAGCGCCGCAAGTCGATCTGACACTGCTTCAGTGCCGGCCGCTGAGCCAGATTTCCCCGGCCGCACCGGCCAGTCTGCCGGACGACCTTTCCGAAGAAGATGTGGTGCTGTCGACGGGCTTCATGGTCCCCCAGGGCGTGCTGCCTGAGATCCGCCATGTCCTCTTTGTGAACCCTGCCGGATACCATGCCTTGGGATCCCCGTCAGATCGGGCATCTGTCACGGCCGCCATTTCCCAGTTGAACGCCGAGCTTGAGCCCAAGTCGTTCATCTGCGTTGGCCCCGGGCGCTGGGGTTCAACCAATCCGGATCTGGGCGTGAGCGTCACTTACGCTGATATCTGTAATGCCGGTGCGTTGGTCGAGCTCTCGGGTGGGGGTGTTGGGGAAGCGCCGGATGCCTCACTCGGCACGCATTTCTTCCAGGATCTGATGGAGGCCGAGATCTATCCTCTGGCCGTCCCGCTCGACGCAAATGGGAACATATTCCGGAGCGACCTTTTCTATGACGCTGCCAACGCCTTGGCTGATAGATCTGGTCCCGATCTGTCGATGGGCGGGGTGCTGCGTCTGATCGACGTCGCGGCCTACCGCGCTGGGCATCACCTGGCGCTGGTGATGGACAGCGATCTCAACCGGGCTGCGGTCTTCTGGGCCCCAGATTGATCACCTGAGCTCAACACACTTCAGGACAAGAAAACATCCGGGCGCCTTCGAGAAGGCACCCGGATCTGCGACCAGAGACCTGGCCGTGCTGTTCCTTGGAAGTAGGTCGACCTACTCGCCCAGTTGACTGGCGAGATAGTTTTCCATACCCATCTGTGCCATCAAAGCGCGCTGTTTCTCTGCCCAGTCGACATGGCCCTCTTCCATCTTGAGAATTTCGGTGAGCAGGTCGGCCGTGGCTTCATCCGCCAGATCGCTGGCCTGGGCAATGCCCGCGTTGTAGGCCTTGACCGCATCGATCTCAGCTTCCTGATCCCCCACGATGATCGCTTCCACTGTCTTGCCGATCTTCATCGGTCGCAGATTGGAGACCACCGGTACGCCTTCCAAGAACAGAATGCGTTCAATCAACCATTCGGCATGATGCATTTCGTCCTTGGCCTGGGACTCGATCGCCTCATGCAGCCCGTCATACCCCCAATGGGCACACATTTCGGAGTGCACCATGTACTGGCTGATGGCGGTCAGCTCGTCGGCCAGGAGTCCATTCAGGGTGTCGATCAGTTTTGGTTCGCTCTTCATCGGCTCTAACTCCTTTCGTCTCCTGTCCATCGTGGCGCATCCTGGCGTGCGTGACTAGTGAAGAAAATCACAAATTGCCCGGAGCCTGGTTGATCCTGTTGACGCCTCTGTCAGCCAAGGGGCTCACCCTAGAAGGACAGGCTAGGCCCTAAGCAGAGTCCATTTATGAAGGCTTAACGATGTCTTCACGGATACTTAATTCGGATGCGCTAGAGTTGTCACATGATGACCGCAGGGACACGACTTCTAACAACGATCGAAACGACGGCTGCCGTTGAGTTCGAGGGCCAGCCGTCGATCGGAGATCAACAGGCGGATATGGCCTCCGCCTCTCTTGGTTCCAGCCCTCGGAGGGTCACACCTTCGGCCATCGCGGCACTTCAGCATAGCCTCCTGCTCGGGGGGGACACAACCCGTCGGCCCCGGTTGGAGTTGGCAAATGCAGGAGAACTGGTGGCGTGGGCCGAAGCCGACGAACGCTGTCCCTACTGCAAATCCAAGGGATATGCCCTGCATGCTCACAGCCTGGGGAACTTGACCAGGCTCGAAGGGTTCTGCAGGTTTTGCGGGATGCACACATTGAGCCTGTTGGACTAGTTTTCCGGAATCAACACCGCATCCCGGGACAATTCCGGCTCCCCATCGGTTCCAACGCGTGCGGATCGATAGGGGGCCGTCTTCGCGCTCCCAATCCGGTCCGTTGGCAGTTGTTCCCCCCGTGTCCCCCAGTCGAGAGCCCAGATGATCAGCATCTTAGGATGGCTTCGCGAGTAGAATCAAACCAGGGACGCAATCTGGCTCTCTGCTCAAGGGGCAGAGGCAAGGGGGACGTGCATGAGCGAAAGTGGACCGCGCCCACGCAAGCGGCAGCTGATCTTCCATCCCTGGGCTCTGGCCGCCTACTCCATCCTTTCCCTGGCGGCTGCCAACATCCAGCAGATCCCGTTGTCCGAGGCGCTGCGCCCGCTGGTATGGAGCCTGGTCGGGTCCGCTCTGCTGGTGGGAATCCTCAGGCTATTAACCGGTAGTTGGTTGAAAGCCGGCGTTGTCACCAGCCTGTTCCTGCTGCTGTTCTTCTCGTACGGTCGGGCCTACGACTTGGTCAAGAATGCCAGCTTGGGTGGCGTCCTTTTGGGCCGTCACCGCTACCTATCCCTGGTCTGGCTTGTGTTTTTGGGCTCTTTTAGCTGGTGGGTATGGCGGGCGCCGGCCGATCGCTTGCGCCCAATCAACAGCTTTCTCAACATTGCCTGCCTGATTGCTGTCGCCTTCCCGATCTTCTCCATGGCGCGTCTGGGGGTGCTTTCCAGCCGGGCGGCCTTTGTCCGCCCCGCCTCGTCGGAAAGCCGGGCCCTGCACTGGGATGGCCCTGGTCAGCCGCCGGATGTTTACTACATCATCCTGGATTCGTACGCTCGCGAAGATATCATGCGTGACCTTTACGGGTTCGACAACCATGCCTTCATCCAGGCTCTGAGGCAGCGCGGGTTCTACGTGGCCGACAAGAGCGATGCCAACCACGTGTCAACCGCCTTTTCCCTGGCTTCGTCGCTCAACATGGCCACCTTGCCTGACCTGGGGATTGATCTGCCACCCGGCACCTACCCAGCGCCCCTGACCGATCCCATCCGCAACAGCCTTGTTCGACAGCAGTTCGAAAAGCTCGGCTACAGGACGGTTGCCCTGTCCAGTGGATGGGCGCCGACCTCGATCATCAATGCAGATGTATTCCTCAAGCCTGGCCAGGATAGCCTGGATCAGTCGAGGTCGCGGTATCCGCAGCCGACGGCCTTCGAGAGCTTTCTGCTGAGCACCACCTGGCTGCGCTTTCCCCTGGACGCGCTTGAGGCTCGCCAACTGTCAGCCTTGGCCCAATCGTTGGACGTGTTGCAGGGTAACGAAGCACAGCGCCAGTTGGTGCTGTGGAGCTTTGACCAGCTGGAGAGAATCCCCCCGCTGCAGGGGCCGAAGTTTGTCTTCGCCCACTTCGTTTCGCCACACCGCCCATACCTGTTTGGGCCGAATGGGGAGCGCACACCCTCGTCCGGCGCCTTCAATTTTGAAGACAGCAACCCGACAACCGATGCCGTTCAGGAATTCGGCGAGTACCGAGATCAGCTCTTGTATATCAACCAGCGCACACTGGAGATGCTGGACGTCTTGATCAAGGACTCTTCCACCGATCCGATCATCGTCCTTCAGTCTGACACAGGGCCGGCCTTCGGCTTCGACTGGAAGCATCCCGACCAGAAGAACCTGCTCACTAAGATCGGCATCCTCAACGCCTACCATGTGCCTCAGGAGTGCGATTCACGGCTCTATCCGACGATATCTCCCGCCAACTCGTTCAGACTTGTGTTCGACTGCGTCTACGGCGGCAGCTACGCTCTACGGCCCGACAAGACATACTACTCGGACCATCACAGCTCCAGCGGCTACGAGTTCACACCGATCGAGGAGCTGCTAACGCCGACGCCCGTGGGTCCATGATTGGACCACGCGCCCTCTCATGAGGCCAGCCACCGCCAGATCACAGACAAGTGTCACTACTGGCTCATCAGGACGCGTGCTATTCTGTGCGTGGGCCTCCAAAACACCATGCGCATCCCCAACTCCATCCCAATCATCACCCTCAGCCTCGCGCTGACTGCCTGTGCTCCTGGCATCCCGGGGTCGCCGGTCACGCCGGCCAGTGGCCTCCAATCGATGCCGTCAGTCGATTCAACTACGCCACCAGAGTTGCCAACGCAGGACGTAGTTGTCTTCACCATTCCCAACCAAGAACCCTTCTCTGGTCGGGAAGGTGACCCACGCCCTGACTGGCTGGGGTGGGGGGCCGAGGCATTCGATGTGGCGCCGGATGGGAGTTACTGGATCGCTGACACCGCTGTCGATCCCCAACGCTTGCTGCACTACTCAGTACATGGCGTCCAACTGGATGAGATCTCCATGGAGGGTGTGGCGACCTCGGTCTACGACTTGGCCGCCGGGGAGGGGAAGCTTTGGCTGCTCGATTTGGGGGCTGATGGCATACAAGTCATCAGCCTGACACTCGGCCGGCGCCAGGTCGATGTAATCTCCGTACCGAAAGAGTTCTACGCCCATGACGGGATTCCGGTGGCCAACGGCATCTTCAGCCTTAGCCTGGCGGCGGATGGCGCCTTGATGATCAGCGGCATCTCGGGCTTGACGCTGCTGGTGGACGGATCGGGCAGCGTGGCGGCCAGGCCCCTTCCAGGATGGTCATCTCTGGGTCACGTCTACCGCTTGTCGGAAGCATCAGGCGGCGGCCCCCCCGTGCTGAGCGTCGATGGCCGCCCTGTTCCCATGGGCGACTCGCTGTCACTGGAAGCAGAACCTTTTCTGGGATTCAACGCCGATGGCACCTTCCCCGTCGTCTTGCGGCGAGAAGTTGCCTCGCCCTATGGAGGCGATCCGGCGGTCGACTGGCTGGTGGCCTACCTTCGGCCGGAAGGCACGGCGATCGGCTACGCCAGCCTGCCGCAGCGGATGCCATGGCAGGAGTACAACCATGAGCTTGCGCTTGGCCCCGATAGACAGGTCTACGCTTTGGTTTCCAGATCCGATCACTCCGTCCAGGTTGTACGGTTGGGTTTCGAGACGAGCCGACCGACACCGCTCGGGGTGGCGCCCACTTCCATTCCGACACCTCTGACGCCGCTGCGAGCCGACCTCCAACCGCTGAAGGGCACTGTGCCGGCAGATGCGCAGGGGGCCTCGGCCGCCCTGGTCTCGTTCTTCAGTGACCTGTCACAGGAGCGCTTCGAGACGACTGCCGAAAACTACGGGGGATCCTTTGAAGAGCTAGGGGGTGCCGTTCCTGAAGCCGGCGAGACGACAGATGAGTTGAGGTGGCGGCAAATCTGTCAGCAGTATCTGTGCCTGCCCATCGCTGAGGTCAGCGACGTGCGTCAGACCGGACCACAAGCCTATACCTTCGAAGTTGTCTTCACCTGGCCCGATGGCCAGCGGGTGGAGATCGGCGCCTGCTGCGGCGGTAGTCCGGCGGCGTCACCTCCCGTTTGGAAGTTTGCCTATCCGGTCGCTTTCAAGGACGGCGTCTGGAAGGTCATGCGAGGTCCCCTGTATGTGCCCTGAGAAGCGCACACTTCGTGAAGGATTTCACAAATCGAACCCAGTGCAACGTGTATCTCCCATGCCTCGCCGAGCAGGGCGGGTTTGCCTGTCGGTGATGCTTAGCGCTTTGGTGGTTTCAGGTTGTGCCCAGACTGCGAATCCGCCGCAGAACGGGACGACAGATTGGCCAGCTCCGTCCGGGGTTGAGGCAGGTCCTTTATCATCGCCGGCGCCTATCGGCGCGGCCGCAGGCCAGTCTTCGCCAGACATCGGGGAGCTTCCCGGTGGTCTGACCCTGGAAAGCACCCTATTGGCCGGTCCGCCGACGACGGAACCGCTGACCTTTGAGCCGATCGGGCACACCCAAGCCGAGGTCCTCGCCCGGCACGCTGCAGAGCGGCTGCGGGCCTACGCCCTCGAGGTGCGGTCGGACGACCAATACCGCCCGACACTGACCGCGGAATGGGCTGGGGGAACGCTCCTGGCGCGGATCGATTCCGATCCGACCACCCAGGCCCAGACGGCACGGCTTCTAGAAGATGGGCAGGTTATCTTCACCGTCCCAGCCGGCTTTCCGAGCCCGGCTGTGCCTCTGCAGGGCCTGTGGACCTACGATGACCATTGGGCCTTGGAGCTGCTGATGGCAACCCAGGATGAGTGGAAAGGCGAGGTCTTCGTCGACGACCAGCTTCTCAACGACCAGCTCGGCTATGACGAGGCGTTCGGGTTTCAGCTCTTGGATGGGAAGCCGTTCTACTTCTATCAGAAGGGGGGAACGATTGGTGTGAACTTCGACGGGACGAGCACCGACCTCGGGTACACACGCGTGATCCATTATGAGTGTTGCAGCGGATCAGTGTTGAATCCCGTGAAGGCCCATGCGATGGTTGCTTTCTTCGCTGAAGAGGCTGGCGGGTGGCGCTACGTTGAGATTGGGGTCTTCAATCGGCCGTAGAGGGGGCATGGCCTCTTCGGTCCGAGGTGTCAAGCGGAAGCAGGACCTCAAAAGTTGATCCCTGGCCGAGGGTGCTTTCAACCCGGACCCTCCCGCCGTGGGCATTCGCGATCCATTCCACAATCGACAATCCCAGACCCACTCCTGACGAGCCGGCCTCGTCGCCATCTTCCTTGGCGCCGCGCGTGCGGGCCGCATCCGCCTGGAAGAACCGTTCGAACAGGTGGGGAAGGTTCTCGGGGGAGATGCCCGGCCCGCTGTCAATCACACGCAAGCAGCCCATGGGCTGATCTCCCTGTGTGACCAGGGCAGTCTCGACGCACACTCGGCGTTGGTCCGCCTCGGCTGTGTACTTGATCCCATTTTCGATCAGATTATTGACCAATTGGGCCAGGAACTGCCGATCCCCGTTGACCATCAACTCGGGCAGCTCGCCGGCTGAGAGGGTCACATTCTGGCGGGCAGCCAGGGGGGCCAGTCGCTCGACTCCTTCCAGGGCCACGTCGCTCAGGTCGATCGGCTCAAAGGCGAGGGCAGTCAGGCCAGAATCCATTCGTGACAAGGTCAAAAGGTTGTTGACCAGTCGGGTCATGAACTCATTCTCTGAGCGGATGACTGCCAGGGCCCGATGCATGTCGTCCGCGCTGCGCCCAGGCTGGGCGGCGCGAGTGGCTTCCAGGTTGATGATCGTCAGAGGCGTGCGCAGCTCGTGGCTGGCGTCGGCGGTGAAGCGCCGTTGACGATCGAAGGCGGCTTGAAGCCGGTCCAACATGGCGTCGAATGTGTCGGCCAATTCGCCCAACTCGTCGCCGCGCCCCAGATTCAGGCGGCGGCTTAGGTCGGTTTCGCCCAAGTCGCGGGCTGTATGTGTGATCGTCTTCACCGGCCGCATGGCGCGGTCGGCCAGCCAGAAGCCGCCACCCAGAGCCACGATTAGCGTGCCAAGGGAGCCCAGGAGCAGCGTCAGGATAAGCCGGTGAAGCTGACCTCCGGGATCGATGGGACTGCCCATCACCAGGAAGGCGATGACGTTGTTGCCAAGGGAGATGGGTGCGAACAAGAACTGGTACTGCGCGCTCGGGGCCCGGGCTTCGTCCGCTTCGGGGGTGATGGTGTATGTGCGTGGATCGGACGTCGGTCGTTCAGACAGTTCAGATTGCGTGATGCGGGAGATTGTATCGATGCTGAGCGGGCCGGTCGCCTGGACAACCTGCCCGGAGGCGTCGGTGATGGCCATCACATCGCCCGCCTGGAGCAGCGGCTGGGCGTTGTTGGGCATGCTCGGGAGCGTGAGTCCCCCTGATCCGGAGATCTCGCGCAGCGGCAGCTGGACCAGTGTCTGGAGCTGAGTGAACTTGTTCTCAAGGCGCGTCAGACTGGCTGCACGCAAATCGCGGGCCTGCTGGATATAGATGAAAGTCGAGAATACCAGCAGCACAACGGCCAGGATGGCCACAAACCACAGAGTCAATCGGAAGCGGATGCTCCCGATGACGTCGTGCAACCGCCGCCAGGCAACGGCAAGGAGTCGTCTCATCGTGCCTCGTCCGCGTTGATCAACCGGTACCCCGCACCGCGCACCGTCTCCAGAAGTCGTGTTTCGAAGGGGTCGTCGATTTTGCGCCTAAGCCGGCGGACATAAACATCGACCACGTTTGAAGACGCCTGGAAGTCGTAGCTCCAAATGTGATCCTCAGCCATTTCGCGGGTGACGATGCGCCCACGATTGCGCATAAAGTACTCCAACAGGGAGAACTCTTTGGCGGTGAGGTTGATCGGCCGACCGGCGCGCTCCACTCGATGGGTGGCCGGATCGAGGCAGAGATCCCCAACGCGCAGCTCGGGGGATTTGTCATCCGCATCTCGCCGCAGCAGGGCGCGCAGCCGGGCGAGGAGTTCTTCCAGGGCGAAAGGCTTGACCAAGTAGTCGTCGGCGCCGCTGTCGAGGCCGCTGACGCGGTCGTCAACCGTATCCCTGGCGGTGAGCATGATGATTGGGCTCTTGACGCGTTCATCCCGTAGGTTCCGGCAGACCGCCAGGCCATCCTTCTTGGGAAGCATGATGTCCAGGATAATGGCGTCATAGTCGTAGCTCAAACCCCAGGCCTCGCCTTCTTCGCCATCGTACGCGACGTCCACGGCATATCCGTCCTCGGCGAGGCTGCGTTTGAGCGAGTCGCTCAGTCTCTGATTGTCTTCCACCAATAAGATGCGCAACTGGCAATCTCCCACGCGCATGGTCCGGTCGGTTTGCTTCTTAAGAATACTCCACCACAACCAGATGACAGCCAGATGAAACTCGAGAGGCGCAGAGTGCGGGAAATCCGTCGGCGTTTGTCATCCGTCTGTCATGTTGGGTGATTAGACTTTGGACAGTTCGCACAAAGACGGCAGCCGTTGGGGGCCAAATTGTGCGAAGTGAGACAAATCACCAAATTCGTAGGTTTTAGGAGGTATTCAAATGAAGATTTCGAAGAAGTTTGCCATATTGCTGATTGTGCCGATCATGCTCTTGAGCGGTTTCAGCGGCGCGGCATTGGTTACTCATGACCAGGCGAGTTCGACACCGGCGGTTGCCCAAGCGGCCCCCGCGCACTCATCGCCGTCTCTTCCGGCTTCAAGCGCCGGTTCTTTGAGCGACCTGGGTGCCACCCAGAATCTGTTTGAGTCGATCTACTCGCAGGTGAATCCCTCGGTGGTCAATGTCCACGTCGTTGAGTCGGCGCCACGGAACTCGTCTTTTCAAGGCTTGCCAGTAAGCCCCTTCGGGTTTTCGCAACAACAGCCGACGCAACAAGCGCTGGGCTCAGGCTTCGTGTGGGACAAGAAAGGTGACATCGTAACCAATAACCATGTCGTCGCTGGAGCCAGCCAAATTGAAGTGTCGTTCTCCGACGGGACGTCCGTCCCGGCGACGGTGGTCGGCACCGACCCCAACAGCGACCTGGCGGTGATTAGGGTCAAGGTCAATTCGAGCCTGCTCAAGCCGGTCACGCTGGCGGACTCATCCACGGTCAAGGTTGGCGAGATTGACATCGCCATCGGCAACCCCTACGGTTTGGCGGGCACGATGACACAAGGCATCGTCAGCGCCATGGGCCGTTCGCTGCCTGTGAAGTCCCAAAGCGGGGCGCCCGGACCGACCTACTCGATCCCTGACATCATCCAGACGGATGCCGCCATCAACCCTGGCAACTCCGGGGGCGTCCTCCTGGACACCAACGGACACGTCATTGGGGTGACGGCAGCCATCCAGTCGCCGGTCGACGCCAACGCCGGTATCGGCTTTGCCATCCCGTCCAACATCGTGAATACGGTGGTGACGTCTCTGATCCAGACCGGGCAGTATCAGCACCCTTGGATCGGCATCAGCGGGACCAGCCTGACGTACGATCTGGCTAAGGCAATGAATCTGGACCCGCAGCAGAAGGGCGCCTTGGTCGTCGACGTGGCCAAGAACGGACCCGCTGCCAAGGCCGGTCTGCAGGGAAGCAACCAGCAAACGACCATCAACGGCCAGCAGGTGCCCGTTGGCGGTGATGTGATCACAGCCATCAATGGCCAGCCGGTTACCAACTTTGAAGATCTGGCCTCAATTCTGTTCAACAGCACCCAGGCCGGACAGACAATCAAGCTGACCATTCTACGGAACGGACAAACAAAGACCGTGTCTCTCACGCTCGGCGTGCTGCCGAAGCAGCTTGGCGGCTGATTGAGCCAGCCAAACGTGGTGTATGGGTGGGATCGACGAGTCACAGTCGATCCCACCCAAGGAACCTGCCCCAAGCGAAAACAAACAAAGGATAGGACATGAAGCATATCCCAGCCCTGTTCGCAGCCCTGATCATGACCGGCATTGTCGGTCTGGCGATGTTAGGCATTGGGGCCAGCGCTCTGCTCAATCAGAACACGGCACCGACGCTCAACTCGGCGAGCGCGCCCAGCAGCAGCAAAGTCAGCACGGTGGCCAACTCGTCAACTCAAGTCCAGCAACTTCAGGCGAGGATCTCGGAGTACCAATCTCGCGAACAGAAGTACCAGTCGCAGCTTCAGAGCTTGCAGCAGCAGGTGAGTCAGGAACAGCAGCAGGTTCAGGTCTTCCAGCAAATCCTGGGCGAGCTCCAAGCCCGCGGCGTGATTGCCATTCAAGGTGACGGTACGATCCTTATCCCTCGGAGGTAGTGAGATGAAAAGAATGAAAAGCGTCCTTCGATTATGGATGGCCAGCGTCAGCCTGGGGGGGTTCTTGGGCGGCTGGGTTCTACTCGCCCATGCTCCAAAACCGGCCTCCACCAACAGCGGGAGCAACAGTTCGGCCGTGGCGCCGATGCCGACCCTGGCTCCGCTGCCGCCCATGAACGCCGATATCGGCGGGGGGCAGTTCAGCCAACCGGCACCATCCATCCCAAGCTTCCAGTCGCGATCCTTTCTGCCCGTGATGCGGACCGGCGGATCCTAAGGCACGTCCAGGAGATACGCCGATGCATTTCGATCACTTTCGGGCCATGACCACCGAGATCCTGTTTGCGGCTGAGGGGCGGCTGGAGCACGTCCGGCTGGGTTTCCGGGAGGCCAGGGCGGTCATCCGGGACGGCGAGCGACGTTTTACGCGCTTCTCCCCGGACAGCGAGTTGATGCAGTTGAACCGCGTGGCTGGGCAGTGGTGGCCGGTGTCGAGTGAGATGTTTGACGTGCTGACCAAAGCCAAGTCTTATGTCGCACCGACCCGCGGCCTGTTCAATCCAGCGGTTCTGCCTGCCCTGGTGGCGAGTGGCTACGATCGAAGTATCGAGCTGCTGCCCAAGAATGGTGCCGGCCCGGCAAGCGCCTCTCAGCCCATCTCGCCGCCGGACTTTGCTGAACTCGAAACCGACCCCGATGGGCAACGCGTGCGCCTACCACGCGGAATGCAAATTGATTTGGGCGGGATTGCCAAAGGTTGGCTGGCCACGCGGGCGGCCGAGTGCCTCGCAACCTATGCCGAGAGCTGCGCTGTCAGCGCGGGAGGCGATATCACGGTCGTCGGGCTGCCAAAGGACGCCCAGGGATGGTCCGTGGGCGTGGAAGACCCCCGTCAGCCAGATCAAGACATTGCCACCTTGATCGTCCGCTCTGGCTCAGTGGCGACGTCTTCCGTCGCCAAACGAAGCTGGCGACAAAGGGGAGAACTGAGACACCATATTATCGATCCGAGGACCGGCCAGCCGGCACAGTCGCCTTGGTTGAGCGTGACCGTGGTGGCGCCCTCCGCCAGCGAGGCGGAAGCGTTTGCCAAGGCATGCCTGATCGGCGGTCCGCAGCTCGCTCCGCAGCTGGCCGAAAACCGGCCGGGAATGGCCTACCTGGCCATCGATCGCGCCGGTCATCTGCAGGGCTCACTTCAAAGTCAGGAGCTATCTCATGTCGCAGGCATGGAAATCTGACGCCGAGTCAACCGATACGCTGGGTTGGCTGGCGCTAGCGGGGACGGTGGCCTTCCTGGGGGGCGCAGGAATCTACATGCTGGCCAGCTCGACCCTGGGGACCCGCTTCACAAACGCCCTCGATCCGATTTTTGCCTTGAGCAGTGTTCAGGTGATGTGGTACATCACGCGCGCCTCCGGTCTTATGGCCTATTTCTTGTTGTGGTTGTCAACAGCCTGGGGGTTGGCGGTTTCGAGTAAGATCATCGACCGCATACTGCATCGTTCTTTCACATACGACTACCATCAGTTCATCTCGCTGCTGTCCATTGGATTTGTGGCACTGCACGTTGGGATCCTGATGTTCGATCGCTATCTTCCTTACACACTCACCCAGATCCTGGTGCCGTTCCTCTCACCCTACCGGCCGTTTTGGGTTGGCCTGGGCGTGATCAGCCTGTACCTGATTCTGTTGGTCACCGTGACCTTCTACATCCGAGGTCGCATCGGGACCCGGGCCTTCAGGTCGATTCATGTTCTGAGTCTGGTTGCCTACTTGGGCGTGGCGGCACACGCTGTGTTCGCCGGTACCGACTCGGCCTTGTGGTTTACGCGGGTGTTGTACGTGGGAACTTTCTTGAGTGTCGTCTTCTTGACCACCTACTGGCTGATGATTGGCCTTCAGAATCGATTGTCGGCGCTGTTGACCGGTCCCCAGCCAACACGCAAGATTCGGTAACCCCAATTCTGCTCCTGCAAATCTCATAGTCACAGCCGAGTCTGGGAAACTTTCCCGGACCGGTTGGGGTTGGCACCTCATGACAGGAGCCTCCCATGCGACCTATGCTGGCGCCATGCCGGGCGCGGCCCTCTTGCTGCGCCGGCCCCGTGCGATCTCTGGGAGGAGCCTTAAGATGCGAGCTTTCACAAGAAGTGCGTACGTGGTCACCGTCTGGTTGTTCGTGGCTGGCGTGATCGCGCAGTTCATCTTGGCGGGCCTGGCCTTGTTTGACACCGGCCGAATCTGGCCCGTGCACGTGGACGTTGGTTTCACAATCGGATATGTCTTGCTTCTCAATGTGGTCTTCGGACTGCTGGGGAAACTGCCGCGGACGGCATGGGGCAGGCTGGGCATGCTGTTTCTGCTGTATGTCATCCAGACCATACTGCCCTCTATGCGCCATGTCGTGCCCTGGATTGCCGCCCTGCATCCGATCAATGCCGCCATCATTCTTTGGGCCGGGGTGGCGGCTGCCCGGCACGCCCGTCGATACGCGCCGAACCCCGTGGGCAAGGCCGAGTTGATGAGCTCACCGTCTGTAATCCCCGGCCCCGACCTCGCCTGACCGCAGCCAGGATCGTGGCAAAGACCATCAGGCGGCCGCGACGGCCGCCTGGCGACGGTTGCCAGCTTAATGGACTGAGTCTTCCTTGGAATTTGCGTGCCCCTCGCAATTTGTGAAATTGTTCACAAACTGTGGAATCCGTCTTTCCACCTTTTAGCTGCGCCTGGTCCTTGTGCCTCTGATTTGGGCAGACGGATCTGCCTTCGTATAGAATCCAAGATGCAGGGTGGCCGGAGGGGGTGAGGAGGCGGAATGGCATTCAAGGTCAGCACACAAGGAAATCGAAAGCTGGAGCGTCTGCTGGAGATGGTCAACGCCGACCAGGAGTTGCTCCAGCTTTGGGAATGCGCCAACATCACGGCCACCGAAAGGGCGGGGATCAGCGACCACGGCCCGGTGCACATCCAAATCGTAGCCAACGCCTGCGTCAAGCTGCTCAGACTGCTTCGGGATTCCGGTGTCACGCCAAGTATTGTGAACGACTATGGATTGGCGTATGAAGACGCCGAGATTGTGGTTGTGTTGGCGGCCTGCCTGCATGACATCGGCATCGCCGTCCACCGCGACAATCACGAGAGCTACTCCCTGAACCTGGCCTACCCCAAGTCACGACAGCTGTTGGCCGGGCTCTACGAGGACCCTGCGCTGACCAAGGTCGTGGCCGAGGTGCTGCACGCCGTCATCGCCCACCGGTGGGACGTGACCTGCCTCAGCTTGGAAGCCGGGGTGCTCAAGGTGGCTGATGCGCTGGACATGACCGAGGGGCGATCACGGATCCCCTTCGAATCGGGTGAGATCAACATCCACTCGGTTTCCGCCCAGGCCGTCGAATCGGTGACCATCGAACGTGGCGAGGAGCGGCCGATTCGGCTGAATATCCAGCTCAACAACTCGGCCGGCATCTTCCAGGTGGACGAGCTCCTGCGTCGTAAGCTCACCAATTCGACGCTCAAGCCCTACGTTGAGGTCGTCGCTCACATGGGTGAGGAAGCAGAGCGGCACCTTCTGGAGATTTACCGCCTGTAAGTGGCACATTCTTGGGAACATTTGATATCGGATATCGCGGAGGCCAGACGATGAAAGAATCCGACCGCCGGACGGCAGAAGGCGCCCTGTTGACCGATCTCTATCAGTTCACCATGGCGCAGCTCTATTTTCGGATGGGAATGCATGAACGGCGTGTCCAGTTTGACCATTTCTTCCGTGATCTGCCGGAGTACGACGGGCACATGGCCGGATACTGCGTCAATGCCGGCCTGGCGTGGCTGCTGGACTGGATCGAGGAGGTCGAGTTCAGGGAGGAAGACATCGCTTTGCTGGCATCACAGACCGGCCGCACGGGCGAGAGGATCTTCAAGGACGATTTCCTGACCTGGCTGAAGGCGCAGGCCAATTTCCGGGATTTGACCATCATGGCCATAGCCGAAGGGCGGGTGGTCCACCCCCACGTCCCCCTGACCGTGGTTCAGGGACCGCTGGCGATGGCCCAGATTTTGGAAACCCCCTTGCTCAACCAGATGAACTACCAGACGCTGATCGCCACCAAGGCGGCGCGCATTCATGAGAGCGCCCAGGGCGGCCAAGTGCTCGAGTTCGGCCTGCGGCGTGGGCCGGAGCACGGCGCCAACGCCGGAGGGCGGGGCGCGCTGATCGGTGGCGCTGGCTTCTCATCCAATGTCGGCCTGTCCTATGCCCTGGGCCTGATGCCCAAGGGAACCCATGCGCACAGCATGGTTCAGATGTTCATGACGCTGGGTGGAGGTGAGCTCGAGGCATTTCGCGCCTACGCTGAAATCTACCCGGATGACTGCTTGCTCCTGGTGGACACAGTCGACACGCTCCAAAGCGGCGTGCCGAATGCGATCAAGGTCTTCGAGGAACTTCGGGCCGGCGGCCACGACCCAGTTGGCATCCGTCTGGACTCAGGCGACCTGGCTTTTCTGAGCATCCAAGCCGCCCTGATGTTGGACAAAGCCGGATTCGAGAATACGTCCATTGTGCTGTCCAACAACCTGGACGAGATGGTGATTTGGCAGATTGTGACCCAAGTTCGGAGCGAGGCGCCCAACTACGGTGTCGATCCGGACAAGCTCATATCACGGCTGGTTTACGGTGTCGGGACGCGCTTGATCACCTCTTGGGGCGAGCCAGCGCTGGGTGGTGTTTACAAACTTGTGGCGGTCGAAGAAGGCGGTGAATGGCAGCCGGCAATCAAACTTTCCGAATCGCCGTCCAAGATCCCCAACCCCGGGCCGAAGGCTGTTTGGCGTGTCTACGACAGCCGCGGCAACGCCACCGCCGATTGGCTCAGTTTGGAAGATGAAGACCCAACCGAGATGGCGGCCGTCGAATTGATCCATCCCATGGACAGGACACGCAGGCGCACTCTGGCTCGGGAGGATATCTCGGGTGCGGAGCGTCTCTTGGAGACCGTGCAGGAAGGTGGTCGGCGGTTGGTGGACTCGCCCGATCTGGATTCGATGCGTCGTCTGAGGCAGGCGGATGTCGACCGCCTTGATCCTGGGGTTCGTCGCTTGCTCAACCCGCACATCTACCATGTTTCGCTATCGCGCAGGCTATCGGACCTGAAACGAAGCCTGATAAAAGGGGCCGTCGGTTCGGACGCCCAGGACGCCCGATCGAACTAATCAAGCGGATCTGAAGCGCCCACCCGCCGAAGACCCTTGGCCTCATACGCTTCCAGCGCCTCCAGCGCCATGGCCTCGAAGTCGATCTGAGGATGGGCCACTGACGAGGTGCAGTCCTCCAGCAGGCGAAGTCTGCTCAGCATCTCGGGCGAGCCGCCTACCTGCCGCACAATCGAGGCCAGAGTCTCGAGCACGCAGTGGCTCTTTGCCTGCCCGGCTACGTACACCCGATCGTAGCTCAAGAGCCTGTCTAGAAATCCCTGATTCAGTTTGCCGCCAGGATCTTCGGGGACTTTCACCTCAGGTTCGAGCAGAGAGTAGTACTCGGTCTTGGGGATCAAGCCTTTGATGATGAAGGTGGGCTGGGATTGCCGAGCAGCCGAATGAAAGGCGACGGCCTCGGCCAGGCTCGGATCGAGGGCATGCCCCGACGTGCCCAGCATGGTGTGGAAGGGCCAGATCATCAGCTGTTTCTTGGACTGCGCCTCAAGCCGATGGACATACTCCTTTGACCACTCAGCTTCGTAGATCGGTCGCCAGAACTCCATCGTCGACCTGCTGCGCCGTAATCGGCGTGTAGGGATCTGGTGGCCGGCCCTCGGTGTTTCGCCACCATGTCGAGTAGAAGATCTGAAGCGGGACATGGCTATCCAAGGACGCGGCCACATCGGTGACCTCTCCAGCATGCCTCAAGAGCCACTCGATGGTGCGACGCGTGTCGTCCACGGCGCCCGGCACGTTCAGGGCGCCGTCCGCATGGATGAAGTCGATCTGCGCGTCGACGAGAAGCAGCAGGGTCGGCTGGCGGTCGTCAGATGCAGGCGAAAGGCCCGCAGCCTGGCCGGCTGAAACGGCCCGATCTAGATCAGGAACGAACCGGGTGCCGACACTGGCCGGCTGATAGAACTCTGGGGTTGCCATGGGGACCTCCTCGCGTCGTGATCCTGGGTTGACTCGGGGAGCACGCTAACGGCGTTCTGCGTCTGACCCTGCTGGGCGGGCTCAGACGGCGATGAGGGCCACCAATTCAGCGACGACATCCGAAATCTGGGTCTTGGTGATGAGTCCTAGAATGGCATTGGCCCTATCGGCAGAGCCCGTCTTCTTGACCAGCGCGATAGACGCGTTACGGATGCGCATGTCGGAGAGCACACGGTGGAGGCGGCAGTTTTCGTCCACAATCACAAAATCCGTGCGGGCGATATCGCCGATGGTGAGGTGCTCTCCGGCGTGGTTGAGCGCTCCGATGGCGGCTTCCCGCGGCACCACGCCGAAAATCTCGCCTTCGTGCACCACCAGATACAGGCTGATTTCGGCCTTGTGGACCACTTCATGGGCGAAGTCATCCAGCGTGGTTTTGGCGTCAACCTGACCAAAATTGGATTCCATGATGCGGAAGGCACGTCGAAGGAAGTGCAGATTGGTGTGCAGCGCCTCCGGCATTGGGTGGCCACGGCGTACGTTCTTCAGCGTATAGATGCTCTCTTCACAAAAGATCTTCCGGATGCCATAAGCAATGGCCACGGTGATTGTCATCGGGATGATGACGTTGTAGTCGAGCGTCATCTCGAAGATCATCACGATGGCCGTGACGGCAGCGCCCGTGGCGCCGCCGACGGCGGCGGCCATGCCGGCCACGGCGAACGCAGGCGCGCTGATGGAGAACGCGGGGAAGAGTTGATCGAGGAAGAGTCCGTAAGCACCGCCCACGGTGGCCCCCAGGAAGAGCGCTGGCGAGAAGATGCCGCCTGAGGCGCCTGAGCCGAGGGTGAGCGAGGTGGCCACGAGCTTGAGGACGGCCAGCAAAATCAACAAGGCGACTGAGAACTGCACGCCGGACAGGACGTCCTGAATCGTGCCATAACCGACGCCTTGAATGTAGTACTTCCCGTAAAGTCTGAAGGTAACGTATAACATCACGCCGACCAAGAGCATGCCCAGCAGGTGGCGTCGGTAGTAGCTGCCGCCAATCCGCTTGTCGAAGAAGTCCTCAAACCCATAGATCGACTTGATGAATACAGCCGATACGAGCCCCATCAGCAGCCCCAACCCAACATAGCTGAGCAGGACCAGCGGCTCAGTCACATGGAAGAAGGGAGTCTCAAAGCGCGGGATGACGAACGATGGCGTCGGGCCGAACACCAGCCGGCCAACGTAAGTGGCCGTGGCCGTCGAAATGGCCACTGGCACGAGGGTGCGGACGCTGATCTCGTTCATCATGATTTCGATGGCGAAAAGGATCCCGCCGACCGGCGTGTTGAATGTGGCAGCGATGCCGCCGCCAGCACCGCCGGCGATCAGAGCGATCCGCTGCCAGTGAGGCATGCGAATCAGCTGGCCCAGTGTCGAACCGAACGACGAGCCGATCTGGATGATCGGCCCTTCCCGGCCAACCGAGCCGCCGCTGCCGATCGAAATCGCCGAGGCCAACGACTTGATGGCCGCCACCACCGGGCGGATGCGCCCGCGATTGTAGTAGATGGCGTCCATGACCTCCGGGACGCCGTGGCCCTTGGCTTCAGGGGCGAAATTCTTGACCAAGAACGATACGATGGCCCCACCAATGACCGGAACCAAGATGATGCCGGGGCCCCAGGGTCCAGCCGGCGTGTGGCTGTTGGTGTCATAAATGATGGAAAGCTTGCCCAGGAAGAAGAAGTTGTGGAAAAGGGCGATCATCGCCCGGAAAAGCACCGCCCCAAGTCCCGCCACGATCCCTACAAGGATGGAAAGAGATGAGAACTTGAGGGACCCCAATGAAGGTGGTGGGGCGGCCAATGATGGTGCGTCTTTCATGCTCCTGCTCCGATAACGTTCGGTTCGTCCAGATGCACGCCCAAGTTCAATGAAGGAGCGCGCGGCTGCTGGCGCCTCATGGCTCCAGAATGATGGTTGATGTGACCTCGACGGCACCTCCAGCAGGCAATGGCCTCCCTTCGCCGACCGGAGTTTGCAGCCTGGGAAATCTCATCTCCCCTGAGGATAGCACGCCTTGAAGTGGACTGGGGTGATAAGAAAGTCCGGCGCGCAAGCAGGGAGTCTGGATCTGGAAGCCGGATGCCAATTCCGGCAAACCTCGGTTCGCCGGCGGCGGAGGGCGGTGATGGCGTCCTAATCCGCCATGAGCTCGATGTTTTCGACGATGGCGTTGGTGGTCTCCTTGCGTGTGATGACTCCGGCGACGCTTTCTACGTTGTCTGGCCGGGCAGGCCCTCGCACCAGGGCAACCCAAGTGGCTTCATCCCGCATGGCCGCCAAGAGCTCATTCAGCTTGGTGGCGGGATCGACGCGCAGGAACTTCGGATCGGCCAAGGCGGAAAGGCTGGCATCGTGTTTGCCCAATGCCAGGGCTTGTGCCAGCTGGGCTTGCTTGAGCACCCCGACTATCGCGCCGTTGGCCTCGATCAGCAAGATGTTCTCATCATCCCCCAGCGTAACCAGCGCCATGGCCTCGTCTGCATGCAGTTTGGCGGCGAAGCGGCTGAAACCCTCCGACATGATATCTCCGGCTCGGCGCTGGAAATGGAAGTTGGTGTGCAAACCGTGGGGCATGGTTTGACCGCGACGCGAGTTCTTAAGTGTGTAAATGCTTTCCACGGAAAGCATGTTGCGCACGCCGTAGCTGATGGCGACGGTGATGGTCATCGGGATGATCACGCGATAGTCCAGTGTCATCTCGAAGAGCATCGTGATGGCTGCCAGGACCGCCCCAGTTGAGCCACCAACGACTCCTGCCATCCCCGCCAGGGCGAACTCCGGTGCGCTGGTTGAGAAGAAGGGCACGATCTGGCCCAGAAGGGTTGCATAACCCACTCCCAGGGTCGCTCCGAGAAACAATGCAGGGGAGAATATGCCTCCCGATGCTCCCGACCCTAAAGCGAGTGAGGTGACGATCAACTTGAGGGCGGCCAAGGCAGCCAGAACCAGCAAGGACATCTTGGCGCCTGTCAACAGGGTTTGGATTGTGGCGTATCCGACGCCCTGGATGCTGTACTTCCCCAAGCTGATGAAGGTCAGGTAAATCAGGATGCCGGCGCAGAGCATTCCCAGAAACTGTCTTCGATAGAGACTTCCGCCGATCCGCCCGTCGAAAAAATCCTCGAAGCCATAAACGGCTTTGATGAACAATGTCGAAGCCAGCCCCATCAGGAGTCCCAGGCCGACAAAGCTCAACAAGACGTCGGGACGGCCGACGTCGAGGTAGGTTGCGCCCAAGCTGGGTATGGTGAACGATGGGCCATTCCCGTACACGATCCTTCCGATGGCGGCGCCGGCGGCACTGGCAATTGTGACCGGCACCAGGGTTCGCGCCGTAACTCGGCTCATCACGACTTCAACGGTAAAGAGAATTCCGCCGACGGGTGTATTGAATGTGGCCGCGATCCCGCCGGCTGCCCCCGCGGCGATCAGGCCGATCCGCTCCCAGGCAGGCATTTCGATCCAACGCCCCAGAGTGGCGCCCAGGGTGGCGCCGATTTGCATGATCGGGCCCTCCCTGCCGACAGAAGCACCGCTGCCGATAGACAGTGCCGACGCGACGGATTTGAACAGGGCAGTCGAGGCGGGAATGATTCCATCCCGATAGTAGATTGCTTCCAAGACTTCCGGCACTCCGGTGCCCTTGACCGACGGGGCAAAAGCTTTGACCACAAACGCCACCCCTAGGCCGACCAAAGCTGGCACCAGGATGATGCCTGCCCCCCAGGGGCTGGCGGGCGTGTGCTGCGTGGCGTCGTAGACAAGGGAAAAGTGGCCCAGGAAGAACAGATTATGAAAGAGGGCGATCATGCCGCGGAAGACGACGGCGCCCAATCCGGACAGAATCCCGATCAGCAGACCAAGGAGCGACATCGGAAACAAACCGATGGCATCTGGAATGTCTTGAGCTGGGGGCATGCATCACGTCCAGTTCTAGCAGGTGCTGCGATATGCGTCTGTCGAACCGAGGGGGTCGAGCAGGTGTTGACTTCAGGGTAGCATATCGGCCAGCTCGCTTGTGAAAGATTTCACATAGCGGTCGGGGGGCCGGGGCTTTCCGGGGTCCCAGATGGTTGGAATCAGGCCTGGTTGGCGGATACTAATTGGCGAACACTTTCAGCCGACGCCAGCGAAAGGGCATCATTTGCAAGGCGTTTGGCGTCTTCGGCCGACCAACGTCGGATCTGGGCCTTGGCGGCCGGGATAGCGTGAGGCGTCATGCTCAGCTCGTCCAGTCCGAGACCGAGCAGGATAGGGATCCCGGCTGGGTCGCCTGCCAACTCGCCGCAAACACCGACCCACTTCCCGTGGTCATGAGCTGCCTGGGTAACGTCACGGATCTGGCGCAGGACGGCCGGGTGGCACGCATCGCCCAGGCGTGCCACGCGTTGGTTGGTTCGGTCGGCGGCCAGCGTGTACTGCGTCAAGTCATTGGTGCCGACGCTGAAAAAATCCACCTCGGGGGCCATCAAATCCGAGAGGATTGCCACGGAAGGGATTTCGACCATGATCCCCACCTGCACCGAATCGGAGATGGCATGGCCGGCATCGAGTACCTCGTTTCGGGCTTCGTCCAGCAAGGCGCGCGCCTGCCGCACTTCGTCGACAGTGGCGATCATGGGAAACATGATCCTCAGGTCGTGACCCAGGCTGGAACGCCACAGTGCACGCAGTTGGATTTTGAAGAAATCCGGCTTGTCTAGGCACATGCGGATGGCTCGCCAACCGAGGAAGGCGTTCTGTTCTTCCTCCACCTGCAGGTAAGGCAGCGGCTTGTCGCCTCCGACGTCAAGAGTACGGACCACGACCGGGCGGTCCCCCATGACCTCCAAAATGGCGCCGTAGGCCTCCGTTTGCTCCTGCTCCGTCGGCGCCGATTGCCGGTCGAGGTACAGGAATTCGGTGCGCAGCAGGCCGACTCCCTCGGCACCCATATCGAGGGCCGTATGGCTGTCATCTAGGCTACCTATGTTGGCCACAATCTCAACCTGGACCCCGTCGCGGCTCACGGCTGGTGCGTGCGCATGTTTCTGGTTTTCAACCGAGACAACGTGCGCCTTCGCCTGACGAGCGCGGAATTCGTCCTGCATCTCCCGGTCGGGGGCCACCCAGACGCTTCCTTCGTTTCCATCCAGAATCAGATCCACCCCCGGTCCGATCTGTGTGAGTTTGGGCCCGACCCCAACAACCGCCGGTAGGCCAAGCGCCTTGGCAAGGATGGCTGTGTGAGAGGTAGCCCCACCTTCGGCCGTGCCGAAACCTAGGACCAGCTCCCTGTTGAGCTGTACGGTGTCGGAGGGTGCCAAGTCTCGAGCGATGATGATCGAAGGCGTGGAGAGTTCTGGCGGCTTCGGAGTCTTCTTTGCCCAACAGGATGCGCAGCACGCGACGGCCCACGTCCCGAATATCGGAGGCACGCGCCCGCAAGTACTCGTCGTCCACAGCTTCCATCTGCTGAGCGAAATGTTCGATCGAGTCCTTCCAGGCCGCCGGCGCGTTGAGCCGGTCCGTCTGGATCGCCTGGCGGACCCGATCCAACAGGGCCGGATCATCCAGGAACATGGCATGGGCATCGAAAATGGCCGCTTCGCTGGAGGCGATCTCCTCCTGGGTCTGGGTGACAAGCTCATTCAGCTGTTGGCGGCCGAGCTCCAAGGCGCTCTCCAACCGATCGAGCTCTGCCTTGGGATCTTTCACAGTGTCCCGATCGACTCTAAGGGATGGCTGCCGGATGACAAAGGATGGGCCGAGTGCGATGCCAGGTGATGCGGGGATGCCGCGAAGGGGGTCCATTGTCTGCTGTTCTCTCCTAGGAACTCGCCGGTTGATGGCGTGGTGCATGTGATCTGTCTATGATCATAGTCTAAGGGCGGGGTTTGGGATGAGCAGGGTGTAGATCTGCTCGGCCGCCGACCTCGGCGGCCCACCCGGTAGATTGGCCGCAGGTCGCCATGCCGGAACTGAGGTGAGGCTGAATGTTGGGGGTTGATTGTGGATGAGCGGCTCGGAGGACCTGTCAGGGCGAAGAAGAGAAGGGTGCTCCAGCGGAGCCTGAGGTCCGCAGCATTGGCCGCCAGGAAGGCAGCCGATGGGGGAGGTCCGGCTGACTCTTGGACCCCTTTCCGGGTGAAATCCACCCCTTGGGGCAGGAAGAGAAGGATCGTCACTTTGACAGCCGCCTTGGGTTGGTATATCCTGCTGCTAAACCAGATTATACCGGTAAAGACTGGTACACCCACAGCGATCCTGCGGATGATCTGGCTACCTTGACCAGTGCGCCTTGAAGGCACCGCTGAACTGTCTAGGAATCGAGTCGGACGCGTGGATTCGGACTGTTGCCGGAACTGCGGGATCCCTACCGTCACCTTTGGCATCTCCGCCGGAGCCGCCGTTCAATCGGCATTCCACTTCTTGTCTTGCCAACTTGCGGCTCCGCCGTGGAAACCGACCGGACGGGGAGTTCGATGACGGAATCCTGGCTTGAGCGTCAGATCGTCTTCAAGCTTTCCATGGGACGTCACGCGCGGCCTGCAGTGTGCTTTGTGCGGACCGCGCAGCGCTTTAAGGCCAACATAGAATTCGAGTGTCGCGGACATGCGGCACATGCTGGGGGTCAATCAAGGTATGTCGTTCACGATCCGAGCCGACTGTCCGGCTGCCGCCGCAACCATGGATGCCATCTGCGCGTTGGTGGCATGTGATTTCGAACGGGGGAGGGAACCGAACCATGATCACAACCTCTGACAGCCGCTCGAAGGTGCTGGAGATCATCGAGATCAACCCCAACAGCATCACACCGCACTATCAGCAGCTGGAGGATCAGCTGCTGGAGGCTGTAGCTTGTGGGGATCTGATGCCTGGTGAACCGCTGCCGTCCGAGCGGGAGTTCTCCAAATCGCTCGGTATCAGCCGCATGACGGTCCGGCGAGCGCTGACTGACCTCGAAGCTCAAGGCCGCCTTCAGAGCCGAGTGGGCAAGGGTTGGTATGCTGGTCCGGCCAAGATCGAGCAGAACCTTCAGGCGCTGAGTGGTTTCAGCGCTGACATGCGCTCCAATGACCTGGACGTGAAATCCAAAGTCATAGAGTTCAAGGCGGAACCAGCCGATCCAACCATGGCCCAGCAGCTCGAGATTGCGCCTGGCGATCTTGTGTACCACTTGGACCGCATTCGGTTGATCAACGGGCACCCGGTGGGCCTCGAATACCCGCGCGTTCCGGCCCGGCTTTGTCCCGGCATGGAGCAGTTTGACTTCTCAAAAGATTCCTTGTACCGGGTGATGACAGAGGAATACGGCATCACATTGGACCGCGCCCGCCAGACCATAGAAGCCACGCTGGTCAACTGGCATGAGGCCAAGTTGCTGGTGGTCGATCCGGGAGCCCCGGCCATTCGGGGCAAACGGACCGTGTTCGATCCTGAAGGAACGATCGTGGAGGTGAGCAAGGCCGTCTACCGTGGGGATCGCTACAAATATCAATTCGAACTCAGACAGGACAGCAACGCCGGGAGCATCTTCCAATGACTTCCGTCGGATTGGTCGTTGCCGCTCATGGGAAACTGGCCGGAGAATTGGCCAAGAGCGCCCGCATGATCATCGGTGACCAGTTCCCGGTGGGCACAGTTGAGCTGGATTTGGACACCAACCTTGAAGGCTTGTACGATGCGATGTTGGCCGCCATCGATGAGGCCGATAAAGGGGAAGGTGTCCTGGTATTGATCGACCTGTTCGGCGGCACCCCAAGCAATGCCGCAGCCTTGTGCATCCGCCAACGCAACTGCGCCGTGGTTTCCGGCGTCAGCCTACCTATGCTGCTGGAAGCGGTGATGGGCGCCGAAAACGAGCTTTCCCTGGAAAGCCTGGCCCGGGTGGCCGTCCAAGCCGGGCACTCCGGCATCGTCGACGTGCGCGAACGGCTTCGATCGCAGACTGCAAAGGAGCAAACTGGCAATGAGTGATTCTCGGGCGAATGGCTTGGCCGACGGCTTCATGCGTCAAATGGTATTCAATGGTCCACGAGATCTCGAAATCCAAGAGGTCCCCATCCCGGAGCCCAATCGCGATCAGGTTCTCGTCAAGGTTCACTCCTGTGCTTTGTGCACTTGGGAACAGCGGATGTACACGGGCGAAGACCCTCACTACCCGCTTGCCGGAGGGCATGAAGTATCCGGAGAGGTGATCAAGGTCGGCGAACGCGTATTCAGCGTGAAGCCCGGCGACCACGTCACTGTCTCTGGTTTGGTCCGCTGCGAACAGTGCGAATCATGCCGTCGCGGCCTCAACAACATATGTGAAAATATGTACAAAGTCCGTGATGCGCAGCCCACCCCCGGACCGGGGGGTCTTGGCCAGTACGTATTGCGTTTGGGGGCGGATTGCTATAAGGTGCCGGACTCAGTGCCATTTGAGCAAGCTGCACTCACCGAGCCGCTTTCCTGCGTGCTGCGAAGTGTCAAGCATGGCAAGCTGGCGCCACGAGAAAAAGTTGTGATCATCGGGGCCGGTATCATGGGCATGCTTCACTTGCTGCTGGCCAAGCGCAGCGGCGCCGAGGTGTACATCAGCGAGCCCGATGAGGGGCGTCGCCGGAAGGCGATGGAGATCGGCGCCGATGGGGTGTTCAATCCGCTGGAAGGCGACTATGTGGCCAGGGTACGAGAGCTCACCGGCGGAAGAGGCGCCGATGCGACCTTTGTGTGTGTGCCCAACGGCGCCACCATTGAGCCGGCTGTAAATGCCTCGGCGCCCGGGGGCAGGGTCATGCTGTACTCCAGCTTCTTTCCCAAGGGTGAGAAGATTCAACTGGACCCCAACATATTCCACAAGACTGAGGTCGTGCTCACCGGTACGATGAGCCAATCCCGGCGGGATTTCTTCGAAGCCGCCGAGATGATCGCCAATCAGGAACTCGATCTGGAGTCATTGATCAGCGCCCGGTTTCCGCTGGATGATGTCGAAAGCGCCTTTGAAGCGGCATTGAAGGTCGACACCTATCGCGTGATCGTCAATCCTTGAGGCCTGGTGAGGTTTGCAGAGGTGAAGGGGGAGCCGTCATCTGAGACGGGCGGCGGCATCAGCAGGAAGGTTGGTGGATGGAGATTGCACTTGCCAGAGTAGATGACCGTCTCGTTCATGGACAGGTGGTTACCGCCTGGCTCCAGCACATTGGCCACTGCGATGAAATCCTTGTGTGTGACGACAAGGCGAGCAAAGATCAGTTCCTACAACAAGTCCTGGCCGTGACCAAGCCGCCGGGCATGAAGCTACGTGTGCTGTCGGTAGATGAGACTATCCAAGACTTTAAGGACAAGGCCAATGACCCACGCAGAGTGTTGCTGATCACGCGTGGTCCGGAGCAGATGTTGACACTGCTCCAGAATGGGGTGGCGTTCGATTACTTGAATCTCGGGGGCATGGGGGGCGGCCCGGGCCGGACAAAGCTCCATCGCAGCATCTCGGCCACCGAGAAAGAAGTTGCCGCCATGCGCCAGATCCAGGCCATGGGCGTCAAAGTCGTATTGAAAATGGTCCCCAGTGATCCTGCGGTTGAGCTTTCTAGGCTAGGAGGAAGGTAGATTGCCGCGATCGTCGACGTTGGGCGTCCGTCCGGACTCATCGAGGGGCACAGCTTTATGGAGGACGAATCCATGAGAATCCCGATCAAGAAGGCTGCCGCCGTCCTGGTTCTTGCGTGGCTGGCAGCCCTGCTGTACCAGGCCTCGGCTTGGGCTGCTCCGGCTCCTTCCCCGCTCGCCCAGAATGTGGGGGCCAGGCTGACGCTGCTCCAGGCCATCTTGGTGGCGGCCGGATACTGGCTTACCAACAGCGCCTTCACTGCCAACCTGGGCTTCAACTTGTTTCGTTGGCCGATCATGGGCGGCGCCATAGTGGGTCTGATTATGGGAGATCTGGGGCAAGGTATTCTGCTTGGCGCCAGCATCAATCTGGTGTTCCTGGGTCAGATAACCGCCGGCGGATCGCAGCCCGCCGACCCGTCCCTCGCCGGCTGGTTGGGCACCGCCTTGGCCATGTCGGCCGGTCTGGGCAAGGAGCAGGCCATCGCCATCGCCGCGCCCCTCGGCGCACTCGGTTTGTTGGCTTTCTACAGCCGCATGAGCGTCGATGTGGGATTCGTGCGCTGGGCGAATGAACGTGCCGATCGGGGGGATATCGACGGTGTGGCATTGATGAATTGGCTCCCGGGACAGGTGTTCGTGTTCCTTACCACTTTCATCCCGGTGGTAGTCTTAGCGCTGGTCGGCTCAACGGCGCTCAATTCGCTTTTCGACGCCATCGATCCCTTCCGCGGCGGTTCGGCGGATTGGCGCTGGATTCGTGACTGGTTCATCATCGCCGGAGCAGTGCTTCCGGCGGTGGGAATCGCGCTCAACTTGAGCCTGATCTTCAGCCGCGCCGTTCTGGCCTACCTGCTGATCTTCTTCACCGTGGCTGCGCTCACTCAGACCAATATCATTGCCATCGCTGTCATCGCTCTCGGTCTGGCGTTTCTGCACATCATGATGACCCGGAAGGGAGAGCAAGATGCAACAGACAGCTGATCAGGGACCTCAACCTGAACGCGTACTGACACGGCGTGATATCTTTGCCTCCTTCATGCGCTGGTTGTTCTTCTCCCACGCCAACTACAATTGGGAGACCTACCAGGGCACGGGGTTTGCTCACGCCATGACCCCGATCATCCGCAAGCTGTACAAGGACCCGGAGGAGATCAAGGCCGCTCTCAAACGCCACCTTATCTTCTTCAATACCGAACCGGACACCGGCGGTGTGATCCACGGGATGACGATTGCCCTGGAGGAACAGCGGGCCCTCGGCAACACCGAGATAGATGACGAGACCATCACGAATGTGAAGTCGGGCTTGATGGGGCCGGTTGCTGGATTGGGCGACACGCTCAAGCAGGGGACCTGGTTCCCTGTCTGGCAGTCGATCGCCATCGGCGTGGCGCTGGCCGCCAATGGCTCGGTTTCTGGCGTTATGGGACCAATCCTCTATTTCCTCGCCGCAGCGGCCTACACGTTTGCCTTCGGCTGGTGGGTGTACTACGAGGGCTATCGCCGGGGGCAGGCGCTTGTCACACAATTGCTTCGAACAGGCTTGCTGGACGATGTCCGTACCGGTGCCTCGGTTCTGGGTGCCGCTGTGCTCGGCGCACTCGGCGCCCAATTTGTCACCGTGTCCACGGGCATCCAGTGGGATGTGGTGGCTGGCACAGGCAAGAATGCCGTCACCCAGACCTTCTCGCTTCAGACGGATGTGTTCGACAAACTGTATCCATCTCTGCTGCCTTTGATCCTGCTGCTAGCAGTGATTTGGCTGCTCAGGCGGGGGGTTTCCGTTGTCGATGTCATCCTGTATCTGTTCGGCCTCACGCTCGCATCCGCGCTGATTGAATCGGTGTCTCGTTTCGCAATGCAGACTGGCAAGGCGTTCGGGATCTTCAGCTCGCATGGTGTCCCAACGTTAATTGGGATCGCCCTGCTTATCATCTTCGCCTTGTTTTTCGGACAGCGCCGCGGAAACCTGCGCGCCGCCTTGAACTTCGTGCTCGGGTTTGTGGTGGTGGCGGTGGTGTTTGGCTTTCTGTCTGTGGGTGCCTCTGCACCATTGCAGCTCCTTTCTCACTTCTAGTCGGCGGGTATTGTCCATTGGGGATCGCTCATGCCATCTTGAAGTTGACGGTGGGTATCAGATGAGCCCGGTGTTTGTACTGGCCCTTCGTCTCGCCATCATTGTTGAGATTGCAGACATCGAGGCATACCGGGTGAAGACAAGGAGTGGACATGTTCATCAAACGTCGGATGCACCGCATCTTCAAGCCGGATGGCCGAACCTTGATCGTGGCCATGGACCACGTCGGCTTCATGAATAAGCCGCTTCAGGGCTTGATTGAGCCACATAAGACCGTGTCCGATTGTGTCGCTCATGGCGCCGATGCCATCATGACCACAGCCGGCACGGCGCAAGCCTGCCGAGACGAGATTGGCAGCGCCGGGTTGATCTTGACTATTCCTTCCGCCGCCCAGCCCGCCACGGACAAGGCGGTCGAGCACGCCCTGCGCATCGGAGCCGATGCCATCAAGGTCCTCGTTGCCCCGTTCCAGTCCAACCCGGAGCCGTCTATCTTGGTCCAGATCAAGCTGGGCCACGACTGCACAGCATGGGGGATGCCGCTGCTTTCTGAAACCATACCCGGTGGCTGGGGGGGCGGCGAGGATATGCGAACGCCTGAAGTGATCGCTGCCGGGGCGCGCGTGGGCGCCGAAGCCGGAGCGGACTTTGTCAAAACGCTGTCCACCAGCGACCCCGCCGATTTCGACATCGTGGCGCAAAACTGCCCGGTGCCGGTCGTGGTCTTGGGCGGCGCCAAGGCTGACAGCGATGAGGAGTTGCTTGAATCGGTGAAGGTGGCCCTGGATCACGGGGCAAGCGGCGTGGCCATCGGACGTAACATCTTCAGTCATCCACAGCCGGGCCGCCTGGTTGCCGCATTGAGTGCCCTGATCCACGAGAACGCCAGCGTGGCTGAGGCGCTGAAAGAGATGGGGAACGTTTCGGTCTGATGCAGCAGGATCCACAGTCCACAGAGCACACTCGGGAGGTTGCGAAAGGGCCAGCGAGTTCTGGTAGCTGGCTGCCTCATGGCCCAAATGCAGGTTGCCATCTTCAGACAAGTTGCCTAGATCTCAATCCATCCCGTCATGGCTGTACCTCCGACGCTCATTTGCCGGATGCCAAGGGAAGGTGAGGCGCCAAAGCGGCCGAAGAGAAACCGGGGATGAATGACCCCGCAGACCGCCTCCGCGTGATCGAGCAATCGGACCTGAACAACCGGACAGCCGGGGATCCGAGATCGGGTCAATCGCGTCGCCGGTGAAGCGTTGCGCTCGGTCCCCACGAAGATCTGGATGGCGCCGGGCGCAAAGCGCGGCTGGATCCGACTGACCGTGATTCGGGCCAAGGATGCCAAAGCCGACAGGTGAAAGCGAAAGGGAAAGACAGCTCATGCGCATAGGACTGCAACTGCCGCGATTCAAATGGCCGGGAGGCAACAAGGAGATTGGGTCTCGCTTGGCGGAGATTGGGCGATTGGCCGACGAAGCCGGTTTCTACAGCCTGTGGGTCATGGACCACTTCTTCCAAATCCAAGGGGTCGGCGAAGCCACTGACCCGATGATGGAAGGCTACAGCACGCTTGGCTATCTGGCGGGTGTGACGGAGCGGGTCAAGCTGGGGACTCTGGTGACCGGAATTGTTTACCGTTACCCGGGGATCCTGGTAAAGACAGCAACCACCCTGGATGTGCTCTCCGGCGGGCGCGCCTACTTCGGCGTCGGAGCCGCCTGGTTCGAGCGTGAGGCCCACGGTCTTGGGGTTCCCTTTCCGCCGGTTGCCGAGCGGTTTGAGTGGCTAGAGGAAGGGCTCCAGATTGCGAACCAAATGTGGGCGGGAGAGGTCAAGCCGTATCACGGCAAGCACTTTAGGCTCGAAGAGACCTTGTGTCGCCCGCTTCCCGTTCAGGTCCCGCATCCACCCATCATGATCGGGGGCATGGGTGAGCGGAAGACGCTGAAGCTGGTGGCGCAGTATGCTGATGCGTGCAACGTGTTCGCCTGGGAAGGCCCGGAGATGGTGGCGCACAAATTCGACGTCCTCAAGCGACACTGCGAGAACGTAGGGCGAGACTATGAAGAAATCGAGCGCACATCACTTAAGTCGATCCACATCGCACCCGGCGAGATGACGGCGAGCGACGTTATTCTGACCTGCCGGGACTTGGCGGAGGTCGGGGTCCAGCATCTCATCTTCAATATGCCGAACGTCGAGGACCTCACGCCGCTTGAAATCATGAGGGACGAGGTCATCCCGGAAGTCGCCGGGCTTTAGAGTCTTCAGGGTCGTTCAGGCCCCGGGGGCGTCCGCATTCGGCCGAGTTCTGATGAGGAACCCTGCGGAGTCGGGGGCTCCAAGGCGAGGGTCGCTATCATGTATTGGCTCGCCTAGCGACAGCTAGGGGCTTTGGGTGCCGATGAAAGAGAGTATCTTGCGGGGATTAGAATCCACACGGTCGAAGTGAGTATGGCATTGGGTCGAGTGCCCTCCAAGCCTTATGCTTCAAACTCGGCTGGGTGTGCTAGTCTTTGAGGGGGGTGCCTTGTATCGGTGCCCATGCAAGGAAGGTTCGAAAGGAGATTGCTGTGAAGACTGCACCGGACCAAATCTTGCGGCCCAAAACTCCGCAAGAAGCGGGGTCGCTGCTGGAGAAAATGGGTGAGGATGTCGGACTTCTGTGGCTGGGTGCTCGTGCGGAAGCTCCCGAAACCTGGGCCCGGGCGTCGATGATCGACATTTCGGGGCTGGGCCTTGACTACATCACGGTCGCCGATGATGGGGTGGCCATCGGCAGCGCCACTCCGATCCAGAAACTGGTTGAGGACGAATCGCTGGAGGCAGCTTTCGGCGGCCTCGTCAACACAGCCGCCCGGCGGCTGGCCCACTATGGGCTGCGCAACCTGGCCAGTATCGGCGGGGCGATGAACTCACGCTTCGGCCCCCCTGAATTGTTCTTGGCGCTGTTGGCCCTTGGATCACAAGCCGCTCTTGTCGGAGCGAGCGAGACGACCGTGCCTTTGGCTGAGATGTGGTCTGGCGAGGAAATTCACGGCCTGCTGAAAGAGATCCGTCTGCCCCGCACTCCCGCCGGAGACAAGGGCTGGGGCTTGGAATGGTTGGCCAGGTCTCCGATGGATCAGGCGCTGGCGGCGGCCTGCGCCGTCGTCGAAGTCAAGGGTGGCAAGATCCACTCCCCCCGGCTGGCGGTGGCAAGCTTGGGCTGGGCGCCGAGCCGAGTAGACCAGGCGGAGACCATCTTGGACAACGCCTCCGCCGCAGGATGGACTCCGGATGACCTGATCCAGGCTGTTCAGTTGGCGATTTCGCCTGCCCCCGAATTCAGGGCAAGCTCCGAGTATCAAAGAGACATGATGGCGCGGCTGGCCGGCCGGGCCGTACAGGCAGCGTTGAAGAAGGCAGGTGCTTGATGAACATCCAGTTCACCCTCAACGGCGAGAAAGTTGAAGCCGAGGTCGCCCCGGACGAGAAGCTGATGGACGCGCTGCGGCGCATGCAGCTGTGGAGCGTCAAGCACGGCTGTGAGACGGGCGACTGTGGGGCGTGCAGCGTATTGATCAATGGACGGCTCATGCCGACGTGCGTGATGTATGCTGCGCAGGCGGACGGGCATGAGCTCGAGACGGTGGAAGGGATGGCCCCTCGGCACGAGCTGCACCCGATACAGCAGGCCTTCGTCGAAACAGGCGCCATCCAATGCGGCTACTGCACACCGGCCATGGTGTTGGCCACGCATGATCTGCTTCGGCGGGTTCCCGACCCGACAGAAGCGGAATGCCGTGAGGCCCTGAGCGGGGTCCTGTGTCGCTGCACCGGGTACGTCAAGCCAGTGCAGGCCATGCTCAGAGCGGCGGCGATGCTGCGAGGAGACCCCGTCCCGCCCATCGAGAGCGAAGGAATCCCGGTCTCGCTTGAGCCGGTGGGAGAGTCGGGGCCGGAGGAAAGCGAGGCACAAACGGGCGGATCAGGCACGGCGGTGACCACCAAGCCGCAAGTTGACGTGCGAGCGCCAGCCACCCAGCAAGCCATCACGCAGGTGGTGGCGCACCCTGAACCCAAGGTAGATGCGGTCAAACTGGTCAAAGGGCGGCCAGTGTTTACGGATGACATCGACCTCCCGGGAATGCTCTACGCCGCCATGCTGACCAGTCCGCACGCTCATGCTCGCATCAAATCCATCGATACGTCGAGGGCAAAAGCCCTGCCCGGGGTGGAGTCGGTGCTCTGTTACAAGGATGTCCCGCGCGTCCCCTACGCATCGGGCGGCCAATCATATCCCAATCCCCATCCTTGGGACCAAGTCAGCCTCGACTCAAAGGTTCGCTACGTGGGAGACCGAGTGGCGGTTGTGGCGGCCGAGACGCCTGAACTGGCGCGCCAGGCACTCGAGCTCATCGATGTCGACTACGAGGTGCTCCCGGCGGTCTTCGACGCTGAAAAAGCGATGGAGGATGGGGCGCCACGAATCCATGATGAGACCGATGTGGTGGGCATCGAGGACGCCGAGCACAACATCGCCGTCAAACTGCATACGGAGGTCGGCGATGTCGAAAAGGCGCTGGCACAGGCCGACCATGTCTACGAACGGACGTACCGGGTCCACCAGGTTCAGCAAGCCCACATTGAGCCGCACGTCGTGGTTACTTACTGGGACGATGACGACCGGCTGGTGATCCGGACCAGCACCCAGGTTCCGTTTCACGTCAGGCGTATGGTGGCGCCGCTCTTGGGCCTGTCGGTCAAACAAATCCGGGTGGTCAAGCCGCGCATCGGCGGCGGGTTCGGCGGCAAACAGGAAATGCTTATCGAGGACTTGTGTGGCCACCTGACCCTGGCGACCGGGAGGCCGGTGCGGTTCGAGTACACGCGTGAACTGGAGTTCAGCAGTGCCCGCTCACGCCATGCGCAGATGTTGAAATATCGCGCCGGCGTGGACGATGATGGCACGTTGAAAGGGCTCGATCTGTATGTTGTGGAAGACACGGGAGCTTACGGCACGCATGGCATGACGGTGTGCGGTGTGACCGGCCAGCGTGGCCTGGCGACCTACCGCTGCGAGGACCTGCGGTTTGTCGGTGACATCGTCTATACCAACAAACCGGTGGCCGGCGCTTTCCGCGGCTACGGTGCCCCCCAAGCGGAATTTGCTCTTGAGTGCCTGATGGAGGAGATCGCCGCCGAATTGGACCTCGACCCGGTGGAATTTCGGATGAGAAATTCGCTGCGGGTGGGTGATCCGATCGCGATCACCGCCGAGCTGGGAGAAGCCGGGCGGGTGGCCGCCCAGAAGGTCACCAGCAGCACTTTGCCGGAATGCGTGGCCCAAGGAGCTGCGGCCATTCATTGGGACAGGCGGGAAGATCCCGAGTGGCGAGTCGATCCTTCCCGGCCGCATATCCGCCGCGGTCTGGGGTTTGCCATGGTGATGCACGGCACCGCCATCGCCGGGCTGGACATGGGGGCCGCCAGCCTGAAGATGAACGACGACGGCAGCTTCAACCTGCTCGTAGGCGCCACTGATTTGGGAACCGGATCGGACACCGTCTTGGCCCAGATTGCGGCTGAGACGTTGGGCGTGCCTCTCAGTGACGTGTTGATCTACTCGTCTGACACCGACTTCACGCCGTTCGACGTCGGCGCCTACGCCTCGAGCACCACATACATCTCGGGCGGGGCGGTTCAGAAAGCTGCGGCTGAGGTTCGCCAACAGATCTTCGAGCGGGCCGCGCTCATGCTCGGAGCCGACGTCGACGGGATGAGCCTCAAGGACCGGCACGTGATCACAGCCGACGGCCAGAGCGCAAGTCTGGAAAAGGTCGCCCTGCACAGCCTGCACACCGAAGATCAGAGGCAAATCATGTCCACTGCCTCACACATGTCGATGGTTTCTCCGCCGCCCTTCGGCGCGCAGTTCGCCGAGGTCGAAGTGGACGTGGAAACCGGTGGGGTGGCGGTCAAGAATCTGGTGATGGCCGTCGACTGCGGCACGCCCATCAATCCCCAGGGCGCCACGGGCCAGATCGAAGGCGGCCTGGTCCAGGCGCTGGGCTACGCCGTGTCCGAGGACATGGTCTACGACGAAAAGGGCGCCATCCAAACCAAGCGCCTGGGCGACTACCGCATCTTCCAGGCGGACGAAGTGCCCGATATCCAGGCCATCCTGGTGCCGTCGTACGAGCCCAACGGACCATTCGGCGCCAAAGCGGTAGCAGAAATTCCGATGGACGGTGTGGCGCCGGCTGTGGCCAACGCCATTCGGGATGCCACCGGCGTGCAGATCCGAGACCTGCCCTTCACGCCTGAGAAGGTCTGGAAAACACTTGGGCACTAGTCGGCCCAGGCGCAGTGCGCGCCAAAGGGTAAGCGGATAGCCGGGCCGCTTGAGGGAAGCAGACCCGGTGGGTGGTGGCTGGATTGGGATCACCTTATCCAAGCCACGATCCTGACTGCGGCCGCCCTTCAGCCTGTCCTAATGCAGGCGTGAGGGGTCGCTTGCCTGTGGGACTCGGTCGCTGCGCAGCGCGGCCTTCCAGGCTGCCCGGATTCTCAGGCTGAGGGTTGAGAACACGGACGTCACAGGCCGTTGTCGCCTGAAGCCACACTGCGGGCAGGGGGCATGAGCAGGGGGAATTGGCGCTGAACGCCGGTGTCATTCAGTAGGAATTCGAACTGGATGTTTGACTGGTAGCTCCGACTCACCCAGATCGCATGTGAAATTCTTCACAAGCCCATAGAACAGCAGGCAAGCTAGCAAATGCGCGGCAGGAGCTCTCCCGACAAAACGTCGACGACCCGCCGGGCGCCAATCCCCGTGCGCATCAGCACGCGACCGGCCGGTTTGGGCGTTACCCGTCCGATGCGGCAGGCGGCGTGGCCCAGCTTGGTGGCGCGCATGGCTTTCAGCAGCGCTTCGGCTTGCGCCTCAGGCGCGATGGCGACCAGTTTGCCTTCGTTGGCCACATACAGCGGATCGAACCCGAGCATTTCACAGGCGGCTTCGACGGCCGGATTGACCGGCAGCGAGGTCTCGTCGATCTCAATACCAACCTGACTCTGGTGGGCGATTTCATTCAAGGTGGTGGCCAGCCCGCCGCGGGTCGGATCGCGCAGTACGTGCAGATCGGCGCCGACGGCATGCATCGCCTCCACCAGCTCCGTCAAGGGAGCCACGTCGGAGACCACCTGGGCTTCGAAATCGAGCTCGCCGCGGGCGGCCAGCACAGCGATGCCGTGATCGCCCAACGTGCCGGAAAGCAGTACGGCGTCCCCGACTTGGGCGCGCCGACCGTTGATCTCGCGGCCTTCGGGCACCATGCCCACACCGCTCGTGTTGACGAACAGCCCGTCGGCCTTGCCGCGTTGGACGACCTTGGTGTCTCCGGCCACGATCTGAACCCCGGCCTCGTCGGCCGCAGCCCGCATCGAAGCCGCCACACGCTCGACAACAGACAGAGGCAGGCCCTCCTCCAACAGAAAGCCGGCCGTCAGCCACAGCGGCTGGGCGCCGACCATCAGCAGGTCATTGACTGTGCCTGCGACCGCCAGGCGGCCGATGTCTCCGCCAGGAAAGAACAGCGGCGAGACGATGTGCGAATCGGTCGAGAAGGCCAGCCGTCCGCCCTGGGGCCAGTCCATCACCGCCGAGTCGTCCCCCTGAAGCAAGTACGGGTTCTCGAAGGGCGGATAGAAGTAGCGGGCGATCAGCTTCTGGGTGAGCTTGCCGCCGCTTCCATGTCCAAGGACCACCTGGTCTTCGTGCTGGAGCGGCACCGGGCAGACGGCGCCCTGCATGCCCTCGGCGGCCGCCGGATCAACGCCATCGGTTGGCTGTTTGTCGACCATCATCAAACCTCAATCCACCCGCGGCTAGGAAGCCGCAGTATCTTCAGCTTGCTCAGGCACGGCTTCGGCGAAGCGTCCGTACTGATAGTAGGCCGCGCAGGCACCCTCGGAGGAGACCATGGTGGCGCCAAGCGGATGCTCCGGTGTGCATTCGGTCCCGAATGCCGGACAATCCACCGGCCGTTTCAAGCCCTGCAGGATTTGCCCGGCAATGCACAAAGGTGATTCTTCCGGCTGGATATGGGCCACCTGGAAGCGGTTTTCGGCGTCGAAATCGGCGAATTCGGGCCGCAGGCACCATCCGCTCTGCGGGATCATCCCCACGCCGCGCCACTTGCGATCGCACGAGGTGAACACTTTGTCGATCACCACCTGACCGGGTCGATTGCCTTCGAAAGTCACGGCCCGGGCGTAGGCATTTCCGACTTTCACTTCGCCAGCTTCCAGCAAACGCACCGTGTCGCGGATTCCGAGCACTATGTCCAAGGGTTCGAATCCGGTCACGACGATGGGGACGTGATATTGCTCGGCGATGGGTGGGTACTCCCAGTAGCCCATCACGGCGCACACGTGGCCGGCTGCCAGGAACCCCTGGACCCGGTTCTGCGGCGACCCCAAAATGGCATGAATCGCTGGGGGCACGCGAACGTGGGACACCAGGATGCTGTAGTTGGTAAGGCCCAGCGCCTTGGCCTGGACGACGCTCATAGCGTTCGCCGGAGCCGTCGTTTCAAAGCCGATGGCGAAGAAGACAACCTGCTTGTCCGGGTTCTGCCGGGCGATCTTGACCGCGTCCAGCGGGGAATAGACGGTGCGTACGTCGGCGCCTTGGGCTCGCACCGAGAACAGATCTTGCCCCGAGCCCGGCACGCGCAGCATATCGCCGTAGGAAGTGAAGATGACATTCGGCATGGCAGCGATCGCCAGGGCCTTGTCGATCAGCTCCAGGGGTGTGACGCAGACCGGACAGCCGGGACCGTGCACCAGCTCGATCTCGGTCGGCAGCAGCTGATCGATCCCGTGCCGGACGATGGCATGCGTCTGACCGCCGCAGATTTCCATCAGGACCCAGGGCTTGGTGACGGTGGCGCGGATGTCGTCCAGCACCCGGCCGACCTTGTCTGCGTCGCGGTATTCGGTGACGTACTTCATGGCGCCCCCGGTTCCGGCCCCAATTCGTTGGTCAGATCGATGAGCTCGTTGATGGTTTCCAGTGAGGCCAGCGCTTCCTCTTCGCTCAGCAGGCTGATGGCGAATCCGACGTGGATCACGGTGTAGTCGCCGACTTCGGCTTCCGGAACGTACTCCAGGCAGGCTTCGCGGATTACGCCGCCGAAGTCAACCTTGCCCATCCTCAGCCCGCCGGCTGTGTAGATTTCAGTGATCTTTCCCGGCACACCCAAACACATGTGAGCTACCTCCTTGCAGCGGGCACCAGGCCGGCCGCGGCGCGCGCCCCGGCGATCACCGCCTGGCCGAGCGCCAATCCGCCGTCGTTGGCGGGAACCTGCCGGTGCACGATGACGTCGAAATCTTGCTGGGCAAGGTCGCCGACGACCCGTTCCAGCAGGAGACGGTTCTGCCACACGCCGCCGCTTAAAACAACCGTGCTGACATTGTGCGAACGGCGCGTCCGATGGCACACTTCCGCCACCGAGTCCGCCAGGCCGCGGTGGAATCGGGCGGAGACCAATGGGGCGGGGACCTCTCTCCGCAGATCGTCGATGATGGCCGACACGACCGGAGCGGCGTCGATCTGGCCGTCTTGGTCAATGGCGAACGCGTACGCACCGGTTTCGTCGCGATCGGCGATGGCCTCCAGCTCGATGGCGGCCTGGCCCTCGTAGTTGACTTCGTGCCGCAGCCCGATGAGCGAGGCGACAGCGTCGAACAAGCGCCCCATGCTGGTGGTCAGCGGGACGTTCAAACCTTGAGCCAGCTGCTGGGTGATAATCCTTCGCTCCGCGTCAGTGGCGTGCGACATGGGTGAGAACCTAGGATCCCAATCAATCCCGAGACTGTCGAGCAGCCCCAAGGCCAATCGCCAGGGCGCCCGCACGGCTGCGTCGCCGCCCGGCATGGGGAAGGGCTTCAAATGGAACAGGCGATCGTAGCCCAAGTAGTCAGCCCAAAGGAACTCGCCGCCCCAAATCAGGCCGTCATCGCCGTACCCCGTTCCGTCGAAGGCCACGCCCAAGACTCGGTGGGTCCCGTCCAGTCCGGCGTCGGCCATCCCGGCGGCGACGTGGGCATGATGATGCTGGATGCCGACCGAGGCAAGCCCCGCTTCCGATCGTGACTTGGCATAGCGCGTGGCCAGGTAATCAGGATGAAGGTCGTAGGCGATAATCTCGGGCGTGACCCGAAACAGGCGTTCAAAATGCCTGATGCCCGTTTCGAAAGCCTCCAGCGTCTCGTAGTTTTCCAAGTCGCCGATATGGTGGCTCAGGAAGGCGTAGCGGTCTCGGGTGAGGCAGAAGGTGTTCTTGAGTTCGGCTCCGGTGGCCAGCACGGATGGCATATCGATTGGCAAAGCCAGCGGCGCCGGCGCATAGCCGCGTGACCTCCGGATCGGGTAGGGGTCGCCACCGGTCACACGCATCACAGAATCGTCGCAGCGGGTCTCGATCCGGCGATCGTGGAGCAGGAAGGCATCCGCCAGTTGGCCGAGCCTGGAGATCGCCTCGTCGTTGTCGGTGGCGATGGGCTCCTCGCTCAGATTGCCGCTGGTCATCACCAGCGCATCCGGGAACTCCGACCCGGGCTCGAGCAGGAGCACGTGGAGCGGCGTGTACGGCAGCATGACCCCGACCGTCGTCTGCCCCGGCGCCAGACCTTCTGCGAGCGGCGAATCCCCCCGCCGATCGAGCACAACGATGGGGCGCTGGCGGGACCGGAGCAGGTCGGCCTCGGCCGGGCTCACAATGCAGTGACGGCATATCGTTTCGAGATTGGGCATCATCAACGCAAAGGGCTTATCCACTCGCCCTTTGCGTTGGCGCAGGGTGGACACCGCTTCGGCGTCAGTGGCGTCGCAGGCAAGGTGAAACCCACCCAGCCCTTTGACGGCCAGGATGCGCCCCTCCCGAATCTGGCGGCGGGCCATGCGTATCGCATCATCCCCCTCGGCGCGTCGCTGGCCGTTGATCTGGCACCAGACCTGGGGTCCACAGCTTGGGCAGGCCACGGGCTGGGCGTGGAATCGGCGATCGAGTGGGTCTTCGTACTCTGATCGGCATTCGGGGCACATGGCGAATTCTGCCATCGTAGTCAGGGGCCGATCGTAAGGGATGTCTTGAATGATCGTGAACCGCGGGCCGCAGTTGGTGCAGTTGATGAACGGATATCGGTAGCGGCGATCTTTCGGGTCGAGCAGCTCACGCAGACAATCATCGCAGAGCGATACGTCGGGGGAAATGGGCTGAAAGGCCGCTTCAACCGGCTGGGAGGAAACAATCTCGAATTCTGCAAACCCGTTGAGGGGGATGGCCTCGACCTGTATTGAATCGATTTGTGCCAGTGGGGGCGCCTCCAGCCTCAGTCCGTCAACGAAAGAGGCCAGAGCTGACTGGCTTCCGTCGACTTCGATGTCTACGCCGGCGGATGTGTTGCGCACCCATCCGCGCAGATCAAGCCGACGCGCTAGCCCGAAGACGAATGGCCGAAAGCCGACGCCTTGGACGATGCCGTCGATGTGAATCCGGGCGCCCCGACTGCGCTCGCCGAGTACGCCGGTAGGTGCAGGAGTGGCCCGCTCTGCCACGATCTAGGCTCCCTAGTCCGCCCTTAGGGCGGTCAGATGACCCTCGAGCCAGTCGACCCAGGCTTGAAGGCCCTCCCCAGTCTTGCAAGAAAGCGGGAGGGTCTTCAGCCCCGGGTTCAGCACCTCCACACCGCGTCGGAAGTAGTCCATATCGAACTCGACATATGGCTGGAGGTCGATCTTGTTGATCACCAGTGCTTGGACCCCCCGGTACATCCCGGGATACTTGTACGGTTTGTCGTCGCCTTCAGGAACGGAGGCCACCAGAACGCTCTTATGTGTTCCGAGTTGGAAGCCTGCCGGACAGATCAGGTTGCCGACGTTCTCGACGATCAGAAGGTCCAGGTTGGTGAGATCCATCTCCGCCAGGGCGCCGTGTAGCATCACGGCGTCAAGGTGGCATTCGCCGCCCGTATTGACCTGAACCGCCGATGCGCCAGCGGCTGCCGCTCGGTCGGCGTCGATGCTGGTGGCGACGTCCCCGTCGACCACGCCCACCCGCCAGCGGCCTCCGAGTGAAGCCAGGGTCTGCTCGATAAGGGATGTCTTTCCGGCTCCCGGAGAAGCCATGACGTTCACGCCAAAAACGTGCCCGTCATCCAGTCGTCGGCGGTTTTCTTCCGCCAGGCGATCATTGGCGCTCAATATCTTTTCAACCACCGCCACGCGTTCGGTCATACGACTGCCTCGCCTTCAACTTTCTCCTGGTCTTCCCGAGTTTCGACGTCGATGGCTTCCAACCGGAATTCATCCCCGGCGACGACCTTGACATGCGTTCCCTGACAGGATGGGCAGGCGAAAGTCGTGTCGGCCATCACATATCGGGATCCGCAGTCCAGGCAGAACAATTCGGCCGGAATGCGCTCAAAATGGAGCTGGGCGCCTTCGGCCAGTGTGCCCTCGCTGATGATGTCCCAATAAAATTGGATCGAATCGTCCACAATGCTTGAGAGCTTGCCAATCACCAAATACAGATCGGTCACCCGGGTGGCGTTTGCCTCCTGGGCGTGGCGCTGGACCATCTCGAGGATACTCTCGGTGACCGGTAGTTCGTGCATTTCCAACCTCTGCTGCTCCCGATGTAAGGGTAGGCGATTGCCACTACTCGGTGGAGTGGGTTAAGTCACTCCTCCGTCACCTCACCTGTCTCGACCAAGGTGACAATCGTCAGCCGACGATAGCTTCCGCCAGCGCCTGCGGAGCGATCCCCGGTGCTTCGATCCCACGTGTCTTGAAGAAGCCCGCAATCGTCTCAGCCAGCTCAGCCAAATCGAATTCGGCGCCCTCCAATGCCGCTTCCAGCTCCGGCACCGCGCCCTGTGGGTAGATGAAGAAATCGCCCGAGAGGTGGATGCCATAGATGCGGCCGTCACGTTTATCGGCCGTGAGGTGGACCAATCCGCCGGGCAGCTTGACCGCCTTCTGAACCACGGTCACGCCCTCGGCGATCTTGACCTCTCGGCCGGTTTCCTGGCGGACATCGTTGAAGAAGGTCCAATCCCGCTGGCCATAGATCTCCCACAGTTCGTCGGCTTTGGCCCGGATTTCGTCGTCGATCTCGGCCGGCTCCCATCCTCCGACAAGCTCGGCCGAGTTGGCCAGGAACCTGTCGGCGATGGCTTCCATGGCCGGCGCCTCACCCAGCTCGCGCCCCATGGTGGTCAGGTTCTCCTGCAGCGATTTATGAATCTTGTCACGGAACTTCTCGTCGGGGACGCGCAGCACACGCGTCATCTGGTCGTAGTTGAAGTCCATCATGAAGTTGCCGACCAGGACGACGCTGTCGCCGATTTCAGCTGCGCCGTTGCCCGAGATCTTGCGCCCGTTCACCAGGATGTCGTTGACTGGCTTGAATGCCGCGTCCAGGCCGAAATCGCAAAAGGTCTTGACGGCCGGCGCCAGGAACGTGCGATAGAAGACGTCCTTGGAGGCGGGCAGGGCCGGATCGTCTTTGTGAAAGACGAACTGGTAGAAGAGCTGGCCGCGATCGAGGTATACCGCCCCGCCGCCGACTTCCCGGCGAAAGAGGGGGATTTCGGCCTGCTGCACGTAGTCCAGGTCCACCTCTTTGCGAGCATCTTGGTGGAATCCCAGGCAGACGTAAGGAGATGCCGGCTGGAGCAGGAGCAAGCCGGAGCGCCCAAGATGCGCCAGGGCGTGATAGTAAAGTTGGCTTTCTCGCCAAGTTACCGTACCTAGGTTGTAGACATCCATGCCAACCACCTCATTCTGACATTCCGTTCCCGCCTTAAGCGATTTCCGTCATCCAGCTGCTGAGGCGGGCCGCAGCCCGGTCTATCAGGTCTGGAAGAACGGCTTGCACGGCGGGCGTGAGATCCGTCCCGATTTCAAGGCTGACCGGCTGAACGCCGATCAGATGCAGGTGTTCGGGGAGATGACCGCGGAGCATGGCCAGACCCAGCACCTCTTGAAAGGTCGTTTGGTGCTGTGACATCTTGACGCCGCTGTAGAGCGGGATCTGATCTTTGGTCAGCTCGACGATCGTCGCCTCGGGCTGGCCGGCGTTCACACAATCGAGCAGGAGCAGGTGGGTGGCGTCTTCGACTAGGGGCAGGAGATTCAGACCCAGCGTGCCGCCATCCAGGAAGGAGACTTCCGGGTAGCGTTCCCTCAATTCGGCCTCCAAAGAGCGAACGGCGTGCACGCCCACGCCTTCGTCGGCGTTGAGCAGATTTCCGATGCCCAGCACCAGGACCCGGGGGCCTGTCATGTTCTCACTCTCCACAGCTCATCCTCGCCCTGTTTTGAACACTTCTCCACCTGGATGGGTTGTCCCGACATCTGGCGCGAGAAACCTTCCAGCAAGCCGACGCAGAAGTAGCGCCCGGCGCCATTCGTTTCCAATCCCAATTCGACCTTGGCCCGGTTGATGGGCAGGCCAGACACGCGAACTTCGTCCGGGCCATCAACTCCGCAGCTCTCAGCGAACCCGAGCTCGACCAAGAGATCGGCCGAACGTGCCACGGCCTCATCGGTCGTCAAACGCAGGGGGAGGCCCTCGATCAGGTTGGCGGCCGCTTTGCGGCCGGCGGCACGCAGCATGACGCGCGCCCCGTTGGGCCCGAGCAAATCCTCCAGGCTTTCGGCGACGTACAGCAAAGATTTGAGAAGCAGTTCGTCATCCATGGCCATCGGCTCTAAAAGGGCCCGATCCGCCGAGGCTGCGACGGACCAGGCCCTTGAGATCCTAGCTCTCCAGGAAGCCTACGAGCTGCAGGTGTGCAGCCCGGGCACACTGGAGACTTCGGTCAGAGGCTTCCCCTCAGCATCGACCATGTGGATGGCGCAGGCCATGCACGGGTCGAAGCTGTGGATGGTCCTCAGGATTTCCAGCGGTTGGTCGGGCACGGCCAGCGGGGTCCCGACCAGGGAAGCTTCATAAGCTCCGGCCTGGCCCTGGGCATCCCGCGGCGAGGCATTCCAGGTGGTCGGAACCACCAGCTGGTAGTTTTCGATCTTGCCGCCGTCGATGACCACCCAGTGGCCGAGGGCGCCGCGTGGGGCTTCTGTGAACCCAAAGCCCTCAGCATGCCGTGGCCAGCTGGTCGGCTCCCAGCGCTCACCATTGAAGTTCTGCTGGTCGCCGCTGGCGATGTTGGCCAGCAGGTCGCTGTACCAGCCCGAGAGGGCATCGGCGAAGACCTTGGTCTCGATGCCGCGGGCAGCGGTCCGGCCCAGGGTCGAGAAGACGGCTTCGACCGGGGCGTCCAACGCGCTCAGTACGGCCTTGGTCAGCTCCTGGGTCTGCTCGTGGCCGCTGGCGTACATCATCAAGACGCGGGCCAGCGGGCCGACTTCCATCGGCGTGTCCTTCCAGCGTGGCGCCTTGAGCCACGAGTACTTCTGGTCGACCTCCAGGAAGTCATAGGGCGGCTTGGGCCCGGTGTAGTTGAGATCGGTCTCACCCTTCCACGGGTGCAGCCCGGCCTGGTCGCCCGCCTGATAGTCGTACCAGGAGTGGGCGACATATTCCTTGACCTGCTCGAAGTCCTTGGGATCCGGCTCGACGACATGGCTCAGGTCGCGATTGAGGATGGCGCCGCGGGGGACCAGCAAGCCGGAAAGATCATTGATGTCGTCGGTGGGGAACTCCCCCCAGGTGAGGAAATTGCCCAGGCCCTCCCCCAAGCCAGCGTATTCTTTGTAGAAGGGGGCAATGGCCAGCAGGTCCGGAATGTAGACTTGATCGACGAACTCGACCATCTTCTGGATGGCGTTGCCGACGATCGACAAACGGTCGGCGTTGAGCGCCTCGTCGCTGTTGATGTCGATCGCCACCGGGACGCCGCCGACCAGGAAATTCGGGTGCGGGTTCTTGCCCCCGAAGATGGTGTGCACCGCCACCACGTCCTTCTGCCAGTCCAGCGCTTCCAGATAGTGGGCCACCGCCAGCAGGTTGACCTCTGGCGGCAGCTTGTAGGCTGGGTGGCCCCAGTAGGCGTTGGCGAAGAGCGAGAGCTGGCCGCTGTCGACGATCGCCTGGACCTTGCTCTGGATGTCCGAGAAGTAACCTGGAGATGACTTGGGCCAGGGCGAGATCGACTGGGCGATGCGGGACGTTTCGGCCGGATCGGCCTTGAGTGCCGCCACGACATCTACGAAGTCCAGCGCCTGCAGGTGATAGAAGTGCATCACGTGATCGTGGACGTACTGCTGTCCGAGCATCAAGTTGCGGATCAGATTGGCATTCTTGGGAATGCGGATGTCGAGGGCGTCCTCCACGGCCCGGATCGAGGCGAAAGAGTGGACCGTGGTGCACACACCACAGGCACGCTGGGCGAAGGCCCAAGCCTCGCGGGGATCACGGCCTTTGAGGATGATTTCGATGCCGCGCACCATCGTGCCAGAGGAGTATGCCTGGCTGACTTTGTTGTCGCCGTCGAGTTCGGCCTCAATGCGCAGATGTCCCTCGATGCGGGTGATGGGGTCGATGACGAGTCTCTGTGCCATGCTGTCCTCCTACTGTTCTCGAAGCCAGGTCAGAGCTTCGTCTTCGGTCTTGAAGTGCCGGACGTCTTTCACGTAGTAGCTGTCCGGTATCTCAAGGACGGCGGGATCGATGTCGGCGCCGAAGATGGCCGTGGTCGGCATCATGGGGCGGAAATGTGCCAGGTTCTTGGCGCATTCTTGTGGATCGGCTTCTGTGAGGTCCACCAGCAGCTTGCCGTCGTAGTCATACATGAAGCTGGCCAGTGCCTGAACATCTTCGTGGGACATGGGTGCCGTGTGCCGGCAGCGCATGATCCCTTTTTCTACAGGGGTGATGGTAAAAGCGCTGTTCATGACGTCTTCTCCTCGACCACCAGGGCGTCGGCCACCATTTGAGACAGGCCGTGCACCTTGACGTTGACGCCGAAATGCTGGACTCCGTCCACGAACTGAAGTCGGCAATTGGAGCAAACCATGGCCACATCCGTGGCGCCGACCTGCTGCATCTGATCGATCTTCAGCTCAAAAGCGGCAAAGCGGTTGACATCGGCGTCGGCGATCGAAATCACACCACCTCCGCCGCCGCAGCAGATGCCTTGCTCTCTGTTGGGCGTCATCTCTTTGAACGCGTTGGGGGCCAGGACGTTGAGGATCTCTCGCGGTTCCTGGATATGGCCGCCCTTGCGTTGGATCTTGCACGCGTCGTGGAAGGTCAGGGTGCCGGTGTCGAAGGCCCCTTCCTTGAGCTTGATACGCCCTGTGCGCAGGTATTCGCCCATCCTGGAGGCGATGTGGGTCACATCGATCCCGGCGGGGACGTCCATGATGTTGGGCGCCGTCCAGCGCAGGGCCTCGTACGCGTGGCCGCACTCGGTGACCATCACGTGTTTCACGCCGAGTTCCACTGCAGCGTCAAAGATGCGCTTCAAAAAGAGGCGGGTCTTATCCATGTCGCCTTCAAACAGACCGAAGTTGACCACCTCCCGGCCCTTGGAACTGAGCGTCCAACTCTCACCGGCGGCGTTCATGATCTTGGCGATGGCGGCGATATTGTCCGGGAACTTCATCAGCTCGATCGAGGTGAAGACCGCCAGGGTATCGGCGCCTTGGACGTCGACCGGGATGTCGACTTCCCAGTCGTCGGAGATCCATTCGATACGCGCTTCCCAGGCATCGTCATCGACGCCCAGCGGGCTGCCGACATCGAGCTGCTTCTGGGTGGCATCGGCCAGGTCGGCCGGGACCAATCCGGCGGCCGCCACACCTGAGCGCACTCCGTGGATAATCGGGCCCAGGTCGATCCCCATGGGGCAGACCATCGAGCACCGGTTGCACAGGGTGCAGGCGGTGAAATCGATCTCGCTCCAGGTGGCCAGGTCGTCGTTGCTGACAACTCGGTCGAGGCCGAGGGCCAGCTTGAGCCTTCCGGCGAACGTGAACCGCTGCTCATAGGCCCGGCGCAGAGGTTCGAATTTCCACACCGGCGAGTATTCCGGCTTGCCGGTCGCTTGGTAGAAGTGGCATGCATCAGCACACATCCCGCAGCGCGTACAAGCTTCAAGCTGCGAGGCGACCCAGCCACCGGTTTCTTTGACAAAGGTGTTGAGGGCTAGTTCGGTGCTCACCGTCATCCTCCTTTAGGGTGTCACGCCTCGCTTGCCGAATTCCACGCCGTGCACGGTGCGCGAGAAGAAGTAGAAGACAAAGTGTGATATTCGGCTAAACGGGATCCATATGAGGAGCAGGTCAACTGCCAACATGTGCAGGCTGAAGAGCACCTCGTAGCTGAAGAACAGGTGGTGGGTCATGATGTACCCGCTGACCATCGGCAGGAACACCACCCACCAATTGACCCATTCCGCCGGCCCGGTGATGAGCTGCAGCACCGGGTTGACCAGCCGGTTGATAAAGAGCGCCAGCATGCCCACAATCGCCACCGCCGCCAACCAGTCGATGATCGGCAGGGGTAGGGTCGGCCAACCGAAGCCTAGCAGGCTCTTCCAAACCAGCATATGCGGCGTACCGAGGATGATCGTCGCCAACAGGCCAAGGTGGAACAGGCCGCCGGCGATGTACATGATCGGATTGCGGGCAAAGGTCCCTTTCACCCAGGGTATGAACGGCCAAATCAGGATGCCCTTCAGGTAGGACTTGACGACGCCGGCGGCTTTGCTGCCCATGGCCGGCACTCGGTCGCGCCCCCAGCCGAGCAGCAGGATGCTGATCAGGCGGTAGGCCATCCCGGCGACAAAGACCAGCAGGGCGGCGTTGAACAGTGGGCCGCGGCTGAAACGAAGGATTTCATCCCAGGTCATGGCTTAAGCCTCCTCTTTCTCGTCACTCTCGGCCTTGGACTTCTGGCGGCGGTTGTTGGCTGCCATCCCGGCGCCCAACACGGCGCCGGCGGCCACGGCCCCACCAGCGGCGGCCAGGGTCGGCTTGTTCAGCGGCGCCGACTGGCCCTGGTAGAAGCCTCCGCCGTCCCAGAAGTTGGGTTCCGCACAGCCCAGGCAGGGGTGTCCGGACATGATGGGGAAGCTCAGGCCATTTTGCCAGCGGATGGATGCGCAGGCGTTGTAGGTCGTGGGGCCCTTGCAGCCCAGTTTGTACAGGCAGTAGCCCTTCTGATAGCCTTCGTCGCCAAAGGTGTTGGCAAATTTGCCCGCTTCGTAGAACGGGCGCCGCAGGCAGCGGTCGTGGATCGTCACCCCGTAGAAAGCCTTGGGGCGGCCGATGTCGTCCAGCTCGGGGAGTTTCCCGAACACAAGATAATGGACGATGGTGTTGGTCATCACTTCGGGGATGGCGGGACAGCCGGGGATGTTGACAATCGGCTTGTCGGTGATCACCTTGCTCACGCCGACGCCTTCGGTCGGGGCCGGAAGGGCACCCGGGATGCCGCCGTAGGCGGCGCAGTTCCCGACGGCGATGATGGCGGCGGCTCCCGCAGCGGCTTCCTTGAGCAGCTCGTCGTTGGCCTTGCCGCCGATGGTGCAGTAAATTCCGCCGTCTTTGGCCGTCACGCTGCCCTCAACCACCAGAACGTACTGGCCCTGGTACTTCTGCATGGCGTCGTTCTTGGCGCTTTCGGCCTGGAAGCCGGCGGCAGCCATCAGGGTCTCGTGGTATTCGATAGACAGGGTGTTGAGGACCAGACTTGCCAGCGTGGGGGCGCTGGAGCGCGAGATGGACTCGGTGCAGCCGGCGCAGTCCTGGAGCTCAAGCCAGATCACGGGGACTCGGGGCTTGGTTTCCATCGCCCGCCGCACTCGGCGCACCATCGAGCGGCTGGGCCGGACGTCCTCGGGGGCCAGGCCGCGGACGCCGTCGCTGACCGGCAAGCTCAGTACGGCAGCTACCATGCTGCTGATCTTGAAAAATTCCCGGCGACTTATACCGTCTTTGCGGAGAGATTCGTAGATGGTTTCATGTTCGGTCATGATGGCCTCCTGCCCGGATCGACGGGCGGACGGGTGGGAGCGGCGGTTACTCGGCGCAGTTGACGCCGTCGGCTTCGATCTTGGCCCTGTAGGCCTCGATCCCTTCGGGACCGCTGGCCAGGCTGCCCTTCTCGGCGTCCCACTGGCTGGCATGGATTTCGGCGATCCAACCCTCTCCATAGGGGTCGGAGGCCACCAGGCTGGGGTCGCTGGCAACGGCTTCGTTCACCGCGACCAGCGTCCCGGAAACAGGCGCCGGCACCGGGCCGACGAACTTGCTGCTCTCGACGGTGGCCATGCTCTTGCCCTGGGCAAGTTCCTGGTCGAGGGCTTTGCGCTTGGGAGTGACAGCCACAAACTTTCCCCCGGCCAGCTTGACGGCTGCCGTGGTCATCCCCACGCGGATCTTGTTTCCGTCGAGCGGCTTGGCCCAGACGTGCTTCTCCGTCAGGTAGAAGAGGTCATCGGGAATGTCGCAGCCTTGAATGATGGCCATGTGATATCTCCTTAGAAACTGACGACCGACGTTGCGCCGTCGGCCATCTCCCACATCGATGCGCCGCCGACCATATCCACATCATCGATCAGGTCCTCGGCGGTCAGGCCGTGCAGCTCCATGGAGGCGGTGCAGGCCTTAAACTTCACCCCGGCGTCGAGCGCGTCCTGCAGATAGCCGCCGGCGGCACGCCCGCCCTCTTTGGGGAAGATCGTGTCCGCCAGCCCCTTCTTCAGAAGCAGTGAGCCGTCGATGGTGAAGAACATGGTGACGTCGTAGTCCATGGCGGCGGCGATGGTGGCCATGAAGAACGGTGTTGCGCAGCGGCGGGGTGTGTCGGGGCCGCTGGTCATAATGATCAGGATGCGGTCATCCATTGCGGTTCACCTCATTGTGCATGGGTCAGAAGGAAAGTGTGATGGCGTCGTGGGACGCGAACTCGAGGAAGGTGGCCGCGCCGCCGATCTCAATGTCAGTGATCAGGTCCTCGCGCTTGATGCCCATAACGTCCATCGTCATCTGGCAGGCGATCAGGCGCACGTCCATCTCGATTGCCATTTCTAGCAGCTCGCTGAGTTTGGCCACGTTGGCCTTTTCCATCATCCCGTTCATCATGCTGGTGGCCATGGCGGTCATCCCGGGCAGGACACCGATGGCATTCGGAACGGGCATCGGCATGGCGGGGTTGGCCAGAGGCGCCACCTGCAGCTTGTCGATGTGATCCTTCTTCAGGATGTTGAGCCCGTAGAAGGTGAAGAAAATCGCCAATTCGATGTCCATGGCAGCTGCGGCTGTGGCCAGGATGAAGGGTGGGTACGCCAGGTCGAGCGTCCCATGCGAGGCGATAATCGCTAGTCGTTTCGCTCCAGATTCAGACATTTGTGCCTCCTCGGCGGCCGATGGCCGCCAGTGTGCTCGCGAGAGCGTCCATATGTGAAAAATTTCACAAATTGAAGCAAGCCATGACCTGTGTCCGGCCCGGCTGCTTTGGATCCTCGCCTACTTGGTCTTCTTGATATAGAAAATATGCTTGGAATCTTCCTCCTCGTGGGAGAGGAGTTCGTGGCCCGTCTTGGCCGACCAGGCGTTCACGTCGGGGACGGAGCCGGGATCGGTGGCGATCATCTTCAAGACTTGGCCAACCTGCATCCCATCCACGGCTTTCTTGGTCTTCAAAATAGGCATCGGGCAGGACATCCCACTGCAGTCGAGAGTCTCATCGGCGGTGACGGTCATGATGGTGTATCCTCCTGGGGTTTCCGGTGGAACCGGCTATGGAATTCATGTTTCATTCGACGACAATCCCGAGGCGCCGCTGATTGACTTCTCGAACGACGGCTCGGAGCAGATCCAGGGCTTCAATAAGGCGCAGGTCTCTTAGTGTGTAGATAACGCTGGTGCCTACCCGCTCGGTGTCCACCAGGTCCCGCTCGCGGAGCACCTTGAGGTGCCTGGAAGTGGTGGGTTGGGGGACGCCCAGGGCCTCCGAGAGGTCGGTCACATTGCAAGACTGCTCAGACAAGTAGTACAGGATGCGGACGCGGGTGGGGTCGGCTAGGGCGCTGCATACTCCGCTGTGCAGCTGAGAGATTTCCTGTTCCAAGCGTTTATTCATGCAGCCATCCTTATATTCGGATAGGCGAATACATTTGTGAAAAGTGTAACAATCGGACTGATTTGAGGTCATTGTTGGGTGTCACATTCGGCGAGGATAAATGTCATCTGGGGTGGGAGAACCGCCCGAGGAGTGTCTGATGGCGGATCATCCGGGAGGGAAGCAGCCCTTGGCTTCGACGGCTGAATCCGGAGTTCGACTGACCGTGTTTGGGGCGACGGGGCGAACGGGCCGGCAGGTCCTACGCGCCGGTCTCGAGGCCGGGCTGTCCATCACGGCCTACGCCCGGCACCCGGAGAAGCTGGCCGATGTGGCTGGGCGAATGCGTGTGATCCAGGGCGAACTGGACGACGAAGCCGCGCTGAGGCAGGCCGTGGGAGGGGCCGGGGCGGTGCTCTCGGTGTTGGGGCCAAGCGAGGCTTCCAAGTCGTACGTTGTCAGCCGCGGAACTGAGCTGGTGGTGGCGGCCATGCACTTGGAAGGTGTGCGGCGTCTGGTCGTCACCGCCGGAGCCGGAGTGCGTCAGCCGGGCGACTCACCCGGGGCAATGGACCGTGTGATGGGTTGGTTGGTTCGCCGGATGGCGGCGGAGGTCCACGAAGACATGCGCCGCACGGTGGCGGTGGTCCAGGCAAGCCGTCTGGATTGGACGGTCGTGCGGGCTCCGAGGTTGGTCGAAGGAGGCGCCAAGGGCCGGGTTCGTGTCGGCATGGTCGGATTGGGCACCGGTTTCAGGCTGAACCGCGTCGACCTAGCCCAATTCTTGATCGACGTGGCGACTTCGGATCAGTTCCTTCACCAGGCGCCGGTGGTCAGCAACTAGACCGGAGACGTACAGCGGCCGACCCGTCAGGTCGGCCGCTGACCAACTGCACGGGCCCCGGGCTCAATCCCCAAGCTTACCCTCAAGTGAGGCGGCGTCGAACGGCCCCGGCTGGGCGATGAGCTCTCGCGCGCCGTCGACTTTGCCCCAAATATCCCACAGCAGGACGCCCCGGACGCGGCCGTCTTTGAGATAGTAAACCGTCCCCTTGCGAAAGGGTTCCTGCCAATCGGCGACTGTCTCCAAGCGGCTGTCCAGGCGGCCAACCGCTTCATATCCCAGCTCGAACATGTCTGAGTAGAAGAAAGGCAGGTGGGTGTACTCGACCGAATCACCGGCCATTGACCGGCCGGCCATGAGGCCCATGGTGTTGGCGTTGTCCTCGTGCTCGACCCGCATTCTCTCCCCGAGAGCAGGGTTGCGGAAGGAGGCCACGTCGCCGGCGGCATAGATGTCCGGCTGGCTGGTCCGCAGGGATCCGTCGACAACGATCCCATTGTCGACGACCAGGCCGGCGTCTTCTGCTAGGGCCGTGTTGGGCAGGATTCCAATGCCAGCCACCACCGCCTCGGCTTGAATGGGGTCGCCAGCATCGGTTTGGATGGTCACGCCGCTGTCGTTCGGGTTGACACCCGTGACACTCACCCCCGTGCGCACGTCGACGCCTTGGTCACGGTAGTACTTGGTAATCGACTCGGATAGATCGGAGGGGAAGGTCGCGGCGCCGATCCCGGCTTCCGGGAAGAGCATCGTCACCTGGCGGTCATTCATTGTCAGGGCGGCAGCGATTTCGGAGCCGATAAATCCGCCGCCGATAATCGCGAAGTGCTTTTTTTGGTCGACCAGTTCACGGAGCCGCTTGTAGTCTCGAAGGTTTCGATAGTAGAGGATGGCATCGTCACCGAAAGGGAAGCGCCGCGGCTTACCGCCCGTCGCCAGAAGGAGTTTGCCGTAGGCATAGCGGCCGCCGTCCTTGTCATGAACGGTGTGGTTTTTGGGGTCAAGGCGGGCCACGCGCGTCCCGAGGTGGAGGTCGACGGCTCGCTCATCGGTTCGACGCCAGATTGTATCCAGGTCTTTGCCCTTCCACAGGGCTTTGGACAAAGGAGGTCGATTGTATGGGGGATCGGGTTCGAGGCTGATCAGCCCAATGCTTCCGCCGGAGTCAACCTCGCGAATGCCGCGCACGGCAGCGTCGGCGGTCATTCCGCCGCCCACAATCAGATAGTCGTATTCGGGCATGCCTTGCTCCTTCCTTGGGGCTGCTCGGTATTGTCGGTTGGCCAGTGATCGGCGATGCCAAGTGACCCGGTCGCTGGCCTCCCCTAATAATAACCATGACGGACGTCATCGGGGGGAATGTGGTCAGGTTGGTTTCTCGCGCGTGCCGAAGACGGCCTGCCTTGATTTAGGCCCGGGGTTCCTTTAGAATACCGTCGGCCGCAGGATCCAAGGTTCTGCCCACGGCGACGTAGCTCAGTGGTAGAGCAGGGAACTCATAAGCCCTTGGTCGCAGGTTCGAATCCCGCCGTCGCCACTTTCCACGACCATATGTGTCTCAAACAGTCTGGCGCACGAAATGTGTTACGCCGCCACAACGACAGGCCCCCTCGATGGGGGCCCTTTTCGTGCTTGATGTGCTTCAGTTCTGGGTGCGATCTACTGCAGAAACATGGGCATGCCAAGCGCTTGGTCGATCCGGGGGACGTAGTTCTCAGAATCGTAGAGCAGATCCAGGTCGGCATGCCGGGGGCTGTTCTCGACCAGCTCGAGCGGAACGTGCGTGTAGCAGCCCTCCTGGATGGACATCATGCGGCCAAACTCACCTTTCTCGAGCAGCACGATTGCATTGCGTGCGAAGTTCTTGGCCACCATCAGGTCTAGAATGTCCGGCTCGCCCGAGCGCATCATGTACGATACTTGATAGTAGGCCGTACGATGCCCTGTCAGAGACTCCAGTTTCTCCGCCACCAACGACCCCACGCCCCCTAAGCGTTTGTGGCCGTAGGGGTCTTCGATGGTGCGCTCGGTCTGCACCATTTCACCCTCAATCTCGCGGGCGCTCTCTGAAATGGTCATGATGGCATACCGGCTCGGATTGGAGCGCATGTCGCTCGTGAGCAGGTCGGCCAGATGCTGGATGCTGAACGGTACCTCGGCCAGGATGGCCCGATCCGCGTCTGCCAGATAGGCTGAAAAGAGCGCCGTCTCCCCCGAGTATCGGCCGAACAGCTCAATGATCCCGAAGCGCTCGTGTGATCCAATCGTCGAGCGCAGTTTTTGGATAGCGTCAACCGTCCGCGTAATGGCCGTTGAGAAGCCGATGCAGTAGTCGGTGCCGAACACGTCATTGTCCATCGTCTTGGGGATGCCGAGGATGGGAAACCCCTGATGGTGCAGCTTGCTGGCGTACCCCAGGGTGTCATCGCCCCCGATCACAACCAGCCCATCGATTTGGAGGTGCTCAAGATTGGCCAGGACCACATGCGTGAAGTCGAGACGAGCGTCCTCCTGCCCATCGTATTCCGATTGCAGAAAGCCAGGCGCGCCCGATCGTTTGACATTCCCAGGGTTGACCCGAGACGTGTGGAGAAAAGTGCCACCGGTTCGATCGACAGTTCGGACAATCTCCGGATTGAGCGTACGAATGTACTCACGTTCCGTGTCGGGATCGCTAGGGTTGAAGAACAGCAGGCCCTCCCAGCCGCGACGAATTCCAACGGCTTGGAGGCCCATGGCATCTAAGCGACGGACGAGCGTTTTGATGCCGGCGTTGAGGCCAGGCACATCGCCGCCACCAGTCAAAATTCCTATTCTATTCATGCTTCTCCCTATCCAGCCTGATTTCACAGGCCAACTGTGGCGGGTGCAAATTGATCGGCGCCAATTCCGAGTCGGGTAATGGCGGGTCGCTTCCCGCCCCCCGATGTTCTATGTCCGTCGATTGCTTGCGGCTGAAACCCTCGGGCGGGCAAGCACCCGCTCAGCCAAATCCTACTACACGGGACCAAAGGTCAAAAGGTCGATTGAGGCTACGAGAACCCGCTGGCATCCGGAAGGGTCGTTGGCAACTCGAACACCTAAGGCGCTCCGGGGCAGACAGTTCGGTGTCCTGCAAGAGCAGCCAGCAGCCTGGAGCAAACTGGTGCCCAGGATCTTGTCACTGTTCTCAAGCCTCATTCAGGGTGACCCACTGACCACTCATGGCAGAATCATGGACAGCGTCGAGGACTTGCTGGCACTTCCATCCATCTCGAAAATCCGGAACGGCCGTCTGCTGGCTGTCAATGGCAACCAGCAAGTCGTACATCTCATGAATGAAGGTGTGCTCCCAACCGATGATGTGGCCCGGCGGCCACCAGGCGGAGAGATAGGGGTGCGACCTGGCAGTCACCAGGATCGTGCGGAAGCCCTGGCTGTCGTCGGGGTCATCCGCAGAATAGAATGCCAGCTCGTTCATCCTTTCAAGGTCAAAAGCCAGACTTCCTCGGCTGCCGAAAACCTCGAAACGAAGGAGGTTCTTCCTTCCCGTGGCGAGCCGAGTCGCCATAAAGACGCCCACGGCTCCGCCTCGGAATCGCGCCAGGAACTCGGTGGAATCATCGGCCGTAACTCGCCCCAGCGTGCCATCTTGCTTGGTGCGTTCTTCGACAAACACCTCTTGAGTGCCGTTGACGGCTTCGAACTCGCCGATCAAATACCTGGCCAAGTCGACGGTGTGGGCGTTCAAATCGCCGTGGGCTCCCGAACCGGCCGCGCTGACATCATTACGCCAAACGAATGGTGAGCGAGGGTCGGCCAGCCAATCTTGGTAGTAGACAGCGTTGAAATGGTAGATCCGGCCGAGGCGGCCTTGGTCGATGATCTGTTTGGCGAGCTTGATCGCCGGGACTCGACGGTAGTTGAAGGCCACCATGTGGGTCACACCAGCAGCCTCAGCCGCCTGAAGCATCCGGAGCGCCTCATCGGCATTCATGGCGATCGGTTTCTCGCACAAGATGTGTTTGCCGTGCCGGGCGGCCTCCAGCGCAATTGGCATGTGGGTCGCGTTTGGCGTACAGATGTCTACAAGGTCAATGTCGTCGCGTGCGACCAACTGCTCCCAAGACGTCTCAGTCGACCGGAAATCGAAGCGGGAAGCGAACTTCTCGAGGTGTGACTCGTCCCGCCCGCAGGCTGCGACAAGCACGGGATGCAATGGGACGGGAAAGAAATAGCTGACACTAATGAAGGCATTCGCATGGGCGCGGCCCATAAAACGGGTGCCGACCATGCCGACACGAATGTCCTTCATCACTTCTCCTTTGGTTTCGGTGACCTCCCGGCACAGGGCTGGAGCGGCGGCCACAGATGGGCAGGCACATTATAGCCCTGCCACAACCGCCCTTCAGCAGTTCAGGAGAGGGAGATCGCATGCCAAAGGCGCATTCCACTGAAATCGGCCCTGCGGTGCTAGACTTCAAGCATGCCAACCAGCCTTTATCTGCACATTCCCTTCTGCCGACATCGCTGCGCCTACTGCGACTTCAACACTTACGCCGGCCTGGACGAGCTCAAGCCGGCCTATGTGGGGGCCCTGATACGCGAAATCCAGGGGGTGGGGCGATTGGCACAAACGGCCGGCAAAAGCCGATCGGTTCACACGCTGTTCTTTGGTGGTGGTACGCCTTCATTGCTATCGCAGAAAGAGCTAGCGGGCATCCTTTCGCAGGTCAGGGAGAGCTTCGAGCTGAGTGCGGAGGCCGAAATCACGTTGGAAGCCAACCCGGGCACGCTTGATCTTCCGCGCCTGACGGCGATGCGAGAGCAGGGAGTCAATCGGCTATCCCTGGGCATGCAGTCGAGCGACGCCGTCGAACTGCGCATGCTCGAACGGCAGCACGGGATGGAGCAGGTCCGGCAGGCAGTCTCCTGGGCTCGGCTGGCGGGTTTCGATAATCTGAACCTGGACCTGATCTACGGGCTGCCGACTCAAGATCTCTTGCATTGGGAGGCCAGCCTTAAGTCGGCGCTGGCCTTGGAGCCCGAGCACTTATCTCTGTACGCACTCTCATTGGAGTTCGGCACGCCGATGCGCAAATGGGTGGAGGACGGTCGCCTTCCGTGGCCCGATCCCGATCTGGCGGCGGACATGTACGAACTGGCCGATGAGCTCCTGGCGCGAGTGGGATACATGCAGTACGAGATCTCGAATTGGGCGCGACCTGGGCCGGACGGCCAACCCTTGGCGTGCAGTCACAATCTTCAGATCTGGCGCACCGGTGAGTACTTGGGCTTCGGTGCGGGTGCGCACGGCTGCGCGGATGGATGGCGCACGCGCGCTGCACGTTCACCCAGGGCCTATGTTGAACGGCTCACGGACTCAGCATGGACCGGGCCATATCCTTTCTCACCCGCAACAAGCTCCCGCGAGTTACAAGAGCCTGCGCAGGTGCGCGAGGACATGCTGATCTTGGGGTTGAGACTGACCCGGGAAGGGGTGTCCGAGGCCCGTTACCGTGAGCGATTCGACCGAACGCTTCAGGATGACTTTGGCGCCGTCATCGATGATTTGCTGGACGCGGGGCTGCTTGAAAAACACGCGTGGGGATTCGTCTGGCTCCGCGTGGTCGGTTGTTGGGGAATCAAGTCTTCCAACGCTTTGTGGCCTGCCTCCCGAGGGAGGGATCTCCCAAGATCTCCAATCCAACCGAGCACACCTGATTCCGCGCCGGGAACAATCAAGGATCAATACGCTGACGGGCCGCGTTGGTCGTCGCGGCCTTGGTCCATCTCAGCTCGGGTACAAGGGCCAGATCAACGGCAGAAAGATCATCGAGACGATCAAGAGCAGCACAGTCAGCAGGGCGCCGACGCGAGCGTAATCCGTGAATTTGTACCCGCCCGGTCCAAAAATCAGGACGTTGGCCTTGTGCCCCACAGGTGAAAGGAAGCTTGTGGTGGCGCCGATCACGGCCGCCATGATGAACGTTTTGTAGTTGGCTCCCAATCCAAAAGCGGTGTCCAAGGCGATGGGGACAATCAGGACGATCGCAGCTGCGTTGGACATCGGCTGGGTGACTGCGGCAGCCAGCAGGTAGACGCCCGCCAGCGTTGCCAGCACGCCGTATTGTCCAAGCGACCCCAGAATCAGGTCCGCCAGGTAGCGGGCGGTGCCGGTGGACTCCATGGCCAGGCCGAGAGGCAGCATCCCCGCCACCAGGAACACGGTGCGCCAATCAATGCTTTCGTAGGCCTCCTCGATGGTTAGGGCGCCGGTGAGTACGATAACCATGGCCGCGATGACCATGGCGAGGGCAATGTCCATCTGGCCCGATAGAACCAACCCAATAGCTCCCAGCAGTGCGCCAACGGCGAAAATCGCTTTGTTCTTTCGTGGCGGCTCGAAGGACATCGGCTCAAGCACCAAGAAGTCTTCCCCTTCTTGGAGGTCGGCGATGCGGTGTTCGGGACCCTGCAGGAGCAGCGCGTCTCCGAACTCAAGGTGCGTGTCCCGTAGACGCTGGGTGATGACCTCACCGTGGCGGGATATGGCCAAGGTGGTGAAGCCATACCGCTCCCGGAATCGGGACTCGTTGAGGCTCTGCCCGACCACCCGCGAGTTTGGTGCCAGCGTGGCCTCAATCAACTGCGTGTTTTCGGGCTGAATCCGCGGTGTTTCACTGCTGGGGGAGGTCGCCGGAAGGAGCCCCAGCGGCCGCAGTCGGCCCATGATATTGGACGCCGTGGTTTCGACCACCACCAAATCCCCTGGCTTGAACTGGACGTCGCGGTTGAGCGCCGGAGTCTCGCCGTCTTCGCGCTGGATGGCAAGGACGGTGATGTCGTGATCCCGACCGAGTCGAGATTCGAAGAGCGTCTTGCCAATCAACCGACTGGATGGAGATACTTTGGCCTCAGTGACATAGTCGCGTAGTTTGAACGGTCCCATCTTGCCCTGGATGCTGGTGCGTATCGGGATGAGGCGCCGGCCGATCAATACCATGTACGCGATGCCGGTGATGAGAACCACCAGGCCCATGGGCGCGAACTCAAAGAAACCGAAAGAAGGCAACTGATGTTCGGAAAGGATGCCGGCGGCCAGGATGTTGGCGGGGGTTCCGATCAATGTCAGCGCGCCGCCCATGAGGGAGGCGAAGGCCAGGGGAATCAAGAGCTTGGAGACGGGGACGCTGGTCTTCCTCGAAATGCCAACGACACTCGGCAGCAGCATTGCCACCGCCCCTACATTGTTCATGAAGGCCGAGAGAACGCCCACCGTAGTCATGATTGTGCTGACCAGCCCGGACTCCTTGTTCCCGGCCACCTTGAGGATGGCGTTGCCCAACATCTCTGCCACCCCAGTCTTGAACATGCCCCCGGAGACCATGTAGACCGCCCAAACCGTGATGACCGCCGAGTTTGAAAAGCCCGAGAACACCTGCTGCGGTGGAATCAAACGCAGTACGCCAATGGTGATCAAAACCAACATGGCCACGATGTCCACCCGCAGCATCTCACTGGCGAACAACACCAGGGCGGCCAGAATGATGGCCAGAGTTATGGCGATATCGACGGTCATGGCTGATGTGCCACAGAGTGGGTCATGCGGAGATAATTCACCGAGTCACCTGAAAGGGCCAAATGTATGGGACGGTGAGAACGACAACCAATAGGACCAGAAGCATCAGCGGCGTGCCAACCCGCATGAAATCCCTGAAAGAATACCCTCCAGGTCCCATGACAAGCAGGTTGGCTGGGTGGCCGACTGGGCTCAGGAAGGCGGCGGATGCCGAAACGGCCACCGCCATAAGGAGTGGATAGGGAGAGACTCCGAGGTCGGAGGCGGCGTCAAGCGCGATCGGGGCCAGCAATACGGCAACGGCTGGGTTTGGCATCGCCTGTGATGCCAGGGCTGCGAGAATGAAAAGAGCGGCCAGAATTGCGATGGGGCCCAAGACCCCCACAGATCGCACCACGCTCTCGGCCAAGAAGCTGGCGGCGCCCGATGACTGCATTGCAATTCCCAACGGGAGCATTCCGGCGATCAGAAAGACCGCCTTCCATTCGATGGATTGATAGGCCTCTTCGAGGGTCAGGCATCGGGTCAGAATCATTAGGATCACGCCGATGATCAGCGATATTGCGATGGAGAGCCAACCGAGCATGACGGGGACCAGAGCCAGCCCCATGATGGCGGCTGCCATGGGGGCCTTTTCGAACCTGGGCGCTTCTTGGGATCCTTCTTCGAGCACCAGGTAATCCGGATCGGTGGCGAGAAGGCTGAGGTTTCGCCGGTGGCCGAACAAGAGCAGCGCGTCGCCAAACTCAAGAGGCAGTGTCCCGACGTTCGACCGGATGGCGCGGCCGGCCCTCATGATGGCGACCACATTCATCCCGTACTTTTCTCTGAATTGAACTTTTCTGAGCGTCTTTCCGACGAGATTGGTTCTCGGGGAAAGGACAACTTCGCTCAATCCAATGTCACCTCGTTCCAAGGACGCCAGATCGACCTGTGCCTGGATCTCGACCTCGAGATCCTCCTGAGCTTGTAGGGCTTGCAGGCTCTCTTGTCTTCCCTCAACCAACAGAGTTTCTCCTGCCACCAGCAGCTCGTCGGCGCTTGGCATCAAGTGTGTTTCCCCTTGGCGGACGATGCCCAACACAGAAAGCCCGTACGCGTCTGCCAGGTGGCTCATGCCCAGAGTCTTCCCGGCGAGTGCAGAATCCGCCGGGATCTGCACGGCAAACAGCCTCTCTCCTAGAGCAGAAATCTCTGCCTCGTGGGCTGCGGAGACCGACAGACCAGGCTCGGACCCCAAAGCAGCCACCTTCTCAGTCGGTCCCTGCACCATGAGCACGTCGTCGGCTTTCAATTCGATGTCGCCAAGCTGTGTCCGGCGGGCTTGGCCTCCGCGCCAGATCCCGAGTACGTTGAGGCCGAATTTGCGTCGGAAATCGGCCTCTCGCAGGTTCGACCCAATCAGGGACGATCCGCGGCCAAGGGTCACTTCGGCATTCTCTATGTCGGGTGCGAAGAGGCTGTCTACGGTCAGGCCCTGCCCCTTGTACAGCAGCTGGTGGTGCCCGACGAGTTCTTTCAGATGGGCCTCTTGGCCCAGCACGACAAGGCGGTCGCCGCCACGCAGGACCGCATCCGGGCCGGGTGCCATTTGATCGTGATCCGGCCGCAGGATAGCGATGATGTTGATGCCCAGGGTGGATCCCAGACGCAGATCGGCCAGTGTCTTACCCGCCAATGGCGTTTCCCGGGGGATGCGGAGGACAAAAAGGCGTTCCTTCAGTGAGTAGACCTCTCCCAGATCACCCCGGTCCCTGCCGGTCATCTCTCGGGTGATATCGCGGCTGGGGAGAATTCGGCGCCCAATCAGGGTCATGTATGCGATGCCTGCGATGGTGACGATGATTCCCACCGGGGCGAAGTCGAACATCTTGAGTGGGGCCAGGCCCGCCTGAAGGAGAGAATCACTGATAAGAATGTTGGGGGGTGTACCGATCAGCGTGATCATGCCGCCGAGCAGGCCGCCGAAAGCCAGCGGCATCAACAGCTTGGACGGGGGGCGGCCGATGCGGCGGGCGATCACGACCACCACGGGGAGCATCAACGACGTGGCGCCGATGTTGTTCATGAAGCTGGACAGCACTGCTACCGTGAGCATGATGATGGCGATCAAACGGGCTTCACCTGATCCCGCAATGCTCAGCAGGCGGGATCCAATGATGCTCGCCACGCCCGCTCGTGCCAGGGCGGCGCTCAGAATGAGCACCGCCCAAACGGTCACGACGGCCGGGCTGCTGAATCCCGACAGGGCCTCGGCTGGCGAGATCAGGCCCGCCAAGGGAAGCGAAACCATGACCATGAGGGCTACGAGATCTGGGCGAACTTTCTCGGAGACGAACAAGATGACGGCTAGGACAAGGATCGTGAGCACGATCAGAATCTCAGTCGTCATTATCTCTGACCACATGGGACATGCCGGGACAATTGCAGGAAGCGCGCGGGACCAGCTTCCTCATTGCAGGGTACCCTGAGATGGCGCCATGTCAAGTGCGGGCGCTGGACCAACAAGGACAACATGGTCGAGAAGGTCGAGCTCCTGGCAGTTCCCTCTACTCAGGGCACCCAGTACTCGTGCGGGCGCATGGGCAGAAGGACGAGCTGGCGAGTGCCGTGACTGGTTGTGAACATCCTACAGTGATAGGGAAATGAAAAGCCGCCTGGAACCCAGGCGGCCGTTGGTCGGGGCGGGCGGATTTGAACCGCCGACCCCCTGCACCCCATGCAGGTGCGCTACCGGGCTGCGCCACGCCCCGACGGTTTCTGGATTATAGCTGACGCTCGACCTTCCTTCAAGCCTCGGCGAAGTTCACAATGATGCGTGCCGTGTGCTTGATCCCCTTGGTGAAGTTGTCGATCACCACATTCTCGTTGGGCGCGTGGACCCTGCCTTCCGGGTGACCAATCCCGGCTGTTGCCACCGGCACACCAAGATGTGCAATGAAAGCATGCACGGGGCCAGAGCCTCCGGCGATCGGCTCGATAAGCTGGGGTTGTCCGTAGACGGAGCGGGCAGTCTCGACCACCATCTGAAGAAACGGGTCGTCGGGATCGGTTCGTCCCGGCGGTTCACCGCCAAGCCACTCGACTTCAATGTCATCGAACCCCTCCTGCGCCAGGTGGGCCTTGAGCAGCTCGAAAACCTCGCTCGGGTCCTGGTCGGGGACGAGTCGGAAGTCAACCTTGGCTCGGGCTTCGGCCGGCAAGACGGTCTTTGTGCCCGGCCCCTGGTAGCCTGAAGTCAGGCCGCAGATCGTGCAGGTGGGTGCGAAAACTTCTTCCCTGTGCAGGTCGAGCCCCCCATTGAGCCCTTTGATGAAACCTTGGATGCCATAGGTCTCCTTGTAATTCTCGGCGACCTCCGGGAGTTCACCAAGCAGCTCCAGATCGCGCGCTGTCGGCGGGAGAACCTTGTCATAGAACCCGGGAATCCGAATCCTCTCGTCGGGGCCTTTGAGCGTCGCCAAGGCCCACGTCAGCCGCCAGGCGGCATTGGGGAAGATGCCGCCGCCCAGCCCAGAATGGGCGTCCAGCGTGCCTGTGCGGGCGACCAGCTCAACGTAGCAGATGCCGCGCAACCCGGCCGACTGCACCGACCGGCCGTGATGGTCCACGCCGCCGAATTCCCAAACGCAGGCGTCGGCGGCGAGAAGACCCTGGTTCTGGGCTACGAACGCAGGCAGATTGGGGCTGCCGATCTCCTCCTCACCTTCGACGATGAACTTCACCCGGCAGGGCAGTTCGCCCTGTTGAGCCAGGAGGGCATCCAGTGCGGCAAGCCGGCAGATGAGGTGCCCCTTGTCGTCGCTCACACCGCGGCCGTAGATCTTGCCGTCCCTGATCTCCGGCTCGAAGGGCGGCGATTCCCAAAGCTCAAGAGGTTCAGGCGGCTGAACGTCGTAGTGGTTGTAGAACAGCAGCGTTCGATCGGACGCCCCCTGGCGTTCGGCGAAAACCACAGGCTGGCCGTCTGTCGGCAAGATCGAGGTTTCAAATCCGCGTTCTTCCAACATCCCAGCGACAAGTTCAGCACACGCTTGCATGCCGACGTCCTGGGCGGCGATGCTCGGCTGCGCACACAATCGCTTGAGATTCTCGAGCTGATTGGAAAGCTGTGCATCGATCGCGTCATCGATGGGGGCAAAATCGAGCATGTGGTGCTCCTGTAGAGGGGTGAAGGGCAGAACGGCGGAAATTGCGCCGCGACCATTCTAACGCTAGAATGCACGCGGGAGGAGGTCGGCATGCCGATCCATGACATATCGCTGGGGGTTAGGGTGGGGATGCCGATCTGGCCCGGCGATCCCCCGCTGAAGTTGGAGCGGTTTTCGGCGATCGCATCCGGCGACGAGGCCAACGTGACCCAATGGGCGTCCTGCGTTCATATCGGGACCCACGTTGACGCCCCGGCGCATTTCATCGACGGGGGAGCCAGCGTAGACCAACTGTCGCTGAAGGATCTCAATGGCCGGGCGTATGTGGTCCACCTGCCGGAAGCTGAAATTCTCGATCGGGCTACGTTGGAGCAGGCCCGTATTCCCCAGCGAACTCGGCGGCTGCTCTTCAAGACCAAGAACTCGAAACTGTGGACTGACGGCGAGACCAGATTCCACAAGGACTTTGTGGCCATCGACGCCAGCGGAGCGGAATGGCTGGTGAGCAAGGGAGTGCGCCTTGTGGGCGTCGACTACCTATCCGTGGCGCCGTGGGGCGCTGCCGGCCCCACTCACCGTATTCTCCTCGAAGCAGGCGTGGTCGTCGTCGAGGGACTCAATCTCTCAGATGTCACGCAGGGGCGATACACCCTGCACTGCCTGCCCATCAAACTGGTCGGGGCCGACGGAGCCCCGGCGCGTGCCATACTGGTCGGAGTCTGATCTCCCGAAAGGGGACCTTACATGAGCGCAACGCAACTCGGCTTGGTGGCGGTTGGTTTCCTTGTCGTCATTGGCATTCTGCTCTTGATCTACAGCTTGCTCATCCGCCAACGTACGGCGCCCGAGGACGAGATGCCCGAATCACTGAACGCCTTGAAGGACGCCAGAATCGATCCGGGCGAGAAGGTCGCTTCCCCCATGAGCGAGGAGATCGAGTCCCTGGTCCAAGCGGATCTCAAATCCCACCCGGACCTGGCGGGGACGCAGATCGACTTTGCCACGGACCCTGACGACACGTTGTCGATCTGGATCAATGGGGTCGCCTACCAGGAGGTGGACGACATCCCCGACGAACGCATTAGGGCGGCGGTTCATAAGGCTGTCGCTTTGTTTAACAAGAGCGCGTAGGCACGCCAACCCCATCATGACCGATCCTGTCCTCTCATTGTCCGGACTCTTCCCGCCGGTCCCCACAGCGTTTGACGATCAGGGCGATCTGAAGCTGGATGCCTTCCAGGCGAATATGGAGCGATGGAACAGCGAGCCGCTCGACGGCTACGTGGTGGGAGGCTCGAACGGCGAGTTCGCGCTTCTATCCCCCGATGAACGTTTGGCTGTTGTACGGGCTGCTCGCCAGGCGATCCCGCCGGACCGCCTTGTTATCGGCGGGGCAGGAGCTGAATCAACCCGTGGCACGCTGGATCTGTGCCAGGGCATGGCCGAGATTGGCGCCGACGCGCTGCTTCTGGTCACCCCCAGCTATTACAAGGCCCTCATGACGGCCTCGGCGTTCGTGAAACACTACACTTACATTGCCGATCGGGCCTCGGTTCCCTTGATCCTCTACAACGTGCCGGCCAATACCGGCCTCAATCTGCCCGCAGAAGCCGTCGTTGAGCTGGCCAATCATCCACGCATCATCGGCATGAAGGACAGCGGTGGGGACATCGTGCGCATCGCGGGATTGGTCGAGGCCACCCCGGCCGACTTCCATATCCTGGCGGGATCGGCCAGTTTCCTTCTGGCTGGCCTGAGCGTTGGAGCGGTGGGGTGCGTACCCGCGCTGGGAAACCTGGCGGCAGAGCATCTGGCACGCCTGATGTCCTTGTTCCAATCAGGTGATATCGAGGGCGCACGTGTGATTCAACAAGCCATGCTGGCGCCGAACCGGGCAGTCACCAGCCAATACGGCGTGCCGGGTCTCAAGGCCGGACTTGATCTCCGGGGCTACTACGGCGGCCCCGTTCGGGGTCCGCTTCAAGAATTGTCAGATTCTGATCGAAATGAGATCGAGAGGATTCTGCGCAAGGCAGAGATCCTGTGAACTGCGTGGGTTGAAGTTGAACTAGAGCTGGCCCGAAGCCTCCCAGGTTTCGAGTAAACGTTGGTAGTCACCCTCTTTGTAGCGTCCCAAGTCAAACCAGTTTGCGTACTCAGGAAGTTCGCTTCCCGTCACGTGGGCAGCCAGCAATTCGCCGGCGGCCGGCGAGGCCATCATTCCGTATCCAGAGAGCGCTCCAAGCAGGTAGGCTCCTTCCACCGGCAGCGGTCCGGCGAGCAGCCGATTCTCCTGGGTCTTCACGTAGTAGCCGCCATCAACAAAGGGCTTGGGCATCCGTCCGATGTAGCTCTTCAGGTCCGGGATCATCCGGGACAAGCCGCGCAACGCCACCTCGGGGTAGACGACCTGATCGAAATCCGGCGGGAACTTGGGCTCAACCGGATCGAGATCATAGGTCCATAGGATGAGGATCATAGGGCTGTCGGCGGCACCTTCAGGGCGAACATGCACGCCCGCCGGCAGAGGATCGAGGAGCCAGGCCGAATTGGGATCCTCCGCCAGCAGCTCGCACTCTTCCGCAGTCCATTCCAGCGTCTGATCATCTGACCAGATCACGAGCGGGGCAGACCGGGGCACCGCCCCGTTGGGGTCAGCCATCGACACTTTGGCATGTAGCTCGCAGTAAATGGGCAGCTCGACACCCAGCAGCGCCGCCACGTCCTGAGCCTTGGGTCCGGCGGCCATGACAAATCTATCCGTATCGATGTTAAGCGCCCCCGAGGCGGTTTTGATGTGAACAGCGTGGACTTGTTCGTCGTGTTCGACTCCGTCGACGGTGCCGCTGACCAGCCGAAGGCCGGCCTGCCGGGCGCGTTCCAAAAGCAGTCTGCCAAGCTGCTGGCCGCTGAACCAGCCGCAGCGACGCGGGTGCAGGACGCCCACCGTGTCCGCAGCGAGGAAGGGGAAATGCTTCCGGATCAAGTTGTGATCGACAAACAGGTCGGCCCCCATAGGCAAATCGTGAAATCCTTCGGCTGGAGAGGGTACGTATTCGGGATCATCCGGCCGCCCACGGTGAACTCGCAGCGGTCCAGCGCCGTTGGCTTCGGCCTCACGGCTGATGGCCAAGTAGTCGTCGATCTTGGAGGCCTCCGCGGTGGCGAACAAGTAGCCGCGGCGGTTCAGTTGTATGGCGTTGCCGCTCTCATCAGCCCACGTTTCGAGCAGATCGATGCTGCGGTTCATCAACTGCACCATGGCGTTACCGGGACCAGGCCACCAATTGCGATAGCACTCGGTCGATTTGTCGCTCGTCAGGGAGAGCGGCGGCAGCTCGTCCACCAACACCACGTTTCGGAGGCCGTGTTGGACTGTCAGATGGTATGCGGCGGAAACGCCGGCGATGCCGGCCCCGCAAATCACGACATCAGCCGTTTCACGCGCCATGGTCACCCCTCCCGAGGGGGATGATGGCTTGGGCGCAACCGGAGCTGCGCGGAAAGAGCTGGGTGAGGTCGGCCATCAGGTTGAAGCCCCGGTACCGGCCCGGCGCATTTCGGCGGTCACCCCTGGGCGGGGGCGGAGATCGGCGCCCGGCGCCAAACGCTCGGCGATGGCCCGCATGGTTTCTCCGGTGCCCGGATGCTCGAAGTCAGGCACCAGATCGGCGACGACAGCCGCCAGATACGCTCGCGTGAGCAGATCCGGATCTGGGAGTGGGTGGTCCGTGCGGTCGTCAACCTTGCGGTCCCAGATGCAGAGATCGAGATCGACCGTGCGCGGCGCGTAGCGATCGCTATCTCGTTCCCTGCCAAGCTGGTTCTCGATGTCGTGCAGATGCCGGCGAAGGCTGTCGGGTTCTTCATCCGTCTCAAGCCATACGGCGGCGTTCAGAAAATCCGGTTGCCCGGGCGGGCCAACTGCGGGGTTCTGGTAGGCGGTTGAGACTCCGCGCACTTGGCCCAACTTGTTCAGGGCCGCCACGGCCAGCGGAAGGTAGCGTTCGGCGTCGACATTCGACCCAAGGGCGATGATGGCCATCTCAGGCAAGGTCGGACGCCTCGCGTTCAATTTCGACGCCGACCGAGTGGGCAAAGCGGAGCGCGCCCGGTTTCTCCACACGCACTTTGACGCGCTTGACATTGGGCTGGGCCAGGCAAATCTGGGCGATGTCGGCCGCCAGCGCTTCGACCGTGAAAGGCTGGTGCGATTTGATGTGGTCGATGACCGACTTGGCCGCCGTCCGGTAGTTGACGGTATCTTCAATATCGTCACTTGCACCGGCCTTGCGGAGATCGGTGTACATGGTGAGATTCACCAGAATGTCCTGCTCAACCTCGCGTTCCCAGTCGTTGACGCCGATGACGCCGCGTACCATAAGGTCCCTGACCACAACTTTGTCGTCTGCCATGCTCACAAGCTCCTTAGGTGAGGTGACGACCACCATCAACATACAAGATCTGGCCCGTCACGTATTCTGGTCCCCCGACGAGGAAGACCAAACCATCCACTGCTTCTTCAACCGTTCCCCAGCGAGCTGCGGGCGTGGCTTGGATCGGCGCATCACTTCTGGCGTCGCCGCCATCACTTGGAGGGAGGATGGCTCCCAGGGCGAGGGCGTTGACGCGAATGTGCGGTGCGTAGGCCTGGGCCAGGCTCTTGGTCACAGCGGCCAGGCCGGCCTTGCTCACCGTGTATGGAAAATGATCAGTTCCCGGGCGAAGAGCACGCCAGTCGAGGACATTCACCACCGAACCAGGTTGTCCATCCAGCTGGCGGGCGAACGCCTGGGTCAGGAAGAAAGGCGATGTCAGGTTGATCCGCATGTGGCGGACCCAGGCGTCGAGGTCGGTTTCGTTCGGCCCGATTGGCTCGAAAATGGCGGCGCTGTTCACCAGGATGTTCACCTGTCCCATGGCGGAGGAGACGCTTTCGATCAGACCGGAGGCTTGCGCAATATCGCCCAGGTCGGCTTGAAATACGTCAGCTCGCACCCCATGGCGACTGGCATCGTCGGCCGTTTTCTGGGCACCCTCACGTGATCCATGGAAGTGGATCGCCACGTCAGCACCGGCGGCAGCCAAACCCAGCGCGAAGGCTCGGCCGAGTCGGCGACCAGCCCCGGTGACCAGGGCAGTGCGCCCTTTGAGTGTAGCTGTGGGGTTCATGGGTCCCATTGTACATTCAATGGATGGCAGACCTCCAGCTGGACGTTCGATCTGGGCCTCCGCCTATGGTAGGATGCTGTTCTGACGCGTGAATTCGGAGGACACCATGCATGACATTGAAGCTGCCGCCGAACTCCTGGGGGGTGTGGGGGTCGCCAAGCAGGAAATTGAGGATGCTGTCACCGGTTTGCTGACTGCCTTTGGCGAGGATGTTGACCGCCAGGGTCTGGAGGAGACTCCCTCGCGCGTTGCCAGGATGTACGACGAGCTGCTGGCCGGCTATCGGGTGGATCCCTACCAGTTGATCAACGAAGCCCTGTTCGATGTTGAATACTCGGACATGGTCATCGTCAAGAACATTGAGTTCTACAGCCTTTGCGAACACCATCTGATCCCCTTCTTGGGGCGGGCCCACGTTGCCTATATCCCCTCAAACAAGATCATTGGGCTCTCCAAGATCCCGCGTGTGGTCGACCTGTTCTCGCGTCGGCTGCAGGTCCAGGAACGCATGACGCGTCAAATCGCCGACTTCTTGGAGGCCGTGCTCAAGCCGCTGGGGGTGGCGGTGGTGGTCGAAGGCTGGCACCTGTGTGCCACCATGCGCGGGGTCAAGAAGGCCAACGCGATCATGGTCACCAGCGCCTTGTGCGGCACGTTCCATAAAAACTCGAAAACCCGTCAGGAATTCCTCGATCACATCAGCCGGCCCGGGCCGAACTTCTCGATCTAGACTCCGCATTCCCTCTTTGCAAGCACAATCGTGGGCCCGGTGGAAGCCGGGCCCGCACTTGCTTGGGACTCCCCTCGCCTCGAGGCGTGACATTCGTTACTTGGCGAGCAAACACGCAAGCACGTAGGCTATTTGTGCAAATTTTCACTAATTGCCAAGTTGCGCGCCCGCCGCAACCCGGGAGGATTTTGAATGGATGCACTCGCCCTGGCACGCTGGCAGTTTGGACTCACGGCCACATTCCATTTCTTCCTTGTCCCCCTAACGCTCGGTCTATCCATCTTGGTTGCGCTGATGGAGACACTCTACGTGCGGACCGGTGACGAACTCTACCTAAGGATGACCAAGTTCTGGGGCAAGCTGTTCGTGATCAACTTCGCCGTCGGGGTGGTCACCGGCATTGTGCTCGAATTCCAATTCGGGATGAATTGGGCGGAGTATTCGCGCTTCATGGGGGATATCTTCGGCGCCCCGTTGGCAATCGAGGCTCTACTGGCATTCTTCCTGGAGTCGACCTTCTTAGGCGTCTGGATCTTTGGGTGGGAGCGGGTTTCGAAGCGCGTCCACGTCATTTCAATCTGGTTGGTTGCTTTGGGATCCAATCTCTCAGCCTTATGGATCCTGATCGCCAACTCATTCATGCAGGAGCCGGTGGGGTATGTCCTGCGCAACGGTCGGGCAGAGATGGTGGACTTCTGGGCGCTACTAACCAACCCACACGTCTGGACGCAGTTCCCCCACGTCTTGGCCGCTTCGATGACCACGGCGGCTTTCTTTGTGCTGGGAATCAGCGCCTACCATCTCGTGCGCAAATCGGTCAATCTGGACGTCTTCCAACAATCCTTCAAATGGGGTGCCGTCTACGCCATGCTGGCCACATGCTTGGTGATCATCATCGGACACAGCCAGGCGCAGCACATGGTTCGAACCCAGCCGATGAAGATGGCGGCAGCCGAAGCCCTATGGGAGAGCCAAAATCCGGCTTCGATGTCCTTGTTCACCATCGGCAATGAGCCGCAGTTGAAGGACGTTTTCGCCATCCGGGTCCCCTATCTGCTCAGCATCCTTGCCTACAACCAACCCACAGGCGAGGTACAGGGCATCAAGAACCTGCAGGCGGAGTATCAAACGACCTATGGCCCGGGCAACTACATTCCGCCGGTCGCGGTCAGCTATTGGACGTTCAGGTTCATGGTCGGGGCGGGGTTTCTGATGCTTGTGCTGGGAGGTTGGGCTCTGGCTAAGACGCTGCGTAACACCGTGACTGATCCTTCCCGGCTCCTCAAGTTCCTCCCCCTGGCGATCGTGCTGCCCTATTTTGCCAACACCACCGGATGGATGTTCACGGAGATCGCTCGGCAGCCCTGGATCGTCTTCGGCCTGCAACGCACGCAAGATGCGGTATCGAAGAGTGTCACTTCGGCCGAGGTGCTGACCTCGCTGATCCTGTTTACCCTGGTTTATGTCTCCCTGTTCAGTGCGGATGCCTTTCTGCTGTTCAAATTCGCCCGTCAGGGGGCAGGCGGCCCCACTCACAAAGACACGGCATACGGCTAGCGGGAAGAGGTTGGAGGCATAGGATGGATCTCAATACAGTCTGGTTCCTGCTCATCGCTGTGCTGTTCGTGGGCTTCTTCTTCCTGGAAGGTTTTGATTACGGGGTCGGTATCCTGCTTCCCTTCCTAGGCCGAAACGATCAACAGCGCCGGATGATGGTGAATGCGATCGGTCCCTTCTGGGATGCCAATGAGGTCTGGCTGATCACCGCAGGCGGCGCCATGTTTGCCGCTTTCCCCAATTGGTATGCGACGATGTTCAGCGGTTTCTATCTCCCGCTGGTCTTGATGCTGGTAGCGCTCATCGCGCGCGGGGCAGCCTTCGAGTTTCGCTCCAAGCACGAGACTGGCCGTTGGCGGGGAGTGTGGGACGGGCTGATCTTTGTGGGAAGCCTGGTCCCGGCGGTGCTCTGGGGTGTGGCGCTAGGCAACTTGTTGTTGGGCGTCCCGATCGACTCCAGCATGACCTACGTCGGCGGGTTCTTCAATCTGCTCAATCCGTATGCTCTTGCGTGGGGTTTGACGACCCTGATCGTGTTTACGCTCCACGGCGCCATCTTTCTAAGCCTTAGGGTCGAAGGCGAATTGGGCGAGCTGGCCCGGCAGGCAGCGCGGCGGATTTGGCCGTTTGCCGTTGTGATCGGTTTCTTCTCCGTTGGCGTTGGCTATTTTGTCACCGACATGTTTGTCAGACTCGGCGTTGATCCGGGTGTTATCCCGCTGGGCGCTGGCGCCGCAATGCTCGTCTCGGGTTGGTTCATCCGCCAGAAGCAAATGGGCTGGGCCTTTGGGATGACCGGACTGTCCATCGCCTTGTCAACGATCACGATGTTCATTGGCTTGTATCCGCGGGTGATGGTGTCCAGTTTGGGTTCGTCCCTGAGTCTCACGGTTTACAATGCCGCCTCCAGCCCCTACACGCTGCGAGTGATGTCCATTGTGGCGATTTCCCTGCTGCCGTTCGTGCTCTTTTATCAAGGCTGGTCGTATTGGACCTTTCGCAAACGCATCACTGGGGACAGCGAGCTGGAATACTGATACGCCCCAGACTGGCCTGATTGCCTAGCGCCCGGCCGCTGCGTGCCGGGCGCTCATGACTTTCCGACTACGGATTCTACTGCCCGATCAGCCGCTTCTGCCGCCAACGCTCTTCTTTTCCGGTGCCCGCAATCCAGCCTCAAGCCGGAACCTCCCCGACTTGGACCCCCGGCCCAGTCCCCCCCACCTTCTCTCCCATTCCATCCAACGCATCGAATATGCTATCCTGCGGCGATGGGCAGTGTAACGAAGCGGAACAGATGACGTTCTCATGAGTGAAGCTGATTTGGGCCAATTGCCCGACGCGGAATTGATCTCGCGCGCTAAGCGCGGTGAAACCGAATGCTTCGGGCAGTTGTATGAGCGCTATGTCGATCAGATCTTCCGCTACGTGCGCACTCGTGTGGCGGACGCCCGAGACGCCGAAGATTTGACCGAGAACATCTTCGTAAGGTCATACGAATCTCTGGCGACCTACGAAGACCGAGGCTGGGCCTACTCGGCCTTCCTCTATCAGGTGGCTCGCAATTTGCTGGTGGATCACTATCGGCAAACTGGCTCCGAACAGCCGCTTGAGACAAGTGAGCCGCTCGAAGCTCCGGAGCCGGGGCTAGAGCAGAGGTTGACCGATCAAGAAGAAATCGTCCGGATCAAGAGCACGATGGCCGAGCTTCCGGATGACTATCAAGAGATCATTCGGCTGAGGGTGCTTCTTGGCCTGCCCACAAGTACGGCCGCCGAATGGATGGATCGAAGCGAAGGCGCCGCCAGGGTTTTGCTGCACAGAGCGTTGAAAGCCCTTCGCCAAGAATTGGAAACATGAGCTTGACTATGGACGAAAGACGATCTGCCAGGATGTTGGACGACGCCTTGACCGCCCGGCAAAGCCGGGCTGGGGACGCGTCTGGCGACCAGGCACTCGAGCACGATGAGACTGGTGTTTTGCTCGCTCTGGCTGCGACCCTCGAAGCGGAACTGTCGCCGGAGGCTCCAACACGCGCGGCGGTGGCCCGCACTCGAGCTCGCGTGCTGAACAGGATCGGCGCCGCCCGCAAATCAACTCAGCGGGATGCGCGGCCACGACGCCGTCCTAATCTCTTCCGCCGCTATGCCTTCGCCATGGCCAGCCTGTTCCTGGTTTTCGCCCTCCTGGCCAGCGGCACGGGTGTCGCCTATGCCGCCGAAAGCTCGCTTCCTGGCGATGGCCTGTACGGAGTCAAGCTGGGGTTCGAATCAACCCGTCTCGCCTTGACCTTCTCGCCGGACGCGCGCGGCGCCTATCTGCGCAGTCTGGCCGATGAACGCTTGTCGGAAATCCAGGCTTTGCTGCAGACTGGGCGAGATGGAGATCTACCCGCGGCCGTAGAAAGCTACAGCCACACGCTGGCACAAATGGAGCAGGCGGCAGGTACCCAGGACGAAGCTAATCTCGTCCAGACGCGTGCCAATCTTGAGCACCATGCGCAGGTTCTACAGGCCCTACTGGCGACGGCGCCTGAGCCTGCTCGCAAGGGTCTGGAGAACGCCCTGACCAAATCGCACCATGGGCTTGATGTTCTCGACGCGGTCGAACAAGGCTTGGACCCGAGCAAGTTGGCTCCCGGCCAGCTCAAAAAGACGCCTTCCGCCGATGACGTGCCCGGAAACGGAAATCAGGGTAAAGGCCCACCCGACGGGGACGGGCCTCCCGGCCAGCAGAATGGATCGCCGGGCAAAGGCCCATCCAACGATCACACCCCGGGTCCTCCGGGCGGTCCCCCCGGTCAGAACAAAGACGGGGGGTCCGGCTCTTCCGGCGGGGGGAACGGTTTGCCAAGAAACCCTCCGGGCAAGAACAAGTAACCAGCAGCAGGCAATCTGAGCTGAAAGAGACCGGGCGGACACGCCCGGTCGTGTGTTAACATCCCTTTTGTGCCAGGCCAACCGGAACTCACGACCATTCTGAATGAGAGACAGCAAGCTGCGCAGGCGCGCTTGGCCGGCAACGAGGGGCGTGCGCGGGTGCACGCGCGTCGGGCGGCCGGCTGGGCGATCGGCGTGAGCGCTCGGCGAAGAGGCCAGGATCCGGGCACGCCCAATGCATATCGCCTGCTCGAATGGTTTGCCAACGATCCAGCGGTTCCGGATGCCCTGCGTGAGGCGGCCAAGCGCCTGACGGTCCACATCACACCCGACCATGTGCTGCCTCACGAAGACGACCTGCTGCGAGATGCCGACAGGATCATCAAGGTCTGTCTGCCTGATCTCGCGGCACAGCTTGTGGACGACCCAAGTGACTAGCCCTATCGACCCGTCTACTCCGCAGCTTCTCCATGATCCAGCGTCGGATTTGGCCTACCGACTGAGGCCCGCCACACACCCCGGCGTGCCCTCCTTCCTGCTCCTGCACGGATTTGGCGGAGACGAAGATGTGCTCTGGGTCATTGAGTCCGCCCTCCCGCAAGGAGGGCTCATCGCCTCACCCCGTGCACCTTTCGCGGCGGAAGGCGGCGGCTATGCCTGGGTTGAATCCCACCTCGGCCCTGGGAGAAGCTTTCACGATTTCGATCCGGCACGCCAGGCTCTCAAACGCTGGATGGAATCACTTGCGGCCCGGCACGAACTGGCTCCGGATGAGACTTACCTGATTGGGTTCAGCCAGGGTTCGGCACTGGCTTTTTCAATGTCGGCGCTTGGTGACGTCAAACCTCGAGGCTTGGCGGCCCTGGCGGCCTACTTGCCCAAGGGAGAACTGACAGGTCTCAAGGGGCTGCCAATCTTCTGGAGCCACGGAACCCAGGATGACCGAGTTCCGATAGACCGGGCACGCCGCGATGTCGAACGGCTTCGTGAAGCCGGGGCCGATATCGACTACTGCGAATCCGACACCGGTCACAAGGTGGGCATCGAATGCATGCGAGCTCTCAAAGCCTGGCTCCAAGGGCGCACAGACTAGGCGGTCCGAAGCGACGTTCGTAAGTGAGCAGGGTTCGACAGCGAGCGCGTGATAAGATGAATCTGAGGTCAGGGACGCCTTTACGAGCCCCTAACCATGACCCCGAACGTCGCTCAAAACCGCACCTGGAGCGTGACATGACAGACCAAGATCTCGTTCAACGCGCGATCAACACCATCAGATTCCTGTCAGCAGATGCTGTGCAGAAAGCCAATTCCGGCCACCCCGGCTTACCCATGGGTGATGCGGCCTTGGCCTACGTCCTTTGGACTCGTCACCTGCGTTTCGACCCCACCCATCCCAAGTGGCCCAACCGCGACCGGTTTATTCTCTCCGCCGGGCACGGATCCATGCTTCTCTATTCCTTGCTCCATCTGACCGGCTTCGACATGCCGATGGACCAGCTCAAGCAGTTCAGGCAGCTCCACAGCGTGACAGCCGGCCACCCTGAGTATTGGGCAGCGCCTGGAATTGAAACTACCACGGGACCGCTGGGCCAGGGATTTGGCAATGGGGTCGGGATGGCGATCGCCCGTGCCCACATGGCTGCGCTGTACAATCGCGATCAATATCCCTTGTTCGATCACCGTATCTATGCCATTGTGTCCGACGGTGATTTGATGGAGGGGATCTCCCATGAGGCTGCCAGCCTGGCAGGCCATCTGAAGCTGGGAAGTCTGATCTATATCTACGATAACAACCATATTTCAATTGATGGAAGCACAGATCTGGCCTATACAGAGGATCGGGCCGGCCGATTTGAAGCCTACGGTTGGCATGTTCAGACGGTGGATGACGGCAACGATGTGGAGGCGGTGGATCAGGCGCTGACAGCCGCCGAAAACGACCCGCGCCCGTCGATCATCGTGGCCCGAACGCACATCGGTTTTGGTCTCCCCACCAAACAGGACACCGCCGCAGCCCACGGCGAGCCGCCCGGCGACGAGGAACTCAACGGCGCCAAGGATAACCTCGGCTGGCCTGAGGCGCCGCGCTTCTTGGTGCCGGACGATGTGCGAGAGCACTTCCAGGCTGCGGGCAAGCGTGGCGCCGAACTCCGCAATCAATGGGTTGAGATGCACCGGGCATACTCTGAGGCGAACCCTGATTTGTCGGCCCAGCTCGATCGGACACTTGAAGGACAGTTGCCCGAAGGGGTCGAAGAATCGCTGCCCAAATTCGAACCGGACGCCAAGGGCATGGCCACCCGGGCATCGTTTGGCAAGACTCTCAACGCCACCGCCGAAGGTATCCCCGAGCTCATCGGCGGCTCGGCCGATCTGACGGGGTCCAACAAGACCGATGTCAAAGGCGAGCCCGCATTCTCCCCCGACGATCGGCTGGCTCGTTACATCCACTTCGGTGTCCGCGAGCACGCCATGGGTGGAGCGCTGAACGGCATGGCTCTCTATGGCGGCCTGATCCCCTACGGGGGGACGTTCCTGATCTTCTCAGACTACATGCGGCCTACGATCCGCCTGGCTGCGATGATGAAGATCGGCCCCATCTACATTTTTACGCACGACTCGATCGGGCTTGGCGAAGACGGTCCGACCCATCAGTCGATCGAGCAGTTGGCCTCACTTCGAGCCATCCCGAATATGACCACCATCCGACCGGCCGACGCCAACGAAACGGCACAGGCCTGGCTGGCCGCTCTGCGCTGGCGCGAGGGCCCCACGGCGCTCGTCCTGACCCGGCAAAGCGTGCCCACCTTCGATCGCAATGAGTTTGCCCCAGCAGAGAACCTACACAAGGGCGCATACGTCATGGGTGACTTGGGAGAGGGCGAGCCTCAGGTCATCCTGATGGGGACCGGCTCCGAGGTGCAGCTGGCGGTGGAAGCTGGCCGGCTTCTGGCATCTGATGGGATCCCTGCGCGCGTGGTTTCTATGCCCTCATGGGAGCTGTTTGAGAAGCAGCCCGAGTCCTACCAACATGAGGTCCTCCCCGAGGGCCTCCATGCCCGTGTGGCGGTGGAAGCCGCCGCCACGCTCGGGTGGGAGCGTTGGGTGGGTGACCATGGGGCGGTGGTGGGCCTGCATTGGTTCGGCGAATCGGCACCATACAAAGAGATCTACCAAGACCGCGGCCTGACGGCGGCCAAAGTGGCCGAGACAGCCAAGCAGGTGCTGAAACGCACCCAGCCGATGGAGGCCGGGGCATGAGAATCGCTGTCGCCTCCGATCACGCAGGGTTCCCTCTCAAGGCCGAGATTATCGAAATTGTGGTCTCCCACGACCATGAGGCGATCGATCTTGGCACAGACTCGACCGAGCCGGTCGACTATCCTGACTACGCCGAGAAGCTTGGCCGAGCCATTCAGGACGGACGGGCCGACAGAGGTATCCTGCTGTGCGGATCCGGCGTGGGGGCCGCCGTGGCCGCCAACAAACTCAAAGGGATCCGCGCCGGCCTGTGTCATGATACCTATTCGGCCCATCAATCCGTCGAACACGACAACGTCAACGTGCTCGCTCTGGGCGCCCGAATCATCGGCCCGGAATTGGCCCGTGAAGTGGTCAGGGCCTTCTTGGGTGCAGAGTTCAGCGGCGAACCTCGGCATGTCCGCCGACTGGCCAAGATCGACGAGCTGGAGCGGATCGGCTGACAGGGACGGTGGGCGCGGCCGGCGGGTCTTTGTAGGTCCTGGTGATGTCCTCCCCTGAAGTCGGTCGACCCCGTCCGCAGCGCTGGCTCCAGGGCGCCGGTGAGCCGATTTTCGACGTCTTGCCAGAAACCATACTGGCCAACACGCGGCACCCCCGTTCAGAAAACGCACTCTTGTGGAACAGTCTCTATCCGCGCCTTTGGCCATCGCGTCCACTTTCGGACTTCATGGCGATTCGGCCATTGTGGGGGACGCATGAGGTAGCTTTCTCCGACGAAGATCTGCGCCCCTATTTCTGGGGTTACAGCGTCGATGGTCAACGCTTGCCTGAGTTGGATGACTCTTTGGCTGCTGTGGATGGCGCTGGGCCTCAAACTGAAGTCGACCTTTTCCTGGTTGGTCCAAGCCAATTGGTTCTGGTCGAAGCCAAACATACGAGCCGGCTGGGGCGGTGCAGTCGCTATGGCGCCGGTCGATGCCCTGAGGTCCAAGCCCGGGCTGATGGAGATCTGGATGCCTGTCGGTACTGGGATTATGGTGCGGCGCGGTTTGAGCAGGACTTGCACCTTGACCGCCCCATACCAGAGGCGCCACCGCCGGCCTGTAACCGCCACTATCAACTGGCACGTTCCCTCAGGTTGGGTGGTCATTTGGCGGCCAACACGGGCCGCACCCTGCACCTGTGGCTCCTTGCACCCCGGCGTATCTGGGCCCGGCAACTGCAGGGCGATTGGATTGATTTCGCCGATCGCGTCCGGAAGGCCGACGTCTGGCGCCGGATGCGGGTCATCGCCTGGGAGGACGTGTCGCAGCTGCCGTCAATCTGATCTCCTGGTGTCAACTCTTTGTTGACCCGAGCCGGCATCGGTGGTACCTTGTTCACATGTGCGTGCTAAGATTGTTTGACGTTCTGCCAGTTCAACCGCAGGCTCCGGCCCCATCCTGGCGCGGGGACGTCGAACGGCGCACACCGATGGTCGGATAGCCTCGACCGTCGCGAGTCGTTGGCGATGTCCCTACGCCCCACAGATGTGGGGCGTTTCCGTTGAAGAGCGCTGGGGGATTCCAGCCGTCATTATTTGGATCGAATGCTCTGTAAGGAGGCCATTATGCGAATGAGTCACTTGTTCAGCCAAACCCTGAGGGAGAAGCCTTCGGACGCCGAAATTCCCAGCCATGAGCTTCTGGTTCGGGCCGGCTTCATCCGCCAGTTGGCGGCCGGGATTTTCAGCTACCTGCCGCTGGGCCGACGGTCGCTGGACAAGATTGAAGACATCATGCGGGACGAGATCAACGCCATCGGCGGGCAGGAAATCACGATGCCGGTGGTCAACCCGGCCGACATCTGGCAGGAGACGGGCCGCTGGTATCAGGTAGGTCCTGAGCTTACGCGCCTCAAAGACCGGTCTGGACGAGACATGGTGCTGGCCATGACCCATGAAGAAGTGGTGGCTGATCTGATCCGCAAGGAGATCAAGTCCTACCGCCAACTGCCGCAGCTGATCTACCACATCCAGACCAAATGGCGTGATGACCCTCGTCCTCGAGCGGGGTTGATCCGCGTGCGCGAGTTCACGATGAAGGACAGCTACAGCCTGGATGCTGATGAGGCGGGCCTCGACAAGCAGTACCGCGCCCACTACCAGGCCTATTTCAACATCTTCAACCGCTGCAGCCTGCCCGTCATCTCAGTGAAATCGGATGTTGGGATGATGGGCGGGGCCATGGCGCATGAGTTCATGTATCTGACCCCGGTTGGCGAGGACACCCTGCTCTTGTGCGACAACTGTGGCTACGCGGCCAACCGCCAAATCGCCCGCTTCCGAAAGCCCAAGGCGGAGGAGGAAGCGCCTTTGGACCTGGAGGAGGTGGCCACCCCGGAGATCAAGACCATCGATGGCCTGGCCAAATTCCTGGAGATTCCAAAGGCTCGGACGGCAAAGGCGGTGTTCATGGTCGCCACGCTCTTAGAAGCGGGAGAGGATGTCGAACGCTTCGTGTTTGCGGTTGTGCGCGGCGATATGGATCTCAACGAAACCAAGCTGCTCAACGCGCTGAAGGCCAAGGACCTCCGGCCGGCCAAGGAGGAGGAGATCGTGGCGCAGGGGGCCGTCCCCGGTTTTGCTTCGCCGATCGGTATCCAGGGAGCGCTCGTCGTGGTAGATGACCTGGTGCCCGAGTCGCCCAACCTGGTGGCCGGTGCCAACAAAGATGGATTCCACCTGCGGAATGTCAACTACGGGCGGGAATTTGAGGCGGACATTGTGGCTGACATCGTCGCGGCCGATGAGGGCCATGGCTGCCCCGAGTGCGGTTCGGAGCTGCGAACGGTCCGAGGCGTTGAGGCAGGCAACATCTTCAAGCTCGGCACTCGCTACAGCGCGGCGATGGATGCCACCTTCCTCGACCAGGAAGGTGAAGAACATCCTGTCGTCATGGGATCGTACGGCATCGGCAGCGGAAGGTTGCTCGCCTGCTCTGCCGAGGCACATCACGATGAGCAGGGCCTGATTTGGCCCATCAGCGTCGCTCCCTTCCAGGTGCATTTGTTGTCTTTGCGGGGAGGGGAGGCTGAGGCGGAAGGTATCTTGGAGGATTTGACATCAGCTGGCGTCGAAGTCCTGTTTGATGATCGCGATGAGAGCCCCGGGGTGAAGTTCGCCGACGCCGATCTGCTGGGGATGCCGATCCGAGTGACGGTGAGCAAACGCTCGCTCGAGGGGGGTGGGGCGGAGGTCAAGCTGCGGCGGGACACCGAAAGCCACATCGTCTCTCTGGAGGCACTGACCAGTGACGTGATATCGCAGATTGAGTCGCTGGAAGCTGAAATCCAGGCGAAAGTTGTCGAGGTGCCCTTCGAGGCGTAGCAGCGTGCGATTGGGGTAAATCCTCCAACCCCTGCATGCCCAATCAGCGAAAGGATTCGACGGTTGGGCGAAACGTCTTGAAGACGTTGGCCCAGGGCACCCGCCCTGTCAAAACGAATGTAGGGGCACGGCATGCCGTACCCCCACGGATCGAGCTGATTGTGGGTTGGCTGAGGGGGCTACGACCTCGGCGCTAAGTCCTCAGAGCTCAGAGCAGCCTAGACCCCCAGATACGCCGTGCGCACTTCCTGGTTGGCGGCCACCTCTCCCGCAGGACCGTCGATAAATACCCGTCCCTCACGAAGCACATAGGCATAGTCGCTGATCTTGAGTGCCAGCTGCACATTCTGCTCGACGAGCAGCATCGTCAATCCCATGTTCTTGAGGGCGAGGAGCTTCTCGAAGAGATTGACGGCCAGCATGGGCGCCAGCCCAAGCGAAAGCTCGTCGATCATCAGCACCTCGGGCTCGGCCATGATCCCGCGCGCCACGGCCAGCATCTGCTGCTCGCCTCCGCTCATCGTGCCAGCCGCCTGTGAACGGCGCTCCTTCAATCTCGGAAACATCTCAAAGACGCGTTCCAGGTTGGAATCAATCCTCGTGCGGGCCCGAGAGTTGGTGGCCCCCATTTCAAGGTTTTCCTGGACGCTCATTGACGAAAACAACTGCCGCCCTTCCGGGACAAGCACCATCCCCAATTCGGGCCGACGATGGGCAGGGATGGATGTGATTTCGTGACCATCGAGGCGAACCGAGCCGGTCCAGGCTTTTAACGCGCCGACTGTGGTCTGGAGCAGGGTGGTCTTGCCGGCGCCGTTCGAACCGACCAGGGAGGTCAGCTTTCCGGGTTCGAGCGACAAGCTCACGCCCCACAAAACCTGCTGCTCACCGTAGCCGGAGGAGATGTCTTGTACTTCTAGTTTGGCCAAGCGATTGCCTCCCGGTCAGGCCTTAGATCCGAGCAACTCGGCGATCTTGGGATCGCCCAGATAGGCCTCGATGACGCGCGGATCGTTCGAGACTTCGTCGGGCGTCCCGCGAGCGATGACCTCGCCGTAGTCGAGGACCGTCACACGATCGGAGACATTCATGAGCGCCCGCATCACATGTTCGATCATCAAAATGGTGACGCCTTTGTGACGAATTTCACGAATGGTCTCCACCATGTTCGTGATCTCAGTAGGGTTGAGCCCAGCCAGTACTTCGTCCAGCAGCAGCAAATGCGGCCGAGCCGCCAGAGAGCGTGCCAGCTCGAGCCGCTTCTTCTGCGCCACGTTGAGCGTGCCGGCCAGCGCATCGGCTCTGTCGGCCAGGCCAACGAACGATAGCGTTTCCATGGCGATCTCGGCGGCTTCGCCGATGGGCCGGTCTTCCCGTCCGAAGCACGAGCCCGCCATCACGTTGCGCAGGACCGAGAGCTCGCTCAACGGCCGAACGATCTGGAAAGTTCGAGCCAGACCCAGTTTGGACATGCGGTAGGGCGCCTTGGCGGTGACATCCTGCCCCTGGAATAAAACCCTGCCTTCGTCCGGGGGATAAACGCCGTTGATGATATTGAAAAGGGTTGTCTTGCCGGCGCCGTTCGGGCCGATCAAACCGACAATTTCACCGTCGTCGATCTCAAGATTGACGTCGTTGAGGGCGATCAGGCCGCCAAAAGTCTTCCGGATACCCTGGATTTGGAGCATCATTCGAGCCAACTCCTGAGCGGCTGGACATGCTGCCGGAGCCATCCGACGACCCCGGCGGGCACGAACAGGACGATGAGCAACAGCAGGGTGCCGGCAACGGCCAGTTGGACGTTCTTGAACAGCGGGTTGACGATCAGGAATCCCCGCAGGCCATTGTAGCCGGCCCCGCCCACGACGGGCCCGAGTACCGTCCCCAGCCCGCCCAGCATGACCATCACGATCATCTCGACCGAACGCGCCAGATGGAAGGCGTCTCCAGGCTCGATGTTGGCATTCTTGAAGAAGAAGAGGGTCCCGAGGATTCCAGGAAAGACAGCCGAAGCGACGAAGGCCCAGGTCTTGGCGGCTGGAGCGTTGACGCCCATCACCTCGGCCGCGCCCTCATTCTCGCGTATTGACATGAGGCCAAGTCCGAACTTGGAATCCTTGATCCATGAACTGGCCACAATGACCACCAGGGCCAGGACGAGTGTGGCGTAGAAAGAAAGCCATAGGGCGCTTCCGGCGCCGCCGTAGGCGTCGTAGACGTGGAAGTTGAGCGTCATGCCGATGGGCCCGCCGAAGGGTTGGAAAGCGTTGGCAAAGGCACGGGCGGCCTCGTTGATTCCGATCGTGGCCAAGGCAAAGTAGGCACCCCTCAGACGAAGAATGGCGGTGCCGAGCAGAAACGCCATGATCCCTGCCGACAGACCACCGGCCAGGACGGCCAGCGCCAGATGCCAGTCGAGCACATCCATGCAGTACATCCCGATATAGCCACCAATGCCGAAGAAGACGACGTGGCCAAAGCTGACATAGCCGGTATAGCCCAGCAGGATGTTCAGGCTGGAAGCCAGAATGATGGCCATCAGCAGGCTGTAGACCATTTCGCGCCGAGCCGCATTCCCAGTGAGAATAGGCCAGACGCCAAGAGCGGTCACGAGGATCAACGGGAGCCAGAAGGATGGTTTCGTGAGCTTGTTCATGTCTCCGATCCCCCAAACAATCCGGAGGGCCGAATCAAGAGAATGATCACGAACAAGACGAACTCAATCACCGGCAACCAGGAGTTGGGCATAAAGACCGGGATCACGCCTTCAAGTGCGCCAAGGATCAGGCCGCCGAGCAGGGCGCCCAGCGGATTCCCCAATCCCCCCAGCACCACAACCACAAAGCTCCTTAGCTGATAACTCTCGCCGGAGAGAATGCTGAATGGAAACAACGTCGCCAGCAAACCACCCGAGATGGCGGCGAGCATGACACCAATTGCAAAAGCCAGGGCAAGCACCTGCGTGGCGGGGATGCCCATCAGGGCAGCCGCCTGGCGGTTGTCCGAAACGGCCCGTATGTACTTGCCGGGCCGTGTTCGATACAGGAATAGGTAAAGCAGGGCGGTCACGGCCATGGCCGCCAAGGCAGCCATGATGCGCGTCCAGAGCACAGTCACCGGACCGGCGGAAACGCTGCCCAGGGAAAAGTCAACATTGTATGGCGAGGTGCTGAACCCGGCGGTGCTGATCCCCAGGATGATCATGCTGACACCAAAAGTGGCCAGCAGGGTTGAGAGGGGCGGTGCATTGACAATGCGGTGAATGGAGATGAAGTACATGATGGCGCCGAAGATGAGGCCGACCAGGGCGACCAAAATGATGGCGAGATACGGGTTGAGTCCCAGGCCGGTGAATAGGAAAAAGACCCCAAACATGCCCAGAGCGATGATGGCCCCGTGGGCGAGGTTGATGACATCCATCACCCCCCAGATGAGGCTCAGCCCCATGGCGGCCAGCCCGTAGAGAAAGCCCAGAAGGACGCCATCCACAACCGAAGGGAGAAGAGTTCGGATCAAGCCCGGCTCCTTGCTTTGGGGCTCCCCTCGCGGGCAAAGCCCGCGAGGGGAGCAGAGCGACTAAAGGGTCACGGCTTGGGGTAAACAGCGCTGGCTGTTGCAGCACCTTCTGGCCAGACGATTTCCTTGACCAGATTGCCAGAACTGTCCTTCTGCCACTGGATGTAGACCATCTCATGGCCGATCTGGAGGCCATGGTTTTCGGCGCTGGTATCGAACTTCTCTGTGCCGAAGAAAGTCATCACATCCATCTGATTCAGAGCGGCGGCCACAGCCTGAGTGTCGGTTGAGCCTGCGTTCTCAAGTGCCGTCTGAAGCAGCAGCCCGGCGGCATAACCGCCAGCCGAATGGTAGGAAGGATCTTCATTGTATGCGGCTTTGTAGGCGGACACAAAGTCAGCCACGGTGGGGCCGACATAGGGGATGCCCATCGACGAAGCGGCATCGGCGGAGTAAGCCGCGTCGGGTTCCCACTGGCTGGGGCCGACCACGCCAACCGCGGCATCGCCGATCTGGGCGAAGTCCGGTTCCGGCGGGGCGACGAGCAGAGCGAGGTACTTGACGCTGACGTTCTTCTCGCCGAGCTGGCGGGCCAGCGTGCTCCCGTCAGCGAAGTGGCCTCCGCCGAGGATGGCGTCCGGCGCCGGATCCAGGCCAGAGACCTTGTTGATCAGGGCCGAGAAATCGGTCGTTCCAGGATCGTAGCCGTCGAACATCTCGACGTTGAAGCCATGGGCTTCGGCGTAGTCTTTGGCCGCCGTCACAACAGAGGTTGAGAAGCTGCTGTTCTCATACATGAAAGCGACATTCTTGGCGGACGGATCCAGCGTCATCAGTTGATCGATGGCCCCTGAAAGGTACTTGCTGGCCGGTGTATAGGCTTGGAAGACGAGCGTGTAGCCCTGCTGGTAGGCTGAGTCGGCAGCGGCACCGGTGGTGATCATCACCTTCTGATTCTGCTCGGCGATGACCGCAGCCGCGCCGGTCAGACCGCTCGAGTAGGGGCTGATCATGAAGTCGACGTTGTCTTGCGTGGCAAGCCGTGTGTAGAGTTCCTGCACGCGATCCTTGGAACTCTCATCGTCGTAGGTCACGGCTTCGAACTTGACCATCGTGTTGCCAACCTGGATGCCGCCATTGCTGTTGACCTGATCCATCCAGAGCTTCAGACCGTTCGCCTGCCGCACGGACTCGGTGTTCAGACTGCCGGTCTGTGACGTGGTAAAGCCGATCTTAAGCGTGGCCTCAGACATCGACGCTTCGGTCGGCATGGCTGTCGCCGCAGGTGCCGATGTGGCCTGCATGGCTTCTGTGGGCTGGGCGGGCGCCGGCGTAGGCGAAGCCCCACCACAGGCTGCGAGAATGAGCGTGGGAATGGTGAGCAGAATGCCCAGTCTAAGTGTCGAACTCTTCATCTCTTCCTTACCTCCTTATGGGTTTTGCTGGTGTTGCTCGGGAAACTAGCTGGATGACTTGCGCATCGCCTCCTCTCGTCTCTCGTTGAATAGGTCTGTACGTCGTCTAGACATCTATTCACTATAACATCCGCAAATTCTTGACCCCACGTGCTGGCCAGAGGGGCCCTGCTCTTTGCTGCCACTTGACCCATGCATTGACGGCAAGAGGAGCGATGCAGGGCGGCGACTCCGAACGCAATTTGAAACGAGCGGCAGGTTATCGAATAATGGTGGTGAAAGTTGTCCTGTCGAGGGGATGAGGCGGGAATGATGACTGGGCAACCAACTTAGTCAAGCGTACGCGAGGGGACAAGTATCGCACAAGTAACGTTTGTCAGTCCAGCATTTGGAGGATTCTCCTCGGGATTCGGTCTCATCTTGACAGATAGAACACTTGTGCTATACTCGGGTCGAGCCTCCCCCTCAGGGGGGATCGGATACCACAGGAGGGAGATCATGGCCAAGTCAAAGAGCAACGGCACACCACCTGGCCTGGACGACGGGCGGGTGGCGGTGCTGGAGAAAGCATTGGGCGAGATCACCAAACGCTACGGCGACGGTGCGGTGATGCGGCTGGGGGAGTCGGCGCATCAGGCGGTGGCGGCGATTCCGACGGGGTCGCTGGCGCTGGATCTTGCGCTGGGCGTGGGGGGCATCCCGCGGGGCCGGGTGACGGAGATCTATGGGCCGGAAGCGTCAGGGAAGACGACGCTGTGCCAGCATATCGTGGCCGAAGCGCAGAAGCTGGGGGGCGTGTGCGCCTACATCGACATGGAGCATGCGTTGGACCCGACGTATGCCAAGCGGTGCGGGGTGGACATTGACAATCTGTACATCTCGCAGCCGGACATGGGGGAGCAGGCGCTGGAGATCGCCGAGACGCTGGTGAGGAGCGGGGCGGTGGATGTGGTGGTGATCGAACTCGGTGGCGGCGTTGGTGCCGCGAGCGGAGATTGAGGGGGACATGGGGGACGCCACGATGGGGGCGCAGGCGCGGCTGATGAGTCAGGCGCTGCGGAAGCTGTCGGGGGCGATCAAGCAGACGAATACAGCCGTGATCTTCACCAACCAGCTGAGGCAGAAGATCGGGGTGATGTTTGGGAACCCGGAGACGACGACGGGAGGGGTGGCGTTGAAGTACTACTCGTCGGTGAGGCTGGATGTGAGGCGGATCGAGAGCATCAAAGTGGGGCAGGAGATCACAGGGAACCGGGCGCGAGTGCGGGTGGTGAAGAACAAGGTGGCGCCGCCATTTCGAGTGGCGGAGTTTGACATCATGTACAACGAAGGGATCTCGAAAGCCGGGGATCTGTTGGACATTGGGGTGGAGACGGAGTTGATTGAAAAGCGGGGGTCGTATTATTCGTATGGGGAAACCCGGCTGGGGCAGGGGCGAGAGAATGCCAAGCAGTACCTGCGGGAGAACCCCGAGCTGGCCCAAGAGATCGAAACCGAGGCTCGCAAAGCTGCCGATCTGCGCCCGATTAAGTACGCCGACAAAGGAGACGATTCGAGCGACAATTTCGAAGAAGTCGATGAGGTGGAAGCAGGGGTGGAAGTCGAATCCGGGGCGTAGCTCAATCGCACGCCGCCGACATCGGGCCCAGCTTGGGCCCGATGTTGATTCTTGAGAGTCGGTGCGAGTCGCAGCAGGTCAAACTGTGTTCGTGTGATTGCCGAAGAAGACGCTGGAGGTGGCTTGTGCAGACGAAGTGGTTCGAGCGATGGGGGTGGTTCTATCGGCCGGTGTCGTTGGCCGGGGTTGTGATCCTTGTCCTGGCTCTGGCGTTTTGTTTCCAGGTCTTCCTGGCGGTCGACACCAGGTCGCACTCGGTCAGCGACACGCTTTACGGGATTTTTCCCTACTTCGTCAGCGTCGCCTTTCTCGTCGATTGGCTCGCCGGGAAGACGAGCGGGTAGGGCATTGAGGGGTCAGCCGGGAACGCATACTCTTCGACTTATGCGAGAGTGCCGCGCCGTTCGCCCGACGTGGTCGTCCCGCCTCCGCTCAGGTCGATAGATAAGAGGCCGAGCGGCGGAGGTTGGTGGGTCGATGTGAAAGTGCGCCGGCGGCTGGCTTCGGGTGCATGGGGTGCCTGCCCCTGGAGCCGTCCTGAGCGGAGGCTGCCCCGAGTATCACCGGGACGAAAGCACCCCTCTGCAGCGAAGTCGAAGGGCGAGCGAAGTGCCGCTCGAGTCTATAATCGTGCTATGAAACAATACATGAGTTGGATGGCTCTTTGCGCTGTGATCATCGCTGGTTGTGCCCCGGCGTCGCCGGCAACCCCAGCCTCGTCCGAAGCGGCGAGCCCGCCCACGGACGTTGCCGTGAGTTCACCTCAACCGGAAGCAGCTCCCACCTCGCAGGAGAGCTGCGTCGATGACGCTGCCTTCATTTCTGATTTGAGCCTGCCCGACGGCTCCACCGCTGAGCCAGGGGATGAGTTGTCCAAACAGTGGTCAGTCCAAAACACAGGAACTTGTGATTGGGGCCCCGACTACCGCTTGGTGCCGATCCCCCCGAATCCCCTGGCCGACAGCAGCCCGGTGGCGCTCTATCCGGCCAAGGCGGGGACCCAGGCGATCTGGCAGGTGACCATTCGTGTGCCCGATTCCGAAGGCGAAGTCATCGGCAGGTGGCAGGCACAGAATCCAGCCGGGGTCGCCTTTGGCCAGGAGGTGTATGTCGTGTTGGAAGTTGCGTCCCCCACTTCGCAACTTCCAACAGCATCTCCTTCGCCCTAATCCCCACAACCCAGGCCATCTCATATGTGAAAAGTTACACAAAACGACCCTGGGACGGGTGCGGAAACATGCGTCTGTGGCAACAAAAGAGCGGACCCGTTGGAGTCCGCTCTGGGTGCTACCGGCTGAGGCGAAGCCTACGTTCCCTCTTCCCAGGAATTCAGATACTTGGTCTGCTCGTCCGTCAAGCGGTCGATAATCACGCCCATGGCTTCCAGCTTGAGGCGGGCGATTTCGCGGTCGATATCTTCCGGGATCACATATACCTTGTTCTCGAGGTCCTTGCTGTTCTCCATAATGTACTTCAAGCCGAGGGCCTGATTGGCGAAGGACATGTCCATCACGCTGGCCGGGTGGCCCTCGGCGGCCGCCAGGTTGACCAAACGCCCTTCGCCAAGCAGGTTAATCTGCTTGCCATCGGGCAGGGTGTACTGGTCGACGAATTCTCGCACTCGGCGCTTCTCGGTTGCCATTGATTCCAGGGCCGGGATGTTGATCTCCACGTTGAAGTGCCCCGAGTTGGAGATAATGGCTCCGTCTTTCATGGCCTCGAAATGGTGCTGGTCGAGGACGTGGATGTCGCCGGTCAGGGTGCAGAAGATGTCGCCAATCGGCGCCGCCTCTTCCATCGGCATGACCCTGAACCCGTCCATGACGGCCTCCAGGGCGGAGAGCGGATCAACTTCGGTCACAATCACATTTGCCCCCATGCCCCGGGCGCGGTTGGCCAGACCACGGCCACACCACCCATAGCCGCCGACCACAAATGTCTTGCCGGCGAGGAGCACGTTGGTGGCCCGGATGATACCGTCGAGTGTCGACTGGCCGGTGCCATAGCGGTTGTCGAAAAAGTGCTTGGTCATCGAGTCGTTGACGGCCAGCACCGGAAACTTGAGGGCGCCCTCGGTGGCCATCGCCCGCAGGCGGATCACCCCGGTCGTGGTCTCCTCGGTCCCCCCGACGACCTCGGGGAGCTGATCACGGCGATCCTTGTGCAGCGTGCTAACCAGGTCGGCGCCGTCATCCATTGTCATGATTGGATGATGATCGAGGGCCTTGTGGATGTGCTCGTAGTAGGTCTCGTTGTCCTCGCCTTTCACGGCGAAGACCGGGATCTCGTAGTGCGAAACCAAGGAGGCGGCTACGTCGTCCTGAGTGGAGAGCGGGTTGGAGGCGCACAGGACTACATCGGCGCCGCCGGCTTGCAGGGCCCGCATCAGATTGCCGGTCTCAGCCGTAACGTGCAAACAGGCGGAAAGCTTGGCGCCTTTCAGCGGCTGCTCCTTGGCGAAGCGCTCTCTGATCTGCGTCAGGACCGGCATCTCCTGCTCGGCCCACTGGATCCGATGGCGGCCGCCATCAGCCAGCTTGAGGTCTTTAACGTCATATTCGTTGGTCATCAAGACTGCTCCATTAGCGAATTCATCCAATGTCCTTGAGGAGGGCAACCCCCTCATAATAACCGCGATAGGGCCAAAAACCGAGTTTGCGGTACACGCGGATGGCGGGATGATTGTCCATGGCGACGTTGAGAACGATGGTCTGCAGCCCGTTCACCATCAGCTCGCGGACCACCGCCGCCGTCACCTGTGTGCCCAACCCGCGACCGCGCATGTCGGGGCGGGTGAACACGTTTCCGACTGCGGCCACACCGAACTCCGGCGCCAGCACATGCGTGCCGGCGATGGCCACCAAGTCATCTTCAGCGTACAGGCCGAAGAATATCCCTTGGGCGAGCTGGTCGGCGGTGAAAGCATCCGGGCGGTTGGGGTGCTCAGCGGTGAGCCCCAAAACGGTCTGCAAGTCTGCCGAGCTGAGGCGCACGGCCGCCCCAGTCTCCATCGGGGGGAAAGCTGAGGCTTGGAGAGCCATCCGCCACATGGCTTTCTCCACCTCGGGCTCCATCCGGCCACCCAGTAGGTCGCGGTGGATCCCCATCAGCGTGAACTGGTAGCGGCCAGTTGGCACCTGGTTCATCAAAGGGGCGGCGTGGTGCGGATCGCCATGGGCGAACAAGACCGGCGGCGTCAGTCCGGCGTAGATCAAGACGGCGGCGTCCCCCCGCACATACCACGTGCAATCGGAGGCGTAGTGGGGATCGAGATCCGCCAGGGCATAGGCACACCAAACCCGGTCCGACTCGAGCAGGGGCAGCAGGTCAGAGACAGAAGGCGGCGCGGCCATCAGATGCCTTCGAGCTCTCCCTGGTCGTCGAAGTGGCGGCGGAAGCGTTCGACAAACGCCTGGCGGTCGAAACTGTGGCCCTGCGGCCCTTGGTTCTCCAGGCAGTATGCGGATGCCACGGCACCCATCTGACCGCAGCGCTCAAGACCCAAACCGTGCAGGTGTCCCTTCAAGAAGCCGGCCCGGAAGGCGTCCCCCACGCCAGTCGGGTCCCTGATCTCATCAGGGGCCACAGCCGGAATGTGTATCGACCCGGAGTTGGTGTGGATATCGGCGCCATCTTCGCCACTCGTCACCACCACGAATTCGGATCCGCGCTGGATATCGTCCATCGTCAGGCCGGTCTTTTCTTCGATCAGGCCGAATTCGTAGTCATTCACAAACAAAGCATCGCAGGTTTCAATGCCTTCGATCAACGTGTCGGCGTCAGCTCGCACGGTCTGCTGGCTTGGGTCGTATATGTAGGGAATCCCTTGTTCACGACACTGCCTGACGTAGCTCTGCATGGCGTCCGGGTCGTTGGCCGAGATCACCGCCAGGTCCGCCGGACGTTCCAGATCCGCGAAGGAAAGCTCTCGCGCATAGGACATGGCGCCGGTGAAAAAGCTGGCGATCTGGGCGTTGTTCTGGTCTGTGTTGACAAAGAAGGAGGCTGTGAATTCGTCGGGAATCACTCGGATTCCTGAAAGATCTACCCCAAGGTCGGTGAGCAGGGCGGCGTAATCAGCGAAGTCTTCGCCGACCGTGGCCATAACCGTCGGCTGCTCGCCCAGCAAGGCCAGCGTGTAGGCGATGTTGGCCGCAATGCCGCCGCGGCGGCGAACCAGGCTGTCGACCAAAAACGAGAGGCTGATTCGGTCCAACCGGTCGACCAAGATGTGATCACGAAACTTCCCCGGGAAAGTCATCAGGTAGTCAAAAGCGATGGAACCTGTCAGGACGAGGTGCATGGATAGCGTCGATCTTCCCTTGGCAGGACAGCGCCGATCACCCGATCTCTCGTGTCCTGACACAAAAAGGCGCTCTCCGGCGAGAGCGCGATGGCCACAACAATCAAGTTTAGCATGGAGCCCCCGAGGGCGCAAGATGAGCCGCCACTAGCCAACAGTTGACACCCCCCAGTGGTGCCTTTATGATGGCCCGCATGCCTTCCCCCGCCCGGGCCTTGGGTTCGCTGTTCGCTCTCATGATCGTCGCTTCGGTTGCCTGCCGTGCCCCCGGGTACCTGGGCACGGGACCGACCGCGACGCCCAGCCTCACCCCCACGGCTACGGTCACCCCGTCACCCACGCCAACACCCACGCCCCAGCCTTCCGAACGATTGGACAAGGCTGAACGCGCCCGCTTCGTCGGCGACTGGAACACGGCCATTGAAGACTATCAGACCGTCTTGGCCGGCAGCCCACCACCGGAGGTGAAGACGCGGGCGGCGCTCGGGTTGGGCCTGGTCCTGGTTGAAGCCGAACGCTACGATCAGGCGATATCCGCCCTCTCTGATTTCATCGCCTCCAATCCAGAGGACCCGTTGCTGGGTCAGGCCTGCTTCCTGCGCGCCGAATCCAGACAGGCCACCGATGATCCGACCCAGGCGATCGCTGACTACCGTCGGTATCTGGACCTCCGGCCGGGGCGGATTGACTCCATGGTGCACGAAAAGATCGGCGACGCCCTGCGCAGTTCAGGTGACCCTGCGTCGGCTGTGGCGGAATACGAAGCGGCCCTGCAGCTGCCTCATCTGTCGGGGGACGTTGGGCTCCAGGTCAAGATTGGGCGAGCCTATCTGGAAGCGGGAAATCTGTCGCAGGCACTTGCCAAATTTGAAGAAATCTATCGCTTCGCAGCGGATGACTCGACGCGCGCCTCGGCCAATTTGCTGGCGGGTCAGGTGCTCGAAACGATGGGGGATTCTCAGGCGGCCTACGAGCGCTACCTAGATTCGGTCGACAACTACCCAACGGCCTATGACAGCTACGTCGGCCTGGTGCGGCTGGTCAATGCCGATGTGCCGGTGGATGACTTTCAACGCGGGCTTGTCGATCTTAACGCTGCGGCTTATGAACCGGCATTGGCGGCGCTTAGCCGTGCCGTCCAGACGGCGCCCTCAGGTACGGCTTACTACTTCCTGGGTCTCACCCGCCGGGCTCTTGGAGACTCACAAGGCGCGATCCAAGACTTCGATGCCGTGATCCAAAGCTATCCAGACAATTCCCACTACGAGGACGCCTGGATGGACAAAGCGTACACGCAGTGGGCATATCTGGACCAATACACGAATGCGGTGCAAACCTACCTGGATTTCGCTGCTGCCCGGCCGCAGAGCAGCCAGGCTCCCCAGGCGATTTTCAATGCCGGCCGAACAGCGGAGCGGAACAAGGATCTGAAGCGCGCCGCCGAGATTTGGCTTGGGCTCCCCCAAACCTACCCCGGTTCCGCTCTGGCCTACCAGGCGGCGTTTGAGGCCGCCATCGTGCTCTATCGTGCGGGAGACTTCTCCGCCGCTCAAAGTGCCCTGGGAAGGGCAGCGGATTTCGCCGGTACCAGCGGGCAGCGGGCCGCCAGCCTGTTGTGGCAGGGCAAGACCGAGCAGGCCCTCGGAAACGGAGATCAGGCGCAATCCGACTGGGAGCAGGCGGCCGCCGCAGATCCGACCGGCTACTATTCTGAACGCGCCGCCGACTTGCTGGCAGGGCGCGGGCCCTTCGAGCCCACTGGTCTTTTCAACTTCACTACCGATGAGGCGAAAGAAAAGGCCGATGCCGAAGCCTGGATGAGGACAACGTTCAACCTCGACCCCGGCGTCCAGCTCGATCAGCTCAGTCAGGCCTTGTCGACCGATCAGCGCATGATACGAGGCCGAGAGCTATGGGCCATGGGCCAGACCGGCCCCGCCAAGCAAGAGTTCGAGGCCCTCCGGCATGACGTTGAAGATGATCCTGTGGCGACGTATCAACTGATGCAAGCGCTGCTCGACATTGGTCTGTACCAGCCCGCAATCTTCGCCGCCCGGCAGGTGCTCGATCTGGCGGGGATGGACGATGCCGGAACAATGCAGGCCCCCGTCTATTTCAACCACATTCGCTTCGGACCCTACTTCGGGGACATCATTCTTCCCGAGGCCGTTCGCCAGGGATTCGATGGCCTCTTCTTGCTCTCCGTAGTTCGGCAGGAGAGTCTGTTCGAGGGCTTCATCACATCCTATGCCGCTGCCCGTGGCCTGATGCAGGTCATTCCGTCCACGGGACAATCGATCGCCGACCAGTTGGGCTGGCCTGTCGGGTACACGTCTGACGACCTATATCGGCCGCTGGTGAGCGTGCGCTTTGGAACATACTATCTGGCACAGCAGCGAGATCGTTTCGACGGCGATCTTTACGCCGCGTTGGCGGCCTACAACGCTGGCCCAGGCAATGCCGCTCTTTGGAAGGACCTGGCGCCGGATGACCCCGACCTGTTTCTGGAAGTCATTCGCCTGGAGCAGACGCATCGCTATCTGACGACGATCTACGAAATCTTCGACATCTACCGCAACCTCTACTCACAATCTGAACCCAACTAGCCGGCGAAAACCGGTAAACTTGGGGAGCTCACTCGAGTAAGCCCCGAAAGCAAAGGACCGATCTTTGGAGCAACAGACCTTTCTGCCGCTGCTCTTGATCACGGCCCTGGCCGTCGCCGTACCCTTGGTCACAAGTCGCCTGCGCCGGATCACACTTCCTATTGTGGTCGGGGAAATCCTGGCTGGAATGGTGATCGGCCACAGCGGGTTTGACCTGGTTCAGACGTCTCCCACGCTCGATTTTCTGAAAGAGTTTGGTTTCGCCTTCCTGATGTTCCTCTCCGGGCTTGAAATCGACTTCAACCTGCTGACAGGTCGTCCGGGCAGCGGGGGTGGGAATGCGTGGTGGCGTCGGCCGCTGCCGCTGGCCGGCTCGTTGTTCGCAGGGACGCTCGTGCTCGGGGTCCTGAGCGGCCTGCTGCTTGGCAGGCTGGGTGTGGTCGACAACCCGCTCCTGATGGGGCTTATCCTCAGCACGACTTCTTTGGGCGTTGTTGTCCCTGTGCTGAAAGAGCGTGGCTTGCTTCGCTCCGAGTTCGGCCAATTGCTTCTGATCGAAGCCTCGATCGCTGACTTCGTCACCCTGGTGCTGTTGACCGTGGTCATTGCCTTGGGCCGTCCCGGTCCTACGTTTGACCTGCTTCTGATCCCAGTTCTTCTGGTGCTGTTCCTGATCGCCGCCAATGCCGTCCAACGGATCGCTCAGCAACCCTTGCTCAAGAAGATCCTGGATGAGGTCACCCACGCCACATCCCAGATCCGCGTGCGCGCCGCCTTGGCATTCATGGTGGCCTGGGTTGTGCTGGCACAGGCGCTGGGGGTGGAGCTGATCCTGGGCGCGTTTCTTGCGGGGGCTGTGGCTGGCCTGCTGGCCGAGTCCGACGAATCCACGGCGCGGGTCAAACTTGATGCCATTGGCTACGGTTTCTTTGTCCCGATCTTCTTCATCATGGTGGGCGTCGAATTCAAGCTTTCGGCCCTGATGAGTTCGCCATCGGCCGTCTGGCTGGTGCTGATTCTGGTAGGGCTCTCCTACCTGGTCAAAGTCATCCCGGCGTTGGGTCTACGCATGCTGTTTCCCTGGAGGGAGACGCTGGCCGCGGGCGTGCTGCTTTCTTCAAGGCTGTCCCTGATCATCGCCGCGGCGGCCATCGCCCTCCAGCTGGGTGTCATCAATGAAGCCGTCAATGCCTCCATCATCTTGCTGGCGGTGGTGACCACGACCCTGTCGCCAATGGCCTTTGGAAGACTATGCCGTCCGGCGGAGGGCGACCGCCGACGCGGAATTATATTGGTCGGCTCAGATCAGATGACCGAATTCCTTGCCCGTCGGTTGATCCACTACGACGAAGAGGTCACCCTCTTTTCCCCCGACATTGCCCGGCTCAGCCAAGTCGAGAGCGAAGATGTGCGAGTGGTGACAGGGGACCTCAAAGACGAGGCGCTGTTGGAACGTATCGGTGCTGGCAGAGCCCGGGCTCTGATCGACCTGACTCATACCAATCAGGCGACGATGGACCTGTGCCGGTTGGCCAAGGACCGATTTGAAATCCCGATTGTGATCAGCCGAATCGGCGATGTCGACCTGGTGCCGCAGCTACAGGCCCTTGGGGTAAAGGTGGTTCAGCCGGCCCTGGCGACGGCTATGGCGCTTGAAGGGGCGCTGCGCTACCCGACGGTTTTCGACGTGCTGGTGCATGAAGCGCCCGACGTCGAGGTGGGCGAGGTAATCTTGGGAAATGCTGCGTTGGTGAATTCGCGAGTGAGAGATATTCGGCTGCCGGGCAACGCGCTGATCGTAAGTCTCGAGCGCGATCAGACGATTATGGTGCCCCACGGAGACACGGCGCTCAAACTTGGCGATCGGGTCGATCTGATCGGGAGTCCCCAGGCCATCCGACAGGCGGCGAATCTGCTGCGTGGCTGACCTCTAGCGAAAGAGATCGGGGTCAAGCTCGACAACGATGTCCCAGACGCTGCCGTCCAGGTGTTTGGTGGTGGGCAGGCCACTGCGTTCGATGAAACGCAAAATTCGGCTGTTGCCTTGGTGCACGGTCGCCCTGAACGCGCGCACGCCATGGGCAGCGGCATACGTTACCAACTGGCGCAGCAGCTCTGTTCCCAACCCCTTACTCTGGTACGCATCCTCGACCACGATGGCTGCTTCCGCCACGCCCTCGCTGGAGGGTTCTATCACAGCGTAGCGCGCCACCCCGATGATGTCTTCTTCTCCGCCCCTCATCAGCGTGGCCACGATGGCCATCGTAGTTTCATAATCGACCTTGGCGAACAATTCTGCCTGAGATCGGGGCAGGTGGCGGCGGGCCTCCAAGAAGCGGTAGTAGACGCTCTCCGGTGATAGCCGGTGGAAGAGGCCGATCAGCCGATCCGTGTCATCCGGGCGGACGGCGCGCAGCGCGGTCTCTTCGCCGCCCTTAAGTCTGAACATGCCGAAAGCCAGATCGCTCTTGGTCAACTGCAGGTTGCCTCCGCGCGGTTCCTCTGTGCTGGCGCTTTCCATCCTAACCTCCACCGGCCCGCTTGCCTAGACTCAGAAGGCTTATTGTGAAATATTTCACAAGAAGCGTCAAGGGTGATGGTTTGGGCGACAGGCCGGGGAGCGAAAAGCCGTTGCGAAGTTCACGGCCCAGTGGGGTTGACCGGACCCAAGCGGCGTGGTATCCTGTGAGTTCGCATCCTAAGGTGGAAACCAATCAGGCTTATTGGAAACGGGATGGCAAACTGAACCCAGGGTCAAAAGCGGGAACCGGCGCTGCGCGCCGGAGCTTTCCCGCGTTTTGTTGTTGACCTGCGGCGGACGAGTGTCGTGACGGCGCTTCAGGGCGACGTGAGTACAGGAGCGGCTTGATGGCAACTAAGCAGCACGAAAAGTGGTATTCGAGAATTCCGGATGTCTATTCGCTGCCGACCTTGATTGAGGTCCAGTTGGATTCGTTCCAGTGGCTGATGGACGAGGGTCTGGCAGAGCTTTTCGACGAGATCTCCCCTATTGAATCCTACAACGGGGGAATGAAACTCTTCTTTCCGGGCAAGAGCCCGGAGGCAAAAGAGTTCAAGCTCAAGTATTGGTTTGATGACCCCAAGCACGACATCGAAGAGTGCGTCGAGCGGGACCTGACCTACTCGGCTCCGATGTACGTGTCCGTGCTTCTGGCGGGGTCAGAAGTGCCCGAGCCTGTCAAACAGGACATCTTCCTGGGCGACTTCCCGGTGATGACCGAAAAGGGCACCTTCATTATTAACGGGACCGAGCGTGTCGTTGTTTCGCAGCTCATCCGTTCCCCAGGTGTCTATTTCGAAGCCCCCGAGGATCGCACGACCGGACGGCGACTGGCTGCCGCCAAGCTCATCCCCGACCGGGGCGCTTGGATGGAGTTCGAGACTCGCAAGAGCGATTACTTGACGCTGAAATTCAACCGCAAGCGCACCATCCCGGTGACGATCCTGCTTCGGGCGCTGGCGGCTGTGGATGATGGACTGGGTGATTCCCCCATCAAGGATGGCTCTGATGAAGAGCTGCTGGCCTTGTTCGAGGAAGCGGACAACAATCCCGACCATCCCTACATCGCCACCACCATCCGGCAAGAGCCGGATTGGGAAATCAAAGAAGGCCGGACGCTGGCAGAAGAGGCGCTGATTGAGTTCTACCGCCGCATGCGCCCCGGCGATCCGCCAACTTTGGACAACGCCCGGGAGTATCTGCACGAGCAGTTGTTCGAACTCGCGCCGCTACGATCTGGAGCGGGTGGGGCGCTACAAGCTCGACCAGAAGCTTGAGTTGAAGGACACCATCCCGCTGGAGCACCGGCAGGTCACCGGTTGGGATATCTACCGTCTCGTCGAACGCCTGATTCTGATCGACAACGGCGTTCAAGAGCCGGATGACATCGACCATCTCGGCAACCGCCGCGTGAAGACGGTCGGGGAGTTGATCCAGGCCAAGCTGCGTGTCGGCCTGCGCCGCATGGAGCGGGTCATCCTGGAACGCATGTCGATCCGGGACCAGGACCAGCTTTCACCGGTCTCGTTGGTCAATATCCGTCCCGTGGTGGCTGCCGTGCGCGAGTTCTTTGGCTCGAGCCAGCTCTCGCAGTTTATGGAGCAGACCAACCCGCTGGCGGAGCTGCGTCACAAGCGGACCTTGTCGGCGCTTGGCCCTGGCGGCCTGCGGCGAGAGCGTGCCGGCTTCGATGTACGCGATGTTCATCATTCTCACTACGGGCGCATCTGCCCGATCGAAACACCTGAAGGCCCGAACATTGGTCTGATCGGCCGCCTGGCCTCCTACGCTCGGGTCAACCGCTTCGGCTTCATCGAAACCCCCTACCGCAAGGTCATTCGTGAGATGGGCCCCAAGGACAAGATGCTGGAGGGCCGCACGCTGCGAGGGGATGCGGTTGACGCCAAGTCTGGCAAGGTGATCGCCAAGGACGGCACCGAGATCACGGAGAAGATCGCCAAGGATCTGGCCAAGGCTAAAGGACCAATCGCCATCGTCCCCTATGTGTCGGACGAGGTCCACTACCTGACCGCGGACGAAGAAGACCGCTGGACGATCGCCCAGGCCAATGCGCCTCTGACGGAGAAGAAGGAGTTCGTCCGCCAGCGCGCGTCGTGCCGCCATCATGGCGATTTTCTCTTCAGCCCGACGGAAGCCATCGATTACATGGACGTCGCCCCGCGCCAGATTGTCGGTGTGAGCGCCGCCCTGATCCCCTTCCTCGAGCACGACGACGCCAACCGGGCGCTGATGGGCTCCAACATGCAGACGCAGGCGGTGCCCTTGATCCGTCCGGAGGTGCCGCTGGTATCGACCGGCATGGAACGCCATGCGGCTGCCGACTCGTGGCAGGTGATCCTTTCGGACGTCGACGGAGAAGTCGAATCGGTCACAAGCAGCAAGGTTGTCATCAAATCTGGCTCAAACCGGCGGGTCTACAACCTGCGCCGCTTCAACCGCTCCAATCAGGGCACGTGCATCGACCAGCGCCCGGCGGTGATCAAGGGCCAGCGGATCAAGAAGGGCGATGTCATCGCCGACTCGTCATCAACCGATGGCGGCGAACTGGCGCTTGGCCAGAACGTGCTGTGCGCCTTCCTCTCATGGGAGGGCGGTGACTTCGAAGACGCCATCCTGATCTCCGAGCGCCTGGTCCGCGAGGACATCTTCACTTCGGTGCACATTGAGAAGCACGAGGTCGAGGCCCGCGATACCAAGCTGGGCCCGGAAGAGATTACCTACGACATCCCCAATGTGGGCGATGAGGCCCTGCGGGATCTGAACGAAGATGGCATCATCCGTGTCGGCGCCGAAGTCGGCCCGAACGACATCCTGGTCGGCAAGATCACGCCCAAGGGTGAGAAGGAGCTGACGCCGGAGGAGAAGCTGCTCAGAGCCATCTTCGGTGAGAAGGCGCGCGAGGTGAAGGACACCTCGCTGCGCATGCCTCACGGCGAGCGCGGCAAGGTCGTTGACGTGAAGGTCTTCACCCGTGAGGAGCATCGCGACCTGCCGGCCGGGGTTGAGAAGATGGTGCGCGTCTCGGTGGCGCAGAAGCGAAAGGCGACCGAGGGCGACAAGATGGCCGGACGCCACGGCAACAAGGGCGTCATCTCCAAGGTTGTGCCGATCGAGGACATGCCGTTTCTTGAAGACGGTACGCCCGTCGACCTGATCCTCAATCCGCTGGGTGTGCCAGGCCGTATGAACATCGGCCAGGTGCTCGAAACGCACCTCGGCTGGGCCTGCGACCGGCTCGATTTCCGGGCGGTGACGCCGGCTTTCGACGGCGCGGATGAGCTCGAAATTGAGGGTGAGCTGGCACGCGCGTGGATGATCGACCGTGCCTGGGAGGAGATCGGGGATCGCGCCTGGGCATGGCTCAAGGACGAAGGCTACTACGAAGAGGACGCCTTTCTGGACGATGGGGAAGTCCGCCGCCTGTACCTCGAGAATTGGCTGGGGAAGAACAAGGACTACGACTCGGATCTGCTGGCCACCGACAAGGCCTACGCTCGCCGGTCGGCGCTGCGTGAGTGGCTCCGGGACAAGGATTTCAACCCAGATGAAATGCTGCTCTTCAGCGACGAGGTGGACGCAAACGATCGCGCTCCCTATGACGAAGCCGCCATCGACGCCTGCTTGCGCCTTTGGCTGGAATTCATGGACAACAAGGCGCCGTCCAATGCCCGGCCGGAAACCGTCAGTGCCAAGGCAGCCGAAGTCATGGCTGAGACCGGCCGGCCGTATCCCACACTCGGCAAACAGCTGCTGTTCGATGGCAAGAGCGGTGAGGCCTACGACCATCCGGTGACGGTGGGTATGGTGATGATGATGAAGCTCCATCACCTGGTCGAGGACAAGGTCCACGCACGCTCGACCGGACCCTACTCCCTGGTCACCCAGCAGCCTTTGGGCGGCAAGGCCCAGTTCGGGGGTCAGCGGTTCGGCGAGATGGAGGTTTGGGCGCTGGAAGCCTATGGCGCCGCCCACACCTTGCAGGAGATGCTGACCGTCAAATCTGACGACGTTCAGGGTCGAGTCAAGACCTATGAAGCCATCGTCAAAGGCGAAGCCATCGAAGAACCTGGGATCCCGGCCTCGTTCCGAGTCCTGGTGAAAGAACTTCAGAGCCTCGGCCTTGCGGTGGAAGCCATCGGAGATGATGGCGAGATCATCCGCTTCGGCAAACAGCAAGAGCGGATGCGCGCCCCCAGGCTCGGGTTGGGCCTGCTCGATGTCAACCCGCGGGTTTGATCGAAAGTGTGCGTTTTGAACCCGAATTTGAACCTGACAATGCTTGACGGAGCCCTACCCACATGGTAGAATAGCTTCCCGTTGCCTGTCAGTGCGGTGCAGGCGGGGTAGTGTGCGCCTGCACGAGCCGAATACTTTGAATAACAAGGCGAGGCCATCGCGCAGGATCGATGGCCTCCCTTACTGGAAAACGGTCCCGGGGCGGAGGCCCCGGATTTATGTGGAAGGTGAGTAACGATGCCGACGATTAACCAGCTCGTTCGCAAAGGCCGTAAGACCAAGCGCGGCAAGACCAAGGCGCCGGCGCTGCAGTACACCTTTAATTCAATGAAGCAGCAGCGCATCAAGCTGACCAAGGGCGCCCCGCAGAAGCGCGGCGTGTGCACCCAGGTGCGCACTCAGACTCCAAAGAAACCGAATTCGGCGCTGCGTAAAGTGGCCCGCGTTCGTTTGACCAACGGCATTGAAGTCACCGCCTACATCCCGGGTGAAGGTCACTCGCTCCAGGAGCACTCGGTCGTGCTCGTCCGGGGCGGTCGTGTGAAAGACCTTCCGGGTGTGCGTTATCACATCGTCCGCGGCACCCTTGACAGCATGGGTGTCGAAGGACGGAAGCAGGGTCGCTCCAAGTACGGCCAGAAGCGCCCTCGAGAATAGAGAAGCAGACACAGGTCGGCCGTCAGAGAAAGCCAAAAAGCGGCCGACTTATGTCGTGAGCAGAACGAGGCCAGACAATGCGACGAACCAAGCCTGAGAAGCGCTCCATCGAACCCGATGTCCGCTACAACAGCACGTTGGTAGCGAATTTCGTCAACCGGGTGATGAAGAAGGGCAAGAAGAGCACCGCCGTTTCGATCGTCTACGATTCCTTCGGCTTGATCCAGGAACGGATAAATCAGGATCCACTGGAAGTCTTCGAACAGGCGATGCAAAACGCTTCGCCAGTCCTGGAAGTCAAGCCGCGGCGAGTGGGTGGTGCGACATATCAGGTGCCGGTTGAGGTCAGCGCCGATCGAAAGACCTCCCTGGCCATGCGTTGGATCCTGGCTGCTGCTCGCGCCCGGAGCGGACGCTCGATGGCAGAGAAGCTGGCAGCGGAGCTGATGGACGCGGCCAACAACACCGGCGCGGCCGTCCGACGTCGAGAAGAAACACACCGTATGGCAGAGGCCAATCGCGCCTTTGCCCATTATCGCTGGTAGGGTAGGAGGCAGTCGGTCACATTGGCCGAGACGCAAGGTTATGGCACGCATTTATCCCTTGGAACGCTTTCGGAATATTGGCATTATTGCCCACATCGACGCCGGCAAGACGACGACGACCGAACGCGTCCTCTACTACACAGGTAAGACGCACCGCATCGGGTCGGTAGACGAAGGTACCACCGTCACGGATTGGATGGACCAGGAGCGCGAGCGAGGCATCACGATCGTCTCGGCGGCCGTAACGGCGATGTGGAAAGACTACGTCATCAACATTATCGACACCCCAGGTCACATCGATTTCACCGCCGAAGTGCAGCGTTCGCTGCGCGTGCTGGATGGCGGAATTGTCGTCTTCGACGCCGTTCAGGGTGTCGAGCCGCAGTCTGAGACGGTTTGGCGTCAGGCGGACCGATACGCTGTCCCTCGCATTTGTTTCATCAACAAGATGGATCGTGTGGGCGCCTCTTTCGAACGCACCATGGACATGGTCCGCGATCGGCTGGGCGCCAATCCGATCGCCATCCAGATGCCGGTTGGCAGGGAAGCTGACTTCTCGGGGGTTGTCGACCTGATTGATCAGCAAGCCATCCTGTGGACGGACGAGTTCGGCGCCAAGCCGGACCGCGTGGCCGTCCCCACGGAGCTCCAATCCGACGTCGAACAGTGGCGTGAGCGGATGATCGAACAGATCGCCGAAACCGACGACGAGCTGACCTCCAAGTACCTCGATGGCCAGCTGATCAGCAAGGATGAATTGAAAGCTGCGCTGCGTCGTGCCGTGCTGGCCAACAAGGTGACCCCGGTTCTTTGTGGATCGGCCTTGAAGAACAAAGGCGTCCAGCCGGTCCTCGACGCCGTACTCGACTTCCTCCCGTCGCCCATGGATGTCCCTCCCGTCACGGGGATCAACCCCAATTCGGACGACATTGAGACCCGGGCCACCGAAGATGACTCACCATTGAGCGCCCTGGTGTTCAAGATCGTCACCGATCCCTATGTGGGCCGGCTGGCCTACTTCCGGGTCTACTCCGGCAAGATCACCCAGGGGTCGATGGTTCACAACTCAACCAAGGGTCAGCGCGAGCGTGTCGGCCGCCTGATCCGCATGTACGCCGATCGCCGCGAGGACGTGGAAGAGGTCAATGCGGGAGACATCGCCGCCGTCCTCGGCATGAAGCAAACCTTCACCGGGGATACACTTTGCGACGCCGCCAATCCGATCATCCTCGAGAACATCACCTTTCCTGACCCGGTCATTTCCGTGGCGATCGAGCCCAAGACGACCGCTGACCAGGACAAAATGGCGGAAGCTCTCCACAAACTGGCCGAAGAAGATCCCACCTTCAGAGTGGGGGTTGATGATGAGACCGGCCAGACTGTGATCTCCGGCATGGGGGAGCTCCACCTCGAGGTGTTGGTGGACCGCATGATGCGCGAGTTCAAGGTCCAGGCCAATATCGGCCGTCCGCGCGTCGCCTATCGCGAGTCCATTACCCGCTCCGTCGACAAGTCTGAGGTTCGCTACATTAAGCAGACGGGCGGGCGCGGCCAGTATGGTCATGTGGTGCTCTCCTTGGCGCCCGCCGAAGCTGGTTCAGGCGTCATCTTTGAGAACAAGATTACCGGCGGCTCGATCCCGCGTGAATACATTTCGCCGGTGGAAAAGGGTGTTCGGGAGGCGGCCGAAGGCGGTGTCCTTGCTGGCTATCCGGTCACCGATGTCAGTGTGACGCTTTATGATGGTTCGTACCACGAAGTCGATTCGAGCGAGATGGCCTTCAAGATGGCCGGCTCGATGGCCTTCAAAGAAGGCATTCAGAAGGGCAAGCCGGTGCTGCTCGAGCCGATGATGAAGGCAGAAGTGGTGGTCCCGGAGGATTTCGTCGGAGATGTGACCGGCGACCTGGCGGCCCGGCGCGCCACGATCGAGGGCATTGAATTGCGCGCCGGCAACGCTCAGGCGATCAATGCCTTTGTGCCCTTGGCCGAGATGTTCGGTTACGCCACCAACCTGCGGTCGATGACCCAGGGCCGGGGCGTTTTCACGATGGAGTTCGATCACTACGCCAAGGTGACTGAGAAGGTCACCGAAACGATCCTGGCCGGCGCGCGCTGAGCCGGCGCAGCTCGATCAGAGACGACTGAAACCGAAACGAGGAGCGAGAAGACATCATGGGCAAGCAGAAATACGAGCGGACGAAGCCGCATATGAACGTGGGAACGATGGGGCACATCGACCACGGGAAGACGACGCTGACGGCGGCGATCACGAAATACAGTTCTTTGAAGGGATTTGCGGACTTCACCCCGTTCGACCGGATCGACAATGCGCCGGAGGAGAAGGAACGGGGGATCACGATCGCCATCGCGCATGTGGAGTACGAGACGGAGAAGCGTCACTACGCCCATGTGGACATGCCGGGTCACCGTGACTACATCAAGAACATGATCACGGGAGCGGCGCAGGTCGACGGGGCGATTCTGGTGGTGGCGGCGCCGGACGGGCCGATGCCGCAGACGCGGGAGCACGTGCTGCTGGCGCGGCAGGTGGAAGTGCCGGCGATCGTGGTGTATTTGAACAAAGTGGACATGATGGACGATGAGGAGCTTTTGGAGCTGGTGGAATTGGAGCTTCGAGAGCTGTTGAACGAGTACGAGTTTCCTGGGGACGAGACGCCGATTGTGAGGGGGAGTGCGCTGAAGGCGTTGGAGAGCACGAGCGAGGATCCGGATGCGGAGGAGTATGCGAGCATCAAGGAACTCTTGCGAGTGGTGGACGAATACATACCGGAGCCGGTGAGAGAGACGGACAAGCCGTTCATGATGCCGGTGGAGGATGTGTTCTCGATCAAGGGCCGGGGGACAGTGGTGACGGGCCGGATCGATCGAGGGATAGTGCACACCGGGGACAACGTAGAGATCGTAGGGTTGAGAGAGAAGAGCATGTCGTCGGTGGTGACCGGCGTGGAGATGTTCCACAAGACGCTGGATGAAGGGCAGGCGGGGGACAATGTGGGCCTGCTGCTGCGGGGGATCGAGCGGGAAGATGTGGAGCGCGGGATGGTGGTGGCGGCGCCAGGGTCGATCACGCCGCACAAGAAGTTCCTGGGCGAGGTATATGTGTTGACGAAGGAAGAGGGGGGCCGGCACAAGGCGTTCTTCACAGGCTATCGGCCGCAGTTCTACATTCGGACGATGGATGTGACGGGGACGATCGAGCTGCCGGAGGGGGTGGAGATGGTGATGCCAGGGGACAGTGTGAACCTGACGGTGGAGCTGATCATGCCGGTGGCGTTGGAAAAGGGATTGAAATTCGCCATCCGCGAAGGCGGCCTGACCGTCGGCGCCGGTGTCATCACGGAAATCTTGGAGTAGGCTGAATGGCCAAGCAGAAGATTCGGATCCGTCTCAAGGCTTACGATCATCGGGTGCTCGACCAGTCAGCCAAGCGCATCGTCGAGACCGCCGAGCGTACGGGTGCCAAGGTGGTCGGACCGGTGCCGCTCCCGACTCGCAAGGAGCGCTTCACCGTCCGACGGTCGACGTTCATTGACAAGGACTCGCACGAGCACTTTGAGATCCGCACGCATAAGCGGCTGATCGATGTTCTGGAGCCGGATTCGAAGACGATCGATACCCTGATGCGGTTGAACCTGCCCGCCGGGGTGGATATCGAGATCAAGATCTAGCCGATAGCCTCGAGCTGCTGGCAGGCCTCTGTCTAGAGGCTGGAAGCTGGAAGCTAGATGCTACAAGCCGCGGGGCAAGAGCCCTTCAACGAGCAGACGCTCACCAAGGCCTCTGCAGGAGAAGGACTGACTGCCCAGCGTTCAGGGATGATGCAGCCTTGCCCTGGCTGACAGTCCCGCCGAAGGGTATTCAGGAGACAAATGATGAAAGGGCTTATTGGCAAGAAAATCGGCATGACCCAGATTTTCGACGAGTCGGGCGCAGCGCTGCCCGTGACTTTGATCGAAGCTGGGCCTTGTTACGTCACCCAGATCCGCAACCCCGAACGGGACGGATACAGCGCTGTGCAGCTTGGTTTTGGCGAGACGGATGCCAGGCGCCTGGCTTCGGGGCGTATCGGCCATCTGAAGCGCAACGACCTGCCGCCCCTGCGCTACCTGCGCGAGTTCCGGGTCAAGAATCCGGAGCTGAAAGAGGGGGACCAGGTGACAGTGGAAACCTTTGCGATCGGCGATCGTGTCGATGTGATGGGAACCAGCAAGGGTAAGGGTTTTGCAGGTGGCATGAAGCGGCATGGCTTTGGCGGCGGGCCCATCACGCACGGCCAATCCGACCGTCAACGGTCGCCAGGCTCGATCGGCGCCACGTCCACGCCCGGCCGCGTCTTCAAGGGCACCCGCATGGCGGGCCATATGGGCGTCGAGCGGGTGACGGCGCAGAATCTGCGGGTCGAAATGGTCGACCCTGAACGCAATTTGCTGGCTGTCCATGGCAGCGTGCCGGGCGGCAAGGGCGGCCTGGTCTTTATCCAGGAAGCCCGCAAGCAGACGGCAAGCGGAGCGAAATGAGCATGAAAGTCGACGTTGTCAACATCCAAGGAGAGAAGGTCAAGACGGTGGACTTGCCGTCGGCGATCTTCGAGGCTCCGATCAAGCCCGATCTGATGCACCAGGCCCTGGAGCGCCAGCTGGCCAACGCTCGTCAAGGGACGCATGACACCAAAACCCGCGGCGAAGTCAGCGGCGGTGGGCGCAAGCCTTGGCGTCAGAAGGGGACCGGCCGTGCCCGGCAGGGTTCCATCCGGGCGGCGCAGTGGGTCGGCGGCGGCAAGATCCATACACCCCACCCCCGCGATTACACCAAACGCATGCCGCGCAAGATGCGCCGAGCGGCGCTGCGGGCGGCGTTGTCGGTCAAAGCAGCCGAGGCGCAGATCGTGGTGTTGGATGAATTAAAAATTGAGGGCCCCCAGACCCGGATTATGGCCGAAACCTTGCGGAAATTGGTGGGGCAGGACTCCGTGCTGATCTTGATAACCGGGCCCGATGAGAGCCTGGAGAAATCGGTGCGCAATCTGCCCACCGCCAAGACGCTTCGGGCCAATTACCTGAACGTGCGCGATCTGCTCGGGTTCGATCGGCTGATCCTGCCGTTGGGCGCGCTGGACGTGATCCAGTCGTATCTGGGCGAATAGGAAGGAAGCCAGCATGCCATCCATCTACAACGTCATTCGCCGGCCGATCATCACCGAGAAGTCGAGCTACCAGAGCTCGGTGCTTGGCCAGTACGCTTTCGAAGTCGACGGCAAAGCGACCAAAGCCCAAATTCGGGAGGCGGTCGAACTGCTGTTCAATGTGAGCGTTGAGCGGGTCAACTTGATGGTGATGCCCGCCAAGCGCAGCCGTCGAGGCAGGAGCCGACGGGTACTCGTCCGGCGCCCAAGCTACAAGAAGGCGATCGTGACGCTGACCCCCGGCCAGACCATTGATGTGTTCGAAGGGGTTTCGTGATGCCAGTCAAGAAGTACAAGCCCACCTCGCCTGGACGGCGCGGCATGTCGGGGGCGTCGTTCGAGGAGATCACCAAGACAACTCCTGAACGGTCCCTGCTTCGACCCCGGCGCTCCAAGGGCGGGAGAAATGTCTACGGTCGTGTGACGGTCCGTCACCGCGGCGGCGGCCATCGTCGCCACTATCGGGTGGTGGACTTCAAGCGCGACAAGCATGCCATTCCGGCCAATGTGGTGGCGATCGAGTACGATCCCAACCGCTCGGCCCGTCTGGCGCTGCTGCACTATGCCGATGGAGAGAAGCGCTACATTCTGGCACCGCTCGGGCTTCAGGTGGGCGACCAGGTGATGTCGGGCTCTGAAGCTGAAATCCGGCCCGGCAACAGCCTCCCGCTGTCGCTGATCCCGGTCGGCACAGTGGTGCACAACATTGAGCTCAACGAAGGCCGCGGCGGACAGTTGGTCCGCTCGGCAGGGACCTCGGCGCAGGTGTTGGGCAAGGAAGGCGCCTACGCCGCTATCCGGTTGCCCTCGGGTGAGGTGCGCCGAGTACGTCAGGCTTGCTTCGCCACCATCGGCGAGGTCGGCAATCCCGACCACGGCAACATTAAGCTGGGCAAAGCTGGGCGCAAGCGCCATCGCGGCATCCGACCGACGGTGCGCGGCTCGGCTATGAGTCCCAGGGACCATCCGCACGGCGGCGGCGAAGGCCGCCAGCCCATCGGCCTGCCGGGCCCGAAGAGCCCGTGGGGCAAGCCGACCCTGGGCAAGCGCACACGACGCAACAAGAAGACCGACAAGTACATCATCCGACGACGGGCCAAGAAACGACGCCGATGATGCCGGACCTGACGGTCGGAGGATTGTGAAAAATGTCACGATCATTGAAGAAGGGGCCGTTCATCAGCCCCAAGCTGCTGAAGAAAGTCGAAGATATGAATCGAGCGCGGCGAAAAGAAAGTCATTCGCACCTGGAGCCGGGCGAGCACGATCTTCCCGCAAATGGTGGGCCACACCATCGCCGTTCATGATGGCCGACGCCACGTGCCGATTTACGTGACCGAGAACATGGTCGGCCACAAGCTGGGCGAGTTCGCCCCCACTCGTACCTTCCGCGGCCACATGCGCGGCGATCAAGTCACCAGGGTGCGGGAGGAGGAATAGGATGGCCGAAGGACACGGCATCCGGGCGACGGCGCGTTACGTCAGCGTCTCCCCGCAGAAAGCGCGGCTGGTGCTTGATTTGGTGCGCGGACGGGCGGCGGTTGAGGCTCTGGACTTGCTGCGTTTCACGTCCAAGTCGGCCGCTCGGCCGGTGGCCAAGCTTCTGCGCTCGGCGATCGCCAACGCCGAGGAGAACTTCGGCTACAGTCGCGACGAACTTATCGTGTCGGAGATCTTTGCCGACCAGGGCCCTACACGCCGTTGGCGCCGCTTTGGTGCCCGGGGCCGTTTCAAGCCGATCGATCATCGCTCGTCCCATATAACCGTCATCCTGCGCGAGCGGGATGTCGAACTGAGCGCATGACGCGGTAGGAGAGGAGACAATATGGGACGCAAGGTACATCCGATCGGATTTCGCCTGGGGATCAACAAGACCTGGGAATCGCGCTGGTTTGCTGAGAAGCGGCAGTACTCCAACCAGCTGCATGAAGACCGGGCCATCCGGAGCATGGTCTTTGACAACAACCCGCCGGGGAGCATCTCCAAGGTGGAGATCGAGCGCTTCCCAAACAGCGTCAACATCACCGTGCACACGGCCAAGCCGGGCATCGTGATCGGGCGCAAGGGTGCCAACGTCAAGGACCTGCGAGCCAAGCTCCAGGCAATGACCGGGACCAATATCAAGCTGGACATCTCCGAGATCGAGCAGCCCGACCTCGACGCTCGCCTGGTTGCCGAGAACATCGCCCACCAGCTCGAGCGCCGCATCAGCCACCGCCGCGCCATGCAGCGGTCCATCTCACAGAGCATGCGGTCGGGTGCCCTGGGGATCAAAGTTATGTGCTCCGGTCGGCTGTCCGGGATGGAAATGGCCCGACGAGAGTGGATGCGCGAGGGGCGTGTGCCGGCGCAGACGCTGCGGGCTGATATCGACTTTGCCCGGGCGGAGGCCCTGACCACCTACGGGCGGATTGGGGTCAAAGTCTGGATCTATCGGGGCGATATTCTGCCCGAGGCCGAGGAGGAATCCGAGGCCATGGACGTCTACGTCAGCGAGTAGCCCACGCGGCGACCGCCGACGTGATTTGAGGTGCAATGATGTTGATGCCAAAGCGAGTTAAGTGGCGAAAGCAGATGCGCGGCCGGATGAAGGGCAAGGCCAGCCGGGGCACGGAAGTCACCTTTGGAGACTACGGCCTGCAGGCGCTTGAGCCGGGCTGGGTCACGGCCCGCCAAATCGAAGCCGCCCGCCGAACGCTGGTGCGCTACATGCGCCGTCGCGGCAAGGTGTGGATCCGAATCTACCCGGACAAGCCGGTGACTCGAGCGCGCCGCCGAGACCCGCATGGGCAAAGGCAAGGGTGCTGTCGATCACTGGGTGGCCGTGGTCAAGCCGGGCCGGATGCTGTTCGAGCTGTCGGGGCTGTCTGAGGAAGGCGCCAAAGAGGCGCTGCGCCTGGCGGCTCACAAACTGGCGATCAAGACCAAGTTTACCGAACGCGCCGACATTCTCGGAGGCGAGTGAGCATGAAAACAGCAGAAATCCGCGCCCTCGAGACGCCGGAGATTGAAGCCCGATTGGCCGATGCGCGCGAAGAGTATTTTCGGCTTCGGCTGCAGTACGCCACCGGCCAGCTCACGGACCATGCCCGCCTGAAGCTTATTCGGCGGGACATCGCCCGGCTGTCTACGATCGTGCGCGAGCGGGAGCTGGCGGTGGAACTGCAAGGGAGTGAACAATGACCAACCAACGACGCCGTCTGACCGGCGTGGTGACCCGATTGAGCACGGAAAAGACGGTCACTGTCCAGGTCGACCGCGACTTTCGCCACCCGTTGTACGAAAAGGTTGTACGCACCAGCAAGCACTATCTGGTGCACGACGAAATCGGGTGCCAGCCGGGCGACAAGGTCGTGATTGTGGAAAGCAAGCCGATATCGAAGCGCAAGCGGTTCGTGATTCAGGAAGTCCTGCGCAAGGTCTCACAAGTTGAAGTGGCGGCCAGCCAGGGCGAGTTGATCGACGAAACCGCCGTCTTGGAAGAGGCAGTTGAGCCGGAAGCAGGCGAAGAGCCGGAAGCAGGCGAAGGGCCTGAAAAGATCGAAGAGGCGGAGGCCGAGGCATGATTCAGCAAGAGAGTCGCCTCAAGGTCGCAGACAACACTGGCGGCCGTGAGCTGCTCGTCATCCGTGTCCTGGGCGGCTCAAGACGCCGCTACGGACGGATCGGCGACGTGGTTGTGGCGACAGTCAAATCGGCCACGCCACACAGCGCGGTCAGCAAGAGCGACGTGGTCAAGGCGGTTATTGTGCGCACGGCGAAGGAATTCCGCCGGGATGACGGTTCATACATCAAGTTTGACGAGAACGCGGCCGTGATCCTGGATACTGATGGCGTTAATCCCAAGGGGACCCGCATTTTCGGGCCGGTGGCGCGAGAACTGCGCGATCGGGGTTACACCAAGATCGCCTCGTTGGCGCCGGAAGTACTGTAGGAGAGTGATGTGATGGTTAAGGCGAGAATTCGAACCGGCGACACGGTTGAGATCATCAGCGGCCGGGAAAAAGGGATCCAGGGCGAGGTGATGCGCGTACTGCCGCGGTCCCACCAGATTGTCGTTCAGGGCGTCAACGTGCGCAAAAAGCACCAGCGCCAGGTTCAGGCGGCCGGCCGCACGATGTCGCCTGGGATCATCCAATTCGAGGCCCCGGTGGACATCTCGAATGTGATGCTGGTCTGCCCGACGTGTGGCGAACTCACGCGCGTTGGCTTTCAGCGTGACGAAGCAGGCATCCGGGAGCGGGTGTGCAAGAAATGCCAATCGGTCGTGGATGCATAAGGCCGGAGGAGCAGTAGCCTAATGGCGCACTATTTGAAAGAGATGTACCAGAAGGAAGTCGTCCCCAATCTGATGAAGGACTTTGGGCTCGACAATCCGATGCAGGTACCCAGACTGAAGAAGATTGTGGTCAACGTCGGTGTTGGCGAGGCCCTGGATGAAACCAAGGCGCTCGACGCAACGGTTGAGGATATGCGTACGATCACCGGCCAGGCGCCTGTGATCACCCTGGCGCGCAAGAGCATCGCCAACTTCAAGCTTCGGGAAGGCAGGGCGATCGGCGTCAAGGTCACCCTGCGCGGGGAGAAGATGTGGGCCTTTCTGGACCGGTTGGTCAACATCGCTCTGCCCAGGACGCGGGACTTCCGCGGCATTCCGATGGATGCCTTCGACGGCCGAGGCAACTACACGCTCGGCGTTCGTGAGCAATTGATCTTCCCCGAGATCGACTACGACAAGATCGACAAGATCCGGGGATTTGAAGTGACACTTGTGACCTCGGCGCCCGATGACGAACAGGGCCGGCGCTTGCTGGCGCTGCTCGGGCTGCCATTTGGTAGAAGGGACTAACATGGCCAGGAAATGCATGCCTATACGTGAGACGCGCCGCAAGTTCGACGTTCGCGTACGTAATCGATGCCAGCGATGCGGCCGGCCTCGCGGCTACTATCGTCGTTTTGGTCTGTGCCGGATTTGCTTTCGAGAGCTGGCTTTGAAAGGGCAGATCCCGGGCGTCGTCAAGTCGTCCTGGTAGTCCTGAAGCGGTGGAGCACATATTATGAGCATGACTGACCCGATCGCCGACATGCTGACACGCATCCGGAACGCGATAGGCGCTGGCCACAGCCAGGTTTCCCTGCCGAGTTCCAAATTGAAGCTTGCCCTGGCCGAGATTCTCAAGGAAGAGGGCTTCATTGAAAGCCATGAAGTGGCGCAGGCCAACGGCTCACCGCAGCCCGTGCTGCGTATGCGTTTGAAGTACGTCGGACAACGTCGTGAGCGACATCCCGTGATCAGCGGCCTGGAACGCGTCAGCCGACCCGGACGCCGCGTGTATGTCGGCAAGGGCGAAATTCCGTGGGTGCTGTCAGGAATGGGTATTGCGATCCTTTCGACACCACGGGGCGTGATGACCGGTTCCAAAGCTCGCCAGCAGGGGATTGGCGGCGAGGTCATCTGCAAGGTTTGGTAGTTCACGCCGCTGAGAGCGGCGACGGCCGGATCGATCCGGGCAAGCGAAGCCGGTGGCCGGCCGGAGGAGGATAGTTCAGTGTCTCGTATTGGTCGAATGCCTGTCCCGATCCCCGACAAGGTGGACGTCGAGATCAAGGGCCAAAAGGTACGTGTGAAGGGTCCGCTGGGTGAACTCGAGCGCACGTTCGTCCCGGAAATGACGATCACGTCCCAAGAGGGTGAGCTGCGAGTAGCGCGTCCCTCCGACGAGCCGCGGGTGCGTGCCCTGCACGGGCTGACCCGAGCACTGCTCAACAACATGGTCGTCGGGGTGTCCGAGGGCTTCGAGAAGAACCTCGAGGTCCAAGGCGTCGGATACCGCCCTGAACTTCAGGGTACAACGCTGGTTTTGAACGTGGGCTACTCGCATCCGGTGCGAGTTGAGCCGCCGGACGGCATCACATTTGAAGTCGACGACCGCGCCCGCACGATCAAGGTGAAGGGCGCGGACAAGGAAGTCGTCGGCCGAATGGCAGCCGATATCCGCAAGGTCCGCCCGCCGGAGCCCTACAAGGGCAAAGGCATTCGCTATGTGGGTGAATACGTGCGGCGCAAGGCTGGCAAGGCCGGCAAGGTAGGTTAGTTGAGATGACAACCAAGAGTCGCAATGACATGCGCAAACGCCGCCATCACCGCGTGCGGCGCAAGATTCAAGGCACGACCGAAAGACCGCGCCTGAATGTGTTTCGCAGCTTGACCAACATCTATGCCCAGCTGATCGATGATGCCAAGGGCGAAACGGTGGCGGCGGCTTCGACATTGGATGCCGATTTGCGCAACAAGCTGAAGGGGAAGACCAAGACCGAGCAAGCCAAGCTGGTCGGCGAGCTGATCGCGGCGCGCGGTTCCAAGAAGGGCGTCAAGGTGGTGCTGTTCGACCGCGGTGGCTACCGCTACCAAGGCCGAGTGAAAGCCCTGGCCGAGGCGGCCCGCGAAGGCGGCCTCGAATTCTGAGCCCGACGGCCGTGCGACGGTCAGCGAATGGAGTGTGTCTGTGAGAAGAGATTTCCGTAGTCGCGAAGAGCGAGAAGAGCTTGACGAGCGTGTGATCGATATTTCCCGCGTGGCCAAGGTGGTCAAGGGCGGACGCCGCTTCGCATTCCGCGTAACGGTGGTTGTCGGTGACAACAAGGGCCGGGTGGGCCTGGGCGTCGGCAAAGCGCGCGGCGTCCCGGATGCCATTCACAAGGCCAGTGACCGCGCCCGCAAGGACATGCGTCACATTCCCTTGGTGGGCACCACGGTGCCGCACGAGGTGATTGCCAAGCATGGCGGCGCCCAAGTCATGCTCAAGCCGGCTTCACCCGGAACAGGGGTCATTGCCGGCGGAGCCGTCCGCGCTGTTCTTGAGGCGGCCGGGGTGCGGGACATCCTCACCAAGTCGTTGGGCAGCGCCAACGTGCTCAACGTGGCGCGCGCCACGCTCAAGGGTCTGCGCGGCATGAAGAAGGTCCATGAAGAAGCCGCCAACCGCGGCAAGAGCGGCGATACGCTCAAGCCCTTCTGGGAGCGTTGAGAATGGCCAAGAAGAAGGGAAAGACGCTCAAGATCACGCTGGTGCGCAGCCCCATTGGCTACAGCCTGCGCCAGAAACGTACGGTTCGAGCTCTCGGCCTGCGGCGGGTGCGCCAGACCGTGGAACAGGTGGATGGCCCCGAGATCAGGGGTATGTTGACCAAAATCGGCCACCTTGTAGAGGTCGAGGAGTAGCTGCGATATGAAACTGCATGATTTGAAGCCGCGATCGGGCGCCAAGAAGGGCCGCAAGCGCGTAGGACGCGGCATTTCCGCCGGACAAGGCAAGACTGCCGGCCGGGGCACCAAGGGTCTCGGCGCTCGGGCCGGGGCAGGTGGGCACCTGTACCGGCAAGGCGGCAACCTGCCGTTTTTCCGCCGGCTGCCGTTCAAGCGCGGTTTCACCAATGTGAACCGCCAGGAATGGAATGAAGTCAACCTCGACCAGCTCGAAGGCTTCAAGGCCGATCAAGAGGTGGCTCCCGAACAGTTGGCCGAGGCTGGGCTGATCGACAACCTGGATCGACCGACGGTTGTTCTGGGCCGCGGCAAGGTCGCCAAGGCTCTTAATCTGCGGGTGCACCGTGTGTCGGAGGGTGCTCGCAAGAAGATCGAGGCCGCCGGCGGTTCGGTGGACCTGATCAAGGACTGAGGCTACGTGAGTCAGGAAAGGTATCTCGGATGAAACGATCCGTTTGGCGGTTCCTGTTTATCTCTGAGGAGATTCGCAACCGTCTGCTGTTCTCGCTTGGCCTGCTCGTGCTCTATCGGCTGGCGGCCCACGTACCCGTCCCGGGGGTCAACCGGGCGGCCATCGCATCGATTTTGAACCAAAGCGGCGGTGGGGCCCTGATCAACCTGCTTGATCTGCTTTCCGGCGGGACAGTGTCGAACTTCTCGGTGCTGGCGATGGGCGTCTATCCGTACATCACCGCCCAGATTATCCTGCAACTCTTGGTGCCGATCATCCCCTCATTGCAGGCCCGTATGGACGAAGACCCGCGTGAGGGCCGCAAGTGGATGGAGAAGTGGACCTATTACCTTGCGGTGCCGATGGCGGCGCTGCAGGCGGTGGGGCAGATTCAACTCTTCCAGCAGTTTGCTGGGGGTCAGAACGTGCTCGGCTTCGGGTTGGGCATGAACCTGCAGACGATTACGACGATCATCACCATGACCGCCGGCACGATGTTTGCCATCTGGCTTGGCGAGTTGATTTCCGAATATGGTATCCGCAACCAGGGCCTTTCGCTGATCATCTTTGCCGGCATTGTGGCTCGTATCCCGAGCAACGTCGGACGGCTGATGACGGATGAGGCGACTCGGGTGCCGCTGGGCATCTTCTTGCTGATCCTGACCGCGGCGACGATCTTCGTGATTGTTTACGTTCAAGAGGGCCGACGGAACGTTCCCGTGATGTACCCCGGACGACGCGTGGGCAACCGCATGTCGATGCCGGTCAAGGGAACGCTGCCGTTGATGGTCAACATGGCGGGCATGATCCCGCTGATCTTTGCCCAGTCGTTGCTGACCTTCCCGGCGGTGGTGGCCCAGTTCTTCATCGGTTCCTCGAACCAGCTGATCCAGAATGTGGCGGTATGGCTCCAGACCAACTTTGGCGGCATCAGCTCGACCTACTGGATCATGTACTTCATCATGGTGGTGGGATTCACCTTCTTCTACACCGATGTACTTTTCACCCAGCAGAACTACGGCGAAAACCTGAAACGGTCTGGGGCACAGGTGCCGGGCGTGACCAAGGGCGCCCCGACCCAGCGCTATCTGACACGCGTCCTGCGGCGTATCACGCTGCCCGGCGCGCTGCTCCTGGGTATGGTGGCGATTATGCCGTTCATGGTGGGTGTGATTTACCCAATCGCAGGCAGTCAAACCAGCCTGTTATTGGTATCGTCTGCAGGGTTGCTCATCGTGGTGGGCGTGGTGCGCGACACCTATCGTTCAATCGAGGCCGAGCTCAAGCTCAGGGGCTACGACTCAGCGCTGCTGGTTCGCTAGTCTCTTCTCGAGGAGCGCAATGTCGAATTACATCCTGCTGATCGGACCGCCCGGCGCCGGCAAGGGAACTCAGGCCAAGCGCCTTAGCAAGCAACTCGGATTGCCGCATATCTCGAGCGGCGACATCTTTCGTGAAAATCTTCACAATGAGACCGAGTTGGGAATGTTGGCACAGCAGTATATGTCGCGCGGCGAGCTGGTGCCGGACGATGTGACCATTCGGATGATCGCCGAGAGACTTGGCCGGCCCGATTGTGCCAACGGGGCGCTGCTGGATGGGTTTCCGCGCACGCCGGCCCAGGCCGAGGGCCTGGACGAGATGCTGGGCGAACAGGGCGGGCGGGTGAATGCCGTGCTCTATTTGAAGTTGAGCGAACCCACCTTGGTGCGGCGACTGACGGGCCGCTGGATGTGCAAAGCCCAAGGCCACATCTATCATCAGGAGTTCAAGCCGCCGCAGGAGCCCGGGGTGTGCGATATCGATGGCTCTGAACTCTACCAACGAGAAGACGATCGGGCGGACACGGTGCGGAATCGGATCCGGATCTATTTCGAACAGACTTCGCCGCTCAGCCAGCACTATCGGGAGCGCGATCTGTTGGTGGAAATTGACGGCGAGCAGTCGATTGAGGCCGTGACGCAGGCGATGATGTCGGCCATAGGGCAGGAGGCGAATTCTTGAACCGCCGGCCGGGGGTTGTGGTGAAGAGCCAACGCGAGCTGGAGATTATGCGCCAGGCGGGGCGGATCAACGCCCTGGCCTTGGCGGCTTGCGTGGCGGCCGTAGAGCCAGGCGTCACAACAGCGGAACTGGATGCTGTGGCGGCGGATGTGCTCCGGCAGCACCATGCTGAGCCGGCCTTTATGGACTATCCGGGTGCCTATCCGTATCCGGCGGTGACCACCATCTCCATCAATGAGGAATTGGTGCACGGTATTCCTGGTGGGAGGCGGCTCAAGGACGGCGACATCGTCAGCATTGACTGCGGGAGCATCGTGGACGGATTCGTGGGCGACTCGGCGCTGACCGTAGGCGTGGGGCAGATTTCAGAAGAAGCCCAGCATTTGCTCGACGTCACACGCGAATCGCTGTTCGTGGGCATCGGAGAAATGCAGCCTGGCAACCACACCGGAGATGTGTCGGCGGCCATCCAGGACTACATAGAGAGCCACGGCCTGGAAGTGGTACGCGAGTACACCGGGCATGGGGTGGGGCGAGACATGCACGAACTGCCCCAGGTCCCCAACTACGGCAACCCGGGCACGGGCCTGGCCTTGCGGCCCGGGATCACCATCGCCATCGAGCCCATGGTGCTGACCGGCCGGCCAGAGACGCGGGTGATGCAGGATCAATGGACGGTCAGCTCGCGCGACGGCCATCTGACGGCGCATTTCGAGCATTCGGTGGCGGTGACGGAGGATGGGCCTTGGATCCTGACGGCTCTGGATGAGGCCGACCTAGACGCGGTGGACCCCATCCTTTATAATCAATACTTTGCCGACCGGCCTCATCACATGGGTGTCGAGCAAACCTAGGGAGTAAGACCATGAAGGTATCGTCTTCAGTTCGAAGGCGCTGTCCGAAATGCAAGATTGTCAAGCGGCGGGGCAAGGTCTACGTGATCTGCGAGAACCCTCGCCACAAGCAGCGACAGGGGTAGGCATATGGCGCGTATTGAAGGTGTCGATCTTCCGCGTGACAAGCGTGTCGAGATCGGTCTGACCTACATTCACGGAATCGGCCGCCCGACGGCCAACAAGGTGGTTGAGAGCATCGGAATCAACCCGGAAACGCGGATCCGTGATCTGACGGAAGACGAGATCACGTCGCTGCGTGAATACATCAATACGAACCTGGTGGTGGAGGGGGATCTCCGCCGGGAAGTGCAGATGAATATCAAGCGGCTGATAGAAATCGGCTGCTACCGCGGGCTGCGGCATCGCCGGAGTTTGCCGGTACGGGGACAGCGGACGCGCACCAATGCGCGCACGCGCAAGGGTCCCAAGAAGACTGTGGCCGGCCGCGGTCGGCGCCGAGGGACCAAGAAGAAGTAAGCTAGCTCTCGTCGGCGGCGGTATCGAGCTGCGCCTCTGGGGCCTTCCACCCCGCGGCTGGGGCGCCAGGTTCGAAGCGGCCGGATTAGCGGCGAGACCATGAAGAAGAGGGCTACCAAGCGATGGCAAAACGAACCACGAAGGGCGCGAAGAAGGTCAAGCGAACATTGTCGCATGGCCAGGCGCATATCCATGCCACGTTCAACAACACGATCGTGACCATCACCGATTCGCAGGGCAACACGGTGGCATGGGGCAGCGCAGGGCAGGCCGGCTTCAAGGGCTCACGTAAAAGTACGCCTTACGCAGCTCGCCAGGCCGCTGAGCAGGTGGTCGCCTTGGCGCAGCAGCTCGGCCTCCAGGAAGTTGACGTCTATGTCAAGGGGCCTGGGCCGGGCCGAGAAGCAGCCATCCGCGCTTTGCAGGGTGCCGGGGTCAAAGTACGCTCAATCAGCGATGTGACTCCCATTCCGCACAACGGTTGCCGTCCGCCCAAGAAACGCCGCGTCTAGACTACTGGAAGGATAGAGAACCAGGATGGCAAGATACACCGGTCCTGTTTGCAAACTCTGCCGTCGGGAAGGCGAAAAGCTCTTCCTGAAGGGTCAGAAGTGTTTTTCGGCCAAGTGCCCAGTCGAGCGCCGGGGCTATCCCCCGGGCGAACATGGGCGTGAATCGCAATATCGTCGCCGCCGCGTGTCTGACTACCAGCGGCAGCTCCGCGAGAAGCAAAAAATGCGCCGGATTTACGGCGTGCTCGAACAGCAGTTCCGACGCTACTACCGGGCAGCGCTGCACAAGCGCGGCCTGACGGGTGAAACCTTGCTCCAACAACTCGAGTCCCGGTTGGACAATGTCGTGTACCGGCTCGGCTATGCCGAGAATAGGGCCCACGGCCGACAGCTGGTGACGCACGGTCATTTCAACGTCAACGGCCGGAGGACCGATGTGCCCTCCATGCTGGTAAGGGTCGGTGACGAGATCGCCGTGCGCGAAGGGTCTCGCAAGCGTGCCTACTTCAAAGATTTGGCGCCGCTGGCTGAGACCCGGACGCCACCACGCTGGTTGGAGCGCGATTTGGGCACGCTGTCAGGCAAGGTGCTGCAACTGCCCGAGCGACAGGACGTGGACGCCAGCCTGAACGAACAGCTGGTCGTCGAGTACTACTCGCGATAGGCTGTTGACCCTGGTTCCGGAAACGTCCTGGGTCTTGGAGGATTGAAGTGCCTGTATCAACCAACATGGTGATGCCCAAAATCGAACGCGAGGCTGTGGCGCGCAATTACGGCAAGTTCATCATCAGTCCACTTGAAAGCGGTTATGGGATCACGATAGGCAACGCTCTGCGGCGTGTGCTCTTGTCCTCGTTGGAGGGGGCTGCGGTGAGTTCTGTTCGGATCACCGATGTACCCCACGAATTCTCGGATATCCCCGGGGTGCGCGAGGATGTGCTGCAGCTGATGCTCAACATCAAGCAGCTCCGCTTGAAGCTCCACGATGTGGACTCGGCGCGGCTGCGGATCGAAGTTCAGGGTGAAGGTGTGGTCACGGCGGCTGATATTGCCGCCCCGGCTGAGGTCGAGATTATCAATCCCGAGCTCTACCTCTTCACCGTGGACGATGACAAAGCCCGGCTGGAAATCGAGATGAATGCCGAGCGCGGCCGGGGTTACTCCCCGTCCGATGAACGTGGGCGGCTCCCCATCGGCGAGCTACCGACCGACGCCATCTTCAGCCCGGTGGCCCGCGTGCGCTACGATGTGGGGCAGGCGCGTGTGGGGCAGGACACCAGCTTCGATCGCTTGATGATCGAAATCTGGACCGACGGCACCATCAAGCCGGAGGAAGCGCTGAGCATGAGCTCGCAGATCGTCATGGCGCACCTGCGGGACCTGTCTGGCGTGACCGAAGAAAGCCTGATGCTTGCCGCCGCTGAAGAAGAAGAACCGAAGATGGCCAGCGAAGTCTACGAGACCCCAATTGAAAACCTGGATCTGTCGGTGCGGGTGTTCAACTCGCTCAAGCGGACTGGGATCACCAACGTGGGCGAAGTGCTGGATATGTTGGAAAAGGGCCAAGATGCGATGCTCTCGATCCGTAACTTCGGAGAGAAGAGCCTGGATGAGCTCAAGGATCGTCTGAAGGAAAAGGGCTACCTTGACACCGAAGATGAAGAGGACGCCGAACCGGCGGCCGAGGCGGAGTAAGCGATTATGCGACACGGTGTAAGTGGAAAGCACCTCGGCCGTTCATCGGCCCATCGGACAGCGCTGCGGCGTAACCTGATCACAGAGCTTTTCCGTCACGAGCGGATCAAGACCACCCAGGCGAAGGCCCAGGCCGTTCGCGGCCAGGCTGAAAAACTGATCACGTTGGCCAAGCGCGGCAACGCGGCCGGCGAAGCTGTGGCGGTCAATGCACGGCGCCGAGCCACGGCTGGTTTGAACGATGTTGAGATCGTTAAAAAGCTGTTTGATGACATCGCGCCGCGCTATTCCGAACGCAATGGCGGCTACACCCGCGTGCTCAAGCTCGGGCCCCGATTGGGGGACGCGGCCGAAATGGTGCTCTTGGAGCTGGTCGAGGAATAGCGACGTGGCCTGCCTCGAGGGTTGGGGCGGCGGCGCAGGGTTGATGGTTCCGGCGCGGTGGAAAGATTTCCCACGCTCGGAGAGCAAGTGAGAACGTGGCACTTTACAAATCGATCGTCGCCTACGACGGGACCGATTTTCAAGGCTTTCAGCGACAAGCCGAAGGCATCCGAACGGTCCAGTTGGAGCTTGAAGGCGCTTTGCGGAAGATGGGCTGGGAAGGCACCAGCCTGCAAGCCGCAGGGCGAACGGACAGCGGCGTGCACGCTCAGGGACAGGTCATCAGCTATGACCTCGAATGGTCTCACGGCGAGGCCACGCTGACCAAAGCCTTCAATGCTCACCTGCCGAAAGACGTGGCGGTGTGGTCGAGCGAGCTGGCGCCGGAGGGTTTTCACCCCCGCTTTTCGGCAGCCCGTCGCCGTTATCGCTACCGAGTCATCGTCGGCGCCTGGCCCGACCCGCTGCGCGAGCGTTATGCCCTCCGGATTTGGCCTGAGCCAAACCTTGGCCGGATGGCCGATCTGGCCCGGGCGTTTGTGGGGCGTATGGATTTCGGCGCGTTCGGCCAGGCACCGATCCCGGGTGGCCACACGGTTCGGCAGGTCAACCAGGCCGGTTGGACGGTTCAGGCAGATGAAATGACGTTTGCCATCGAGGCGGACGCGTTCCTCAAGCATATGGTCCGACGGTTGGTGGCAGCCAATCTGGCCGTTGGTCAGGGCCTGATCGAGCCCGAAGCGGTGATCGCCTTGCTGGACCACCCGGAACTGCGTTGGGAAGGGCGGCTGGCTGATCCGCAGGGGCTGAGTTTGATCGCCGTGACCTATGATGGCCGGGCGAGCAGAGCAAGTGACGATGATTGAGAAGCGAAGCGACAATCGCAGTTATCATTGATGCAGGAGATTAGGCGTGCAAAAAACGTACTATCCAAAACCCGGCGATGTGACCCGCGAGTGGATCATCGTTGACGCCCACCAGAAGAACCTCGGCCGGCTGGCAAGCCGTGTGGCCCGCGTGCTTCTGGGTAAGGACAAGCCCGAGTACACGCCCGGTGTGGAGCTGGGGGACTTTGTGATCGTCACCAACGCGCGCGACATCACCGTTACCGGTCGCAAGCTGGATCAGAAGATCTACTACCGCCACTCGGGTTATCCGGGCGGCCTGAAGAGCATTTCGCTCCGAGAGCAGCTCGATCGCTTTCCGGAGCGCGTCATCCGTGCCGCTGTGTGGGGCATGCTCCCGCACAACCGCCACGGCCGCAAGCTGATGACCAAGCTCAGGATCTATCCCGATGCTGAGCATCCGCACACGGCGCAGCACCCAAAACCGCTCGAGTGGTGAACGGGACTGACGAAGGACAGATATGATGGCTGAGAAATATCACGAAGGCATTGGGCGTCGTAAGACCAGCACAGCCCGAGTCCGGATCGTCTCCGGAACAGGCACGATGGTGGTTAATGAGAAACCCATGGCCGATTACTTTCCGCGGACGGGTGACATGGAAGCGATCATGGCCCCGCTGCGAGCGGCAGGACTGGATGGCAAGCTGGACATCTCCGCCAAAGTCAACGGCGGCGGCGTGACGGGTCAGACAGGCGCCGTGCAGCATGGGCTTGCGCGTGCGCTGATTGACATGGACCCCGAACTGCGCCCCACCATGCGGCGTGGGGGCTATCTGACACGCGACGCTCGAATGAAAGAACGCAAGAAGCCAGGGCTCAAGCGAGCACGCAAGGCGCCGACATACACCAAGCGCTAGTCGCCCGCATGATCCGGGGGCTCTTAGCACATCACGCTTGTTCGATGACATCGGCCGGGGAGGATCCGCTCCCCGGCCGGTTGGTATTTTGACAGGAGGCGGTATGCCCCCCGGGATCACCGTTGTTGGGTTGGGGCCAGGAGATGCGAGCCTGATCACGCGCCAGGCGTGGCGGGTGCTGGAAGAGGCGGCCGAAGTCGTTCTGAAAACAGGTCTGCATCCAGCCGTCTCGCACCTGCCACCGCATTTGACGGTGACCACCTTCGACGAGCTGCTGGAACAGGATGGCAGCCCTGAAGAGACATCCGAAACGATTGTGGATGCCTTGCTCGGAATGAGCGACCGAGAACTGGGTGTGATCTACGCCGTGCCCGGCGATCCCCTCGTGGCTGATGCTAGCGTGGCGGGCCTGAAGTCACGTGCCGGTGAAGCAGGCATTCCGGTAAAGATCCTTCACGGCGTCAGTTTTGTCGAACCCTGCCTGAAGTTGGCTGGACTCGAGAGCGGGGACGGCCTGATTGTGGTGGATGCGGTTGATGTCACCGGCCGCTATCATCCGTCTTTTCCCCCAGATATGCCGGTTCTGGCTGGGCAGCTGCACAGCCGGAAGGTGGCGTCCAAAGTGAAGCTGTGCCTGATGAACCAGTATCATCCTGAGCATCCGGTGCTCCTGATCCATGCCCCTGGCACCCCGGAAGCGGCAGTTGAATCGGTTCCGCTTGTTCAGATAGACCAATCCCAAGACATAGGCCCCATGACGGCTCTGCTGGTTCGGCCGACGGCTCCCCTCACGTCCTTCGAGTTTTTCCAGGAGACGGTTGCCCACCTGCGCGCTCCGGATGGCTGCCCATGGGATCGGGAGCAGACCCATCTCTCGCTTCGCTCCCATTTGCTCGGGGAGACTTATGAAGCGCTGGAAGCGCTGGATCGGGAGTTGGTGGAAGATCTCCGGGAAGAGTTGGGGGATCTGATGCTCCAGCTTGTGATCCAGGTACAAATTGCCACCGAGGACGGCGAGTTTCAGATGGCCGACGTCCTATCGGGGATCAACAACAAGCTCATTCGGCGACATCCGCATGTGTTCGGCGGCATGGACGTCGAGAATGTCAGTGAAGTTCTTCACAATTGGGAGGCGCTGAAAGAGCAGGAGCGCAAAGAGGGCGGAAATGGCAAAGGCAGTCTGGATGGCGTGCCCGGCAGCTTGCCCGCTCTGGCGCAGGCTCTGGAGTTCCAATCCCGCGCCGCCCGCGTCGGGTTCGATTGGCCAGACGTGTCCGGCGTACTGGCCAAGGTGGACGAAGAAGTCCGGGAAGTTCAAGACGAAGACGGAGGCGATGCGCAGGCAGCCGAGCTGGGGGATCTGTTCTTTGCCCTTGTCAACGTGGCGCGCTGGCTGGATATCGATCCGGAGGCGGCCCTGCGCGGCGCCAATCAGCGTTTCAAAGCGCGCTTCGCCAGAGTGGAAGCTGCTGCCTGGGCCGAAGGTAAGAGCTTAAGCAAGATGGACATTGAGGCGCTGGAAGCGCTGTGGCAGGCTGCCAAGCGCCAAGAGGCACGGTGACACGACGCACGGCAAGTCTGGTGCTGGTCGTATTGGGCTTGTCGGCCGGATGTGGCCGAAGCGCTGGGCCGACGGTCACGCAGGCGGCGCCGACACACGTGCCGGTGACAGCCACGTTCACCGCCTCCCCACCAATCACTCGGCTCCCGACGTCCGCAACCCCGACCGCCGCCCCGACAACCTTGCCCACGCCCAACCCTCTGCAGCGCGCTCTGGATGCGCCTCTGTCCGGCAACGTCTACCGCATTCCGCTGATCACGCGCCACGTCACCCAGCATGAAGCCGTCCTCGAATTCGAGTTGGACCAACCCGCCACGGGCCAGCTCTTGGTGGGCGCCGAAAGCGGCGCAAATCCCCCGGTTGCCATTCCGTTCGATACAACCGGTGGGATGTTCGCCGCATCCGGACTTGAAGCGAATACGCGCTATTGGGCTGCGGTTGCTCTGACCGCGGCGGATGGTCTCACCCAACCGGGCTTCAAGGATCAGGCTTGGGGCGCTGTGTCTTTCAAGACGCAGCCGGAGGTCCCCTCCGAGTTCCGGGTGGCTGTGGTGGGGGATTCGGGTTTCGGCCAACCTGAGACAGCGCAGCTCGGGTCGCTGATGGCGACCTATGCTGTAGACTTCACCATACATACGGGCGACCTCGTCTACAATCTGCAGGACGATCCATCACCACCCGCCGGATTCCAAACCAAGCTCTTCGCGCCATTTGCCGCCTTGCTGCGCTCGGCACCCTTCTATCCGTCCCTCGGGAATCATGATCTGGAAGCCGCCGCCACATGGCAAGGCGAGCCCTATGCCTTGCAGGCATTTCCACCTTTCACCGACCCCAACATGCCGGATGTGCAAGCGGACCAAGGCGGCTGGTATGCATTCTCCCAAAGGGGGATCCAGTTTGTCGTGCTCAACAGCCAGGTGATCTTCGGATACCCGGGACGGACCGAGGAGACGGATTGGCTGGCGGAGCGCCTGGCGGACCCCCGCTTCCCGACGTCTATCGTGGTGCTCCACGTGCCCGTTTACAACGCCGGATATCATATTTTGGACAGCATTCCGGTTCGGGGCTCATGGGGAGACATGATCGCGGCGGCGGATGTGCCTCTCGTCCTGGCTGGCCACGATCACAACTACCAGCGCTTCGATGTCGCTGGAAGGACTTACATCATCAGCGGAGGCGGTTCCACGCATCTCTATCGCGTTCCCGGCAGAGATCCCAACCTTGTGGCCTCTGCCCGGGCGACGCATTTTGTGCTGTTGACTTTCAAGGCGACGGAGATTGAGATCCAGGCCATCGACCTGAACGGGCAGGTGTTGGATGAGGCCCACATTCCTTGGGGCGGGTGGCCAGCCTCTGTTTCGCCGAGCGGTGACAAGGTTCTGGTGAGGGCGCCGGCATCGGCATTGGCACCTCGCTACCCCTGAGCATGATAGACTCAGGGGGAAGGTCGTTACCGCCCCGACGTGGTGCCAAGGAATGGGAAGCCAGCCTGCACACGCCCGGGGTCCGGTGCGCTACATCGCAAGTGAAATCCCCGCAGGAAAGACGGCGAGCAAAGTTCGCGTCTTATCATGACGAACTCATCAGCCTTCGTGAAATGGAGCGGTCCAGATGGCCGAAAAAGTAGCCGAGAACGAGTCAGACATGACGTTCAAACTCGAGCAGTTCAACTTGGAGACAGTGCATCACAACCTGGCGATCCCTGAACTGGTTGAGCACGTGATTCGCCGCAAAGAGGGCACCCTTGGCCCGGCGGGCACCGTCATGGTGACAACTGGCGTCCATACCGGCCGCTCGCCGAAGGACAAGTTTGTGGTGGAGCAGCCGCCATCTCAGGACGACATCTGGTGGGGCTCCGTCAATCAACCCATGTCACAGGCACATTTCGATGGCCTATACCACAAGATGAAGTCCCACTTTGACGGCGCCGAGGCCTACGTTCTGGACGCGGCCGCTGCAGCCGACCCGGCGTATCAGCTGCCCATCCGCGTGATCACTTCCGGAGCCTGGCACAGCCTGTTCTCACACCATATCTTCCGTCGGTTATCGGAAAGCGAGCATAAGCACCATCAGCCACAGTTCACCATCATTCAATCGGCACAGGTCAAGGCGGAACCCGAGAAGGATGGCACGAACAGCGGGGCGTTCATCGTGCTCAACTTCGAGCGCAGGATGGCGATCATCGGCGGGACTCTCTATGCGGGTGAAATCAAGAAGACGATCTTCACGGTTCTGAACTATCTACTCCCCAAGCAAGGCGTCATGACCATGCACTGCTCGGCCAACCGGGGCGACGACGGTGACGTTGCCCTCTTTTTTGGCCTGTCAGGCACCGGAAAGACGACCTTGTCGTCGGATCTGGAGCGAGGGCTTATCGGGGATGACGAGCACGCCTGGGGCGACAAGGGCGTTTTCAACATCGAGGGCGGCTGTTACGCCAAGATGATCCGCCTGCAAGAATCTGCAGAACCCGTGATCTGGCACGCGGCGCACAGTTTCGGGGCTGTGTTGGAGAATGTGGTGTTTGACCCCAAGACGCGGGACATTGACTTCGAAGACGACAGCCTGACCGAGAACTCACGCGGCGCCTACCCGATCGAAAGCGTCACCAACTTCGTGCCCGGCGGCATGGGAGGCCATCCGCGCAACATTTTCTTCCTGGCGGCGGACGCGTTTGGGGTGCTTCCTCCGATCTCCAAGCTGGACCCAGATCAGGCGATGTACTACTTCCTCTCCGGCTACACGGCCAAGCTGGCTGGAACGGAGAAGGGAATTGGCAGCGAGCCACAGGCGACATTCTCCACCTGCTTCGCCGCACCCTTCCTTCCGTTGAGACCGAGCGTTTACGCGCAACTCTTGAAGGAGAAAATCAAGCAGCACGGCACCAACGTTTGGCTCCTAAACACGGGCTGGACCGGAGGTCCCTATGGAGTCGGCCACCGGATAGCGCTCGAGCACACGCGGGCCATGGTGCGAGCAGCCCTGCGCGGCCGCCTGGAAAGCTACGCGTTCCACGCCGACCCGACCTTTGGCCTGTCCGTGCCCGAGGCGTGCCCCGAGGTTCCAACCGAGGTTCTGGACCCTCGCAGCACATGGGATGATCCGGAGGCCTACGACGTTAAAGCCAAGAACCTGGCAGCCCTGTTCAGGGATAACTTCGAACGCCATGCCGACCAGGTTTCTGACCGGGTCCGTCAAGCCGGCCCCGTGCTCTGACCCGAGCGACGTTGCCTCGCCCGCGAATCACGAGGCGAGGCGATCGCTCACCGAAGCCACATGAAGGAACTCATCCGTCTTGAAGCGTTGACCAAAGCCTACCGACAGGGCGAAAGGGTGCGGCGCGTCCTGGACGAAGCCGACGGACGGTTTGTGGAGGGGGAAGTTGCGGCCATCCGCGGCCGGAGCGGCAGCGGTAAGACGACACTGTTGAATCTGCTGGCTGGGCTGGACGTGCCCGACTCGGGCCGGATCATCATTGATGGCCAGGACCTGGCGGCGATGACGTCCCGCCAGCGGACGCTTTTTCGGCGAGAGACGATTGGGATCGTCTTCCAATTCTTCAATCTCATACCCACGCTGACCGTCCGCGAAAACGTCCTGCTCCCCGCCGAGCTGGCTGGTCGTATGAATTCGGGGGTTGATCGGCACGCCCAAAGCTTGCTGGCGCAGGTCGGGCTTGACGGCCGGCAGGCCGACATGCCGGATCGACTTTCGGGCGGTGAGCAGCAGCGGGTTGCCATCGCCCGCGCCCTGGTGATGACCCCTCGGCTGGTTCTGGCCGATGAGCCGACGGGGAATCTCGACCAGGTGATCGGGGATGAAATAGTCAAGCTCCTTCTAAGCCTGACACGCTCGGAAGGGCGGACGCTGATCCTGGTCACGCATAGCCACCATCTGGCTGAGCGGGCCGATCGCGTGCTCACGATTGAAAGCGGCAAACTGATTGCGCCCCCGGCGACCCCGGGCGCCAACTAGCATTGTCTCTGGTCCAAGCCTGACTCAGCCATGCTTCACACCTCTCTGATCAAAACCAGCCTGCGGGACCTGCGCCGTCGGGGTTGGCAGCTCGCCCTGATGATCCTGGGTGTGGCGTTGGGCGTAGCGGTGGTTGTGGCCATCGACCTGGCCAATCAATCCGCTACCGAAGGCTTCCGGCTCAGCACACAAGCCGTTGTAGGCAAGGCTACCCACCAAATCCGAGGTGGCCCCTCCGGCGTGCCGGTATCCGTATATCGGAAGGTGCGTGTCGATCTTGGCGTCCGTGCCAGCGCGCCGGTGATGGAGGGCCACGCCGTGGCGCCCCAACTGGGCGACCGCACAGTTCGAATTCTTGGCGTCGACCCCCTGGCCGAGGCCCCGTTTCGCGGATTCTTCGGCTCAAGCGACATTTCCCAAGATCAGTTTGCGGCTTTCTTCACAAAGCCGGCTGGGGTTCTCGTGACACGGGCCCTGGCTTCCCAATACCAGCTCTCCCCCGGCGACAGCTTCGGCCTGGTCCTGGATGGGCGAGAAGTGTCCGTCACCGCGCTCGGTGTGATGACTGAAACGGGCCATGGCGGACAAAGCCTCCCCGAAAACCTGCTTATCATGGACGTGGCGACGGCCCAAGAGTTGATGGACATGCCTGACCGCTTGACGCGGATCGATCTGATCGTGCCGCAGGTGGAGGCCGACCGGATCCAAAAGGAACTGCCCAAGGGCCTGGCCGTCGTTGGGGCCAGCCAGGAGTCAGCGACGGCCGCCCAATTGGCATCCGCTTTTCAGCTCAACCTCACGGCTTTAAGCTTGCTGGCGCTGGTGGTCGGGATGTTCCTGATCTACAACTCGGTCATGTTCTCGGTCGTCCAGCGGCGGATGGTGCTTGCCACGCTGCGAGCTCTGGGCGTGACAGGACGTGAGCTCTTTGCCATGGTTTGTCTTGAGGCCTTGGCGGTCGGCTTGATCGGAGCGGCCTTGGGCTTGGGGCTGGGATGGATCCTGGCCCAGGGAGCCGTACGCCTAGAAACCCAAACCATCAACGATTTCTACTTCGTAACCGCCGTTCGGGAAGCGGCATTAAGCGGAAGCGCCGTGGCCAAAGGGCTCTTGCTGGGCAGCTTCGCCAGCGTCCTGGCGGCGGCCGGGCCAGCCTTTGAGGCGGCGCGCGTCCAGCCTGTGGAAGCGCTCAGGCCAAGCGCGTTGGAAACGCGGGTCAGGGCTTGGTTGCCCTGGGCGTCAGCCATTGGCGGTGCTCTGTGCCTCATTGGGACGGCCATTCTGGTCTGGATCACCAACTCTCTGGCAGCGAGCTTCGTCGGCATGTTCGTGGTCCTTTTTGGGCTGGCGCTGCTTGTGCCGGCGGCCACCGTGGGTTTGTCCAGGGGAGCAGGTGTCTTGTACACAGCGCTCTTCGGCAGGCTGGGGTCGATTGCCGCTCGCACGGTTGACCGCGCCCTGAGCCGGACCAGCGTCGCCATCGCCGCCCTGATGGTGGCGCTCTCTGTGACGATTGGCGTAGGGGTGATGATCGACGGTTTCCGCGCCACGGTCGTCAACTGGCTGGACCTGACACTGCGCGCCGACGTCTACGTCTCCGGGCCGGCGGCGGGAGACACGCGGCCGACGGCTTCCCTTTCGCCGGAGCTGGCCGCTCGCCTGCGCAGTGTGCCAGGGGTTGCTACGGTGGAGACGTTCCGGGGGGTGACGGTGCAGGGCGAAGACGGCCCGGTCCGTCTGTCGGTCGCCGACGCGCAGCGGGAACGATCGGCTGGTCTGTATCGGTTTGCCCGTGGATCGCCGCTCGCCACCTGGGATGCCGTGCTGCAAGGGGCCGTGATCGTGAGCGAGCCGTATGCATACCGTCACGGGATCACGGATGGCGGTGGCTCGGTGCGGTTGCTGACGGACAGTGGATGGCACGTCTTTCCGGTTGTGGGGGTCTACTACGACTACGCCTCCGATCGAGGCACCGTCTTGATGGCGGATACGATCTACCATGTCTACTGGAAGGATCGGTCGATCTCCTCTTTGGCGGTGTACCTCAAGCCTGGCGCCGATTTGAAGGAGGTCACTCAGGCGATCGGAGCGGCGGTGGCGGGCACCGGCCTGGAGGTGCAGCCGACCCGCGCCCTCAGACAGCAGGCGCTGCGTATTTTCGATCGTACTTTTGCCATCACGGCCGCGCTCAGGCTGTTGGCGATCCTGGTCGCATTCGTGGGTGTGCTGTCCGCTTTGCTGGCGCTTCAGCTGGAGCGCCGGCAGGAGTTGGCGACCTTAGTGGCGCTGGGATTGACGGGGAGGGGCTTGTGGGGCCTAAATCTGCTCGAGACAGGGCTCATCGGTGGAATCGCAGGCGTGTGTGCTGTGCCCACCGGTCTGGTGCTGGCGGCGGTCCTGACCTATGTGATCAACCTGCGTTCGTTTGGCTGGACGATTTAGTGGAGTGTCGCCCCGTGGATACTTTTGCAGGCCCTTGCCATTGGAGTGGTAGCCGCCTTGCTGGCCGGCCTGTATCCCATCCGGCGACTTGCCCGCATGTCGGTCGTTGATGGGCTGCGGAGAGAGTGAACCGAATGGCACCCATGGTTGGATTTGGCCTCTCGTGGGGATCGCCTTCGCCTGCTCGTCGGGCTGATATCTGCGGCTTCGACGAGTGCGCGCTCCAGCAGAGGCTAGCCCATCGAGTTGGGAGGAGACTCCCCCGGCATTCAAAGGGGCTGGCCGGTGTCCCGCCAGAGCTTTGGCGACAGCCCGGCCGCGGCCGTCTTCAACCACAGAAGGGATCCAGGGAAGGGGTTATTGTGGGTCGACCCGATGGCCAAACGGTGCCTGATCAGGATGGGTCAGCTCTCGCTGCCTTCTGGTCGGGGGTCGGGGACGGGTCCGATGCGTAGACTGCTGGGATTTCTGATTGTTGCCAGCCTTGTCGGATTAGGTGTGTGGTGGTTCACGCGTCCACTGCCTGCGCCCAGGCAAGATGTGTCCATAGCTTGGGCTGATGAGCCGACACCCGTATTCGCCCAAGCGCTTGCGCCCCGGCCGTTTAGCTACCCGACGGATCTCGGGCCGCATCCCGAGTTTCAAACCGAGTGGTGGTACTACACGGGTAACCTGAAGACCGCCGATGGGCGGCATTTTGGCTATCAACTGACATTCTTCCGGCGCGGTTTGGCGTCAAACCCAATTGACCGGGAAGGGAGTATGGCGACGCGTGAAATCTACTTCGCCCATTTCGCCATCACCGACGTGACTTCGGAAGATCACTTCGCCGCTGAGCGTTTCAGCCGCATGGCCGATGGGTTGGCGGGAGCCGAAGGTGAGCCTTACCGCGTTTGGCTCGAGGACTGGCAGGTCCTCTCCCGGGATGGGGATGGCCGCAGTTTGGAGCTGTCGGCCCAAGACAACGGCCACAGCTTGGCGCTTCAGCTTGACGCGCAGAAGCCCTATGTTGCAAACGGCGATCAAGGTCTGAGCCCCAAGGGGACCGAGCCTGGTAACGCGTCGTATTACTTCAGCGGGACCCGCTTCGCAACTCAAGGCAGGCTGACCGTCGGTGGAGAGACATTCGACGTGGACGGCCTGAGTTGGTTTGATCATGAGTGGAGCACCAGCGCCTTGGGCAAAACTGCGGTTGGGTGGGATTGGTTCAGCCTGCAGCTGTCGGACGGGCGGGATTTGATGTACTTCCAGATCCGGAAGCAGGACGGGTCAACCTCGCCGGTGTCCTCGGGCACCTTGGTAGAGCGAGACGGTCAGATCGTGCACCTAGATCGATCCCAGGTGCAGATCGCTGTCGACAGCACATGGCGCAGCCCTCAGTCCGGTGCCGACTATCCGTCTGCCTGGCGCATAAGCGTTCCTTCCAAGGATATTGATCTGCAGGTCGCACCTTGGGTTGCCGATCAAGAGATGAGGGTCAGTGTGACCTATTGGGAGGGGGCGGTACGGTTCACAGGCACCAGCCGTGGGGCCCGCGTCACAGGCAACGGCTATATCGAGATGACTGGCTATGCTGGCAGCTTGGGCGGATCCTTCTAGAGCAAGATCAATCCCAGGGCGACGGCAGTCGCGGTCACAGTTAGGTTATCAATATCTGCAAGGGGCAGGGCCTCGACAAGTGTGCAAAGCAGGGCAATGATGCCCAGGCGGGCGGCGAGCGCCGAGCCGGGCAAGCCGATGTTGAACATCCCGGTCCATTGAAAAAGGGCCACGAAGGCGAGCGCGAACACGAATCCACCGAGGAGCATGGCCAGCGATCCGCCCCAGCTTTTGCCCTCATTGAAAGGCAAAGCCGCCAACCGGTATCGTCGGCCGATCACGTCGGCCAGCCCGTCTCCACCGCACATCAGCATCAAGGCCAGGATCCCCACCGGGGAAGTGCGCCAAAATGCAATCGTACAGACGACAAAGACGATCCCGTAGAAAAGGGGCCCGCGCAGAATCTCGCGCCGGTCACCGTGGCGTGTCATGGCGGCCACGGCCGCCGGATCCTCCATCAGGCCCGTGCCAACCAGGGCGAACTGGCCGGTGATCAGCAGCGGCACAAGCGCGGCCAGGTAGCGTGCCGCCGGATTGGGCGTGAACAGCAGCCAGCAGGCCACAAAGAGCGGCCCGGTGCCGATGTGGATAACCTTTCGACTGAGCCGCTGCTCCAGCACGCCGCGGGCTGCGAAGGCGTCGACAACTCGCAGCCAGACCAGGGCCACGGCGAGCGTGATCACCGCCGCAACCACGTCTTGAATCCAAGGATTACCCATTTTTGGCCTCGAATGTGATGAAAGTTACGCTCCGTGTGACAAAGAGCCTAGCGGAGATTAGCCTGTAGATTCACTGGCGTCAAGTGGATGACGGGCGCCCCGAGAGCCGATGGAGCCGCCGGCGCGGACCACGGCCCGATGCCCGGTTGGTGCGAAAGGGGTCGCGTTCCAATTCTCAGGTCAGGGTCCGATCTCCGATACCGCAGTCCACTGAGGTTGATAGGTGGTCGAGTCAGCCGTTTCGTGAAGCTGGGTCAGATGCGGACTGCGCCTTGCAGCCAGGCGAGCGAAGCAGATCAGGAAGCTTGCTGGTCTGAAGGTCGATTGAGATATCGCTTGAGGGGTTCAAAATAGTGGTCAATCCACCCCTGCCGGTACTGTTCCCCTTGGCCGTCAGGGATGTCGGTGTGATGAATCGTGACCTTGGTCCCGCCAGATACAGCCGCAAGATGGACGTCGAGTTTGGAATCTGGGCTTTCATCCGGGAACTCGGTGGTTCGCCAGGACTGCACGATCCTCTGATCGGGTTCCAGCGACAGGATCAGACCCGCGATGTAGCCATCCCAGGCGGCGTGCTGTCCGCCGACGCGCGCATCGATCGATGCTTGGGCTCCTGTGAACTCGCTGTGGGTTTCTGAATCCAGCCACGCCTGATAGATGCGGTGAGGGCTGCCAGGCAACACATCGCTGACCTCGATGGCTTCGGTCATTTGGCACTCCCTCCGGACGAGCTGGCCCTGGAATTGGAGCGGGCGGTTCCCAGGCCGGGGAGGATCGTCGATCGGCCCGAGCCAGCCAGTGCCATGCCCGGCACGGTAGTGCAGTGTCGACCGTGGGAAGCCCGCAAAGTCATCCTAGCCTACCACAGAGTCGGAGCTCGACTCACCCCGCCGGCGATTGACTCGAACCAAGCTATCGTGATAGCATGAAGGTAAGTCCCTACCGACCGGTCGGTAGGGAAAGGGCTCTCCAACCCACCAGCGGCTCTTGATGGTGTCATCTGGCCGGTGGCCAATTCATCTTCATCACCCCATTCTGCAACACACAGGAGTCCCGATTGCGGCGTGACGATATCCTGCAGGCAGCAGCTCAAATCTTCCGCCAAAAGGGCTACAACGCGGCTTCGATGCAGGACATTGCAGACGCCGTAGGCTTGCAGAAGTCCAGCCTATACCATCATGTCAACAGCAAGCAGGAAATCCTGCTTGCGCTGCTCGATCATGCCTTGGATTTGTTGATTTCCGACATTCACGATGTGCTGTCGTCAACCGAGCCGGCAGACGAGAAGCTGCACGCTGCCATGCGGGCCTACATCGGACGCTTGACGGCTGAGGCGGATCTGGCGGCTGTGCTTCTCCTAGAGTATCGAAGCCTGGAACCTGACCTGCGAGCGAAACACATCCGGCGACGGGACAAGCTGGAATCAGCTTGGCGAGGCATCATCATCGAGGGCATGGAAGCTGGCCTGTTCCGGCCGGTGGACCCGGCCGTTGCCGGCTTCGCTCTTCTCGGAGTTCAGAACTGGATGATCACCTGGTTCAAGTCAAACGGCCGGCTGACAGGTGACAAACTGGCCGACGCCTTCTTTGACCTGTACCTGAGAGGACTAAGCACGGTTCCAAATTCCGAGCCAGCCTGAACGGGGTAGGTGGGCGAAGCGTCGGGACGGGCCTTTCGCCTTCCCTGGCCAGCAAGGAGGACATGAGCATGTATGGTTTTGAACCGAATGAGGAACAACAGATGCTGGTTGAAGCCATCGGGCGCTATGCTGCCAACGATCTCCAGCCCGGCGCCCATGACGCTGATGAAGAGGGCGGTTGGGCGCCGGACGTGATTGAGAAGGGCTGGCAGCTGGGCGTGCTTCAAGCCAGTCTGCCAGAGGCGTTCGGCGGGTTCGGCGAGCATTCGGCCGTCACCGGAGCGTTGGCGGCGGAGGCTTTGGCCTTTGGGGATCTGGCCGGAGCCTTGGCGGTCATGTCACCGTCAGCCTTCGCCCTTCCTATTCTGATGGCGGGCAGCGACGAGCAAAAAGCGACTTGGCTTCCCCAGGTCGTCGAAGCGGAGTGGAAACCATACACCGCCGCCGTTGTGGAACCGAGCTTCAATTTCACGCCAACGGATCTGAGGACAACTGCCTTGAAAGATGGGGACGGATACAGACTGACGGGTGAGAAAATCTACGTCCCATTCGCCGATCAGGCGCCGGCTCTGTTGGTGTACGCCAACTTGGACGGGCAAACTGAGGCCTTCATCGTGCCCGGCGACGCCGAAGGTTTGACGATCGGAGAGCGCGATCAACTGTTAGGGATCCATGCCCTGCCTACCTTTCACATCGGACTGCAGAATGTTCATGTCGAGGCGGCAGCGCGCCTCGGTGGGGGCGAACCCGGCATGACTCTGCCGCTGGCTGCGTCCCAGGTTGGAACAGCCGCCATGGCCGTCGGGATGAGCCAGGCTGCCCACGAATATGCCCTGGCCTATGCCAAGGACCGGGAGGCCTTCGGCAAGGCAATCGCTCAGAAGCAGTCGATTGCCTTCATGCTGGCGGAGATGGCGATAGAGATTGAAGCCATTCGCCTGATGGTGTGGGAAGCGGCCTGGCAGTTGGATCAAGGCTTGGATGAGGCGCCGAAGTCGGCTTACCTGGCCCTGATTGGCGCGGCCGACATGGCCATGATGGTCACCGATAGGGCGGTGCAGATTCTGGGGGGGCACGGCTACATCCGTGAACACCCGGTGGAACGCTGGATGCGCAACGGCCGCGGTGTCGCAAATCTGGTCGGCCTGACCCTGGTTTGACAGCGGTCCCCGAGGAGGTGTTTCCATGATCGAATTCAGCATGCCAGACTCAATCAAGAAGACTGTCACGATGGTCGAAGCCGTGGCTGAGAACATGATGCGTCCCACGTCGCGGGAGTACGATGAACACGAGCACGAGATTCCTTGGGACTACATCAACTTCACCCATGAGGCCATGAGCGCCATGGGCGGAGGCTCGTTGGCACCGACAGACGATGGCAAGCCCAAGGACCGGCCGAGTATCGCGTACCAGCGGTTGGCCTACATGATTGAAACCCTCTCCTGGGGCGATGCTGGAATGTACCTGTGCACGCCGGGGGGCGGTCTGGGTGCGGCGGCGGTCGAAGCCACAGGCACCCCCGAGCAGAAGGCCCGCTTTCTGGAACGGTTCCAGGGCGACAAACCGGTTTTCGCTGCCATGGCGATGACCGAGCCTCAAGCTGGATCGGATACGTCGGCCATCCGTACATCCGCTGTGCGCGACGGTGACGAGTGGGTGATCAATGGTGAGAAAATCTTCATCACCGCCGGCCATAAATCCATGGAAGATACTCCTGGCTTCGTGGTTGTTTGGGCAACGATCGATCCCAAGGCCGGGCGCAAGGGTATGCGGCCATTCGTGGTCGAGGCCGGGACTCCTGGCGCCACCATCACCAAGCTGGAGCACAAACTCGGCATACGCGTGAGCGACACGGCTTCGATGGTGCTGCAGGATTGCCGCGTCCCATTCGAGAACATCTTGGGTAGCCCGGAAGTCGAGACCGAATCCACCAAGGGTTTCAAAGGCGCCATGGCCACCTTCGATGCCACTCGACCTCTGGTGGCCGCCTCGGCGATGGGGATCGCCCGTGGTGCGCTTGAGCTTTTCAAGGACCTGCTTGCGCAGGAGGGGATCGAGATTCGCTATGGTCTGCCTCGCAGCCGGCTGTCAAATCTGGAGCGCGAAGTGATCGACATGGAGGTCATGCTCCATTCGGCCTGGTTGCTGGTGCTCAAGGCGGTCTGGATGGCCGATCAGCGCAAGGCCAACGCCGTGGCGTCGTCGATGGCCAAGGTGCGAGCCGGTGATATTGTGGTCAAAATCACTCAGAGAACAGTCGAGCTCATGGGTCCGCTCGGGTACAGTCGCGACTTGCTGCTGGAAAAGTGGTTCCGGGACGCCAAGATCAACGATCTGTATGAGGGCACCGGGCAGATCAACCGGCTGGTTGTGGCGCGGCGGATTTTGGGCTACTCACGGCGTGAACTGGATTAAGCGTCGGAAGGTGGATTGAAGATGACCAAGACCAACTCAGACATCGCGCTGCCGCCGGTCATCCGCAAGGCGGTGGTCATTGGCGCGGGCACAATGGGAGCACAGATAGCGGCCCTCTTGGCCAATGCCGGTGTAAAAGCCACGCTGCTCGACATCGTGCCCAACAAACTGACCGACCAGGAGCAAGCCGCCGGCCTGAGTCTTGAGGACAGGCGCGTGCGGGATCGCATCGTCGATGCCGGGCTGGCAAGTGCCAAGAAAGCACGGCCGGCGGCCTTTGAATCCAGCCGGGCCACGGCATGGATCACGACCGGGAACCTGGAGGATGATTTCGATGCCATTGGCGATGCCGACTGGATCATCGAAGTCGTGGTTGAAAACCTGAAGATCAAACAGGACCTGATGGCCCGGATCGATGAGCGGCGAGCGGACGATGCCTTGGTGAGCACCAATACATCAGGCATCCCCGTATCCCATATCGCCGAGGGGCGATCAGATTCTTTCCGGCGACACTTCCTGGGGACTCACTTCTTTAACCCGCCGAGGTACTTGAAGCTGCTGGAAGTGATCCCGACTGAGGAGACTGCTCCGGAAGCGGTCGACTACATCAAGTGTTTTGCTGAGGAGCGGTTGGGCAAGGGTGTGGTAATTTGCAAAGACACGCCCAATTTCATCGCCAACCGGCTGGGCTCTGTGGGGGGCGCCTTCCTACTGGACTTCGTCCTGCGCAATGGCTATACGGTGGAAGAGGTCGATGCCCTGACCGGCCCGCTGATCGGCCGCCCAAAGACAGCCAGCTTCCGGCTGCTGGACTTGATAGGGCTGGATGTGGCCAGCCACGTGAGACAGCATCTGGCAGAGGCCATGCCCGATGATGAGGCTCAACCCTATCTCACTTCGCAGCCGGCAGAGAAGTTGGCGTCAGCCATGATAGAAAAGGGCTGGCTGGGCAACAAAGCTGGCCAGGGTTTCTACAAACGGGTCAAGACCGACGAAGGCAAAGCCTACTGGCCCCTGGATCTTGAGAGCCTCGAATACAAAGCGCCAACCAAACCGCGGTTCGAGAGTGTAGGCAAAGCGAAAGATCTGCCGACAGCGGCCGAGCGCATCAAGGTGATGCTCGGGCATGGCGATCGGGCCGCCGAGCTTGTGAAAAATATCACATTTCACGCTTTGGCCTATGCTTCGCACCGAGTTCCGGAAATCGCCGATACTCCAGCGCCGATTGACCATGCTATGCGCTGGGGGTTCATGCACGACCAGGGACCGTTCGAGTTGTGGGATGACATGGGCGTGGCCGAGATGAGTGATGCCATGCAGGATGCCGGCTACATTCCGGCCGATTGGGTCCAAGCCATGCTGGAGGCGGGGTTCGAGAGCTTCTACCGACAGAAGAATGGCCAGGCGGAAGCGGTCTACGATCCCGCGATGGGCGACTACCGCAAGCTGGAAGAAGATCCAAAGGAGATCTCGCTCGCATCGCTCAAGGCGACCGGGGGTCTGATCGACACCAATGCGGGGGCCAGTCTTATCGATATGGGGGACGACGTCGCCTGCCTCGAATTCCACGCCCAAGGAAACGCGCTCGATGACGACGTTTTTGCCATGATCGACCGCGCCCTGAACCGGGTTGAGGTGGACTTTGCCGGCCTGGTGATCGGGCATCACGGTGAAAACTTCTCCTATGGCGCCAACTTGTTCGCCGTGGCGGTGGCCGCACAGAACGAGATGTGGGATCAGCTCGAGTTGGCGGTGCGCACCTTCCAGGAGCTCAATATGCGCATGCGCTTCCACCCGCGGCCGATTGTGGTGGCACCGGCTGGTCGTGCTCTGGGAGGTGGCTGCGAGATGACGATGCACGCGGCCCGAGCCGTAGCGGCCTCCGAGACGTATCTGGGCCTGGTCGAAGTCGGAGTAGGCTTGATCCCGGCGGGCGGCGGATGCAAGGAAATGCTTCGCCGGCGGCTCAATCCGTCCATGCGCCTATCCGGGGCGAATGCCTTGCCGCCGCTGCAGGCGATCTTTGAGACCGTGGGCCAGGCGAGTGTGGGCACCAGCGCGGAGGAGTCGCGAGACCTTGGTTTCCTCGGCGGCGCTGACCGTGTGGTGATGAACAGAGAACACCTGCTCGCCGAAGCCAAGCGGGAAGTGCTGCACCTCGCGGCGGGGTATCGTCCCCCGACACCGGAGCCGATCTATGCGGCCGGCCGGGATGCCCTGGCCGCCCTGCGTGTGGGTGTGTACATGCTGCGGGAGGGCGGCTACATAAGCGAGTATGATGCCCATGTTGGTGGCCAGCTGGCCAGAGTGCTGAGCGGCGGTGAGCTCAGCCGCCCGGCGTGGGTTGATCCATGGACGATACTTGACTTGGAGCGTGAAGCGTTCTTGTCCCTGGCTGGCGAGCCGCTCACCCAGGCGCGCATGTGGCACCTGCTTCAGACCGGGAAGCCGTTGAGAAACTAGCAGCTAGCCCCGGCGATGTTTGGATGATCGATGGAATGACGCCAACCGTTGAATACGCCACTCTGAAGACAGAGGTAGACGAGGTTCAAAAGATGCTGGCAGCATTCAAGCGAATTGTTGACCCTTGCTGGAGATGATTTTCTTCGGCGGCGAAGACCGGCCAGAGGCCAGATGCTAGAAGCCAGGTGCCAGGTGCCAGAAGCCAGAGGCTTTGGGACCAAGGAGCGACTGCCATGAGCAATACCCCCGTTATTGTGTCCGCCGTTCGCACAGCGGTGGGAAAGGCGAAGCGAGGTTCCCTGGCCACGGTCCGTCCGGATGAGTTGATGGCGACCGTGATCCGAGAATTGCTGCAGCGCGCTGCCCCGCTGGAAGCGGACATGATCGACGATGTCATCGTGGGCTGTGCCATGCCGGAAGGCGAGCAGGGGCTCAATGTCGGCCGAATTGCCGCCCTGCGTGCCGGGCTTCCGGTCGAGGTCCCAGGTCAGACCGTGAACCGGTTCTGTTCCTCTGGGCTGCAGACGATCGCCAACGCGGCCATGGCCATCAAGGCCGGGATGGGCGAAGTGATCATCGCCGGCGGCACCGAGTCGATGAGCATGGTGCCCATGATCGGGAACAAGTTCGCCCCCAATCCGACGTTCGCCGTCGAGGGTCCCGAAGTCTATCTGAACATGGGCCTCACGGCTGAGCGGGTGGCTGAACAGTATGACGTGAGCCGTGAGGATCAGGATGCATTTGCTTTGAGCAGCCACCAAAAGGCTGCTGCCGCCTTGGAGGGAGGCAGTTTTGAAGCTCAAATCGTCCCGATTGAGGTCGAACTGATCGAGAGCGCCGAAGGGAAAACCGAGCGCCGCCAGATGAAGTTTGAGGTTGACGAAGGAGTTCGCCACGACACAAGTCTAGAATCCCTGGCCAGACTCAAGCCGGTGTTCAAGCGCGGCGGCACGGTGACTGCGGGCAACGCCTCCCAGATGTCGGACGGGGCCGCTGGGGCAGTTGTGATGACCGAAGAACGCGCTGTTCAACTGGGCCTGACTCCGCTGGCGCGATTTGTGGCCTACGGTGTGGGAGGCGTGCCGCCTGAGATTATGGGCGTTGGCCCGATTGCAGCCGTGCCCAAGGCACTGAGCCGAGCCGGGTTGACGCTGGACGACATGGATCTGATCGAACTCAACGAAGCATTTGCTTCGCAGGCACTGGCCGTCATCCGCGGCCTGGAAATGGACCCCGAGAGGGTAAACGTCAACGGAGGTGCGATTGCCTTGGGCCATCCGCTGGGCTGTACCGGCGCCAAGCTGACGACCCAGATCCTGTATGAGATGCAGCGGCGCAAATCCCGATACGGGATGGTTACGATGTGCATTGGGGGTGGCATGGGCGCCGCCGGGATCTTTGAAAACCTGAACTGATCACATCCGAAGCGAATGGAGAGTCTGTAATGAGCGACGAGCTGACGATTGAAGAACTGATGGGGCGCATGCCCAAGGCGTTTCAACCGGAGAAGGCCGAAGGGGTTGAGGCGGTGGTGCAGTATCACCTGACTGGCGATCAGGGAGGGGATTGGGTCGTTCGCATTGGCGGTGGTGCCTGCCAAGTGGAAGAGGGCAACGCCGAAGCCCCCAATCTCACGCTGACAGCGGAGGCATCCGACTACTTGGCGATCATCACCGGCAAACTGAATGCCATGGGCGCCTTCGCCGAGGGCAAGCTCAAGCTCAAGGGCGATTTACCGCTGGCGATGAAGCTGATGAACTTCTTCAAGCTGCCGGCGTGACAGCTAGCAACCAGGCCCTGGCGACTGGGGTCGGTCAGCCAGCGTCCAGACACCTGCCACCAGCTTCTGGCGGAATTTGCCATTGGGCCCCATTGGCCAAGAGTGGATGCCGACGGATGCCAGCAAAGGCTGCGTACAAGCCTGGAGCCATCGATCGCAAGTCCTCTGCCAGCTAGGAGCCAGACGCTGGTTGCCCACAGCTGGTATGTTACAATCTCTTTCGCTCGCCCCCATCGTCTAGAGGCCCAGGACGTGGCCCTCTCAAGGCCAAAACCGGGGTTCGAATCCCCGTGGGGGCACTGCCATGCGGCCCTTCAAAGGTCGACGTCGACCGCCCTTCGAAAGAGGGCGGTGGTTTCTTTAACTGCGAGAATGGGGCCGGGGAAGGATTTGGGCCCAGCCAGTGTCGGAACCGGTGCCGAGGACATCTTCGATGATGGACGCCCTGGAGGCAGATGCGCCTTCATCCCAACGGGCGGCGAATTCACCCTCACCCAGTTGTTCTTTCAACTCGGCCAATCCGGCTTCGTAGGCCGGCTGATCGATGGGATCGATAACGGAATGAATGCTCTGGCGCAGGGTGTGCGCGGCCCCAAACAGGCGGACAGCTTGTCCGGGGTCTCCGTCCCCAGCAGCCACCTCGGCCAGCTTCTCAAGGCACCATGCTGTGCCACCTTTGTCCCCGATCTCCCTTCGCAGGCTCAGGCTGCGCTTGAGCCTTTGGCGTGCCTGCTCGGTATCGTTCTGCAAGAGATGGGCCCAACCCAGCGAGCCCAGGGTGGCTGCCATCCCCCACTTGTCGCCCAGGCCTTCCCTGACCTCGAGGCTTCTTCCTAATCTATCAAGTGCCGGCTCCAACTTGCCCTGGCGAAGATAAACCTCGCCCAGTCCGGAGAGGGTGAAGCCAATTCCAGGCTGGCTGCCTGCGTCTTCATAAAGGTCCAGCGCCTCAAGCAAATACTGTTCGGCAGTCAGGTAGTCGCCGGTTCGCATGGCCGCCCAGGCAAGGTTCATGTCGGCGTTGGCGACCCCGACCGGATGTTCTGCCTGACGATAGAGCGATTTGGCCCGCTCGAATCTCTCCGGAGCCGAATCGTAATCGCCGCCTTCAGTGTCCACATTGCCCATGCCCTCGAGCGCTTCAGCGGTCTGAATGGGATCTTGAAGCTCCTGGGCCAGATCCAGGCCTAGGGCGAAGAGCCGGCCGGCGTCTTCTAGATTGTTCTGCCTGTAGGCCAGACGGGCAGCCCCGAGCGTGACGGTCGTGCGCAGCGTGAGATCACAGTCGGGCCCCGTACGTGCCAGGACGGAACATGCGCTAGTATACCCTTCCCGCAGGTAGCCCCTTAGAACCCAGAACGGCGTGATGGCGCCGACCAACCTGAGCGCCAGATCAAGATCGCGATCTTGATCGACGGCCCAGCGCAGGGCAGCGCGCAGATTGTCATGTTCGAATTCCAACAGGCTGATCCATGACATCGAAGCAGCGTACTCGAGTTCCGGCGCGCCGCGTTCGACCAGGTCGGCATAGGCATGGGCGTGGCGCGAGCCAATGATGTCGGCCTCATCGCTAGCTTCCAGGGCTTCCAGGGCGAATTCGCGCAAGGTCTCAAGCATGCCATAGCGAGGCTCGTCGGATTCATCCCGGATGATCAAGCTCTTGTCCAGCAGCGAGGCCAAGCCGTCGAACAGATCGATCCGGAGATCAGGTTGGCAGACGGCCTCAGCTTGTTCCAGCGTCCAGCCGCGGTTGAAGACCGCCAGTCGGTTGAACAACCGCTGCTCTCCAGGCGTCAGCAGATCGTAGCTCCACTGGATGGTGGCGCGTAGAGTTTGTTGACGCACCGGAGCGTCCCTCCGGCCGCCGGTGAGAGCACCCAGGCGAGTCTCAAGCCGCTGGAGCAGCGCCTTTGGTGAGAACGAGTTGACGCGGGCAGCCGCCAGTTCAATGGCCAGCGGGAGCCCCTCCAGTCTTTGGCAAATTTGGGCCATGTCGGCGGCGTTGCTGGGGCTGATTTGGAAGGCCCGATCCGAGGCGCGCGCCCTGTCTTCGAACAATCGGACGGCCACTATCTGACGCAGGTTTTCAATATCCAGATCAGTGCTTTCCGGTACCGGTAGGGGCGAAAGGGGATAATCCTGTTCGCCCTGGATCCTGAGGCGTTCCCGACTTGTGACGAACACCTTCAAGTACCGCGCCGAGGCCAGCAGCTGGCTAACAAGCGGCGAAGCCTCGATCAAGTGTTCAAAGTTGTCGAGTAGGAGCAGCATCCGGCGATCGGAGAGGTCTTGCTTGAGAGTCTCAAGCGGCGTTTGATCGGCTTGTTCCTTGATCCCCAGGGCAGCGGCAGTCGTGGGCAACACGAGGTCGGGGTCCCGGATGGGGGACAGGTCGACGAACCAGACGCCGTCCGGAAAGTCGGACAGGACGACGGCCCCGACCTCCAGCGCCAGGCGGGTCTTGCCGATGCCTCCCGGGCCCGTGATCGTCGCCAAGCGAACGTCGTCGTTTTCTAGGAGAGCGGTCAACTCTTTGATTTCGGTGCGGCGGCCAAAGAAGGGCGTCGTCGAGGCGGGAAGATTGGTGGCAGGTTGGGTGGACTGCACCTGGGTTGGTTTGGCGCCAGGTGCCGGTGGGGTGGGCCGTTCGCCGGAGGCCAACTGCCTGTAGAGCCCCTCGGTTTCTGGGGAGGGCTCAACACCCAAGTCATTCATCAACGCCTCGCGACAGCGCTGATAGGTATTGGCCATGGCCGCGGCGTCGCCAAGTGCGGCGTGGGCTTGCATCAGTGCTCGATAGGCGGGCTCAGGTGAACTGCCCAAGGCTATCCATCGCTCCGAATGGGCGACGACCTCATCCCACTTTCCGGCATGGGTCAGGGATTCGACCAGGGTTTGGATCTTGCGCTGGAAGAGACCCTCAAGCCGATCTCGCTCCAGCGACACCCAGTCTTCGTAGAAGCCCGGCAGAAGATGTCCCTGGTACAGGTCAACTGCCTGAATGAGCTGGTCGATTTCCTCAGCCGGCCCTCGGGCCGCCTCGAGTTGCGCCGTGTCGACCCACCAATCGGCATCAGGGTTGAGCTGCAGCGTGGTCTTGCTTATGTCCAGATAATTGTCCTCGCCAATTGCCTGTCGCAGGCGCCAAAGGGCGTGCCGCAAGTTGGCGAGGGCATTGGATTCGTCGGAGTCGGGCCACAAGATGCCGGCCAAACGATCACGTGGTTGGGGACTTTTAGCATTCAGGGCCAGGTAGGCGAGAAGTAATTGGACCGGCCGCGAATCGATCTCAGCCGGCCTTCCGTCTAGGGTGACTTCAAAATGACCAAGCAGGAAGATCCTGAGCATATCAGCTTGGATTCCACAGGCGGCGGTTGCTGGGCGGGAGACGACGGGGAGATGGGGGGCCAGCAGGTCGAGTATAGCATCCTCCAGTCAGGCCGTGGCGGCGGAACACGGTCAGCCCACGCGGCGAACAACGCTGGGCTCACGCTAGGTGACTAGGCTTGAGTTGAAAGGGTCACAATTGCTGATAGGAGGCGGAGGATGTTTGTGTCTACGGCTGGTAAGACGATGTGTGCCATCATCGACCATGGCAAGGCCGAGGGTGATTCGGGGCTGCAGGCCCTTGAGCGGGATGGACTGTGGGTAACCCGCCGTAGGGGCCAACGGATGCAGGTCCTAACAGGCAGTGCGTGGGTCACGTTTTCTGGGACCGATTTTGTGCTGCGCAAGGGCGACAGGCTGGAGTTGGTGCCCGGAAGCGACCCAGCCTTGGTCTCGGCAGTGGGTGCGGGACTGACCATATTGGAGCTGCAGTAGGGGGATTTGCGAGATTCTGGTCGCCAAAGCATGTCGAAAATCGAGCAGATTGACCGTTAATCCCATAAAACATGCCCGATAAACGTTGCAAAGACTCTGGAAACACACCTCACAGCTAAAGTATGGACAAGAAAGACAAACCGAGCGGACAAAGGTTACAGGAGGCTGAAATGTTCCCCAACCCGTATGTGGCACAGAAACTGGCCGAGACGAAAATCGCTGATGCCCACCGGCAGGCTGAGAAGCAAAGGCTGCTGGCTTCGCTGCCCAGACAGCATTCCCCACGGAATTTCAACTGGACCATGGCAGCCGTCGTGGCCAGCGCAGTGGCTTTGATCCTGATTTCGTTCTGATTTGGCCCCATGCACCACGTCGAAGGAGCCGGGTTTGCCCGGCTCCTGGCGTTTAAGGGGTGATTTGTCAGTTCGCGAATCCCAGGAAGGTCAACTGTCCGTTGGATGTGGGCCGAAATACTCGTCGGCTTGCGCCTGCAGGAGCACAAAGAACGCGTAGATGCCCAGCGCCGTGCCGATCGGGAATGCCGCCAATCCCAAGATTCCGATCACGAGGGCCAGGGTGCGCGCCCAGCGGCGCCGCCGGAGCAGGCCCACACCGGCGATCAGCCCCGGCAGAGCGAACAATGCAAACAGCGCCAGAGCCAGACCACCCACCAAGGTGAGGATCCGATACGCGACGAGGTCTTGCACGGCGATCCCGATCCCCCAGAACAGCGCCAAGGCCACAAGACCGGTGATCAGGAGCGCCCCATTGGCGACGACGTACAACCATCCGAGGACCGGAACATGCAGCCGAAGTGAGTTAGTGTCGAGGGTGTTCATCATTCACTCCAGACTCCCAGGGTGACTATCGCTCCAACAATACCCGTAGGGCAGACTGGCCCATAGTGATAGAAATCACAATCGACGGCTGGTCGAGTGGCCAGGGCATGGAGGCGCGCCGAGAAGTGTGCTATCTTTCGTGCCTGCTAGAGATGCGCTATGCTCAAGGGATGAATTTGAGCCGTCGAACGGAGAAAGCCTGGGGCGGAGGAAGATAATCATGGCCATTGGGCCGGGCGTGAAGATCGGGCAGTATCTGGTTGAGAAGAAGATCGGCGAGGGCGGGATGGGTGCTGTCTTCCTGGCCGAGCAGCCTTCGATTCACCGTCGGGTCGTGCTGAAAGTGCTTTCCACCGGCTTGGCAGGCGATCGTGAGATGCTTGAGCGGTTCAAACGCGAGGTAGATATCATTGCCCAGCTCGAACACCCCCATATCCTCCCGGTCTACGATTTTGGCGTGGTCGAAGGCGACCCCTACATTGTGATGCGCTACATGGGAGGCGGCTCCCTCCACGACCTGCTCAAGGCGCGCAGCTTGGGCCGGGATGAGCTGTTGGCCATCCTTGACCATGTGGCCGAGGCGCTGGATTACGCGCACGAGCGCGACATCATCCACCGTGATCTCAAACCAGGCAATGTTTTATTGGACGATTCGCACAACGGCTATCTGGCCGATTTTGGTCTGGCCAAGACCATGGAAGGCTCCAGAGATCTGACCAAGACCGGAAGCGTGCTGGGCACGCCGGCCTACATGTCTCCGGAGCAGGCGCGCGGTGAGCATCTGGATGCCCGCAGCGACATCTACTCCTTCGCCATCATGGCCTTTGAAGCGCTCTCCGGGGCCAAGCCGTTCGAAGCCAAAACGCCGATGGAGTTCATCCGAAAACATCTGAGCGAGCCACCCCGGTCCATTCGGACGCTGGCGCGTGATCTTCCTCCCGAAGTGGATGGGGCGATGAATAGGGCCCTTGCCAAAGACCCCAACGCGCGGCCGGCCAAGGCCACGACCTTCATGCGTGAGCTTCGAGATTCGCTGGCAGGCCGCGCCGCTCCGGCTGGGACAGCGCCGGCAGTTGCTCCTGGACCGGCAGCCGCCTCAGCTGCATCGGCCCAGGCATTGAGCCGCCCGTCGCGCCGCCGCTGGGCCCTGCCGGCACTGGCGCTGGGGATTGCGGGCATAGGGGTGGTGGCGGTGGGAGTGATCGCAGGCATCATCTATTTCGCCCGCGGCCCCTTGTCGGGGCCAAGGGTTCACTCCTATCCGGTGGGGGATTCGCCCCGCGCCATCCTTCCGCTGAACGGCGCCGTCTGGGTCACCAATGGGTTCGACAACACGCTGGTTGAGCTTCAGGCGCAGGGCTGTCAGGAGTCCAATGATCCCTGTGGAAAGGCGCTGGGAACGTATCCGGTGGATGATCTGCCGGTGGGGTTGACCGATTTGAACGGCAGCCTCTGGCTGGCCGGAGCTCTGCATCAATCCCTCACTCCGTTTGACCCCTCTGCCCACACGCTGGGAGATTCTATTCAACTTCCCAACGTGCCCAGTTCGGTCATGGCGGCGGATGGCAGCCTGTGGGTGCTGAGCGACATTGGCGGGACTTTGGTGCAGGTTGACCCCTTGCAAGGTGTGATGGGGCAGTACAAGGTGGGCGAAGGAGTCCAATCGCTGGTCCAGGTGGGCGACGCGCTTTGGGTGGCGAACAGCAAGGCCAATTCGGTGCTGCGCATCGATCCGGCGACAGGAGCCGTCTCCAGCACGGTGGCCATGGAAGGCGGCCCGACCGGCCTGGCGTTCGACGGGGCGTTGCTGTGGGTCTCGCTGGCGGACGCCAACCAAGTCGTGGCCATGGATGTGGGGAATGGAGCGGTTCTGACCAGCATTCCGGTGGACGGCCATCCGGTGGCGCTCGCCTTCGACGGCAAGTCCTTGTGGGTTGTCACACAGCGAAGCAACCAACTGCTGCGGATTTCGGTCGACACGGGCCAAGTTGCCCAGACAATGTCGGTTCCCGGTGGGCCTTATGCGGTGACTTCGGTGACATGCGGCGACAACTGCGTTGATGTTTGGGTTGTGGGCGAAGCCGGGGACAGCGTCAGCCGGGTGAGGGTTCAATAGCCGATGTCCGACGACAATCCAACACTGCGCCAGGAAGCGCTGCCGGAGATCCCCGGCTACCGCGTGGTTGGGCGGGCTGGCCGCGGAGGGATGGGGGCGGTCTACCGCGCCCAACAGACCTCAACCAACCGAACCGTGGCGCTCAAGCTGCTCGGCCGGCCAGGCGAGGCCCGGCAAGCGGATCTGGCCCAGTTTCGGGGCGAGGCGGAGGTGGTGGCCCGCCTGGAGCACCCGCGCATCGTGCCCCTGTACGACTATGGCGAAGTTGGAGGGGTGCCCTACTTGGCGATGCGATATCTTTCCGGCGGCACCATCGCCGATCGCTTGGAGGCGGGGCAGATCTCGAACAGCCAGGCGCTGACCTGGCTTCGAGCGATGGCTGAGGCGATCGACTTTGCCCACACCCGAGGGCTGATCCACCGCGATATCAAGCCCAGCAACATGCTGCTCGACCAATCCGGGACCGCCTATCTGGGAGATTTCGGAATCGCCGGTGCATTGAAAGAAGCTGGCGAAGGTCTTCCCACCGGCAGCGCTGCATACATGTCGCCGGAGCAGGGGCAAGGCAAGCCGGCCGGACCGAGTTCGGACATCTACGCTTTGGCGGTCACGGCCTTCGAGCTGCTGACCGGGCACAAGCCCTATACCAGTGAAACGGCGCTGGGCACGATTGTGCGCCACATCGAGGACCCGATCCCTTCGGCAGTTGCGCTGAATCCCAAGCTCCCGGCCGCCGTCGATCGGGCCCTGGCGCACGGCATGGCCAAGCAGCCGGAGGCCCGGCCAGAGACAGCAGCGGTGTTCGTCGACGAATTCGCCTGGGCCCTGGCGCAGCCTTCGGAACCGCCGACGGAGGCGGCGCGACCCAGGCGCCGACTATCCCCTTGGGTTTGGGTGATCGGATTGGGAGCATTGGGTGTGGGAGTTCTGCTCATTCTGGGGGCAGGCGTGGCAGGATACGCCATCCTTTCCAGACCTCTGACGGCCACGCCGACCTCCACCCGGCCGGCGACGCCAGTTGTGGAAGCGACGTCGGTTCCCACCCTGGAAGGCCTGCCGCTTTCGGATAACTTCTCCGACCCAAGCAGCGGTTTCTCTCAGCTTCAAGATGCCGATGGCAGCGTGGCGTACGCGGATGGGCAGCTTCTTTTCACGGTTGATCGAACGAGTGTGGAATACGTGTCGGCCTCGGGGCGGGTCGGTCAGGCCGACGTCTCGCTCAGCGTTTCGTTCGAACAGATCCGGGGCCCGGCCGAGACGGAGATTGGAGCAGCATGCCGTTGGGGTTCGGAGGGTGAGGACTACACGGCAGCCGCCGTGAGCGCCTCCGGCAGCTACCGCTTCTGGCAGGTTCGCAACGGCACGACGACCACGTTGTTGGATTGGACCGCGTCAGACCTTCTCCAGGGCGTGGACCAGGGTCAACACACGTTGGGACTGGAGTGCAGAGGCTCCGAGGTCATCTTGACCTTTGACAACCGGCACATCGGCCAGGCCGTGGACCCAGATCCGGTGCCAGGGGATATCGGCCTGCTGGCCGGATTGGCCGGTAGCCCGCCGCTCGAAGTCGCCTTCGACGACCTTCAAGTCACAAATTGATCAAGAAAGGCCGGAGGGATGTTCCCTCCGGCCTTTTGGATTCGGGGCAAAAACAGGCCGCCGTCAGGGGATATTGTAGCTCTGAAGGTCGAGCACCGCGCTCTCCCCGGCGCCGGACGATTCAATCCGCACGACGCCGACTCCTTTGGCGTACCAAATGGTGCTGGTGAAGTCGGTGTTGAAATCGGTCAATCCGGTCATGCTCAGCGTTCCGCTGGAAGTCACCGGAACGACGTCGAAGGTGCCGAGATCGGTGGTCAGACTCTGAGGCGAGCCGGCCTGATGCGATTCTGAGGTCTGCATGCCATACGAGCCGCTGAAGCCGGGCACATCGATACCCAGGCCCATGGTGTAGCTGCTGTTCCATGAGGCGCCGGAGGTCAGCATGGAAGTCGAGGGCAGCGTGACGCCGCTGGTCGAGACCAATTTGAGGTCAATTCCACCCGGAATACCTGCCCCTGCCAGCCCGCTCATCTCCGTGTAGAGAATGCCGCTCGGCGAGCACTGCCATTCAGTGGAGAACGAGCCATCCGAGAAGTCGATAGAGATCGTGGCGGAGGCGCTTTGCTGGTTGCCAGAGACTGAGTCCACCTGCCAGGTGAAGGGAACCGGGCCGCCATAACTCCAGCTGGCGCCGGGCCGCAGCGGAAAGTAGGGATGGTCGCAGGCGGTTTTGCCAGTGGCCTGGCCGCCTGATTGAGCCGTGGCATCGACTTCAGCCTGGATGGCGGTCAGGACTTTCCGAAGCCCGGCTTCATCTTCGGCCGTTTGCAGGCTGGCCCCGGGGATGGCGCCGACCTGTGTCTTCAGCGCATCCGCCTCATCGGCCGGCACCTGGTACCCAACCACGTAGGTTTTCAAGTCGATTCCGGCTCGGTCCGCCTCTTGGGCGATGAGCTCACCGGCCTGAGGATTGCAGGCGTCGGCCCCGCCGGTCACCACCACCAACGAATGGGGCCCCCCCGTGGCGGCCAGGTCCTTGATGGCAGCGATCGTCGCCTCGGCCAGGGCGGCATCGGAGTTGGCGCCGACGGTCACGTCGCCGAGCTGGTTGGCGATCTGGTCCTGGTTGGACTGGGCGAAGGGCACGATAAGCTGCGTGTCCTGACAGGGCTGAGGCAAGGCACCGTTGCCGAAGACCCGCAGCCCGGAGGTGAGATCGGGGTTGGCGGGGCGCACGATTTCGGCCATCACGCCGCGGGCGACCTCAATCCGGCTGCTGCCTTGGGTAGCCAGAGCCATCCGGGGGGAAGAATCCAGGATGTACTCCACCGTCGGCTGATCGGCCGACGCTCGGTTTCCCTTCAGGTAAAAGTAGCCGCCCACCGCAGCCGCGATGGCACAAGTCAGCAGGAGCAGCAAGACGCAGCCACCGGCGGCCCACCATATCCACGACCTTTTGCGTGCCGGACGCTGTGCATTCGTGGTTGCCATAGGTCACCCTCATGTTGAAGTTGATTGTGTGAGAACTCGGCCTGAGACATCGAGGATACACAGAATGGCGTGGGTGGCAAGGGCCAACTTAGTTGGCGAGCAGCTGCTGTGTTCGAAATGGGGCAAGTGCGGGGCGGGTTATTGTGAAAACTGTCACAAAGAGTGCTTGGGACCAATCGTGGGGTGGAGCGAACTGCGGCTGGCCAGCGCTGGTATTGATTATGGGGGTCGATTTCGTGCAAGATGAAGGGAGGAATGTGGCCGCCGATGAGACCCATCTGGTGCGGAGCGGCCGAGAATTCATCCATGGGAGACCAACCATGAACAGCCTGATGGAGAACACGTATCCCGTATTTCGGATGTACCTGGATTTGCGGAAGCAGTTGATGGAGATCCTCGAGGATAACGACCTTGCTCTCCATCCGGCGGGGGCGAATGCGCCGTTGGGAGATCTTTGCCGGGAGCTGGGGGAGGTGGAGATGGGCTACATCGACTCCTTTCGGACGTTCAAGTTGGACCTGGCTTCGGTGGCATCGACGCGGGAAGGCACCGACAGCGTGGCTGAGCTGCAGAAGTGGTTCATCGACCTGGACGAGGAGCTTGAAGCGGCCGTCAGCGGTCTGACGGAGGAGGATCTGGCCAACCAACAGGTTGACCGCGGAGGGTGGAGTGTATCACCGGCCATGCAATTGGAAATCTACAAAGAAGCTCTGCTCATCTTTTGCGGCAAAGTGAGCGTCTACCTAAAAGCCATGGGAAAAGAGCTGCCGGAGCAATGGCAGGATTGGATTGGGTAGCCAGGGCCGGCATGCCGCTGAACGCCTGGCGGAGGCGTTGACCTTGGCGACAAGTGATGATGATATGCGGGCGCGGGCATCTCAATTGGAAGAGAAGATACGGGCCGAGCAGGGCGTGGACAGGGCGGTGGAGATCGTCCTGTGATATCTGTCCGATGGATCCGCCGGATAGATCAAGCTTGCTCTCGGTCCAGGGGACTTTGGACGGCGAGTGGACCGCGATTGAGGACATGTGTGTAGATCATGGTCGTCGACACGTGCCGATGGCCGAGAAGGTCCTGCACGGTTCGGATGTCGTAGCCGTTTTCGAGCATGTGCGTGGCGAAAGAGTGGCGCAAAGTGTGCGGCGTGACGTGTTTGTCAATCTGGGCCAACCCGGCTGATCGCCGGATAGCTTTGCGAAGGCCCGACCGGCTCAGATGGTGGCGCCGGATTTCACCGGTGCGCGGATCAGGGGAGAGCTGTCGAGAGGGGAAGACCCACTGCCAGATCCAAGCGCGCTGAGCTTGGGGGTATTTGCGTTCCAGGGCGAAGGGCAGATGAACGGCGCCGAAGCCTTCCTTGAGGTCCTTCTCGTGGATGCGCTTGGCGCGCATGAGCTGGTCTTCGAGGCGAGGCCTGAGACTATCGGGTAGCAATGTAAGGCGGTCCTTGGCGCCCTTCCCATCGCGGACCACGATTTGGGATTGGGCGAAATCGACGTCCTTGACGCGCAGCCGGACGCATTCGGTGATGCGCAGCCCACTGCCGTACAGCAGTTGGGCCATCAATTGATAGGTACCGGTGAGGCAGGCGAGCAGCGATTGGATCTCGTTCTTGGAGAGGACGGTGGGCAGGTGCCTGGGGCGCTGTGCGCGAACGGACTGCAGGTCAAAATCCAGAGGCTTGAACAGGACGTGTTTGTAGAAGAAGGCGATGGCATTGAGCGCCTGGTTCTGGGTAGCGGCGGCGACGTCTTTTTCCACGGCGAGGAAGGTCAGGAAAGCTTCTATCTCTGATTGGCCGAGCTGGGCGGGGTGGCGCTTCTTGTGGAAAAGGATATAGCGTCGGACCCAATTGACGTAGGCGCGTTCGGTGCTGAGAGCGTAGTGCTTACGTTGGAGGACATGGCGAAGGCGATCGAGGAGCTTGGGTTGGGACCGGGCCATGAGGCACCCCCTGCTTGTCAGGCCGGTGGAACGCGTGTATTCTGCTAACACCTAGGGGGACTCTCTTCCGGATACCCCCCTGCATACGACATGATAGAACTTCTCGGCCGCTTTTTCCAGTCGGGGCGCGCCTATCAGGAAAGACCCCCGGATAATATCCCCCGCGAGGGGGATGAGGGGCGGGCGACAAAGATAAGAACATGTTAGGCCGCTTCGTTGGATGAGGGAGAATGAAACCTCAATGGGGAAAGGGCGTCAGGCTGGGGGGGCTCTTCGGTTTCGTCATTGCCGTCCTCGGGAGCATCATCTCCATCTCCAACGTGCTAGTCGGCTGGCAAACACTCCCCCCTCTGCCCGAAAAAGCCGTTCACATTGTTGTCGTATCGATGTTTGTCCAGGCAGTGGAAACCCTAGATGGCAGGATATTTGCCTATCGTAATCCTGACTGGCAACAGCTGAACAGCTTGGCGGACCTTCCCAAGCACCCACCTTCCGAACCCAGCAAGTGCGATTTTAGTGGAGACGCACTTCGGCTCGCTCCGGGCCGACCTCCCGACTTGCAAGAGTGCACCTACGTGACGGAACCATTACTCGAATTTCTTTCCAGACCTACGTCGCAATAGATGGAGATGGCAATGTCTTCCTAAGATCCACCCGGCGGGATTTTGGGGAAGCATGCTTCGCCATACCAATTACTCTAGTGGCTTGTGTTTTAGGCGCAATCCTGGGTGCCGCGGCAGACAAGTTGGCGGCTCTCAGGGGGCGATGAGCGGGCTAACATCTCGCTGGATGGGACCGGGGATGCGGGGCGAATTTGGCGAGATTGTTGTATGCTCAGGACGGGTCGGAGGCGAGATGTGAGTGGCCCCGGCCCATCAGCTCGGAGGCGTTAGAGCGCCCGTCGATCCTCCATTTGTAAGGGGGTGCGTCAAGTGAAGAAGGAACAGAGTATCCGCAAAGCTTTTGGCTTCCTCACGAAACATGCCTCATCGGGGGACACATTCACTGAGGCTGAGCTGGCAAAGGCGTCCGGCTGGACCAAGACGAACACATCCACGAACCTGTCCAAACGCCTTAGCGACGTCGTAGAGAAGACCAAGGGTGGGCTGCGAGCCAAACCCGAGATCCTGCGTGTTCGCTATGAGGACTTTCAGAACCTGTTCCGCCAAAAGCAACGACTCTTTACAAACTACCTCTTCGTTACCACGCCGGAAGTTCTGATATACGAGTTCTTCATGCCGCTTGCCCGCGAGGATCGACTTAGGGAGGCACTCGACAACCTCTTCTTTCTCGACACTGTTCGCCAGCGTTTTCTCGAGATTGGGGCCAATTCCATTCGGAAAGAACTACACATCGAGTTGAATGTGTCTGACCAGGATGTCCTAAACCTCGTAGTTGAATATGTGGAGGAAGTGATTTCAGGTTACTCAATGTATCTAGTCAACGGTAGGTTCCGTACGTCGGAGTTAGCCACTAGGGCAGCCGTCGCCTCCAGAGCGCCCTCAGCTGGCCCATATCTTACCGATGAGACGACAGCTGTCGTGCGGTTCATCCTGCCTGTGGTAGTTGAGCCGGAAAGTGCGCAAATGACTCTGTTCCCCACAGCCAAGATGGCCAGTGAGCCCTCGGCGAGGGCTGAGCAGATCAGGTGGCTCTTTCTCAATATCTTCGCGGAGGCTGTCACCAGAGTGGTTCGCAATGAAGACGAGATCTGGCTAGTCGAATCGGGTATGCGGAGCGCGCTATACAGATGGGTGCGGAAGGCCGATTTTCTGACTATTCGAGAGATTCCGTGCGCTCTAACATCTCGCTGGATCGGACCGGGGATGCTGGGCGAGTTTGGCGTGATTGTTGTATGCTCAGGACGGGTCGGGGGCAAGGCGGAGCGTGACCCCGGCCGATCAGCTCGAGGGCGTTAGATCGCCTTGAGGGGAGGTTCTAGAATGGCAAAGCGTATCTATTTTGGTTTCCACTATCAGGACGTAATCGATTTTCGTGCCAACGTTGTCAGAAACCACTGGATGACAAAGCCCGACAGGGAAGAGGCGGGGTACTTTGACGCATCCATTTGGGAGTCCGCCCGTCGACAAGGCGACGTTGCCCTCAAGCGCCTGATAAACTCCGCCCTAGAGGGCACCTCAAACACCTGTGTTCTGATCGGCTCAGACACATACCTGAGGCCGTGGGTACGGTATGAGATCCTGAAGAGCTTCCGGAGGGGAAACCACCTATTCGGGGTCCACATAAACTCAATCAAATCCAAGGCAGGCACAACCAAGCCTAAGGGGCCAAACCCTCTACAGTATGTCGGGCTCACGTTCTCCGCTGACGGGCGAACCGCAACGTTGTGGGAGAGGAACGGCGATGATTGGACAGAGTACACGAAAATTGATGGCACCGCGAACTACTCCGTCCAAGTGTCCCAAGAATACAGAGGCAATGGCTACAACCTTGGCCAGTGGTACAAAACCTATGATTGGGTTTCAGATGACGGCTACAACAACTTCGCGACTTGGACAAGCTGATGGCAGCACAGCATGAACAGCTCACCGAGCATTCACCCTCGGTACAAGCTCACCTGTCAATCCTCCAGTCCATAATCCAGCGAATGGCGTCCAATAGCTCCTCTTCAAAAGCCTGGTGCATCACAATCGTCTCCGCCGTCCTGGTCATCTCAAGCCAGAGAGACAACCCCAACTTTGCATTTATCGCCTTTTTTCCAGCCGTACTATTCCTCGCACTCGATGCCTACTACCTTGGTCTCGAGAGGGCGTTCAGAGACACATATAACAAGTTCGTTCGCAAGCTTCACACCGGCGACGCTCGCGCCTCTGACCTTTATGATGTGAGTCCACCAGCAAAATCATTCTCCCATATTGTCGGGGCAGTCACGTCCTTTTCAATCTGGGGGTTCTACCTGTCTGTCCTCCTCCTTGTCATGATTGCGCGGTTCGTCATCTTCCAAGAGCCCACCCAGCCAATATCGCCGCTTACGACCCCGATCCCGTGATGATTTCACTGTGAGCGACTCAGTGTCGACTTTCTCAGACAGTCGAACACCGGCAAGAGGACAACCCAATTCCGCATTCGGAGAATCCAACCATATACCCCGGGTACCGGCGAAGATTGCATGATACAAGACACAAGCCTCAGCTAAGATACTCCGGCGATCTAACATCTCGCTCGATGGGACCGGGGATGCGGGGCGATTTTGGTGTTGGCGTTGTATGATCGGGCTGGGCTTGGGGAAGATGAGTTGAGTAACCCCGGCCCATCAGCTCGGAGGCGTTAGATGCCCCTTCTTTGAATTGACCCACTCTTCTGGTACAATCTATTCGTATTACGATATGCAGATCGAAGGAGATGTCGTATGGAGCGAGCAACAGTCTCCACTAAGTATCAGGTTGTCATCCCCAAGAAGGTTCGGGAAGAGCTTGGCATCAAGCCTGGGCAGAAGGTCCATGTCATCCCCTACGAGGGGCGAATTGAGCTTATCCCCGTTGAGAAGATGCGAAAGGGCCGGGGATTCCTTGATGGCATGGACACGACCGTCGAGCGTGAGCCCGATAGGGTATGAACGTCGTCGACTCATCTGGCTGGCTTGAGTACTTCGCGGCCGGACCGAACGCTGCCTTCTTTGAAGATGCGATCGAGGCAACCGGCGATCTGATAGTTCCGACCGTGAGCGTCTACGAAGTTTTTAAGAAGATTCTGCTTGAGCGCGGTGAGACCGAGGCACTGCGGGCCATTGGCTTCATGCAGCTCGGCACAGTCATTGATCTGACCAGCTCAATCGCCTTGAGCGCAGCGAAGATCTCGGTCGAGCTGAAGATCCCGATGGCCAACAGTATCATGCTGGCAACTGCCAGAGAGTTCGGCGCCGTGCCGTGGACTCAGGACATCGACTTCAAAGGGTTGGGGGGTGTGGAATACGTAGGCAAGAAGGAGTAGGCGGGCATCTAACATCTCGCTGGATCGGACCGGGGATGCTGGGCGAGTTTGGTGTGATTGGTGTATGCTCAGGATGGCTCGGGGGCAAGGCGGTGAATGGCCCCGGCCGATCAGCTCGAGGGCGTTAGGAGGCTCGGTAAGTTTGATCTTTTCGGGGGAAAAGAGCGCATGAGGACTTCATCGAAACGGGCAGGAAACATCTTGCAAGTACTCATGACGCTTTCCGTTGTAGCGACCTGCGCCGCAGCCTGCTCCAAGGATGATTACGGTCCACCGTCGCAAACAGGGCCAGCTTCTTCCCCTCCTACCAGCCGGTCGGCAACGACTCCAACCAGTCGGCCAGCGACACCTACACGCCTGCCTCATCCAACAGACAGCCAGCCCATCAACCAACCGGACCTCTCCATGACCCCCCTCTGGAGGCTGGGCAATGGCATCCCGCAGATTGCAGCATGGTCTCCAGACGCAACATCTCTCGTGGTTGGGACATCTAGCGGAGTCTACATGCTCGACGCTCAAAGCCTTGAGATAACCCGCGAGTTTGACGCCGGACCTTGGGTTATCTACCTGGCCGTAAGCCCAAGCGATGGCAACTTCACTAGGGGAGCACACGGCAACAGGAACGGCAGCAGCGAGATCCAAGTGTGGAACCTGGGAAGCGACCAACCACTAGTTGGGCTTCCTCTCGGGCTGAAAACTGTCACCGATGTGGATTTCGACATGACCGGCTCTTTCTTGGCTGCCGGAACAAGCAGTGGGGAGATTCTGCTTTGGGACGCTGTACGTTGGACGCCTCTCCAACCTCTCAATGACCCTCAACGTCAGCCATACAGCTTCGTCCGGCGTGTCCGATTCAGCCGTGACGGTTCACGTCTTGCTGCTGTCGATGCCACCGGAAGATTGTCCATTTTCAACGTGGCGTCGCGCCAAGTCGAAGCTTCGATCAACACCGGTTTCGAGAGCGTGGCATCTATGGATTTCAACCGCTCGAGCGAAGCGATTGTGATTGCTGGCTCCTACTCGCATGACAATTCAGCCACTTCAGGCGCCGACCGGGTGATGGTCTTCGCCGTGCCGTCCGGAAGCCCAACTTACACAATCAATATTCCCGAACAGGGCAGCGTCGACTTTGCCCTCTTCTCTCCCGACGGACAATCCGTGTTGGTCGGTTACTGCGGCGCATGGTCATCCTATTCTGGGGCGTGCTACAAAGGCATTGTGGAAACGCGAAGCTCGGCGGACGGATCAAGGCAGAGCACTCTTCCCGAATATCCCACTGAGCCTCTCGCCGCAGCCTACTCCCCACAAGGTGACAGGCTCGCCTTGCTGACCGCTTACTCGGTTGAGGTCTGGAATGTCGGAACCCACAAGCAGGCAAGTGCCTTGAACTGGTATGTCGGCCCGAGTGCACCTGTGCAGTTTGCCCAAGATGGGCAGTTCGTCGTATCGGGTGACCCGGACGGCGAGGTCAGATTCTGGGGAGCCCGAGATGGAAGAATGAACCAGTCATTGACAGTCTCTGAGGACGCGGTGGTCGATTTTGCTCTTAGCCCCAGCGGGCAGTTGCTCGCCATATGCGGTTCAGGGGGCCCGATCACGATTTGGGACCTCGGGGCGTTGAGTGTCATCCGAACTATTCCCATAGATCAGGGCTATCAGGTCAGTCAGTTGACCTTCAGCGAGGATGAAGCCTCCCTTGTTTGGTATGAGGGGAAATTTGAGACCACCAGGGTGCGGGTCTACAGTCTAGCAAGGGAAACGATAGAAATATCCGAGCGAATCGATTCGGTCTCGGGCATTTCCTTAGACAGTCAAAGTCCTTTGCTGGCCATTGGCCAATATACCGAGTCGTCGGACAACGTCCGCGTTATGGATCTTCTATCAGGGAGTGTTGTTTGGAGCCACAGAGCTCCCGGCATTGTCACCAGTCTAGCCTTCAGCCCGGACGGACGTCTGCTTGCCGTCGGCACAGACGAACCGAGCATCTACATCTACAGGACCAACTCATGGTCACTGCAGCATGAACTTGCCCCAAGCAGCAAGCCCAGTACCTCATACTCCCCGGTTTATCTCGTCTTCTTTGACAGAGCCCCCATCTTGGCATCAACTGTCGGTTGGGAATTCAAGCTCTGGGATGTCAATGACTACCACCAACTTCTCGAGAGCGAGCAGCAATGGCTCACGGCAAATGTCACTGGGATCAGTCCGGATGGTCTGGAAGCAGCCATCTCACCAGGTGACCACACGACAATCATCTGGGAGCTCTCAGGCGTGCCTGAAGAGACAAAATGAGGCAACGCCTTGTGTGGCTGATTCGATGAAAGGCCTCAGAACAATCCTTTCCGAGAGCCGAGCCTCCTAACATCTCGCTGGATCGGACCGGGGATGCTGGGCGAATCTGACGTGATTGTTGTATGCTCAGGGTTGTGCGGGGGCGAGGCGGTGTATGGCCCCGGCCGAGAGATTTGGCCATGGGAGCAAACGGATCCGGAAGATCGGGATCGTGGCGCTGGCCAGGAAGCTGCTGATTGAGCTATGGCGCTATCTGGAGACGGGAGCTATTCCTGAAGGGGCGGTGCTGAAGACACGGTTGATCTGAAAGGGACGGAAAAGGAGAGAACAGGCAAGCAGGACAAAAAGGCTGGTGTGAGCAGCTCGCTTTGCTGCCGGGTCCGAAGGGACCGAGCGTTAGATGGGGCGCTCACCAGAGCTTCCAGGATCGCCGACGAGCGAACAAAGCATTGGGTGATCGGCCAAACAAGAGCCGACACGGATAGAAGGTAGTTCGAGGCACACTGTGCCCGACGCCAAAGGGAAGCTGCCAGCATGCGTGACCCAGAGCCTGTTGTGGTGGGAGCAATCACTTGCTAAATTGGGGCTTGACAGCAGCACCTACATAGAAGGCAGCGTTAGACCTCGGAGTTCTGTGTAGATGTCGAAAGATGAAGAACGTCCCCCAATCAGCATAGGAATCCCGGTTGCCCTCGGGATTTTGGGCGTGTCAGCCTCCGCCTATGTTCTCGGCTTCTATTTCGAGAGGGGGTACTTCGACGCCTTCGGCCTCCCCCCCGAATTGATAGATGTTCAGACCAATACACTTCTACTGTTCGCCGCGATCTCTATCGGGGCAGTTGCTGCCACCTGGCCGATACTCAGCCTCTCCGTCATGCTTCCGATGAATACACTCCACCCAGTGCTCGCACGCACTGTTGTGCCTATCCTTCTAACAGTGGCGACGTTCCTCGCTTTGTTCGCTACGAGAATACTCGATCCCGGGTGGTGGCCATGGTTTGCGGGGGTTATCGGGGTCATTTCATTCCTGCAATTGGTGTTCCCCCTGCTAACTCAAAGAGGCACCCAAGGCTATATCAACAAGCTTAAGGCACAAGAGACCACAGAGACACAGGTCAAGTCAATCTCCGACTTCTTCGGCGTTCGACTTAGCCGCCAGTTAGGCCTTGCCATTTCGACTTTTCTTATTGGCACGAGCTTGGCTTGGGTCGCTGGCCAAGCCGAAGCACGAAACAAGACCACGTACCTGGCGCTTGAGTTGGACCCCAACATGCTTGTCATCAGGGCATACCCCGACCACATGCTCTTAACCGAGTTCGAGCCCCAGACAAAGGCGCTCGGTGAGAAGTTCGAGATCTTGCCTGTCCCGCCCCAAGGCCTACATCTGGTCAGACGTGTTTTCACTACAAGCCCGTTTGATTCCCTGTTTATCCGACCTCCGAGCTTCCCACCAACCCCCACCATGACTCGACCTATGCAGTCTACAAGCCAACCATCTAAAGCTGTTCCAATCGCAACAGCTTCCCCGTAGATGTTTGCAACGCTGTCTAACATCTCGCTGGATCGGACCGGGGATGCGGGGCCATTTTGGCCTGGGTGGTGTATGCTCGAATTGGTTGCGAGGCTGTGTGGTGCGTGACCCCGGCCGATCAGCTCGAGGGCGTTAGATGCTATGGGGGATGAAGATACGGGTCGCTGCTGATAAGCTCCTTGAAACTCTCGGTTCAAGAGAAAGGAGCGCAACATCATGGCAGCGGCCCGCAGTCACGAGTATAGCGTATTCGAATCGGTGCTGTATCTGGCCTTCGAACTGAGCAACACAAAGTGGAAACTGGGGTTCACGACAGGGCCGAGTCGCCGGCCACGCGAGCGGAGCATCACCGCCGGGGATCTGGAAGCTCTCCAGGAGGAGATCGGGCGAGCGAAGAAGCGGTTCGATCTGCCTGAGAGCAGCCGGGTGGTGAGCTGCTACGAGGCGGGCAGAGACGCCTTCTGGTTGCACAGGTATCTGGAACAGCAAGGGATCGAGAACCTGGTGGTGGACAGCTCGAGCATCCAGGTGAACCGACGGGCCCGACAGGCGAAAACCGACCGGATGGACGTGGAGAAGCTCTTGGGGCAGCTGATCCAGTATCGGGGCGGGGACCGGGCGGTGTGGAGCGTGGTGCGGGTGCCGAGTGTGGAGGCGGAGGACAACCGGCAGCTGCATCGGGAACTGAGAACGCTGAAGAAGGACCGGACGCGGCATACCAACCGGATCAAGTCGTTCCTGGTGGGCCAGGGGATCCGGATGAAGGTGGGGAATGATTTTCTGGAAGAGATCGAACAGGTGCGCAAATGGGACGGCTCAGCCCTCCCGGCGAGTTTGAAAGCCCGGCTTCAGCGAGAGTATCAGCGGCTTCAGCTGCTGCAGGAGCAGGTCAAGGAGCTGGAGCGGGAGCGGGTGGAGGCGATCCGGCATGGCGAAGACGAGAGTGTGGAGGTGGTGCGCAAGCTGATGCGGCTGAACGGGATCGGGCAGAACGCCGGCTGGCTGTTCGGGATGGAGTTTTTCAGCTGGCGGAAGTTCAACAATAGGAAGGAAGTGGGGGCCCTGGCCGGTCTGGTGCCGATGCCGAGGCAGAGTGGCGACAGCTACCGGGAGCAGGGGATCAGCAAAGCCGGCAACCGGCACGTTCGGGGGATGGCGATCGAGATCGCCTGGGGGTGGCTGCAGTTTCAGCCAGAGAGCGAGCTGACGAAGTGGTATGAGGAGAGATTTGGCCATGGGAGCAAACGGATCCGGAAGATCGGGATCGTGGCGCTGGCCAGGAAGCTGCTGATTGAGCTATGGCGCTATCTGGAGACGGGAGCTATTCCTGAAGGGGCGGTGCTGAAGACACGGTTGATCTGAAAGGGACGGAAAAGGAGAGAACAGGCAAGCAGGACAAAAAGGCTGGTGTGAGCAGCTCGCTTTGCTGCCGGGTCCGAAGGGACCGAGCGTTAGATGGGGCGCTCACCAGAGCTTCCAGGATCGCCGACGAGCGAACAAAGCATTGGGTGATCGGCCAAACAAGAGCCGACACGGATAGAAGGTAGTTCGAGGCACACTGTGCCCGACGCCAAAGGGAAGCTGCCAGCATGCGTGACCCAGAGCCTGTTGTGGTGGGAGCAATCACTTGCTAAATTGGGGCTTGACAGCAGCACCTACATAGAAGGCAGCAATGTTCTCGAAATCGGGGGCTGAATGATGCTAGCATTGAACCCAGTCTCTCCGCAACCTCGCTGGAGAAACACGGCCACCTGGATGGTCTCTGCTATCCTTTCAGGGCTACTCTTGCAGGCGTGCTCCTCTTCCGCAAGCATCCCTACCACCGCGAAAACCCAGACAAGCACAGAATTCACTCAGACCGCTTCACCCACCGAGTTCCACAAGTGTGCTCCTGGTGCCCATCATCCCCCTGGCCAACCGTGGGCATGTGTCTATGACTCGGCGCATGCAACCCAAGCGGCATCACAAGAACCACCGTCCTCGCCCACTCCGCCACCCGAGCCCTCTCTCACCCCCAGCATCGCGTATACACACATTCCCCAGACCCCCGTCGACCCATGGAACAATGACATCCAATACACGACCCCCATTCCAAGCTGGACCCCTCAGCCGACCCCACTTTCCGTCCGTTCCCTTTCATTGCGTCCATGGGATGCTGATCAAGCATCAAGCCTGATCGGCAACCTTCATCTATATCCCGAGAATCTTGCTTCTGTTGACCGGGGCTATCTAGACTTCGCGCTATGAGTACTCATTTAGATTCGCCGGTTTTGCTGAGCTAGAAGCCGCCTACCGTTTTCCCGAATCTCTACTTGCTGAGAAGTGGAGGGTCTCGGGACTGTTTGATCTGCTGCGAAGCTTCCAGCCAAACATGGGACGCTACTACGGGGAGCTTCTCGCTGAAGCATTGAACTCAGGTGAAACTACTCCTGCAGATCTTGCGCAATGGTTCTCCAAGCTGGCAGATCCTTTGACCCTCGAGATACACGAAGCCCCCATACCTGAAGGCTACTCAAGCAGCCACATTGTCTTTATCAATCCTTCCAAAGCTGGTCTCAACGGGGGGCTATACATCCTGCTCGCAGAACGGTCCGGGGGATACACCGCGTATCCATTGGAGTCAGATGATGAAATCTACTTGGTGGACGGAGAGGTTGGCCTTGACCTCGTAGACCTCACAGGAGATGGCTTTCCCGAGGCTGTCATTCGACATCTAGACTGGGGTTCTTTCTCATTCCACTCAGGGAGCCTGAAAGTTTTCGACCTCCGCTTCGCGCCACCGCGCGATCTTGGTTTCACACCAGCACCAATCTCGCCCGAGATAGCTGATTGGTCCCCGTCCCCGAGGTCGGAGGGATTCCCCGGAATGAGTATGCACATACCATTTGCCATTGAAACTGGCGGATGTTATGAGCTCGGCCCCACCTGGGTGTACAGGTGGAGCGGGGAGGAGTTCGAGCTTGAATCTGTTGAGCCTCCGACTGACCAGGAACTGGAAGCTGCCCCAATCTGTGCCGACGCACTCGAGGCTTGGGCACTCGCCAACCTCCCGGCCGATGGCATCGAGGCGGCCACCTATTTCATAGACCATATGCTTACGCAATATCCTCGCTCGACTGCAGATGTCCCGAGCGTTACTCGTGATGAGATTCTCTACGAACTTGGAATAGCTTACGTGTACTACGGAGACCGTGACCGAGCCGTCGAGCTTATGAATCAGATCGGTGCTGCTCAAGAAGGAGCGGGCAGCGGTTTGAAGATTTCTCGCTTCCCGTTTTCTAGGGACTCTTCAATCGGGCGGCACAATTCTGGACGCGTGTATCGAAGTCAAGGACTGCTCTGGCTCTCTGAGCGTTCAGCAGATGACCGGCATGATCCCAGTGTCTCGGTTTCCGCAGGTGATTTCTCTCCTTAGGGACCTCGGGGTCGACACACAGTACTCCGGCCACTATGACTTTGACCACGATGGAAAGACCGAGGCTTGGTTTGTAGAGCAGCATCCAGGCTGGGCCTATGGTTCACTGTGGATCCTGGCTAGGGACCAGAGCCGTATCGTTGGTCGCAATGCAGTGGGTGTCAGGCTTGATAGTCTGAGCCCGACTTCACGAATCGTACCTTTCGGGGCACAAAGCGGTTTCTTCGAATATGAATTGACTTTGCCCGGTAGCGAACCCACGCAAGAAAGCTTCTTCTATTGGAACGCCACACTGAAGCCTAGAGTGATCCGTTATCAACAGCCTCAAAGTGCAGCCGTCAATTCGTTACTGACAGGCCTCCTGACAGGTGCTTCGTCTCCAACTGACACCCTCCTCCAGCTGTCGGACCTGAGGAAGATCTTGGAGCCATGCCTCCTGTGGGAGGTTGAGACTTACGGTTGCGAAACAACCAACCGTCTTGACTACGTTGAGGCCCTTGCCTACGAACTAGCTGGACAGCGCATTAAGGCCGAGGCGGCCTACTGGCAGCTGTGGCAGAAAGATCCCGACGATGGCTATGGAATAATGGCTCGGGCCAAGCTGCAACCATCCAGGTGAGTATCTTATCCGCCCAGCAAGATCCATTCCCGGGAGCACCATGCTGCCTAACATCTCGCTGGATCGGACCGGGGATGCTGGGCGAGTTTGGCGTGATTGTTGTATGCTCAGGATGGTTCGGGGGCAAGGCGGTGCGTGTCCCCGGCCGATCAGCTCGAGGGCGTTAGACGGCTTGCAGACGATCTTTAGGAGTGGAAGGCGTGGCAACTCTTCATCTGATGGTTGGACTTCCTTGTTCAGGAAAAACAACACTTGCGCGGAAGATTGAACTTGAGGGGTCGGCACTTCGTTTGACGACCGATGAATGGCACGTCCCTCTTTTTGGTCAAGATGCAGAAGAGCCGGAACATAATGCCAGGCATTCGTTGATCGAGGCCATGCTTTGGAGTATCGCAAGCAGGGCACTGGAATTGGGAACGAATGTAATCCTTGATTTCGGCTTTTGGGCACGAGCAGAGCGCGAGGATTATCGGCTTCGGGCCAAGCGACTTGGAGCCAGCAGCGAAGTGCATTTTCTTGATGTGCCGGAAAATGAACTGTTGAGGCGGCTTGCGGTCAGGAATTCGCAACCTTCCCAGGAGAGCTTCCACATTCCCGAAGAGAGCATGAAGCCTTGGATAGAGTTCTTCCAGAGGCCGACACCCGAAGAACTTGAACGTAGAGAATAGGAGATGAAGCAACGCCGTCTAACATCTCGCTGGAACGGACCGGGGATGCTGGGCGAGTTTGGCGTGATTGTTGTATGCTCAGGACGGGGCCGGGGCGATGTGGTGCGTGACCCCGGCCGATCAGCTCGAGGGCGTTAGCTCGCCGAGAAGTGACAGGAGCAAGATGGGGATTCAGAGATTCAACAGTACGTTGCTCTGGTCAAAGATGTACTGACGGCGATAGCGGCTGTGACCGCCGCCTGCATCGGCATCCTTGGGCTCGCCACCTGGAGAAAGCAGCTCAAGGGGAAGACTGAATATGAACTGGCCAGGGGCGTACTTGTAGCGGTCTACCGGCTTAGGAATGCTGTTTCCTACTTTCGAAATCCCTTCATGACCGCTGGTGAAATCTCCGCCTCCATGGAACGCGAAGGAATGAAAGCGGAGCTCGCCGACAGGGAATATCGATTCAAGTCCACTTCCGCGGTGTTCAGAAAGAGATGGGAGAAGATCTCGGACGCATCCACCGACCTAGAAATCAATGCGATCGAGGCAGAGGTCCTGTGGGGCCGTGGCATCCAGGAAGCCTTGGTGGGAGTGTCGCGGTTGATTTCCGATCTCAATTTCAATGTGGGCTGGTACCTTAGGGAGCTCGGTGGATATGGCAGCGGAAAGCCAGAGGACATGGAGCGATTGGAAAGGTACGTGTACTCCATGGGCCCGGAAAATGATGATTTCGCGAAGAAGCTGTCGGCTGCTGTCGAGACGGTGGAGGAGTCTCTCAAACAGTACCTAAGAATCTGATTGGCGATCTAACATCTCGCTGGATCGGATCGGGGATGCGGGGCGAGTTTGGCGTGATTGTTGTATGCTCGGGACGGTGCGGGGGCAGGGCGGTGGGTGGCCCCGGCCGATCAGCTCGAGGGCGTTAGGATGCCAATCCCGGCTCCCGTTGATTGCTGCGCCTCGTATGCAAGCTGCCCCGCGCGGGCCGAAGGAAATGGCGCATGACCGATTTAAAGGGCTTTACTTGGATCACTGAAGTTCGTATCGTGCCCTATGATCCGAGTTGGCCGGACCAATTCGAGGCTGAAGCCGAGATCCTGCGTCAGCTGCTAGGTGAAAGCGCCCTCGCCATCCACCATGTTGGGAGTACGGCTGTGCAGGGCTTGAGTGCGAAGCCCGTTGTGGACTTGATGGTTGAAGTCCCCGACCTCACTCTAGTCCAAAGTATGACATCAGAATTTGAGGCTGCCGGATACGAAGTCCGGGGCGAAGGAGGGATCCTGGGCCGCCACTTCGTGACGAGGAACGCCGCAGGCCAGCGCACTCACGACATCCACATCTTCCCGACCGGCCACAGAGAACTTGAGCAGATGATCCTTTTCCGAGACCGCATGCGCGAGGATCCAGAGGAGGCACAAGCGTACTCCGAATTGAAACGTCGCCTGGCTGAGCGGTACAAGCAAGATCCAGTTCGATACACGCAGGAAAAGACGGATTTCATTGTGAATGCTGTCCGGCGTCAGCGCGAGAAGATGGCTGGTCGCGGACATCTAGAGTAGATGGAGCAAGCGTTTTGGCATCCTAACATCTCGCTCGATGGGACCGGGGATGCAGGGCGATTTTGGCGTGATTGTTGTATGCTCAGGATGGGTTGGGGGCAGAGTGGAGAATGGCCCCGGCCGATCCCCACAAAGATCGTGGGATTTCGCAGCTCGAGGGCGTTAGGCGAACCGAGGCACAGTCCAGGGAGTACATATGAAGCCATATGCGACGGTCGAGAACGTCGAATCCAAGGCCCACGCGTGGTTGGAGCAGATCCGTCCTTACAATCAGCATGAGATGCGGCTGAACGTGGCGGCGAGCGCCCTGCTCGTGATCGACATGCAGCGGTTCTTTCTCGATCCTGCATCCCCCACATTCACTTGTGGCGGCGTGGCGATCCTTCCGACGGTGAAGCGTCTCATGGATGCCTTTCGCCGGGCCGGCCGGCCGGTGATCTTCACCAGACACGTGCACCATCCTGGCGACATCGACAGCGGGATCATGGGATGGTGGTGGGAGGGCATGTGCCTCGAAGGCAGCCCGGAGAGCGAGATCCATCCGGACTTGGCCGAGATGCCAGGTGAGAAGGTCGTCTTCAAGCATCGGTACTCGGCCTTCTACAACACGGACCTGGAGACCGTGCTGCGCTGTTCGAACGTGGAAGACGTCGTCGTCTCCGGAGTAATGACCAACCTGTGCTGCGAATCCACGGCGCGGGATGCGTACTACCGGGACTATCGGGTGTTCTTCCCAGCAGATGGGACAGGTTCGGTCAGCGAGGAGATGCACGTCGCGAGTTTGCTGAACCTCGCGTTCGGTTTCGCGTACGTGACGACGGCCGACGCAATCGCTGCATCGATCACCATTAAGTCGTCGGTCGCCTAACAACGGCATCCAGACGGACAGCGCCTTTCGTTGTTGCTGATGCCGTGGACGTTAGGCGGAGCGCCGTCCACAGGATGCAAAGATGAGTGAGCAGGAATCCTGCTTCGTCTGTCGAAAGCATAAGGGCCTGGAACATGTGCCAGGGGGAGCGGTTTTCGAAGACAACCTTGTCTATTCCGGACATGCTTGGTCGGTTGAAGAAGGCAAGGCGCCTTACCTGAGCGGCTTCATCGTCGAGCCCAAGCGCCACCTGCCCACTTGGGCCGAGCTAAATGATGAAGAAGCAGAACGTATCGGTCGGGTAATTCGGGATGTAAGTCGAGCGCTCAAGGATGTACTGAACGCCGAACATGTCTATGTCTTCGTGATCGGACACCACGTTCCGCACCTTCATGTCTGGGTCGTTCCTCGGTATCCTGAGACGCCACAGGATTATCGGGGCACCGATGTCTTTGAGTGGCCCGGGCGACCAGACGGGACCCAAGCTGCGGTTGTCCAATTGTGCGATCGAATACGGGCCGCAATGCCTTGACAACGCGCTTTCCAGGGAGGTGCGCTCCGCCTAACATCTCGCTGGATCGGACCGGGGATGCAGGGCGAATTTGGCGTGATTGTTGTATGCTCAGGACGGGTCGGGGGCAAGGTGGTGCGTGGCCCCGGCCGATCAGCTCGAGGGCGTTAGAGCGCCTAGCTAAGTCAGCTTTAGGTACGAGTACTATCAAATCGAAGACACTATGTTGACCAACTAGCCAGAGTTGTGTGTCCAGATGAGTGAGCAGAAATCAAGAACTAACTTGGCGATCCAAGCCGCGCAAGAGTTGCTTACCAGCTCGAGAACTCAGGACATTCCGATCGAGAAGAGCCTAATGAAAGCAAAGCGCCTTGCCCGCCTTCTTGCGTGACCAGGATGCGATTTCGTGGTTGGATCTCGAAATCAGAGGCTACCCGGAGAATTTCAACTTTTCAAAGCTTGGAAGTTGCTATCAATATGCTGCAGCCGGTGGCCAATCGACCCCACCAACGACAAGTATTGGCCCCAGAGTCTCCCGGAGATCGAGGCCGCAGTACGTGCAGAGGAGAAAGCTCTCTCCTCCATGGGAATGCCATCGTCCTTCAATCCGAGCGCTGAAAACTACGTAGCTAGTGGGGCAACTCTCCAAGTCTTCTATGCCTATCAGAGTGCCCTGAATGCCCAGAAGCAAGCCTACAATCAGGTCTCACAGCTTCGGGCATCTCTCAAGTCGTGCATTCATGCATATGTTATGGAAACTTACATGTCCCTTGAGCTAGGGGACATGGTCGGATCCCTCTTCGAAGAAGCCCGAACCGAAGTGGACGCCTTCGTGCGCACCCATGTGCCCCGAGCTGCCGAGCAACTAGCGTCCATATCCGACCGTCTTAGGGAGGGAACCAGGGAATCGCTGTCTTCTGCGCTCAATTCATGTCGCCGGCTTCTCGCTGATTCTGCCAGACTCTGTATTCCCACCAAATGAAGGGACCTATTCTAATTCCGCTGGGAACGACCACGAGGTGGGCCAAGACGACTACAAGAACAGAATCCTCGCCTTTCTTGACCAATCCCATCAGACATCAGATACATCTGCCATAGTCCGCGGCGCAGATGGATACTTGGCTGCACGTCTCGACGCGGTCTACGAGCTGTCTTGCAAAGGGGTCCATGCCGATGTGACACCTCAAGAGGCAAGACTAGCTGTGATACACACCTACCTCGTGTTGGCAGAGATCGCCCGGGCCGCTCAATCCAAATCCTAGGGACCAACCCCATTGGGCGCTCTAACATCTCGCTGGATCGGACCGGGGATGCTGGGCGAGTTTGGCGTGATTGTTGTATGCTCAGGATGGTCCTGGGGCAGGGCGGTGAATGGCCCCGGCCGATCAGCTCGAGGGCGTTAGGCCGCCGAAATCCTATCCGTTGGCCTGCATAGACAGAACTCCAATGCCCCTGACCGAGCAAGGGACTGACAAGGAGAATCCGATGCCTCACCGAACACCGCCCTTAGACTTCCGAGATGGCTATTCTGAACTTCTGAAAGCTCGCCTGCGAGGTCAGCGCCAGAGGGCGGCTATAATTGGCGCAGTCTTTCTCCTATCACTTATTGGCTTTGTTGCCTTTGGCATGCTTGGGCAGCTCGCGGGGAGATCGGCGTTCTTTGCAGCCATCTTCCCGATCGCCTTCGGCCTTGGCTATTGCCAGAGTTGGGCACAATCGAACTCCACCAAGGGGCTTGTGGAGCTGGTGGCGAACCTGCAGAGGCAGTAGGCGAAGCGCTCGGCGCGAAGGCATCAACTTCCCCGCCCCGTGTCTCGCAAAGGGCAAGGAATGGGCCGACATCTCGTTGTCGGGTTTGCGCGGCCGGGTCTCAGGCGGCCTAACATCTCGCTGGATCGGACCGGGGAAGCTGGGCGAGTTTGGCGTGATTGTTGTATGCTCAGGATGGCTCGGGGGCGGGGTGGAGAATGGCCCCGGCCGATCAGCTCGAGGGCGTTATGCAGCCCCAATCATCCGGCCTGGAAAGCTGTCTCAATGTGGATTGAGATGAGGAGGGCTAAACATGGCCGATCTAGCTGGGAGATGGAGTGGAATCGCATTGGCCGCCGGCGCTATTCTTCTGGGCGTTGGACTTCTGATGGCATCGTTCTCTCCGGCTTCGGCCCCTCCTTCGCAAAGAACCAGCGCCTTTTTGCTGATTTCGACAATCCTAGTCATGCTGGCGTTGCCCGCAGTCTATGCGCGCCAGGCCAACGCTGCTGGTCTCCTCGGGCTCTTGGCGCATATTCTCCTCGAGGTTGGGCTCGTATTCCTTCTAGTATATGCTGCCGCCCCGTTGTTGTATCGGTCGCTCAACGAGCCCCCGGGCGAGGGCCCAATTGCCCTGTTTCTTGGGACCGCACTTGTAGTGGGGCTCCTTCTCACCTCGATCGTCACCATCCGCGCTGCCGTTTTCCCTCGATGGTCGGGGATCCTGTTACTTGGCGCGACGATCGGCTTCTTTTTCGATTTCTTCATAGCAGAATTCCTCCCGCCTATTGCCGGCCAGATTGGGGCCGCGTTCTTCGGGGCAGTCGTCTCGGCAGCTTTGGCTTGGATGGGGATCTCAATGTGGATCCAATAGCATGACTCGCGGGGCTGCATAACATCTCGCTGGATCGGACCGGGGATGCGGGGCGCGTTTGGTGTGATTGTTGTATGCTCCGGATGGGTTGGGGGCAGGGTGGTGCGTGGCCCCGGCCGATCAGCTCGAGGGCGTTAGGCGCAATTACCCTCCACATTCTAAGATGGAGATTCCAAGCTTGACAGAACCACTGCCCGACCACAACCCCTGGCTCGCTAAGCTGGCGAGAGGAGCATCTACGCGCTCCTTTGCTTCATCTTCGCCGTCGCATCGTCGCTGGCTGTCTCGCTCCTCCTCCAGGGTTTGCTCTTCTTCTCCCCTCCCTACGGAGACATACGCCCGTTCTTGTATTGGTCGCAATTCGCCGCAATTGTCGTTCTCGCGCCCCTCACAATATGTGCGGGTTTCTCCTACGCTCGAGGGTCTTCGCCCTCGCTCAGGCGCCTTTTGGTTGTAGTTTGCCTAGCGGCGTTACTGGTCGGATTCGGGACGGCATACGCGGTAGGACCCTTCATAGGCGCGCTCTCAATACCCCTGCTTCCTGCTTGGGTCGCGGGCGGAGTTGCAGCCTCCATCGTCCTCGCCCGTTCAATGGAAACCTCCCAGCCGATGCGATATGCGAAGTCAGCCTTGCTCGCAGGAGTCGTCGCCGGCGCTGTCCCAGTCGCCGTCAGCATCCTGCTTTCCTTCATCGTGTAGAACTTGAACTAGATGCGCGAACGTCGATTGCGCCTAACATCTCGCTGGATCGGACCGGGGATGCTGGGCGATTTTGGTGTGATTGTTGTATGCTCAAAGCGGGGCTGAGGCGAGACGGTGCGTGGCCCCGGCCGATCAGCTCGAGGGCGTTAGGCGGCAATCAAAGTGGAGGTGCCCGTGCAGGTCGATCTAGGCAAGCAGGTTCTGGAATTCGTCGGTTTCTTCATCGCGTTTTGCCTCGCCCTGTTCCTCCCGGCCGGCACCACAGCCTGGGCGGCTGGATGGATCTTCCTCGCCCTCTTCTGCTGCTTCTATGTTGGTGTCACAGCTTGGCTCTACAGGCACAGCCCAGGTTTGATGCAAGAACGCTTGACGCTGTTCAGCCCTGAGCAGCCTCGATGGGACAGGATCCTCTTCGCGGTGCTCCTGGTCTTTCCTTTCCTCTGGCTGGCCTTCATGTCATTCGACGCGACACGTTTTCATTGGTCACCGGTACCGTTGTTGCTCCACGCCCTCGGCACCCTTCTTCTGCTCTGGTCTTTCTATTTGATCTTCATTGCCTTCCGGGAAAATGCCTTCGCATCTGCGGTTGTCCGCCCTCAAGACGATCGTTCACAGGTTGTGATCACGTCAGGTCCCTATCGCCGGGTGCGACATCCGATGTATTCTGGCATCCTGGTATTCTCGCTGGCGGTCCCAATGGTCCTGGGATCGTGGTATGGCGAGGTATGCGCGCGACTCTTCATTGCGCTCCTTGCTAGAAGAGCCGTGATGGAAGAGAAGGAATTGAGGGAGAGGCTGCCGGGCTACGACGCTTATGCTGCGCAGGTAAGGTACAGGTTCGTGCCTCACGTTTGGTAGGCCGGTACACGCCGAGGAAGTCTTCTCTCATCAGATTGCAGCCTAACATCTCGCTGGATCGGACCGGGGATGGCGGGCGAATTTGGCAGCAAAGGTGTATGCTCGGGGCGGTCGGGAAAAGAGATGGCGAGCAACCCCGGCCGATCAGCTCGAGGACGTTAGGCAGATGCAACAGGAAGGGGTCAAAAATGATCCTGCCCAAAGATCGCGACCCCCGCTTCATTACCATTCGTCGAGGAGGGACGCTCACGGACTCCGATCATCGGCTCCTGGCCGTTTGGGCGGCCGCGAGCGCAGAGCACGTTCTGCACCTCTTCGAGTCGAGCAACCGAGGATCCACGACCGCGTCAGGCGATCGAGCAGATTCGGGCATGGACGTGCGGCGAAACCAAGATGATGGAGACTCGTGCAGCGGGCGGCCATGCTATGGCTGCTGCAAGGAAGCAGAATGGAGCCGCTCGGAACGCAGCATATTCTGCTGGGCAAGCGGCAGCTGTGGCCCATGTCGCAGCCCACGAGCTCGGTGCGGCCGCCTATGCCATCAAGGCCGCACGTGCTGCCGCACCGGAAGGAGAGGGTGAGGGCGCAGGGCGACTTGAGTGCCGCTGGCAACGCGACCAGCTTCCGGAGGCGATTCGTGAGCTTGTACTCGACGACCAGCGGCTAACGGCACCACATTTGCTGGTCGGTGTTCGAATGTTGAGAACTCGGTGGGGCAGCTGTCCGATATGCCCATGATGACGGGGACCCACATCTGCCTAACATCTCGCTGGATCGGACCGGGGATGCTGGGCGAGTTTGGCGTGATTGTTGTATGCTCAGGATGGGCCTGGGGCGAGGCTGGAGCGTGGCCCCGGCCGATCAGCTCGAGGGCGTTAGATGCTATGGGGGATGAAGATACGGGTCGCTGCTGATAAGCTCCTTGAAACTCTCGGTTCAAGAGAAAGGAGCGCAACATCATGGCAGCGGCCCGCAGTCACGAGTATAGCGTATTCGAATCGGTGCTGTATCTGGCCTTCGAACTGAGCAACACAAAGTGGAAACTGGGGTTCACGACAGGGCCGAGTCGCCGGCCACGCGAGCGGAGCATCACCGCCGGGGATCTGGAAGCTCTCCAGGAGGAGATCGGGCGAGCGAAGAAGCGGTTCGATCTGCCTGAGAGCAGCCGGGTGGTGAGCTGCTACGAGGCGGGCAGAGACGCCTTCTGGTTGCACAGGTATCTGGAACAGCAAGGGATCGAGAACCTGGTGGTGGACAGCTCGAGCATCCAGGTGAACCGACGGGCCCGACAGGCGAAAACCGACCGGATGGACGTGGAGAAGCTCTTGGGGCAGCTGATCCAGTATCGGGGCGGGGACCGGGCGGTGTGGAGCGTGGTGCGGGTGCCGAGTGTGGAGGCGGAGGACAACCGGCAGCTGCATCGGGAACTGAGAACGCTGAAGAAGGACCGGACGCGGCATACCAACCGGATCAAGTCGTTCCTGGTGGGCCAGGGGATCCGGATGAAGGTGGGGAATGATTTTCTGGAAGAGATCGAACAGGTGCGCAAATGGGACGGCTCAGCCCTCCCGGCGAGTTTGAAAGCCCGGCTTCAGCGAGAGTATCAGCGGCTTCAGCTGCTGCAGGAGCAGGTCAAGGAGCTGGAGCGGGAGCGGGTGGAGGCGATCCGGCATGGCGAAGACGAGAGTGTGGAGGTGGTGCGCAAGCTGATGCGGCTGAACGGGATCGGGCAGAACGCCGGCTGGCTGTTCGGGATGGAGTTTTTCAGCTGGCGGAAGTTCAACAATAGGAAGGAAGTGGGGGCCCTGGCCGGTCTGGTGCCGATGCCGAGGCAGAGTGGCGACAGCTACCGGGAGCAGGGGATCAGCAAAGCCGGCAACCGGCACGTTCGGGGGATGGCGATCGAGATCGCCTGGGGGTGGCTGCAGTTTCAGCCAGAGAGCGAGCTGACGAAGTGGTATGAGGAGAGATTTGGCCATGGGAGCAAACGGATCCGGAAGATCGGGATCGTGGCGCTGGCCAGGAAGCTGCTGATTGAGCTATGGCGCTATCTGGAGACGGGAGCTATTCCTGAAGGGGCGGTGCTGAAGACACGGTTGATCTGAAAGGGACGGAAAAGGAGAGAACAGGCAAGCAGGACAAAAAGGCTGGTGTGAGCAGCTCGCTTTGCTGCCGGGTCCGAAGGGACCGAGCGTTAGATGGGGCGCTCACCAGAGCTTCCAGGATCGCCGACGAGCGAACAAAGCATTGGGTGATCGGCCAAACAAGAGCCGACACGGATAGAAGGTAGTTCGAGGCACACTGTGCCCGACGCCAAAGGGAAGCTGCCAGCATGCGTGACCCAGAGCCTGTTGTGGTGGGAGCAATCACTTGCTAAATTGGGGCTTGACAGCAGCACCTACATAGAAGGCAGAATTCTGCTGGCCAAGTTGTATCATGTCTGCAGGGAAGCTTCTGGTTCCCAACTGCACTCCGCTCGTTCGATTGGATCAACTGGCAGCTACTAAGGAGAATCGCTGTGGAGAGCTCTCTTGCCCTGAAAGCAGAGCAGTACATGCTAGCTCTGTATTCGGGAGACGTCGGTGAGGTAGAAGGCCTGGTTAGCGAGGATATCGTGATCAGCTACCCCGTCTTCGAGAATCTGTTTGGCACTCCCGAAATTCGCAGCCGCAAATCGGCCAAGGATTTTGCTGTTCACTTTTCAAGCCGATGGTCGGATCAAGAGCTCAAGATCCACGAAAGTGTCTCGCAGGGGAGCAAGGTAGTCTTGGTCTGGGAATTCTCGGCACGCAACATTGCGCCATTGTCGCCCGATCAACCCGCCACTCAGGAACGCAGGACTTGGGGCGGAATCACCCTGATTCAATTCGATGGTTCTGGCCGAATTCGTGCGGAGATTGGCGAAGAAAGCACCCTGGGCCCGATTGGGAGAACAAACTCGGTTGGTGTGTCATAGCCTATGTGTCGTTTCTTCGCAGAAATGTCACCAGCCACCTGGTGCCGACCTCCCAACGACGCGCAAAGGGCTGAAGTAGGCGGTGTGTTCTGCCTAACATCTATGAAAGCACGTCCCCTGTCAATAGCCTCTGCCGTTAAATGAACATCTTCTCTCTGGTTGGAGAGTGTTTTTCTTCTTGAGTTGACCTCCAGCGCTTCAAAGCTAAGCCGGTCTCGCCGGAAACATCTATCCCGTAGGACACCGGGACGGTGTTCGCCCTCAATGGGGCATGAGTATGTTCGCCAGGGGCGGCCCAATCATCTCGCGGATCTCAGTGGACCCATGTTAGCCGCGGACCTTCCCCTGGCTGAGCGAGACAGGGGACTTCATCCCTCCGGGAGCCCAGTGAGGAGGCTCCTGGTAGGGCTCGCCCTTCTTGAGAACCCAGTAAGTTGACTCGGCCAGATAGCGAGCGGTGGCGCCGACGGCGACAGCGTGGCCCTTTCGCCGGCGGTTGCGCTCGAAGAGGTGGACGACGTACTTCCTGCGCCAGTTGGCGTGGTGTCGGTGAGCCACGATGACGTTGGCGGCTTCGATGAAAGCCCATTTCAGGTAGGTGTTGGCCTGCTTAACCATCCGCCCGTAGTGGGCACGGCCGGCACTGGCACTGACTTTGGGCACCAGGCCGCAGTAGCTAGCGAAGTGGTTAGGAGCGCTGAAGCGATCGATGGAGCCGATCTCTCGATCGATGACGATGGCCAGCACTTTGGCCGGCCCGGGAACCGTTTGGACCAACTGGATTGTGGGTGTGGTTTGGATGCGCTCGACGATCCGGTCTTCCAGCTGCTTGATGTGGCTGTTCAGAGCGTCGAGGAGCTGCAGCTGCTGGGATGTGCAGCGGGCGGTTTCGGCAGGCAGGTGCTGCAGCAGGTCTTCGAGATCGCTCCGCCGTCTGGAGGCGAAGATATCACTGGCGCCGTCCAGAGAAAGGGCGTACTTGGCCAGGGTGGAGGAGATTCGGTTCTTCCCGAAGGACACCGGGACGGTGTGACCCGGGTGCGGTGGCCGGCGAAGGTCATCCGGGTGCGGGGCAGCTCACGCTCGTCACGGACCTCAGTCGGTGGGATCCAGACAGAGGGGAGTTTGCCCAGGTAGAGGAGAGTGGCCAGGCCGTGGGCATCGAGCTTGTCGGTCTTGCCGCAGGCGCCCGGCACGGGTGTGGATGTTGCCCATCATGACCTTGGCCTTGGCGGCGTGAGCCAGGAGCGGGATGCAGCCGGAAGCTTCGATCTCGTCCACGATCCAGTACCAATTGCCAACAGTCTCCAAGGCAACGGGTGTCGCATCTGGGAACTGGGAAAGAAAGTCTCCAATGGCGCCCGGCACGTGGCCGACGCGGACCTGTTGGGCCAGCTGGCCCGCTTCATCCAGCACAGCGAAGAGTGAGAAATGCTTGTGGGCATCACAGCCGATCGTATAATCTGAATGAACCATGCTGCACCTCCTTGGGTGGACAGGGAACCAGACACTCCCAGTCTAACGGGAGGTGCAGTGCTTTCATCTAATCATCTCGCTGGATCGGACCGGGGATGGCGGGCGAATTTGGAAGAGATGGTTGTATGTTCGAGGCGGTCGGGAGAAGAGGGGTTGAAGCACCCCGGCCGATCCCCTTCGGCTCTGCTCAGGGTGCTTCGCGAAGCTCGAGGGCGTTATGCAGCGGGAGGTTTGAAAAGAGTTGATCAATTCGCCTGGATCGTGCAGGTTATCCAACTATCATGATCCATTCGCCAGCGAGGATTCGAGAGGAAACTTGATGTGGGCGTTTTGATGTCTTTGGTAACAGATTCTGGCGAGGATGCTCCTATTGCCTACAGCTCACAGGCAGATCCTAAAGAATTCTGCTGGCAAGTAACGACGTTTGCGAACAATGATGATAGCGAGATTCGGGTGCTCTTGAATCAGTTTAATTTGGATCTCGAGCCCCTTTCCAGGCTTTCGGGCGAGGAGTTCACTCTTGAGGCGTGGATGAGCCCACTTACCAAGATTTCTGGTGATTGGGACGAGTGGACCAAAGATATGAAGCTCGACACGTGGAATCAACACAAAGCTCAAATCGACGCTTCATACCAAGCACCGGAGTGTCTCATCGCCGCGATCGGCGCTTTTGTAGAATCATTAGAAGCAAATCCTGACGTTTACAAAACGGTGGGAATCGAGGATCTATACTTCATCAATGGCTCGTTCCTTCTCCACCTCAAAGACCTGCGTCTCATGGCAGAGTGGGCGAGGGATCGAGGATTCGATAAGGTTCGGCTATTGGTTTCTTAGGGAGCCAGCTAGTGCACTATCGCCGGTAGTTGGATCCGTGTTTGCTTCGATCCAGCGTCCGAGTTGCTGGCTTGACGCTGCATAACGTCTCGCGGGAGGCGATCGGGGATGAAGCGCGATTTGCAGGCGGTGGAGCGGGTTGTGGGTCTGGGAAGTCCAGGCAGATTGGCGTACCCCGGCGCCTCAGCTCGAGGTTGTTATGAAGCCCATATCCACCCAGAGAGGTATCCGTGAAAGACTACACGGTCAAAGCACTTAGTCCTGAAACCTGGTCCGATTTTGCCCAGCTTGTCGAGAGGCATAACGGCGTGTGGGGTGGTTGTTGGTGCATGGCCTTTCACCCCGAAGGCACAAAGACAGGAAAGGCTCGGGAGCTGAAAGAGCGCCGGGTAAGCGAGGGGCATGCTCATGCCGCCCTAGTTTATGACGGTTCCACATGTGTGGGATGGTGTCAATTTGGCTCTGTAGATGAATTGCCCCGAATTAAACTCAAGCGAGCATATCAAGAAGGTGTAGAAGCCCTCCCAGATTGGAGGATTACCTGCTTCTTCGTCGATCGAGATTATCGCCATCAAGGTGTTGCCTCTGTCGCATTGGATGGAGCCCTTACGGAGATTGCCCGATTGGGAGGCGGTAAGGTTGAAAGCTATCCGCAAGATGTGGAAACCAACCCAGTCTCTGGATCCTTTCTATACAATGGCACTGTCTCGATGTTTGAGCAACATGGTTTCCAAAGACACCGTCAACTTGGCAAGAACCACTGGGTTGTTGCAAGAGATGTGATCAATGAATCAAGCAGGCTTGGAAGATGATGCACCGGGCTTCATAACGTCTCAAAGGAGGCGACCGGGGATGCGGCTCAATTCGCTAGAGAGGGAGCGGGGGCGCAGTCCTGTGATTCCTAGCCAACAGTGTGGCCCCGGCGCCTCAGCTCGAGGTTGTTAGACGGCTTGCAGACGATCTTTAGGAGTGGAAGGCGTGGCAACTCTCCATCTGATGGTTGGACTTCCTTGTTCAGGAAAATCAACACTTGCGCGGAAGATTGAACATGAGGGGTCGGCACTTCGTTTGACGACCGATGAATGGCACGTCCCTCTTTTTGGTCAGGATGCAGAAGAGCCGGAACATAATGCCAGGCATTCTTTGATCGAGGCCATGCTTTGGAGTATCGCAAGCAGGGCACTGGAATTGGGAACGAATGTAATCCTTGATTTCGGCTTTTGGGCACGAGAAGAGCGCGAGGATTATCGGCTTCGGGCCAAGCGACTTGGAGCCAGCAGCGAAGTGCATTTTCTTGATGTGCCGGAAAATGAACTGTTGAGGCGGCTTGCGGTCAGGAATTCGCAACCTTCCCAGGAGAGCTTCCACATTCCCGAAGAGAGCATGAAGCCTTGGATAAAGTCCTTCCAGAGGCCGACACACGAAGAACTTGAACGTAGAGAATAGGAGATGAAGCAACGCCGTCTAACATCTCGCTGGAACGGACCGGGGATGCTGGGCGAGTTTGGCGTGATTGTTGTATGCTCAGGATGGCTCGGGGGCTGGGCGGAGTATGGCCCCGGCCGATCAGCTCGAGGGCGTTAGCTCGCCGTGAAGTGACAGGAGCAAGATGGGGATTGAGATTAACAGTACGTTGCTCTGGTCAAAGATTTACTGACGGCGATAGCGGCTGTGACGCCGCCTGCATCGGCATCTTGGGCTCGCCATGGAGAAAGCAGCTCAAGGGGAAGACTGAATATGAACTGGCCAGGCGCGTATGTAGCGGTCTACGGCTTAGGAATGCTGTTTCCTACTTTCGAAATCCCTTCATGACCGCCGGTGAAATCTCCGCCTCCATGGAACGCGAAGGAATGAAAGCGGAGCTCGCCGACAGGGAATATCGATTCAAGTCCACTTCCGCGGTGTTCAGAAAGAGATGGGAGAAGATCTCGGACGCATCCACCGACCTAGAAATCAATGCGATCGAGGCAGAGGGTCCTGTGGGGCCGTGGCATCCAGGAAGCCTTGGTGGGAGTGTCGCGGTTGATTTCCGATCTCAATTTCAATGTGGGCTGGTACCTTAGGGAGCTCGGTGGATATGGCAGCGGAAAGCCAGAGGACATGGAGCGATTGGAAAGGTACGTGTACTCCATGGGCCCGGAAAATGATGATTTCGCGAAGAAGCTGTCGGCTGCTGTCGAGACGGTGGAGGAGTTCTCAAACGTACCTAAGAATTTGATTGGCGATCTAACATCTCGCTGGATGGGATCGGGGATGCGGGGCGAGTTTGGCGTGATTGTTGTATGCTCAGGATGGCTCGGGGGCTGGGCGGAGGATGGCCCCGGCCGATCAGCTCGAGGGCGTTAGGATGCCAATCCCGGCTCCCGTTGATTGCTGCGCCTCGTATGCAAGCTGCCCCGCGCGGGCCGAAGGAAATGGCGCATGACCGATTTAAAGGGCTTTACTTGGATCACTGAAGTTCGTATCGTGCCCTATGATCCGAGTTGGCCGGACCAATTCGAGGCTGAAGCCGAGATCCTGCGTCAGCTGCTAGGTGAAAGCGCCCTCGCCATCCACCATGTTGGGAGTACGGCTGTGCAGGGCTTGAGTGCGAAGCCCGTTGTGGACTTGATGGTTGAAGTCCCCGACCTCACTCTAGTCCAAAGTATGACATCAGAATTTGAGGCTGCCGGATACGAAGTCCGGGGCGAAGGAGGGATCCTGGGCCGCCACTTCGTGACAAGGAACGCCGCAGGCCAGCGCACTCACGACATCCACATCTTCCCGACCGGCCACAGAGAACTTGAGCAGATGATCCTTTTCCGAGACCGCATGCGCGAGGATCCAGAGGAGGCACAAGCGTACTCCGAATTGAAACGTCGCCTGGCTGAGCGGTACAAGCAAGATCCAGTTCGATACACGCAGGAAAAGACGGATTTCATTGTGAATGCTGTCCGGCGTCAGCGCGAGAAGATGGCTGGTCGCGGACATCTAGAGTAGATGGAGCAAGCGTTTTGGCATCCTAACATCTCGCTCGATGGGACCGGGGATGCAGGGCGATTTTGGCGTGATTGTTGTATGCTCAGGATGGGTTGGGGGCAGAGTGGAGAATGGCCCGGCCGATCCCCACAAAGATCGTGGGACTTCGCAGCTCGAGGGCGTTAGGCGAACCGAGGCACAGTCCAGGGAGTACATATGAAGCCATATGCGACGGTCGAGAACGTCGAATCCAAGGCCCACGCGTGGTTGGAGCAGATCCGTCCTTACAATCAGCATGAGATGCGGCTGAACGTGGCGGCGAGCGCCCTGCTCGTGATCGACATGCAGCGGTTCTTTCTCGATCCTGCATCCCCCACATTCACTTGTGGCGGCGTGGCGATCCTTCCGACGGTGAAGCGTCTCATGGATGCCTTTCGCCGGGCCGGCCGGCCGGTGATCTTCACCAGACACGTGCACCATCCTGGCGACATCGACAGCGGGATCATGGGATGGTGGTGGGAGGGCATGTGCCTCGAAGGCAGCCCGGAGAGCGAGATCCATCCGGACTTGGCCGAGATGCCAGGTGAGAAGGTCGTCTTCAAGCATCGGTACTCGGCCTTCTACAACACGGACCTGGAGACCGTGCTGCGCTGTTCGAACGTGGAAGACGTCGTCGTCTCCGGAGTAATGACCAACCTGTGCTGCGAAGCGTTATGAGGCATTTTTGTTAGATACTCACTCACCTACTACATGATGCTGTTCTAGCGTTGGTGAGTTTGGAAAGAAAATTGAATGACCGCCGAATCGGTTGCGATGCGTATCGTAAATAGGCTTTCCCAGAGCGGATTTCGCACTGGGGAGGAGACATTTGAGGCAGTGTTTAGGCGTTATGCCAAATTGAGCCGGAAAGGTCGACTTCCCGGCGACCCCACCTATTCGAGCACTGTCAGTATGAGAGTCGATCCAACGAGGAAGGAGCCCTTGCTCGTAGACATAACCAAGGTGGTTATGTACGCTCATGAGCCCGAAAAGAACCATGCCTTGCGAGCCATCACTTCGGAATGGGCAAACAGGACGGTAGCGCAGCAAGAGAAAATTAGAAATCTCGGACAGGAATATCTTGAATGGCGAAATCAACCCCGAGTGGGTGCGGGCATGGGGGTTCCACTTTTCGGTCTCTCACCAAGCATCATTAGCGAATTACGAAAGATGCCTGTCGAAAAAGGATTAGACTTCCTAGCTGTCGTAGCAGCCCAATGGTCATATCGGTTTCAGCCGGCAGGATATCTAGATTACTTCAATAGCCTTGGCTGGCCGATGCTCGAATCGCTCCATATAAGTGACTTCATTGGTCAAACAGCGATCATGTTCATAGCGATGGCATGGCAGGTTGAGGACCATGTACCGATATATTGGCAGCTTATTAAAGCAAGAAGGAATGCCTCATAACATCTCGCTGGATCGGACCGGGGATGCTGGGCGATTTTGGCGTGATTGTTGTATGCTCAGGACGGTGCTGGGGCAAGGCGGAGCGTCACCCCGGCCGATCAGCTCGAGGGCGTTAGGCCGCCGAATCCTATCCGTTGGCCTGCATAGACAGAACTCCAATGCCCCTGACCGAGCAAGGGACTGACAAGGAGAATCCGATGCCTCACCGAACACCGCCCTTAGACTTCCGAGATGGCTATTCTGAACTTCTGAAAGCTCGCCTGCGAGGTCAGCGCCAGAGGGCGGCTATAATTGGCGCAGTCTTTCTCCTATCACTTATTGGCTTTGTTGCCTTTGGCATGCTTGGGCAGCTCGCGGGGAGATCGGCGTTCTTTGCAGCCATCTTCCCGATCGCCTTCGGCCTTGGCTATTGCCAGAGTTGGGCACAATCGAACTCCACCAAGGGGCTTGTGGAGCTGGTGGCGAACCTGCAGAGGCAGTAGGCGAAGCGCTCGGCGCGAAGGCATCAACTTCCCCACCCCGTGTCTCGCAAAGGGCAAGGAATGGGCCGACATCTCGTTGTCGGGTTTGCGCGGCCGGGTCTCAGGCGGCCTAACATCTCGCTGGATCGGACCGGGGATGCGGAGCGCGTTTGGCGTGATTGTTGTATGCTCAGGATGGTTCGGGGGCAGGGTGGTGAATGGCCCCGGCCGATCAGCTCGAGGGCGTTAGCTTGCCCACACTTCAGGGGGCCAAATGAGTGATGTACCAAGACTCGACAGAATCATTGACGAGGTTGCGGATGAGCTCTCCCGTGCGCAGCTTTACCTGTCTGTTGCCTTCGCCCTGAATGAGAAGTACAGGGAAGACAGAATCACTTCCGCACGCTACTTCTTCTATGGAAGCTACTACGCGGCTCTGCGAGAGGGCCTTCTGAGCATCTCAAAACTTCTCTTTCCGAGCCAAGATTCAATCTCGATCACCTATCTCTTGAACTACGCGCGAAGCAATCCAAGCGAATACGCAACTTCCGACCCGCATGAAATCAAGGCGATGGTCCGACGCCATGGACAACAGATCCAGGGTCTTGAGGGCCTAGCAAAGCGGCTAAAGCCAATTCGCGACATGGACCTCGCCCATCTCGACAAGCGAAGAATCACGCGACCCGAGGCCGTAGTGCCCGAGCCTATCGACTTCTCCGAGCTAGATGGAGCCCTACAGACCCTTCTCACAGTCGTAAATGAACACGACGGAGCGCACAGGAACAAGGAAACTCATCTTCAGCACATCCGCGACTACTCGACAAGAGACCTAGACTACATTGTTGGGCTCATCGAGGCAGCAGATCGGCCCCCACATGCCATCAAATCAGAATGATACAGGCAATCTAACATCTCGCTGGATCGGACCGGGGATGCGGAGCGAGTTTCGCGTGATTGTTGTATGCTCAGGATGGTTCGGGGGCAGGGCGGTGCGCGGCCCCGGCCGATCAGCTCGAGGGCGTTAGGCTGCCACATAGTGAACTCTAATCTTTGACGAGTCTCCTGATGCGAGTGTTCCACCGCCTGATCTTGGCTGCGTCGCTTTGCATTTTCGTTGCTTCAGCATCTTGCGGTCTATCATCCCCCATCTTGCCGCCAACACCGCCACAAATGCAAGCCGGGATCAACCTCCTTGATCAGTCGTCATGCGATGTCCCGTGTTGGAATGGGCTCACACCTGGGCGGTCAACGTCCAAGGAAGTTGAGCAAGTCATTAGATCGTTCGCATGGCTCGAACCGGGGTCATCAGAAACATCGACCTCGCCCATGACAGTCGGGACACTCCGTCCGGATGTCACCACGATCACGCTTAGGTGTAGCGGGGTTCCCCAGCCGGATTGCGTGCGGTTCCTCCTGAGCGATGGATTGCTTCAGGGTATTCGCTTGGGTCAAGTCGCTGGCCTCACAGTTACGTCTATCATTCAGCGCTATGGGGACTTCTCAAGTGTGGCGTCTTATCCGATTGGGGTCGAGAATCCAGACTGCCAGATCAGCGTCGGCTGGTCTGAAATCGGCTTGGTTGCAGACTACTATGAGGTCTACGATGGGGAGTGGCCTGAGACTTGCCAGGAAGTGCACAAGTCTGGTGAAGTGCCAAGCTCACTTTCCGTCAGTTCCGTTTGAATCTACTCTGCCGAATGGTTCAACGCACGGCAGTCCGATCAATAGATCCGGCCAACATCATTTGGCAGCCTAACATTTCGCTGGATCGGACCGGGGATGCTGGGCGAGTTTGGCGGGATTGTTGTATGCTCCAGTTGACTGCGAGGCTTGACGGCGCGTGACCCCGGCCGATCAGCTCGAGGACGTTAGGCTGCCCTGGTCTGGGAGATGAGGGATATGGACCCATTGGCCTTGGATGATTTCAGAAAGTGGTTGGATACGTATGGAACCGCTTGGGAGGAAGGCGATGCCGCGGTGGCGACGGAGTTGTTCTCCGAAGGTGCGCGTTACCATGAAACCCCGTTTGAAGAGCCGATGATTGGAAAGCAGGCGATACACAGATACTGGAAAGAAGGTGCCGGCAATTCGCAGAAGAATGTGCATTTCGCGTACAAGTCGATAGCGGTTTCCGAGAACAAGGGGCTAGCTCAATGGCGCGCTTCGTTTGTTCGCCTACCCTCAGGAAACCACGTTGAGCTTGACGGGTTTCTGTCGGCCGAATTCGAACTCATGTGGCAAGTGCTCTGTATTTCGCGAGTGGTGGCACCGTCGCGAGCACACAGGGGGGTCTGCCCAATAGGGGGGGGGCAGCCTAACATCTCGCTGGATCGGACCGGGGATGCGCTGCGATTCTGGAAGAGTTGTTGTATGCTCGAGACAGGCTGGAGCCATGTCGGAGAATGGCCCCGGCCGATCAGCTCGAGGGCATTATGCGGGAAGAAAAGGAACCCTTAGGAGAGATCTATGCCAATTCCTGATTTCCAGACAGTCATGCTCCCCCTCCTAAGATTGGCATCCGATGGAGGTGTTCACTACATCCACGATGCGGTCAATCAACTCGCAGATCAGCTGGAGCTCACAGAGGAAGAGCGCACCAAGCTCCTTCCGAGTGGACAACAGCCTGTCTTCTACAACCGAGTTGGATGGGCAAGGACCTATCTGAAGAAGGCCGGCCTGTTGGAGGATCCGAAGCGTGGCTACTTCCAGATTACAGACCGAGGTAAGGAAGTTCTACAGGAGAACCCGCCTCGTATCGACATGCGAATTCCTGCGGCAGTTTCCCGAGTACATCGAGTTCCGACAGACTGTCCGTGACACAGCCGATGAAGAGGTGAAGGACGAAGACCTTGAAGGGCTGACACCAGAGGAGGCCCTGGAAAACGCCTACCAGCGTATCCGTCGTGACCTTTCTGATGAATTGCTTTCATATGTGCTGGGCAGCACTCCGGGCTTCTTTGAGAAGCTTGTCGTTGAGCTCCTTGTGAAAATGGGATATGGCGGTTCTCAACGGGATGCGGCACGTGCGGTGGGCCAAAGCGGTGACGAGGGGATCGATGGGATCATTGACGAAGATCGCCTGGGTCTCGACACAATCTATGTCCAAGCCAAGAAATGAAATCGTCCTCGTCGATCGGCCGTCCTGAAATCCAGAAATTCGTGGGCAGCGTTGCAGGGTAAGAGAGCAAAGAAGGGTATCTTCATCACCACCACCACGTTTTCAAATGAGGCCAGAGAATACGCATCCAACATAGACACGAAAGTGGTTCTGATCGATGGAACGAGATTGACCGACCTGATGATCGACTATGGAGTTGAAGTCACGGCCAGAACCCAGTACGAACTGAAGGATTTGGACACCGACTACTTCGGAGAAACGGTTCTAGACGAATAGATTTCCCGCATAACATCTCGCTGGATCGGACCTGGGATGCGGTGCGTGTTTGGCGTGGATGTTGTATTCTCAAATCGGTTGCGAGGCTTGAGGTTCCGTGACCCAGGCCGATCAGCTCGAGGGCGTTAGGCGGCTGCGTGGGTGCTTCACAAACGATAGGAACGGAGATGTGGTATGGCAAAGAGGTATTCGGTGTTCGTGTTTGGATTGCTTGCGTACCTGGTTTTCCTTTTCACAGTTCTATGTGGCATCGGCTTCGTTGGAGATCTCTCCATTCTGAAGAACGTAGATGGTGGTGCCAGCACAGGTCTTGGATCGGCTATTGCCATCGACTTCTGCCTGATCGTCCTTTTTGGCCTCCAGCACAGCGTAATGGCACGTCCCGCCTTCAAGAAACGTTGGTTCCGGCTCATCCCAAAACCAGCCGAGCGAAGCGCCTATGTGCTGTTTGCCAGCCTCTCACTCCTATTGTTGTTTTGGCAGTGGCGCCCTCTCCCCGTGGCCGTCTGGGCTCTTCCTAAGGGCTTACCAGATCTTGCACTTGAGGATCTTTTCTGGGTCGGATGGCTGGGAGTGGTGCTTTCGACATTCCTTATCAGCCACTTTGACCTATTTGGGCTTAGGCAGGTCTATTTGTATCTGCGTAACATCCCATACACTCCCATACCCTTCAAAGAGCCAATACCGTACAGGTATGTGCGACACCCCCTGATGCTGGCCTTCCTGATTGCGTTCTGGGCAACTCCACATATGACCGAGGGGCATCTCCTGTTTGCCAGCGACATGACAATGGTGATCTTCATTGGAATCGCCTTCGAGGAGCGAGGACTTCTAGCTGCCTACGGTGAAAGCTATGCCCAATATCGTCGCCAGGTTTCCATGATCTTTCCCTTGCCTAGGAGGAAGCAGTGAGAATACTTGGTTGCTGACACACTTACAGCCCAGAGTCGGTTGGAGCCGCGTGCGCCAACGATGACCGGCACCGGCGAGCCTGGCGGAGGAGTGTCGGGCCGCCTAACATCTCGCTGGATCGGACCGGGGATGGCGTGCGAATTTGGAGGAGTTGGAGTATGCTCGATGCAGTCGGGAGAAGTGCGGTTGAAACACCCCGGCCGATCAGCTCGAGGGCGTTATGCTGCGTGAATCGAGTAATGGACTAGTACATGGCCGAGGCTGACGAAGCAAACCGGAAGAGCGTGGAAGCCGCTTTCCAAGCAATCCTCAACCGTCACGGGTATGTCTTCCAACATAGCATCCTTGTCCACACTCTCAACCTTTCGTCGGACCAACGTGCTCCGTGGATTGTCCCAGCAATCGAGTTTCCCGTCGAGAGCCAAGGCTATGGCACAAGGATTGATTTGATCCTGAAGCACCGGATGAGAAACCTCTTCCTCGTTTGCGAGTGTAAAAGAGTGAACCCTGCAATGTCCAACTGGGTTTTTTCCAAGTCCGCTGCTCCCCAATTCGGCCAATTCGCCAACACCTCGTACTACGAAGTGATCTTTCAGGCGAAGTCGGGAGAAATCCTTTCAGATGTCAGGGACCTTGAACCCTCGGAGCGCATCTACCATGTGGCGGTTGAAGTCCCATCTCATCAGAAGGGTGACCCATTTGGCTCCAAAGGGAGGGGCGACATCGAAGATGCATGTGGCCAAATTTGCAGAGGGATGAACGGCTTCGCGAATTTCTTCGCCTCGCATCCACAGTTTCTCCAGGCGCAACCATCCCTTGGCTTACTCCCCGTCATATTCACGACGGCAACTATCTGGAAGAGCGAGGCCGACATCGGAGCCGGAGACCTGCTGACTGGAAATCTGGATCTCCAGGATGAACACCTAGACGAGATTCCATGGCTCTTCTACCACTACAATCAGTCTCCTGGCCTCAAACACTCGCTTCGCGCTCCCGCGGACGCCAAGTCCATCAAAGATGCTCAGCACCAGGAGTTCACTAGACCCATAGCGATTGTCTCCGCCAAGGGCATCGACGCGTTTCTGACCTCTCCGATCTGGTCGTGGCCATGATCCTCAGTAATACAGCAGCATAACATCTCGCTGGATCGGACCGGGGATGCTGGGCGAGTTTGGGGTGATTGTTGTATGCTCAGGGCGGGTCGGGGGAAGGGCGGTGGACGTCCCCGGCCGATCAGCTCGAGGGCGTTAGGCCGCCGAATCCTATCCGTTGACTTGCATAGACAGAACTCCAATGCTCCTGACCGAGCAAGGGACTGACAAGGAGAATCCGATGCCTGACCGAACACCGCTCTTAGACTTCCGAGATGGCTATTCTGAACTTCTGAAAGCTCGCCTGCGAGGTCAGCGCCAGAGGGCGGCTATAATTGGTGCGGTCTTTCTTCTATCACTTATTGGCTTTGTTGCCTTTGGCATGCTTGGGCAGCTCGCGGGGAGATCGGCGTTCTTTGCAGCCATCTTCCCGATCACCTTCGGCCTTGGCTATTGCCAGAGTTGGGCACAATCGAACTCCACCAAGGGGCTTGTGGAGCTGGTGGCGACCCTGCATAGACAGTAGGCGAAGCGCTCGGCGCGAAGGCATCAACTTCCCCACCTCGTGTCTCGCAAAGGGCAAGGAATGGACCGACATCTCGTTGTCGGGTTTGCGCGGCCGGGTCTCAGGCGGCCTAACATCTCGCTGGATCGGACCGGGATGCTGGGCGAGTTTGGCGTGATTGTTGTATGCTCAGGGTGGGCCGTAGGTAGGACGGTGACTGACCCCGGCCGATCAGCTCGAGGGCGTTAGGCGCTCTAGGCTAGGAAGGCAGCAGATTGGGAGACAATGCAATGCCGGGTGAGGTTCAGAACCTGTACTCAAGCCTTCAGCAGGAGCTTATCTGGACCCATGCAAAGTGGAAGGTCTTCCGCCAACTTTTCGCGGTGGATCAACAACGCCTCGACATTCTAAACTCCTCCGCCCCTTTCTTTTTCCGGGTTGCCCAGCAGAACTCTATTTGAAGACACCCTGCTTGCGATCTCAAGGCTCACGGATCCATCGCGCACCGCCAGCAAAGAGAATAGGAGCCTGCGGATGCTTGTTGAGCAGCTCCAGGAGCTAGTGCCCACGGATCTCTTGGATGATCTCAAGGAGGACCTCGCAGCCATCAAGGCTGCCTGCACCCCTTTCAGGGACTGGAGAAATCGCCGACTGGCGCATTCTGATCTTGATACAAGTCTCAAGGTCACTGATGAGCCGCTTCCAGGTGTATCGAGGGCGGACATTGAGAAGGCACTCGCCTGTATGCGGGAATTGATGAACCGAGTGAGCGGCCATTTCGAGGACTCAGAGACTCTGTACGCGGAATTCCAAACTTGGTCCGGAGGGACTAGGTTGGTGAACCTGCTCGAACTCGGGCTTGCACATGAGAAGGCAGAAAGAGAAGATATCCAAGAGAAGATCCAAAGGCTCAAAGACAACACCTAGAGCGCCTAACATCTCGCTGGATCGGACCGGGGATGCAGGGCGAGTTTGGCGTGATTGTTGTATGCTCAGGACGGTTCGGGGGCAAGGTGGAGCGTGGCCCCGGCCGATCAGCTCGAGGGCGTTAGGCCGACGATCAGAAGACGAGTCAATGAAGCCAGCAACTCATCGCAAGCCTCGACCGCGCCGATCGCCCAAATTGGCGCTACCAGTCGTTCTTCTCCTCGTCACAGGCTGTGGGACACCACCGGTGATCAGCCCTCCATCCCCCACATGGACTGCAATTCCATCTAGCACTAGCTTCCCGACTTCCACCCGAGTCCCCACCCCGTCAGTGGTCACCAGAACGCGAGTTGCCCCATCGGTCACCCCCCAACCCACATTAGAATTCCGCTGCGAGGGAGTCGTCTGTTCGACAGTTGCTGGCCTCCAACGGGGGGTGTGCACTGCCTTGCTGGTGGGGCCTCGACCCAGGAACCGCAACCATTGCAGATACCAGAGCCTTGTTCCAACAGCTTGGGGCGTCGGACATGGATATCCCTTTCGAAGATCGGAAGCACGGTTACCACATCTCTCTTGTTTTCACCTGGAACGGGAATAAGCTCGCCACCTCCCAGATTGTCGCGCAATCAGGAGGAAAGGATGGTCAGGCCTTGTTTGCTGCCGACTGGTCGCAGTATGAGTGGACAACGGTGCTCGAAGATCTTGGCACGCCGTCCACTGCCGAATTCCAGTTCATCCCTGCCACTGAACCCGGCGCAAGTCTGAGATTCTCCCTCTCCATGAGCTTCGAGCGCCACGGAGTATCGGTCAACTGGGAGGGACCTCAGCCGGAAGCGTACCTCGTATGTCCGGGCATGCGATCTGTGGACCTGCTCGTTCTGGGACTGTCCATACCGACAGGGGTCCAGCACCCGGCACCGAGGTCAGATCCGGGACTAATCCGGTTCACGTACTCCACCGAGGAAGTCACGGGAATGAGTCTGCAGGAGTTCGCTCAGAAGTATGCGGGGAGTAGCCCAGATGTGTGCTTCAAACTGCCGCAAAAGTGAGCTGCTCCAAAGCAAGGGGGTGCATCGTCGGCCTAACATCTCGCTGGATCGGACCGGGGATGGTGGGCGAATTTGGAAGAGATGGAGTATGCTCGAGGCGGTCGGGGGAAGAGGTGGAGAAACACCCCGGCCGATCAGCTCGAGGGCGTTAGCTGGCTGGGCGACATTGGAAGGTGGAACTCTGAGATCTCGAGCGTTTGTTCTCTTCAGAAGGTTCGCGAAGCTGCTTTCGGGTCACGGGTTGCGAGACCGATTTCGCGCTTGTTGATCAACTCTATAAGAGGCTAAACAGGCGGCTGGCACCATCCGCCGTCAAGGTACATGGCCACACGATGTATCTCGATCGCGACAACTCGATGGGACTAGCTGTTCAAGGCGTGTACGAGCCTGCCGAAACACAACTCGTAAATGACCTAGTCAAGCCGGGACAGATCGTCCTCGATATTGGGGCCAACATCGGATACTACTCGTTGATATTCCTCCAACTCCTTGGCGGAGAAGGGCATGTATACACGTTTGAGCCGGACCCCTACTCATTCGAACTTCTCTCTCGCAACATAGCGGCAAATGAATACTCCAATGCTTCAGTATTTCAAGTAGCCGTGTCCAACCAAGAGGGTCAGGTTCAGCTTCATCGCGACCAATTCAACAATCTTGACCATCGCCTCGCAAGCTTCAGAGTCGTCTGTTGAAATCTACACCAGTCCGCTCCGTGAGGCTGGATTCGCTGCTGGCGGAATCATTGGATCGGCCGATTGATTTCGTCAAGCTGGATATCCAGGGCGCCGAGGGCTGGGCACTTGAAGGCATGACAACCCTTATTGACAACTCAACATCGGTTCAAATAGTCACTGAGTATTGGCCCGCAGGCCTTGAACAGATAGGATATGGAGCAACAAGATACCTGAAATATCTGAGCGCACTGGGATTCAGGCTCTACGATCTCAAGCAAAATGGCAGCAGATTGGTCGAAAGCTCCGCTGAACAACTCGCCCAGTGGTACCCTGCTCACTTCAACGGGCACACCAATCTGCTCTGTCGCCGCTGACACTGTACAAGCAAGGACCATCTAGCCAGCTAACATCTCGCTGGATGGGACCGGGGATGCGGGGCGATTCTGGAGCAGGCGTTGTATGATCGGGATGGGCCTGGAGAAGCAGCATTGATCAAACCCGGCCCATCAGCTCGGAGGCGTTAGGCAGACACAGCAATATCCAGTTCGATCAAGATCATCACTTGACAAAAGTACGCCAATGGCGTACCCTTGTATCGAATAGAAAGACTTGGGCAAACTACTTTGGTCATTATTGAGACATCTATCTTCACCCGGCAAGTTGTTGGCCTAATGCCAGATGAGGAGTATCGAAAGCTTCAAGTAGCATTGGTGGGTAACCCTGAGTTAGGGAAACTTGTTCGCGGAAGTGGTGGGCTGCGAAAGATCCGGTGGGGATTACCCGGGAAGGGCAAAAGCGGCGGAGCTAGAGTAATCTATTATTGGGCAGTGAAAGAAGATCATATCTTCATGTTGCTTATGTATTCAAAGTCCGAGCAGGAAGACTTGACGCCTAGCCAATTGAAGATTCTGAAGAAGATTGTGAAGGAAGAGTACAAATGAAGGACGAACTGTTCAACGAACTGGTGGAAAGTATTCGGGAGGCAGGCTCAATTCGTCGAGGCGAGCTGCCACCTTCTCGCGCGTTTGTTGTCGACGGCCCGAACATAAAGCAGATACGTTCCAACTTCGACTTGTCGCAGAGTCAATTCGCTGCCATGCTTGGAATCAGCATCAGTACACTCCGCAACTGGGAGCAGGGTCGTAGAACTCCAAATGGCCCCGCGAAAGTCCTACTCCAGGTCGCCGCGCGACATCCAGATTCAATCTTGGATGTTGTACGCCCAATGAAGAAGGGCGAACCAGTACCGGGATAGGTCAATCTCTCCAGTTCTGAACAAGCCCAATTTCCGTAGCGTGCGTCAGCCTAACATCTCGCTGGATCGGACCGGGGATGACGGGCGGACTTGGAAGAGTTGGAGTATGCTCGAAGCGGTCGGGAGATGAAGTGGTGAAACACCCCGGCCGATCAG